>CAWJSD010000008.1:0-252971 GCA_963845435.1 uncultured Alphaproteobacteria bacterium
ATGCATCAGCGTCGGAGAGCCTCCAGCCACTGCATCGGCGTGCACCCGTACGCCCTCTTGAACATGCGCGAATATGGCTTTGATCCGAAAAACCCGCCTCCGCAGCCGCCTCAGCCGCCGAAGCGCCGTGGACCAGATGACGCCGCACCCAATCGAGTTGACGCATGGTCCGAAAACTTCGCGGCGAGGTGCCGTAGGCCGCGCGAAAAGCCCGCGCGAGAAGTCCATCGATCCAGGCCGGATATCCGCTCGAGCTCCGTTGCCGTGCAACGAGCCGCGGGTCGTTCGTTCAGTCGTTCGCAAACCCTGCTTATTGCCCGCCAAGGTATTTCCGGCCGGCTGTCTTCGGAGGGCGCCTTCGAACAGGTGTGCAGAAACTCGGCGATCGAGAAGATCATTTCGTCGTCGTCAACATCGTCCAGGTCGTCATCGACGTCCCACAACCTCGACATCAATCGGGTCAAACCGGATCCGGGCGTTACGACGGGATCGGCGACGAAGGGGAGCGGCCTGCCGTTCAGGAACGTTTGCAGGGCCTTCGGTGCCACATAGAGAATGCGATAGCCGAAGCCTGCATCGTCCGATGCGATGCCATCATGTATCTCGTCGGGATGGAGCACGTGGCACTGCCGGGGAAAGCAATATCGGCGAGTGCCGCGATAATGGAAAGTCTGAATTCCGGAGAGAGTAAGCCCGATCGCGTAGGTATCGTGGCGATGGGGAGAAAATCCGCCATTGCCGATGTGGATCTCGGCACGCTCGATTCCCGATCGTCCCTTGCCCACGCGGACGCGCTCTATCCCGCGCGCGACCCGGCCAGTCAAATGGTGATCAGGCTTTGAAACTGCGTCCATGACCGCAATCTAGAGCAAAAGCGCCGTCGCCGCGACCCAAACATGAACGCGTTGCATTCGCGGCGCCGAGGCGCGATTCGTCGACGGCCATGGCCTTGATGCACAATCGTTCAAGACTTTTCCGCGTGTCCACCGGTAGCGTCCCCGAAAGCAGAGGCCGATGCAGATGGAGGGCACCATTGATGGTGGTTGGCGTCAAGGTCGAGAGATTTGTTCGGTTTGAAACGGGTGGCCGTGCCGCCTACGGCAGATTGAGGGACGGCGTGATCGAAGAGCTCGCGGGTTCGATCTTCGAGAGTCCGCTGCCGACGGGCAGTGTTTTCCGCCGAGACGAGGTACGACTGCTGGTCCCCTGTGAACCGTCCAAGGTCATCGCCGTGGGGCTGAACTATGCGAGCCATCAGCAGTTCGTCACTTCCGCGGAGGGCGGATTCACCACGCCGGGCGGCAAGCCCCTCGACATGACCAAGCCGGTGATTTTCGCCAAATTTCCAAGCAGCCTGATCCCCGATGGGGCGGATATCGTTTTTCCGGAAGGCGCGACCAACGTTCACTTCGAAGGCGAACTGGTGCTCGTGGTCGGGAAAAAGGCGAAGCGGATCAGCGAAGCGGCAGCTAACAAGCACGTGTTCGGCGTTTCCATCGGCAACGATCTCGTCGACCGCGAATGGTTGCTGAATGATCTGCAATGGTTCCGTGCAAAAGGGGCGGACGGATTCGGTCCGATGGGACCGGAGATCGTCACCGGACTTGATTACAGCGGCTTGCGACTGCGGACATGGATCAATGGGGATCTTCGGCAGGATTCCTCGACCAGCGAGTTGGTCTATTCTCCTGACCGCTTGCTCAGCTATGTCTCACAATTTGTGACGCTGATGCCCGGCGACGTGATTTTCACCGGCACACCGGGCAAGACGCAGGCCGTCACGCGGGGTGACTCGATTGAAATCGAGATCGAGGGTGTCGGCCGTCTTCGTAATGCGGTGGCTGGATAACGATCGCAGGTGACGGAGTGACAAGGAGGAGTGATGTGACGGACCAGGCCGTGCGGAAATTCCTGGCGTGCCATGCCCCTGAGGCGAAGGTCGTCGAGCTGGTCGAGGCGCACACAACCGACTTGATCGCTCGCGCGTGGAACGTCCTGCCTGCGCAGGTCGCCAAGACGCTGGCATTGCGTGTGGCCGAACACGTGGCCATTGTCGTCGCCTGCGGGGATGCGCGGCTCGACAACCGAAAAATGAAGGAGGTGCTTGGCGGCAAGGGGCAATTGTTGACAGGACCCGAGGCTTCGGAAATCACAGGCCATCCCGTGGGCGGCATCACGCCCCTCTGCTTGGCCCGGCCGCTGCCCGTATTTTTCGACATTCGTTTGCAACGTTTCGAAGAAGTCGTGACTGCGGGTGGCTCGACCCATGTCGCCGTCCGCATTTCGCCGGAGCGCTTCGCCCATCTTGTTGCCGCCAGATGGGTTGACGTCTGCCGCGACGTTTAGCGCTTTGCGAATGATCGGTCACTAAGTCGACGACTTCCGCTTATTGCCCAGATGCAGCCAAAAAATCACCTCCGCTTCCACGGGAACGGGTCGCACTCCCAACGGTTTTCAGGGATGTCTTTGCGAACATGTCCTGAGCATCAGGACGTTTGAACAGGAGGTTCCGATGCACAAGTTTTGGATTCCGATCGCCACGGCCGCAACGCTCGCGATCGCGACACCGGCGCTGGCCTATGATTCCGGCGGCGCCGTTTCGATGCAGCTTGCGCTCGACGTCGCCACCAACATCGGCCTCGTCACGGTGTCGCATACCGAGTTCGCCGGTGACGAATGGCAGATCGAAGGACGGGACGAACTCGGACGGTACATGGAAGTGGACGTCGACTCGACGACCGGTCAGGTTCTCAACGTCGATCGATAGATCCAACCTCAATTGGCCAACTTGGCGTATCGCGTCACATCGAGGTCGCGATACGCTTTCTTGATCGCTTTTTATGCGTTCAGCTCCATCGGACATTCTGGCGAACCGCGCCAAGCCGGCGCGAGTTGATGGCGACCGCCCCTCCTCGGACGTTCCGCTCCGCCTCCGTTTGAGCTATAAGGTCTTGCCCTGCACCTGACGCGAGGGAAGGCCATGAATGACGACGACACCATCCGATCTGCCCTGGATCGTCACTGGGCCGCTTCCGACGCCGATGATTTCGACGCGGAGCACGAGATCTACCGGGAAGATGCGGTGCTCGAATATCCGCAGTCCGGGGAGCGAATTCGCGGTCGGCGCCATATTCAGGCGTCCCGTTTCGCACAGCCGAACCAGAAGCACTTCAAAGTGCGGCGTATTGTCGGTGCCGGACGACCTCTGGGTCACCGAATTCGTCCTGACGTATGACGGCAAGCCGTCTTACACCGTGAGCATCATGGAATTCAGCGACGGCAAGGTCGCGCGCGAAACCCAATACTTCAGCGATCCATTTCCGCCGGGGCCCTCGCGCGCCCAATGGGTCGAGCCGATAGGTTGATGAGAGGACACGAGGCCTGCGGTCGAGCTCCCGGCATGCCGGTCGCGGCCTAGACTTGCAGCACCTTGACGCCGCCGAAAGCGGTGATGCGGCCGCCTTTGAGCATCACGATCTGGGTGGCCAGTTGCCGAAGCTCGGCCGCGTCGTGGCTGACATAGACCATGGGAATGCCGGCTTCGTCGCGCAGCCGTACCAGATAAGGCAGGATTTCGCGCTTGCGGTCTTCGTCGAGGCGCGCCCAGCGGTTCGTCTAGCAACAGCAATCTCGGCTTCGACAACAGTGCTCGCCCGAACGCGACGCGCTGGCGCTCGCCGCCAGACAGCTTGCCGGGACGGCGGTCCAGCAGCGTACCGATATCAAGCAGGTCGATCACGCGGGTGCGCTGCGCCGGATCCTCGGCAAGTTTGTTCATGCGCCGGCCGTAATCGAGGTTTTGGCGTACGTCGAGATGCGGAAACAGCCGTGCATCCTGGAACACATAGCCGATGCGCCGGCGGTAGGGCGGCACGTGAATGCGCGAGGCGGTGTCGTCGAGCGTCTCGCCGTCGAGCGCGATGATGCCGCGGTCGGGGGTCACCAGTCCCGCGATCATGTTGATCAGCGAACTCTTGCCGGCGCCCGACGCGCCGAACAATCCGGTGACGCGGCCCTCGCTGGTGAATGCGGCTTCCAGCGTGAACTCACCGAGCTTTTTGGAAACGTCAACGCGCAGCATGATCAGTTCCCATGCAGCCGTCGGGTGGCGCGACGCGCCAGTATTTCGGACGCGACCAGCGCCGCGGTGGCGATGAAGACCGACACCAGTACCAATCGAAACGCCGCGGCGTCGCCGTCGGGGGTCTGGATCAGCGAATAGATCGCCGACGAGATGGTCTGGGTCTCGCCGGGAATGTTCGAGACGAAGGTGATGGTGGCGCCGAATTCGCCGATCGCCTTGGCGAAGCCGAGCACCATGCCGGCCAGCACGCCGGGCAGCGCCAGTGGCAACGTTACGGTCAGGAACACGCGCCAGGGGGCGGCGCCAAGCGTCGCCGCGGCCTGCTCCAGCCGCCGGTCGACCGCCTCGATGGATAGTCGGATCGGTCGCACCAGCAGCGGAAACGACATCACGCCGCAGGCCAGCACCGCGCCGGTCCAGCGGAACGCCAGCACGATCCCGAGATGATCCGCCAGCCACGCGCCGACCATGCCGCGCCGGCCGAAGGTCAGCAGCAGCAGATAGCCTGTCACGACGGGCGGCAGCACCAGCGGCAGATAGATCAGGGCGTCGATCAGCGACTTGCCCCAGAAATCACGCCGCGCCAGCAGCCAGGCGACGCCGATCCCGAGCGGCGTCGCGATCAGCGTTGCGACGGTCGCGACCCGCAGCGACAGCAGGATCGCCGTCCACTCCGTCGGCGAGATATCCAGCACGCGTCGGGTCCAGCGCGTCAGGTGGTCGGGCTGATCAGGTAGCTGAAGCCGTATTTTTCGAAGATGGACTTGGCGGCCGAGGTTTTCAGGAAAGCCAGATAATCCGCCGCCTCGGTCTTGGCAGTGGTCGTCGCCGCCACCGGATAGATGATCGCCGGATGTGAATCCGCCGGGAAGGTGCCGACGATCTTGACGCCGGGCTCGACCTTGGCGTCGGTCGAATAGACGATGCCGAGCACGGCCTCGCCGCGCGCCACCAGCGCCAGCGCCGCGCGCACGCTCTCGGCCATCGCGAATTTCGGCGCCGCGGCCTGCCACGCGCCGAGCTTCTCGAGGGCTGCCTGTGCATATTTACCGACCGGCACCGACTTGACGTCGCCGGTCGCGATCTTGCCGTCGCCGGCAAGGCCCGCGAGGTCGAAGCCCTGCGCGATCTTCACATTGTCGATCTTGGAATCCTTCGGCGCGATCAGCACGATGCTATTGCCGAGCAGATTGACCCGGGTCGGCTCGTTGATGTTCTTTTTGGTCGTCGCATAATCCATCCAGTCGGTGTCGGCGGAAACGAACACATCCGCGGGCGCGCCCTGTTCGAGCTGCTTGGCCAGGGTTGAACTGGCGGCGTAGCTCGCCGCGATCTTGACGCCGCTCTTGGCGGTATAGGCGGCATCGACCTCGTCGAGCGCATTCTTCATCGAGGCGGCGGCGAACACGGTGAGGCTCTTGTCCTGCGCCGATGCTGGCGAGAAGGCCGATCCGAACAGGATCGTGAAAGCAAGCAGAGAAATTCCGGCAAGACGGTGCATGGGGCGCTCCATGCCCATTCGCGGCGCCAGCGCGCGCAAATCGGGCGTTGAAAATAACGGTTCTGCGACAGGCGGAAGCACCGTTCCGCGGGATCCCGATGGCTTACGGCCGGTCGGGAGTTCGCGCCTAAAACAATAGCAGCCTGAACGGGTTGGTAAAAGGCTTCGTTGGTCTATGGGCTGGGGTCTATGGTCGCTGGCCTATGGTGCGGGAAGGATCGCCACCGACAGCGCATTGTCCCTGGCGCCGCTGATTTGCAGCACGAACGGGCTGGCGGAAATCTCGTATTTCATGGTCTTGCGAATGCCGTCGCAATCGGTCGCGCCGCTGAACGCCTTCGGCTTCAGCGCATGGCCGTTCTGGACCACATCGATCCAGGCGCCCTCGGACAGGCTGAAAGTGTAGATGCCGGGCTTGGGCGCGTCTTTAAAGCTGGCGAAGCCCGCGAAGGTGCCTTCCTTGGGCGCGCGCTCGGGCGCCGTCGGCAGCTTGGCATCGGCGGTCGGCTGCAGCGCCAGCGTCATGCCGGTGGCGGGGACCGCCGCGACTTCCGCGCCGGACGCGAGCTTGACCCGGTCCGGCGCCGTCAGGGCCGCGCGCTCGTGCTCGATCGGCCATTTGAATTTGTCGCAGCCGCTTGGCTCATCCGCGGCGAAAGCCGACGTCGTTCCAAGCAGGACAAAACCGATCAGCAGAGCATTTCGCATGTTCAATCCACCGCAATCATGACGTCTGAAGCTTTTACCACCACGGTCACGTGACCCTTGGCCTTGATGCCGAGTTCGTCGACCGCCTCGTTGGTGATCGAGGACGTCACGATCTGGCCGTTACCGATATCGACCCGCACATGCGAGGTGGTCGCACCCTTGGTGACTTCGACCACGGTGCCCTTGAGCTGGTTGCGTGCACTGATGCGCATGATGAATCCTTCGAAGTATTTCCCGCAGCTGAGGACCGCCGAACCGACGGACTGCTCACGTTGATCGGAAATGAAATAGATCAGCAGCCCTGATCCAAAGCCTCGCCCGGCGCTTACGGCGCGGCGATGACCGATATTAGCGTGTTTCCAACCGCGATCAAACCACCTTGCCGCGGCTTATTGCCTGGCATCCGGCGCCGGCAATACCTCACGGCAATCGGCCGGCATTTGCGCCAGGGTGATCGGGTGGCTCGGTTTCGCGGGTTCGGCCGACGGCTTGGGGTGCAGGACGGAATCCTTGAACCACCAGGCCAGATCGGAGGCGGCGCAACCCTCGGTCTCGGCGGGCGCGGGCTGCGGCTTGCATTCGTCGGCGTCGGCCGGGCAGGTGATGCGGATATGGAAATGGTAGTCATGGCCCCAATAGGGGCGGACCTTGGAGAGCCAGCTGCGGTCGCCCTTGGCTTCGCGGCACAGCGCCTTCTTGATCGCGGGATTGACGAAAATCCGTTCCACCCGCGGCTCCATCGCCGCGTCGCGGATCACCTTCAGATGACCCGGGGTCCAGACTTTCGGATCGATGTCGAGCCGGTCGGGACGCACCATCATCACCGCCGACATTTCCTCGCGTTCCTCGCGCGACAGCCGATGATCGGGCATCGGCGTCAGCCAGACGTCGGCGTCAAGTCCGATCTGATGGCTGGCGTGCCCCGTTATCATCGGACCGCCGCGTGGTTGCGCCATGTCGCCGATCAACAGGCCCGGCCAGCCGGCGTCCTTGTGCGCTTTCGCCGACAGCCGCTCCAGCAGCGCGACCATGTCGGGATGGGCCCAGTTGCGATTGCGTGACAAACGCATGACCTGCCAGGTATCGCCGTTGATCGGCAGCGCCTTGGCGCCGGCGATACAGCCCTTGGAGTAGAAGCCGATCACCCGGGTCGGCATCGCCGCCGGCAGGATCTTGCGGCCGAATAATTGCTTGGCGCCGACCGTCGGGTCGTTCGGGTTGGCCAGGGGCGGCAGCGGCCGGGGGTCGAGGGTGCCCTTGTCCTGTGCCAGCGCCGCGGTGGAGATCGCGACACATGCCGAGATGAGGATGGGGAACAGCAGCAGGCGAGGGGTCATTGAATCACTCTGTCGCCGCAGCCTAACATGGAAACGACAGGCGAAACTAACGGCGCCGGTCGCAATCGCTTGATCGCGATCGTTTTGCCGCCCCGGTATGGCAGGCGCGCATCAACACCGTAATCGTATTGGGTGCCGGCTTCACCGCGCGGCTCGTCCGTGACGATGCTTCGGCTTGCATCTCGCTCCGATCACACGGCATCGTTCTGATCGAACGATCGAACGAGGATGCGGTCGCGCATTTTCTTAACCGCTCGATAACCCTTTCTCACATTGGCGAATTTTCACCCGTTGCTGGTCAATGCGCGCATTCGTTGTGCAATTGCCGCGTGTGTTGCATAAATAAGCTGGAGCCGGGATGGTTTTGCCCGGGATCTTTGCATAACGAAACGCACCGTCTCAGGCGTTTATACCGCCGGAAGCCGAATTAGCCCTATTAACAGGCACTTGGAACCCGGGTGCCATGGCGGCGACCGGACGCAGATACCATTTTTTTAACAACCTTGTCGGACAACGGGCCCGCTGAATGCGAGTGAGGCGTACCGATGCCGACAATCCGGCCCAAGATCCGGCCCAAGACAAGAAAATCAAAACACGCGGCGGTTGCCGGACGGCTGGCGAAACCTGTTCCGAAGCGTCGACGCCGCAACGGTCGCCCGGTCGTGGAGATCGGCGAAATCGTGCGCATGCGCGCCGAGGCCGAGGCGGCGGTCGCGCAGGCGCGGAAATCGCACGAACGGCTGCGCCAGGCGATCGATCTGTTGCCGCAGGGCATCGTGTTTCTCGATGCCGAGGGCCGCTACATCCTGTGGAACAGGAAATATTCCGAAATCTACAGCCGCAGCTCCGATCTGTTTCAGCCGGGCGCCCGCTTGCAGGACACCATCCGCATCGGCGTCGAGCGCGGCGATTATCCTGAAGCGATCGGCCGTGAAGAAGAGTGGATCACCGAGCGGCTCGCGCGGCTTTATCAGCCCGGCGCGCGCCATGAGCAGATCCTCGCCGATGGACGTTGCATTCTGATCGAGGAGCGGCTGACCGAGGATGGCGGCATCATCGGTCTGCGCGTCGACATCACCGAACTCAAGCAGCGCGAGGCCTCGTTCCGGCTGTTGTTCGACAGCAATCCGGTGCCGATGATCGTCTGCGCGCTGGATAATGAACGCATTCTCGGCGTCAACGACGCCGCGGTGGCGCATTACGGCTATAGCCGCGCCGAGTTCGTCAAGCTCAGCATCGGCAGCGTCCAGGCGTTCGAGGCCGAACCGCCCTGGGCCGGCGACCGCTCCAGCGACGAATTGGCCGCCCGCACCTGGAAGCATGTCAGGGCCGACGGCACGCTGATCGACCTGGCGATCTATTCGCGCGAACTGGTCTATAACGACCGGCCCGCGGTGCTGCTGGCGCTGATGGACATCACCGAGCGCAAGCGCGCCGAGGCGCGGCTGGCCTTCATGGCCCAGCATGACGGTTTGACCGGACTGCCGAACCGCAATCTGCTGCGGCAGGAAATGGACGAGATGCTGCAGCATACGCGGCGCAGCTCGGACAAGATTGCGGTGCTGGTGCTCGGCCTGGACAACTTCAAGGCGGTCAACGACACGCTCGGCCATGGGATCGGCGACAAGCTGCTGCGCGCGCGTCGCCAAGCGCCTGCGCTCGACCTTGCGCGAGCAAGATACGCTCGCCCGGCTCAACTCCGACGAATTCGCCATCGTCCAAAGCGGGCTGACGCGGCCGGAAGAGGCGGTGCTGCTGGCGCGGCGTCTGCTCGAGGCGATCGGCGAGGCTTTCCTGCTGGACGGCCATTCCGTCGTGATCGGCGCCAGCATCGGCATCGCGATGGCGCCCGGCGACGGCGACGAATCCGAGAAGCTGTTGAAGCATGCCGACATGGCGCTGTCGCGCGCCAAGAACGACTTACGCGGCACCTTCAGCTTCTTCGAGGCGGGCATGGATGCGCGTGCCCAGACCCGCCGCAAGATCGAGACCGATCTGCGCGGCGCGATCCAGAACGGCGTACTGCGGCCGTATTACCAGCCGCTGGTCGACCTTTCGACCGGGCGCATCACCGGCTTCGAGGCGCTGGTGCGCTGGCCGCATCCCGGAGCGCGGCATGGTCTCGCCGGCCGAATTCATCCCGGTCGCGGAAGAGACCGGCCTGATCAAGGCGCTCGGCGGCCTGATGCTGCAACGCGCCTGCATGGACGCCGCGAAATGGCCCGGCGACGTGCGGGTCGCGGTCAATCTTTCGCCGCTGCAATTTCGAACCGGCAACCTGTTGTCGGTGGTGATGGATGCGCTGAAGCATTCCGGCCTGCTCGGCCAAGCGGCTGGAACTCGAGATCACCGAGACCCTGCTGCTGGAAAAGAGCAGCCAGGTGCTGGCCACGCTGCATGCGCTGCGCGCGCTCGGCGTGCGGATTTCGATGGACGATTTCGGCACCGGTTATTCGAGCCTGAGCTACCTGCGCAGCTTTCCGTTCGACAAGATCAAGATCGACCAATCGTTTGTGCGCGGGCTCGGCACCAACAGTGACGCCCAGGCGATCGTGCGCGCGATCATCAGCCTCGGCGTCGGTCTCGGTGTCACCATCACGGCCGAAGGCGTCGAGACCGAGACCGAACTGAACTGCCTGCGCGCCGAAGGCTGCCATGAAGGCCAGGGCTTTCTGTTCAGCCATGCGCGGCCCAACGCCGAGATCGTCGGACTATTGAACGCGCAATGCGGCGCCGACGCCGCGGGGCTCGGCAAGCCGGCGCTGGTGGCATAGGGGGCTAGAAACACCGTCATTCCGGGGCGATGCGCCGCATCGAACCCGGAATCGAGATTTCCCGATGCGCAATTGCGCATCTGGGGTCTGGAGCTTCGCGCCATTTCGGAATGACGGTGTTGGAGCCTTTACTTGCCGTTCATACCCTTCCGCTTGTTCAAATGATACGTCAGCGCCAGCGCCACGCAGTGGCGCAGCGCCGGTTCGGGGACCGCGTCTTCCGTGGTCAGGATGATGCAGCGGTTGCCGCCATAGCGCATTTGCGTCGGATACAATTCGCGAAAGGTCTCGATCAGCCGGGTCTGGCAATGAAAAAAGATCGCGTACCGGTTGGTGCGGATTTGATCCGGTCGATGCGAACCGTGCTGCCGCTCCCGCTCGCCGAAGTCAGGTAGCTCGGCTGTCCCCATTTCAGCGTTTCTTCCAGCGGGCCGACGCCGCCCGTGGTTCTGGCGGTGTCGAGGATCAGTCGTCGCAACGCCAGCAATTTTGTCTTCAGCGGTTTCGGATAGCTCGCGAACACCGCTTCGACCGCGGGATCCGAAAAGCCTGAAATCCCGTTGCGGGAAGCCTTGCTTTTGGTGCCCACGCGGGCGCCGATCAGCTTGCCTTGCCGGCCGCGGCGGGGACCGTCGCCAGCAGTCGCCCGGCCGACATCCTCGTAATGCGTGTCGCGGGACTGGATCTGCTGGGCGATCGCGTGCATGTCGCGAAAGCGGCGCTCGAACGGATTGGCGGCGAACACCGCGGTGGCGCCGGCCATGTGATAGGCGGTGTCGACCACGGCGGCGGCCTGATGGATGGTCCAGGTCGAGGCCAGCCGCATCGCGATGCGATGCTCTTCGGTGTAGTTGCCTTTTTCGGTCAGGTCGCGCCACACCTCGCCGGCGGTGGCCCGCAGATAGGCGCGCGCCGCGCGCAGATTGCCTTCGGTGCGGCCGAGCAAGCCCTGCACCGCATTGTTCTCGCGCATCGCCTTGATGCCCTGGGGGGTCTTGCCGCGCGCCAGATCGGTAGCGGCGTTCAGCGTCGCGCGTGCGACGCCGACCGCGACCGACGCAAAGCCCATGCCGAACACGATGTTGGTGGTGAGCCGGTAGATCGGACCTTTTTCGCGCACCGCCGTCGGATCGTCGCGCAGCGCCGAGAACCGTTCCGGGATGAACAGATTGTCGACCGAATAGGAATCGGTGCCGGTGCCCCTGAGCCCGATCACGTCCCAGACGTCGTACATCGTGGCGCTCGACATCGGGAACAGGATGGTGCGAATTTCCGGCGAGCCATCCGCCTTGCGCCGCTTGGTGCCGTCGGCCTCGACGACCTGAACATGCGCGCCGAGCCAGTTCGCCTGGCGGGAGCCGGACGCGAAATTCCAGCGGCCATGGGCGCGATAGCCGCCGGGGACGACCTGGACCTCGCCCGAGATCGCTCCCCAGGCGAGAATGCCGTCGGCAGGCCCGAAAATCTCACGTGCGGTCTCGGGGTCGAGATAGGCGGCGGTCATGGCGCAGACGCTGCATTGCCCGAGGCACCAGGCAGTGGAGGCGTCGGCCATCGCGACCTGCTCCAGCATGCCCATGAAGGTTTCGAGCGGCGCCTCGGCGCCGCCGACACTTTGCGGCAGCAGCGCGCGATATAATCCGTTTTCGATCAGGCCGGAGACCACCGGGGGCGTCAACCGCCGGCTGCGTTCGATGGCGTCGGCCTCGCTTGCGATCAATGGCGCCAGCGCCTGGGCGCGCTCGACAAGTCCGAAGCCTGAAATCTTGTTCATGTTTCCTCGCCCCTTTTCCAGGGTTTTGATTTGGCGGGGACATGGTGGTCTATCCGCCGCTGCCGATCAAGGCGGGTGGACGGATGAAAATACATCGACGCACCCGGCGTCGGCTTGACTGTGCCCGCCCGACCACCGTCAGGCGGACACATCGAACTCGAACGAAGGCGACTGCTTGAAGTTCCCGGTCTGCGGCGCTGGCGATCAGGCGGCGCGCAGTCCGGCAAGGAACGTGTCGACGCTCTGGAACAAGGTTGTGGCGTGCTGGCTGAGTTCGCCCGAGGCGACCATGACGTTGTCCGCCAGCGCGCGCGATTGATCGGCAGCGTGGCTCGCGCCGGAGACGTTGTGGGACACTTCGCCGGTGCCGGCTGCAGCCTGCTGCACGCTGCGCGCGATCTCGCGGGTCGCCGAATCCTGTTCCTCGACCGCGGCCGCGATGGTGGTGGCGATACCGCTGATCTCGCGAATCGTGTCGCTGATGTCGCCGATCGCAGCGACGCAGCTCCCGGTGGCGGCCTGAATCGCACTGACCTGGCCCGCGATCTCTTCGGTGGCTTTCGCGGTCTGGCTGGCGAGTTCCTTGACCTCGGCGGCGACCACGGCAAAGCCCCGTCCGGCCTCGCCGGCGCGGGCCGCCTCGATGGTGGCGTTGAGCGCGAGCAGATTGGTCTGGCTCGCGATCGCGCCGATCAGGCGCAACACATCGCCGATTTTCTCGCCGGCCGCGGAAAGACCGCCGACCATTTCGGTGGTTTGCGCGGCCTTGGCCACGGCGCCGTCGGCGACCTGGCTGGAATGGGTGACCTGGCGGCCGATCTCGGTCACGGAGGAAGCCAGTTCCTCGGTTGCCGCGGCAACCGTGTTGACGCTGGCCGACGCTTCTTCCGAAGCAGCTGCCGCGGCCGAGGCACGCTGCGAGGTGCCATTGACGCTGGAGGTGATTTCGCTGGCGACGCGCTGCATGTCCCTGGTCGCTTCGGCAACGGCGGCGACGACACCCTTGACGTCGGCCTCGAAACGATCGGCCATCTGGCGCTGCAATTCTCTCTTTTCGATTTCGGTCTGCTGCTTGGCGGCCTCCTGCGAGTCGCGCAGCGAATTGGCCTCGATCATGTTGCGCCGGAACACATCGACCGTCGCGGCCATGGTGCCGAGTTCGTCGCTGCGATCGGCGCCGGGAATGGTGACGTTGGTGTCGCCGCTGGACAGGCGGTTCATCACCGCGGTGATCGCGATCAGCGGGCGCGACAGGCCACGGCCGAGCATCAGCGCGAGCAGCACAGCCGCCGCGAGGATAACGGCGGTGCCCAGCATCAGATTGCGTTGCGAACTGGCCGCGGCGGCTTCGTATTCGGTGGTGTCCTTGACGACTTCGAGCACCGCAACCGGCTCGCCGCTATAGGTCTTGATCTGTCCGAGATAGACCGCGGCGGGATGGTCGTCCAGCGTGGCTTCGCGCAGCACCGGCTTGCCTTCGAACGCGGCTTTGATTTCGTCCTGGGTCGCGACCGCGCGGTCGCCGAACGTCGAGGACTGCGTCTTGAAACTGCCTTCGTTGAACCAGTGCACGGCGAGATCGACGCCGAAACGCTTCTTGGCGTTGTCGACGAATTCCTTGCCGAACGGCGCGCCGACGTCGGCCACCGCGATGGTCTTGCCGTCATGCATGATCGGCGCAATGGCGAAATTGGCGAGCGAATCGCGTCCCCGTTCGACGCCCACGATCAACTTGCCGGTCTTGTTGCCCTCGGCGACGGTGGGGCGCCGCCCCGACATGTCATCGCCATGTGCCTTCGGGTCGTGAACCCGCAGGAACGCGGTTCCCGGCGGCACGACAAAGTCCATCAGCGGGATGCCCTGTGCTTTCAGCGCCTTGTTGGTATCGCCGAGCAATGCCAACAGCGCATCGCGGTCTCCCTTGATCAGCGCATCGGCGACCGGTGGCAGCTCGGCCACCGCGACGCTGACCGCCATCGCGGCGCGTCCCTCATAGTTAAGCGCGGCGATTACGCTGTCGTATTGAAGTTTGAGCTGCTGATCGAGCGCCATCCGGGTCAACGCGCGCTGCTGCATCACCGAGAAGGTGCCCAGGATGGCGCAGGCGGCGGCCACCGTCAGCGAAATGGCGAGGACCAGGCGGGCGGCAATCGATCGAAGCTTGAACATTCGGGTTCTCCACTCGGGAATTGAAATAGCGGCGGCCTTTGGACCAGGCCGCCGTTGCGTTGATCGTGGCGCGCTAGGCGGCGCGCAGTCCGGCGAGGAACGTGTCGACGCTCTGGAACAAGGTCGCGGTGTGCTGGCTGAGTTCGCCCGAGGCGACCATGACGTTATCGGCCAGCGCGCGCGATTGATCGGCAGCCTGGCTCGCGCCGGAGACGTTATGCGAAACCTCGCCGGTCCCGGCTGCGGCCTGCTGCACGCTGCGCGCGATCTCGCGGGTCGCCGAATCCTGTTCCTCGACCGCGGCCGCGATGGTGGTGGCGATGCCGCTGATTTCGCGGATGGTGCTGGAAATGTCGCCGATCGCGGTGACGCAGGTGCCGGTCGCGGCCTGGATCGCGGTGACCTGGCCGGCGATCTCTTCGGTGGCTTTCGCGGTCTGGCTGGCGAGTTCCTTGACCTCGGCGGCGACCACGGCAAAGCCCCGTCCGGCCTCGCCGGCGCGGGCCGCCTCGATGGTGGCGTTGAGCGCGAGCAGATTGGTCTGGCTCGCGATCGCGCCGATCAGGCGCAACACATCGCCGATTTTCTCGCCGGCCGCGGAAAGACCGCCGACCATTTCGGTGGCCTGGCTGGCCTTGATCACGGCGCCGTCGGCGACCTGGCTGGAATGGGTGACCTGCCGTCCGATCTCGGTCACCGATGAAGCCAGTTCCTCGGTCGCCGCGGCCACCGTGTTGACGCTGGCCGACGCTTCTTCCGAAGCCGCTGCCGCGGCCGAGGCACGCTGCGAGGTGCCATTGACGCTGGAGGTGATTTCGCTGGCGACGCGCTGCATGTCCCTGGTCGCTTCGGCAACGGCCGCGACGACACCCTTGACGTCGGCCTCGAAACGATCGGCCATCTGGCGTTGCAGCGCCTTCTTCTCGACTTCGGCCTGCTGCTTGGCGGTATCCTGCGAATCGCGCAGCGAGTTGGCCTCGATCATGTTGCGCCGGAACACTTCGACCGTCGCGGCCATGGTGCCGAGTTCATCGGTGCGGTCGGCGCCGGGAATGGTGACGCTGGTATCCCCGCTGGACAGGCGGTTCATCGCCGCCGTGATCGCGATCAACGGGCGCGACAGGCCACGGCCGAGCAGCAGCGCCAGCAACACGGCGCCGGTCAGGATCACCGCGGTGCCGATCATCAGATTACGCTGCGAACTGGCCGCTGCCGCTTCGTATGCGGTGGTGTCTTTGACCACTTCGAGCACCGCGATCGGTTCGCCGCTATAGGTCTTGATCTGTCCGAGATAGATCGCGGCGGGATGGCCGTTCAGCGCGGCTTCACGTTCCACCGTTTTGCCATCGAAGGCCGCCTTGATCTCGTCCTGAGTGGCGATCGTCGTATCGCCGAAGGTCGAGGACTGCGTCTTGAAGCTGCCGGCATCGAACCAGTGCACGGCGAGATCGACGCCGAAGCGGCGTTTGGCACGGTCGACGAATTCCTTGCCGAACGGCACGCCGACGTCGACCACCGCGATGGTCTTATCGTCATGCTTGATCGGCGTAATCGCGAAGTTGGCGAGCGAATCGCGCCCGCGTTCGATGCCGACGATCGATTTTCCGGTGGTGTTGCCCTCGACGACGGTCGGACGCCGCGGCGACAGATCGTCGCCGAAGGCCTTGGGGTCGTGAATGCGCAGGAACATGGTTGCCGGTGGCAGGATCACGTTCATCAGCGGGATCCCTTGCGCCTTCAGCGCCTGGCTGGCGCCGCCCAGCAGCGCTTCCAGCTTGTCGCGATCGCCCTTGATCACCGCATCGGCCACCGGCGGCAGCGAGGAAATCGTGGTGCTGACAACCATCGCGGCGTGGCCCTCATAATTGAGTGCGGCCATCACGCTGTCGAACTGCAGCTTGAGTTCCTGATCGAGCGCCATCCGGGTCAGCGACCGCTGCTGCATCACCGAAAAAGTGCCGAGGATGGCGCAGGCCGCGGCCACCGTCAGCGAGATCGCGAGAATGAGCCGGGCGGCAATCGATCGAAGCTTGAACATGAAAATGGACTCTGCAAATCGTAAATGGCGTTTTGCAAAGTCCCAGAAACTTCTTAAGGAGACGCAGTTACTTACAGCCGTAGTATTACGGCAATCGAAAGCATGCGGCGAACTGCCACGGCGCGGTAAACGGTACCATCAAACCGGAATGCCGGCCGGCGCATCAGCTATCGACCTTCAGCGCGGCAATGAAGGCTTCCTGCGGGATGTCGACCTTGCCGAACTGCCGCATCTTCTTCTTGCCTTCCTTCTGCTTCTCCAGAAGCTTGCGCTTGCGGGTGATGTCGCCGCCATAGCATTTGGCGGTGACGTCCTTGCGCAGCGCGCGCACGGTCTCGCGCGCGATCACCTTGCCGCCGATCGCCGCCTGGATCGGGATCTGGAACATGTGCGGCGGGATCAGTTCCTTCATCTTCTCGACCATGGCGCGGCCGCGGCCCTCGGCGCGGGTCCTGTGCACCAGCATCGACAGCGCGTCGACCGGCTCGTTGTTGACCAGGATCTGCATCTTGACCAGATCGGCCGCCTTGTAGTCGGTCAGATGATAGTCGAACGAGGCGTAGCCCTTGGAGACCGACTTCAGGCGATCGTAGAAATCGAACACCACTTCGTTGAGCGGCAGATCGTATTTGACCATCGCGCGGCTGCCGACATAGGTCAGCTCCTTTTGCGAACCGCGACGTTCCTGACACAGCTTCAGCACGCTGCCGAGATATTCGTCCGGGGTCAGGATGGTGGCCTCGATCCAGGGCTCTTCGATCTCGGCGATCTTGACCACGTCGGGCATGTCGATCGGATTGTGAATCTCGATCATTTCGCCATCGGTCAGCTTCATCTTGTAGATCACCGACGGCGCGGTCGCGATCAGATTGAGATCGAATTCGCGCGACAGGCGTTCCTGGATGATCTCCAGATGCAACAGCCCGAGAAAGCCGCATCGAAAGCCGAAGCCGAGCGCGGCCGAGGTTTCCATCTCGAACGAGAAACTCGCATCGTTGAGCCGCAACTTGCCCATCGCCGCGCGCAGCGTTTCGAAGTCGTCGGCGTCGACCGGGAAACAGCCCGCAGAACACCACCGGGATCGCCGGCTTGAAGCCCGGCAGCATTTCGGTGACCGGCTTGCGGTCGTCGGTGATGGTGTCGCCGACGCGGGTGTCGGCGACTTCCTTGATCGCGGCGGTGATGAAACCGATCTCGCCGGGGCCCAGTTCGTCGACCTGGGTCATCTTGGGCGTAAAGAAACCGACACGTTCGACATCATAGGCCGCGCCGGTGCCCATCATGCGGATACGTTCGCCCTTCTTCATCACGCCGTCGACCACCCGGACCAGCACCACGACGCCGAGATAGACGTCGTACCAGCTGTCGACCAGCAGCGCCTTCAAGGTCGCGGAGCGGTCGCCTTTCGGCGGCGGCAGTCGGGTGACGATGGCTTCCAGCACATCGGGCACGCCGAGGCCGGTTTTCGCCGAGATCATCACCGCGTCCGAGGCGTCGATGCCGATCACGTCCTCGATCTGCTGCTTTACTTTTTCGGGCTCGGCGGCCGGCAGGTCGACCTTGTTGAGCACCGGCACGATCTCGTGATTGTTGTCGAGCGCCTGATAGACATTGGCCAGCGTCTGCGCCTCGACGCCCTGGCTGGCGTCGACCACGAGGAGGGAACCTTCACAGGCCGCCAGCGAACGCGAGACTTCGTAGGCGAAGTCGACATGGCCCGGCGTGTCCATCAGGTTGAAGATGTAATCCTTGCCGTCCTTGGCGTGGTATTTCAGCCGGACGGTCTGCGCCTTGATGGTGATTCCGCGCTCGCGCTCGATATCCATGGAATCGAGCACCTGTTCCTTGCCCGCCATCTCGCGATCCGACAGCCCGCCCGTCATCTGGATCAGGCGGTCGGCCAGGGTCGATTTGCCATGGTCGATATGGGCGACGATGGAGAAGTTGCGGATGTTGGAAATAGGGGCGGTTGTCATGGGCGCGGGATAGCATTCGCCCCCCGCTGCGGCAACCGGAATGCGGCGTTTTAGGGCCTTATCGCGCGCCGCGCGTTCACGGCAAGCTGATTCCAAAGCCCGCGAAAACGCGCTACCCACAGCAGCCATGTCAACGACCTCCATTTTACCCTCCGCGTCGCGCGCGCGGCGCAGACCGAGCCTGCGGCGGCTGGCGGCTTTGCTGACCGCGACGGCGTCCAGTCCCCGATCCGGCCCCTGGCTGGTGATCGGTTTCGCGGCGCTGCATGCGATGCTCTGGACCCTGATCCTGATCCAGCTCAAGGCGGCGCAGGACATTCATTTCGATGTCGCCGAGGCCTTCGCCTGGGGCCAGAAATTCCAGCTCGGCTACGGCAAGCATCCACCGTTGTCGGGATGGGTCGCGGGGCTGTGGTTTCAGATCTTTCCGGTCGCCAATTGGGCCACCTATGCGCTGGCGATGGTCACCGTCTCCACGGGGCTGGTGATCTCGTGGTTCACCGCGCTGCGCGTGGTCGATCGCCGACGCGCGTTCTTCGTGGTGGTGATGCTCGCGCTCTATCCGATCTTCAATTTCAAGGGCTTCAAATACAATCCGGATCTGCTGCAGCTGGTGACGCTGCCGCTGGTGGTGCTGGCTTATCTGGATGCCTTCGAGAAGCGCAGCGCGCGCGCCGGGTTGTGGCTCGGCCTGGCCGGCGCGCTGGCGCTGATGACCAAATACTGGGTGCTGACCATGATCGGCGCGGTCGGGATCGCGGCGCTGCTGCATCCGCAACGGCTGGCGTTCCTGCGCTCGCCGGCGCCGTGGGTCGCGATCGCGACCATGGTGATCGCGATGCTGCCGCATCTGTGGTGGCTGAAACAGGTCGACTTCGCGCCGTTCAGCTATGCCGGCGACGTCTATGCCCTGACCAACCGGGCGCAGTGCCTGCAACTCGTCATCGGCTATCTCGAACACAACGCCGCGCTGCTCGCCGTTCCGGTCGTGCTGGCGGGGCTGGTGCTGGCCTTGACGCCGGGTTGGTGGGCCAGCCTGAGACGGCAGCCGCTGTCGCTGATGACGCGGCAATGGTCGCGGGGTCCGAACCCCGGCGTCAACCTTCCGCAGGCGATCAATGTCTGGGTCATCCAGTTCGTGGTGGCGATCGGGCCGCCGCTCGGCGCGCTGGCTTTCATCGTCTATCTGAAGACCGATTGGGGCATCTCGCTGTTCTTCCTGGTGCCGCTGGCGCTGGTGGCAATTCCGTCGTTGCGGATTCCGAAGATCGCACTGTTTTATCTGACCGCGCTGTGGCTCGCGATCACGCTGGCGGTGCTCGCCGCGGCGCCGACCATCGCGGCGCGCGAGGCGGCCGACAATCCGAACGGCGCCTCGGGCTACAGCGCGCGTTCCGAACTCGCGCGCGAACTGACCCAGGCATGGCACGAACGCTTCGGGTCGCTGTGGCCCGTGGTCGCCGGCACCACCGAAATCGGTGAGCCGATGACGTTCTACAGTCCGGATCATCCGAAGCCGTATACGCCGGGCGAAACCTGGTCGTCGGGACTGACCTCGCTCGAGGAGGCCCGGCAAAAGGGCTTCATCGGAATCTGCGATACCTCGGATTACCGGATCAAGACCTGCGAAGCGTGGATGGCCGCCAACGCTTCGGGTGCGGAAAATCTCGTCATGACGACGCAACGGTTTTTCCACGGCCATTCCGGCCCGTCGAGCACCTGGAAGGTCTACATCGTGCCACCCGGCAAGTAGCCGCGGCGTTTCATGCGCCGCGGGGCGATCACATATTTTCTTCGTGGAATTTGTCGCCGACCAGTTCGGCGATCGCGTTCAGCGCCGCTTCGGCTTCCGGACCGGCCGCCGACACCACGATCGAGGTGCCCGGTCCCGCCGCCAGCATCATCAGGCCCATGATCGAGGTGCCGCCGACGGTTTCGCTGCCGCGGGTCACCCAGACCTCGGCGTTGAAGCGCTCGACCATCTGGACGAATTTGGCCGAGGCCCGCGCGTGCAGGCCGCGCTTGTTGATGATGGGAAGTTCGCGAGACAGCGCGCCTTGCGGGATGCTCGGCCCTGTGTCGTCCGCAGCCGGCGTATCGTCTTCGCTCATTTGCCGGCGAGAACGCGGCTGGCGATGGTGACGTATTTGCGCCCGGCTTCCTGCGCCATCGAAATGGCATCGGGAAGCGAGCGCTCTTCGCGGACCTTGGCGAGCTTGACCAGCATCGGAAGATTGATGCCCGCGAGCACTTCCACTTTCGGACGGCTCATGCAGGAGATCGCGAGGTTGGACGGCGTGCCGCCGAACATGTCGGTGAGGATCGCAACGCCATCGCCACTATCGACGCGGTTGACCGCTTCGATAATGTCGCTGCGGCACAGGTCCGAAGTCGTCCTCGGCTCCGATCGTCACCGCTTCAATTTGCTTTTGTGGGCCCATGACGTGTTCGAGCGCGGCCTTGAACTCGTCGGCCAGGCGCCCATGGGTCACAAGTACTAGACCAATCATCGGGAAACTCCTCGTGGGTGCTTTTTGGTGCACCGCACGAACTGCGCCACTTTGACCATCCAGAGCCCCCGCGCAAGAGGGGTTTGTTACAATTCTCCCGGACTGTGACCTTGAAGGGAGAGCGCGCGCTGGTCTATTCGGTAGCGAGTGTGGGCCTGATATGGTTACTAATTCCCTTCACACAATTGTCCAAAATCCGGTTGGTTTGTGTTCCATCATCGGTAGTCAGTGCCGCGATGGCGATCGGCAAGCTTTGAAATCCTGCGCCCACGGGTATTCTTGGTATCGAAATACCGTTTATGTTGATCTGGAGCGCTTGCAGGGGCGGCAGCCGCTCGGCGTCGTCGGACGCGAGATCGATCACCAATCCGACGATCGCCTCATTCGTAAACGCGCAGCGGCGGATGCCAAGGCCGCGAACCTCGATCAGCCCTTCCAATGCCGGCGCCGGCCGGACCACGAGCTGACCACCGCTCGCCTGAAGATGCACGCGGTCGTCACCGACCAGCACGGTCGGCGAAATCTGCCCGGAGCGGCCGGCCAGGATCAACTGGAATGCGAGTTGGGATTTGCCGGACCCTGACGGGCCGCGGATCAGCACGGCGCGGTCTCCGACCTGCACCGCGGAGGCGTGGATGCTTGCAGCCGCGCTGGCTGTCATGAGGCGGGAGCCGGCAGGCGCAGCGTGAAGCGTGCACCGGCGACCGTCGGCTCGCCTTCGTCATTGACAGGCCCGGGGCGATTTTCCGCCCAGATGCGGCCGCCATGGGCTTCCACGATCTGTTTGGAAATCGACAGGCCCAGTCCGGAGTTCTGGCCGAAGCCCTGATGCGGGCGGTCGGTATAAAATCGCTCGAACACCCGTTCCAGCGCGTCCTCGCGGATACCCGGCCCGTCATCATCGACCACGATTTCGATTTCCGACCGCACCCGGCGGCAGATGATGCGCACCTTGCCGCCCGCGGTTGAAAACGACTGGGCGTTGACCAGCAAATTCGAGATCACCTGACCGAGCCGTGAATCGTGGCCCGGCACCGAGAACGTATCGGTGGCGCCGCGGCCCTCGAAGCGGATCTGGACGCCGACATCGTGGCCGAGCTTGGTTTCATTGGCGACCGTGGTCAGCGTATTCAGCAGCCGGCGCAGCTCGACCGCCGCCATGTCCTGGCGCTGCAGTTCGGCATCGAGCCGGCTGGCGTCCGAAATATCGGAGATCAGCCGGTCCAGCCGCTTGACGTCGTGTTCGATCACCGCGAGCAACCGCGCGCGGCTGTTTTCGTTGCGCGCCAGAGGCAGCGTTTCGACCGCGGACCGCAGCGAGGTCAGCGGGTTCTTCAATTCATGGGCGACGTCGGCGGCGAACATCTCGATCGCTTCCATGCGGTTATACAGCGCGTCGGTCATGTCGCGCAGCGCGCCGGAGAGATGGCCGATCTCGTCGCGGCGGCGGGTGAAATCGGGAATCTCGACCCGGGTCCGGATGCGGCGGCGGACCCGCTCGGCGCTGTCGGCGAGCCGGCGCACCGGACCCGCGATCGTGCTCGCCAGCAGCAGCGACAGCACGATCATGACCGCCGCGGCGACGCCGCCGACTTTCAAAATCGCCAGCCGCTCGGCGGTAACCATCTGGTCGATGTCGCCGCCCTGGGTCGACAGCATCAGCGCCCCATACACCTCGCGGAAGCGCTGCACCGGCACCGCGACCGATACGATCACCTCGCCGCGCTCGTTGATGCGGACCTGGCTGCCCTTCTGCCCGGCCAGCGCGTCGGTGACCTCGTGATAGCCCTTGCCGTTTTCAAGCCCGAGGTCGCGGTAGACCGGAAGATCGCCGCGATTGAGCCAGGTGCGAATCGAGATCATGCTGCGTTCGAAGAAGCCCGGCTTCTCGTCCGGCAGAGGCGGCAGTTCGAAGCGGAACACATCGCCTTTGCCATAGAGGCTGCGGCTGTCGAGGATCAGGCCGCCGTCTCGGTCATAGATGCGGGCGCGGGTATTGGTCGGCGACACCAGCCGCCGCAGCACCGGCGCCACCCGTTCCGGATTGATCGGGAAGTCGAGCCCGGGGGATTCCTCCGGTGCGGTCTCGCCGGTCTTCAGATCGGACAGCCGGTCGGGATCGATGGTGATGGTGTTGGTCTCGACGGTTGCCGAGGCCGCGATCGCGCCCGCGATGATTTCGGCCGACACTTGCAGGCTCTGCGCCCGCGCATCGATCAGGCCGGCCCGGAACTGCGACAGATAGAGGATGCTCGCCACCAGCGCGACCAGGCCGGCAAGGTTGAGCGATACGATGCGGCGCGACAGGCTGGCAAACGACAGCGCGAAGAAAAATTGCCCGGCGCGGCTCAGCCAGCCCAGCGGAACCTGCCAGCCCCGGGCGCGTGGCGTATCGACGGAATCCGACGCCGGGGACGAGAGCTCGTCCTCGGCGTTCGGATCCGAATCGGACTGCGTTCGATCGAGCAAAGGCCAGACTGCCGGTTGTTTCGCAACATACTGCGACGCGCCGCGCGCCCCGCATCCTCAGGTCCGCGATCCTACTCCAGACCGACGACGGCGTCAGTCAACAATGCACCAATCGACGCGCATGCATTGCGGATTTTGGCGGGCTTTGCCGGAACTCAGGTTTCCTTGAACCGGTAGCCGACGCCGTACAGGGTTTCGATCATCTCGAAATCGTCGTCCACCACCTTGAACTTCTTGCGCAGCCGCTTGATGTGGCTGTCGATGGTGCGATCGTCGACATAGACCTGATCGTCATAGGCCGCATCCATCAGCGCGTTGCGGCTCTTGACCACGCCGGGGCGGGTCGCGAGTGCCTGCAGGATCAGGAATTCCGTGACCGTCAGGGTCACCGGCTCGTTCTTCCAGGTGCAGGTGTGGCGCTCCGGATCCATCCGCAGCAGGCCGCGATCCAGCGCCTTGGCATCGGTCTCCTTGGGCACCGCAGTCGGATCCTTTGGCGCCGCGCGGCGCAGCACCGCCTTGACGCGCTCGACCAGCAGCCGTTGCGAGAACGGCTTGCGGATAAAATCGTCGGCGCCCATCTTGAGGCCGAACAGTTCGTCGATCTCTTCGTCCTTGGAGGTCAGGAAGATCACCGGCAGATCCGACTTCTGCCGCAGCCGCCGCAGCGTTTCCATGCCGTCCATCCGCGGCATCTTGATGTCGAGGATGGCCAGATCCGGTGCGCTGGTTCGAAAGCCGTCGAGAGCCGAGGCGCCATCCGTATAGGTCATGATACGGTAGCCTTCGGCTTCCAGCGCGATCGAGACCGATGTGAGAATGTTGCGGTCGTCGTCGACCAAGGCGATTGTGGGCATGAGCCTGCTTTCGAAAGGGGTGGCTGAAACGGCGAGCTTCCCGCGATCCGCCGTATAATTAATGGATCCCGAACACAATCAACGAGCAATGCAAGCTGGGCTGAAGTGTGACCGAGTTCCGAAAACGTTCCGCAGCGCGAAACGCGACAACCCAGAGCGGCCTCTGTTTACGCGGAAAAAGGCCCTCAATGCAACAGGATAGATAGGGAAAACGGGATGCGAGAGACCGTTGATTTCAACCCCGCCGAATCCGCCCGTTCGCTGCTCCGGCGCAGCCGGCAGGGCGCTTTGGCCACCCTGACGCCCGGCAGCGGCGATCCGTACTGCTCGCTGGTCAACGTCGCCAGCGACATCGACGGCTCCCCGATTCTGCTGATTTCGCGGCTGGCGTTGCACACCAGAAATATCATGGCGGATGCCAGGGTCTCGTTGATGCTGGACGAACGGGTTGCCGGCGACCCGCTGGAAGGGGCCCGGATCATGCTGGCCGGCCGCGCCGAACAGGCGGAGCCGGATCATGCGGCAGTGCTGCGCGGGCGCTATCTCAACGCCCATCCGTCGGCGGAGGCCTTTGTCGGCTTCAAGGATTTCGCGTTCTTCCGGATCGGCGTCGCGGGCGCGCATCTGGTGGCGGGATTTGGCCGCATCGTCGATCTGGCGCCGGCGCAGTTCTTGAGCGACCTCTCCGATGCCGCCGCGCTGGTCGAGGCCGAGCCCGGTGCTGTGGCGCATATGAATGAAGATCACCGCGACGCGCTTGATCTCTATGCGACTAAACTGCTCGGGGCTGAGAGCGCGGAATGGCGCTGCGTCGGTTGTGATCCCGACGGAATGGATATGCAGGCGGGCACCGCGACCTTGCGGCTGGTGTTTCCGGAGCGGGTCACCAACGGCACCGAATTGCGCAAGATGCTGGTGCGGCTGGTCGGCGAGGCCCGGGCCAAGGGTTGATACGGCCGCCGAACCGACCCCGCTCGCCTATCAGGGCTTTCACCGCAGGCGATAAACGCGCCATCGCCGTGACGGCGATGGCGTCGCCGATGCGCTGTGCCGGGGCCAACAAAGGAGCGCACGCTGGCGTGCATAAATGCGTCGCTTGGGTCCGACGCGGCCTCGCGGGGACGTATCACACCACACGATATCCACTTAAGGTTATGGTGCGGCGCAGCACGTGCGTCAGTGTGTTCCATCGCGGCGATCGATGTTCGGTGATGATCGCGCAATCACTTAACGGTCCGCTGCGACAAGTTTTTTGCGGCATATCTGGCCTGCCTCGAGAATAAACCAAAACCGGACGGATCAGCTTGGCAAGGCCGGCGATCATCAGTATTAGGTCGATGCACCGGGTAAATGCGGCTATATTGTAGCCATCGCGACAGGCTCGCATTTTCCAACATGCGCGCTGGATAATAGCGGGTTCGAGGAGGTTGTTCGTGCAAGAGATGGGCATTCATAATGCTGCCTTCGGCGCCGATAAGTTCGGCTTGAAAAACCTGAAGGGTGTGAACTGGAATTTTGGCGCGGCGCAGCTCACCGAGCATTCGCTGCGCGCCGGCGAGGCCGTGCTGTCGTCCGACGGCGCGTTGTGCGCGGATACCGGCGAGTTCACCGGCCGCAGCCCCAAGGACAAGTTCACGGTTCGCGATGCGACCACCGACAAGAACATGTGGTGGGCCGGCAACCAGTCGATCACGTCGGAACAATTCACGACGCTCTATGCCGACTTCCTCAAGCACGCCGAAGGCATGCAGCTGTTCGCGCAGGATCTCTACGGCGGCGCCGATCCGACCCACCGGATCAAGACCCGCGTGTTCACCGAGCTCGCCTGGCATTCGCTGTTCATCCGCACCTTGCTGATCCGTCCCGATGCCTCTGAACTCGCGAGCTTCGTGCCGGAACTCACCATCATCGATCTGCCGAGCTTCCGTGCCGATCCGAAACGTCACGGCTGCAAATCCGAGAACGTCGTGGCCATCGATTTCGCCCGCAAGATCGTCCTGATCGGCGGGTCTTATTATGCCGGCGAGATGAAGAAGTCGGTGTTCACCACGCTGAATTATTACCTGCCCGAAAAGGGCGTGATGCCGATGCACTGCTCGGCCAATGTCGGACCTAACGGCGATGCCGCGATCTTCTTCGGCCTCTCCGGTACCGGCAAGACCACGCTGTCGGCCGATCCGAAGCGCACGTTGATCGGCGACGACGAGCACGGCTGGAGCGGCGAGGGCATCTTTAACTTCGAAGGCGGCTGCTACGCCAAGTGCATCAAGCTGTCGGAAGAAGCCGAGCCCGAGATCTACGCCGCCAGCAAGCGTTTCGGAGCGGTGCTGGAAAACGTGGTGCTCGACGCCAACACCCGCACGCCTGATTTCGACGACGGCTCGAAGACCGAGAACACCCGCTCGGCCTATCCGCTCGATTTCATTCCCAACGCCTCGCGCACCGGCCGCGCCGGTCACCCGAAGAACCTGGTGATGCTCGCCGCCGACGCCTTCGGCGTGATGCCGCCGATCGCCAAGCTGACTCCGGCGCAGGCGATGTATCACTTCCTGTCCGGCTACACCGCCAAGGTCGCCGGCACCGAGCGCGGTCTCGGCAACGATCCGGAGCCGGAATTCTCGACCTGCTTCGGCTCGCCGTTCCTGCCGCGCGATCCCTCGGTCTATGGCAATCTGCTGCGCGACCTGATCGCCAAGCACAACGTCGATTGCTGGCTGGTCAACACCGGCTGGACCGGCGGTAAATACGGCACCGGCCGTCGCATGCCGATCAAGGTGACGCGGGCGCTGTTGACCGCGGCGCTCGACGGCAGCCTGCGCAACGCGGATTTCCGTACCGACCGTTACTTCGGTTTTGCGGTGCCGACCTCGCTGCCCGGCGTCGAGCCGCACATCCTCGACCCGATCAAGACCTGGGCCGACAAGGCCGAGTTCGACAAGACCGCGCGCGCGCTGGTCGGCATGTTCCAGAAGAACTTCGCCAAGTTCGAAGCGCAAGTCGACGCCGACGTCCGCGCCGCCGCGCCCGAAGTGAAGCTCGCGGCGGAGTAACAGACGCGGTCGGCAGCATCGTCATTCCGGGATGGTCCGAAGGACCAGACCCGGAATCCTGAGCTGTTCATCCCTGGATTCCGGATCTCCGAAGACGGAGCGTCCGGAATGACGAACGAGAAACGTTGTAGCGCGAATGAGCGAAGCGGCATCCGGGGCTTCTGAATTCCCGCATATGGCTAGTGCTCATGCGGGCTACGCGACTGGCTTCTCTCCGATCATCCGGCGCTACTTCGTTGCTCCGACCCGGCCGTGCCATGATCGAGGCGGCCGCCGCTCTCCGCCATCAGGACTTGCTTGTTCAAGCTACCAGGTCTGCGACAATCCGCAGGACATCCTCCGCCGTCTCCAGTTTTAGGTTTGCCATTCCCACACGAATGCTGTTCGGAGCGTGCCCAGGCAGCACGGTGAAGGCCGACGCCGGGGCGAGGGCAATGCCTCGACGTGCCGCGGCTTGAATCACATCGCCGGCTCGACGGTGCTGCGGCAAATCCACCAGGAAGTAATAGGAATAGGGGTGAGCACGGATCTCGTGTCCCTGAAAGGCGCGTGACCTGATTGCCTGCCGCGCGTTCGCGTCGAGGCGTTTGGCCGCCTCAAGGATTGCTACGGTGCCGTCGTCGAGCCAGCGGGTGCAGGCCTCCATTGCGAAGCCCGATGCACCCCACGCGCCTGCGATGATCGCTTTCGCCAAAGCGGACGTCAGGCGATCCGGCGCTGAAATGATGCCGAACGTCAGTCCCGGTCCGATCCGCTTGGACAGGCTGTCGATCAGCACCGTTCGCTCTGGCACATATGCACGCAGCGGAGGGGGAGCGCCTTCATCAAGAAACGCATATACCGCATCTTCGATCGCGATCGGACCGTCGAGTTCATCAAGAAGCCCGGCGATCTGCCTGCGCCTTGGCGCCGAGGCCGTTACCCCCAGAGGATTTTGCATCGTGGGCTGGAGATAGATTGCTTTGAGGGGCAACCTATCGTGAGCGGCGCGGATCGCGTCCGGCAGAATTCCCTCCTCATCAACCGCGATCGACACCGGGACGAGGCCTTGCCGTTCGGCGAGCGCCTTGGCAACGGGATAAGTGAGAGCTTCGAAGCCAATTCGGTCACCCGGTGACGCCAGGGCTGCGAAAGTGGCTGCGATTGCCTGCCGGCCATTTCCGGTGAACATAAGCGTGTCCGGTTCGGGGCGCCAACCTGATCGCGCTAACCCGTTAACAGTCGCAGTACGCTGCGCGATTGTGCCGCTCGCCGTGGTTTCACGAAGTGCATGCCGGAGCACTTCTGCATTCGCCGCGATCGACTGCAACACAGGCGCAAGCAGCGCCTGTTGATCGGGAAGCACTGGATAACTGGTTTCGAGGTTGATCGTGGCAGCAGGGGGCTCGGCCAGAACAGGATGGGCTGTCGGCGGCAACATTCTGACGAAGGTGCCCCTGCCTGTTTCCCCGCTAACCAGCCCGCGCTTTCGCAGCTCGACATAGACTCTCCCGGCGGTCGAGGCAGCAATTCCACGCTGATAGGCAAATTCGCGTTGAGGAAGCAAACGATCACCGGGCCGCAATCGGCCAGCACCTATATCGTCGGCGATCGACTGCGCGATCGAACGATAGTCATCCATGGTTATTGTACCGAGGGCAATGTTCCGGTTGTGCGACGGTCATCCAGTATGTCAATTGACCAGCAAGAGCAATCGTCGAGTCCGAATGCTCCGCGCAGATCATCATCGTCATCAAAATCTCGATGGCAGGTCCGCGTTGACGATAAAGTAGTCCAGTGGAGCATGCGGAATGAAAAAGTGGGCCTTGTCGTTTGCGCTTTTTTGCGCACTCCTTGTTTCGGATTGTTCGATTGCGGAGGCCGATGACTTCACTTCGAAGGCGCAGGGGGCTTTCATCCCTGTCGTCAAACAATACGACCTTCCAGGACTGGTAGTCGGAGTTACGATAAACGGCGATCACAAATTCTATACTAGTGGATTGGCGTCTCGTGCAGATCATCGTCCGGTCACGCCGGACACGCTTTTCGAAATTGGATCGATCAGCAAGATATTCGCGGTTACCCTGGCAGCTCTCGCCGAAGAACGCGGGAAGTTAAATCTGGAAGACCCGGTCGCCCACTACCTATGTTCCGATAAATGTTCGTTTGGCGACAATCTGACGCTGATGGATCTGGCGACCCATCATTCCGGCGGGTTGCCTTTGAACCCACCGGATAATCTCTCAGACGTGAACGCCGTGGTGAACTGGTTGAAAGATTGGCGTCCTCCGCAACCGGGCGCCCGTAGCTACTCCAACGTCAGCATTGGAATTCTGGGTTACATCGCCGGCAGGGCGATGGGCGGCGACTACGCCGACGCCGCGCAAACAATTCTCTTTCCGGCGCTTGGGCTAAACAACACGTGGATACAGGTCCCTCAGAAACAAATGGACCAGTACGCATTCGGCTACGACAAGGAGACCAACAATCCGATCCGTGTGGCGCCTGCGGTTTTGGATGCAGAAGCATATGGAGTAAAGTCGAGCGCCCGTGACATGCTCAAGATGATCGATATCGAGTTAGGGCGTGGTCAAGCTTCGGACGAATTGCGAAAGGCAATCAAGCGGACCCAGGAAGGGCAATACAAAACAGCTTTATTCGTCCAGGATTTGATCTGGGAGCAATATCGATGGCCCGAAAGCCAACAGTCGATGATGTCGGGCAATGGATTCGATTTTGCCCTGAAACCGCAACCTGTCGAAAAAATTGCCCCGCCGCTTCCTCCCCAGAAGGACGTGATCATCAACAAGACCGGCTCGACGAAAGGATTTGGCGGCTATGTCGCCTTCCTGCCGAGCAAGGGCATCGGTGTCGTCGTTCTCGCAAACAAGAACTATCCGAGCGAAGCTCGTGTCAAAGCGACTTACGCGCTGATCAGCGCGTTGCTTTCCCAGTGAAGGCGACCATCTCCTAACGACAACCTTATCCTTCCTCCGGCAACACCGCGTTGCTCGGCGTCGGCCGATCGGTGATCTGCTCTCCGAACAGGCTGCTGACCAGCTCCACCGCGACCCGCGCGGTGCGGCCGCGTTCGTCGAGGAACGGGTTGAGCTCGACCACGTCGGCCGAACACACCAATCCGGAATCGTGCAACAGCTCCATGATCAGATGGGCCTCGCGATAGGTCGCGCCGCCCGGCACCGTGGTGCCGACGCCGGGCGCCACGCCGGGATCGAGGAAATCGACGTCGAAGCTGACATGCAGCACGCCGTTGCGGGCCTTCACGCGTTCGATCACCTTGCGGATCAAGACGCCGACGCCGAATTCGTCGATCGCGCGCATGTCGACGACCGCGACCCGGCGCTCGCGCACCAGCTTCTTCTCCAGCGGATCGATCGAACGAATGCCAAACAGATCGAGCTGGTCGGGCGTGATCGAGGCGCGCGGCTCGGCGCCGAGCAGGTCGTCGAGGCCTGGTTCACCACAGAGGAACGCCGCCGACATGCCGTGCATGTTGCCGGTGATGGTGGTGCCGGGCGTGTTGTAATCGGCGTGGGCGTCGACCCACAGCACGAACAGCGGCCGGCCCTGTTGCTGCCAGTGGCGTGCCACGCCGTTGACCGAGCCCATCGACAGGCTGTGGTCGCCGCCCATGAAGATCGGGATCGCGCCGCTCCTCGCCAGCGCGAAAGCGCGTTCGCTGAGCGCGCGTATCCAGGTCTTGATCTCGTCGTAATATTTGGCATTGGCCGGCGCTGGCTCGTTCGACAGCACAGGGGCGGGCCGGGCCATATCGCCATGGTCCTCGACATCAAGTCCCAATTGCTCGAGCACCCGTGCGATGCCGGCGGTGCGCAGCGCCGCCGGACCCATCAAGGTGCCGGCCTGCGAAGCGCCGATCTCGATCGGAACCCCGAGCAGGGCGATGGTCGGGGCTTTTGCGGTGTCGGACATGTGGGAGAGCTTTCATGCCGTAGGGTGGGCAAAGCGAAGCGTGCCCACCAATCGAGTTTCACTAACCTGAACGGAATGGTGGGCACGGCGCAAACGCGCCTTTGCCCACCCTACGCGCTACGCCTCAACGCTTCTCACGCCTTGAAATACCCGATCTGGGTGGTGGTTGCGAGCAGCCGTCCTTGCGGTGACCACAATTCTCCGTGCTGATCGCCGTAACTGCGGTTGAAGATCCTGGCGTCCGCGACCGCGAGCAGGCGCGTGATATCCTCGGCGGCGAGGCTTTCGAGATCGGTATGGAAATAGGTCGTCAGCGATACGGTGCCGAATGGCAGCAGTTCGCCACGTGCGTGAAACACGCGCGCGAAGAACGCGTCCGACATCGACATCAGCGACAGCGCGTCGATCTTGCGCGGCACCCGATCGCCGATCCACAACTTCGAAAATGCGCTTGCCGGGGCCGCGGCAGTTGACGAGCCCAGTTTCGGTTCGCCCTCGACAAAACGGAAATCATATTGCTTGACCCAAGAGGCCGCGATCTTCGGCGCGTAGGGCAGGGTCTGCTCGTACGCGGTGGCGCGCGGCATCTCGGCCGGCTGGTGCGACCATGACGGGCGGCGCTCGGCGAACACGGCGGTCGCCAGCGTTGCGACGGCGGCGCCGCCTTGCGTCATTTCGACCGACCAATGCTGCGACGAGCGGTTGGCCTTGACCAAGCGAATATCGAGATCGAATTCGCCCTGCGCCACCGGTGCGCAGTAATTGACGGTCAGCGCCAGCGGATCGCCCGACCGTTGCGGATGCTCGATCAACGCGCGCAGGATGGTGGCGGCGGTGGCGCCGCCGAACTGGCCGACAAACGCCCAGTAATCATCTCCGGCGTGCCCCTGCCATGCGGAATCGCCGGCGGTGATCCGTGTGGCTTGGTCGAAGACGTGATGGGTTGCCTGCATGCTGTTTTGGTAATCAGGAGAATTCGTCGCCGTCGTCATTGCGAGCGCAGCGAAGCAATCCAGGGGCTCCGATCGCGCGGCCCCTGGATTGCTTCGTCGCAAGAGCTCCTCGCAATGACGATTTCAATCTCACCGCTTGCCGCCACGCAGCGCCTGCAGCGCGTCAGGCTCTGTGCCCTGCACCGGCACGTTCCAGATTTCCTCGGCATATTCGCGGATGGTGCGGTCGGAGGAGAACCACGCCATTCGCGCCACGTTGAGGATACTGGCGCGGGTCCAGGCCGGGACTACCTGCCAGCGCGCGTCGATGCCGCGCTGCGCTTCGTAATAGGAATCGAAATCCGCGCTGACCATGTAGTGGTCGAGATAGCGCAGCGCGTGGGCGATCAATTCGAACCGGCTGGGGTCGTCGGGCGAGAACTCACCGCTGGCGATCGCATTGATGGCGCGCGCCAGATTCGGCGATTTGCGGATCACGTCGGTGGCATCCAGCCCCTGCTTGCGCCGCACCATCACGTCGCCCGCCTCCATGCCGAAGATCGCGATGTTCTCAGGCCCGACATGATCGCGGATTTCGATGTTGGCGCCATCGAGCGTGCCGATGGTCAGCGCGCCGTTGAGCGCCAGCTTCATGTTGCCAGTGCCCGACGCTTCCATGCCGGCGGTCGAGATCTGTTCGGAAATGTCGGCGGCCGGAATGATCACTTCGGCGAGGCTGACATTGTAGTCGGCGAGGAACGCGACCTTGAGCCGGCCGCCGACGACCGGGTCGTTATTGACGACGTCGGCGACGTCATTGATCAGCTTGATGATCAGCTTGGCGTAGCGATAGCTCGCCGCCGCCTTGCCGGCGAAGATCTTGACCCGCGGCACCCAGTCGCGTTGCGGCTCGTCGCGGATCGCCTGGTACAGCGCCACGGTCTCGATGATGTTGAGCAATTGCCGTTTGTATTCATGGATGCGCTTGATCTGGATGTCGAACAGCGCCGCCGGATCGACCCGGACATTGAGGCGTTCGCCGATCAGCCGCGCCAGTGCGATCTTGTTGTGATGCTTGACCGCGCGGAAGCGTTGCTGGAACGCGGCGTCGCCGGCGCGCGCTTCCAGCAGCGACAATTGCGAGGGGTCGTCGAGCACGGCTTCGCCGCAGACCTCGCGCAACAGGTCGGTCAATTTCGGATTGGCCAGCATCAGCCAGCGGCGGAAGGTGATGCCGTTGGTCTTGTTGGTGATGCGCGACGGATAGAGATGATTGAGATCCTCGAACACCGTCTCCTTCATCAACTCCGAATGCATCGCCGAGACGCCGTTGATGCGGTGCGAGCCGACGAACGCCAGTTGGCCCATCCGCACCTTGCGGCCGCTGCGCTCGTCGATCAGCGAGACCGAGGCGCGGAAATCGACGTCGCCGGGACAACGCTGCTCGGCCAGCGCCAGATGCGCGACATTGATGCGGTAGATGATGTCGAGATGGCGCGGCAGCAGCCGTTCGAACAATTCGACCGGCCAGGTTTCCAGCGCCTCCGGCAGCAGCGTGTGATTGGTATAGGACAGCGTCGCGACCGTGATCTGCCAGGCTTCGTCCCAGCGGAAATTGTGCAGGTCGACCAGGATCCGCATCAGCTCGGTGACCGCGAGGCTCGGATGGGTATCGTTGAGTTGCACCGCGGCCTTGCTGGCCAGGCTCCTGAGCTGACCGTCGGAGGCCAGATGGCGGTTGACCAGATCCTGCAACGAAGCCGAGACAAAGAAATATTCCTGGCGCAACCGCAACTCGCGGCCGGCCGGGCTTTCGTCATTCGGGTAGAGGAATTTGCAGATCGCCTCGGCGCGTGCTTCCTCGGCGATGGCGCCGAGATAGTCGCCGGTGTTGAACACGTCGAGCTTGAGCGGATCGGGCGAGCGCGCCGACCACAGCCGCAGCGCGTTGACGTGTTCGCCGCGCCAGCCGACGATCGGCGTATCGTAGGCGACGGCCTGGATGGTTTCGGCCGGATGCCAGATCACCCGCTCGCGGCCCTTGGGATCGGTGACGCGCTCGACGCCGCCGCCGAAATGCACGTGATAGACCACCGCGGGCCGCTGGAATTCCCAGGGGTTGCCGAAGCCGAGCCACTCATCGGGATATTCGTGCTGCCAGCCCTGCGCGATGATCTGGCGGAACAGGCCGAAATCGTAGCGGATGCCGTAGCCGATGGCGGGGATTGCGAGCGTCGCCATGCTCTCCATGAAGCAGGCCGCCAGCCGGCCGAGGCCGCCATTGCCGAGCGCGGCATCGGGCTCGCATTTGCGCAAATCGGATAGCGCCACGCCGAGATCCCCGAGCGCGGCCTCGAACACCGGCAGCAGGCCCATATTGTTCAGCGCGTCGGTGAACAGGCGGCCGATCAGAAATTCCAGGCTGAGATAGTAAACCCGCTTGCGGCCGGCATCGTAACTTTTCTTCTCCGCGGTCAGCCAGTGATGCACGATGCGGTCGCGCAGCGCCAACGCCGCGGCCTTGTACCAATCGTGCCGGGTGGCCATGCCGGCGTCCTTGCCGATCGCCAACCGCAGCTTGGCCAGGATCGCGCCCTTGATTTCGGTCAGCGCCAGTTCGTCGACGGGCTCGCCGAGGGCCGGATACTTGAGAGGAGTTTGATCTGACAAAATTTCAATCCCTGGGACTCATGAGTCTCGACAAATGATACGCGTCTTGGACTGCCACCGAAACCCGGAGCGTTACGGTTTGTGCAGCGCATGCCGGCTTTTCATGCAAGGACCGGGCCGATTTGCCGGTCCCCGTACGCCCCGCAAGGGTGCTATAAGCTGAGCGGGACGCGATACTTATCGCGGTAAATCGGATCGCGTCGCTTTCAACATCTGCGGCGACAAGATGGTGTCCGGCATGTGAACGGCCGCGGCCCCTCGGTCAGGGATGGCGCATGGCGTAACGGCTAAGGCTTCTTGTCGCCGCCAACGAGCTTGATGGCGTCCAGCATGGCCTGGCCGTATTGTTCGGCAAAGTCATGAATGGCGACCCTGACCTGCTCGATCGAAAACCCGTTTCGCCAGAGCGATGGGTCTTCGATAATCTTGTTTTTCCAGAACAGGAATTTGGCATCGATCGTCGCCTGGCTGTTATCGGCCGACAGATCGACGACGAGCACCAGCGCGTTGGGAACGCCTCTCGCCTTGGAGGGCGACCAGCCGACAAGATAGGGGCCGGCGCCGTCTAACGATGCATGCTGGGCTTCGGCATCGCGAATGGCGTCTTCCGCCGCGGCAAGATCGTAGTGGTCGACCACGTAATCGCAGTCGTCTTCTTTGGCCTGCTTTGCGGTGGGTTTGTCGAGCGGCCACACCGTGACCATCTGATCGTCGGGGGCTGCGGTCGACGATTTACTGCGGGGAAAGAACGCAACGAACGAATTGCACACCATCTTGAGCTTGGCCCGGTTGGCGCTGGTGGCCTTTGAATGGAAAACCACGAGGCCATAGGCGCCGACATTTGCGGGCGGAATATCCTTCGCGCTCAGATAGGACCGGACCGGCTGAAGCTCCGATCCTAATTCGCCGAGACCACGGTGCTTGAGGGCGTGAAACTGTCCGCCGGCGCGGCGATGCGAAACGCTGGCGGAAGCATCCGCAGGAACGGTAGCCGGGGAGGCGGCCGGAGCGCTGACGACAGGTGGGCTCTGCCTGCATGTGGGATCCCTGGGATCGCACGGCGTTTGCGCCAGAGACGCGGTGGTCCATAGCGCCAGCCAGATTGGCGACCACCTAAGTGATGTCGTCATGTTTCACCGCGCGATCGAATAATTCGCTGCTCCTGCCGACGAGTTTCCGAACGAAGCCCAGAACAAACTTGGCGGCGAGAAGGCCAATGATGGTTGCGACGACGATAAAAACGGCGGCGGCGTTGGTGTCCGGCCGAACCCACCAGACCATCGCAAAGCCGAGGATGAGACCTACAGCGGTTGCACCTGCGTAATTCATGAAGCTCAGCTCCTTTGAAAAAAAGGAAAAGCCAAGACGCAATTATAGGGTGAGTTTGCCTTAGGATGCTTCCCGGTTGCAACATCTGCTATCGCGCGGATCCCGGCTGCGGCAAAGTGAACCGGACCGGCCTGTGTGACGTCGGCTTCATTCTTTTCGCCGCACCTCGCTGTGGCGCCAATAGCTGACGTCACCGGCGGTTTCGATCCGGCCGGCTTCGGCGAGCGCGCGTATTCGCGCACCGATGATCTCCGCATCGATCGGCAGGCCGCGCTCCCTGCAAAACGCCACGGCGTTCCCGACCACCATCGCGGTCTTTTGCAACCGCAACGTCAGCATGGAAAAGATGATCGCATCGAGATCGGCCTCGGATATCGAACCCGGGAGCGTCACGTCCTGCCAGCGCAGTTCGCTGCTGACGGTGGGAAGCTCGTTCGGCGGTCCCTCGTCCATCGTCGCTCCTGTCGTGTTTCAAATGTTTCGCATCGACTGGAACAAATTAAGAACACTTTAGCAAGTCTTTGATATATCATTATGATTCGGCGCAGTGCCGATACAACATCTATGGTCTGCCGTTCAGTCCGAGGTCTACATGTCCACCAAAGCCTTCGATCAATTCGCGCTCACCCGGATCGCCGATTTCGCCCGCACCTTGTCGCGGCTGCATCAGGCCTCGCGCCGGCGGGTGGTCGATGACGACCAGATCGACCGCGAATTCAACGCCGTCTGTCTGTCGGTGTGGGGTTACACCACCGATGATTTCGGCGACGAACTGCTGTCCGCCGCCGATCACGCCTGGCTCGATACGCTCGACGAAGCCCATGCGCGGATCTTTGCCGCCGAGCAGGGTTACGATCTCGTCGACGATCACGGCATGCTGACGGATTGGTGGGGCTATTGCTGGATGATCCTCGCCGAAAAGCGCGGCCTGCTGACGCCGGAAAACCGCGCCGCCGCGCGCGCCGCGATCGAGGAGAAATATCTCTCGGCGCCGAACGTGATCGGCGTCATCGTCGGGCGGTGAGGCAAGGGCGCCCCGACACGAAGCCGTCATCCTGAGAGTTTGACCGAAAGGTAGTTTCACCTTTGTGGCGCATGGTTCGAGACGCCGCTTCGCGGCTCCTCACCATGAAGCCGAGGGAAATAAGAGTGCCTCATCCTGAGGAGGCCGCGCAGCGGCCGTCTCGAAGGATGGCTGCGTGGGCGGACCTTAGTCCGCCGCGGCGCGCTTGTCCCTGACCGAGATCGATTTCGGCAACGACCCCGTCGTTACCGTATCGACGCTCGGCGTGTCCTCGGCGATGGTTTCGGCGCGCACCGGCGCGACCTTCATTTCGCCAAGCCTGGCGCGAACCTCCGATGTCAGGCCGGGAAACGAGGCCACCGGGGTGAACTCCGCGGTCTGGCCGTTGCCGACCCGCACGCCCGAATACGCCACCAGTCCGTCGGTGGTGGCGATCACGTCGCCGGTCCGCAGCGAACCATCGAGCGTCAGGTCGACCGGGGCGAGGCCGACGGAGTCGCGGCCGTTGCAGGTGCAATCGGCGCGCAGCGCCTTGCGGTAAGCGTAGGCGTTCTCACTGTCGGCATAGCGTTCGCCCGATGGCGTCGACGCGCTGTCGATGGCGCTGCCGTAAAACACCCTGGTCGGGCTCGCGGGACAGAAGGCCTGGCACATCTGCACGGGATTGGCGTTGCCGCGCGACAGCGGAAAGTAACGGCCGTCGCAGCTGCGCACGCAATAGGCCGGTCCGGAGCCGCCGGACGCGGTCTGGCGCGGCGGCGGCGCGGGCTGCTGGGTGCCGAACGGATCGAAGAAATTGGATTGCGGCGCCTGGCGCTGCTGCTGTTTCGGCGGGCCGCCGAACAGGAAATCGAACAGCCCCTCGGCTTCCACCGCCCGCGGCGCCATCGCGCCCACCATCGCAACGGCGGCAATCAGCATCACGCGACGCCGGATGCGCCGCCCCTTCAACACTGTACGCAACGCACACTCCACCCGACGCTGGAAAACCGGAGCTACGGCCTCGTCCTAAGCTCCGATTCACCATAGTTCGGGGATGGTAAACGAGACGTGAGCAAGCACCCGATACCGCAAATAATTTGCGCTTCGTCATGCCCGGCCTTGTGCCGGGCATCCACATTCTTGCTTCGAGCGATGACGTGGAATGGGCGGGGTCACCCCCGGCCATGATGGCGACCGGTTACGGCCAACTCACCCCTTCAAAAATTCCGTCGCCTTGTAGATCGAGCGGAACGGCAGGCCGGCTTCCGCGAATGTCTCGGTGGCGCCTTCCTCGCGGTCGACCATGGTCAGCACCAGCTCGACCTTGCCGCCGGCCTCGCGCACGGCCTCGACGGCTTTCAGCGCCGAACCGCCAGTGGTGGTGACGTCCTCGACGATCACGATGCGCTTGCCTTCCAGCGTCTCGCCCTTGGCGAGGCCTTCGATCGCGAGACGGGCGCCGTGCTCCTTGGGCTTCTTGCGCACGAAGAACGCCGCGATCGGATGGCCCTTGATCCAGGACAATTGCGCGATCGCGCCGGCCAGCGGCACCGCGCCCATTTCCAGCCCGCCGACATAATCGAGGTTGTCGTCCCGCAGCGCCTCATAGGTCAATTCCGCGAGCAACGCCGCGCCTTCGGGATCGAGCATGGTCGGCTTGAGGTTGAAATAGAAATCGCTCTTGCGTCCCGACGCCAAAGTGATCTCGCCGCGGCCGAACGAGCGCTTGCGGATGATCTCGGCGAGGCGGGCGCGGGAGGCTGATTTGGACAAAAGAAAACTCTCCAGATTGCGGCGGTTTGCCAATCTATCGGCCTTGGCGGCCACATTCCAGCGCCGATCCGGCGCCGTCAACAGCGGCAGCGGACAGGCCGCGTGCGGAAATCGCGGGTTGTAAGCCCATAAGTTTCCGGGCTACGGCATGTCAAAGCCGCACAGAGCGCCGTATTTGGGGAGACCGTGATGACGATCGAATTCCATACCTGGAACACGCCGAACGGCCGCAAGATAAGCGTCGCGCTGGAGGAGATGGGGCTTAACTACAAGACCATCCCGGTCAACATCTCCAAGGGCGAGCAGATGGCGCCGGCGTTCCTGGCGATCAGCCCCAATAACAAGATCCCCGCGATCGTCGATCCCGACGGTCCGGGTGGCGAACCGATCAGCGTGTTCGAATCCGGCGCGATATTGCTGTATCTCGGCGAAAAGACCGGCAAGTTCCTGCCCAAGCCGCTGGCCGAGCGCGTGCCAGTGATGGAATGGCTGATGTGGCAGATGGGTGGTTTCGGGCCGATGCCGGGCCAGGTGCACCATTTCATCGCGCTGGAAAACGAGCAGGAGCGCGCCTACGGCCTTAAGCGTTTCATGGCCGAGACCCGGCGGCTGTACGGGGTGCTCGACCGCCGGTTGACGGGGCGCGAATTCGTCGCCGACGCGCTGTCGGTGGCCGATTTCGCCATCCTCGGCTGGGCCTGGCGGCATCCCCGCCACAAGGTCGATCTGGCCGATTTTCCGCAGGTGCAGCGCTGGTACAACACCCTGATGGCCCGCCCCGCCGTCAAGCGCGGCATGGAAGCGAAACTGGATTGAGGTTGGTGGCGCGACCCTTTCTCCTCTCCCCTTGCGGGAGAGGGTGGATCGACGCCCCGTAGCGGCGGCGAGACGGGTGAGCGGTCTCCGACTCTCGTTGTGTTGCTGACCCTCATTCGGCGCTTAGCATCACGCCCGCTTGGCCTCGAACGCGATCTTGACCGCGAGCCCCGCCAACACCGTGCCCATCAGATAGCGCTGCACCAGGAGCCAGCTGGGGCGGGCGCCGAGAAACAGCGCGATCGATCCTGCCGAAAGCGCGATGATACCGTTGACGCTGACGCTGATGACGGTCTGGATCGTTCCCAGCACCAGCGACTGCACCAGCACGCTGCCCTGCGCCGGATCGATGAACTGGGGCAGCAGCGCCAGATACAGCATCGCGATTTTCGGATTGAGCAAATTAGTCAGAAACCCCATCGCGAACAGTTTGCGCGGTCCGTCGACCTTCAACTCGCGAACCTGAAATGGCGAGCGCCCGTTCGGTTTCACCGCCTGCCACGCCAACCACAGAAGATACGCCGCGCCCGACAGCCGTAGCGCGTCATAGGCGTAGGGCACGGCAAACAGAAATGCCGTGATGCCGAACGCCGCGCACAGCATATAGAAGATAAAGCCGAGCGCTACCCCGCCGAGCGACACCATTCCCGCCGCCGGCCCCTGCGTGATCGAGCGCGAGATCAGATAGATCATGTTCGGCCCCGGCGTCAGCACCATGCCGAACGAAATCAGGGCAAAGCCGAGCAGGGAGGTCAGATGGGGCATGACGGACTCGCGAGGTGGGATGCGCATTTGTAGCGCGCGCCGATCCGCGAAGCTATTTCGTAGATCGAGCGGATGTTGGTCGAATATTTCCGAGGGAGAAGCTACGGAGGGCGTGGATCAACGCCGCGCTCAATGCGCCTCGTCCCAATTATCCGCCGCCCGCGCATCGACCTGCAGCGGCAGCGACAGCAGCACCGCCGGGAACGGCGCGTCCTGCATCACGTGCTGTACCACCGGCAAGGTCGCCGCCACTTCGTCGTCGGGCACTTCGAAGATCAGTTCGTCGTGGACCTGCAGCAGCATCTGCGCGGAAAGTTTGTGCTCGGCCAGCGCCTCTTCCATCTTGGTCATGGCGCGGCGGATGATGTCGGCGGCGGTGCCTTGCAGGCGGGCGTTGATCGCGGCGCGTTCGTTGAACGCGCGCAACGAGGCGTTGCTGGCCTTGATATCGGGGTAGTGGCATTTGCGGCCGAACAGCGTCTCGACATAGCCATGCGCGCGGCAGAAATCCCGCGTCGCATCCATGTAGGCGCGGATGCCCGGAAATCTTTCAAAGTATTTCTTGATGTAGGCGGAGGCTTCCTCGCGGCCGATACCGAGCTGGTTGGCCAGGCCGAACGCCGAGATGCCGTAGATGATGCCGAAATTGATCGCTTTGGCCCGGCGCCGCACTTCGGCCGGCATGTCCTTGATCGGCACCCCGAACATTTCGGAGGCGGTCATGGCATGAATGTCGAGCCCGTCGCGGAACGCCTGCTTCAAGCACAGGGATGTCGGCGATCTCGGCCAGCAGCCGCAACTCGATCTGCGAATAGTCCGCCGACACCAGCTTGTGGCCCGGCGTCGCGATGAAGGCGCGGCTTATCTTGCGGCCGTCCTCGGTACGAACAGGAATGTTCTGCAGGTTCGGCTCGTTGGAGGACAGCCGGCCGGTGGTGGTCGCGGCCAGCGCATAGGTGGTGTGGACCCGATGGGTCTGCGGATGCACGTAAGTCGGCAGCGCGTCGGTATAGGTCGATTTCAGTTTCGAGACCTGGCGCCATTCCAGGATCTTCTTCGGAAACTCATGGCCCTGCTCGGCGAGATCGTCGAGGATCTGCGCCGACGTCGACCACGCGCCGGTCTTGGTCTTGCTGCCGCCGGGGATACCCATCTTGCCGAAAATGATGTCGCCGATCTGCTTGGGGCTGCCGACATTGACCGGCTCGCCGGCGATCTCCTGGATCTCGGCCTCGACCCTTGCGGCGGTCTGGGCGAATTCGCCCGACAGTCGCGAGAGGACTTGTCTGTCGATCGAGATGCCGCGCCGTTCCATCCGCGCCAGCACCGGCACCAGCGGCCGTTCCAGCGTTTCATAGACCGTATTCATCCGCTCCGAGATCAGCCGCGGCTTCAGCACCTGCCACAGCCGCCACATCACGTCGGCATCCTCGGCGGAATAAGCCGTCGCGCGGTCGATCGCCACCTGAGCAAACGACAGCTTGTTCTTGCCGCTGCCGATCAGTTCGCCATGGGTCAACGTCGCATGCCCAAGCCACAATTCGGCCAGCGTATCGAGACCATGGGCATTGCGGCCGGCGTCGAGCGCATACGACATCAACTGCACGTCGTCGTGGTTACGGATGGTGATGCCGTGCTGCGCGAACATCACCGCGTTGAACTTGATGTTGAAGCCGATCTTGAGAATGCCTGATGATTCCAGGATCGGGCGCAGCGCGGTCAGCGCATCCGCCGTCTTGATCTGGTCAGGCGCCAGCCCTGCGTCGAACAATCCAGCGCCGCCACCGGATTGCTTGTGGGCCAGCGGGATGTAGACCGCGTCGTTGGGACCGAGCGCCAGCGCGATGCCGACGATTTCGGCCTGCATCGGATCGATGGTGTCCGCCTTGGCGTCGATCGAAACCCGCCCCGCATCGTGCACCCGCGCGATCCAGGCCTCGAGCTGATCGAGATTCTGGAGGGTATGGTATTTGGTGCGATCGACCGGCAGCTTTCGCGCCGCGTCCTTGCGCGCGGCCGCGAGCGAGATCGGCGTGCCCTTGAGGCTGGCGGCCTTGTCCTGCTTGTCGGCGTTCGGGTTCGGGGCCGACGATGCGGGTGCGGCAAACAGATCGCCGGAGCTGTCGCCGGTTCTCGCTCTTGCTGCTGGTGCGGCGCCGCTTTTGTTGTTGGCATCGGCGTCGACGTCCGCCGCGATCGATCTGCGAATATTCGGCGACGCGCCGGGTGAGGGTGGAAAACTCCATCGCCTTCAAAAACGCGACCAGCTTGCGCGCGTCAGGCTCGTGCACCGCCAGATCGTCGAGCGGCGACGTCGAGTTTCACCTTGTCGTCGAGCAATACCAGTTGGCGCGAAATCCGCGCCTTCTCGGCATTCTCGATCAGCGCCTCGCGCCGCTTCGGCTGCTTGATCTCGCCGGCGCGCAGCAGCAACGTTTCGAGGTCGCCATATTCGACGATCAATTGCGCCGCGGTCTTGATGCCGATGCCGGGCACGCCGGGCACGTTGTCGGTGGAATCGCCGGCCAGCGCCTGCACCTCGACCACCTTGGCCGGCGGCACGCCGAATTTTTCGATCACTTCTGATATGCCGATGCGGCGGTCCTTCATGGTGTCGTACATCGTCACCTTGTCGGTGACGAGCTGCATCAGATCCTTGTCCGAGGATACGATCGTGGTGGTCGCGCCGCGCTCGCCGGCCTCCCGCGCATAGGTCGCGATCAGGTCGTCGGCCTCGAAGCCGCCTTGCTCCAGGCACGGCAGATCGAACGCGCGCACCGCCTCGCGGATCAGCGGAAATTGCGGGATCAGATCGTCCGGCGCCGGCGGCCGGTGCGCCTTGTAGTCGGGATAGAGCTTGTTGCGGAAGGTCACTTCCGACTTGTCGAAGACAATGGCCAGATGGGTCGGCCGGTTGTCCGGCGGCATGTCGCGCAGCAGCTTCCACAGCATGTTGCAGAAGCCCAGCACCGCATTGACCTGCAACCCGTCGGATTTGCGGTTCAGCGGCGGCAGCGCGTGATAGGCGCGGAAAATATAGCCGGAACCGTCGACCAGAAAGACGTGGTCGCCCTTCTTCAGGGCAGCGACGGCGATGGGCTTGGCGGCGGCTTTTTCTGAGGTTTTCGGCATGGCCGCAATGTAAGGATTTTTGCCCTGATATGACAGCCTCGGGAGGGTGTTTTTTGGCCCAATGCACACCTCCTACTGTTGTCATTCCGGGGCGCGCGTAGCGCGAGCCCGGAATCCATAGCCCCTGTGGTCATGTTCAACACTTAAAGCTGACACAGGGACTATGGATTACACGTTCAGACCTGCGGTCTGCCCCGGAATGACGGAGCCAAGTTGCCCGACGGGCAAATCAGTCAAAACCTGTCCAGCCCCTCGCGAAGAAATTTTCCTCTTTCTTTCCTTCGCAAATCAGCTGCATCCCTTGTTTCGTCCTGTCCCACAGAGGGGCGGCTCGCGATCGTCACGGACGCGGGACAGGATGCGGTGGACCTGGCGATGTCAGGCGCGCGCGAGCGTGCGGACGAATGACATGGCCGGGGACGGAGAAGCCGCGTGGTCCTGACGCCCCGACGCTGGCGTCACGCTTGCGAACTCGTTCGCGGGCAATGGTGGCAAACAAGCCCGGTCACCAGGGAGAGCGCGGAGGAAGCCGTTAAAACCATTGCGCGGGGAATGCCGGGTGTTTTCGGTGTGACCGTGGTGACTACCCCGCGTGTTACCTACACTTCACGCGGGACTGCGGACGCATCGAGCGTCCGGCATTCCCTGCGCCCTCACTTGAGGGTCGCCTGCGCCCTCTGATTTCAGAAGGCAAACGTTGATCGAAAACTCGCGCAAAACATGCGGCGGGATCGCGAATGCGCGAATGGCAGTGCGCACAGGCGCCTGCGCCGTCCTACCGATCAAACGAGTCAGCGCAGAATGCGGCACGGAACCTATTCCGCCGCCTGCAACGTAGTCCGCTGCTTCTTCGGTGCGATCCAGAACGCGGCGGGGCGTTCGAACAGGAAGGTTGCGCCCGATCCCATCGCGATCAGCCAGATCACCAGCGCGCCGACCACGCCGGCGATGGTGACGATCAGCGAGATGGTGCCGATGTCATGAATGACCCCGGTACGCAGCAGCAGCGTTCGCGCGGTCGCCATCGGCAGGAAGAACGCCAGATAGATCACGATCGAGTTCTCGCCGCAGAAGCGCAAAAATGTCAGCCACTGCGCGCGCGCCAGCAAGGTCCCCAGCGTGATGATCGCGCAGGCACCGGCCAGGCCGAGCGCAATCGAGATCACGGGCCATTCGCTGATGCCCCGCGCGACCAGGCCAGCCATTGATCAGCGCCCACAACGCCAGTCCGGCCAGCGCCAGACCGGGTCGCGCCCGTGCCCGGTCGGACAGCACGAACACGGCGTCCGCAAAAATGTAGCCCGAATAAATATAGACGAAGCGTGCGGCGAATTCGTCGATCGCGGTCCAGCCGGTCATGACATGCGCCATCTCCATGGCGGCTGCGATGCTCAAGATCAGCGGTGGCGGCACCCGCCGCGTCGCCTTGATCACCACGAAGAAGATCGGCAGCAGATAGATGAACCACAGCGTGCCGAACGGCTCGATGAAGGATTCCAGGTACAACAGGCCGACATGATGCCAGTTGCTGTCGGCGGCAAGACCCGGCGCCTTGAAGCCGAACTGGATGGTGACCCACAGCACGTAGAAATAGGCGAAGTGCACTACTTTGCGATCGAGGTAGGTGCGCCAGTCGCGATCAATCACGACCGCCAGGAACAAGCCCGAGATCAGGAAGAAGTCCGGCATCCGGAACGGCTTGGCGAACATCACGACCAGGTGCATGAAGCCGGTCTGGCCAGCGGCGAGTTCGACCCCGAGCACCGAATGCATCATCACCACCATCACGATGCAGATGCCCTTGGCGTAATCGACCCAATCGATCCGGCCGTCCCCGGATCTTGCGGAACTGGCAGGCGAGGCCTGGATGCCGTTCGGTTTCATCGATGTCTGTTCCCGGCTTTGAATGGTCCTGGGACCGTGGACATCATCGCTCCGATCGGTTTCTTTCTCCTTTATTCACACAACCGTCATGTGCGTTTTCCGGAACCTGCTGGTTTCCGATTCGGAAGAAATGCTCTAAGACCGGCCAAAATCGGGGTCGTCATTAACCATTACGGGCGGGTTTTCTTATGCGGATTGCCATGATTGGCACGGGCTATGTGGGGCTGGTTTCCGGCGCCTGCTTTTCGGATTTCGGCCATCACGTCACCTGCGTGGACAAGGACGCCAGCAAGATCGCGGCGCTGCTGCGCGGCGAAATCCCGATCTTCGAGCCTGGCCTCGATGCGCTGGTCGCCTCCAATGTCAAAGCCGGGCGGCTCGCGTTCACGACCGATCTCACCACCCCGGTGGCAGAGGCGGACGCGGTCTTCATCGCGGTCGGCACGCCGTCACGACGCGGCGACGGCCATGCCGATCTGAGTTACGTACACGCGGCGGCGCGCGAGATCGCGACCGCGCTATCCGGCTTCACCGTCGTGGTCACCAAATCGACCGTGCCGGTCGGCACCGGCGATGAAGTCGAGCGGCTGATCCGCGAGGTCAATCCCTCGGCCGACGTGGTGGTCGCCTCCAATCCGGAATTCCTGCGCGAAGGTGCGGCGATCCGCGACTTTAAATTCCCGGATCGTATCGTGGTCGGCACCTCGGACGAGCGTGGCCGCAAGGTGCTCGGCGACATTTACCGCCCGTTATCGCTGAACCAGGCGCCGCTGATGTTTACCGCGCGCCGCACCGCCGAACTGATCAAATACGCTGCCAACGCGTTCCTCGCTACCAAGATCACCTTCATCAACGAGATCGCGGACCTTGCCGAAAAGGTCGGCGCCGACATCCAGGAAGTGTCGCGCGGCATTGGCCTCGACAATCGCATCGGCTCGAAATTCCTGCATGCCGGGCCGGGGTTCGGCGGCTCATGTTTCCCGAAGGATACCCGCGCCTTGGTCAAGATCGCGCTCGACCACGACGTCCCGCTGCGGATCGTCGAGGCAGTCCTGGCGGTCAATGACAACCGCAAGCGAGCGATGGCGCGCAAGGTCTCCAATGTCGCCGGCAATCTGCGTGGCAAGACGGTGGCCGTGCTCGGCCTGACCTTCAAGCCCGACACCGACGACATGCGCGAGGCGCCGTCGATCCCGCTGGTGACGGGCCTGCTCGACATGGGCGCCAAGGTGCGCGCGCACGATCCGGTCGGCATGGAGGCGGCGCGGCGCGAATTGCCCGATATCGAATATTGCGACGATCCCTATGCCTGCGTGAAGGGTGCCGACGCCATGGTGGTGGTGACCGAATGGGTGCAATATCGCACCCTCGATCTCGAACAGATCAAGGCGGCCATGGTGCACCCCGTCATCGTCGATCTGCGCAACGTTTATCGCCCCGACGAAGTACGGGCGCTCGGCTTTACCTATGAAAGCGTCGGCCGCGCCCCCGAGCCGGGCGTTTGATTTTCCTCTCTCCCCTTGTGGAAGAGGGTGCCTGAGCGTAGCGAAGGCGGGAGAGGGGCGCGGCTTCTCGTTGCGCGGCTACCCCTCACCCGTCTCGCATCTAACGATGCGAGCCACCCTCTCCCACAAGGGGAGAGGGAAACAACGACTGATGCACTGGCCGCATGCGCAGTTTCGACAGCCCTCTTCCGATCGACGCGGTGCTCGACCAACTCGCGGGCACGCTGGAGAGGACCAACGCCGCCGTGCTGGTGGCGCCGCCGGGCGCCGGCAAGACCACCCGGGTGCCGCTGGCGCTGCTCGACGCGCCGTGGCTCGGATCCAAGAAGATCATCATGCTGGAGCCGCGCCGGATCGCCGCGCGCGCCAGCGCCGAGCGGATGGCGAAGACCCTGGGCGAACCGGTCGGGCAGACCGTCGGCTACCGCGTTCGCTTTGGCTCGAAGGTATCGCGGGCGACCCGGATCGAGGTCGTGACCGAAGGGATCTTCTCGCGGCAGATCCTCGACGATCCCGAACTGAGCGGGATCGCCGCGGTGCTGTTCGATGAATTTCATGAACGATCGCTCGATGCGGATCTCGGCCTGGCGCTGGCGCGCGACGCGCAGACCGGGCTGCGCGAGGATCTCCGTATCCTGGTGATGTCGGCGACGCTCGACGGCGCGCGGGTGGCGAAACTGCTCGGCGATGCGCCCGTCGTCGCCAGCGAGGGCCGCGCCTTTCCGGTCGAGACCCGCTATCTCGGCCGCAAGGCCGACGCGCCGCTGGAGCGCCAGATGGCGGATGCGATCGCGACCGCGCTGCGCGCCGATCCCGGCTCGGTGCTGGCGTTCCTGCCGGGCGCGGCGGAAATCCGCCGCACCCAGAATTTCCTCGGCGAGCGCGTGCAGGATCCGAATGTCGAGATCGTGCCGCTGTTCGGCGCGCTCGATGCCGGCGTTCAGGACCGCGCCATCGCGCCGGCGCCGAAGGGCCAGCGCAAAGTGGTTTTGGCGACCTCGATTGCGGAGACCTCGCTGACCATCGAAGGCGTGCGCATCGTGGTCGATTCGGGTGTGGCGCGGGTGCCGCGCTACGAGCCGGACATCGCGCTGACCCGGCTGGAAACCGTGCGGGCCTCGCGCGCCGCGGTCGATCAGCGCCGTGGCCGTGCCGGCCGCACCGAGCCGGGGGTCTGCTACCGGTTGTGGGATGAGCCGCAGACCGCGTCGCTGGCGGCGTACACCCAGCCCGAAATCCTCAGCGCCGACCTGTCGTCGCTGGTGCTCGACCTCGCGCAATGGGGCGTCAGCGATCCCGCGTCGCTGGCGTTTCTCGATCCGCCGCCGGTGCCCGCGCTGAAGGAGGCGCGCAGCCTGTTGCGTGAACTCGGCGCGCTCGATGGCGACGGCCGCATCACCGACGAGGGCAATCGTTTGCGCGCGCTGGCGCTGCCGCCGCGGCTGGCGCGCATGATCGTGGATTCGCATCGGCTCGGCGCCGGCGAGGAGGCCGCCGATATCGCCGCCATCCTGACCGAGCGCGGCCTGGGCGGCGACAGCGTCGATCTTGACTATCGGCTCGACCAGTTCCGCCGCGACCGCTCGCAGCGCGCGAGTAGCGCCAGGAGTTTGGCAAAGCGCTGGGCCGAGCAGGTGGCCTCTTCCCCCTCCCCCTTGCGGGGAGGGGTCGGGGGTGGGGGTCCACAGGCACTGAGTCAGCATCCGTGGCTACCCCCACCCCCGACCCCTCCCCGCAAGGGGGAGGGGAGCCACCATCGACCGGCATCATGCTCGCTTTCGCCTTCCCTGACCGCATTGCCCGCAATCGCGGCAATGGCAGTTTCGTGCTCGCCAATGGCCGCGGCGCCGCCGTCGATCAGGCCTCGTCGCTGGCGCGCGCGCCCTATATCGCGGTGGCCGAACTGACGGGCACCGCCGCGCAGGGGCGGATCCTGCTGGCGGCGCCGATCGCGCAGGCCGACATCGAATTGCGGTTCGCCGACGAGATCGAAAGCAAGGACGAGATATCATTCGATCGGAACGCAATGGCGCTCCGGGCGCGGCGCAAGCGCACGCTGCGCGCGATCACGCTGTCGGAGGCGCCGCTGGCGCTGACGCCTTCGGCGGATACGGCGCGGGTGCTGGCCGACGGCTTGATCGCTCTCGGTCTGGACCGGTTGCCGTGGTCGAAGCCGTCAAAACAATGGCGCGACCGCGTGATGTTTCTGCGCAAGGCGGAGGGCGACGCGACGTCGTGGCCCGATCTGTCCGACGACGCGCTGGCGGCGCGCCGCGAAGACTGGCTGGTGCCGGCGCTGTTCGACAAATCATCGCTGAAAGATGTTTCGTCCGGCGAACTTTCCGACGCGTTGATGACGCTGTTGCCGTGGGAATTGCGCGCGCGGCTCGACAAGGAAGCGCCGACCCATTTCGAGGCGCCGACCGGGACCCAGTTGGCGATCGATTACGAGGCCGAGCAGGGCCCGACCATCGCGGTCCGGTTGCAGGAATTGTTCGGGCTCGACTGCGCATCCCTCGATCGCCAAGGGCGCGGTGCCGCTGGTGCTGGAATTGTTGTCGCCGGCGCACCGCCCGGTGCAGGTGACGCGCGACCTGCCGGGCTTCTGGCGCGGCTCCTATGCGGCGGTGCGCTCCGATCTGCGCGGGCGCTATCCCCGCCATCCCTGGCCGGAAGATCCGGCCAGCGCGCCACCGACCCGCCGGGTCAAGCCACGCGGCACATAGCTACCAGTTCGGCAGACAGACTTATCCGTATCGTTAACGCTTCCCTCATCCTATTCGCCGAAACAGCAAGCTCTACCACCGGCGTTAGTCGCGGCTTGGCGATGGACGTGGTGATATCGGGCGTGGTTCCCAGGTCGAGTGTGTGCGTGATGCGTAACATAATGATCTTCGCCGCGATCATGATCGGCGCCGGCAGCTTCATGGCCCAGATGGCCGACCGGATGACGCCCGCGCTGGCCGGCACCGTCGTCGCATCAGGCCGCGCCGGTGGAAGTCGCCGCGGCGCCGGCGACCGGCCGCACCCTCAACATTGCCCATGATGCCCGCGGTCATTTCGCGACCGAAGGCCGCATCAATGGCCAGCGCATCGGCTTCATGGTCGATACCGGCGCCTCGGTGATCGCGCTGAACGAGACCTCCGCGGCGCAGTTCGGCTACCGCCCGTCGCCCGCCGATTACACCGCCAGGGTCACCACCGCCAACGGCACCATCAAGGCCGCGCGCACCCGGATCGCGATGGTCGATGTCGGCGGCCTCGTGGTGCGCGACGTCGATGCCATGGTGCTGCCCGACGAGGCGCTGTCGGAGAACCTGCTGGGATTGTCGTTCCTGTCCCGCCTGAAGCGCTTCGAATACGCCAACGGCATGATGGTGCTGGAGCAGTAAGCCGTCAAATCCGCCTCAATTGACTGCCAAAAGCCGCCGATCCCGCCTTCCGGCGCGTTCGCCATTAGCCATGTCCGCAACTCGGCGCTTTTAAAGCGTCGTGCTTTTGAGGCATTGTGGGCCGGATTTCATCATGAGGCATTGCATGTTCCCGAAGCCGAAGCCCGTCCTGGTCCCCAATACCTACGCGTATGAATCCGAGCCGATGGTCAAGGCGACCGGGTTCCGCGAATACGACGCCCGCTGGCTGTTCGGCAAGGAAATCAACCTGATGGGAATTCAGGCGCTGGGCATGGGGCTCGGCGCGCTGATTAACGAACTCGGCGTCAAGCAGGAGGTCGTCACCGGACATGACTTCCGCGGCTATTCGGCCTCGATCAAATACGCGCTGATCTCGGGGCTTTTGGCCTCCGGCTGCAAGGTGCACGACATCGGCCTGTGCATGACCCCGATGGCGTATTTCGCGCAGTTCGAGCTCGACGTGCCCTGCGTCGCGATGGTGACGGCGTCGCATAACGACAATGGCTGGACCGGGGTCAAGATGGGCGCCAACCGCCCGCTGACCTTCGGGCCGGACGAAATGACCCGGCTGAAGGAGATCGTGCTCAACGCCGATTTCCACAACAAGGTCGGCGGCTCCTATCAGTTCCACGAGAATTTCCCGGCGCGCTACATCGCAGACCTCACCAAGCGGCCGAAGCTGAAGCGCAAGCTCAAGGTCGTGGTCGCCTGCGGCAACGGCACCGCGGGCGCGTTCGCGCCGCAGGTGATGGAGGCGATCGGCTGCGAGGTGATACCGCTCGATACCGATCTCGACCATACCTTCCCGAAGTACAATCCCAATCCCGAAGACATGGAGATGCTGCACGCGATCCGCGACGCGGTGCTGGAGCACAAGGCCGATGTCGGCCTGGGTTTCGACGGCGACGGCGACCGTTGCGGCGTGGTCGACAACACCGGCGAGGAGATCTTCGCCGACAAGGTCGGCGTGATGCTGGCGCGCGACATGTCGGCGATCCACAAGGACGCGCAGTTCGTGGTCGACGTCAAATCGACCGGATTGTTCGTCACCGATCCGGTGCTGCAGAAGCAGGGCGCCAAGACCACCTACTGGAAGACCGGCCATTCCTACATGAAGCGCCGCACCAACGAACTCGGCGCGCTGGCGGGTTTCGAGAAGTCCGGCCACTTCTTCTTCAACAAGCCGTTCGGCCGCGGCTATGACGACGGCCTGATCTCGGCGATCGCGGTCTGCGAGATGATGGACCGCGCGCCCGGCAAGTCGATGGCCGATCTGAAGGACGCGCTGCCGAAGACCTGGTCGTCGCCGACCATGTCGCCGCATTGCGCCGACGAAACCAAATACGGCGTCGTCGATCGCCGTCGTGAAGCATTTCGAGGCGCTGCAGAAGAAGGGCGACAAGGTCGCCGGCCAGGCGATCCGCGATCTCGTCACCGTCAACGGCGTGCGCGTCACGGTAGAGGACGGCAGCTGGGGCCTGGTGCGGGCGTCATCCAACAAGCCGGAGCTGGTGGTGGTGGTCGAAAGCCCGGTCTCCGAGCAGCGCATGCGCGACATGTTCGAGGCGATGGATTCGGTGCTGCGCACCCATCCCGAGGTCGGCGAGTATAATCAGAAGATCTGAGCCACGGCAGTCATACGCGGTCCCGCGTATGACCCCTTGTCGGCCGAGCCCGCTTACGCTGCCCGGATCGATCCGAGGAAGCGATCGACTTCGTGTTTGAGTTGTTCGGATTGTGACGACAGTCCGGTGGCGGCTTCGTGCAGCCTCGAGGCGGATTGGCCGATTTCGCCGGAAGCCTGGGCGACGCCGGCGATGTTCTCGTCGACTTCGCGGGTGCCGCTCGGCGGCCTGTTGCACGCTACCCGAGATCTCCTGCGTCGCCGAGCCCTGCTGATCGACCGCGGTGGCGATCGCCGCCGAGATTTCGTTGATCTCGACGATGGTGCCGCCGATCGCCTGGATGGCGCCGACCGCGTCGCCGGTCGCCGACTGGATGCTCTGGATTTGGGTCGAGATTTCTTCCGTCGCCTGCGCGGTCTGGTTGGCGAGCGCCTTGACCTCGCTGGCGACCACGGCAAAGCCACGGCCATGTTCACCGGCCCGCGCCGCCTCGATGGTGGCGTTGAGCGCCAGCAGATTGGTCTGGCTGGCGATGCTCTGGATCAGCGTCACCACTTCGCCGATCTTGTGGGTGCCGCTGGCCAGGCCCTCGACCACGATATTGGTGCGGCGGGCTTCTTCGGAGGCCTTGCTGGTGACGGCGGCCGAGCGGGTCGCCTGCTTGGCGATTTCGCCGATCGAGGCGGTCAATTCCTCGGCGGAAGCGGCCACGGTCTCGACGCTGGCCGACGCCTGCGTCGACGCGGCGGCGGCGGCGGCGGTCTGGCGTGCGGCCTGCGAACTGCTGCTGCTCATCGAGGAGGACATTTCCTGCATTTCGCGTGCGGCGACCGCGACGGCTTCGACGATGCGGCCGACCTTGCTCTGGAATTCGGCGGCGAGTTCGCGCCGCGCGGCGTCGCGTTCCTGCTTGCCGCGTTGCTCGGCTTCGACGCGGGCATTGTTGGCGCGATTGCTGGCATCGTGCGCGGCCTCGGCTTCGGCGGTTTTCTGCGCGGTGGTCACGAACAGGTTGGCCAACTCATGGGCCACCCACATCAGCACGCCGGCCTCGAGCAGCAGGACGACGGCATGCAGCACCACGCGGGCGAAATCAGTCCCTCCGGGAAAGATTGCGGCTGGCAAAATGAAATTCAGCAGCAGGTGATGCAGCGCGACCGCGACGGTGCCGGCGAGAATGATCCGGTAATCGCAATAGGCAACGAGGCAGGCCAGCGCCGCGAAGAAATACATGTGCATGTCGACTTGCCAGGGATTGCCGGCAAACTGGTAGGTCAGCACGGAGACCCCGCCCATCAGCGCTACCGCCATCGTCAGGCCGGTCGACAATCCATTGCCTGCGCTACGCCACGACAATGTCGCCGCACCGTTCATCGCGAATATCAGAAAGGTCGGCAGAAGCCACTCCTTGCCGAGCGACAGGCCGGCCACGATTGCAACGGGAACGTTCAGCCAGATCAACACCATCGAGACCCGGCTGGCATTTTCGCGCAGCTTGTCCAGATCCCTGCAATCGCTCGTCATGCTCAAATCCCCTTGTCAGTATTAAAACAGCCCGCAATGGCTTGCGGGTCGATCGTCAGCCAGGCGCCGGCCTCGCGCAGGCGTTCCACGCCCACATGTTCCGCCGGCTTGACGACGACAACGGCTGCAATTGCCGTGGTTCGGACTATCGACGCGTCGGCGGAAGCCGCCGCCTCAAAAATATGTTGCGTGCTCCACCAGGGTGGAAACACCGCCGCCACGACTTCGCTGTCGGGACGTGTATGAAATGAAAGGGCCGCGACCGCGACGAAACTTGCAACCAGCAGGGCCGCCGCATTCAACCAGGGCGGCCAGCCGGACCTTGAACTGAGTGTTGCCCGCTCCATCCCGAATAGGGATATCGCGTTTGTGCTAATCGCGCGTTAAAGTTCCATTTACCATTTTTGCGCGTACTGCGCGAAAAAGACGCTTTTGACGAGTGTCGAAAATCGGCGTTGCGCTTGAACCGTCAGGCCGCCGGCACCGGCAGCGCGGTAACCGATTTGATCTTCTCCATCGCGAAACGCGAGGTGACGTTTTTCAGCGGCACGGCGCTGATCAGCTTCTTGTAGAACACATCGTAGCTCTGCATGTCTGCGACCACGACACGCAGCATGTAATCGACATCGCCGGCCATCCGGTAAAATTCCATCACCTCGGGCATCGCGCTGACGGCCGCGGCGAACGTCTTGAGCCAGCTTTCGGAGTGATCGGCGCTCTCGACCGAGACGAAAACCGAGATGCCGAGGCCGATCTTGTTTTGGTCCACCAGCGCCACGCGGCGCAGGATGATCCCGTCGGCTTCGAGCCGCTGGATCCGCTTCCAGCAAGGCGTCGACGACAGCCCGACCCGGTCGCCGATCTCGGCGACCGACAATGAGGCGTCGTCCTGCAACACGGTCAGAATTTTGCGATCGATGGCGTCGAGCCGGCGGTTGGGCTCCAGGACATGTACAGCGGTATCGGTCATAAAAAGAACTTTCTTCCATATATCAGGTTGATATCCCTCATATATAGAAAATTATTCTAACGCAAGCCCGAGATATCAGCATCAAGCCGGGCGGGTGGCTGCGCTCTGAGCCAAAAGCTCTTCAACTTCAGGACGTTGCGGGGCTGCAAAAGCGCCCCCGAACCGTGTGCATTTCAGCGCTGCGGCGGCGGAGGCGAACTGCAGCGCCTCCGGCAGGCTCCGGCTTTCGGTGATCGCCAGTGCGAAGGCACCGTGGAAAACGTCGCCGGCACCCAGGGTGTCGACGGTATGCACCGGGAAGGCCGGCGTCTCCCGCAGATCCCGTCGCTCGTCGAGCCACAGCGTGCCCAGCGGGCCACGGGTGCCGGCCAGGAATGAGGGCGTCAGCTTCGCAATCTTTTTCAGCGCCTCGCCATCGTCGGCGATGCCCGCCGTGGATTGCAGCGCCTCGCTGGAAAACACCAGATGCGACGACGCGGTCAGCAATCCCTCCCGCAACGACATGGTGCGATCGACGTCGACGATCACGGGAATGTCGCGCCGGCGCGCCTCCGCGCACAGGTCGGTGCCGAACTCGGCGCAGCGGCTCTCGATCAGCACCGCGGCGCAGTCCTCGAGCAACGTGTCCGCATTGGGCAGTTGGACCTTCCACAAATCCGGGTCGCGGAAGGTGACGATGGTGCGCTCGCCGCTGGGATCGATCATGATGTTGGAGATCGGCGTCACCAGGCCTGGCATGTGGACGATCTGTCTGCTGTCGATGCCCTCATGGGCAAGCTGGTCGAAGATGATGCGGCTCGAAGTCTCGCGGGCGTCGCCCATCGGTCCGCAGACCGCGGCGCGACCGCCCAGACGAACGATGCCGATCGCGGCATTGAGCGCGTTGCCGCCGCTGATTTCCTCAAAATGGTCGGCATCGACCTTGGAGCCGCGGTCCGGCAAATGCTGGATCCGATAGGTCAGGTCGCGTACGGGTATTCCAATACAGAGTATCCGCGGAGCGACTTTCGGCGCAGCGACGTGGAAGTTCATCGGGAATTCCGTCATAGGCGGCCCCCGCCCGCCGGAACCATTTCCGGCGCTAATCTACCATCTCACCCGTTGGTTCCCGCTATGCAGCATTGGCAGGCCCTGCATGCACCCAGCGTCCGAGCAGATGATGCGCGATGGCGAATGGATGCGGCCCGGCCAGGCCGTCCGGATGCTGCCGCTTGAGCATCAAGGTGGCCTCGGCGCGGTCGAACCAGCGCGCGTCCTCCAACTCGGAATGATCGACGATGATGTCTTCGTTGGTGGCGCGCGCGGTGCAGCCGATCATCAACGACGACGGATAGGGCCATGGCTGGGTCATGTAATAAGTCACATCGGTGCAGCGAATGCCGGATTCTTCGAGAATTTCGCGGCGAACCGCGTCTTCGATGGTCTCGGCCGCCTCGACGAAGCCGGCGAGGCAGGAATACATCCCGGGCAGGAATTGCTTTTGCCGGCCCAGCAGCACCTTATCGCCCGACGTCACCAGCATGATCACGACCGGATCGGTGCGCGGGAAATGTTCGACTTTGCAATTGGGGCAATCGCGCTTCCAGCCGCCTTGCACCATGGCGGTGCGGGTGCCGCAATTGGCGCAATAGCCGTGCCGCTGGTGCCAACTCACCAGCGATTTCGCCATCGCAATCGCAGAGAGCTGATCGGGCGGCACCACGCCCTGCATCGCCATACCGCGCAATTCGCTGACCCCGACGTCATCGCGGGTCAGCAGCTTTTCGACCGCAGGCGCTCCGATGCCCATGCCGAACACTGCGACGCCGTCGCGCAGGCCCAGGAAGATCGTGCCAGGATTGGCGCCGTATTTGATCGCCTCGTTGATGGTCAGCAGCGCGCGCGCACCGCCGTTTTCCTTCGCGACCACCAGCGAGTCGCGATGCACGACATAGGCGCGGGTGTCGCTTTTGCCTTCGAGCGCCAGCAGCTTGGCGTCGTCGTTGCGCAAATGGGCGGCGCGATCGAGCACATGGGTGACGAAGGCCGGCTGGCCCAGCGGAAATGAGTCGAATGCGGTCATGGATTACCCTAGCCAGATTTTGCGGCGAAGCGCGCTGATGAAGGCCTGGACTTCCTCGGCGTCATGCGCGAGCGGGGGTGCGATGCCCCATACCGGTCGTGGCCAGGCGACGTCGCTGCCGCGGCGCGCGATGATGTGGATATGCAGTTGCGGCACCACATTGCCCAGCGCCGCGATGTTCAGCTTGTCGCATTTGGTGATGTCTTTCAGCGCGCGGGAGACACGGCTGATCTCGGTCATCAATTGCGCCTGCTCGACCTCGTCGAGATCGATGATCTCGCTGATCTCGGGCCGGCGCGGCACCAGCAGCAACCATGGATAATGCGCGTCCTTGATCACCAGCACGCGGCTGAGCGGCAAGTCGCCGATGTCGATGGTGTCTTTCTTGAGCTGGGCGTTCAGCGACCAGGCGGAATCGGGCATTTTTGGTTCCCTCGGTGAGGGCAACTAATGCCTTTCCGCGTTTTTGCACAAGTCCTGCAAAGCCGGATTGGGCCTGCGCCCGGCGCTTGCTTTCCGGCCCTTTTGGCCCCAAATAGAAGCCGGGAGATTGGCGGTGGACGAGCCACTCGCCAACCGGGTCAGGTCCGGAAGGAAGCAGCCCTAACGAGGTCCGGATCGGGTCGCTCGTCAGTCTCCTACTCGTTTTTCGCCTGTTGTTTCGGCCGAATCGCGCCAAGAGGGGTGTCCCATCCTGCGCTTGATTCTCCTGCATTTCCGCAAGCCGGCTTCGAGAGACACTCAATTGCGGACCGATCGATGACCGACGCCGGCGCCCCTTCGACAGTTTCCGCCTCCGACGGCAGCGCCGAGCAGGCCGGCTCGATTCAGAGCGGAGGCCCAGAAGCCGGCAAGCCCTACCGCGTGCTGGCGCGGAAATACCGCCCCTCCAGTTTCGACGATTTGATCGGCCAGGACGCCGTGGTCCGCACCGTCTCCAATGCGTTCGAGACCGGACGGATTCCGCAGGCCTGGATCCTGACCGGCGTGCGCGGGGTCGGCAAGACCACCACGGCGCGGATACTGGCGCGGGCGCTGAATTACGAATTGCCCGACGGAACGGTCAAAGGGCCGACCATCCACATGCCGGTGCTCGGCACCCACTGCCAGGCGATCATGGAAAGCCGGCACATGGACGTGCTGGAAATGGACGCCGCCTCCCATACCGGCGTCGACGACGTACGTCAGATCAACGACAGCGTTCGCTACGCGCCGGCCAGCGCGCGCTACAAGGTCTACATCATCGACGAAGTCCACATGCTGTCGACCGCGGCTTTCAATGCCTTCCTCAAGACACTGGAAGAGCCGCCGGAGCACGCCAAATTCGTGTTCGCGACCACCGAGATCCGAAAAGTGCCGGTCACCGTGCTGTCGCGCTGCCAGCGCTTCGACATGCGCCGGGTCGAGGCCGACGTGCTGATGAAGCATCTCGCCAATATCGCGGCCAAGGAAAATGTCGAGGTCGAACCCGAGGCACTTGGCATCGTCGCCCGCGCCGCCGAAGGCTCGGTGCGCGATTCGCTGTCGCTGTTCGATCAGGCGATCGCGCATGCGGCGGGGCCGGTGCGCGCCGATGCAGTGCGCCAGATGCTGGGATTGGCCGATCGTACCCGAGTGATCGAACTGTTCGATTCGCTGGCGCGCGGCGACATCGCCAGCGCTTTCAAGGAATTCCGCGATCAGTATGACACCGGCGCCGATCCGGTCGTGGTGCTGAGCGACCTGGCCGAATTCGTCAATTTCGTTACCCGGGTCAAGATCGTGCCCGCGACCGCCGACAATGTCGCGTTCGGCGAAACCGAACGGCTGCGCGCCCGCGACTTCGCGTCGAAACTGTCGATGCGGGTGTTGTCGCGGATGTGGCAGATGCTGTTGAAAGGCATCACCGAGGTGCAGGCCGCGACCCGGCCGGCCGCGGCCGCCGAAATGGTTCTGGTGCGCATCGCCTATGTCGCGGATCTGCCGACGCCGGACGAGGCGATCCGGATGCTCGAACAGAACGGCGATTCCTCGCCGGTGGTCGCGTCCAACGCGGCGCCGCGCGGCGGCGGCGCAGCACCGGTCGCTTCGGCGGTGTCTTCGATCGCGTCCTCGCCGCAGCCGATGCGCGCAGCCGGCTCGTCTCGTTCCGGCCCCGAAGCCTCGGCGCGCCCGCAGATGATCGCGCCGGTGCAGGCCACCCCGGCTTCACAGTCCGCGCCTGCGCTTAAAATCACCAGTTTTCCGCAACTCGTCGCCCTGGCTGGCCAGCAACGCGATTTGATTACCAGAGCTGCGCTGGAGTCCGATGTTCGTCTGGTCCGGATCGAGGACGGCCGAATTGAACTGGCGCTGGAACGCAATGCGTCCCGCACCTTGATCAACGAATTGTCGCGCAAGCTCGAGCAATGGACCGGCCGACGCTGGACCGTGATCGTGTCCAACGAAGCCGGGCAGCCCACCTTGCGCTCGCAGATCGAAGCCGAGAAGGGCCAGCGCGAACGCGCGGCCGAGGCCGATCCGCGGGTGCAGGAAGTATTGGCGCGATTTCCCGGCGCCAAGGTGGTCGAAGTCCGACATCTTGCCCCCGAGCCGCCGGAATCCGATGTTAGCGGGGAAGACCCCGCCGAGACCCCCGATAGCGACGATGAATGATTTTGCCCACCGGCAAGAGGGATGAGTGATGGCTGATTTTCTCGGCATGATGAAACAGGCGGCGCAACTGCAATCCAAGATGCAGGCGATGCAGGAGGAACTCGGCCAGGTCGAGGTCGAGGGTATTTCCGGCGGCGGCCTGGTCGCGGTGCGCATGACCGCGAAGATGGAAGTCAAAGGGATCAAGATCGATCCGTCGCTCATCAAGGCCGATGAGGTCGAAATCCTCGAAGATCTGCTGGTGACCGCGCATAACGACGCACGACGCAAGGCCGAAGCCGCGATGCAAGAAAAGATGCAGAGCCTGACCGGCGGGCTCGGCCTGCCGCCCGGATTGGGACTCGGCTAGCCGATATGCCTGCTGCGGTTGCCGGTCCCGAAATCGAACGTCTGATCCAGCTGCTGGCGCGGCTGCCGGGGCTCGGCCCGCGCTCGGCGCGGCGCGCGGCATTGCATCTGATCAAGAAGCGCGAAGCGCTGATGACGCCGCTGGCCGGCGCGCTGCAGGTCGCGATCGACAAGATCCAGGTCTGCAAGACCTGCGGCAATATCGATACCCAGAATCCCTGCACGGTGTGCACCGATCCGCGGCGCGATCCATCCGTGATTGTGGTGGTTGCCGACGTTGCCGACCTCTGGGCGCTGGAACGTGCGCACGCCACCAACGGCCTCTACCACGTGCTCGGGGCGACGCTGTCGCCACTCGACGGCATCGGACCGCAGGACCTGACCATCGACGCGCTGGTGGCGCGCGCGCACGATCCGCGAGTCACCGAAATTATCCTGGCCTTGAACGCAACGGTGGACGGCCAGACCACCGCGCATTACATCACCGACCTTTTGCAGGACGCCAATGTCAAGGTGACGCGGCTGGCCCACGGCGTGCCGGTCGGCGGCGAACTGGATTACCTCGACGAAGGCACGCTATCCGCAGCGATGCGGCAGCGGACGCTGTTCTAATCATCTTAAACGGAAATAACCAACATGACGAAACGACGATTCGGCAAACGCTTGAGCTTTGGCGTGGCCATGACGCTGGCCTGGACCATTTCCGGCTTGCTGCCGGCGGCGTCGGCACAGGATGCCGAGCCGGCGAAGGCCGCCAAGCTGATCAAGGCCGGAGACGTCCTGTCGGGTGAACTCAACGCGATGAAGGTGCGGTCCGGTGTGAAAGGCAAGCGTGTCCCGGCCTACGAAGTCCGCAGCGAGCCGCGCCGGCTCTCGACGGGCAACGGGTTATGCGGGTTGGAAACCGGACCGGAGACCTTTCAGATCATCGCCAACAGCCCGGCGCAGGTGGCGCAATTGCAGAATTTCATCGGCAAGGAGGTTTCCCTGAAGGTCGACGAAGTCGCCTGCTCGGAGCAGGCCGGCCAGATGAGCGACGCCGTGGTCACCAAATGGAGCGTGGTGAAGAAGCAATAGCCGCGGGGCGTTGCGGCTAGACCTTCACCGGCCCCAATTGGTCGAAATGTCCGCGCCGCTGCAGCCAGGTCAGCAGGATCAGGCTCGGGATCGCGACCAGCATACAGATCGTAAAGAACAGCGGCCACCCGGTGGCCTTCGCCACATAGCCGGCGCCGGATGACAGATAAGTGCGTCCGACCGCGGCGAGCGCCGTGAGCAGCGCGTATTGGGTCGCGGTGTGCAGCGGGTTACGACACAGTGCCGACAGATAGGCGACGAACATCACGGTGCCGATCGCGCTTGTGAAATTCTCCGCGGTAATCGCGAACGCCAGGGCCCATTCGTTGACACCCGCGATCGCAAGCCAGGTAAAAGACAGATTGGCGATCGCCTGCAGCACGCCCCCGATCCACAGGCTCAGCGCCAGCGGATAACGCCGCGCGACAAAACCGCCGGCGAAGCCGCCGATCAGGGTGGCGGCGAGGCCGACGCCCTTGACGATGGCAGCGTAGTCGTTGCGGGAAAAGCCGAGGTCGATCACGAACGGCGCGGTCATGCTGCCGGAAAACGCGTCGGTGAATTTGTACAGCACCACGAATATCAGCGCGGCCCAGGCGTCCTTGCGGCCGAGAAATTCGGAGAATGCGCCGATCGCGGCGTGCATCACCCGCGCGAATGCGGTCTCGCTGCCGGTGACGGCTTCCGCGCGCGTCGACTGCTCTGGCTCGGTTGCGACCAGCGCGGTGATCATGCCGATCACCACCATCGCGGCCATCACCACGTAGCCCCACATCCAGGCCGAGCCGCGCGCGAGGCCGGTGCTCTCAAACCCGCTGACGATGAACAGCGCGCCGGCGGTCGAGACCAGCATGCCGACGCGGTAGGCCGCGACATAGGACGCCATGCCGGCGGCTTGCTCGCTCTCGGGCAGGCTTTCGACCCTGAAGGCGTCCACCACGATGTCCTGGGTCGACGAGGTTGCGGCCACCAGCAGCGCGCCAAGCGCCACGAACAAGGGCGAACGTGCCGGGTCGGTCAGCGCCAGCAGCAGGATCGCAACGATCAGCAGCAATTGCGAGAACAGCAGCCAGCCACGGCGGCGGCCGAAGGCGCGGGTGAACAGCGGCACATGCAGCGCGTCGACCAGCGGCGCCCACAGGAATTTCAACGTATAGGGCGTGCCGACCAGCGCGAACAACCCGATGGTGCCGAGATCGACGCCGGATTCGCGCATCCACACCAGCAGCGTCGAGCCCGAGAGCGCGAGCGGCAGCCCGGAGGAGAAGCCGAGCAGCAGCACGATCAGCACCCGCGGCTGCAGATAGACGGCAAAACTGTCGCGCCAGGAGGAGGGCGCAGCGGCTTCGGTTGATTTTTCGGGTGGGGGTGGTGGTGTCGAAGTCATGCGATGTTGTTAGCACAGTCGGCGCTGTTTCCCCTCTCCCCTTGCGGCAGATGGTGGATCGACGCCGCGAAGCGGCGGCGAGACGGGTGAGGGGTCGCTGACGCTCGTTCTGTTGCTACCCCTCATCCGGCACGGCCTTCGGCCGCGCCACCTTCTCCCGCAAGAGGAAAAGGAAAAAGAGCCGGGCGATGACAGCTAGGTCTACTCCCCCGCCTGCAGCGTGCGCGGGAGCGGAAACAGCTCCGGTGTGGCCGAGACGATGCGCGGGGCCTCAACAGGTGCGTCGGTCTTGGAAAAATCCAGTTCCTCGATCCGGCCGGCGCGCTTTTCGATCTTGTCGGCGGAGATCAGGATCTGGCGGACGTCCTCGTTGACCTGGCCGAAATGGTTCTGCAGCTTCAGCACGCGGTCGCGCAGGCGGCCGAGGTCATCGCCGAGATTGAGCACCTCGGTGCGGATCTGGTCGGCCGCGTCCCGCATCCGGGCGTCTTTCAGGATCTGCTGCATCACCTGGATCGCCAGCATCAGCAGCGACGGCGACACCAGCACGACGCGGGCGCGGTAGGCCTTCTGCACCACGTCGTCGAAGCCGTCGTGAATTTCCGCATAGACAGAACTCCGACGGCACGAACATCAGTGCGGTATCCTGGGTCTCGCCCGCGACCAGATATTTCTCGGCGATGTCGTTGACATGCTTGAGCACGTCGCCGCGCAGTCGTTGCGAGGCGAATTTCTTCTCGTCGTCGGTACGGGCGTCATGCAGTGCCGTGAACGCCTCCAGCGGAAACTTGGCGTCGATGCAGAGCGGCCGCTGGTCCGGCAGGAACACCACGCAATCCGGCCGCTTGCCGCTGGAGAGCGTGTACTGGAACTCGTAGGAGCCCTTCGGCATCCCGTCCTGGACGATTGCTTCCATCCGCGCCTGACCGAACGCCCCGCGCGACTGCTTGTTGGCGAGCACGTCGCGCAAGGTCGTGACCTGCGAGGTCAGATCGGTGAGATTCTTGTGCGCGTTGTCGATGATGCCGAGCCGCTCATGTAGCACCCGTAGGCTGTCCATCGTGTTGCGGGTGGTGGCTTCCATCGATTGGCCGACCCGATGGGTGACCGAATCCAGCCGCTCGCTGACCGCGCGCGCCATCTCGGCCTGGCGGCCGGCCAGCGCCTGGCCCATCGCGTCGACGCGGCCCGTGGCCTCGCTCTGGGCGTGCAGCATCTGGCTCAAGCGCTCTTCCAGTTCGTCGGCGCGGATCGCCTGCGCCATCGCCATTTCGGCACCACGGCGGCCGGACCGCGCGATCACGACCACGATCGCCAGCAGCAACAACAGCGCCAGCCCGGCAAAGCCGGCCAGCGCGGCACCGAGGCGAATCGGCACATCGCCGAGCATGAAAAGGATCTCGTTCATGCCGCCCTTGTAGCCGATTCGGATGCTTGCGCGAACGAAGAGAGAACATTTATGGTTAATGGTGAATTAATTTCGATCCGCTGCGCGGCGGTGAAAATCCTGCCGGAGAGGCCAAATCAAGCCGCATCGGCGGATTGACCCCGTCAAGTCAGCAGCTTAAATCGCCCGCCGAGGTATCAAATCAATCATGGCCATTCGCGAAATCATCGTCCTGCCGGACAAGCAATTGCGGCTCGTCTCCACGCCCATCGAAAAGGTGACGGCGGAGATCCGCAAGCTTGCCGACGACATGTTCGAAACCATGTACGACGCCCCCGGCATCGGGTTGGCGGCGATCCAGGTCGCGCAGCCGCTGCGGCTGATCACGATGGATCTGGCCAAGCCGAACGAGGAGGGAGAGACCAAGCCGCGGCCGCGCGCCTTCATCAATCCCGAAATCATCTCGTCGTCGGACGAAGTGTCGATTTACGAGGAAGGCTGCCTGTCGATCCCGGAATATTACGAGGAGGTCGAGCGGCCGGCGAAGGTGCGGGTGCGTTTCACCGATCTGGACGGCAAGGTGCACGAGGAAGACGCCGAAGGGCTGTTCGCAACCTGCATCCAGCACGAGATCGACCATCTCAACGGCGTGCTGTTCGTGGATTATCTGTCCAAGCTGAAGCGCGACCGCGTGCTGAAGAAGTTTACCAAGGCCGCCAAGCGCGCTGCGGAGTAGCGCATCATGTCGCTCCGTCTGATCTTCATGGGCACGCCCGATTTCGCGGTGCCGACCCTGCTGGAATTGGTGGCGCACGGCCACGACATCGCGGCGGTCTATACCCGCGCGGCAAAACCGTCCGGCCGCGGCATGAAGCTGCAGCCGACCCCGGTGGCGCGCGAGGCCGAGCGGCTCGGCATTGCCGTGTTGACGCCGTCGACATTGAAGACGCCGGAAGCGCTGGAATTATTTGAGTCGCATGCGGCGGATGCGGCCGTGGTGGTCGCCTACGGCATGATCCTGCCCAAGGCCATTCTCGACGCGCCACCGCTCGGCTGTTTCAATCTGCATGCGTCGCTGCTGCCGCGCTGGCGCGGTGCCGCGCCGATCAATCGCGCCATCATGGCGGGCGATGCCGAGAGCGGCGTGATGGTGATGAAGATGGATGTCGGGCTCGACACCGGCGACGTCGCGATGGCCGAGCGGCTGGCGATTTCGGATGCGATGACCGCGTCCGATCTGCACGACGCATTGGCGCCGCTCGGCGGCGACCTGATGGTGCGGGCGATCGGCGCGCTCGAGCGCGGCCGGCTGCAACTGACCAAGCAGAGCGAAGACGGCGTGACCTATGCCGCCAAGATCGACAAGGCCGAAGCACGGATCGACTGGAACAAGCCGGCCCACGCCGTGCTGCGTCATATCCATGGCCTGTCTCCATTTCCCGGCGCGTGGTGCGAGATCGCGATCGATGGCGCGCCCGTGCGCATCAAGATCCTGCGCTGCGAGAGGGTGGATCGATCGGGCGCGCCGGGTGATCTGCTCGACGATCGTTTGACGATCGCCTGCGCGCAAGGCGCGATCCGGATTCTCGAACTGCAGCGCGCCGGCAAAGGCCCGATGAAGGCGGAGGAATTCCTGCGCGGCACGCCGCTCAAGCCGCCGCTGCGGCTGGTCTGATGCCCCGCTACAAACTCATCATCGAATATGACGGCGGCCCGTTCTGCGGCTGGCAGTTGCAGGACAATGGTGCGTCGGTGCAGGGCGCGCTTGAAGACGCGGTCAAGGCGATCTGCGGCGCGCCGGTCCGCGTGCATGGCGCCGGGCGCACCGATGCCGGCGTGCATGCGCTGGGACAGGTGGCGCATTGCGACATCGAAAAGCCGTTCGCGGCCGACCGGCTGCGCGACGGCCTCAACGCGCATCTGCGGCCGCATCCGATCGGCGTGCTGTCAGCGGAAATCGTGCCCGAGACCTTTCAGGCGCGGTTCTCGGCCATCAAGCGGCACTACCGCTATCGCATCAGCAACCGCCGCGCCAATCTCGCCATCGATATCGGCCATGTCTGGCGTCTGCCGCGCGCGCTCGACACCGATGCGATGCACCACGCCGCGCAGCGCCTGATCGGCAAGCACGACTTCACGACGTTCCGCGACACCGAATGCCAGGCCAAATCGCCGGAGAAGACGCTCGACCAGCTCGACGTCGACGCGCCATGGCGACGCGGTCGATATCGTCACCTCGGCGCGCTCGTTCCTGCACAGCCAGGTGCGCTCGATGGTCGGCTCACTGGTCTGGGTAGGCGAAGGCCGCTGGAACGCGGACGATTTGCAACAGGCACTCGAAGCCCGCAGTCGCCCCGCCTGCGGCCCGGTGGCGCCGCCGGATGGCTTGTACCTGGTGCGGGTGGATTATTGACGGCAGCAACTATCGTCATGGTCGGGCTTGTCCCGGCCATGACGATAGGAACGATCACCCGAAATACCGATCCAGTATGCCGCGATAAATCCTGGTCAGCTTTTCCAGGTCTGACACCGGGGTGCGTTCGTCGATCTGGTGCATGGTCTGGCCGACCAGGCCGAACTCGATCACCGGACAATGGCTGGAAATAAAGCGCGCATCCGAGGTGCCGCCGCTGGTGCTGAGCTCCGGTTTGCGGCCGGTGACTTCCTCGATCGCGCTGACCGCGAGATCGGTGAACGCGCCGGGCTTGGTCACGAACACGTTGGAGTTGGAATATTCCCATTCGATCCGGGCGCGGATCCGGTTGCCGGCGGCCTTGGCCATGCGCATCTCGACCAACGCGCGCAGCGTCTCCTGGGTGTGGTTGTCGTTGAAGCGGATGTTGAATTTGGCGCGCGCCTGGCCGGGGATCACGTTGAAGGCGCTGTTGCCGACATCGACCGAGGTGAATTCGAGGTTCGAGGCCTGGAATTGCGCGCTGCCATGGTCGAGCGGCTCGTCGCTCAGCGCCACGATCAGTCGCGCGATATCCGGCACCGGATTGTTGGCGCGATGCGGATAGGCGACATGGCCCTGCAGGCCTTCGACGATCATGCGTGCCCGACAGCGAGCCGCGGCGGCCGATCTTGATGCAGTCGCCGAGCACTTCGACATTGCTGGGCTCGCCGAGCACGCAATGATCGAATTTTTCGCCGCGCGCGGCGACCCATGGCAACAGCTTGACGGTGCCGTTGACCGAGATCGCTTCCTCGTCGCCGGTGATCAGGAACGAGATCGAGCCTTTTGGCTTGCCGCCATTGGCCGCGAGATATTCCAGCACCGCGGCGACGCTGCAGGCGATGCCGCCTTTCATGTCGACGGCGCCGCGGCCGTAGAGAAAGCCGTCTTTCACTTCGCCGGAGAACGCGCCGATGGCTCCAGGCGGTCTCGTCGCCGGGCGGCACCACATCGGTATGGCCGGCAAAGGTGATATGCGGCGCTGATGTGCCGATGCGGGCATAGAGATTGTCGACATCGGCGGTGCCAGGCTCGCTGAAGGTGACGCGATGCACCTCGAAGCCGGCGGCTTTCAGAATGTTTTCGAGCACGCCGAGCGCGCCGGCATCGGCCGGCGTGACGGAGGGGCAGCGGATCAGGTCGCGGGTGATCGAGACGGCGTCGTTCATGCGCCCCCCAGCCTCAGTCCCGCAGCAATTCGTTGATGCTGGTCTTGGCGCGGGTGCGCTCGTCGACGCGCTTGACGATGACAGCGCAGGCGGTGGCGGGGCCGGGCTGGCCGTTCTTCAGCGGCCGCGCCGGCAGCGTGCCGGGCACCACCACGGCATATTCCGGCACCTCGCCGATAAAGATCTCGCCGGTGTCGCGGTCGATGATCTTGGTCGAGGCGCCGAGAAACACGCCCATCGCCAGCACCGCGCCCTTGCGAACGATCACGCCTTCGGCGACTTCGGAGCGCGCGCCGATGAAGCAATCGTCCTCGACGATCACGGGCTCGGCCTGCAGCGGCTCCAGCACGCCGCCGATGCCGACGCCGCCGGAGATGTGCACGCGCTTGCCGATCTGCGCGCAGGAGCCGACCGTCGACCAGGTGTCGATCATGGTGGACTTCATCGACATAGGCGCCGAGATTGACGAAGGACGGCATCAGCACGACGTTCTTGGCGATGAAGGCCGAGCGGCGCACGATCGCGCCCGGCACGGCGCGGAAGCCGGCATCGCGAAAACGGTTCTCGCCCCAGCCTTCGAACTTCGACGGCACCTTGTCCCACCACGGCCGCCTTGCCGGGGCCGCCGGGAATCGCGCTCATGTCGTTGAGGCGGAACGACAGCAGCACCGCCTTCTTCAGCCATTGATGCACTTTCCACTTGCCGCTGGCCTCGCGTTCGGCGACGCGGGCTTCGCCCTTGTCGAGCAGCTCCAGCGCGTGATCCACCGCCTCGCGGACTTCGCCCTTGGTGGCGGTCGAGATGCCGTCGCGGGCATCGAACGCGGCATTGACGGATGATTTCCAGGGCGGCGAGTGACATCGATGTTTCCTCGGGAAGAGATAATTTAGGGAGCTTTTTCGGGATTTAGGGCCGCGAAGTCAAGACTTCCGCTGTATCCCGGCGAACGCCGGGGCCACCCAATCACGCGGCTTCAGTCAACCCCTGAAGAAATCCGGTCAGGTGGTCGGTGACATGGTCGACATGGGCCTCGCCGCGGCCTTCCAATTCCCAGTCCTCGCGAACCACTTCCTGGGCGCCGTCGGGCACCACCAGCACGGTGGTCATGCCGAGCTGATGCGGCACCACGAGATTCCGGGCGAGATCCTCGAACATCGCCGACTTCATGGGGTCGACGCCGTGCAGATCCAGAAATTTCCGGTAGGTCTGCGGCGCCGGCTTCGGTTCGAGGTCGGCGGCGATGATGTCGAAGATCGCCTCGAAATGCTGACCGAAGCCGAGCCGCTCCAGAACGGCATTGGCATGATCGACCGAGCCGTTGGTCAGGATCAGCTTGCGCCCCGGCAATTTTGCGATCGCCGCTCCCATCGCCGGGTTCGGCTGCAATGGCGAATGGTCGATCCGGTGGACATAGGCCAGGTAATCGTCGGCGCGCACGCCGTGCTCGGTCATCATGCCGCGCATGCTGGTGCCGTAGCGGCGGTAATAATCCTTCTGGATCACGCGGGCTTCCGCCGGCGAGATCTTCAGATAATTGCCGATGAACTCGCCGATCCGCGCATCGACCTGCTGCCACAGATTGACGTGGTGCGGGTAGAGCGTGTTGTCGAGATCGAACACCCAGGTGTCGATATGCGAGAAGCCGCGGGAAGGTGTGGTCATGGCATCGCAAACCGGAGCGTCTTGCCGCCGCTCGACATGTCGACTGGCGCAAATCCGATCGGGGCGAGGCCGCGGGTGACGCAATCGCTCTGCTCGTTGATTTCGAACTTGTTCTCGCGGGTGCAAAGCTGGGTGCCGCCGCCCCAGTTCAGCGGCTTGTCCTGCAGCCGGATGGTGCGGTTATCGGCATCGACGGCTTCGGCGAAACTGAAGATCTTCTTCGGCTGGCCGGTGACGTCGGGATGCAGGCATTTGCCGGGATCGATCCGGTACCAGCCGCGGCTGGTCACGGCCTTGCCGTCGTCGGTGGCGACCGCGGCCATCACCTTGTACGTCGTGTCGTTGCACCAGGTCAGACCGGTCGAGGACGGCGCCTGCACCGCATCGATCATGGTGGCGAAGAAATTCGGCGACTGCACGATGTCGGAGGAAAGCCCGCGGCTTTTCAGGAATGCCGCCAGCGCGGTTTGCGTCTTCGGGCCGTCGACGCCGTCGATCGGCGCGGCGTCGTAGCCCGCGATCACCAGCAGGCGCTGGATGGCGGCGAGACGGGCCTGTTCGTCGTCGTAGTCGTTGTCTTCGGCGAGGTAGGCGACGAGATTGCCGTCGTCGGCGGTGCTCGGCGTGATCTGGGTGAACGGCGCGGGCGTCTGCCCGGCGCGGCATTGCCGCGCGGCGGCGATCACGAAATTGTCCGGCGCGACGCACAGCGTGTCGCCGCCATTCTGCGGGATCGGGGAGGAGCCATACACCGGCAACGCGCGGGCGTTGAGCAGGATGCGATCGGCGGTCAGGGTGCCCTGGAGCACGACCCGGCAAGACGCCGGATCGATCCGAAACCAGCCCCGCGTCGCGGTCGCCGCCTTGTCGTCGATGCCGATCGCGGCTTCGATCACATAGCTCATGTGATTGCAGAGTTTCAAGTCGGCGCGCGCGGGGGCGGCGGACGCGAGCAGTGCGATGGCCGGAAACAATCCGGCCACGAGTTTTTTCACGTGCGCAGTCGCATGATTCATCACTTGTGGATCAGCGTGCCCGTGCCCTGATTGGTGAACAATTCCAGCAGCACCGCGTGCGGGGTCTTGCCGTCGATGATGACCACGCCCTGCACGCCCTGTTCGAGGGCGTAGATGCAGGTCTCGACCTTCGGGATCATGCCGCCGGAAATGGTGCCGTCGGCGATCAGTTTGTGGGCGTCCTTGATCGACAATTCCGGAATCAACTTCTTCGACTTGTCGAGCACGCCGGGAACGTCGGTCAGCAGCAGCAGCCGCTTGGCCTTCAGCGCGCCGGCGACGGCGCCGGCGAAGGTGTCGGCATTGACATTGAAGGTCTGTCCCGAGGTCGAGGTCGCCAGCGGCGCCAGCACCGGGATCAGTTCGTAGCCGATCAGCTGGTTGAGCAGGGTCAGATCGACCTTCTCGGGCTCGCCGACAAAACCGAGATCGACCACCTTCTCGATGTGCGAATCCGGATCGACCATGGTGCGCGTCGCCTTCGACGCCCGCACCATGTTGCCGTCCTTGCCGCTGAGGCCGACCGCCTTGCCGCCGGCTTCGTTGATGTAGCCGACCAGCTGCTTGTTGACCGAACCGGCCAGCACCATCTCGACGATCTCGATGGTCGCCGCATCGGTGATGCGCAGGCCCGCGGCGAATTCCGACTGGATGCCGAGCCGCTTCAGCATGGTCGCGATCTGCGGTCCACCGCCGTGAACCACGACCGGATTGATCGCGGTCTGCTCCAGCAGCACGATGTCGCGCGCGAAGGCCTTGGCGATGTCCTCGGAGCCCATGGCGTGGCCGCCATATTTGATGACGATGGTTTCATCGTCATATTCCTGCATGTGCGGCAGCGCCTCGGACAGGATGCGGGCCTGATCGAGCGGACTGATATGCGGCGCGTCGGTCATGAAGCTGTTCTCGCGGAGGTCAGAAGGATGGGCGCGGGTTCTATCCGATTGGCGGGCAGGGCGCAAAGCGGTCGTGCGCTGTTTTTCCCTCTCCCCGGGGAAGGGTGGCGCATCGAAGATGCGAGACGGGTGAGGGTCTCGACTCCGGCTACTCATCGCTTCGCCATCCGGGGGAGAGCCGCCTTCAATCTTTCCTCGGCCACGCCGCAGCGACCGCTACATAGCCAGCTCACGATCAACAGCGTGCCGCCGGTGGGAGCGGCCATCGGAAACAGGCTGTGACCGGCATATTGCCGTACCGTCAGGTCGCCGGCGAACAAGGCGGCGGCGACGACAAAGGCCCAGCCGGCGGCCAGGCCGATACCGCGGTGAAGCAGGCCGCGCTCGGTCAGCGCCACGACGCCGAGCACCGCGACCGCATGGAACAGCAGCATCGATGACGCCGAGGCCAGCCGGGTCGCATCGGGTAGATGCGCGGATGCCGCCGCCAGCACCACGCCGTCGGCGCCCATGACCCCGGCCAGAATGATCAGGATGCGGAATATGCGGGATGTCATCTCAGCTCCGCTCGCCGAGCAGGCGCACCATCGCGGCGCGCAGTTCCGGCATTCCGGCACCGCTGCGCGACGACGTCAGCAGGACCTCGGGGAACGCCGCGGGATGTTTGGCCAATGCGGTCGTGGTGGCGGCGATGGTTGCGTCCAGTTCGCTGGCCTTGACCTGATCGGCCTTGGTCAGCACCACCTGATAGCTGACCGCGGATTTGTCGAGCGTCTTGAGCACGTCGAGATCGACATCCTTGATGCCGTGCCGGGCATCGATCAGCACATAGACCCGGGCGAGGCTGGCGCGGCCCTGCAGGAATTGGTGGATCAGCTTGGTCCAGGACGCCACCTTGGTTTTCGGCGCGGAGGCGTAGCCGTAGCCGGGCATGTCGACCAGTCGCAGGCCTTCCTTGTCGGCGCCCTCGAAGAAGATCAGTTCCTGGGTACGGCCCGGCGTGTGCGAGGTCCGCGCCAGCGCGTTGCGGCCGGTCAGCGCGTTGATCAGGCTGGATTTGCCGACATTGGAGCGGCCGGCGAAGGCGACCTCCATGCCCGCCATCGGCGGCAGGGTTTCGACCGAGGGCGAGGCCCAGAAAAACTGCCAGTCGCCGGCGAACAGCTTGCGGCCCTGCTCGATCAGCTTCGCATCGGGTTCGGCGGTCATGCGAAGGGCTTTCGGTTCATTGCGGAGTCGAAACGCTCGCGCCCTCACGGTGAGGAGGCGCTCCTTGGCGCCGTCTCGAACCATGTGATGTGTGGCACATCCTTCGAGACGCGGCCTGCGGCCGCTCCTCAGGATGAGGGTCCCTTGGAGCAACCGCGATCTTGATCGTGCGTTACGTTGCCTTCTTCGAGGCGAACGTCGCGCGGAGATTGTCGAACAGCTCCACCTTCACCCCGTTGCGGCGCATGATGAAGCTCTGCTGCAGCACCGACAGCGTGTTGTTCCAGGCCCAGTAGATCACCAGCCCGGCCGGGAAGCCTGCCAGCATGAAGGTGAAGATCACCGGCATCCAGCCGAAGATCAACTGCTGCGTTGGATCCGGCGGAGTCGGATTGAGCTTCATCTGGAACCACATCGTGATGCCCATGATGATCGGCCAGATGCCGAGCGCCAGATAGTGACCGAAGATCGGCAGCGTGGTCGGATCGTAGTGGAAGGTGCCGAACAGCGTGAACAGATTGGTCGGATCCGGCGAAGACAGATCCTTGATCCAGCCGAAGAACGGCGCGTGCCGCATTTCGATGGTGACGAACAAAACCTTGTAGAGCGAGAAGAACACCGGGATCTGCAGCGCGACGGGAAGACAACCGGCGATCGGGTTGATCTTCTCCTTCTTGTAGATCTCCATCATCTCCTGCTGCTGCTTCATCTTGTCGTCGGGATAGCGCTCCTTCAGCGCGGCCAGTTGCGGCTGCACCGACTTCATCTTGGCCATCGACGCGTAGGACTTGTTGGCCAGCGGGAAGAACAGCAGCTTCACCAGCACCGTCACCAGCAGGATCGCGATGCCGAAATTGCCGACCAGATGGTAGAAGAAGTCGAGCGCCAGGAACATCGGCTTGGTGATGAAGTAGAACCAGCCCCAGTCGATCAGCAGGTCGAAATGGTTGAGATCGAGCTGCTGGTTGTAACCGCCGAAGCCGCCGATCGGAAAATTGATGCCGACCACGCTGGCTTCCTTGGCGCCGGCGAACAGCCGGGTGCTGGCGCTGGCGGTGCCGCCGGCCGGGACGGTCTTCGCGTCCTCCAGATAATCGGTCTGGTAATTGTGCGAGCTGCCGACCAGATCGGACGAATAGTTCGCCTTGAGGTGCGCCGAGGTGCCGGGCAACAGAGCCGAGGCCCAGTATTTATCGGTCATGCCGAGCCAGCCGTCGGTGACGTCGAACGAGACCTTCTTGTCGTCGTCGATTTTCTTGTAGGCGTATTGCTGCAGGCCCTTGTCGCCAAGATAACCGATCAGACCTTCATGCAGGATGTAATAGCCCGACACCTTCGGGGTGCCGTGCCGGGAGATCAGCCCGTAAGGATACAGCGTGACCGGCGCGCTGCCGGTGTTGCTGACGTCATCCTTGATGTTGAAAAGGTAACGCTCGTCGATCGATATGGTGCGGGTGAAAACCAGCCCCTCGCCATTGTCGTATTTCAGCACCACGGGTGTGGTCGGCGTCAGCGCGTTGGAACCGTCCTGCTGCCAATTGGTGCTGTTGTCGGGCACCTTGGCGCCGGCGCCGGTGGCCGGAACCCAGCCGAATTCGGCATAATAGGGTTCGGCGGTGTTCGACGGCGAGTACAACACGATGGCCGGCGAATGCGGGTCGACGGTCTCGCGGAACTGCACCAGCGAGATGTCGTCGATCCGTGCACCCTTCAGCGCGATGCTGCCGGTGATGCGCGGGGTCTCGATCTTGACCCGCGGCGAAGCGCCGATGGCGGCATCACGGCTGACCACCTGCGCGGGTGACGTCTGCTGATTGACCGCCGGCGTTCCGGCGTCGGTCGACGGCGTCGGCGCCGCGCCGCCCTGCGGCGTGGCGGCGGTGCCGGCCGGCTGCGTCGGCTTGACCAGTTCAGCCTGCGCCTGTTGCGCGGCCCGTTGCCGTTCCATCTGCGGCATGTTGTAGAAATATTGCCAGGCGATCAGCACAAGGCCGGACAGAATGACGGCAATGATGGTGTTGCGGCTATCGTTCATCGTTCAGGGTCTCGTCATCAGGGTCTGGCTGCCGGGTGCTTCGCGGGCACTGGATCGGGCGGCTTGCAAGATTGGGTCTTGGTGGACTGGTTCGCGCGTTTCGAAGGCTGCCGATCGAGGCGATGGAGCGCCGAACGGAGGTCCTCGAGCATGGTCGCAAAATCACGATTCAGGGCGGCACGCCGGCCGACTAGCACATAATCACTGTGCGGTCGCAATGATATGGCGTCGAGCCGTTTCACCAACTCGCGAAGCCGGCGGCGGATGCGGTTGCGCTCGGTCGCGGTTCCGTTCTTCTTGGTGACCGTATATCCGACCCGGACCGGGCCGTCATCGTCGCGGCGGCGAGTTTGGACCACAAAGGCCGCGCTGTTGACCCGCACGCCATCGGCGACAGCGAGGAAGTCCGCCCGCTGCCTTAGCCGATCCATAATAAGGGTTCTCCGGGAAGCCCGGCTCAGGCGCTCAAGCGCTTGCGGCCGCGCGCACGACGTGCAGCGAGCACCTTGCGGCCGCCGACGGTGGCGAGGCGGGCGCGGAAGCCGTGACGGCGCTTGCGCACCAGTTTGCTGGGTTGATAAGTCCGCTTCACGGGTAGTTCTCCGCTGACCGGGCAATATGCCTGTTGAATTGAGATAAGTCCGATACTGGCCGACTCAAACGAGCCGCCCCGGTCGAACCGGGCCATGGCGGACAGTTGGCGCGGCTTATAAGGGAGTGACCTGTTTTCGTCAATCTTGCGGGACGGCGACGCTGCAAGTTTGCTCGCCATGCTCCGGAGCGCTTTTCAAGCCAAATTCAGCCGGAAATCGTGCGAAAACCGGGCAAATTGGCTCTTCCCTCCGCCCCCCGTGTAACGAACCTCGGGTATCCGCAGACTCGACAAATTCTCAATTCGGGTCAGGATAGCGCCATCAGGCCTTGGCGGCCGCTCGTCGGCGTCGAAATATTGATGTGTCTGCAGATTTTGCGTGTGATATCCATACGTTATGACTACAGCCGGCCTCCGGACCGCAGATTCGTCCAAGAATGACTTTATAGATTCTGATATTATCGAAACTGTAATTTGACCGATTCCCCGGCTAACCGCATCGTCATTGGGCGTAGCCAATGAGACGGTGCGCCGGCCAGCGAGACCCAGCGAGTGGCAGTGACTGAAGAACAGTCGACAATGCAGACGCCGCGGCCCGTGCCGCAATACAAGCTCGGCCTTTCGGGCAAGCTGCTGCTATTGACCATTCCGCTGGTGATGATCGCCGGCTTCCTGATCTATGTGCCCGCGATCGCTAACTTTCGCATGAACCGGCTCAACGACCGGCTGGCGGCGGCCAATACCGCGGCGCTGGTGCTGGACGCCGCGCCCTCCGGCATGGTGCCGGATTCACTGTCGCGGCAGATCCTGACCAGCATCGGGGCGCGCGCGGTCGCGATCAAGATGGGGCAGCAGCGCCGGCTGCTCGCCAGCGCCGATCTGCCGGCGGCGATCGACCATGACGTCGACATGCGCACCATGACGGTGTGGTCGGCGATCTACGATGCCTTCGAGATCATGATGGAGCACGGCAACCAGGCCATCCGTGTGGTCGGCCCGGCGCCGGGCGGCGCCCAGTTCATCGAGGTCGTGATCGACGAGCGGCCGCTGCGGCAGGCGATGTACCGGTTCTCGCGCAACACGCTATTGGTGTCGCTCGGCATTGCCATGCTGACCGCGGCGCTGGTCTATTTCGCGATGCATCACCTGTTCGTGCGGCCGATGCGGCGGCTGACCGCCAGCATGGTCGGATTCCACGAAAATCCGGAGAGTTCGGCGCGGATCATCGTGCCGAGCCAGCGCGGCGACGAGATCGGCGTTGCCGAGCGCGAATTGTCCGACATGCAGCACGATCTGGTGTCGATGCTGCATCAGAAGAGCCGGCTGGCCGCGCTCGGGCTCGCGGTGTCCAAGATCAATCATGATCTCCGCAACCTGCTGGCGTCCTCGCAATTGCTGTCGGACCAGCTCGCCAGCGTGCCCGACCCGCGGGTGCAGCGCTTTGCGCCCAAGCTGATGCGCTCGCTGGAGCGCGCCATCGCGTTCTGCCAGTCGACCCTGTCCTATGGCCGTGTCCAGGAAGCCGCCCCCGATCGCCGCATGATCCTGATCGAACAGGTGGTGCTCGAGGTGCGTGAATCGGCAGGATTGGCGTCGGAGGCATCGATCACCTGGATCAACGCCATCGAGCGCGGATTGACGATCGATGCCGACCCGGACCAGCTATTCCGCGTGCTGCTCAACCTGGTGCGTAACGCGGCGCAAGCGCTGGAGGGCCGCCCGCAAAGCGACGCCGCATCCCAGCAGATCCGGATCACCGGGCGGCGCGAGGGCACGGTGGCGATCATCGAAGTCTCCGATACCGGCCCCGGCGTGCCGGTCAGGGCCCGCGAGCATCTGTTCGAGGCGTTCCAGACCTCGGGCCGGCCCGGCGGCAGCGGCCTCGGCCTGGCAATCGCCGCCGAACTGATCCGCGCTCATGACGGCGACATTCACCTGGTCGAAGGCACCATCGGCGCCACGTTCCGGATCTCGATCCCGGATCGCCCGGTGGAACTGCTCACCATCCGCAACGAGCGGGCGCGGGCGTAAGGCCGTTTTCCCGTCATTTCGCGGCATCTCTCTTCGTCATCTCGGAGCGTCGCCCCCGTCATTCCGGGCCGATGCGAAGCATCGAACCCGGAATCCCGAGCTGTTCCAGGCGCCATCTCCACGATTGCCCCGCGCCTCGGCTCAAACCATCCAAAATCGCTGCCCAGCTTTACCTTCCCAGGACCTCTTCCAGACCTTGCCAACCGGACCCGGAGCAGGTAGCAAAAGCGCTCTTTCGCGCCCTCCGGCCCCGTGCCGGAACGCCTCGGGGCCTCAAGCCCCAGATGCCAAGCGAAAAACGCGCCCGTAGCTCAGCTGGATAGAGCACCAGACTACGAATCTGGGGGTCAGGAGTTCGAATCTCTTCGGGCGCGCCATTTTCGCGATTTCACGCTATATCCCCGCCGGGTCTTTTAAGGAACGCGCATGAAGGCGCCGACCATCGCGCTGGACAAGACGACCTGCGCGCGAGCTTCGCTTTTCGGGCTTGCGGTCAGCGCAGGCAGAGGCACCTTCAAGCAGCCTTCTGGAATCTGATGCCGGGACGCAGCCCCGCGCGCTCCGCAAGCCGAACCAGCATGCTCAGGCTAAACCGGTTGATTTTTCCGTTCTTGATCTCCGACACGCGAGCCTGAGTGATGCCGAGGCGCTTCGCTGCCTCGATTTGCGTCAGAGAGGACTTGCTGAGCCATTTATTGATCCCGGAGAGCAGCTTGGCGCGCATTTCAAGCTCGGCCGCTTCTTCCGCCGGGAACAGGTCGTGAAATGCGGACTTTGCCATCGTTCTCACCTGATCTGTCTGAGCCGAGCCCTGGCGAGATCGATGTCGCGCTTGGCCGTGGCTTGTGTTTTCTTCTGAAACGCGTGCAGGACGTGAACGGCATCGCGAATGGCGGCCAGATAGATGATGCGATAGGCCCCCGACGCCTGACGGATTCTGATTTCGCGAACACCGGGACCGATGGACATCATCGGTTTCCAGTCGGACGGCTCTTCGCCGATCTGAACCTGAAACAATTGATATCCTGCCTCGCGTCGGGCATCGGCCGGAAATGCTTCAACGTCGGATCGGCTGCTTCCGTGCCACCGCACTTCCTTCATGCCCGTAATATGCCAGAATTGGCATATTTCGTCAACGTGCTTCCCGCTCCGTCGCGCGGCATTGCAGTGTGTTGCGCGTTATCAGACTGGATCGTGTCCGCGGCACCCGCACCACAGTGCCACGGCGAAGCAGTTGTGCCCGTCTTCATCGGCCTTGGCGCGCTATTTGCCAAATCCACGCCAGGGTATGCCATAAAAGCATCCGGGTGGCCGTCGGTGTACTCTCGCTCGCTTCGGCAAGGTGTTTTCGTTATTCGGCCCGGCGCGGCATCGGACCCTACGCGATGGCGCCCTCACGATGGGTTGCTTCGCCTTCGATCAAAACACGAAGGCGGTAGCGTAGCGGAAAGACGGGAGACGTCCCGAGCGCGTCGGCGATAGTCAAGCGAAACTTATCGTATTCGTCTCGCCCCGCCTCGATCCGCGGCACGTACAGATACTTTCCATCGAAGAGCAGCACGGCTTCTGTGATCTCGACTTCTTCGTCGTCGGTCTCCACGCCGACCAAGCCATCAACGCGGAGACCCGAGGCGGTCTCGAACGTGGCGGCCACGCTGAGCGAATAAAGTCCATGGGGTACCGCGGCGGCGGCAAGCGGGCGCACGTAAGTCTCGTCCATGCCCTCCACGTCCTCTTCATCCAGACAGAATTCCCAGATGGGATAGTCGATCAGGTCCGCGACGGTGATCTCGTCGCATGGCTTGCGGGTTGCAAGTGTCGTAGCCATCCGGGGCCTCCACTGGGCGTCGCAGATGACGTATCATAATACCATGATAATGAATAGCGCCGATTTCGTCGGTCGCGGGGCGCCATTTCGACCTAATACTTGCTGATGATCGGGTTGCTTGTGATCGCAGGCTTGTCGAACGGTTGCCGTTCGACGCCTCGGTGCCCTTCATTCGTGCCGGGGCGTGCAGTGTGGGATCAACCGCACAAACCAGGCCCTACGGAATCTCAACGTTCGGCACCATCCCTCGGCGCAAACTGAGCATCGCCGAGCCCGACCGACCAGTTCTCCGGCGGGACCTGCAGCAAATTGATGAAGACATCCTCCGGCCGCAAACCCGGATCTTCGGCCATTAGCTCGACGATGCGGCGATACAATCCTTTCTTCTGGGCGAGGGTGCGGGTGTCGTGGACCGTGATCTGCATGATCACGAGATCGTCGCTGCGTGCGATGCCGAGCCAGTTGGCGCCATAATCGAAATCGGCTTCGTCGTGCTCGGTGATCAGGATGAAGCGGTCATCTTCGGGCACGTTGAGCGCCTCGCGCATCGCGCGATAGAGCCCATCGCGGATCGCTTTGCGGTAAGCGGCGGATTTGCCGCGGCGGAGGGAGATACGGGTCAGCGGCATGATCGGTGGGCTCCTGGCTTAGAGAATGTCACGGCATCATTCGCGACGAGCGAGGCGATTGCAAAATCGAAGAATTCAGGTGCCGGCTGAAAAAACCTCATCTACACTGGGTTGCATGAGGAAGCTTCCGCCGCTTCGCGCGCTCCATGCTTTCGAGGCCGCGGCCCGGCATCACAGTTTTGCCGCCGCCGCCACTGAGCTCGGCGTCACGCCGACCGCGATCAGCCACCAGATCCGGCAATTGGAGGAGGCCTGCGGCGTCAAACTGTTTCAGCGGCGGCCGCGGCCGTTGCTGTTGACCCGCGCCGGAGCGAAGCTTTATCCCTCCTTGCGCGACGGCTTCGATGCGCTGGCTTCGGCGGTGGCGTCATTGGCGGAGGAAGATGCGCAGGCGCCGCTGCGTGTCACGAGCCCCAGCGCCTTCGCCAGCAAATGGCTGGTGCCGCAATTGCCAAAATGGCGTGCAGCAAATCCCACGGTCCCGTTGGAGATCATCGGTACCGATGCGGTGCTCGACATACGCGCGGGAGCGGCCGATGTCGCGATCCGCTATGCACGAAATCCGCCGCCCGATTTTGTGGCGCACGCGGTGTTCCGCGACATCTACATTCCGGTTTGCAGCCCGAACCTGTTGCAGCGCCACGGCCCGATCGAGCGAGCCGCGGACCTGCTGCGCTTTCCGTTGATCCACTATGATTGGATCACCGGCGATCCGGAAGCGCCGACCTGGCGGCAATGGCAGGACGTCGCCCGATCGGTCGATCCCGATTTCACACAACCCGAAAAAGCGTGCGAGCTGAGCTTCCGCGAGGAACTGCACGCGATCGACGCCGTCATCGGCGGACAAGGAGTAGCAATCTGCAGCGACGTCGTCGTTGGCAATGAGTTAAAAAGCGGGACGCTGGTGAAGGCGCATCCGCTCTCGCTGCCCGGTTTCGGATTTTATCTGGTTTCGATGGCCCACAGTCCACGAGCGCCTGCCATCGAGACGTTCTCGACCTGGATGAGGGCGATCGGTTGACGCTATGAGCGTTCAAGGTCGCCGGGCGGGCGGCTTCGCAGGTCGCGACGCACACTTTGAAGCGTCAGCGGCGGCCGAAGCGGAAGAAAGATTTCGTCTCGCTTTCCTCGGCCTGCAGCTTGGCGCGCACGCGCATCAGGTCCTTCCAGCCGATATAGCCGACCAGCCGCCGGTCCTCGCGGGAAACGACCGGGAGATGGGCGACGTTGACCTTCGAGAGACGGTCGGCCAGGGCCTCCAGATATTCGTCCGGATAGGCAAAGGTGGTCTTGCTGCCTGTCAGCAGTTCTTCGAGCGTCGTGCTGCGGTGCTTGCCGGCACGGCGCCAGCGCAGCACCGAGGGCGGGTCGATGATCCCGAGCACCTGTCGGCTCCCGTCCACCACCGGGAAGCTCGGATGGATCGTCCGCGGGTTGGTGAGAAACGCCGCGGCGCTGTGCAGCGTCATGGTGGAAGGTACCGTTTCCACATCCGTCGTCATGACTTCGCGGACGCGGGTCAGCGCAAACGGATCGATGCGATATTCGCGCACCAGATGGTGGCCACGCCGCGCAATCTTTTCGGTCAGGATCGAACGCCGCATCAGCAGCACCGTGACGGCATGGGCCGCGCCACAGGCGGCGATCAGCGGCAACAACACATGCGTGTTGCCGGTCAGTTCGACCGCAAAGAAAGTCGCGGTCAGCGGCGAGCGCATGGTGCCGCCCATGGTCGCCGCCATCGCGAGCAATGCCCAGAAGCCGGGACTGGCGGCCGGGAGATAGCCGCTGATCGCGGTGCCCATGGCGCCCCCCATGATCAGGAGCGGCGCCAGCACGCCACCCGACGTGCCTGAACCGAGCGCCACGGACCAGATGATCGCCTTGACGACGAGCAGGAGCAGGGCGGCCTTCGGAATCATGTCGCCCTGGAGCATCCCAGCAATATTGTCATAGCCGACGCTGAGGGCGCGCGGGTCGATCAGCCCGCCGATGCCGACGACCAGGCCTCCGATCATCGGCCACCACATCCAGTGAACGGGAAGTTTCAGGAACGCGTCTTCGCATCCATAGACCAGCTGCGTCAGAACGCCGGACAGCAACCCCGCAAGGACTCCAGTCAGCACCCACGCGCCAAGCTGAAGCACCGAGATTTCGACCCCGCCGGAAAACACGAACAGCGGCGAAGGCATGTGGAGGAAGCTTCGCTCCACCATGGCCACGACGGCGGCGACGGTCACCGGAATGAAACTGCGCGGCGTCCACTCGAACAGCAGCAGTTCGACCGCGAGCATGATGGCGGCGATCGGCGTCCCGAACACCGTGGTCATGCCGGCTGCCGCGCCGGCCACCAGCAGCGTCTTGCGCTCGTTGTCGCTGACCGGCAGCATCTGGGCGATCAGCGAGCCGATCGCGCCACCCGTCATGATGATCGGCCCTTCGGCACCGAAAGGCCCGCCGGTGCCTATCGCGATCGCCGACGACAGCGGCTTCAGTATCGCCACCTTGATGCCGAGCCGGGATCGCCCGAGCAAAATAGCCTCGATCGCCTCGGGAATGCCGTGGCCGCGGATCTTTTCGCTGCCGAAGCGCGCCATCAGGCCGATGATGAGCGATCCGATCACCGGGATGCCGACGGCCCACAGCCCGAGAGGCGAATCCTGCAGCCGCACCTCGGCGACGCTGAATCGTCCGAAATAGGCAATGTTGGTGGAAAGCTTGATCAACTGGAGCAGGCCGACGCCGGCCAGAACGCCGGCCGTCGCCACGATGACGGCGATTCCGGCAATCACCAGGACACGCGGGCTGGTGGTGAAATCGCCGAGATGACGGCCGGCTGCGGCGGAAATCTTCGATTTGGTCGATACGAAATTCATGGGGACAGCTTGCCGAGACAGGAGGAGTTGAAACTTTCGTGCCTTTTATATCGTATTACGATATAATCAAGCCGAATACGAAATGGGCGGATCGACCAGATGATCACAAAGCGCAAAACGGTATCGAAGACGGCTTCGAAGCGTTTGCCGACGCAGGACGACTACGAGGCGCTATCCGAATTCCGTTACCGCATTCGCTGCTTCCTCGAATTCAGCCAGGATGCGGCAAAGACGGTGGGGCTCGAACCCCGGCAGCATCAGGCGCTTTTGGCGATCCGCGGATACCCGGGCGGCAAGCAGGTTGCGATCGGAGATCTCGCCGAACGGCTACGGATCAAGCACCACACGGCAGTCGGTCTCATCGACCGATTGGTCTCGGCACGATTGGTCAAGCGCGTGACCGATCCGGTCGATCATCGGCGTATCCTGTTGGGATTGACGGTGCGGGCCGAGAAATTTCTGGCGGATCTGTCTGCGGCCCATTTGGATGAACTGTCGCGAATCGAGCCACTTCTGGCGCAATCGTTTTCTCGTTTCTCCAGATCAAGGCGGCCGGACTGATTTCACACGATCCAGTCCAGGAACGTGGACTAACGCGTGTCGCGCGAAGGATTTTCGAGACGGCTGGCGGGCCAGACATTGCCGTTCGGCGCGACGTATTTTCCGGTCCTTTCACACGCAGCCAATCGGAAGGATTGATAGCAGGCGTCGTGGGGCGCGCCCCATTTCACGACACAGCTCAAGGCCCGCTCGTGACACGACGTGCTTTTGGCCTCGAAGGAGATGAAAAGATAAGAGAAGAAAATAACCACGGAAAGAACCGGTTTCATCTTGCCTGCTCCATCTTGCGGCGTTGAACCCGAGCGCGAGCCCGACCGGGCCGCGCTATATGCTCAAGCTCGCCATTCACCCGCTGCAGCCACCGCATCCGCCACCTCCGCCGCCGCCGCCACCGCCCCCACAACCGCGCCGCCCCGTCGCCGCCGCCCCGCTCATGGTCTGCGAGGCGGCATAGATCGGCGCGTATTGTGTCCCGGACAGCACGACGGGCCCGAAAGCGCCACCGCGTAGATGAGTTCATGGTCGAGCGGCGCACGCGCCGCCCGCGTGTGGGAGGCTCGATAGATTCGCAGCGCATCGTTGCCGGCCCGCGTTCGGGTCGGACGGCCAAACAGTCCGAGACCGAACAAGGTGGTGAAGATCAGCAGCCCGAACAAAAATCCGACCGGATGATGCCGCTCCGCGCCCACCATGATCTTGATGATCCCGAACACCAGCACCAGCGCGACGAAGGGCAGCACGGTGATGCGGAACGCGGTCATTTGATCGTCGCTCGGCGCATAACCCAGTGTCTGCAATCGCCGCTGAACGTGCTCGGCGACCGGCGCGATCGCCTGCTGAAACTGCTTTCGTGTCATGTCGCGCTGGAACGACAGAGCGACCGGCCGGCCCATGAGACGTCGCCAGCGGTGCCTGGTCGGTGACGTTGATCTTGTCGCCCTTGGGATCGATCATCGCGCCGTTGCCCGATGTCAGGCTGAGCAGCACCGCATCGCCGAGGCGGCCCGCGCCTCCCGCGAGATAGGCCAATTCCAGGGCGTTCAATTGATGCCTGATTTGCAAGGCCGGGCCGATCCTCGATCTGAGGCGAAAGCCCAGCAAACAAGACACGACCGCGATGCGTGGCATAAAGGGAAAGGAAGGGACCGGCGGTCCAGTCGAACGGATTCCATGTCATCGTTCATCTCCTCGAGCAGGCGGTGAATCCATGCGATGGGTTTGGGTATGATGAACCAGCGGCCGCGGTCGGTCACCTGATAGCGCGGGGCTGCGAAGCGCAGATGCGTCGCCGGCCAGAGCTCCTGATTTGGCGGCCCGAAGAAGCGTTCGTGCAGCGCCAGCGTCTCGGCATATTGCCGGCGATAGATCATCTGGGCCTCGGGACCGCCGGGCGTGGGGTCGTGGTGCAACGGCGCCCGCAATTTCTCGCCGCACCAGATCGTCCAGTAGTCGCGTGAATAGATCAGATGCTGATGCCAGACCTCGTCGACGATTTCGCTTGGCGTGACCGGGGTCGGTGAGACGACGGCGAGAAAGCAGAAGCGGCGATAGGCATCGACGCGCCGCGCGGGCGTCTTCAAGCGTCCAGCCATGGTCGCGCGCCAGCCGGCGGGTGAAATTCAGCGGTGTGTCAGGTTCGAAATCGTGCTGCGCGACGCGCCGCCACAGTTCTTGCCGGGCGGAAGTCCAGACCGGCTGGTCCGCCTGGTGATCCAATTTGAGCTGCGCCGTCTGCAATCAAAGCTCCCGATCGTTCCGCGCAGCCCCATTATAGCACACGCCGAAAGACAGCACGATTGCGCGGCCGGGCAAGTTGCCGAATCTGATAAATTTTCATTTAATATCAGGGGTGTACGGGCGCGGCTAGGCCGGCACTTCTTCGGCGTTGGGGTCGCCGGGCGCGGTGGTCCAGGCCAGTTCGACCAGGGTCACGATGCGCCGGCCGGCATCATCGAGCTGGCAAACAATCAGGCCCTGCTCCTCGATATAGGCCAGCAGGCGGCGGGCACGGCGCAGCGAATGCGAGCCATAGGCGCGGGCAATCGCGGCGTCGCTCGGGCAGGGCCACCCTTCTTTGGCTGCGCGGGCGATCATCATGAACAGCCCCTGCATATCCTCGGGCAGGATCGAAGCCCGGACCGAGATATCCTGCCACGTCTCGTCCTTCGCCATGTCGGGGTCGAGGCCGGCGCGGGCATGATTCAGCATGCGGCGGAAGGCATCGAGGTCCGGCACCGCCGAACCGAGGCCTTCGATCCGGCAGCGGACGACAAACTCCTGATAGAGCACGCCGATGACGCGGAAGCCGGAGTCGGGCTCCGCGATCACGGCGCGCAGGATACGGTCGACCCGCTCGCGCCGTTCGGCCAGTTCTTCGGCGCTGAGCGGCTCGTCCTCTACTTCGGGGCAGCCTCCAGCGCCGCGGACTTCGCCGCCATCAGCTGGCCCAGCAGATCGGGCGACGACGGCCGCCGTTGTGGCCGGATGTTTTCCGGCGGCGGCGCCGCGAGAATGGTCGCGCGCACGTCGTCCAGCGACGACGCTCGGGCATCGGCATCAGTCGCGGCGTCGCGTTGCGCGGCTGCGGTCTCGGTCGGGCCGATCCGCAGCCCGAGCGGGCGGCGCGACAGCGCCGGGCCCAGCGCCATGAAATGCCCGCGCTCCAGATCGCGGAAGGCTTCCGCCTGGCGCCGCTCCATGCCGAGCAGGTCGGCGGCGCGCGCCATGTCGATATCGAGGAAGGTGCGGCCCATCAGGAAGTTGGAGGCCTCGGCGGCGACGTTCTTGGCGAGCTTGGCCAGGCGCTGGGTGGCGATCACGCCGGCCAGCCCGCGCTTGCGGCCGCGGCACATCAGGTTGGTCATCGCGCCCAGCGAGAGCTTGCCGCGCCTCGTCCGACACCTCGCCGGCGACGGCCGGCGCGAACAGCTGCGCCTCGTCGACCACCACCAGCATCGGATACCAGTGCTCGCGGCCGGCGTCGAACAGTCCGCCCAGGAACGCCGCGGCACGGCGCATCTGGTTCTCGGCGTCCAGCCCCTCGAGGTTGAGCACCGTCGAGACGCGATGAATGCGCGCGCGTTCGCCGGCGATCTGCAGGCCCCGCTCGCTGTGCTGTTCGGCATCGATCACGAGATGGCCGAAACGGTCGGCAAGCGCCACGAAGTCGCCTTCGGGGTCGATGATGGTCTGCTGCACCCAGGGCGCGCTCTGTTCGAGCAGCCGGCGCAGCAGATGCGATTTGCCGGAGCCCGAATTGCCCTGCACCAGCAGGCGCGTCGCCAGCAGTTCCTCCAGGTCGATGGCCGCCAGGTCGCCGGCCGTCGTCTGGCCCATCTCGATCGCAACGGTCATGTCTCGACTCAAAGTCTCCGTGGAAGGAGGGCTTATCAATCCAGCCCCGGCCCGTCGAGCGCCAGCGCCGATCGCTCCCCATGTTCCGCGAGGGACAAAACACGCGATTGGGATGCGCCGACAAACAACGCTTGGTATAAATCCGCATCCGGACAGTGCTCATCGAAGTCCGGAACAACCATGACGCGTCGAGAAAATTGGCGTCGACCGGCGCCGTTCTTGCCGCCGCTGCTTTTTCAGGAGGCTCCGTGACAGCCGAACAAGAAACCATCCGGATCGAATTCACGCTGTTTTCCGCGTTTTATTTGCCGTTGATTGCGACGGCCGCGGGCGGATTTCTGGAAGCGGAGGGCCTCAAGCCGGTCTTTGCCGTGTCGGCGCCGGGACGATCCGCGATTGCGAGTTTGGTCGACGGCAGCGCCCACGTGGTGCAGTCGGCGCCAAGCCAGGCGTTCAATGATCTCGCAAAGGGCCAGCGTCCGGCCGCGATCCACTTTGCGCAGATCAACGAGAAGGACGGCTTTTTCCTTGCGACCCGAATTCCCGATCCGCATTTTTCCTGGGATAAACTCAAGGGAAAAAGGGTTCTCGTGACTCCGGGCGTTCAGCCGACGGCGATGTTCAAATATGCTTGCTTCAAGAGCGGGCTTGATCTCAACGCATTCGAGATCGTCGACGCCGGGCCGCCGGCCGCGATGGCGGCTGCGTTTCGGCGCGGCGAGGGCGATTACGTCCACCTGCAGGGCCCGGGCCCTCAGCAGCTGGAGCACGACGGCGCGGGCCATATCGTGACGGCATTGGCTGATGTCGTCGGCCCCTGCGCTTTCTCGAGCCTCGCCGCCACACGCGAGTGGCTTGCGACCGACCGGCCAAGGCATTCATGCGCGCCTATCGCAAAGCGCGGGCGTGGCTGATTTCGGAAAAGGCCTCGGACATCGCCAAGGCCGAGGCATCTTATTTCAAGGAAACGGAGCCCCCGTGCTTGCCGAGACCATCGCCGCGTATCAGGGCCTTGGCAACTGGAGCCCGCATGTCGAAATTACCCGGCCGGCGTTCGAGTCCACCGTCGATATCTTCCTGCATGCGGGATTGATCGCCAGCGATACGCCTATGAGGACGCCGTGGCGCAGCCGCCGGCGGGCTAGCGAAGGCGCGGTGCGATTGGCCGGAAGCTTTTCGAGAGGTGCCGTCCATGCCGGTGAGCGAAAGGTCAATATCGTTGAAGCCGGGGACGGCGTGCTGCGTATGCGTGCCGGCGAGGTGCCGGCCCGGCTCATGGGTCGGAGGCGTTAAAGGACTTCGTGCGGATCATGCATGCGGCGATGCGCGATGCGCCCGGCGTCGGTCTTGCCGCGCCGCAACTCGGTGTTCCGCTCCGGATCATCGTGTTCAGGGATACGGATGAAAATGCGCGATACCTGACAACGCGCGAGCGCGCCGAGCGCGGCCGGATACCCCTCGAGCCGCAGGCCTGGATCAACCCATCGTTCCGGCCGCTGTCGGACAGGAAAGTCGGCTTTTTCGAAGGATGCCTCAGCGTTCCCGGTTTTCAGGCCATCGTCGAACGCTTCGCTGAAATCGAGCTCAGTGGCTTCGACGAGGATGGGCAAGCGCGGCCACCACTTGCGCTGAGCGGCTGGCCCGCCAGGATCGTCCAGCACGAGATCGATCATCTCGACGGGGTTCTTTATGTCGATCGGATGGACAGCAAAACCCTCACCAGCTTCGGGCCGCTTGCGCGCCGGGGAGCGGAAGACCTGAAGACGCTGCTCGGCTTGTAGTGCGGAGCGGGCGTCCAGCCTTCGTTCGGAAGACCTATTCCTTTTCGATCTTGGCGATCGCGACATACTCCGTCCAGCGCTTGCGCTCGCTCTCGACGAAAGCGGCCATCGCCGCCAGATCGAGTTGCCGCGTCGTCAGACCCAGCGTTTCTAGCCGGGGCAGGATCGCGGGGCTCTGGGTCATGCCGTTGACGAGCATGTTGAGCTTCTGCTGAATTTCCGCCGGGACTTCCTTGGCGACACTGACACTCAGGAATCCCAAAATCTCGGTGTCCGGAAATTTCTCGGAGAGCGTCGGCACGTCGGGATAGAACTTGCTGCGCTCGCCGCTGGTGATGGCGAGCGGCTTGACGCTTCCGCTCTGGACGTGCTCGGCGGCCGCGATGGTATCGAGAAATATATAGGACAGCCGGCCCGCGATCAGATCGAGCGTCGCCTGGCCGACTTCCTTGTAGGGCACCTCGTTGAGACGGATCCCCGCGCGCGATGCAAAGATCGCCGCCCCGATCCGCGACGACGTGTTGAAATGGGCCGACGTGATACTTTCGGGTTTGGCCTTGGCGTAAGCGATGAATTCGTCGACCGTCTTGTACGGCGCCGACGGATTGACCAGCATCAGCATGCAGCTCGATCCCACCAGTCCGACCGTGACGAAGTCCCGGGGATCGTAGGGCAGGCTTTTGTAGAACAATTCATTGGCGAACAGCACCGACTGGGTCGAGAGCATCAAGGTGTAGCCATCGGGTGCGCTGTTCTTCACCACGGCCGCACCGATGCCGCCAGAGGCACCGGCGCGGTTTTCGACCACGAGCGTTTGCCCCGTCTTGGCGTTAAAATGCTCGGAGAATAGCCGCGAGGAAATGTCGCCCGAGCCGCCCGGCGCGAACGGGCAGATGATCCTGGCATTCTTGTTCGGATAGTCGGTCGCGGCCAGCGCGCGCCGTAGCAACGGGAGACCGGTAAACTGGAGCCCTGCAAAGCTTGCTGCCAGCGACAGCGCCAATTGGCGGCGGTTCATGGGCATTCACCGGATGCGTTCGAGACGTTTTACCGTCCGTGTTGCCGATGCGACGGCATCGGATTGGTCTGTGTCAGCCGAGCTACAGCGCGTTGGCGCCAGATCGTCAAGCTGCGCTGCAGCATGAGTCGCCCGTGCCCAACTTTATCTCCCGATATTCATCGTACCAAATTGATCGCCTCGTGGTCGCGCGCGCGGGCGTTCATATCGAACCTGGATGGGGCCTGATTGCAGATCGGGGATAGGGCGGCGATAGGTATCGACGCGATGCAGCCAGCCTGCTTCCCAGATGCGGCTGGCCGGATTATTGCGAACCCTTCGCTGCAGCACGAATTGTGCGGCGTCGGCAAATTCCGCGAGCACGGCTTTCGGATCGCTCGTGGTGCCGTTCATTCTCAGAAGTACCTGCTTCAGACCCCATCCCTGCCGATCGCCCGATCGTAGGTCGACGGTCGTTTCCGCCGGATTGGAGCCCTCTCCCTTGAAGTTGATATAGTCGATCAGCGGATAGCGATCGCTGGACGCCTGCACCACGCGCGAAAACTGCACGACGATGTGCTCGCGCTCGGCGCTGTCGGGCGTCTGCTCGAGGATCTTGTCCATCGCCCCCTGGGCGCGCGCCACCAGGAACTGGGCCTGTTCGGCCATCGTATCGAGCAGGAATTGCCGCAGCTGAGTCATCTGCGGTGAATTGAGCTGTCTCTTGAAATCGGCCCGGTTGATCCAGGGACAGGGCGGAACCGGCGTCTTGTTCAGCCATGCAGGCAAGTGCGCTTTGTCCTTGCGCAGAAATTCAATCAGCGCCGGAAAACTTTCCTCGAACGGCGCGTTCTTGCCGGCCGGAAACCAGATGAAATGACCTATGCCGAGCGAGGCAAAGTTTTCACTCGCGTTCCAGGACGTGATCGCATCACGGCGACCGGCCAATTCGTTGAACCAGACTTTCTGGCCGACCTTTTGAGCTACGTCGGCGGTCAGCAGTAGTTGTGGTCCGGTCGCAACCGTTGTTTGGTGGAGTGGCTTCGGCGCATCGAGCGGCTGTGCAATAGCCGCCGCAGCTTTCGGGGATGACGCTTGCGCATCGGATGGCAGCGCAAGCTCGTCCGTCTTCGATGGCTGCTCCCGGGATAACGAAGCAGCGACATTCGGCTCCGGCTTCTGCACCTCGGATTCTTGCGCGTCAGCGGGGGTTTCCGGCGGCGATGGGCGCGCCACAGGCGGCGCGACCGGCGTTGATTCCGTTTTTTGCACTGGCAGCCTGCGCCACACCGGCGGCCGGCTCAGCGGCCGCTACCGCAAGCGCAACCTCGCGCGCGAACGGCGGTACCTCGGCTTCGGTCAATGGAATTGGCGTGAAGATGCGATCCGCGATGACACCCAAAAGCAGCAGCGACGCGCAGGTCAACACGCGCCGCAAATACATCCTGGGTGGTTGAGCGGGCACTCGCGCTTCAGCTCGCGATTTCAGAATGGTCTGCGGGGCGAATCGCAACGCTCACGCAGGACCCGTGTTCCGCTTCCGTTGCGGCTTTCGACGTTCGCAAGATGGGGCGTGTCCTCAGCAATCAATTCGTTCTCCACACCTACATCTACCGGCGCACGCGGCGCGTCGCAAAGCCCCGTCGAGCCATTCTCGGGTGGAACCCGGAGCAGATCGATGGGCGCAGGCAGAGAGCATCGGTCAATAGTGCGACGATACGGCGGCAAAACGCCTTCTTGTGGGCGACGATGCGGATGTCTCGGACGGTGATCTGCTTTGAGCGCAGGGCAGCTGCTAATCGCGGGGCAATCGGCGGTGGATGCGCGCGACGGATTGAAGCCGCGCGCTTTCGCAATTCACAATGCGTCGGAGCCGCCGCCGACCACGATTTTTTCGCTCAGTTTCTGATCGACGATCTGCACCGTACGGTCGATCTCGGCATTGGGTGCATCGAGTTGAGCGGAGATCAGCTTCACCAGGAGGTCGACCCGTTCGATGAACGGCGCGCCGCTGGCCACGGCGCGGGCCGCCGACGATGGCTTGAGCAGGCTTTCCGCCGCCTTGGCGTATTTCTCGAACGGCACCTGGTCCTTCGGATCGGCGCCGAGACGCCGGGCGATGCCGTCGACATGGTCGTAGATCGACTGCGACAGCTTCAGATCGTCATGCACCGCGTCGCGGATCGATTTCGGCTCCTGCAAGGTGATGCAGCGGTAATTGCCGGTCAGCAGCATCGACCATTTGGCCAGCGGCACGAACAGCGAATCGAACACCTTCAGCTTGACGGGGACATCCATGCCATCGAGCGTTACTGCGTCGATATCGGCTTCCAGCTCGCGCAGCAGCCGGTTGTGGGCCTCATCGGCGAACGCCGCGGCCTTGAAGTTGGTCGGCAGCCCGACATGCAGCACATTCGCGGCCTCTTCCGGCGGCCGGAACGCCTGCGGATCCGGCGAGCAGAGCGACACCAGTCCTGGATCGAAGCGCTGCCAGACCTGGGCGTTGGTGTAAGCCTCCTCCAGATCCATCTCCGCCAGCGCCGGGATTCGCTTCAGATAGGGCAGTGGCGGCATGTTCATGATTGACAGGCAGGGCAGCTTCGCCACGGCGATCTTGACCATCAAAACCCGGATGGTGTGGTTGGTGTATTGCGGCTCCTGCATCGCAAGCCCGACCAGATCGTAGCGCGACACGTCGACATCGGCGGGGGTGGTTGCGTCCAGCTTGCCGGGCAGGTCGCGCGAAAAGATCGACCGGTGCGCCGGCTCGTCGCGCAGCTTGATGCGGACTTCGGTTCCATCGCGATTGATCAGTTCCGCCGTGTTCTTGCGGCACACCAGCGTGACGTTGTGACCGGCCATCAACAGCTTGGTCGCCAGCAGGGAGCCATATGAAGCTCCAAGAATCAGAACGTTGCGCGCCACGATGTCTCCTCCTCCGATCCTGATGAAATGGTTTTGAACGCCTGGTCTGGGCCAGGTTGAAAATTTTGTTCAGGTGGCCGCCTTGTCGATGTAACAAGACGATCCAAGCCCGTGACCGCTGACGATCAGCGCCCTCTCGGCAAGGCGCTATCGTGTCTACCGCAGATTGTTCGGCGTTACAATTCGATGGCGGCTCTCGCGTTCCCGGCCGGTGCGCCATTTTGCCACCGCCGGACGCGAGAGCTGCGCGTATCGGGCTAACCCTGTCCCGCGGCCTCCAGGATGAGCCTCGCAATCGTATCGGGCTGCGAGATCAGCGACAGATGGCTGGCTTTGACCTCGATCGTCTTGGCGCCCATGCGCTTGGCCATGAACCGCTCCAGATCCGGATTGATGGTCCGGTCCTCGGTCGACACCGCATACCAGCTTGGCTTTGAGCGCCACGCCGCCTGGGTTGTCTTGTCGGCCAGCATCGATCGCTTGAACGGCGATTGCACGGCATAGAGCACCCGGGCCTTTTCGGCCGGAAGGTCGCCGCCGAAATCATGCAGGAACGCTTCCTCGTTGAGCCGGCCCCAGTCGTTCGAAAACACGATCCCGGCGGAGGCCGGCGGCGTCGGGTATGTCTTGGCGAGCGCGGTGTAATCTTCCCCCGCGTCCGGCGCACGCGCGGCCACATAGACAAGCGACGAAACGTTCGGGGCAACGCCGGCCTCCGACACGATCATGCCGGCGAAGGAGTGACCGACCAGCACGGTCGGGCCGTCCTGCAGGGCGAGCACATCCTGGGTGGCCTTCACGGCGTCCTGCAACGAGTTCAGCGGATTTTGCACGGCGGTCGCGTTGATGCCCCTGGCCTGCAACCGCGCGATCACTTCCGTCCAGCACGATCCATCGGCGAACAGTCCATGCACCAGCACGACATTGTGCGCCTTGGGCACCGAGTGGGACAACGACTGCGCCGTGGCGATACCGGGCAGGGCGGTACTGGCCGCTCCGGCGGCGATCATGCCGACGAACGTGCGGCGGTTCAGCTGATGGTTGTTTCGATTTTTTTCGCTGTCGTTCATTTTCTTTCTCCGTCTTGTCAGTTGAAGCGTCAAAATCCCTGAGGTTCAGACCCGGTCGATTTTTTCCGGCACTTGTTGTTTTCGCTTTCGTGCGGCCTTGCGGCCATCGTGCAGCCACGCATCGACTTCCGCGGAACGAACCACCTCGCCGTCGTGGACGAAGGCCTCATGATTGCTTTCAATGGTTGCGAGGTCGTAGAGGTAGTTCACCATCACCCCGAAAAACTCTTCGATTCCACGGGGCGCGCTGTTACCAAGCCAGTTGATCCGCTCCAGCCGTGCGCCATTGCCGAGATGGAAACGCGCGACCGGATCCGCGGGCGCTCCTTTCGAGGGCTTGCGCGTCAAATACTCTGCGCAAAGCCGCATGATGGCGGCGCGCAAGATGTCTGCTCCGGGAGAGTCGGCCCATCCGGCATCGGCATATATTTCCGCCAGCATCGCTACCTCGGGATCGCTGCTTGAGGCAGCGTGCTTGGCCAGCCAGCGCCGGAACCCCGGCACCGGCGACAAAGTCGAAAATTGCGTCAACGACGGCAATTCGGATTTGAGTTCGGCCACCACCTGCTTGATCAGGAAGTTTCCGAACGAAATGCCGCGCAGGCCGTCCTGGCAATTGGAAATCGAATAGAAAATCGCGGTATCGGCCTGCGACGCGCGGAGCCGCGTGGCGTCGTTCGCTTCATTGTCGGTGTCCTGAACCAGCAGCGGTTGAACCGATCCCGCCAATCCCTGCACCAGCGCCACCTCGACGAAGATCAAAGGCTCGCCCGGCAGCGCGGGATGGAAAAACGCAAAGCAGCGGCGATCCGGCGCCAGCCGTCGGCGCAAATCGTCCCAGCCGTGGATCTCATGCACGGCTTCATAGGCGATCAGCTTTTCCAGAACGGCGGCCGGCGACTGCCAGTCGATCCGGCGCAATTCGAGGAAGCCGCGATTGAACCACGACGCGAACAGATGTTTGAGATCGGCATCGAGTGGCTTCAATGCGGGCTCGTTGCGCAAATGTCCGGCGATCTCCTTGCGCATGGCGACCAGCGCGCTGGTCCCGCCTGCCGCCATGTTCATCCGCCGAAGCACTTCCTGACGCGGTGGATCGGCGGCGAGCGCCAGATGCGCGGCGGCCTCCGGGGTTGGATCGCCGATATAGGCTTCGGCAGCGGCCCGCAGCGCTGCCGGATCCGGCTGAAACTCGTTCGCCAGAAATTTGTAGAAATCGATGCGTGCCTCACCGTCGAGCGTTCGTAGCAAATCGTGCAATTCGCGCGCGATCACCGCGCCGGAGGCCTCGCCGCGTTCGGAAAGCAATGCCCTGGCGAGATGTTCCGCGCTGGCGCCATGGCTCGCATTTGGCGATCGGGACATGAACGCTGCGCCGAGGCCAAGCGTTTGTCGGAGGCGTTCCAGCCACGACGACGGCTGCGATGAGGGAGAGCGGTTGGCGGACATTTTGGGCTTCCGTGCTGACCTGGTTGTTTCGATCGAATTCGCTGCCATCTGCACTAACTCCAGTTGATCAGCGCGCGGCGGCGATGGTTGGGCGCATCGTCGACGCTGCCACGGATTTGGTGGCTCGGCGGAATTTGGCCGGCGGCGTGTACAGTCCGCCGGAAGCCGCGACGAGATCGTCGATGGTCTGCGCGGCCAGCAGTTCTCTTGTCGCGTCGGCGACGTCGATGCCGAGATCGGACGGCTGCATCACGATTCCGCGCCGCCGCAAATCGGCTGTCATCTCGGGCGATTGCGCCTGGCCGAATTCGGTATCGCCGGCGATCGCGCGCAGTGCGCCTTCGCGCTCTTGCGGTGTCCGGCATAGCAGCAGATTGGCCACGCCTTGTTCGGTGATGACATGGGTCACGTCGTCGCCATAGATCATCACCGGTGGCAGCGCGAAGCCCGCGGTCGCAGCAAGATCGATGGCGTCGAGCCGCTCGACGAAACTCGGCGTTCCGTCCGGCTGCCGGGTTTCCACCATTTGAACGACGAGCTTGCGGCCGCGTATCGTCGTCGCCGGCCTCGCGGCCGGCGCGCAGCCAGGCCGGGCTGGCATGGCGGCGTCCGCGCGCATCCGCGCCCATGTTGGGCGCGCCGCCGAAGCCGGCGATGCGGTCTTTCGTGGCCGTCGAACTGTTGCCCTGCGCATCGATCTGCAGCGTGGCGCCGACGAAGAGGTCGCAGGCATATTGGCCCGCCATCTGCGCCAGCGCGCGGTTGGAGCGAAGGTTGCCGTCGGCGCCGACAGGAAAGATGTCAGATCGTTCGGAGACGTAACGCTCCATGCCGAGTTCGGAGCCGAAGCAATAGACGCCGTCGACGAAGCCGGCTTCGATCGCCGGGATCAGGGTCGGGTGCGGATTGAGCACGAAGTTGGTCGCGACTTTGCCCTTCAGGCCGCGGCGCGCGCCGAACGTCGGCAGGATCAGTTCGATCGCCGCGGTCGCGTAGCCGATGCCGTGATTGAGCCGGCGCACTTCATAGGGTTCGATAGACCGCGGCGATCGCCATCATCGCCATCAGGATCTTGTCTTCGCGAATTTTGGCCGGGATCGCGCGTGAACAGCGGCTCGATCGCGTAGGGCTTCGGGCTCTGCACGACGAAATCGATCCAGCCCGCCGGGGATGTCGACGCGCGGCAGGCGATCGACGATCTCGTTGACCTGCGCCACGACGATGCCGCCGTTGAACGCAGCGGCTTCGGCGATGACAGGCGTGTCTTCGGTGTTCGGCCCGGTATAGAGGTTGCCGTCGCGGTCGGCCTTGTCGGCGACCACCAGCGCGACGCGCGGCGTCAGATCGACCAGCATGCGGGCGTATAAGTTCGAGATAGGTGTGGATCGCGCCGATCTTCAGCGATCCCGACCCGACCAGTTCCGCGAGCTTGCGGCTCTGCGGGCCGGCAAAAGCGAAATCCAGCCGGTTGGCGATGCCGCGCTCGAACACCGCCAGATGATCGGGCAGCGCCAGCACCGACTGCACCATGTGCAGATCGTGCAGGCGTGCCGGGTCCGCCTTTGCCAATGCGGCCGCGAGGAAATCCGCCTGCTTCTGATTGTCGCCCTCGATCGCGACCCGGTCGCCGGGTTCGATGATCGCTTCCAGCAGTTCCGTGATCCGCTCGGGCGGGCAGATTTTGCTTCCGACGCCGAGCATGGAAGCCGCGCGCGCCAGCCGTTCGCGGCGATTCGCCGACCGCTTTGAATATTGCGCCATGACCGATGCCTTCCTGTTTCGACCGGCGTGTCCGGTGTTCAGAAAGCTAGGTCTTGGCGATTGATTATAGAAACGATATTTTATAATATCATTGATCATAAAATCGGATCAATCGTCATGCTGGAATTTGAATTGCTCCGCTCCTTTGTCGCGGTGGCCGAGTGCGGCGGTTTTCATCGCGCCGCCGAGCAATTGAATTTGACCCAATCGACCGTCAGCCAGCAGATCAAGCGGCTGGAGCTGGAGACCAAGCGACCGCTGTTTCGACGCACCACGCGCACGGTCGCGCTGACCGATGACGGCGAAATGCTGCTCGGCGACGCGCGGCGATTATTGAAGCTGGAGGAAGAAGCCCGCCACCGGCTCAGCGCGCCGCGGTTGTCGGGCACGGTCCGGCTCGGCGCCAATGAAGAACTGGCCGGCGGTTCGCTGCCCGCGGCGCTGGGACGGTTTGCCGGGTTGCATCCCAACGTGAAGCTCGAGGTGGAGATCGGCGTCAGTTCGGAGTTGATCGAGCAGCTCAATGCCGGTCGGCTGGATGTCGTATTCGCCAAGCGTCCGCTGGGAACATCGAAGGGGCGTCTCGCCTGGCGTGAGCCGCTGGTATGGGCCGCGTCGCGAACGTTCGATTTCAGTCCCGGCGCGACGCTGCCGCTGGCGCTCTATCGCGAACATTCGGTCTCGCGCGACATCGCTCTGCTCGCGCTGCGCGACAGCGACGTGTCGTGGCAAATCGTCTACACCAGCCCGAGCCTCACCGGTGTCCGCGCCGCAGCGCTGGCCGGGCTCGCCGTCACGCCGCTTCCGGCCAGCGTCGTCACCGCAGGCCTCCGCGCGCTGGGCGCCGAATGCGGTCTTCCGGTACTGTCTGATCTTGAATTTGCGATCTTCGAGAAGCCCAAGCCGAACGCCGCCGCGGCTGCACTGGCGACCGTGCTACTTTCGCTGGGCCAGATGGCGGTCAGACCGACCGCGGCCGGCAGCTGACGGGGCACGCCGATGGCGACTGTCACATAACCTTCACAAGACCTTCTTATCGAAGCCGGACGGCGCTTGCCGGGGTATTGGGTCGACATCATGATCAGCGTTGACGTCCGGTCGGTGACCAGGCTGTGGGGGGAGACCCGCGCGGTCGACGACGTCTCGTTCACGGTCGCCAAGGGCGATCTCGCCGTCCTGCTCGGCCCATCCGGCTGCGGCAAATCGACCCTGTTGCGAATGATCGCCGGATTGGACCGGCCGTCATCAGGCACGATCGAGATCGGCGGCCATGATGTCGACGGCCTCACCGGTTCGGCGCGCGGCGTCGCGATGGTGTTTCAATCCTATGCGCTGTTTCCGCATCTGACCGTCGCCGACAACATCACCTTCGGTCTGTCGGTCCGCGGCATCGCGAGGCCAGAAATGGCGCGACGGCTGGAGCGGATCGCGGCGCTGCTCGGGCTGGAAGCGCTATTGCGGCGCAAGCCGGCGCAGTTGTCCGGCGGCCAGCAGCAGCGCGTCGCGCTCGGCCGGGCGCTGATCGCCGAGGCGCCGGTCTGCCTGCTCGACGAGCCGCTTTCCAACCTGGATGCGCAGCTTCGGCAGGAATTGCGCCGCGAGATCCGCAGCCTGCAGCAGCGGCTGGGTATTACGATGATCTATGTCACGCACGACCAGACCGAGGCCATGAGCATGGCCGATCGCGTCATCCTGATGCGCGGCGGCCGCATCGAGCAGAACGGCGCGCCGGCCGAACTTTACGAAAAACCCGCCACCTTGTTCGCGGCCCGGTTCATCGGCGCCGCGCCGATGAATTTCATCGATCTCGAAGACGGACCTGACGGTGCCGTCGTCGCCGACAGCGCGGGACCGGCGATCTTCGCGGGCAGCGGGCAGGGTCGTATCCTCGGGCTGCGGCCTGAAGACGTGACGGTGGAGAGCCCTGGCGGCGCCGGTCGGTTTCATTCGACTGTCACCGCGGTCGAATATCTCGGCGGCGAGGCCTTGGTCACCTGCATGATCGGGCAACGGCCAATCCTGGCCCGCACGCGGGGCGGCAGCGCGCCGTCGCCGGGCGATGCGGTGGGACTGGTCTGGGATGCTTCGGCCGGGCATGTCTTCGATGCCGCGAGCGGGGCGCGTATTGCCATCGAAGCCGGCGCCGGATCGCCAAAGCCGCGCCTCAACATCATGACCAATTAGGGAGCACCCGCGCATGAATAAGTTTTCTCGGCTCACCGTCGCAGCGTTACTGGGAGTCTCGGTTTTCGGCGGCGCCGGCGCCTCCGCGACCGAAATCACCTTCTATTATCCGATCGCCGTCGGCGGCCCGATCACCAAGATCGTCGACGGCTATGTGGCCGAGTTCAGCAAGGCCCATCCCGATATCACCGTGAAGCCGGTCTATACCGGCAGCTATCAGGACTCGATCGTCAAGGCGATGACCGCGGCCAAGGCCGGCAACGCCCCCGACGTGTCGGTGCTGCTGTCGACCGACATGTTCACCCTGATCGATAATGAACTGATCGTTCCCTATGAAACGATCGCGACCACCGAGGCCGATCGCGACTGGATCAAGTCGTTCTATCCGGCGTTCATGGAAAACAGCCAGGCCGACGGCAAGACCTGGGGCATTCCGTTCCAGCGCTCGACCATCGTGCAATACTGGAACAAGGACGCCTTCAAGGCCGCCGGACTTGATCCGGACAAGGCGCCGGCGACCTGGGACGAGATGGTGGCGTTCGGCAAGAAGCTGACCAAGCGCGATGCCTCCGGCGCGACGACTCAATGGGGCCTGGAAATTCCATCGTCCGGCTTCCCCTATTGGCTGTTTCAGGCGCTGACCACCCAGAACGGCGCCATCCTCGCCAATCAGGACGGCACCAAGGTCGCCTATAACGATCCCAAGGTGGTCGACGCGCTGCAATTCTTCGCGGATCTGAGCCAGAAGGACGGCGTGATGCCGAAGGGCGTCATCGATTGGGGCACCACGCCGAAGGATTTCTTCGAGGGCAAGACCGCCATCATGTGGACCACCACCGGCAACCTGACCAACGTCCGCAGCAATGCCAAGTTCGCGTTCGGTGTGGCGCCGCTGCCGTCGAAGGCGCGCGGCGGTTCGCCGACCGGCGGCGGCAACATCTATATCTTCAAGACCGGCGATAAAGCCAAGGAGGCCGCGGCGCTGGAGTTCGCCCGCTTCCTGACCACGCCGGAGCACGCCGCCGATTGGGGCATCGCGACCGGCTATGTCGCGACCCGCCCCGACGCCTGGCAGACCGAGGCGATGAAGAAATACGTCACCGAGTTTCCGCCGGCCGCGGTGGCGCGCGACCAGCTCAAGGAGGCGGTCGCCGAACTGTCGACCCACGACAATCAGCGCGTCACCAAGGCGCTCAACGATGCCTTGCAGGCGGTTCTGACCGGCGCCAAGCAGGCCAAGCCCGCGCTGGACGATGCCCAGGCGGAAGCCAACCGCATCCTTGCCGGCTATCAGCACTAGCAAGCGCTCCAGCCGGGCGTTATCACCCCGGCTGGAGATATTTTTCGCGATGCCCGGACGGCGCCGACCTCAACTGAACATCCATGTCCAAGGCTGGCTGCTGGCGCTGCCGGCCGTGGTGCTGCTGGCGATGTTCACCCATGTGCCGGCGATCTCGACCGTGATCGACAGCTTTTTCTCGACGCCCCACGGCAAGCGGGCCGCGTTCTTCGTCGGCGCCGATCAATACCGCACCATGATATCAGACCCGATCTTCTGGCTGGCGCTGAAGAACAATCTGCTTTACGCGCTGATCACGGTGCCGGTCTCGATCGGCCTGGCGCTGGCGATGGCGCTCTGGGTCAACGGCCACATCAAAGGACGCGCGGCGCTGCGGTTGGCGTTCTTTACGCCGACCATCCTGCCGATGGTGGCGGCCGCCAACATCTGGCTGTTCTTCTACACGCCGGATTACGGCCTGCTCAATCAGATCATCCGTCGCGTTCGGCTTTGCCAGCATCAACTGGCTCGGCAGTCCCTCGACCGCGTTGCCGGCGCTGATGGCGCTGACGATCTGGAAGGAGGCGGGCTTCTTCATGGTGTTTTTCCTGGCGGCCCTGCAGCAGGTGTCGCCGGTGCTGTACGAAGCGGCGCGGATGGAAAACGCGAACCGCTGGCAGGTATTTCGCCGCATCACCTGGCCGCTGGTGATGCCGACCACCTTGTTCGTCGCGGTCAACGCCCTGATCAACGCCTTCCGTATCGTCGACCAGGTGATCGCGATGACCGGCGGCGGACCCAACAACGCGACGACGTTGTTGTTGTACTATATCTACCAGGTCGCCTTCAGCTTCTGGGACAGCGCCTACGCGGCCGCGCTGTCGACCGTGTTGCTCTCGGTGCTCGCGATCATCGCGTGCCTGCAGTTCTTCCTGCTCGACCGCAAGGTTCATTATCGATGAGCGCCGGCGCCTCAACGTCCATCGTCTGCGCGCGGCGGCGTCGACCCTGGCGGTGTGGCTGTTCGGCCTGATCTGGGCGTTGCCGTTGTTGTACGCGATCTGGGCCGCGTTCCATCCGTCCGCGTTCGCAACCAGGTTCGACGTGCTGGCGCCGCTCACCTTGCAGAATTTCGCGCATGCCTGGAGCTCGGCGCCGTTTGCTCGTTACTTTCTCAACACCGCGCTGCTGGTGCTCGGCATCATGGCGGCGCAGTTCGTGATCTGCACCCTGGCGGCGTTCGGGCTGGCGCGCTGGAAGTTTGCCGGCAGCGGCGTGCTGTTTGCGCTTATTCTCGTGCAGTTGATGGTGACGCCCGACGTGCTGATCATGGAGAATTATCGGACGCTGCAGAGTCTCGGCCTGATCGATACGCTGACCGGAATCGGACTGCCTTACGTGGCCTCCGCCTTCGGCATCTTCCTGCTGCGGCAGAATTTCAAATCGATCCCGAAGGAACTGGACGATGCAGCCCGCATGGAAGGCGCCAACACGTTGCAGACGATCTGGCGGGTGTATCTGCCGCTGGCTCGCCCGGTCTATGTCGCCTATGGACTGGTGTCGGTCAGCTATCACTGGAATAATTTTTTGTGGCCGCTGATCGTGACCAATTCGGTCGAGACTCGACCGCTGACCGTGGGTCTGCAGGTGTTCGCGTCGGTCGATCAGGGCATCGACTGGTCGGTCATCTGCGCTGCTGCGCTGATGACCTCGGCGCCGCTGATGATCGCGTTCCTGCTGTTTCAGCGTGCCTTCATTCAAAGCTTTCTGCGCGCCGGCATCCGTTAGCGCTTGCCTAGGCCATAAGTTGCTGCGATGGCCGCATAGCAACTCGGTATTTGCGGTTCTGCCGTCAATGAGGTCTCTGCGCGTCGAGCCGTCGCAGACGGTTCATTCAGCACAGGAACGCATCATGAAGATTTCCAGAGCATTTACGTCGACGATTGCGGGCGGGATTTTGGCATTGGCGATGGCAGCGTCGATCGTCGGGCCCGCATCGGCCCAGGGAACGCCTGATCAGCGATCGGCCTGCATGGGCGACGCGTTCAAATTTTGCAGCGCCGATATCCCCGATGTTTCGAGGATCGAGGCATGCCTGAGCCAGAACCGCAACCAACTGCAGCCGGCGTGCCGCGCGGAATTCACGCACTCCGGCAACACCCGGCTGCGTCCGGAGCATTTTCGCTGATCGGCGGAATTGTCCGCGTTGCGTGCGATATCGGGCGCTTTCGCGCCGGTCTTCAATCCGACCGGCGCCGCGACCCCGGTTGGTGCACCACCACGGTTGCCGACATGCCGGCCACCAGCTCAATATCGGCGGGCACGTTTTCCAGCGCGATACGCACCGGGATCCGTTGCGCGAGACGGATCCATTCGAAATTCGGGTTGACCGACGCGAGCAATCCGCCGCCGGCGGCTGTGGGATTGGCGATGGCGCGGCTCAATCCTTGCACCTTGCCGTGCAGCACGGTGTCACCCGCCATCAGCTTCACCTCGGCTTCGCTGCCGATCTTGATCGCGGGAAGCTTGGTTTCCATGAAGTAAGCGTAGACGTAGAACGAATCATTGTCGACCAGCGCGAGCACGCCGGTACCCGTGGTCGCGTAATCGCCGACCGTGGCGGTGAGATTGGTGACGTAGCCATTCACCGGTGAATGTATCGTGCTGCGCTCCAGGTTGAGTTGGGCGGTGGCGAACTGCGACTGCGCCAGCTGCAGCGCCGCGGCGGCCTCGCTTGCCTTCGCCCGTGATGTCTCGGCTGTCTGAGCTGATATTGCGCTCGGATCGCTGCTCATGACCTTGGCGTCGCGGTTCGCGTTATCCTCGGCGAGCTTCAGCGTCGACTGGCTCTGCGCGACGGTTGCCTGCGCCTGTTGGAGCGCCAGCGTAAAACGCTGCCGATCGATCACGAACAAGACGTCGCCGGCCGCGACCCTCTGGTTGTCGGCCACGTTGATCGTCGTGATCAGGCCGGACACGTCAGGGGCGACTTCGACGATATTACTCTGCACCAGCGCATCGCGCGTCCAGGGCGACAGCGTGTAGATGTCCCACAGCCACCAGCCGACCAGGACGGCAGCAATGACAGTGACAAGGGTGATGACGACGCGCCACAGTGCGATCAAGGCCATGCGAGGTTTCCGACTAATACGACGCCGCCCGTAAGCAGCACATAGAGCGCAAGGTTGAAAAGCGAACGATGCCAGACCAAACGGTAGAAGCCGAAGCGATCGAGCACCCAGCGAAGGGCCGCGAACGGTATCAAGGCCGCAGCAGCCCAGAGCATCAGCGGGGGCAAATAGAACCCGAGGAATTCGACGGTGTGGAACGCTGCGATGTGTGGCAGACTCACGTCAGTCCTCCACGAAGTCGCGTTGCAGATAGCGTCGGTCGATGGTGAAGCGGTCGGCGATGAAGCGCAGCGAGGCCGCGGCGCGCAGCACCGATCGCGCGGCCGCACCGGGCGTCAGTGTCAACGCGGAAAGGTCCCGTCGCAATTCGGCGGCGATCGCCTCTGCGGCGCTCAAATCGGCTCGGCGATTGCCGCTGTTCGTGGCCAGCCCTTCCAGCGCATCGGCAAATCGTTCGAGGAAACGCTCGACGCCGTATGCCGCGGTCCGGGGCATGTCGGCGTCGGCCCGGTACTCCCGCAGCCGGCCGAGTTCGACGGCTGCGGAGGCCGCGCTGAGTGTTCCGCGAAAGAAGTCTTCGTCGCGTTGGCTGTCCAGCGCAAGGCGTGGCAGCAGCGCGGCCAGCGTGGAGACAATTTCGCCGGCGCCGCGACGGGCGACGGTCTCGCCGCGCGCCACCGCCGGAAGGATCGTGCCGACGGCGGATTGCCAGCTCTGTCCTCGCCTCGCGCGGGACGTCACCGGCATGGCCTCGATCACCGCAAGGCAGACGATCATGCCGATGACCAGCGCGGCCGCGCTGTTGACGTAGGCAAGTTCATCCGGCTTGAACACATTGCCGAAACCGATCTCGGCGATGGTCCACCCGCCCAGCGCAATACCTGCCCAGGCACGGCTCGGAGTACCGGCCATAAGTCCGGCGGGCAGCAATATCAGCAGCAACAGGACCGCAAGCGCACCGAAGTCCTGCAAGAAGGGTAGCACCAGCGCAATGAGCAGATAAGCGAGCAGGATTCCAAGACTGCTCCAGACAAGGTAGGTGCGGGCGCCGGCTTGTGGGTTGTCCTGATTGACGCCGAAAAACAGCATGATCGCGCCCCCCGAGACTGCGGTGAACCCTTCGTTCCAGCCGGTCGCCATCCACACGCCGCTCAGCAACAGCATAGCGAGCGCGGCGCGGAAGGCGAGCAGTAGCGGTTCCTGCCGCCCTTGAAAATCACGCTCCTGCCGAGATGCCCGTCGTGGCGTCTCGCGGCTATGTCGGCTCGCGGCCCCGGTGACGACGATCATGGCAAGGCCGTTGAGAAGATCATCGACGCGTTTGAGCACCAGAAGCGCTTCCGTGAGCGGATCGAACGCCGCCGTTCCGGCCATGCCTTCGAGACTGGCGACCGCAGCCTTGAGCGAGCGCCGTGCGGACCGGAAATCACGGCGCAGGCCGGACCTGTCTCCCCATTTCGCCGGATCGGCGGCAATGAGTTCGATCTTGGTCGCGATCTCGTCCAGCGTCGCGCGCAACCGGTCCCGTACGTCTCGCACGCCGTCGTCGTCGAATTCTTCGAGGCGAACGAAAAGGCCGCGTCCGATTGAAAGCACGATCAGGAATTCGCGGATCGTGCGCTGGAGGTAGTCTTGGTCAACCCGCAGTTCCGGCGCCTCGAACAGCGCAAAGGAGCAGAGCGCATCGAACGAAACCACCTGCGCGACCATCTGCCGCCGTAGCTGCGCGAAAAGCGTGGCCGGGCTCGACAGCCGCAACGCCGTTGCGATGTAGCGCGCCACCGCGGTGACGGTGGCGGCCTGCGCTTCGCGCAGGGCATCGCCCGCATAGCGCGGCAAGACAAGGACACTCGCGAGCGAACCGCAGCCGATGCCGATCAATATCTCGGTCATGCGGTCGGCTGCGATCGACCAGGCTCCAAGCGGATTCGACGATCCCTGATAGGCAACCAGCAATGTCGTATATCCTGCGAGCAGCACGCCATAGGACGCATAATTGCGCAGCCGGGCGGCGACATAAAAGCTCGCCCCGACCAGGAGCGCGGTCGCCAGCACCAGTAATTCGGCCGCCTGCGAAAACAGCGCCACGAACACCAGCCCGAGCATGCCGCCGGCCACGGTTCCGACAGCGCGCCACGAACCTTTGGCGAGCGCGGCGCCGACCGTCGGCTGGGCCAGGATATAGACCGTCAGCGTGGCCCATTGCGGGTCGCTAAGTTCGAGCCAGTAGGCGATCGCGAGTGCCAGGATCGCGGCGGCGGCGGTCCGCAACGAAAAGACGACGTTCTGCCAACTCGTGTCGATCGAAAATAAGCTGGGATTGAAGACATTTGCCATTCGAAACACAGCTCATCGCTCAGCTTCCGGGCTCTGCCGCAAGGATGGTGCGCAGGCTGGCCAAAATGCAAGCTTTTCCGGATCGAAGGGAGCTGCGGTGTGATCGATCGATGTCCGCTGCTAATCCACAACGGACATCGTCGGTTCGGCCGAAGAAGGTCTGATTACTTCCACGAACCGTTCGGCAGCCGGCCGTGATACGGAGTATTGCGGCAATGGCCCCAGGGGCCGCGCCAGTATCCGGGAGGGCAGCCATTGCCGTTATAGGCGTTGCGGAATTTCCAGGAGCCGTCGGGCAGGCGGCCATAATACGGGGTGTTGCGGCAATGGCCCCACGGACCGCGCCACGCGCCGGGGCCGCAGCCGCCGGCGGCTTCCGCGGGTTGGGTGGCGATGAGCGATGAACCGAGCACCAGCGCGGCCGCGAGGCCGAGCAGGATGTGTGACTTCTTCATAACGATCTCCTCAGTTGATTTTGTGACTCTGCTGCGTGATGCCATTTCGAAGCGCGCGTCGTTCGAGCTGTCGAGATGGCTGCTGGCCGGCAGCACCGGCCTGACGGGGCGCGATATGCATCCGCCGGTCACGGAGCGCAAATACGCGTTCAGTATGCTGGTATCGCCAGCCGATATGACCCGGTGCGCCAGACAGGTTGGCGACCGATGTCGTCTCGGCGGCACTAAGCTCACCGCGCGGGCTAATTTCCAGCGGTTTGCGCGTACCGCTCAAACAGCTTGACAACGAGGTTATTTTTGGATGGCTAAGGTTATTCAACCTTGAGCGCGTCGAGGACCGGCGGATGCTGCACTACCGCCATCTGCATTATTTCGTGAAAATTGTCGAAGCCGGCAGCTTCTCGCAGGCGGCGCGAACGATCCACGTCGCGCAGCCGGCGCTGAGCCAGCAGATCGGCGAACTGGAAGCTTCGCTCGGCGTTGCCTTGCTGAAAAGAAGCGCGCGAGGGGTCCGGCCGACGCTGGCCGGCCAGCGGCTTTACGAGGAAGCTTCATCGATCTTGCGCAAGCTGGAAAATCTGCCGGGCGTGGTGCGCTCCAGCAGCGGCGAGGTCGACGGGCAGGTCAGCGTCGGAATGCCGGCGTCGCTGTCCACCACCCTGGTCGGGCTGGTGATCGCCGAGTGCAAGGCGAAATATCCCAGGGTCACGCTCAAATTCATCGACGGCGACAGCGAATTCCTGCGCGAGGAGGTGGAGAAGAGCCGCCTCGATCTGGCGCTGGCCTATGAGGATGAGTTCTTCCCGGTGGTGCTGCGGCAGCCGCTGTTTCGCCAGAACCATTTCCTGATCAGTGGCCGGCGTTCCCCCCACGCGACCGGCCCCACGATCTCGCTGAAGGAGGTCGCGAAAATTCCGCTGGTCTTGCCGGCCGGGCTGAACGCGCGCCGGGTGGTGATCGATCGGACCTTTGCCGAAGCAGACCTGTCGCTGAACCTCGCCGCCGAGGCGGTCACGGTGTCCAGTGAATTGTCGGCGGTTCGCTCCGGCGCGGCGTGCACCATCCTTAACCTTGGCGATATGTCGGGATTTTCGCTGGATGATTTTGCCGAACCGGTGCTGATCGAGCCGACGTTCTATTTGACCTGCTGTATCATCTGGTCGAGCGAGTTTCCGTTGACGCTCGCCGCGGAAGGCGTCAAGAAGCTGCTGATCGACTTCCTGAAGGATCACGTCGCCAGGACGAAAAGACCGGGTGCGGTCTGGGTGGCGTAAGATTTCATGCGTACGGAGCAAACGCCTGGCGTTTGCTCCGTCATATCAGGCGCATCGAGGCGCGTTAGTTGCCGCCGCCACCGTGCTCGGCCGCGAACTCGATTCCGGCCTGGGTTTCCGCGATCGCCTGTCCGACCAGTTCCATCGCCTTGGCGCGATGGCCGCCTTTGTTCGCGGTCGATTCCCGCAGCGATCCGAGCGCGTTGTACAGCGACGACAGTGCGCGCTCCATGTTGCCCTGATAGGCGTCGGCGGTACCGGCGGTCGCGCCGAGCAGGCCGATCGCGGCAACGCCGGTGGCCGTGGCCACGAGCCCTCGACGGGAGAGTTTGGAGTCAAGCATGTGTTTTCCTTTCCAGTTTCAATTGATTCAAAGTGCAGCAGAGGCGCTGCGTCGATGCCGGCAACGGCTCCGCTGTTGCGCGGCGCATCTGTCGTCGAAGCAGGAACGCAAAACAAATACAGTTTGAATATGCGGCCATAGCGGGCGCCGATGGCCGGTGCGATCAGGCCGCCTGGCCGGGCGCGGTCCTGGTCCAGAGCCAGATCGAGCCGGTGCAAATCACGGCGAGGCAAACCGCCGGCACCAGCATCGGGGCATCGACGCTGCCGGTCTGCCGCGCGACCCAGGGCGCCAGATTCTGGGCCAGGAAGCCGCCGAGATTGCCGATCGAGTTGATCGCGGCGATGCCGGCGGCCGCGCGTGCGCCCGAGAGAAAGCGCGGCGGAAAGATCCAGAACAACGGGTTCAGCAAGGCGATGCATGGACCGCCGATCGCCAGCACAAGGAAGCGAAGGGCGTTATTGGCCAGTGGAATGCTGGCGACAAAGCAGACCGCGCCGAGTGCGGTGGTGGCGGCGATGGCGCGAAACACGGCGCGATCGTCACGGACAAAGCGAGGCACCACGATCAACACGATGGCGCCGAGCGCCCAGGGAATCATGTTCAAGAGGCCGTTGATCGCCGGGCTGACGCCGAACGCGCGCACCACTGTCGGCAGCCAGTAGGTCACGCCATAGAAGGCGGTCGCCTGAAGGACATAAATCAGTCCGAGGCCGATCACGGCCGGGTCCCAAAGCGCCGACCAGGGGTTCGTGTGCAGACCGGCCGGCGAGGGCTGTCGCGCATGCGCCGCGGCGAGCATCTCGCGGTCGTGCTCAGTCAGGAACTGGGCATCGCCGGGAGAGGATGGCAGGTAGAGCAGCACGACTGCCGTCAACAGCAGCGCGGGAATGCCGCTGCCGACAAACACCCATTGCCAACCTTCGAAACCGAGTGCGCCGTCGGCTTCGAGCAACACCCCGTTGATCAGGGCGCCGAACATGTTGCCGAGGCTGCTGCCGATGGAGAAGAAGCCGAGCATGCGGATCCGGTAAGGCTCTGGAAACCACAGGCTGATGTAGAACACCGCGCCGGGATAGAAGCCGGCCTCGGCGGCGCCGAGCAGAAAACGCAGGACATAGAACATCGCGGCGGATGAGGTGCAGGCCAGCAGCAGCGTCACCACGCCCCAGCTGAAGATCAGCCGCGCCAGCCAGACCCGGGCGCCGTAGCGCTGGAGCGCGAGGCAGCTCGGCACCTCGAACATGACATAGCCGAGAAAGAACAGCGATGCGCCGAAGCCGTAGCTCGCCTCGGAGATATGCAGATCGGCCAGCATCTGCAGCTTGGCAAAGCCGACGTTCTGCCGGTCGATAAAAGCCACCAGGAAAATCACGATCAGCAGCGGCAGCAGCCGCCAGCCCAGCCGGCGCATCAGCGCCTGTTCGTCCGAAGGCAGGCTCATCTTCCGTTACGAGGCGCGCTGGAGCGCCGCACCCGCTGCCGTCGCCGGGACCATCCGCTTCCCGTTCGGCAATACTGTCATGTTTAAGGCCTATTGCAGGTTGAAATTCGGTCAGCGTAGGCTTGTGAGCGAGCTGAACTGAAGGGTATATCGGTTCATGCAATTTCGACAACTTCGCTATTTCGTAAAGATTGTGGAAGCCGGGAGTTTTTCGCGCGCGGCGACCACGATCCACGTCGCGCAGCCGGCGCTGAGTCAGCAGATCGCCGAGCTGGAAGAGCGGCTGGGGGTGAAATTGCTCCAGCGCAGCGCCCGGGGCGTGACGCCGACGGCGGCGGGTGAAGTGCTGCTTCGCGAGGCGTCGGCGATCCTGCATCAGCTCGACCAGTTGCCGGGCATCGTTCGTTCCAGCAGCGGCCAGCCGGAGGGCGCCGTCAGCCTCGGGCTGGCGATTTCGCTTGCCAGTACGCTGATCGGTCCGCTGGTCATGGGAGCCCAGACCTCGCTTCCGAAGGTAAAACTCAAACTATCCGACGCCGACAGCCGGTCGCTGGAGCAGGGTATCGCCGCCAACCATCTCGACATGGCCGTGGTCTACGAGGACGAACTGGTGTCGGCGTTTTCGCGCCGCCCGATTTTCCGGCAGCGGATGTATCTGATCGGCAGCCAACCCGTCTTCAAAAACGGTGCAACGGTCTCGATCGACGATGTCGCGAAGTTGCCGCTGGTGCTGCCCAGCCTTCCGAACGGGCGACGTTCGCTGATCGACCGGGCGTTCGCCGAGCGCGGCTTCCTGCCCAACATCGTCGCCGAGGCCGAAACGCTGTCGAGCGAATTGTCGGCGGTCCGAAGCGGCGTCGCCCATACGATCCTACCCGTCGCCAACCCGGAGCGTTTCCTCAGCGACGGCTTCGTCCAACCTGTCATGATCGAACCTGGGCTTTTTCTGACTTGTTCGGTGATTTCCTCCAGCGACTTCCCACTCAGTCACGCCGGCGAAGCGGTGCGGCGGCTGGTGACCGAATTCCTCGAAAAAGAACTGCGGAAGATGGGGCTGATGGGCGTGGAATGGCTGGCCTGACCGGGCCATAGGCTGCGCCGATACCTGCATATTGAAGCGGTATTTGTTTTCGATCGACGGCTGGATCATTCCTCCGAGGGCTCAGCGGGCACGCCAATTCGGGATTGCCTCTTTGCGCGAGAGGACAAGCCGGTGCCCGATCTGATCTATCGTGTCGTTTCCGCCTGTGGCGCGCTTGGATACGGCTATCCGGATGAATCGTTGCAGGCCGCGATCAAGGGCCGCGTCGATGCCATCGTCTGCGACGGCGGCTCGATCGATGCCGGCCCCTATTACCTCGGCACCGGCACCGGATATTTTGAGCGTGCGACCGTCAAGGCCGATTACCGCCGGATGGTGGAAGCCGGCCGCAAGATCGGCTGCCCGGTGATCGTCGGCAGCAGCGGCATGGCCGGCGGCAATCGCAATCTCGACTGGATGATCGAACTCGCCAGGGAAGTGTTTGCCGAACTCGGCATTCGCGACGCCAAAGTCGCGGTGATCCGTTCCGAACTCGACCCCGAGCGTGTGATCCCGGAGTTGCGCGACGGCGAGTTGCGCCCGACCGGCGCCGGCCCCGCGCTCGATGCCGACACGCTGCGCGAGAGCGTCATTGTCGGACAGATGGGAATCCACCCCTTGATCGCGGCGCTGGAAAGCGGCGCTCAATTCATCCTGACGGGCCGCGCCTGCGACGTCGCGCTGTTTGCCGCCGACATGATCCGGCGCGGCATCGATCCCGGCATTGCCTACCATGCCGGTCATGTTCTCGAATCCGGAGCGCTGGCGAGCGATCCCGGTTCGCCATCGGATTGCCTGGTCGGCGAAGTCTACGACGACGGAACGGCGATTTTCGTCGCCCCCAATCCGGGCCGCCGTTGCACCGCGCAGTCGATCGCCGCCCACTCGCTTTACGAGGAAAGCCATCCGCAACTGCAGTTCTACCCGGAGGGCATTCTGACCATGGAGCAGACGCAGTTCTTCTCCAGGGACGGCCGCACCGCCGGCTTTCGCGGCAGCCGTTTTATTCGCTCGCGCAAGCCGTGGCCGTGGAGCGTCAAGTTGGAGGGATCGCGGCTGCTCGGTGGGCGCAAGCTTTCGTTGATCCATATCGATCCGGAGCGCCTGCCGGATATTCCGCCCGACGTTCTGGTGTACGGCCGCAATGGCGTGCAGGCGTCTCCGGTCAAGGTCGGACAGCGCGAACTCGGAATCATCGTCGAGAGCGTTGCCGATACACTCGAAGCCGCGGTGCGGCTCGCGGCCCTGCTGGCGCACGCCCTGCTGTATTATGCCTATCCCGGCCGCAAGGCGACCGGCGGCAACATCGCTTTTCCGTTGTGGCCGAACCTGGTCAGCTTCCCGCGCGAGGACGGCCGGTTCGGCGCCATCGTGCCGAGCGGCACCCGCGACCCGGTGTTCCTGGAAAATTATCCGGCGATCAAGCAGGGTGTGATCAGGCAGGTCGCAGACGCCTATCCCGAAATATTCGCCGCCGCCGAGTTTACCATCACCGACGCCGATGCATCGAAACCCGTCATTCTGTTGCGCAGCGTCGACCGCGATCCGGCAAGGCTGGCGTCACTGCACCGGCAGGAGATCGATCGCGTCACCGGGGTGGCAACACCCCGCGCCAACTCGCGGCTCGACCTGGACGCGCTCGACGCCTACGCGTGGTCGCTCTTTCACCTCCTGCAAAACGAGGACCTGATCAAAAATGCGATGTTTCCGATCACCTATTACGCCGCTACCGGCGCCGACTGGGTCGAGCAGGAGACCGAGCATGCCCGCTATTTCGACATCGGCGAAACCGGTTACGGCGGCGATCTCGACGATCGCACGCTGTCGCTGATCGCCGACCATGCCCCGGCCGAATCGTCGATCGGCGCGCACCGATTGATCGACATGGCGGTCGTGATCCGCAGCAAGCATGTCGGCGTCAACAGATTGACCTTCGACATCGTCTTCACGTCGGGGGAGAATTACGAGGCGGCGTTGCATTCCAATATGTTCGCCAAGGACAATATCGCGAAGATTCTGGACCTGCCGCCGCAAAGGGTGATCGGCACCTTCTTTGTCGACACCTGCAACGCGATCAAAATCACCGTCGACCGGCCCCATTTGTCGTCACCGATCGATGAGCGGGATGTGTTCGGCGTCCAGCAGCAGGCCGCGATCGAGCAGATGCGGATCCCGATCCACGCCGCCGCCCTTGCCAGGGCGTCTTCCTTCTGAGCCCGCGTCGTGTTGAAGTTGCCGGACCATGCGAGGTTGCGTTTGCTTTTTGGCCGCGGATGCGGCTTCTGGCCGCCGCACAATCCGACAGGGGTTAGACCGTGAGTGAACTCTCCAACGCCTTCCTGCTGGTCTTCATCGGCCTGTTTCCAGTGGTCAATCCGCTTGGCGCGGCGCCGATTTTCCTCAGCCTCACCTCCGATTGCACGCCACAGCAAAGGACACGGCTGGCGCGGCTGGTCGCGTTCAACAGTTTCTGGCTGCTGGTCGGATCGACCCTGTTCGGGTCGATGATCCTGGAGTTTTTCGGCCTGTCGATCCCGGTGGTCCGGGTCGCCGGCGGCCTGCTGGTCACGGCCATGGGATGGAAGCTGCTCAGCCAGGGCGGCGGCGCCGGAGGCGGTTCGGGCCATGAAGAGTTGCACGAAGCCGGCGATGCCGGTGCAGCCAATGACAGTTTCTATCCGCTGACCTTGCCGCTCACCGTCGGGCCCGGCGCGATCTCGGTCGCCTTGACCATCGGCAGCCATCATCCCCGCGATACGTTCGGCGCGCACGCCATGCTGCTCGCCGGCGCGGCGCTGCTCGGTTTGCTGGCGATCGCCTTGACCATCTATGGCTGCTACCGCTTCGCCGGGCCGCTGGTGCGCTATCTCGGCGAGGCCGGCGTCAATGTATTGGTCCGGTTATCGGCCTTCATCCTGGTTTGCATCGGCATCCAGATCGGGTGGGGTGGCGTGAGCGCGCTGGTGACCGGACTGCAGCATCCCGCCGCGCTGCCTTGAGCAGATCAATCCCGGAGTACCCGTCATGTTGCGTCTGAACAGGCTTCTGAAACCAACCGGCGCCCTGGTCGCGCTGGGTTTTCTCGTGGTGGCGGCTCCGGCATGGGCCGCCGACTACGCGCCGGTCGATTGCGGAAAGGCATCGTCGCCCGCCGAGCGGACAATCTGCCGTAGCTATCCACTCGGCCAAGCGGAGGCCCGGATGGCAACGCTGTTCGGTGTCGTGACCTCGCTGGTCGCGATGGGACAGCGTGGCGATATCGGCGATGCGCAGCGCAAGTGGTTGAAGGAACGCAACGCCTGCGGCGAGGACACGACATGTCTCGCGCGCGCCTATCAGTCCCGCATCGATGCGCTGTCGGCGGTCCTCGATACCGTTGCCGCGCACGGGCCGTTCTGACTTGCGCCGGTGACGCGAGCACATCACGCGCGTGTGATATTCGCTCGCCATACAATCCGTATCGGCCATCGGCCAATCCTATGGCAGCATATGAACTCGGTATTTGTAAGCGACGTCGTTTCCTGAGAATGCTTCGCCACGCTTTTCCGCGGGCAACGATGCCGGCGAGACCTGGCATCCGCGGCACGAACGCCGCACCGCCAATCACACACCGAGATTTGCAAGGAAACATCGAGATGACGTCTCATCATCACATCAAGCGCAATCATGTCAGCCGAATTGGCCTCGTGCTGCTCAGCACCGCGGCATTCGCAGGAACCGCCTTCGCCGGCGACAAGCCGCCGGTCATGCCCGACCCACCTTCGTCATTAACGACGGCCTCGCGGATTTCGGCGACGATCGAATTCGCGCTGCCGACGATTGCTTCGGCGGTCGAGCGCGACGTGCCGCGGCGGCTCGCCACCATCGATGAAGAGATCGGCTGCGTGAACAAGCGCGTGCTGGTGTTCCGGGTCAGGGCCAATTGCGATGTCAACGGCTATGTCGACCGCGGCGCGATGTCGATCTATGGCCGCGGCAATCGCATCTACGGCTCCGTTCCGATTTTCGGCACCATCGAAGGCGAGGGCGCCAACCGCTTCACGTCCCGTATCCACGGCGAAGCCCAGGGTGCCGCGACGGTGGAAGTGGAATCCCGGCCGACGCTGACCAAGGACTGGTCGGTCGACCTGAACTTCACCAACTCGTTCCATTGGACCGAACCGCCGGTGCTGCATGTGCTCGGCCGCGACATCGCGCTGACCAAATACGCCGAACCGAGCATCCGCAAGCAACTGGCCAAGGTTCGCGCCCACGCCCAGGAAGCGGCGCGCCGCCTCGACCTGCATGACAAGGCATCGAAGGCCTGGACGCAGGCGTTCCAGCCGGTGCAGATCTCGCAGGATCCGCCGGTCTGGCTGCAGATCACCCCGCAGGGCGCGTCGTTCGCCGGTGTCCGCGCCAGCGCCAAGACGCTGTCGGGATCGCTCGAACTGACCGGCACGGCGCAGACCTTGGTCGGCGAGGCGCCCGCCAAGGTGACGCCGACGGCATTGCCGGCGCTCGGCCACGATGTCGATGAGCCCGGCACCTTCGAGATCTTGCTGCCGGTGCGTGTCAATTACGACGAGATGCGCGACAAGATCATGCAGCTGGTCGCCGGCAGCAAGGCCGCGCCAATCGTCAAGGAGATGCAGATCTACCCGTCATCGGGCAAGCTCGTGATCGGCGTGCGGGTTGCGAAACCCGGCGATAGCGATCCGGCCGCCGGCGAATGGATCTATTTGTCGGCCACGCTAGGTGTCAATGCCGATCATGAAACCATTACGATTTCCAATCTGACCGGCGATACTTCGCTGCCGGCGGGATCGATGGCGGCGGAACTGCAGGACCAGGTTCTCGATCAGCTGAAGCAAATTCCGGACATCGGCTATGGCCTTGCCTATCAAAACCTGCTCAGCGCGGCCAACCAGAAACTGAACCGGCCGCTGGAGAAGGGCTATCGCATGGCAGGCCAACTCACTTCGGCCAAACTGGATAGCATCCATCTGCTGGCCGATGGCGTCAGCATCGCGCTGCGCGTCAGCGGCGATCTGAAAATCCTGTACGGGATGTAAATCATGCGCGTCACATTCAAGCTGGTCCTCGCCACCTTCTGCATTCTCGTGGGCGCCGATGCGGCAAGCGCGCAGACCGCGTTTTATCGCGCGCCGGCTTCCGAAGCGGAGGGCGCGCCGGGCACCCTGGTCCGGCAGGAGATCATTGACGGCGCGCCGCTCGGCGCCACCACCTATCGCGTGCTCTATCGTTCGACCGGTCTGGACGACAAGCCGATTTTCGTGTCGGGCGTCGTGATCGTGCCGCCGGGCGATCCGCCGCCGGGCGGCCGGCCGATCGTGGCCTGGGCGCATCCGACCTCCGGCGTGGTGCCGCGCTGCGCGCCGTCGCTGGCGATCTTTCTGTTCGAACAGATCCAGGGTCTGCGCTCGTTCATACGTGATGGCTACGTCGTGGCGGCGACCGACTATCCTGGCCTCGGCACGCCAGAGACGCATCCCTATCTGGTCGGTGTCAGCGAAGGCCGTGCGGTGCTCGATTCGGTACGGGTCGCGAGCGCGATGCCTGGCGCCGGCGGCGGCAAGAACTTCTTGGTCTGGGGCCATTCGCAAGGCGGCCACGCCGCTTTGTTCACTGGCATCCTGGCCAAGCGCTACGCACCCGAATTGAACCTGCTCGGGGTCGCGGCGGCAGCGCCGGCCACCGATCTGACGACCCTGATGAACGATGACATTGACAGCGTCGGTGGCAAGAACATCACCGCGATGACGCTGTGGTCATGGCAACGGGTGTTTCATGCCAACATGGACAAGCTCGTCGATCCACGTGCGATGCCCGCGATCGACCAATTGGTCCAGGAATGCATCGAAGGGCCGTTCGATATCCGGCGACGGCAGCAGACCGAGGCGCCGCTTGAGAAGTACTTCCTGACCACGAAGCATCCGTCCGACCTCGAGCCCTGGCACAATTTGCTGGCGGAAAACTCGCCCGGCACGTTGCCGCCGGACATTCCTGTCTTTCTTGCGCAGGGTACCGACGACGTCATCATCCATCCCGAGGTGACGCAGAACTACGAGGCCGGACTGTGCAAGGCCGGCAGCAAGGTGCGGATGATGGTGATGCCGGGCATCGGCCACGGCCGCGCCGCGCAGGCCAGCACCAGCGAACTGCTCGACTGGGCCGCCGACCGCTTCGACGGCAAGCCTGCACCGAACGATTGCGCGCAGTAATGTGTGTTACTGCGCCGCATGCTCCAACATCCCGGCATAGGGCAATAGCCCGGTGCCGGGATGGCAGTTGAAATATTCGAACGGCGGATTGTCGGCGCCGATAATGAAGATCTCGTTGTAGGTACGCAGTTGCAGCTTGTCCTGATATTTACGCCGCGCGGCCAGCGCGCGGGTATAGATCGCCAGATGGCTCGGGTGAACCTTGGCCCATGATTCCAGGTGGGCTAGGGAGACGAAGGCGCCGAGCGAATAGCCTTCCGCCACCTCGTCACCGTCGTTGCCGGTGCAATTGACCTGGCGCAGCGCGAAGCAGCCGGTGTCGCGCGGATTGTTGCGCAGATAATCCATCCCGGCGTCGAGCGCCGGCCTGATACGCTCCTGATAATCTTTCAGTTGCTCGCCTTCGCATGCGGCCCAGGACACGCCCGAGCGAATCACAGCCATGTTCTCCGGCGGCTGGATCCGGCGATGGCGAAGTGTCGACGCCCCGTCGTCGGGGCTGGCGGCCGCGGCGGTCGCTTCGAACAAATCATGCGCCGCGGCGGGAATGCGATCGCGCGCGGCGCCCCAATAACCCGACCGGTCGGTGGTGGCGAAGTCCATCGCCGGGCAACCGGAAACACCGCGCAGAAATTCCTTGAAGGCGATCGTTTCCATGTGATCGGCGCGAACCACGACCGGCTCCCACCATAGCCCGACCGACGAAGACGCGGTCACCTGGGCTCGCCATTCGGCAACCGCCGGCAGTCGAAGCCACGCACTGAAGCCGTCCGGCTTCAGCCAATACAGTGCGGCGACGCGATTGAGATAGCCCTGCGGGTCGGTGAAGCTGGCAAAATCGGCATAAACCGGCGCCAACTCGGCGCCACCGAGATTCACCAGGCCCGCGAATGTCGATGGCCCGAGAGCGCCAGCTTCGGTGCTCTGAACACCGAGAAACAAAACCGCAAGCTTTTCATCGGGGAGGACGGCCGAATAGCGCGTGATCGGCGGGTTATGTCCTTCGGGTTTCTGCAAGGGAAAGATGCGCGCCGGGCAGGCGCCGAGGGCCGTGCCGCTGGTGGCGTCGAGCTTGCCGGTCGGACCGCTCATGATACCCGCTCCCTGTCATCAACTATCGCTGCTTGGCAAAGTCCTTTCAATCTCTTCGAAATAGCCTGGTTGCGCAATCATTTCCGGCCGCTCCTGTCCGATATGGCGCGATGCCGTCAGGCGATCCGTAGCAGGTAACCCTATTCCAATCCCGCGCGGAGCAGCCCCTCCAGATAATGCGCCATGTCGTTCTCGTGCTCCACCGGCATTTGCGTCGCGATCCAGCTCAGCGAAATGTTCGGCTGCACCCGTCGGAGTTCTTGCAGGGCGGCCGATGCGGCGTCGGTGTATCCGGCCATGCCCGCGGCGGCCGTCAGCACCCGGTGAGCGCCGACGAAATCGCTGCGTTGGCGAATCGCCTCGCGCGCAAGGCGAATGGCCTCGTCGTAATTGCCCCCAAGATACTGGGCATAGCCGGCGATGCCGACATAGAGCCCGGAGAACGGATCGCGCGGGCTCAGCCGCAGCGCGCGCTGCGCGGCCAGGTCGGCTTCTTCCCAATGCCCGCAATAGGCCAAGGCCAGCCCATAATAGCCCTGGGCGAGCGAAAAGCTTGGATTGAGCTGCAGCGCCAGTTCGAACTCGGAAAGCGAATCGTGAAAGCGCCGCGTCAGCAAGTAGACGCAGGCCAGTGCGTGATGCGCCCAGGGATCTTCGCTGTCGGCCAATGTCGCGGCCAGTGCCGCGCGCTCGGCCTTTGCCGTCGTGGTCGCCATGTCGGCCCAGCCCATATGCGCGCAAAAGGTCTGGCTGGTGGCGAGAACGCCGAGCGCCTGGCCGTAATTCGGGTCGATCGCAATCGCCTTCTCCAGCAGCCCCTGCGCGATCTCGATGTCCTGAGGGGTAACGCGCCAGTAATAAGACAGCGCCCGCATCACCAGATCCCAGGCATCCATGCTGTCAGGCGGTTTGCGGCGGGCGCGAAAGCTTTCCGCGGCGTAGAGTTGCGGCTCGACCGCGGCGACGAGGGACTCGGTGATATCGTCCTGCACCGCGAACACATCGATGAGATCGCGATCATAGTGCTCGGCCCAGATCTGGCTGCCGGTGTTGACATCGTTCAGCTGCGCCGTGATACGCACCTGCTCGCCGCTCCTGCGCACGCTCCCTTCGACCACATAGCGCACGCCGAGTTCCTCGGCGACCTGCTTCATCGCGACGGCCTTGCCCTTGTAGACAAACGACGAGTTGCGCGACATCACCAGGAACCAGCGCAACCTGGAAAGCGCGGTGATGATGTCCTCGCTGATGCCGTCGGAAAAATAATCCTGCTCGGGATCGCCGCTCATATTGGTGAAGGGCAGTACGGCGATGGACGGCCGGTCGGTCGACAGCATCGGCTGCAGCGGGGCATCTTCGGTGGGATCGGCGGCCAACGCCACGTTGACGCCGTTCAAACTCTCCCGCACGTCGCCGACGAAGCGCAGGCCCTTACGGGCCACGGTGCGAATCAGCTTCTGTTCCTTGCCATTGTCGCCGACCGCGGTCCGCGTGGCGTTGATCCGGCTGGTCAGCGTCGATTCCGATACGATGCGGCCGTCCCAGATCGACGCGATCAGATCATCCTTTGAGACAACGCGATCGCGATTCTGCACCAGATAGACCAGCAGGTCGAACACCTGCGGCTCGACCGAAAGCACCTCGCGGTCGCGGCGGAGCTCGCGTCGATCCGTATCAAGCGTATGATCGGAAAAGAGAAATTGCACCTACTGCCTCGTATTGGTGTCGCCGGTCTAAAGAAATAATCAAGCTTGCGTCAACCTCAAGCCAAGCACACGGCAAAGTCATCAGGTTGTAGATCTGCCATCCTTCGCGGCTCAATGCCGTGACAAAAAGGAGCAAACATGGCCACAGCACCATCTGCCACAGCCGCAGCGCCGGACAGCATAGCTCATTCCGAACTGATGGCACTCAAGACGAAGCAACATGCTGCCTGGTCGTCGGGCGACTACGCTATTGTCGGGACCACACTGCAGATCGTCGGCGAGGAGCTCTGCGAAGCGCTCGATCTCCGGCCCGGCCAGAAGATTTTAGACGTTGCGGCGGGAAACGGCAATGTGACATTAGCTGCCGCGCGCCGCTGGTGCGACGTTGTGTCCACTGACTACGTGCCGAGCCTGCTGGAGCGCGGCCGTGTCCGCGCCGCCGCGGAAGGTCTGGCGGTCAAGTTCAAGGTGGCGGATGCGGAAGCGTTGCCGTTCGCCGATGCGGCGTTTGATGTCGTGGTCTCGACGTTCGGCGTGATGTTCACGCCGAACCAGAGCAAGGCGGCGAGCGAGTTGTTGCGGGTCTGCAGGAGCGGCGGACAAATCGGCCTGGCCAATTGGACACCGGAAGGCTTCATCGGCCGGCTGTTTCGAACCTTGGGCAAACATCTGCCGCCGCCACCGGCGGGCGTGAAATCGCCGGCGCTCTGGGGCGTGCCGTCGCACATCTCTGATCTGTTCGGCGCCGCTGCGAGTTCGATCGCGGCCGAGCGCCGGCTTTTTGTATTCCGTTATCGTTCGCCCGAACATTTCCTCGAGATTTTCAGAAACTATTACGGCCCGGTGCTGAAAGCCTTTGCCGCGCTCGACGAATCCAATCGGCAAGAGCTCGAACGCGATCTCCTGTCGCTGATCGATCAGGTCAATTCCGCCACCGACGGCACCATGATCGTTTCAAGCGAATATCTCGAAGTCGTCATCAGCAAGCGCTGAACCCATCTACCGCGCCCGCGACCGATTAGACGGGCTGATCGACATCGTGGCCATCGGACCATCGGCGATCACCGACGGCGCGGCTGTGGTCATTAGTGAAAGACAAATCATGATCGAAGATAAACGAGGCAATATCGACTACGACGAGATTGGGCAGGGTCCGACCATTGTGTTCGTGCCGGGCTCCTGCAGCACCGGCGCCGCGTGGCGGCCGATCATCTCCCGGCTTCGGCGCCGGTTCCGGTGCGTGACCACCAGCCTGCTCGGCTACGGCGAGACCACCGAGCGGCGCTCACTGGTCGATTGCGATATCAGCCACGAAGCCGAGATCCTTGAGAAGGTGATTCGGCACACGGCGGGTCCGGTGCACCTCGTCGGCCATTCGTTCGGCGGCCTCAGTGCGCTCGCGGTGGCGCTGCGCGATAAGGCGCCGCTGCTCAGCCTCTCGATCCTCGAGGCGCCCGCGCCGGAAATATTGCGGGTGATGGGCGAGTACGCGCAGTATCGCGCGTTTCGCGAAATGACCGACATCTATTTTGGCCAGTTCCAGGCGGGAGACCGCAATGCGATCCAGCGAATGGTCGATTTTTATGGCGGCCCGGGCACCTTCGCAAGCTGGCCGCAACGCGTCCGCGATTACGCGATCGAGACCACGGCAACCAACATGCTGGACTGGAGCAGCGGATACGGCTTCCGCCTGACGCGCGCCGCGCTCGCCAAAATCGACATCCCCACGCTGGTGCTGTGGGGCGAAGACAGCCACCCGGCGGTTCGGCGCAACAACCAATTGCTGGCCCGATGCACCAAAGCTTCGGCGGTCACGCTCGGTGGCGCGGCCCATTTCATGATTTCGACCCATGCCGAACAGGTCGCGGGCGAGCTTATGCGGCATGTAACGGCAGCGGGTGGCGGACTTCCGCGATTGCCGGGACCGCGCGGCGGCGGTCTCGCGCAACTGCATGGATAATTGAACGAGCTAAATCTCAAGTGCGTCTCAAGGATAATTGGATCGAAAATCGTCGTTTCCTGAAAGCCTGGGTGCGCGGCGACGGCTACAAAGAGAGCATTCAGTCAAGCCGAGCTTTGCAAGCGCAAGTCTTGCAAACTCACGCTTTGCAAACCGATGTTTTGAAGGATTCAGCATGACGATGTTCAGCAATATCACCCCTTTCCCGCCGCCTGCGATACGAAGCCGCAACGGGCCGCTTGGTTCTCTCGCCGCGCGATCCATGCGGCTTATTCGACCGCATGGTCGCCGCCGTCATCGCGCGTCACCAGCGCGAGGTCGAGCTTTTTGTGTTGCGAAATCTGTCCGACCGCGAGTTGAACGACATCGGCATTTGCCGAAACGAGATAGGCCTCCGATTGGAGGACGCGGCAAGGATACGCATTCAGTTACAGATGAAACACGGTTTGCCGATGCTCGACGGAAATCCGCCTTCATCCGCAAGCAACTCCTAAGTCGATCCCATGGATGGATCGAGGCTCTGATCGAATCTGGCGACAGTCGCCCGGGAATTCTGGCCTCGAGATATCCCTAATACTCAAAACGGAGACGATGATGACCGAGATGCAAGCCACCAGCGCGGCACTGCCGGGCAGCAGGCTATCCAGATTAGCCGCCTTTGTTTACGGACTGACCTGCTATCTGGTGTTTTTCGTGACGTTTCTCTATGCCGTCGGATTCGTCGCGAACCTCGTGGTACCGAAGACGATCGATAGCGGGCCTGCCGCGCCGGTCGGCGAATCGCTTGTAATCAATCTGCTGCTGCTGACGCTGTTCGCCGTGCAGCACAGCGTGATGGCGCGCAAGCCATTCAAGCAATGGTGGACGCAATATGTGCCGAAGCCGATCGAGCGAAGCACGTATGTGTTGTTCGCCAGCCTGGCCCTCGTCCTGGTGTTCTGGCAGTGGCGGCCGATGCCCGGCATCCTCTGGCATATCGAGGAGCCGGAAATGGCCGCCGCCGTCCTGGGCGTGTCCTTTGTCGGGTGGCTGATCGTGCTGACCAGCACGTTCCTGATCAATCATTTCGAGCTGTTCGGATTGAACCAGGTTGCCAACAACCTCACCGGCGCCGAGGCGGCACCGTTTCGCTTCAAGACGCCGCTCTATTATAAATTCGTGCGGCATCCGATCTATCTCGGCTTTGTCATCGCATTCTGGGCAGCGCCGACGATGTCAGTCGGGCATCTATTGTTCGCGGCGGTGACCACGGCCTACATCTTCGTCGGCATTTTCTTCGAAGAGCGCGATCTGATCGAGATGTTCGGCGACGAATATCGCCGGTACAAGCAGCGCGTTTCGATGCTGGTGCCGTGGCGCTACCTGACCAAGGGCTGACAAATCGCCCTTCGATCGCCGGATTATGTTGCTTAGTCCGCGGTGAGGACGGGAGTAATTGACGCAATTCAGGTTCGCCCCTTCCGACGCCGAACCTGTCCGTGCAGACATTACTGGCATTGATCATCTTTTACCGATCATAAAGGACAAAACATGACTCATTCTGGAAATTGCTTTTGCGGCGCCGTCACCCTGGAAGTCTCGGGATTGCCGGAGGCAATGGGCTATTGCCATTGCAGCTCCTGCCGTTCCTGGTCCGGTGGCCCCGTCAACGCCTTCAGCCTGTGGAAACCCGAGGCAGTGCGGATCACGGCCGGCGCCGAGCACGTCGCGACGTTCAAGAAGACCGCGATGAGCGAACGGCAATATTGCGCGAAATGCGGCGGCCACCTGATGACCAACCATCCGCCGATCGCGCTGGTCGACGTCTTCGCCGCGACCATCCCGACGCTCGAGTTCACGCCCGGCGTTCACGTCAACTATGCGGAAACCGTTCTGCCGATGCGCGACGGGTTGCCCAAGCTGAAGGATTTTCCCGCCGAACTCGGCGGTTCCGGACAGGTGCTCGCCGAGTAGTGCTTGTCGACGGGCGAGGCGAAACATAATGTCGGACTGGGCGGCGTCGCGAATGACGCCGCCGGCAACAGGACCGACTTTTAGATGCGAATTGCCCTTGTTCACGCCTTGAAACATTCGATCTCGCCGATCGAAACCGCCTTCGCCAGGCTATGGCCCGAGGCGGGCTTGATGAATCTGCTCGACGACAGCCTGTCGGCCGACGTGGCGCGCGATGGCCGCATCACCGCGGCGATGACGAAGCGGTTTTCGCGGATCGGGGAATATGCGGCCGGCGCCGGCGCCGATGCGATCCTGTTCACGTGTTCGGCGTTCGGCAGCTGCATCGAAGCCGTCGCGCGCGAGCAGGCGACGATGCCGGTACTCAAGCCCAACGAGGCGATGATCGAGCAGGCGGTCACCCAAGGTCGCAGGATCGGCTTGCTCTCGACCTTTCCGCCGACATTGGCCTCGATGCCAAAGGAGTTTCCCGGCTCGGTCGATCTGGTGCCGAAACTGGCGGAGGGGGCGCTGGCGGCTCTGGATCGGGGCGACCGCGCCACGCATGATCGTCTGGTGGCGGAGGCGTCCAGGGATCTGGCCGACTGCGACCTGATCGCGCTGGCGCAATACAGCATGGCGCCGGCGGCAACGCTGGTCGCCGAAGCTTCTGGACGTCCGGTGCTGACCACACCGGACAGCGCGGTGCTGAAACTCAGGCAGATGCTGGGTTAGCGCCGAGGCAGGCTGCCGTTTCAGTGCGACGCGGTCGCCGCACTCGCGGTGGGTTGATCGGGCTGATAGCCGTCGGTCAGGGCTTTCAGGAATGCGATCAGGTCGGCGATCTCGGCGTCGTTCAGCGCGGGCGCGTCGCCCGGTTTGCTGTCGAACGGCGCATCGACGATATCGATGCTGGCCCGAAATTTCGGCGGGATGTCGTTGTAGCGATCGACCGTACCGTCCGGGAGTTTCGGATACCACTTTGCGGGTTCGGTTTCGCGCTCGACGTAGAAGTGCATCACTTCCTCAAGGGAATGAAACACGCCGTTGTGGAAGAACGCCTTGCGGGTCGCGGTATTGCGCAAGGTCGGTGTCTTGAACAGGCCACAATAAGCCGAAGTGCCCTCGTAATCCTTGCGCATCGGTCCGCACAGGCCGAGGTCGTAGAAGGCCGGATCGCGATTGGCCGGAATATCGGCGTTGCGCGGCGCGCCGAGCGCTTCGAACTGGAAGTCGGTGAAAGCAGGACGGTAGATGCCGTCCAGCGTTGCCCGGTCGATGTGGCACGACGCGCAATTGCCCTTCTTGGGGTCGTCGAATAATTTCAGGCCATGCGCTTCCGCCTCGCTGAGCACGGCCTTGCCGGCAAGCACGGCGTCGTATTTGCTGGTGTAGGGATGGAAGCTCGGATCTTCGGTCTGGAACCGCGCCAATGCGAACAGCGCCTCGTCGAGCGCCAGCTCGCGCTGCTGGAATATGTTCGCGCCGAATAATTTCTTGATGTCATCGGCGTAGGCCGCGTGCTCGATCCGTTCGAGCAGCTCGGTGGCACTGTGATTGTCCATTTCGTTGGGATCGAGCAACGGCCCCAGCGCCTGCTGCTGCAGCGTGTTGGCCCGGCCGTCCCAGTCGAGCCCGCCGCGCGGCACCGTGGCCTCGGCCGCGGCGCGGGCGGCGGCGTCGGCCTTGGCGGCCGCGACAATCTTGACCTCGCCCTGGGGCCCCGCCGCCGGCGCGTTGTCGTCCGGCGGCGGAGGCGGATCATTATCCGCCAGTTCGGTGCTTGGGCCGATCGAGAAGTTGGGCGCGTGCTCGAGATAGCGCAGGGAAGGCACCGCGCGCAGGCCCGGCCGCGTCCGGTCCGGTCCGCCGAATTGCACCACGAGATCGTTCGGCGGCCCGTAGGCGTGGGCGGGGTCATGACAGGACGAGCAGGACAATTGCCCGGATCCGGACAGCGATGTGTCAAAGAACATCTTGCGTCCGAGCTGCGCCACCGCCGAAAGCTCGACGGCCGGTTCCGTCGCGACGGCGGGCTGGTCAGAAGCAGAGCGGCCGGCCGGAGGGGTGGGATCCGCCGCGGAGAACGACATCGCCATCGTCGCGGCAAGCAAGACCGGCAATCGAAGTCGCCATGGACCAAAGCGGTGAACACGAAACGGCATCGAAACACGCTTGAAAATTCGGTTCATTCGAAAAGCCCGATACAGATCAGAAAAAGCGCCGATCGCAAATCGGGACGGATGGATTGCTCCATCCGCCCCGGTCGCAATGATCCAGTGGCGCGGCCGATTACTTGTTGCCGGTGCTGGCGTTGAGGATCAGCTTGGCGTTCGGCTTCTGGGTGAAGTCGAACATGTTGTTGATCGGATTGGCGATGCCGTCGAACGAGCCCTGGCCGATACGCTGGTTGCTCAGCCAGTTGTCTTCGACAAAGCGGATGATCGAGGACTGGTCGGTCAGGGTGTGGTCGACGAAGTTCGGCTTGGCATACGGCGAAATCACCAGCAGCGGCTGGCGGGTGCCGTAACCGCAGCGTCCCTGGACCGGCAGGCCCTTGACGCCGGGAAGCGGCGTGGTCATTGCGCCGGCGGTGTTGGGCAGCGGGGCGCATTGCTGCGCTCCGGTATAGGAATCCTGCACCGTGTTCGAGGGGTTGATGACGTTGTTGGCGTGGTCGTACCAGCCGTCCGAGTCGTCATAGGCGAGGATCACCGCGGTGCTGCTCCATTCCGGGCTCTGTTGCAGCAGGTTGATCATGTTGACCACGAAGGTCTGTTCGTCCAGCGGATCGGAGTTGCCCGGGTGAGCGTCCTGGATCGCCGGAGCTTTCAGGAAACTGACCGAGGGAAGGTTGCCGGCCTGCACCGCCGCGACGAAGTCGGTGGTGTCGTACTGGTGATTGGCGCCGCCGTCGGCGGACGTGCCGATCGACGCGACCGAGAGCGGCCTGGTGTGGCTGAGGTTACGCGTCGAAGGATAGAACTGGAACGGCTGGTGATGGGGAACATAGTCGGTCACGTTGGAGCCGACGGTCACCGAGCTCGTGCTTCGTGTGCAACCGGTGGTGCCATTGGCGTTGACGGCCTGAAGATTGAAGCCACCCTCGAACCAGCCCCAGGAAATGTTCTTGGTGTTCAAGAGGTCACCGATGTTCTTGCCGGTCATCTCGGTGGTCGCTGCGGTGGTCGACGAGCAGACATCGCCATGCGGATCGCTGTCGCCGAACATCGTGAAGCCGTTTTGACCGTCGGCGACGATGTTGTTGATGGTATTGGTGCTCGAACCGTTGCTCGGTGCGAAGCCGACCGCGCCGTTGGTCTGTCCCGAGATCAGGTCGATGGCGCCGGGGGTCGAAGGACCGAACGTCGAGCTGTAGGAATTGTCGCTCAGCGCGAAGTGCTGCGCATAATTCCACAGGGCGGTGACGGTGTTGCCGTCATAATAGCCCATCACGAGGCCTTTGGTGTTGAACACGCCGGTGCCGCCGGTACCGGCCGCGCCGGTGAATTCGGGGAACAGGTCGTTCTTGCCGTGGTCGAAGGCGGACTGCTCGGGACCGTAAGCGTGATTCTGGCTGGAGGTATGCGCCTGCGAGCGATCGAGACGGAACGGGTTGGTCGCGCCGGCGCCGTTGGCGGGGTTCAGGTTTGGATTGCTGGTCAGGAGGGCCGGAGTAAAGCCGTTCACCGCGGGCGTACCCGAAGCCGCGGTAAAGGCGGGTTCGCCGGTGGGGTTGGTCGCCTTCGGATAGGTGCCGAAATAGTGGTCGAACGATTCGTTCTCTCCGAAGATCACCACGACATGCTTGATCGGAGTCGTGGTCGGAAGCGCGTCCTGCGGCGATGCCGCCAGGGCAGGGATTTCGCCCTGTGCGAACAGCGCCATCGACAGGCAAAGGGCTGTCGCTGCCTTGCTAACGTTACGTTGCATGGATTTCTCTTGCTCTGATGAAATGATTTGACGCCGCCGGCTGAAAGACAGAAGCGGCCCTTGTCGGGCTGCCGGGTTGTAAATTCGTCGCGTGACACGAGATTGTTCGGTGCGTGACACGCAAATGTTTGCGGCGCGACGTCGAGATGACGCGCAGACGACGCGCGCGCGAGAATCGCTGTAAATTGGCGTGTTTGCAGTGTCTCTCGAGATGCGCGAGCAACCAAACCATCGCGCCGCGATGTTCAACGCGCCGACAAAAATATATTTCGGTGATGCGGGAATATCACGTTCGCGGGTGGCGAACGCTTGCGCAGACTTGAAGCGTCACCGCACGACGACGCTGACGTCTCCGATTCGGTCCAGCGAAAATGCGTAGGTCGCGTCTTCATTCGGAAACACGGTCTTCATCACACTGCCGGTCATCACGATCTGGCCGGCCTGCAGGCGTTCGCCGCGGGTGGCGAGATGGGCTGCCAGCCACGCCACCGAATTGAAGGGATGGCCGAGGATATCGCGGCCATGACCTTCGCCGACCGCGGCGCCGTCTCTGGTCGCCTTGCCGAGCACTTCCGCGAGGTCCGGCCATTGGGCGACGAATTCCGACAGCACGATGCCGCCGTTCCAGGAGTTATCCGCCAGCAGCGCCAGCACGTCGAGATGGGCATAGTCCGCGGCGCGGTCGTCGACCAGTTCGATGGCGGCGCAAACGCCGCCGATATGCGGCTCGATCTGGTCCGCGGTCATCGGCGAAGCCGTTGCCGGCACGTCGGATTTGAGGCGGACGGCGATTTCGAATTCGAGACCGAGCCGGCCGAAATCGCCCCTTCGGATGCTGGCTCCCGACCGGTGCGCGCGCCGCGCCAGAACTACACCTGCGATCGGATGATCGATCCCGCAGAATTGCTGCATCGGCTTCGAGGTCAGGCCGACCTTGTAGCCGATCCGATCGCCATGTTCGGCCCGCAGCAGTTCGACATATCTCTCCTGAATGTCGTAAGCGTCGGGAATGCTGGCAGGACCGCCCGGCCGCTCGAACGGTTTGAACTGCGTGTTGGCCTTGTGCTCGGCGAGCAGAATTTGGGCCGCGTTTCGCGCCGCGATCTCTTCCATGTTTCGCTCCCTGTTTTGCAAAGCATAGACTGCGCCCCGCCGCTGTCAAAGCGCAGGCGGTGACGGGTGTGTGCTCAGATCGGCCCGTCCTTGAGCTGGCCGGTGATCCATTTCTTGAAGTGGCGCACCCGCGCCGGCAACCGCTCGCGGTCCGGCGTGATCAGGTAAAAGCCGTCGCCGGCGTCGGCGGTCTGCTCGAACGGCTTGATCAGGTTGCCTTTGCGCACGTCGCTTTCGATGAAACCCTGACGGCCGAGCGCGATGCCGAGGCCGTCGAGCGCGGCGCTGAAGGCGAGGTCGGTGCTGGTGAAGGTGATGCGCCGGGCCAGCGCCAGCGATCCCGCGCCGGCTTCCCTGGACCACAGATCCCATTGATCGAGGCCGGCCGATGTCTCCAGCAGCGTATGGTGTTCGAGGTCGGCCGGCGACCGCAGCGGCGGCGCCGATTTCAGATAGGAGGGGCTTGCGACCGGCATCAGCACCCGCCGCAGCAACAGATCGCTGCGCATCGCATTCCAGCGGCCGTGGCCGAGCATGATCGCGACGTCGAACTCGGACGGCAACGGCTCGTCCGGACGCACGGTGGTGATCAGCACCTCCTGGTCGGGAAACAGCACGTGAAAATCCGGCAGCCGCGGCAGCAGCCAGAGCCGGATGAAGAACCGCGAGCCCCAGATATGCAGCGGCTGGCCGGCATGGTCGGCGCTGACCGCGCGGGTGCCGCTGTCGAGCTTGGCGAACGCCTCGTTGACATAACCGAGATAAAGCCTTCCCGCCGCGGTGATCCGCACTTCATTGCCGACCCGCGCGAACAGGTCGACGCCGAGGTGCTGTTCCAGATTCTTGATCTGCCGGCTGATCGCCCCGGGCGTGACGTTCAATTCGGCCGCCGCCTTGCTGAAATTTCCCAGCCGGCCGGCCGCCTCGAAAGCCTTGATCGCGTTCAGCGGGGGCAGGGGCATGGCGGAAACAGGGGGACGGCCTGACTGTGCGTTTTTCTCACAATGGTTAGACAATAACTCGTTTGACCGGGCAAGGGGGCAAGCCGCTTTATCGGGGTGCGGAATGATTTGCCGCGGGAGAAAAACGCCATGAATGTGCTGGCAAAACCGCCGGCCGGCCGGCCGCACTTTCCGGTCGGCCGTAGCACGATCGACAAGAGCCACATCGAGACCATCGCCGACGGCAAGCTTTACGCGCTGCAGAATGTGATGGAACTCGACGGCCGGGTCAGTGCCTATCCCGCCAATGCCCGCGGCTATTCGGTTTCCAACTGCTATCTGCTGAAGGAAGGCGATCGGGCGCTGCTGCTCGACAGCGGGCTGTCGGCGCACGAGGCCTCGATCATCGCCCAGATCCGCGCGCTGACGACGCCGGAGACGCTGCTGTCGGTGTTTCCGTTACGCATCAACGAATACATGTCGGTCTGCAATGTCGAGGCGATCGCGCAGAGCTTCAATGTCGAGCAGTGCTATTCGGGCAATCCGGACGCCGCATTATGGGTCGATTTCGGCCGCCGCTCCGATGCCAAGGACAGCCGACCCTATTCCCTGAAAACCACGCTGGTATCGCGCGCCGAAACGCTTCATGTCGGCGATGTCAGGGCGATCGACGTGTTCCAGGCGCCGCTGCGTTTGATCAACACCCGCTGGATGTTCGACGAGACCACCCGCACGCTGTTCACCTCAGACAGTTTTTCGCATGAATGGAGCGAGCACGCCGACGGGCCGTGGGCGATCTCGGCGGATGACTGCACCACCACGCCGGCCCACATCCGCAGTTTTCTGTTGAACACCCGCTATTGGTGGATGGAAGGCGGCAAGACCACTGAACTGCGCCGCAAGCTTGCAACCGTGTTCGAGAAATATCCGATCGAGACCATCGCGCCCGGCTACGGCCGGGTGCTGCGCGGCCGCGCGCTGGTCGAACGGCAATACAAGATGTTCGATGACGTGCTGGCGCAGCTCGATCAGAGCGTAATCCAGCCCCGCTATGTCGACCGCGACGAGTTGAGGTGAGCCATGCCCAATCTGTCCAAACCGATGCCGCGCGAACTGGCCGATGGCGTGTTCTGGCTCGGCGATTGCCTGGAGCAGCGCGCCAAGGGCAAGATCTATCACACCTACAACGCCGCCTTCCTGCTCTGCGGCCGCGACGCCTCGATGCTGATCGAGACCGGGCACCCCAAGGATTTCCCGATCATCGAAAAGCAGCTCAGGACGCTGCTGCTGGGCCGCGCGCCTCTGAAATATCTGTTCGTCACCCATCAGGAGACGCCGCATTCGGGCGGCCTCGGCCGGGTGCTCGCGCGCTATCCGGAAGCGACGCTGTGCGGCGACATGAGCGACTACCATCTTGCGTTTCCGCAATTCGCCGACCGCATGCTGCCGATGGCGCTCGGCGACGAAATCGATCTCGGCGGCCGTTCCTTCGTCACGGTCGAACCTGTGATCCGCGACCTGCGCACCACGTGGTGGGGCTTCGACAGCAAGGAGCGCGTGCTGTTTCCGGGCGACGGCTTTGCCTACAGCCACTATCACGAAGACGGTCATTGCGGCTTGCTCGCCGAAGAGGCGATTTCGCTCGATCTCGCCGACGTTTCGGCTGTTTTCGCCGACCGCGCGCTGTTCTGGACTAAATTCACCGACATGAAGCTCTACGTCGATCGGCTGCAATGGCTGTGCGACCGGCTCGACGTCCAGGCGATCGCGCCGACCCATGGCCTGCCGATCCTCAACCTGCCGCAGACCATGCCGAAGCTTCAGGAGGGTCTGCTGTACGGCAGCTCGGTGCCGGAGTCCGGCACCGAGACCGGTCTCGCGCCGGCCAAAGTTTGACGACGCGCGGCGCCGGCGCCGCGACCCGCGACAACAAGACAACGACAAGAACCGACAGGGAGAGCGACCATGGCCGAGCCTGCCCGTAATGCCGCGTGGATCACAGCCGGCGCCGTATCGATGCTGCTGCTCGGCGCCGTCAGCGCGTGGGCAGGCGATTATCCGGATCATCCGATCCGGCTCTTGGTGCCCGGTGCGGCCGGCGGCGGCATGGACGCGGTGGCGCGGCTGGTGGCCAACACCATCGGCGAGACCCTGAAGCAGGCGGTCGTGGTCGAGAACAAGCCCGGCGCCGCCGGCAACATCGCGGTCAATCTGCTGGCGAAGGCGTCGCCCGATGGTTACACCGTCGGGCTCGGGCAGACCTCGCAGTTGGCGATCAACCCGACGCTCTACGGCAATCTGCCCTACGATCCGGTCAAGGATTTCGTCCCGGTGCTGCTGCTCGCCGACGCGCCCAATGTCGTGGTGGTGCCGGCGAACTCGCCGTACAAATCGCTCGCCGATGTGGTGGCCGCGGCCAAGCAGATGCCCGACGGGATGGATGTCGCGACCCCCGGCATCGGCACGGTCTCGCATCTGGCCGCCGAGATGTTCGCGCGCAGCGCCGGCATCAAGCTGCGTCATATTCCGGCGCGCGGCGCCAACGCGGCCCTGATCGACGTCGCGGCCGGCCGCATCCCGCTGATGCTGTCCTCGATCCCGACCTCGCTCGGATTGATCCAGAGCGGCGAGCTGCGTGCCATCGCGGTGTCAGCACAGGAGCGCAGCCCGATTTTGCCCAATGTGCCGACCGTGGCCGAGCAGGGCTATCCCGGATTCGTCGCCGGCACCTGGTACGGCCTGCTGGTCCCTGCCGGCACGCCCGCTGCCGTCGTCGCGCGGCTCAACGAGGCCGGCAATGCCGCGCTCAAATTGCCGGAGATCGCCACGCGCGTGCACGAAGAAGGCGGCGTCGTGCTGGGCGGCAGCAGCGCGGCCTTCACGCGACAAGATCCAGGTCGAGAACGGCAAATGGTCGAAGGTGATCAAGGATGCAGGCCTGCATCAGGATTAAAGCGTTTTCGCCGGCCGCGCTGCCGTGCACCTTTCAGGGTTGACGCGCCTCAGATCAACGCGGCGTAGGAGCCGCCGTCGATCTGGATATTCTGGCCGGAGATGAAGCCGGCCTGCGCGCTGCACAGGTAAGCGCAGCAATCGCCGAACTCTTCCGGGCGGCCGAAGCGTTTGGCGGCGACGGTTTGCGTTATTTTGGCGCGGGCTTCCTCGACGCTGATGCCCTCGAGCTTGGCCATGCGCTGCACCAGAAAAACCTGGCGTCCGGTGTCGATCCGCTCCGGCAGCATGTTGTTGATGGTGACATTGTCCGCGGCCACCGTCGGCCCGATCGATTTGCACAATGCGGTCAGCGCGGTGCGCGCCGCGGTGGATAATCCCATGTGCGCCCGCGGCGATTTCACCATCGCCGAGGTGATATTGACGATCCGTCCGAAGCGGCGCTGCTGCATGCCCGGGACCACGGCGCGGATCATCAGCGCGGGTCCGAGCATGTTGGATTCGAACGCCGCGATAAAGGCATCGTGATCCCAGTCGGCGAGCTTGCCCGGCGGAGGCCCTTCGTTGTTGGTGACGAGGATGTCGGGGGCAGGGCAGGCGTCGAGCATCGCGCGCCGGCCGGCCTCGGTGGTGATGTCGCCGACCACGGTGGCGGGGCGAACGCCGTGCGCCGCGGCGACCCCGGCCGCGGCTTCGTCGAGCCGCGCCTGATCGCGTCCGTTCAAAAATACATTGCAGCCTTCGCGGGCCAGCGCCGTGGCACAGGCCAGGCCGAGTCCGCGCGATGATGCCAAAATCAGTGCCGTGCGTCCTTTAAGTCCGAGATCCATCAAATTGCCGCCGGTTCGCGCCGGCGCCCCATTCCACGTGAGAAAAAGAATAGCATCGCACATATCCAGTATGGCGCGGTGTACACCATCATTGCGCCGGCCGACCAACCGATCAGGCCGGCCGCGGTGACCAGCAGCCAGCCGGAGAACGACGCCGTGAGGAAGTAGACGGTGGCCAGCAGGCCGGTCGCGATCGGAATGTCCTCCGCCGCGACCTCGTCCTGGATCGCCGCATAACAATTGCTGTAGGAGCCGTTCAGCAGCATGCCGAGACAGAAATTGGCGATCAGCGACGGCAGCAGCGCCGGCGCGACGGTGAATGCGGCGGCGCCGGCGATGCCGGCCAACAGCATCGCGCCGATCAGAAAGTAGCGGCGGCCGATCCGGTCGGCGAGATAGCCCATCGGAATGCCGCCGAGCAATCCGCCGAGGCCGTAGGCGCTGAAGATGTAGGCGGCGGTTGCCTGGCTGAGATGACCGTCGGTGCGCAGGAAGGTGACGTAGACCGAGATGAACGCGTAGACGCCGATGCCGTTGGCGGCGGCGGCCAGCACGATCACCAGCGTGCGCGGCGTGATGACGCGAACCAGGCCGGCGAACATAGGCGCGCCGCCGGCGTTGGTGGTCTGATTGGCGCTTTTGTCGATCATCAATTGCAGCGCCAGCGCGCCGAGGATGCCGACGATCGCGAGGGCATAGAACGGCCCCTGCCAGGCGGCGCTGTATTCCTGCAGCCAGGTGATCACGGGTGGCCCGGTCAGGATGCCCAACCCGAACAGCGTGGTGGCGATACCGGCCGCGGCGCCGCGATAGCGCAGGGTCAGCCCGGCCAGGAACGAATACATCGCGACATTATAGAAGCCCTCGCCGACGCCGGCGAGAACGCGGGCGCCGAGCAGATCGGTCAGTCCGAAGCCGATGGGCACATAGGCGGTGCAGAGCGAGAACAGGATTGCGCCCAGCACCAAGGTGGTGCGGGTGCCCCAGCGCACCACCAGAAGGCCGGCCGGCAATGCGGTCAGCGCCAGCCCGAAGGTGAAAACCGAGGCGATCACGCTGCTGCTGGTCACCGACAGGCCGTAAGCCGCCCGAACCTCGACCAGTTCGACCGGCACCACGACCCGATCCCAGGCGTAGACCAGATACACCACGGCCATCACCAGGAGCGGTGCAAGTACCGGAGCCGTCTCGGCTATTTTCGCCGCCGGCATTGCGCTCGCGTTCACCTTGGCCACGCTTCGCTCCCATATCGATGTTGTGATTGACACACGATTTGAATTTGTAGATCAAATAATGTATCAAATCTTCTAGAATTACAAATGATGCTTCAGGCCGGTGGGGCGATGCCAATTCCGTATGAATCCCAGTTGCGCAAGGGCATTGAAGCCAAAAGCGGGGAAACCCAGGCCAGCGCGGTCTATGCGCAGCTGCGCCGGGACGTGATTTCGACCGCGATCGCGCCCGGAGAAAAGCTCCGGGTCCGGGAATTGTGCGAGCGTTACGGCGTCGGCCTCAATCCGCTGCGCGAGGCGCTCAACCGCGCCACCAGCGACGGCCTGATCTGCCAATCCGACCTGCGTGGATTTTACGTGGCGCCGGTCAGCCGGCAGGACCTCGAGGAATTGACCAGGGCGCGCTGCCTGCTGGCGGAAATCTGTCTGCGCGAAAGCATCCGGCTCGGCGACGCGGCGTGGGAAGAAGGCATCGTGGTGGCGTTTCACCGCTTGTCGCGGGTGCCGCGCTACGCGCCCGGTCACGCCGGCGAACTGGAGTTCGACCCGGCCTGGGAAGCCGCGCATCGCGCCTTTCATCGCAGCCTGGTCGCGGCCTGCGGCTCATCTTATCTGGTCGAGATGGACGAAGAACTGTTCGACGCCGCCGATCGCTACCGCCATTTGTCGCGGCGAAGCGCGTTGAGCGGCACCGCCGCGCGCCCGGATCAGCACGAGGGCATCATGCGGGCGGTGCTCGATCGCGACACCGCCAAGGCCACCGCGCTGTTGCAGGCGCATTACCAGCGAACCAGCGAACACGGTTTGAAAGAACTGGCCCGTATCTCAAGCGGCGCCTGAACAGGAGAAGTCATGCTCATTGCCGATAGCCAAGTCCATATCTGGTGCGCGGAAACGCCGGAACGTCCGTGGATCCCGGGCGGTATGAAGCGCCTGCATCATATGAAGCATCGCCCCGAGCCGATCGGCTACGAAGAGCTCAAGGAGATGATGGACGCGGCCGGCGTACGCCGCGCCATGATCTGCCCGCCGACCTGGGAGGGCGACCGCAACGATTTCGGCATCGAGGCCAGCCGTCATTATCCGGATCGCTTCGGGGTGATGGCGCGGATTCCGTTGCAGCGCCCCGAAGAAGCCAAGGAATGGATCGCGAGCTGGAAGGACGAGCCGGGCGTCAAGGGCGTGCGGCTGACGTTCTCGTTCGAGAACGAGGTCAACTGGGTCAAGGATGGCACCGCCGACTGGTATTGGCCGTTCGCCGAGAAGCACGACATTCCGACCATGCTGCTGATCCCCGACGCCAAGCCGGAGCTGACCGAAATCGTGCGCCGTCATCCCGGCCTGCGCGTCACCGTCGACCACATGGGGATCCGCGGCGGCACCAAGGACGATGCGATTGCGCCATACGTGGCGGCCACCGAGGCGCTGGCGCAGTTTCCCAACGTCAACGTGAAGCTTTCCAATCTGCCGAGTTTCTCGACGCAGCCATCGCCATATACAAATCTCTTTCCGTACATCGAGAGGCTGGCACGCGCGTTCGGACCGAAGCGCTGCTTCTGGGGCACCGACCTGTCGCGCATGATCGGCGCCTATGGCATGGGTTACAAGGAAGCGATCGCGCATTTTCAGGGCCTGCCGTTCCTGTCGGACGCCGACAAGGAATGGATCATGGGCCGCGGCCTGTGCGAATGGCTGCGCTGGCCGGCGTAAGGCTGCGAAGGTGCAGGCAAGTGGCCGACCGCCGCGGGGGTCCGCGGCGATTAGCTGAAGATCGGCCCGGCGAACAGCGGCTCGCTATCCCGCCGCCATTTGCCGGGCGCCGCCGAGCAGACTGATATTGAGCTGGCCGCTGGCGAATAGCATCTCGTCCAGCGCCTCGCTCAGATCGGCGGACTGCACGGTGGCGCCTCCGTCGCGGCCGATCGAGGCCTGCGCGACACGCCGCATCAGTTCCTTGATGAACGCCGCGCTGACGCCTTCCGTGCGCCGCGCCGCTTCACTGACGATCGCGCCGTCGATCGGCAGACCCTTGCCGTAAAGCCGGACCAGCTTGCTGCGATTGGCGTCGTCCGGCAGCGGCACTTCGATCGCCTGGTCGATCCGCCCCGGCCGGCTCGCCAGCGCGCTTTCGAGTTGTTCGGGCCGGTTGGTGGTCAGCACGAACAGAATATCGGCGTCTTCCTTCAGGCCGTCCATCTCGTTGAGCAGCGTGTTGAGCAGCAATTCCTCGCAAGGTCCGCTCATATTCTCGCGGGCGCGCGCGATCAGGTCGACGTCCTCGATCACCACCATGGCTGGCTGCAGCAGTCGCGCCAGGCTCATGTAGTGACGGAGCCCCGCGACCTGCGCCGCGGTGATGATCAGCGTGGTATGGTCGGGCAAATTGCTGGCCAGATAGCGGATCGTATGGGTCTTGCCGGTGCCGGGCGGTCCGTACAGCAAAATGCCCTTGCGGGTCGATTGCCCGAGTTGGCGCAGCCGAGAGCGGCCCTCGATGAAACCCATCACGTTGCGATCGAGCAGTTTCAAGGTAGCGTCCGGCAAAATCACTTCCTCACGCCGGACCTGCGACAATTTATGAACCATCAGGCCCCTCGAGCGGCCGCGATAATTGGCATCGTGGTCGAACGACAGGATCTTGCCGCGATAGGCGCGGGCGGCGCTGACCGCTCGTTCCAATTCGTCGAAGGAGGCTTCGACGAATTCGGCCCCGGGCGCGCCGGCCGGCACCGCGATTTCGACACGGATCCCGCTGTCCCCGCCATAATCGCGATGGGTGGAGACCAGCACCGCATAGCGCAATTCGTCGGCCAGACAGAGCCACACACCGTTATGAAGGCACTTGACCGGTGCGGCTTCGCCGATATCGACGTCGATATACTGCGCCGGCGCGATCGCGGGTGCGCGTCCGGAACTGAGCGTCAGCGCCGCGATCGTCAATGTCTCATAACGCTCGGACTCGTGAACGCCAAAGAATCGGATTGGTGCCGCCGAAAACAACTCGTCGAGCGCTGCCTGCACGTCCGCGCGCATATGTGCGGGAAATTGCCGCGAGGTTGCGACCAATTGGTCTCCGGACAGACCGGCGAAATGCCATTCCAGCGCTTCGCCGGCATATTTGAACGCTTTACGCTCAGCAGCGTCGCTCATCTGGTTCGCCACCGCGAGCATGCAGGCGTCGCACACCGGGATGATTTTTCCGCCGATGCGGATCTGATTGTCTCCGGAAAAATCATCGCACATTCTGCAAGCCTTGACGCCGGCGTCTTCGCCGGCCTCGGCCGTGATCAGTAGGGCATGTTTCGATGCGTCGATACGCTCCCACGCCGACTTCAACAGCGCTTTGGCGCCGCGCCGCGGATAGGTGCCGCAGACCGCCTTGCCGTTTTTCTCGACCGCCTCCATCAAGGCCAGCGCATCAACCGCGGACAGGCTGAACACCGAACGAAGCAGGCCGAGCACGAAGTCCTTCGGCGTGTCGTAGTATTCATGCAGGGTAATCTGCAGGTATTCGGCTTCAGGCGTAGCGTCCATCGGAATTGCCCCTCAACATGTACTGAACCAACGAGAAGCCGACGCTAGAACAAAAGAGGAACAATGTCGAGTGAAATTCGCTCACAGGTTGTTTTATTGATACGGACGCCGCCGGAGACTTTTGCCTGTCGGGCAAATCAGTAAAATCCTGTCCAGCCCCTTCCGCAAAAATATTTCCGTTTCCTTCTTCTGCAAATCATCTGCGTATGGCCTTCGTCCCGGCCCGAGAGAGGGACGTTTCGCGATCGTCACGGACGTTGGGCTGGGGATGCGATGGACGCGGCAGCGTCGTCACGCGCTTCGCGCGTGGACGAACGGCGATGCTGCGGACGGCGAAGTCGTGTGGTCCTGACGCCCCGACGCTGGCGTCAAGTTCTCGGGAAGCAAGCTTCTTGGGGGCGATGGTGGCAAACAAGCCCGGTCACCAGGGAGAGCGCGAAGGAAACCGTAAAACCATCGCGCAGGAAATGCCGGGTGTTCCGGTGAGCCTGTAGTGACTACCCCCGTGTGCTTTCTACCTTTGCACGCGGGACTGCGGGTGCACCGCGCACCCGGCGTTTCCTGCGCCCTCTTATTTTTCGAGGGCAAGCGACCAGCAAACCTCGGGCGCATCGTGCCGCGAGAAGGCGGACTGGTGTCCGCGGCGCATCCTTCGAGACGGCCGCTTCGCGGCTTCCTCAGGATGGGGCCCGAAGTGTAGCGACGAAGAGCGTCACTTCCATCAAGACCTCATGGCGAGGAGGCGCCACCGGGTCCGCGCAAAGCGCGGCCCGATGACAGGCTCCGCGCCGTCTCGAACCATGGCCAAGCGACCGTCGTACTTCAATTCGTCTTGGCCGCCATGCGCACGAAGGCGGCCAGTTCGGCATTGAACCGCGGCGCGTCTTCGTAGAACGGGGAATGACCGACACCGTCATAGATCGAGAGCTTGGCGCCCGGGATAATCGAAGCGGTGTATTCGCCGGCCCCGACCTTGGCGTTGCGGTCTTCCCGGCCATGGGTCACCAGCACGGGGATCTTCAGCTTCGACATGATCTCGCTGGCGTCGAGCGGCCGGCCGGTAAGACCGCCCCGCACTTGCGGCGGCACCATCATGTTGTAGGCGAGGATGGTCTCGAAATCGTCCGCGCTCGGTTGCCGGGAGAAGCAGCCATGAACGAAACTGCGCGTCGCCGCGATATTGGTCGCGAGATCTTCCGACGCCATCATCGGCTGGTTCTTGAGATTGTCGCCGATCAGCGCCGGGTCGGCCTTGATCGGCGCATCGACGAAATTGATGCCGGCGAGTTGGCCGGCGCCGTGGGTCGCGACATAGTCGGAAATCACCCGGCCCGCATAGGACCAGCCGACAAGCACCGGATGCTTGAGCCCGGTGGCATCCATCACCGCCTGCACCTCATCCCCCCATGCTTTCGAGTCCTTGTAGCGGGTCGGGTCCAGCGGCTTGTCGGAACTGCCGTGGCCGCGCAGGTCATAGGTCACGATGTGGAATTCCTTGGCGAGGTCGCTGTCGGTCTGGCGCGACCACGACAGATAGCTCTGGGAGTAGCCGTGAATGAACAGGATTTCGGGTCCGTTGGGATTGCCCCATTCCTGGGCCGAGATGGTCAAGCCATCCGGCGTCTTCACCGTAATCGGCTTGTATTTCGGGCTTTGCGCCAGGCCTGGCAGGGTCATCGCCATCCATATGGCGGCGGCGAGCGCCGCGGTTGTGACGAGACCATTGTTCCGCGCGGAAGTTGGCATTGCAGTCCTCCCATTGCTTTATTTTTGATGTTATTTTGTACGCAGCATCCCGATATAGCACAGTCGGACGATCCGGCGTTGCTGTTTCTTCGCCGGTACTTGCTTCACTGTGCTTTCTTCACCATGCTTGTGATGCAAGTATTCCCGCCCTCGTTCCGATTGTCCTGTATTCCATGATCATTTCCTCGGTCACGCCTTTGCAGGTCCGCACCGCCCTGCTGCTGCGCGACGAAATCGCGCTGCTCGATTTGCGGCGCGAGGCGGCGTTCGCCACCGGCCATCCGCTGTTTGCCGCCAACATGGCAGCGGACCGGATCGCGCTGGAGGCCGAGACCCGGCTGCCGCGCAAGGACGCGCCGATCGTTGTTTATGATGGCGGCGAAAGCCTCGTTGAAGCGGCGGTCGAGCGTTTTAGCGCGCTGGGCTACACCCATGTGCGTCGCCTCGACGGCGACCTGCAGGGCTGGAAAGCGGCGGGCTACGAGATTTTCCAGGACGTCAATTCCTACGCCAAGGCGTTCGGCGAACTGGTGGAGTCGCGCCGCCACACGCCATCGCTGGCGGCGGAGGAAGTCGCCGCGTTGATCGAGAGCGATGCCAATATCCGGATTCTCGACGTGCGCCGGTTCGACGAGTACGCCACCATGAACATTCCCGGCTCGATCAGCGTGCCCGGTGCGGAACTGGTGCTGCGCGCGGGCAAGGCCGCGCCGAATCCCGAGACCACGATCATCGTCAACTGCGCCGGCCGCACCCGCTCGATCATCGGCACCCAGTCGCTGATCAATGCCGGTGTCGCCAACAAGGTGCGGGCGCTGCGCAACGGCACGATTGGCTGGACTCTGGCCAAACAGCACCTCGATCATGGTTCGGACCGGCGCGGCGCGATCGGCGCCTTCGAAGGCGCCGAAACCAACGCCCGCGATGTCGCCTATCGCGCCGGTGTGCGCCGGCTCGACATCGACGGGATGGCGGCGCTGCGGGCGCAGACCCACCGCACGCTGTACCGCTTCGACGTCCGCTCCGAAGAGGAATATTCCGCCGGCCATCTGCCGGGCTTTCGGCATTATCCCGGCGGGCAGTTGGTGCAGGAGATCGACATGGCCGCGCCGGTGCGGGGTGCGCGCATCGTGCTGACCGACGATCGAAGCGTGCGCGCCGACATGACCGCATCCTGGCTGGCGCAGATGGGCTGGGAGACCTATGTGCTCGACGGCGGTTATGATGGTGCGCTGGAAATCAGCCCGCCATTGGCGTGGCCGAAGCCCGATCCGTCGCATCGTTACCGGCGGCCGTATGAAGGCACCGACATCGACCGCGTCGCGATGCAGGCCTATCTCGACTGGGAGTTCGGCCTGGTCGAGCAGCTTCGCCGCGACGCGAGCCACGGATTTTTCGTGATCTGAGCAGTACTCCAGAGAAAGAGGAAAAGCTGTTGGTAGAAGTCGAAAAGCAAACGGCAAGCCTGACGCCGAAGCTGCTGTCGTTCGATGTGTTCGGCACGTTGATCAGCGTTCGCGACAGTTCGTACGGCGCGTTCGAGCGGATCCTCGCGGATTCAGGTGCACCAGGCCAGGACGTCAAGGCGTTCTGGGAGCATTGGGAACATCGCAACATCATCCATTACTGGGAGCCGTACCGGTCGTACCGGGAAATCTGCCGGATATCGCTGGAAGAGACTTTCGCGCATTTCGGAATTGAGGGCGACAGCCGGCGCATCGAATATTACTTCGACGCGTTCCCGAGCTTCTTTCTGTATGACGACGTGGTCCGGACGCTCGACAAATTCTCGAAGCGTTACAAGCTGGCGGTGGTGTCCAACATCGACGATGATCTGCTGGCGCTGACGCCGCTGAAGCGGAATTTCGATCTGGTCTGTACGGCGCAACGCGCTCAGGGGTACAAGCCCGACGGCACGCTGTTCCGCTATCTGATCGGCAATGCCGGCGTCGCCAAGCGCGAGATCCTGCATTGCGGGCAGTCGCAATTCACCGATCTGGTCGGCGGCAAGCCGCTGGGCCTGACCATCGCCTGGATCAACCGCCGTCATATTGCGCTCGATGCCGAAGTGCCGAGGCCTGACTTTATCTGTCCCGACATCCAATCGGTCGACGATCTGCTGGCGTGATGCCGGCGGATCGAGACAGGAAGGGTCTGCCTGCATGAAGATTCCCGCGCTGCCGTTCACGGTGACCGATTGGGAGGCGGTCGCGCCGGTCATCCATCGCGGCGAGACCGGGCAGGCGATCTGGCGTACCTTCACGATCGGTGATCTGCGGGTCCGCCATGTCGAATATTCGGCGGGCTATCTGGCGGATCATTGGTGCGATCGCGGCCACGTGCTCTATGTGCTGGAAGGGGAGCTCGATACCGAATTGCGCGATGGGCGCAGATTCAAGCTCACGCCCGGCATGAGCTATCAGGTTTCCGACCATGGCGATGCTTCGCACCGGTCGTCGACCGCGACCGGTGCGAAGCTGTTCATTGTCGACTGACCGCCGCTCAATGCGCGCCGGCGCCGCCGGCACCCTTGACCCGCTTGGTCAGCGGCAACCGCGATCGCCGCCAGCGCCAGCACCGCGCCGAGCACCGCGAAGGTGTCGCTGAAGCCCATCACCAGCGCCTGGTGCTTGACCGCATTGCCGAGCGCGACGATCGCCTGCTGATGCGCGGCCGCCGGATCGGGCACGCCGTGCGCCATGAAGTAGTCGGTCATCTGCGCGATCCGGTCGCGCACTTCCTCGCGGCCGAGCGTGACCGACTGGCCGATGATGTTGGAGTGGAACTGCTCGCGCTTGGTGATCACGGTGGCCAGCACCGCGGTGCCGATCGCGCCGCCGAGGTTGCGGAACATGTTGCTGATGCCGGATGCCGCCGCAGCGTCCTGCGGCGCGATATCGCCCGTCGTCACCGAGGTCAGCGGCGTCAGCACCATGGCCTGGCCGATGGCGCGGACGATGTTCGGAATCCAGAGCTGGTCGCCGGCATAATCCGGCGACATCGCCGGTGTTCATGAAGCAGCTATAGGCAAAGATCATCAGCCCGGTGAAGGCGATGTAGCGGGTGTCGAAGCGCTGCATCAGCTTCGGCACCAGCGGGATCAGGATCAGCTGCGGCAGTCCGGTCCAGGCCATCACCGTGCCGATCTGCTCGGCATTGTAGCCCTGCGCCTGGCCGAGATAGGCCGGCAGGATGTAGACCGATCCGAACAGCGCGAAGCCGAGCATGCGTCATCGCGATGGTGCCGAAGCCGAAATTGCGCTCGCTTCAGCAGCCGCAGCCGGATCAGCGGCTTTTCGACTGGTGAGTTCGATCCAGACGAACAGCGACAGGCTGACCAGCGCGATCGCCGGCGAGCCGCAGGATGAAGGGCGAGGCGAACCAGTCGTCCTTGTTGCCTTCCTCGAGCACGGTCTGCAGCGCCGACAGGCCGATCGCCATGGTGGCGATGCCGGCCCAGTCGCCTTCCTTCAGCAGCTTGAGCTGCATCGGCTGCCGCTCCAGCGTCAGATAGAGCGCCGACGACCATCACGATGGTCGGGATCACGTTGACGAAGAAGATGGTCTGCCAGCCGTAATTCTCGGTGAGATAGCCGCCGATGGTCGGGCCGATCGCCGGGCGCGAAGGTCACCGACAGCGCGAACATCGCAAGGCCGATCGGCTGCTGCGGCTTCGGCAGCTTGGTCAGCACCAGCGTGAACGCCATCGGGATCAGCACGCCGCCGGCAAAGCCCTGCAGGCCGCGCATCGCGATCATCGACGGCAGATCGTGGGTGAAGGCGCAGGCCACCGAGAACACCGCGAACAGCGCCGCGCTCGCCAGCATGTAGCGGCGGAACGAGAACACCCGGCTCAGATAATCGGTCAGCGGGATCACGACGATCTCGCCGATCAGATAGGACGTCGAGATCCAGGAGCCGTTGTCGACGCCGGTGCCGATGCCGCCTTCGATGTTGAGCAGCGAGGCGTTGGTGATCTGGATGTTCAGGATCGCCATGAACGAACCGATCATGGCCGCCAGCACCGCGATCCAGACCGTGGCGCTGGCGCGGTTCGGGACCGACCGGCGCTCAGATCTGGCGGAAGAAGTCGGAAGCGCGGATATCGAGGCTGACGGGGTGAGACTGGACATGGCACGATGCTCCGGAAACGACGTGTTGGATAGCTGGCGATGCGGCGCTGGCTTGATGTTTCGGCTTGGGCTTCGCGGGTCTCGATGGTCGGGATCACCGACATGCCCGGACGCAGCACGATCAGCGAATGGTCGTTGCCGTCGAGCGCGATCTTGACCGGGATGCGCTGCACCACCTTGGTGAAATTGCCGGTGGCGTTGTCCGGCGGCAGCAGCGCGAATTCCTGGCCGCTGGCGGGCGCGAGGCTGTCGACATGGCCGTGCACGACTTGGCCCGGGAACATGTCGACGGCGATCTCGACCGCCTGGCCTTCGTGCACGTCGGTCAGCTGGGTTTCCTTGTAGTTCGCGATCACATAGGCGCCGCTGGCCGGCACCACCGACATCAATTGCGTGCCGGCCTGCACGATATTGGCCGATGCGCAGGGTGCGGTTGCCGACCACGCCGTCGATCGGCGCGACGATGTCGGTGTAGCTGAGATTGAGTTCGGCCTGGCTCTGCTGCGCCTGCGCGCGCGCCAGTGCGGCTTCGGCCTGCACGATCTCGGCCTTGAGCAGGTCGACCTGCTTGGTGGCCGAGGTGAGGTTGGCAGTGTCGCGCGCCCTTGTGGCCTCGGCGCTGGCGATTTTCGATTGCGACAATTGCGCGTTCTGCACGCTGCCATAGCCCGAACTCGCCAGCGATCGGCGTAGCGCTTGTTGTCCTGCGCGGCGAAAGTGACGTTGGCGTCGTCGACATCGAGGGTCGCCTTGGCGGCGTTGATCACCGCCTGCTGCACTTCGAGCTGGGCCTGCTTGCTGGCGATCGCAGCCTTGGCGGCGGCGACGTCGGCCTTGGCCTGATCGAGCGCGACCTTGAAATCGCGGTCGTCGATCCGGGCCAGGGTCTGCCCGGCCGTGACGCGCTCGTTGTCGCCGACCAGTACCTGATGCAGATATCCGGAGACCTTGGGCGCGACTGGTGGTGTTGTCAGCTTTTACATAGGCGTCGTCGGTCGACACCTGGTACTGGCCGACGGTCCAGTAATCGTAGCCGTACCAAACCGCGCCGGCCAGCATGGCGAGCGCCGCTCCCGCCATCAACATCTTGCGCAGATTGATCTTTTTCGCCGGGCCGCCGGGCTTCTGCCTTGCCCGGCGAGAATGTCCCCGACCGCGGCGCCGGCCGGAACCGCGCGCTCGATCTCGAAGGTGGTTGAATGCTGGGTCATCGGTTTGCTCCTTGCACCGCGGTTGCGGCTATTTAGGAAACTTGATATTTTCCAAAATAGAGCCCATATTGGAACTGTCAATAGAATGACAGGCATCATTTAAAAGCATGGCTGAGATGGAACGAACGAAAGGTCAGAACCCGGATCCCGCACAGGCGCCGGCCGAGGAGCGGCGTTGTCGAGGACGTCCGCAACTGCGCCCCGACGCCGAGACGCGGCAGATCGTCTATGAGGCCGCGCGGCACGAGTTCGCCGGCAACGGCTATGCCGCGACCAGTATGGAAGCGGTGGCGCGCCTCGCCGGGGTTTCCACCAAGACGCTGTATCGTCTGGTGCCCAACAAGGCCGCGCTGTTCGAAGGCATGATGTCGGACCGCATGGACCGGTTCTTGTCGGCCTTCAATCTGCAGCTGTCGATCACACCGACATCGACCAGGCGCTGAACGCGGCGCTGATTGGCGTGCGCCGATCTCGTGCTGGATGAAGAGGTGGTCGGGCTGCAGCGCATGATCCTGCAGGAGACCGGAAAATTCTCCGATCTCGCCGGCACGTTCTACAAAAACGGGATCAAGCGAACCGCGGCGACGCTGGCCGATTGGTTGCGGGCGCAGCAGGCGCGAGGCGCGATCGTGCTCGATGATGCCGACGAGGCCGCCGGCATGCTGATCGGCATGCTGTCTTCGGCGCCGCAACGCGCGGCCATTTTCGGCGGCGCGCCGATGCCGACGCGTCCGCAGATCGAGCAGCGGGTGCGGACCTGCGTCAGATTATTCCTAGGCGGATGTCGTCCATAGTGAAGCTATTTTAATAGCAAAAACAGAGTCGTTACAAAAAATCGTATGCAAAATACAGAATCTGGTTGATGGCCTGCGCCAAATGAACAAGACTGGTTCCGCCGGTAATTGGAGAGAACCATGAGCGACCACGTCTCAGCCCTCGCAGCCACAGACGCCGCCAAACCCACCGGCGTGCGTTGGAATATCTTTTTCCTGATGCTCTTTCTGATCTCGATCAACTACATCGATCGCGCCTCGCTCTCGGTCGCGATGCCGTTGATCTCCAAGGAGTTCGACGTCGATCCCGCGATGCAGGGATTGATCCTCAGTTCGTTCTTCTGGACCTACGCGCTGATGCAGATTCCCGGCGGCATGCTGGCCGATCGCTTCAAACCACGGATCGTGATCGCGGCTGCGACCTTCTTCTGGGGCGGGTTTCAGGCGATCGCGGCGGTCGCCACCAGCTGGCCGATGCTGATGCTGACCCGGCTCGGGCTGGGCGCATCGGAAGCGCCGATCTATCCGGCCGGCGGCAAGCTCAACGGCATCTGGATGACGCAGACCGAGCGCGGCCGCGGCGCGACCCTGCTCGACGGCGGCGCGCCGCTCGGCGCCGCGCTCGGATCGATCGTGATCGCCTGGCTGATCGCGGCCTTCAATTCGTGGCGCATGGCGTTCGTCATCGCCGGCGTCGGCACCATGCTGTGCGGCATCCTTGCCTGGTATTACATCCGCAATTCTCCGCGGCAGCATCCGGGCGTCAACGAAGCCGAGGCGCGTTACATCGAACAGGCCCACGCGCTGGAAGACGCCGGCCACGCACCGTCGCAGGGCGGCAGTTGGAGTGCCTATTTCCGTTACCGTTCGACCTGGTGCATGTGCCTCGGCTGGATGTTCTTCAACACCACCTTTTACGGCCTGCTGACCTGGATGCCGACTTACCTCTACAAGGTGCACAATTTCGACATCAAGACCCTGGGCGGCGCGTCCTTTATCATCTTCTTCGCGGGCTTCGTCGGCGAACTCGTCGGCGGCTACATCGGTGACTATTGGCGCAGCCATGGTGGCGGACCGAACCTGGTGTTCCGGACCTTGTTCGGGATCGCGGCGATCATGACCACGATATCGATCTTTTCGGTGGCCTACGTGACCGATCCTGTCGCCGTCGTGACGCTGCTCTCGGCGACGCTGTTCTTCCTGCGTTGGTGCGGAATGTACTGGGCGATCCCCGCGGCATTGGCCGGTCGTGAAAAGTCCGGCTTTCTCGGCGGCTGCATGAATCTCGGCGGCAACATCGCCGGCGTGCTGACGCCGGTGATTGTCGGCTTGATCGTGCAGTACACCGGGTCTTATTTCCTGGCGCTGATGTTCTTTGCCTGCGCCGGCGTCGCGCTGTTGATCTGTTCGAGCCTGATCGATTACAGCCGCAGACTGCCGGTCTGAAATCGTCCGGGTGGGCCAGGCGAAGCCGCGCCCACCCGGGCCCAATTTGTCATGAGGCGACCACGATGATCCATCAAGTCCGGCTCGGCATGCTGACGCCATCTTCCAACACCGCGCTTGAACCGGCCACTTACGCGATGCTGGCGGGCCTGCCGGATGTCTCGGCGCATTTCGCGCGCTTCAAGGTCACCGAAATCGCGCTGTCGGAAGCTGCGCTGCGTCAGTTCGACGATTGCGAGATTTTACGCGCCGCCGAATTGCTGGCGCACGCAAAGGTCGACGTCATCGCCTGGAATGGTACCTCGGCCAGTTGGCTCGGCTTCGAGCGCGATGAGCGGCTGTGCGAGCGCATCACCGCGGCGACCGGCATCCCCGCTCGGACCACCGTGCTGACCTATCGCGATCTGTTCCGGCGTCTCGGTACGCCGCGCATCGGACTGGTGACGCCCTACACCAAGGACGTTCAGGACAAGATCATCGCCAACTGGTCCGCCGAAGGCCTCAATTGTGTCGCGGAACGGCATCTATCGTTGCAGGACAATTTTTCGTTCGCCGAAGTGCCGGAAGCAGAAGTCGGCAGCCTGATCGAACAGGTGGTGCACGACGGCTGCGACGCGGTCGCCGTGCTTTGCACCAACATGCGCGGGGCCGGAGCGGCCGGCGTGCTCGAAGCAAGGCTCGGCGTGCCGGTATTCGATTCGATTGCGGTGACGCTGTGGGCGTGCCTGGTCGCGACCGGAATTGATCCGGCGCGGGTCGAGGACTGGGGCGGTCTGTTCAGCAATCCCGCGCTGGTTGGTCCTCAACCGGAAAACCAGAGGTCTCCGTCTTGACGAATCCTCGCAAGCCGCCTGTTTCCAAACTCAAGAGCAAGTTCGGGCCGAAGTCCCGCCGCGCCGGCGCGGTGTTGCCGCGACGGCAATTGCGGGTACCGCGATCGGGCCTTTACGAGCAGGCAGCGAGCAGGCTTCGTTCGTTGATCGTGCGCGGCGATCTGGCACCCGGCCAGCCATTGCTCGAGAACGAGTTGTCCGACGCCCTCGGGGTTTCACGCACGCCGCTGCGCGAGGCGCTGAAGCATCTGGCCTCGGAAGGGCTGGTCGAGCTTCGCCTGAACCGCAGCGCGATCGTGACGCCGCTGCGCCGCGACGAACTGATCGAACTATTCGAGGCGTTGAGCGGGATCGAGCGCTGCGCCGCCGAACTGGCCGCGATCCGGATGGCGGCGCGCGATGTGGAGCAACTCGAGGCCTTGCAGGGCCGTATCGAATGGCATCACGCGCGCGGCGAATTGCGGGAATATTTCGAACTCAACCAGCAGATCCACCGCGCCATCGTCGGCTTTGCCCGCAACAATGTGCTGAAAGCGACCCACGATATGCTGTTGCCGCGCGCCGAACGCGCGCGTTTCCTCGGCCTGTCGGTGCTGGGGCGATGGGAGGAATCGGTGCGCGATCACCGCGAGATCCTCGATGCGCTGAAAGCCCGCGACGCCGATCGCGCCGGACAATTGCTCGGGCATCATGTGCGCCGAACCGGCGAGGTCGTGGCCGGCAGCGAGTTGGCGGTCGAGAATGAGGATGCGAAGCCGCCGCGCACCGTTCGCGCCGCGCCGACCAGAAAGGCCGGACTGTGAAAATCCTGCTGCTCAATCCCAACACCACCGTTGCTGTGACCGATCTGCTTGCCGGGGCGGGCGCCAAGGTCGCCTCGCAGGGCACCGAACTGATCGCGGTAACCGCGACGCGCGGCGTGCCTTATATCGCGACGCGTGCCGAAGCCCAGATCGGCGGCGCGATCGCGCTGGAGATGTTGGCCGAGGCCGGCTCGAACGTCGATGCTGCCATAATCGCCGCGTTCGGCGATCCCGGCCTGTTCGGAGCCCGCGAATTGTTCGATTTTCCGGTGGTTGGGCTTGCCGAGGCGGCGATGCTGACCGCCTGCATGCTGGGACGAAAATTCGCCATCGTCACCTTCGCCCGCGCGCTCGGACCCTGGTACCAGGAATGCGTGACGATGCATGGCATGGATACGCGCTGCGCCGCTATCCGTACGCTCGACGGCGTGTTCAAATCGATTTCCGACGTCCAGGCCGAGAAGGAAGAGATGCTGGTGACATTGGCGAACCGCGCCGTCGAACAGGACGACGCCGACGTCGTTATTCTATCGGGCGCGCCGCTCGCCGGTCTGGCCGAGAAGGTGCGCGACCGCATTCCGGTGCCGCTGGTCGATCCGGTGGCGGCGGCGGTACGCCAGGCCGAGACGCTGGTCGCGCTGAAGCCCCGCAAGGCGACTGCCGGAACGTTTCGCCGTCCGGATCCGAAGCCGACCACGGGATTGACGGAGCCGCTCGCGGCAAGGATCGAGCACCGTCCTGTCGATGCGAAGGGAGGTTCACGCTGATGCCGTTCGACACCATCATTCGCGGCGGCACGGTTGTGACCGCGGCCGACACGTTTTCCTGTGACGTCGCCATCCGAGATGGACGCATCGTGGCGCTGGGACACGATCTCGGCGACGCCGGGACCATTATCGACGCCACGGACCGATTGGTGTTGCCGGGCGGGATCGATAGCCATGTGCATTTTGCCCAGCCATCGGGCGACGGCATCGTGATGGCGGACGGCTTTGCGTCAGGCACCCGTTCGGCGGCTTTCGGCGGCAACACCACGGTGCTGCCTTTCTGCCTGCAGGAGAAAGGCCAGACGCTGCGCGAGGCCTTGAAGCATTATCATTCGCTGGCGGACGGCGAATGCCATATCGACGTTGCCTTCCATCTGATCGTCACCGATCCGACCGATCACGTGCTGGGGCAGGAACTGCCGGCGCTGGTGGAGGACGGCTACACCTCGCTCAAGGTGTTCATGACCTATGAGGGATTGGCGCTGTCGGACCGCGAACTGCTGGAGACCATGGCGGTGGCGCGCGAGACCGGCGCGATGCTGATGGTGCACGCCGAGAATTTCGACGCGATTCGTTTTCTCACCGATCGGCTGGAGCGGGGCGGCCATATCGCGCCGCGCTTTCATGCCACCTCGCGGCCGATCCCGGTCGAACGCGAGGCCACGCATCGCGCGATCTCGCTGTCCGAACTGATCGACGTCCCGATCATGATCGTCCATGTCTCGAACCGCGAGGCGATGGACGAGATCCGCCGCGCCCAGCAGCGCGGCCTCCGGGTGATGGGCGAGACCTGCCCGCAATATCTGATGCTGACCGAAAAGGATCTCGACCAGCTCAATATGGAGGGCGCCAAATATGTCTGCTCGCCGCCGCCGCGCGATGTCGCGAGCCAGCAGGCCTGCTGGGAAGGTCTGCAGCAGAACGTGTTCTCGTTGTTTTCCTCGGACCATTGTCCGTTCCGTTACGACGACCCGCAGGGCAAGTTGACACCCAAGGGCCGCACCAGCTTCCGCTGGGTGCCTAATGGGATTCCCGGCGTTGCGACGCGCTTGCCGATTCTGTTCTCGGAAGGCGTCGTGAAGGGCCGAATCGATCTCAATTCGTTCGTCGCCTTTACCGCGACCAATCACGCCAAGATCTACGGCCTCTATCCGCGCAAGGGCACCATCGCGGTCGGCTCCGACGCCGACATCGTGCTGTGGGATCCGAACCGGAAGGTCACGATCACCCACGATCTGATCCACGATGGTTCTGACTACACGCCCTATGAGGGCCTGGAAGTAACGGGCTGGCCGGTTCTGACCATGGTCCGAGGCAAGGTCGTGGTCGATGACGGCGTCCTGGTCGGCGCCAAGGGCTACGGCGATTATCTGCCGCGTAGCAAGCCGCCGGCGCGGACCGGTGTTTCGCAGAACTAGCCGCACGTCAAATCGAGACAGGAGATCATGATGCCTTACGCGACGACCGATGACGGAGTGCGGCTCTATTTCGAGGAGACCGGATCGGGGCAGCCCGTGATTCTGGTGCACGAATTCGCCGGCGACCTGCGTAGCTGGGAGCCGCAGATGCGGCATTTCGGCAAGCGCTACCGCACCATCGCGTATAACGCGCGCGGCTTTCCGCCATCCGATGTGCCGGAGCAGGTGACTTCCTATTCGCAGGCCCGCGCCGCCGACGATATCCTGGCGATCGTCGATCACATCGGCGCGAAGAAGGCGCATATCATCGGGCTATCGATGGGCGGATTCGCGACGCTGCATTTCGGGCTGCGGCATCCGCAGCGGGCGTTGTCGCTGTGCATCGGCGGCTGTGGCTACGGCGCCGAGCTCGACCAGCGCGACACCTTCCGCGCCGAGGCCGACGTGATCGCCAACATGATCCGCAGCGAGGGCATGCCGGCGTTCGCCGAGCGCTACGCTTACGGCCCGACCCGCGTGCAATACGAGAACAAGGATCCGCGCGGACATGCCGAATTCAAGGCCATGCTGGCCGAACATTCCGCGACCGGATCGGCCAACACCCAGCAGGGCGTTCAGAAGGAGCGGCCGTCGCTCTACACGCTGGTCGAGGAAATGAAACGCATCGACGTGCCGACGCTGATCATCACCGGCGACGAGGATTGGCCGTGTCTGAAGCCGGGCATCCTGATGAAGCAGAGCATTCCGTCATCCGCGCTGGTGGTGATGCCGAATGCCGGCCACGCCATCAATATCGAGGAGCCTGACGAATATAACCGGCTGGTCGGCGATTTCCTCGCCCAGGTCGAAAGCGGCCGATGGCCCAACCGCGATCCGCGCGCGGTCAGCGCCTCGATCACAGGTATGAAATAGCGTCGGCCAAACGGCGGCATTTGCGGCGGTCAAGTCCGGCCGATATGTTGGGATCGCGATCTTGGCGCTCGCGCGCCCAACAACGGGCCAACCTCGATTGGCCGGAGGAGCCGACATGGCCGCTTTCCCGACCTCGACCACCGTCCTGGATTCGATCCTGTTTCGCGACGCCTTCGGCACGCCCCGGATGCGCGAGGTGTTTTCCGATTTCAGCCTGATCTCGCGTTATGCCGAGGTCGAAGTCGCGTTGGCAAAGGCCGAGGCGCGCTGCGGCGTGATCCCGCGCGAGGCCGCGGACGAAATCGCCGCGCGAACCGACGTCACCAAATTCGATTTCGATCTGCTGCGTCAGGAGACCGACGTGGTCGGCTATCCGATCCTGCCGCTGGTGCACCAGATGGTCAAACAATGCGGCGAGGCCGGCCGCTATGTGCATTGGGGCGCCACCACCCAGGACATCATGGATACCGCCGTGATCCTGCAGGTGCGCGACGGCCTTGCGATCATCGAGGCCGATATCGCGGCGTTGCGCGGCATCCTTGCCGATCTGTCCAAGAAGCTACCGCGACACGCCGATGGCGGGCCGCACCCATCTGCAGCAGGCGCTGCCGGTGACCTTCGGCTACAAGACCGCGATCTGGCTGGCGATGTTCGACCGCCACGCCGAGCGGCTGGCGCAACTGAAGCCGCGCGTGCTGGTCGGCCAGTTCGCCGGCGCCGCCGGCACGCTGGCCTCGCTCGGCGACAAGGGTTTCGAAGTGCAGCAGGCGCTGTGCGAGGAACTCGATGCTCGGCGTTCCCGTCTCGACCTGGCACGTCGCGCGCGACGGGCTGGCCGAGGTGGTGAATTTCTTCGGCCTCGTCACCGGCTCGCTCGGCAAGATCGCGCTCGACATCATGATCATGGCCTCGACCGAATTCGCCGAGCTCTACGAGCCGTTCGTCAAGGGCCGCGGCGCGTCCTCGACCATGCCGCAGAAGCGCAATCCGATCTCGTCGGAATTGATGCTGGCGGCCTGCAAGGGCGGTGCGTCAGCACGCCGGGCTGATGCTGGATGCGATGGTGCAGGATTTCGAGCGCGCGACCGGACCGTGGCATGCCGAATGGATGGCGATCCCGGAAAGTTTCGTGCTGACCGCCGGCGCGCTGCATCAGGCGAAATTCGCGCTCGGCGGACTGATCGTCGATGAAAAGAAGATGGCCGACAATCTCGACATCAGCCGCGGCCTGATCGTCGCCGAAGCCGTGATGATGGGACTGGCGCCCGATATCGGCCGGCAGCAGGCGCATGACGTGGTCTACGACGCCTGCCGCCTCGCCAACGAGAAGGGCATCACGCTGGCGGACGCGCTGTCCGCGGATCAACGCGTTTCCGCGCACATCGATCGCGCCGCGATCGAGCGCCTGACGTCGCCGAAGAATTATCTCGGCCTCGCGCCGGAAATGGTCGACCGGGTGTTGGCCAGCGCCAAGCGCGGCGAATAATTGAAACAAGAATCGCAGGGTGGGCAAAGCGAAGCGTGCCCACCATCTGCGGTGTGCTGCCGGCTTCGCTAAGTCACGAACCGGAGGGTAGGCGAAGGCCGCTGGGCCGCGCCCACCGTTCGCAGCACCGCGCAAGACGGTGGGCACGGCGCTGACGCCCTTTGCCGACCCTACAAGCGCCAATGACGGACGCGCTCGCGCCTCGCGATCACATCGACAGGACATCCCCCAATTGGGGGACGCAAAGCGAAACGACATCGGTCATTAGTTCGCATCACGTTTTCGAGGCTGCGGTCCGACTGTGAAGCATCTCACATTTATCCATTTCGATAGGTGTCATTTTGATTACACATAATTTGGAGTTCGCTCATGAAACATTCCGAACCCGTGTCGGTGCGCGAAGTGTCCATCGTCGAAACTTCAGCCGGCCGATCTACCGACCGCACCAGCTTGATCGCGTGGCTGCTCGAAGCGCTCTACGTTTCGCGCCGTCGCGAAGCCCGTCGCGTGATTCATCGCTACCGACACCTCATCGCCGAGGATTGTCGCAATAGCCCCGCGCTCGCCGCTTCGGCCGCCGTCCAAGCCAGGGAATACAAAGCAGATGCCGACCGAGATAAGACGCCGCTCCGCGCCAACCATCGGACGCTCGAGGACGCTTAGGCTGAGCCCGGCGACGATCGCGCTCACGGTCGCGTTCGTCGCCTTTCATCTGATCAGCGGCGTGCTGCTGGAACGCTCGCATGCGAGTCCGGCGATGGCGCCGGCGACGTCCGTCGATGATTTGACGTGCCCCATGGCGGCGGCGCCGCCGCCGGAGCAAACGCTGCCCTTCGACTAAGCTTTCACAACAGGAACCACCATGATGCCGGATCTGACAACCGATCTGTTGCTGAGTGCTGCCGTGTTCGCCGGAGCGTTCGTTTCCGGTCTCGCGGGCTTCGCGTTTTCGGCGGTGGCGGGCGCTATCCTGCTGCGTATTTTCCAGCCGCTGGAAGCCGTGCCGTTGATGATGGCCTGCAGCATCGGCGTGCAGGGCGCCAATCTCTGGGCGTTGCGCCGGAACATCCAGTGGGGCGCAAGCCTGGTGTTGATCGCGGGCGGCGTGCTCGGGATTCCGATCGCGATCTATCTGCTGCAAAACACCAACACATATGTTCTGCGAACGAGTTTCGGCATCATCGTCTCGCTGTACGCGGCCTACATGTTGTTCCGGCCGGCCTTGGCGCGTGCCAGCGGCACCGCCGGTCGGCACCTGATAGCCCTGATCGGCTTCGGTGGTGGGTTGATCGGCGGCTTGACCGCGATGCCCGGTGCGGTTCCGACGATCTGGTGCGACATGCGCGGGATGCCGAAGGGCGATCAGCGCGGCCTGGTGCAGCCGTTCATCGCGATCATGCAGTTGTTCGCGCTGGCGCTGCTGCTCGGGCATCACAGCCTGTCGACCAAGGTGGTCGTCGACCTCGCGATCAGCCTGCCGGCATTGTTGGCCGGGACCTTGCTCGGTATTGTGGCGTTCCGGAACATCAACGAGGTCGGGTTCCGGCGGACCATTCTGGTGGTATTGCTGTTCTCCGGCGCGTCGCTCGCTTTTGCTTGATTGCGGCCGGGTTTTGCGGGAGCTTGCGGGCGCCGTTCGATTTGGACTACCACTGGGTCCAAACGAACCATGATGGCAACCAGCGAGCATCCGGGAAATCATGACCGCACATCCACGCAATGTTTCGACGCCGATCGATCCCGTCAAACTCGACCGGCTGGCCGAGGTGGCCGTCAGGGTCGGGCTGCAATTGCAGGCCGGCCAGGACCTTTTGGTGACGGCGCCGTCGGTGGCGATGCCGTTGGTGCGCAAGATCGCCGAGCATGCCTACAAGGCCGGCGCCGGGATCGTGACGCCGTTCTTTTCCGACGAGGCGATCACGCTGGCGCGGTACAAGTTCGGTCATGATTCCAGTTTCGATCGCGCCGCGAACTGGCTTTACGAAGGCATGGCGAAGGCGTTCGACGGCAACACCGCGCGGCTCGCGATCGTCGGCGACGACCCGATGCTGCTGTCGGGCCAGGATCCCGCCAAGGTCGCGCGCGCCAGCAAGGCCAATTCGATCGCCTACAAGCCGGCGCTGGAGAAGATCGTCACTTTCGATATCAACTGGAACATCGTCGCCTATCCGAGCCCGTCCTGGGCCCGGCAGGTATTTCCCGACGACGAAGAGGATGTCGCGGTGGCGAAACTCGCCGATGCGATCTTTGCCGCGTCGCGCGTCGACAAGGATGGCGCCGTCGATAACTGGAATCGGCACAACGCCGCGCTGCGCGCGCGCACGGAATGGCTGAATGGCCAGCGCTTCAGTGCGCTGCATTACACCGGGCCGGGCACCGACCTGACCATCGGCCTTGCGGACGGTCACGAATGGGAGGGCGGTGCCGCCACCGCCAACAACGGCATCACCTGCAACGCCAATATCCCGACCGAGGAGGTTTTCACGACGCCGCATGCGCGGAGGGTCGAAGGCCGCGTCGTCAGTTCCAAGCCGCTGTCCTATCAGGGCTCGCTGATCGACAACATCTCGGTCAGGTTCGAAGGCGGCCGCATCGTCGAGGCCAAGGCCTCGCGCGGCGAGGAGGTGCTGAACAAGGTGCTCGATACCGACGAGGGCGCGCGCCGGCTCGGCGAAGTGGCGCTGGTGCCGCATTCGTCGCCGATCTCGGCGAGCGGGCTGTTGTTCTTCAACACGCTGTTCGACGAAAACGCCGCCTGCCACATCGCGCTCGGCCAGTGCTACTCGAAATGTTTCGTCAACGGCACCAGCCTGTCGCAGGAGCAGATCGCGGCGCAGGGCGGCAACAAGAGCCTGATCCATATCGACTGGATGATCGGCTCAGACCAGATCGACATCGACGGCATCCACACCGACGGCCGCCGCGTCCCGGTGTTCCGCAAGGGCGAATGGGCGGTGTGAAAGCCTGCTGATAAACCGCAATGGACCGGTTCGTTTAGCTCGTCATGCCCGGCCTTGTGCCGGGCATCCACGTTCTTGCTGCCGATGGAGCGGGAGAGATGTGGATGGCCGGGACAAGCCCTGCCATCACGGAAATGATGGCTGCTTTTGTGCTCGGCCTAAGGCGATGGCGAAGGAGGACGCGGTTCAACTCGAGCCGCGGTCCTGGACGTTGAGGTCGACGCCCCTGGGGATCCTTGATGGTCGACACCGCGATCAGCGAAATCACCGCGAGCACCGCGATATAGAGCCCGACCCGCCATGACTCGCCGGAGACCCCGATGATCCATTGCGCGATCATCGGCGCGAAGGCGCCGCCGAGAACGGCGCCGAGCGCGTAGCTGACGGCGACGCCGGAGTAGCGGATCTTGGCCGGGAACAGTTCGGCAAACAGCGCGGCCTGCGGGCCATAGGATAGCCCGAGTCCGACCGTCAGATCCGAGCGCGCCGATGAAGAACAGCGTGGCGTTTTTGGTGTCGATCAGAAACCACATCGGCACCGCCCACAGCGCGAGGATGACGTAACCGATCTGGAAGCTGCGCACCCGGCCGATCCAGTCGCCCAGCAGGCCGCCGAGCAACGTGAAGGCGAACCAGCCGACGGCCGCCAGTGTGCCGATCAGCAGCAACTGATCCGACGGCATCTTCAGCGCATTCGCGCCGTAGCTGATGATGAAGGCGATCAGGATGTAGCCGGCGGCGTTGTTGGCGACAAAGGTCAGCGCGGCCCGGAAGATCTCGAGGCTATGCCGGGCGAACAATTCACGTAGCGGCGCGGAGGATTCCTTGCGGCGCTGGTGCATGGCCTGGAAGATCGGCGATTCCTCGACCGAGCGGCGGATCACCGCACCGATGACGATCAGCACGATCGAGAACAGGAACGGAATCCGCCAGCCCCATTCCACCATCGCCTGCTTGCCGAGGATCGACGTCATCGCCCACAGCACGCCGGTGGCCAGGATCATGCCGAGCGGAGTGCCGATCTGCGGGAATGAGCCGAAGAAACTGCGGCGGTTGACCGGCGCATATTCCACCGACATCAGCGCCGCACCGCCCCATTCGCCGCCGGCGGAAAAGCCCTGCAGGATCCGCAAGGTCATCAACAACGCCGGCGCCCAGGCGCCGATCTGGCCGTAGGTCGGCAGCAGCCCGATCAGCGCGGTCGCGGTGCCCATCAGCACCAGCGTCATGACCAGCACGCCGCGGCGGCCGAACCGGTCGCCCATGTGGCCGCAAACGATCGCGCCGAGCGGCCGGAACAGGAAGGACAGTCCGATGGTGGCGAACGAGATGATCTGCGCCAGCAGCGGATTGTTCTGGGTCATCGGCGCAAAGAACAGCGGCACGAAGGCAAGGCCGGCGGCCTGGGCGTATACGAAGAAGTCGTACCACTCGATGGTGGTGCCGACCAGCGTCGCGGTCAGGACCTTCTTTTCTTCCCAGGTGATGTTCGACCTGGTGCCGGTGGTGGCGTCGGCGCCGGGCGCGGCAATGCTGCCTTGCAATGACATTTAGGCTCCCCCTGAAAGCCGGCGTGTTCTGGTGACCGCCTGGCCGTGCTGATTTGGCGCGATGTTAGTTTGCCGATGCGCCGCGCGCTACTGAAAATGGCAGCTTCAGCGCGGCGGGCTGAGCCGCTCCATGAATTGGCGCAGACGTGGCGCCCATTTGGCGGCATCGATCCCCGAGGCGGTATGGCCATATTCGCTGTCGAGCAGGAAATACTCGGCATCGACGCCCGCATCGCCGAGGGATTGCATCACGCCGGGCGCAAGCTCCGGCGGAAACAGCCTGTCGGTCCTGGACAGCACGTACAGCACTTTCGATTTGATGCGGTCCAGCTGCGCGGTAACGTCGAATTTCTGCAGCGCCTTGGCCAGAATGATCAGCGAATTGGCGTCGAACCCGCGCGCCCAACGGGCGGCTTCCTCGCGGACCGCGGCCTCGATCTGCGCCGGATCGGACATCGTTGCGCGGAGCCGGGTTTCGATTCCATAGGTTTTCAGCGTGGCCGACCTGATATCGATCATGGTCTCCAGCACGCCGCCACGATCGTAATAGTCGCCGCCGTTCCAGTTCGGATTTTTCGACAATGTGCCGAGCAACCGGTCGACATTGCCGGCAGCGCGTTCCTGCGGCACCACCGGCGCGGTGACGACGGCCGCGATGCCCCGCATCATGTCAGGGTAGTTCACCGCCCACTGGAACGCCTGAAACCCGCCATAGGACGGGCCGGCGATCGCGACCAGCCGTTCGATGCCGAAATCGCGCACCAGCGCGTGCTGCGTAGCGACGATGTCGCCGACCGTGATGTCGGGAAAACGCGGGCCGTAGGGCTGACCGGTCGTGGGATCGATGCTCGCGGCATTGGTCGATCCGTAGGACGAGCCCAGCATGTTCGGGCAGATCGCGAAGAAACGGTTAGTGTCGACCGGCTTGCCGGGGCCGACGATGTCCTTCCAGCTGCCTTCGCCGGTCGAGCCGTCGGGATCGATCATCTGCGGACCGCTGGTGTTGCCGTGGGTCACCAGCACCGCATTGTCGCGGGCCGCCGAAAGCGTACCGAGCGTGCGATAGGCGATGGTGACATCGGGCATCACCACGCCGCTCTCAAGCCGAAAATTCTTGATCTCGAAATTGTTGGCGGACATTGCAACAATCCTCAATCAAGCTTCAGCTTGTAGACACTCGCGGCCGTCTTCGAGAACAACGCGGTCTTCTCGGCCTCGCTGTATTGCGCGGCGATGCGCTTGAAGGCGTTGAAGATCACCTGATAGCTGCACTGGCCTTTGTCCGGCGGAAAATTGCTTTCGAACATGCAGCGCTCGGGGCCGAAGGCCTCGATGCAGGTTTCGATATAGGGACGCCAGGCGGTGGCGAGCCTGCTCCGAGGTCGGCGGCTTCGGGCGCGCGTGGAAGTCGAAGCCGAGCAGCCGCATCGCCAGCCCGCCGAGCTTGACGTCGACATTGGGGCATTTGGCGACTTCCTGGATCGACGCCTTCCACGTCTTGAAGGTCTCCTCGCGCTGGCCGGCGAAGCGGCCGAGGCCGACCGGGCCGCCGCAATGATCGAGCACGATCCGCGTGTCGGGAAAGGCGCGCGCGAGGTCGGTGAATTCGCCGAGCTGCGGGTGAAACAGCCACGCGTCGAAACTCAGGCCGAGCGGCGCCAGGCAGGCAAAGCCCTTGCGGAAGGTGGAATCGAGCAGCAGGCCCTTCGGTCGCGTCGCGTACATGCTGGCGACCTCGGCCTCCGCATCCCAGGCCGACGAATGCCGGATGCCGCGGAAGCGGCCCTGGCCGGCGACGATTTCGGCTTCCAGCACCGCCTTGACGCGATCGCCGAGCAGCAGATTGGCGTGGCCGACGATGCCGGCGCAGATCGGGCGGGGCCATAGCCGCCGCTGGCGCTCATCGCCGCAACGCCGTTGGCGAATTCGACCTCGCCGACCGGGCGAAGTTCTTCCGGGCCTTCGCGCGATACATCGAGCGGGCCTCGACATAGACGGTCGCGACGACGTTGTGGCCGGAGGCGATATCGGTCGAAAGTTCCTCGATCATGTAGCGCAGGCCGCCGCGATCCCACAGATGATGATGCGGATCGACGATCGGACGCTGGGGATCGATGACCTCCTCGGTGTGTTGCGCGAGCCAGTCTTCGCTGCGGATCGGCATAGAGCCCGCTGGCGGCGGCGGGGGCCGTACTGACGCTCATGAGTTCACTCCCTGTTTCTTTTGTTCTTGTCAGGAATTAGTAGAGCGTCGTCGCGTCAAACGCCATCCAGAATGATCACCGTCGGCGTGCCCGGCAGCAGATCCCGCGAAATCTTCAGGGTCCGCTCGCTGCGGACGTCGATCGCGAATTGCTGGCCGATCCGGCGCATGAACTCGTCCAGCGGGGTCGCGAAGCGGTGCATCGGCAGCACCACCGAGGCGCGCAGCCGGCGGGTGATCTCGGAGACGCCGTCCAGCGACATGGTGTAGGTGCCGTCGATCGGCACCATCAGGATGTCGATCCGGCCGATCGCGGCCAGATGGCTGTCGTCGAGCGGGACGTGAAGATGCCCGAGATGGCCGATGCACAGGCCGGCGACCTCGAAGATGAAGATCGAATTGCCGTCCTTGATCATCTCGCCGCCGGCGTCCTCGCCCCAATAGCGGCGGATGTCGGTGGTGACGTTGCGGATATAGACGTCGCCGATCCGCTCGTCGATATGCGCGGGCTGGCCGTCATCGCCCCAGCCGTGCAGCACGTGCGGAATTCGCGGATCGGGAAACAGCGTGTAATGCGTCGAGTGGGCGCGGTTCATGGTGACGACATCGGGCAACCGGCCGATCTGATAGGCGCCGCTATAGTCGGTCGCGATCCGCACTCCGCCGGGCGTGTCGATGAAATAGGTCGAATGGCCGGCATAGGTGATCGCGACCTGGTCCGCATCGGCCGTGGCCTGCCGCAAGGCGACCGGCGTGGCGCGCGGTGCGGCGTTGGACATCGCCAGGCATTCGCTGCGGGGCGGATCCTGTGCGGCGGCGGGACCGGCAGCCGCGGCGAACGAGGCCGTGGTCACGGAACCCAGCAATAACGCAAGAAATGGCGCAAGACTGGCGGCGAGCGATCGCAGCATAATGAGGTCGTCTCCACTGGCGCCGGCAACGCGACAGTATCGCGCAAAGCCGGAGAGAACTATGATCGCGGGATCAACAGATCGTCAGCCCCGCCATGCTTTTTTGAGGGCGGTTCGTCAGGAGTGTCGCGATGGAATTGACCCCGGGAAAATCGTCCGCCGCCCGCGCGCCGTCGACGCGGCGGCTGGAACCGCTACGTCAGGTCGATGCCGGCGTGCTCAACATCGCCTATTACGAAGCTGGTCCGGCCGATGGACCCGTCGTGATGCTGATGCACGGCTTTCCTTACGACATCCATTCCTATGTCGACGTGGCGCCGCTGCTGGCCGCGCAAGGCTGCCGGGTGATCGTGCCTTATCTGCGCGGCTACGGGCCGACCCGGTTTCGCGATCCGGCGACGCCGCGCTCGGGCGAGCAGGCCGCGGTCGGCGCCGATCTGATGGCGCTGATGGATGCGCTCGATATCCAGCGCGCGGTGGTCGCGGGCTATGATTGGGGCGGCCGCGCCGCCAACGTGGTCGCGGCGTTGTGGCCGGAGCGCTGCATCGGTCTCGTCAGTTGCAACAGCTATCAGATCCAGAACATCGCCAGGGCCATGGTGCCGGCGAAGGCGCAGCATGAGGCCGCGCTCTGGTACCAGTATTATTTCCAGATCGAGCGCGGCCGCGCCGGGCTTGCCGCCAACCGGCGCGACATCGCCAAGCTATTGTGGCGGCAATGGTCGCCGAACTGGCAATTCGACGAGGCCTGTCTCGAGCGCACCGCGCTCGCCCACGACAATCCCGACTATGTCGACGTCGTGATCCACAGCTATCGCCATCGCTACGCGCTGGCCGATGGCGATCCGCCTATGCCGAGCTGCAGCGCCGGCTGGCCGAATTGCCCGTGATACGGGTACCGACCATCACGCTGGACGGCGCCGCCGACGGCGTCAATCCCGCGACCGACGGCACGGCGAGCGCGGGCAAATTCGGCGGACCGCGAACGCACCACGTGATCCCCAACGCCGGTCACAATCTGCCGCAGGAAGAGCCGGAAGCGTTCGCGGCGGCGGTGATGGAATTGGTTCGGGGAAGCTAGCGCTTGGCCGAACTGTAGAAGCAGAAGCCGCGCGTATCCCGGACGCGGTGCGGCGCGCAGTGCCGCTCCGCAGAGCCGGGATCCAGCCACGCTTGCTGCCGTGCCTGTGGACCGCGGATCAGCAGCGCACTACGCCACATGGAGCGGCGGACTGCGCAGCATCCGGGGAACGCCGCGGCCTTGGTCTGTTCGGCAAACACAACTGGACGCGACCCAGTCACCCTTGCTTCGGGCTGATCTTCCACGTCGCGGCCACGATTGCCAACGTCATCATGCCGGTGACCAGGCCCGCCATTGGAATCGACAGCACCAGCGCGGCGGTCGCGGCCCAGCCGATCGACGAGAAGGCCTCCGCAAACGTCGCCAGCCGCGACGAAGTCTGGCGGCGGCGGAACTGGCTGCGGCGGCCCTGCACCCGGAACCAGAGTTGAATCGCGGTCGCCGACATCGTCGCGATGGCGACGCCGGCGGCGGTGACCAGCGCCTGCAAGGGCGAGGCAAATGCCAGCGCGGCGATCAGCGGCGAGAACATCACGCCGATCGCGATCAGCACGACCTCGATCTTGGCGCGGGTGACGCGCGATGCCGACAGGGGCGCGGTCGCTACCAGGTCGGCGGCGTCCTCGCCCGAGATCGTCAACCAGGCCAGGCCCCCCGAGAGCTGGCCCGCCGCCATCACCACCACGGGCGTGATCAGCACGATCGCGGTCGAGCTGTCGGAAAAGCTGCGCCATAGCATCAGGGCCGGCGGCACCAGATACAACAGCTGCATCAGCGATTGCGACATCAGCCAGGGGTCGCGCCGCAGCAGCACGAATTCCTTCCAGCGCAAGGCCTGCTGCCGCGAGCCGGTATGAAACACCTGCGCGCGCGAATGACGCTGGCTCGGCATCGCGGTCGACGAGACGCGGATCGCAGTGTCGGCGAATTGCCGTGAGAAAATCGCCATCACGACGCCGAGCAGCATGAGACCGAGCGCCAACAGTAGCAGCAGCGCTTCGCTATCGCCCAGCGCGGCGCGCGCCGGCCACCAGACGATGCTGTCGACATCGGGAGCGTAGGCCGCCGCCGTGTCCGAGGTCAGCACCGCGAAACGTGACAGCGTGCCGTAGGAAACGATCGCGGCGATCTGCAGCGCGATGACGAAGCCGGCGCCGATGATCGCAGCGACGATTTGCGCCACCAGGCGGGTCTTGCTGGCGCCGATCAGGCGAAAGAGCACCAGCGTGATCGCGATCGCCACTGCGGCGGCCGACAGGCCGATACCGATTACGACGCCATACGCCGCCAGCCAGCGCACGCCGCCGCAGATCACCAGCACATCGACGAACGGCGTCGATAGCAACAATGCCATCGCGGTGACCATCAGCGCGATTGCCGCGATGCGAACCGAAAACACGTTGGTGAGCGACGCCGGCGACGACATGATCAGATCGAGATCGGCGCGGGCATAGAACACGCGCGTCACCGATTCGATCGCCTGCGACAGCATCAGCGCCCAGGCCAGGAAGATGGTCGCCGATATCACGATCAGCGAGGATTTATCGAGCGGCATCCGCAGATCGGCGAACCGGCCGATCACCGCATAGGCCGGCAGGTGCAGGATCGCGGCAAACAGCAACAGTCCGATCACCGCGCGTTTGCGCTTGCGCCGGCCGCCGGTCATCATTGCCAGCCATTCGCGCCAGGCCAGCCTGATTTCGTGCCGGGCAAACCACGTCAGGGCTTCCGCGGAGCTCATGCCGCCGCCGCTTCGGCGTCGACAAGCGCGATGAAAACGTCTTCGAGGCTGGTGTCGTTGCGTCCGTTTTGTTGACGCAGTTCGGCCAGCGTGCCTTCGGCGACCAGTCGTCCCGCGGCGATCACGCCGATCCGGTCGGCCATGCGCTCGGCGACTTCCAGAATGTGGGTGGTCATGATCACGGTGCAGCCGGCCTTGACCCGGTCGCCGAGCAATCCCTTGACGTGGCGCGCCGACAGCGCGTCCAGCCCGGTCAGCGGTTCGTCGAGGATGATCAATTTGGGATCGTGCACCAGCGCGCCGGCGAGCGCGACCTTCTGGCGCATGCCTTTGGAAAATCCTTCGCAGCGTTCGTGCAGATGCGGCTCGAGCCCGAGCGAGACCAGCAATTCGCGCGCCGAGGTTTCCGAGATGCTGGGATCGATGCCCCAGAGGCCGGCGACGAAAGCGAGATATTCCAGCGGGGTCAGCTTGTCGTAGATCATCGGCTCGTCCGATACCCAGGCCATGATCTGCTTGGCGCCGATCGGGTCGGCGAGGGCGTCGATCCCGAGCACGTGGACCGAGCCGGCATCGGGCCGCAGCAAGCCGGCCACCATGCGCAGGGTCGTGGTCTTGCCGGCGCCGTTGGGGCCGAGCAGGGCGTAGAACTCGCCTGTGCGAACCGTGACGTCGAGGGCGTCGACCGCGGGACGATCAAAACGTTTGGTTAACCCTCGCACTTGCAGGGCGGATGGTTGCTCGGCGGACTGCATGATGTCGGAAAGGTCCAGCTTGGGCGCCATGGCTAGCAGGTCCAGGATCACCGGAGTTCAGGTTCGGACGCCACCATGAACCCAAGAGATTGCGGCGCAGTGAACGCGCGACCGTAAATGCCAGCCATGCAAATGGTCTTAACGCCGGGTCTATTCAGCAACCCTTGCGAGCTTGAATGAACTCAGGGCGAAAAGCTTCGGGCGGAAACGCCGAGGTCGATCGGCGCCAACGCCGCCGAACTGCAGCGCCAGCCGCCATTGGCGGCCTTCTGGAACTCGAACGATTTTTCAATTCTCATCCGGCGCGCCACGCGGAAGCTGTCGCGGGTGCGCGGCGACGGCGGCACGGCTGTGCCGGATTTGATATCCCAGCAGGTGCCGGTGCATCCCGAGGCGACCGGGCTGCAGACCGCGAACGGCGACAGCACCATCATTTCGATCTCGGCCAGCACGCTGGCGCTGCGGTCCAGCACCTCGCTGTCGATCTGCACGATCCGGCTGACCGACAGGAAATCGCCGCAGGCGTTGGCGGCCTCGATCTGCGCGACGCAAAGATCGACGCCATCGGCATTGGGGGACACGGGCGCCGGGCGTCCGAACACCCGCTTGGGATCCCCCTTGGCGGCGACCAGTTCGGCGTTTTTGGCGCGAATATAGTCCGCGAGGCAGGGCACGGCCGGCGCGATATCCTCAATCGGGCGGTTCTCCTTGCCGACCAGGTCACAGCCTCGATCGCGGGTTCTGATCCAACGGCCATACTCCGTGAGCGCGTCCTTGGCGTCGTTGTCCTTGAGCTTGCCGATCAGGGCCAGTGCCCGGCTGTTCATCTCGGCGTCCGCGATCGCCAAATCCGGATCGCTGCAGATCAGCGAGCCCGCCGCCGTGTCCGCCGCCAGGCAGTCGAAATTCGGGTCGCCCAGGATGGCGATCCGCTCCGTAGTCTCGACCATCAAGCATTGCCTGACCGCCCTGAAATCCTGGCTGCTGATCGTCTGGTTGCCGAGAATGCCGCAGCTCGAATTGCGGTTTCTGATCCAGTCCGCGTTTTCCGCGATCGCCAGCCGCCGGTCCGAAAGCCGGTTCAGCCGGGCCTGGATCGCGCCGTTCAGCTTGGCGTTGAGGTCGTTGAGTTCGGGGTCAGCGCAAAACAGTTGCGCCGCCGGGTCGAGGTCGGCGCAGTTGTTCTTGTCGAACAGGGGCAAGGTCGCGGCGATCGGTCGATCGGGTGGCGGCGAGGAAGGCGACGCATTCTGAGCGCATGCCGGATGCGCCAGCGCAAACAGCAGCGCCATGACGGCCAGCACGATCGTCCGCATTGTTGTCCTCGTCCACGGCTCGGGAAAGTCTTTTGGCGGGAGCCGATGGTAACGGCTCGAACGCCGCTTACAAAATGAATTTGCGGACGTGGACAGGTGTGGGCATGCTCGCGTGCGACGCTAGTCGGCTGTTGCAGCCGGGACGGGCTGACCGACGAAACTCGCCGCCAGCAGCGGCGCAAGGTTATCACGCGGCGAATTGGCGAGCAGCGGTGGGTCGACATATTGCAAGACGCCACGCTGGTCGATCACGAAGGTCGGCCTGACGTTGCGCAGATCGGCGTCCTCGATCAGCGCCATGCGGTTGTTGTCCAGGGTCAGCCAGTGCCCGTCGAGCCGCGCGGCGGTCACGGCATGATCCTCGCCGCTGATGGTGTTGCGCATGATCACGATCCGCAGATCCTCCGGCGCGACCCCGGCCAGCCGCAAGGCGGCGTATTTGGCGATGGCATAGTCCTCGCAATCGCCGGCGCCGTGGGCGAACGTGACGAGCGGCGAGGTCCAGACATCGACCTGGCCATATTGCGCCAGATCGCTCATCGGCCGGATCGCCAGATTGATTGCGCGGTTGATCTCGCCGATCCGGGCGCGTCCGTCGCGGGCGCGCGCATTGTCGACGATGGCGAGCAGTTGCAGTGCCGGCGCCGAAACGCAGCGTTCGCGGTCGCCGTCACACAGCGCCAGCTGCACGCGCTCATCGTCTAGCCGGTGGTCGACGTCCAGCCATTTTGCCCGTACCCCGCCGGCGGAAAGCGTCGCGGTGAAGAGTCCGAACGGCTCCGCCGATTTGCCGGCGAACTGGGGCAAGGCCAGCGTGCCGGCGCGAAGCTCGGCTGCTGGTGCAAGCCAGACCAGAACCCACGCCAGTGCGATGGCACGCCAGGCGTGCGCGCGACCGAAACCCATGTGACGCCCCGTGCCGTCCGGGCATCGGCGAGGCGATGAGCCTGCTCGCGACCGGATCGTTCACAGCGAACGATGAGGGGGCCGCTTCGATTCCGCTTAACGGCGGCGGTTTGAACCTTGAAAGCGCCGAACAGACTAAAATTCAGGTTGCCAAATTGCTGACAAGCTTAGTGATTTGCCGATCCCGTCCCCGGGAGGATGGTAAAGGGGGAGTTTTTCAGTTGAATTTGCGGCGAATTCTGCAGGGTATGGCTAATTTGCCGATATCCCTGTTTTTGTTATCTAAATCACAGTGGTAACTGCAAAATTGATGCAGTGTCTTGCTGGGAAAAGCCTGCGAAATCTAGTTCAAGTATAGGTATTCGATTTTATACATCAATTTACTTGCAAATACCTTGGTCGGCGATGGGCGTGGGGATCTATAGGGATGTGTGGACGACTAACCTGTTCGATTTCTGGTGATTTTCTAAAACCATTTCGCAGCGGCCTCGCGCGGAGCCCGCTACCCCGACGTTTGCATTCGCAAGAGACGGTTTCGCGTCGCGGTTCCAACTGATATGCAAAGCTTAGAACATAAAAATTGGATGATTATTAACCATTTCGCGGTGGCCAATTGAATTTCGTAGGTAAATTCGACGCCAAGCTGCCTGTCGACGGGACGGGTGCGCCGCATTTTGCGCATACCCATGTCGACGCTGCGTCCACGCACGCCCCCGCTGACGCCATCATCGTCCCCGACGCCAAATTGCTGTTCGAAGGCGATTTCAAGCGGTCCGGCGTCGACCTGGTCCTGTCCAAGGACGGCCAGGAAACCGTCGTGCACGATTACTTCAAGGGCGAAAAGCGCGGCGCCGCTGGCTTCGCCCGATGGCGCCCATCTGACCGGCGACATCGTCAATGCGCTCGCCGGCCATGTCGAATACGCCCAGGCCGGCGGCGGCGTGGCCGCGGCCGCCGCGGTGGTCGGTCACGTCACCAAGCTGATGGGCAGCGCCACCGCGATCCGCAACGGCGTCTCGATCATCCTCAATCAGGGCGACAATATCGAAAAAGGCGACGTGCTGCAGTCCGGCGCCGATTCAACCGTCGGCGTCACCTTCATCGACGGCACCGTGTTCGGTCTGTCGTCGAACGCCCGGATGGTCGTCAACGAGATGGTCTACGACCCCAACGGGTCGAACAATTCCTCGCTGCTCAGCCTGGTGGCGGGCACCATTTCCTTTGTCGCCGGCGAGACCGCCAAGCATGGCGACATGAAAGTCGACACCCCGGTCGCGACCATGGGCATCCGCGGCACCGCGGTGCTGGTCGAGATCGATTTCGGCGTGCCCGGCAGCAACGGCGCGCCGTCGGCCAACTTCCAGGTGCTGGTCGAGCCCGACGGCACCACCGGATCCTACATCCTGTTCGACAAGACCACGCTGACGCCGCTGGCGACAGTCAATGCCGCGGGTACGCTGACCAAGATCAGCCAGGGCGTGGTCAGTTTCCAAAGCGGCACCGGCCTGACGCCGGAAGAGCAACAGCTCATCACCGACGTCTTCCAGCAGAAGTTCACCGACAACAGCAATCCCAAATCGCTGGATCATCAGTTCACCGACTCGATCACGCCGCAGCTCTTGACCCGATCAAGCTGCTCGACGGTCTGCAGGCGACGCCGGTCGTCGTGGTCGTGCAGGGCTCCGGTTCGGTCAGTCAGGCGTCGAATCTCGGAGCGGCCGGCGACGCAGCACATTCCCGGTGCGCCGGCGATCGCGACCTTCAACCAGCTTTTCACCGAACACATCGGCGCCACCGGCAGTCCAGACGCTCGATACCGTCATCCGGCCAAGATCAATTTTGCCGACATCAATGCCGGCGATCTTCCGACGCGTGACGGTGAAGTTCACTTCCTTCGCCTACCAGAACGCGCCAACCAGGTCGACATCACCCATGCCCTGACGCCGGCTGAATTGGCGGCGGTCCAGGCGGTCGAGGCGATCGGCCTGCAGAACGACGCCAGGCAACAAGAATACCGGCTCGGCGACCTGGACCTATTCCTACCCGGACGGGGCGTTCGACTTTCTCGGCGCCGGCGAAACGCTGACGCTGACCTATACCGCGGCGGTCAACAACAATTTCCTGCAAAGCCCGGAAACCGCGTTCAAGACCTTCACGATCACGATCACCGGCACCAATGACGTTCCGGTCATCACCTCGAGCGTGCCGCAGACCATCGCGTTCAACGGTGGCACCAGCGTGCCCGGTGGCGATCTGACCACCCATGTGCCCACCTCCGGCACCATCTCGTTCGACGATCCCGACCTCACCGACACCCACACGGTCTCGGTCACGCTGTTGCCGAACGGACTGAACCTGCCGCCGGCGCCGTTGGCGATCTTCGAGCACGCGCTGACCGCATCGATCGTAACCGACAGCACCGGCACCGGATCGGGCACCGATCAACTGGAAGCTGGCGGATCTTCCGGTCTATCTCGGCGATTTCGTCCCCCAAGGCGAGACCATCACGCTCACTTACGCGGTGACCGTGACGGATTCGCAAGGCGCGACCTCGACCCAGGATATCACCGTCACCATCACCGGGACCGATACCCCCGCGGTGGTCTGGATCGCGACCACGGAAACCGGTTCTGCGCCCGGCGCATTATTGTGGAGCAACGCCTCGAACTGGGAAACCGGCACCGTCCCCACCATCAACGATGATGCGATCGTCATCACCAATCAGTTGATCGGGTTGACGCCATCCTTCCCGGTGACCATCGATGCGCCTGCCGAGGCCAAGAGCCTCACCATGAACGATTTCGGGTCTACGCCGCCGGAGGTGATCAACCAGAGCACGTTGACCATCGCCAACGATTTGAACATGGCTGCCGACTCGATCATCCATAACGCTGGCACCATCAGTGTCGGCGGACTGATCGAGGTACAGGACACCAGCGTGCTGGACAATTCCGGCACTCTCGTTCTGCAGGCGGGCGGCGACTTCAGCGGCCAAAGCATCATCACCAATACCGGAACGATCGAACTCTCGGGCGGCACGCTCCATGTCGGGGTCCACATCGTCAACTCCGGCCAGGGTGAGGAAAGTGTCGGCGGCCTGATCACGATCGATTCCGCCGCGACGCTGGCGCTCGACGGCGCAACGCTCTCCGGTGGTACCGTCAACGACAATCATCTGATCGACATCATCGGTTCGAGCACGATCAGTGGTGCCCATCTCAACCACGGCGCCGTCACGATCGAAAGCGGCCAGATCCTGACGCTCGATGGCGATACGGTGACGGGCACCGGATTCACCAATGCCGGAACCGGCAGCGCCATCGATGTCGATGGCGGGGACAGCCTGTCGCTGAATGGCGTTACCGTCAGCGGCGGCGGATTCACGGTCGGAACTGGCGCTCTAGTCACCACCAGCGGCAATGTCACACTGACCAACACCGCCGTTACCAACGACGGGACCATCGAAGTCACCGGCGGCACGCTCAAGATCGCCGGCGGATCCGTCGCCAGCGACGCCGATCATAGCGGATCGATCCAGATCGACACGGGCGCAACGCTGGACCTCGATGGCGCGGACAGCCAGAACGTGGTCTTCAACGGCGCCAATGCCGAATTGAAGATCGATACCTCCAGCTTCAGCGGCATCATTTCGCGGCCTCGCGGCCACCGACGAAATCGACCTCAGCACGATCGGCTACGGGCTTGGCACCACCGCCACCTATAGCGGCGGCGTTCTGACCCTGACCGACGGTACTCACTCGATCAGCATGACGCTGAGCGGCGATTATTCCAATCTGCATTTCGCCGGGTCGTCCGACGGTCACGGCGGCACGTTGATCACGCTGAACGCCACCGACGACGCGCCGGTGTTCGCGGTTGCCGACAAGGCCGAAACCGTAACCGTCTCCGAACTGCCGAACACCACGGGTTCGTCGGCGCTGGATCCCTCTTCGGCCGCGAGCGGCACGCTGCACTTCACCGATATCGACCTGACCGACCGGCCGACCGCCAGTGTCGCGCTGTCGGTTTCCTGGACGAACGGCGCGACCGATCTCACGTCTTCGCTGACACCGGCGGAAATCAGTGCGCTCGAGAATGCGTTCGCCTTGAGCCAGTCCGGCAACACCAACAACGGATCGCTCGGCTGGACCTATCAGATCAGCGACAGCGCGCTGGATTTCCTCGGCGCGGGCGCCACCGCCAAGGTAACGGCGACGATCACGCTTGACGATCATCAGGGCGGCACCGATACGGCGACGGTCACGGTGACCCTCGATGGTGCCAACGATACGCCGGTGATCGCAGGTGAAACCGATCCGGCGACGGTGACGATCAACCTGGCGCATTCGCCTGTTGTCCTGACCGCGGGAACAAGCACCAACGCGCTCGGATTTAACACCGAGACCTTTGACGAGCAGGGTATTCCGGTTGGTTCGGCCTCGAACAACGGCGCAGGCCACGGCAGCTTCCACAGCGACGCGCTCGACGCCACGTTCACGTCGTCCGGCAATGCCGGTGTCGTGAACGGCCCATCGTCGGTTACGGCGCCGCCGTTCATCGGGCCGACGCCCGGGCACGCGGACGGTACGAACTACCTCAGCATCGGCGCCCACGGTTCGGAAACCATCACGTTTGCAACCGAGCAGAACTCGTTCGGGCTGTATTGGGGATCGGTCGATCCGTCCAATACGATCAGTTTCTACGATGGAAACCGCCTGGTCGCGTCCTATTCGGGCAGCGATATCGCGCCGCTTCTGGCCAACGGCAACCAAGGGTCGTTTGCGGCCAACGGTTACGTACAGTTCTCGGACCTGGCGCCGTTCACCAAAGTGGTGCTGGCGAGCAGTACGAACGCCTTTGAAGTCGACAATATCTCCGCGGGATTCCACGATGAACTACCCGCTCCGATCACCGGCACGATCACCGTCAACGATGGCGATATCGGCGATACCCTGACCGCATCGGTGACCGGCAATGCCGTCGCCGCGTATAACGGGTCGACGACCCTGCCATCCGGGATCAACGTTTCGTCGCTGATCGCCTCCGGCGCGATCACGTTTGACACGGTGACAACCACCGGCGGACCGGACGTGCTGCATTGGACCTACGATCCGTCCAATCCGGACCTCAGTTTCCTGCGGCCCGGCGACACGCTGACCCTGACCTTCAATGCGACCGTCAGCGATGGGCACGCCACCACCGCCGACCAGCCGCTGACCATCACGCTGGTCGGAGGCGGCACTGCCGTGCCCGCGCCGGCGGCGCCGACGGTCGACATCACCAGTCCCGCTTCGACCACCAATCATGCCGGCCAGACCATCGTCGGAACCGGTGAAGCCGGCACGACCGTGACGCTTTACGACAACGGAACGGCGTTAATCTGCCGACGATCACGGTGGACCAGACCGGGCACTGGAGCAGCGCGGTTACACTGGCCGAAGGCGCCAATTCCATCGTCGCGCACGACACCGACGGACTCGGCCATGTCGGCACCAGCGCCGCCACGACCTTCACGGTCGATACCGTGGCGCCCACGGTGGCGATCGCCAATTCGGATTTGACGACCAATCACGCCAGCCAGACCATCACAGGCACCGGCGAGGCCGGCACCACGGTGACGCTGTTCGACAACGGCGCAGCGTTGAATCTGCCGGCCATCACGGTTGATCAGACCGGGCACTGGAGCAGCACCGTCACTTTGGCCGAGGGCGCCAACTCCTTTATCGCGCACGACACCGATGCCGCGGGCAATGTCGGGTCCAGCGCGGCGGTCGCGCTGACCCTTGATACCGCGGCACCCACGGTCACCGAGAGCCTCGCCAACGACACCGGTTCGTCGGCGACGGACAAGATCACCGCGAGCGATGCGCTGACCGGCACGGGCCTGGCCAATTCGGTGGTTCATTTCAGCATTGACGGTAGCCCGATCGATGCGACCACGACCGCCGATGCGCAAGGTCACTGGGCGTTCACCCCGACCGGGCTTGCCGACGGATCGCACACCGTCGTCGCCAGCGAGACCGACAGCCTCGGCAATACCGGCACGGCGACACTCGGCTTTACGCTGGATACGACCTCGCCTGATGTGACGATCACGAGCCCCGGGGTCACGACCACTACCGCAGCCCAGACCATCCACGGAACGGTGGCGGATCTCGCCGCCGTCGGCACCACGGTGACGGTTTACGACAGCGCCACCAGCAGTGGCTCGATGAGCGCGCTTGGCGCCTCGCTGCTGACGGCAGGCCACGATCTGGTCAACGGCATGGGCGGCACCACGGGTTTCGGGACACAGGTTCTGGAAGCCGGGGACGACAATTCTTCGTCGGCGATCGACATTACGTCGGTGTTCGGGTCAGCCGGGGTCAATTTCTTCGGTCACGACTACACGTCGATCTACCTCAACAACAACGGCAACATTACCTTCGCGTCGCCGAGCGGCACCTACACGCCGAGTTCGATCGACGGTGGCGTCAACAATCCGATCATCGCTCCCTTCTGGGCGGATGTGGACACGCGTGGCGGTGCGGGCACGGCGACGCCGGGCGGTAACTCCACCGGCTCGAACCAGGTGCTCTACAATCTCGATGCCGCGAACGGCGTCCTCACCATCACCTGGGACGACACCGGATATTACAGTGCAGCGACCGACAAGCTGGATGCCTTCCAGGTTCAGCTCATCAGCCTGGGCAACGGCAATTTCGATATCGTCTACCGCTACGAAAACATCAACTGGACCACCGGTAGTGCCAGCGGCGGCAGCGACGGTCTGGGCGGCACGCCGGCGCGGGCAGGGTATTCGGCCGGCGACGGCGTCAACTATTATGAACTCCCGGAGTCAGGAAATCAGGCCGCGCTGCTGTCGCTGCCGGACACGCCGGGCAACACCGGCATTCCTGGCGTCGATGTGTTCCAGGTCATCAACGGGGTTGTCGGCACGCCGACCGTGACCGCGATCGGCACCGCGGTCGTGCAGGCCGACGGTACCTGGTCAACCGACGTCACATTGACGAACGGCACCAACTCCCTGACCGCCCAGGACACCGATCTCGCCGGCAACAGCGGCACCAGCGCGCCGGTGACGTTCACGGTCGATGCGGCCTCGACGGCCGAAAGCGCCGCCGCGTTCCAGAGTTTTGCGGTCGCCGACACCGAGACGCAGCCGGCCCACTGGCTCAATCCGACCAGCGGCGATTTCGCCGATGCGTCCAACTGGAGCAACGGAGCGGTTCCGGCCGTTGCCGATAATGCGGTGATCACCGCGACCGGCAGCTACACCGTGACCTCGACCGCGAATGAAAGCGTTCATTCCATCGATCTCGGAGCCAATGTCACCCTCGACGTCGGCGGTGGCACATTCACGATTGCGAATGGCGGCGAGAACGACGGCCTGATCAAGGTCGAACATGCCGGGTCGGTCCTGAATGTCGGCGGTACCGTCACCAATACCGGCGTCATCGAGGCATTCGACGAAGCCGCGCAGAATGCGGCGCCTGCGACGGTGGCGCTAAACGATGCTCATATCAACGGCGGTACGGTCGAAGCGATCGCCGGCGGTGAACTCAGCGCCGCGTCCGGAAGCAATTCGATCGATGCCAACGTGACGATCGACGCGAACAGCAGCTTCGTCGTCGATCACGGCGCGAGCGTCACCGTCAACGCCACGAACGCAGAGCTTGCGACCACCAATAACGGCGTCATTGAAGTCCAGTCGGGCGGTAGTGCGATTTGGTCAGGTGCGTTGTCCGGGACCGGCGCAATTCATATCGACAATGGAGCGTCGTTCGAGCTCAACAGCACGTCCGCTGCCGGTGGCCAAACGGTGACGTTCGAAGGCTCGACCGGCTCATTGACCCTCGATCATCCCGCAAGCTTCTCCGGCACGATTTCCGGCTTCACCGGCGACGGCACCCTGGCAGGCTCGGACCAGATCGACCTCAAGGGCATCGACTACAATTCGCATTCGTTCAGCGAAAGCTTCGACGCCGCCACCGACACGCTGTCGGTGACCGACGGCACCGACAGCGCCGTGCTGCATTTCACCGGCACCTACCAGGCGGCGAATTTCAGCTTCACCACCGACAATAACGGCGGCACGATCGTTTACGATCCGCCGGTCAGCGACAATGCGGCGGCGAAATCGGCGGCCGTGACCGCCAACAGCAACGGTTTCGTATTCAACTTCGCAGACCGCGATGCGGGCGGCGCCCATACGACGACCGACACCCATCTGTTCGATGGCCAAACCTTTGTGAATACGGAAGCCGACCCGAACAAGCCGCACGATGACGGTCACGCCCAGGCGGCCCCAGTGCCCGAAAGCATGGACGCGGGGACCATCGCCGCGGTCAAGGCGCAGATGCACGCCCACGATTTCCACTTCGCTTGATGCCTGTTGGCTCGTTCGCGGGCTTTGGTCCGGCGAACAAAGCCGGGGTACGGTCAACATGAACGGCCGCAGGACCGCCTCGCCGACGTGAAAAATGCCGTCCCGGGCGTGAACAAATCGTCAAAACCTGATATCCGGGCAGCATGAAGCGACTAAGGGCGGTGCGACGCTGGTTCGCGCGAAAGTTCGGCTTTGCCAGGTTGGGCTGCCTGGCGATCCTGATCGCGTTTGTGGCGCTGCGCATCGCGGATCCGGCGCCGATCGAGGAGCTTCGGATTCGAACCTTCGATACCTTCCAGCGCTTCGAGCCCCGGGTGAAGACGGCGCGGCCGGTCACCATCGTCGATATTGATGAAAAGAGCCTGGAGAAGCTCGGACAGTGGCCGTGGCCGCGGACCCGGATCGCGGACATCATCACCAACCTGACCCAGCTCGGCGCGGTCGCCATCGCCTTCGACATCGTGTTCGCCGAGCCCGACCGCCTCAACCCGGACTCGCTTGCCGAATCCATGCGGTATATCGACGAAGTGACCCGGACCCGCTTGCGGGCCCTGCCGAGCAACGACCAGATCCTGTCCGATGCGATCAAGCGCTCGCGCGTGGTACTGGGCGAAACCGGCCTCGCCGAGGTCAATCCCAAATTCGACAAGGCGCTTCCGGTCACCGGGGTCGCGATGCTGGGCGGGGAGCCGCAGCCCTTCATGTTCGATTTCGCCGGGCTGTTGCGCAACGTCAGCGTACTGGAGTCGGCTGCCGCCGGTCGGGGCCTGTTCACGATCAAGACCGAGCGCGACGGCATCGTCCGGCGGGTGCCGATGATGATGCAGGCCCAGGGCCTGATGCTGCCGTCGCTGAGTTTCGAGATGCTGCGGGTGGTGACGGGCACGCCGACCATCATGATCAAATCCGAGCCGGCCGGAATCAAGAGCGTCGGTTTGCGGGGGCTGGAAATCCCGACCGATCACAATGCGCAGCTGTGGGTGCATTTCGCGCGGCAGGATCCTTCGATCTACGTTTCGGCCGCCGACGTGCTGGAAGGAAATGTGCCGCGTGAGAAATTCGATCATAAACTGGTGCTGATCGGCACTTCCGCGGTCGGCCTGAACGACATCAAGACCACGCCGGTGTCGTCGGCGATACCCGGCGTCGAGATCCACGCCCAGGTGCTGGAAGCAGCCCTGACCAAGGCGTTCCTGTCGCAACCGATCTACGGCCTCGTTTTCGAACTGGCCGCGGCGATACTGCTCGGGCTGCTGGTGATCATCTTCGCGCCGATGTTCGGGCCGGTCATCCTGGTCACGGTCGGCGCGCTGTTCGCGACGCTGTTGATCGGCACCTCCTGGTATTTCTATTCGCAACAGAAATTGCTGATCGATTTCACCTATCCGCTGATGTCGACCACCGCGATCTATCTGACCCTGATCTTCTCCAGTTTCGTGCGCGAGCAGGCGCAGCGGCGGCAGATTCGCTCGGCGTTCGGTCAATATCTGTCGCCCGCGCTGGTCGAGCAATTGGCGCACTCGCCGGAAAAGCTGGTGCTCGGCGGCGAGGAGCGCGAGATGACCATCATGTTCTCTGATGTCCGCGGCTTCACCACCATTTCGGAATCCTACAAGCACGATCCGCAGGGCCTGACCGCGCTGATGAACCGGTTCCTGACGCCGCTGACCAACGCGATCCTGGCGCGCAAGGGGACCATCGACAAATATATGGGCGACGCCATCATGGCGTTCTGGAACGCGCCGATCGAGGACGCCCAGCACCAGATCAATGCCTGCGAGGCCGCGGTCGATATGCTGGAGCGGATCGACGAACTCAACAAGGCGCGCGAACTCGAGGCGCAGCATGGCGGCCACGCCTACATTCCGCTCAATGTCGGCGTCGGTCTCAACACCGGCACCTGCGTGGTCGGCAACATGGGGTCCGATCTGCGCTTCGACTATTCCGTGCTCGGCGACAGCGTCAATCTGGCGTCGCGGCTGGAAGGCCAATCCAAGGAATACGGCTTTCCGATTATCGTCGGCTCCAAGACGGCCCTTGCGGTCAAGGACAAGTTCGCGATCCTCGAACTCGATTTCATCATGGTCAAAGGCAAGAAAGAGCCCGAGGTGATCTATGCGATCGCCGGCCGCGAGGACACCGCGCATTCCGGCCGCTTCCAGCGCCTGCGCAATCTGACCATCGAAATGCTGGCGTGCTATCGCAGCCGCGATTGGGTCGGCGCGCTGGAGGCGATCGAACGCGGCCGCCGCACCGACGAGGCGCATGCGCTCGAACTGCTCTATAATTTATATGAAGCGCGCATTCTGGACTATCAGCAGACCCCGCCGCCGCAAGACTGGAACGGCGCTTTCGCGCTGCTGACGAAGTAATCAGTCGTCATTGCGAGCGAAGCGAAGCAATCCAGGGGCCGCGTTCTGTGACTCCTAGATTGCTCCGCTGCGCTCGCAATGACGGAGGACTATCTCGTAGTGTGGGCAAAGGCGCGTTTGCGCCGTGCCCACCATCTTATGCTCTGCCGTCGAAGGGTGGGCACGCTTCGCTTTGCCCACCCTGCGATTTCCTGGCCTCACTCCATCCCGATCTGGGTCAAATCCTGGAACCAGTGCTGCGCCTGCACGAACTGCTTCACTTTCGGCGACAGCGCGTGCGGGTTGGTGTCGTGCACCACCCACACCAGCGCGGCGTCATCGACGATCAGGGCATGTGCCTGCGCGATCAACGCGTCCTGCTTGGCCGGATCGAAGGTCTGCTTGGCTTCGTTGATCAGCGCGTCGACCTTCTCGTTCTTGTAGCCGCCCCAGTTGACGCCGACCGGCGCGACCTGGTCGGAGGCAAAGAAGCGGACGATCGCGTAAAGCGGATCCGAGGTCACATAGGCGATGTTGTTGGCGGTGATGCCGGCATTGCTCGGGTCGGCTGCGCCCTTGCGCCACGCAGTGTAGAGCGTTTCAAGCTCGACCACCTTGAAGTCGATGTCGATGCCGATTTCCTTGAAACTCTGCTGCAGGAATTCATTCATCGGCAGGGACAGCATCTGGCCGGTGCCGCCCTGCGCGATGATGAAGGTGGTCTTGAGCGGCTTCTCCTTGGAGTAGCCGGCCTCCTGCACGAGTTTCTTGGCTTCGGCGAGATCGTATTTGATGTCGAAGGTCGGCTTGCCGAACCACGGGCTCGACGGGTCGACCTGGCCCTTGGCGGGTTTGGCGAGGCCATTCATCAAGGCCACGACGCCGTCGCGGTCGATGGCCAGATTGAGCGCCTTGCGCAGCCGGATGTCGGTCCAGGGCGAGCCCGGCAACACGCTGAGATGATAATTCCAGACATGCGGGGTGATGTTGTCGACGATACGCATGCCGGCCGATTTGAGCTGCGGCACGGCATCCGGCGCCGGGGTTTCGATCAGGTCGACCTGGCCGGCGAGCAGCGCGTTGGTGCGGGTCAGCGCTTCCGGCATCGGAATCAGGATCAGCTTGTCGACTTTCGGAATCCGCTTCTTGTCCCAGTAATCGTTGTTCTTGCTGAGTTCGGCCAATTCATGCGGCACCAGTTTCGTCAGCTTGAACGGACCAGTGCCCGAGGGATCGCTGGCGAACTTGTCCCAGTCCTTGCCGACCTTTTCGTACTGCGCCGGGCTCGACACCAGGAACCACAGCATCTGATAGGGAAAGAAAGAATCGACCGTCTTGGTCGTGATCTCGACCGTGGAGTCGTCGATCTTGGCGTAGCTCGCGACCGAGGGCAGGCGGGTCTTGACCTGCGCGCTCTGGCGCTTGTCGAATTGCGGAGCCTTGTCGTTGAGGACCTTGTCGAGATTCCAGATCACCGCGTCGGCGTTGAAATCGCTGCCGTCATGAAACTTGACGCCTTTACGTAGAGTGAAGCGCCATTTGGTCTTGTCCGTGTCGTCCACCTTCCATTCGGTTGCGAGGCCCGGCACCAGTTTGCCGGGGCGGTCCGACACATCCATCTCCCACGACACCAGCGGATCGTAGATGGTGTAGCCGGTGAACTGATAGGCGCCCGCGCCGCTTGTCCGGCTGGCCGGTGGTCAGCGGAATATCCGCCATCGACATGCCGTAGCGCAGCACAGTCTCGGCGTGCGCAAGCCTGACCGATAACGGCATGACGGATAAAGCAACCGCCATAGCGGCGAGAAGCATCGAATTTCGGACGCGCATAAACCTCAACTCCGTGGGGTATTACTGGTTGTATCGGCGACCAAAGCTTGCAAGCTTGATGCCAGATTAGGCATCTGCGTCCGTTCGCCGCGCAGTCGCGCAACGGATTGGTGCAACAATCACAATCGGGCGATTGCTTTGTCGCATTGGCACGGCCGTTGCATACGATTGCATAAGAATTAGTCACTGCGATCCAAAAGGAAAATTTATCGATGCGTATCGGAAAAATGATGAAAGCCCGGCTGCTCACGACCGCCTTGCTGGCGGTTGCGGCGATGGCAGCGCTACCGCGCAGCGGCAGCGCCGAATCCATCGTGCGCATCGGCATGACCGCGGCCGATATTCCGCGCACGTTGGGTCAGCCCGATCAGGGCCTTGAAGGCAATCGCTTTGCCGGCGGGACCATGTATGACGGATTGACGCTGTGGGATCTGTCGTCGGCGGACAAGCCCAGCGGTATCATTCCCGGTCTCGCCACCGAGTGGAAGGTGGACGATGCCGATCACACCAAATGGGTGTTCAAACTTCGTCCCGGCGTCACGTTCCACGATGGCTCGCCGTTCAATGCCGACGCCGTTGTCTGGAATGTCGACAAGGTGCTCAACAAGGATGCACCGCAATTCGATGCAAGCCAGGTCGGCGTCACCGCATCGCGCATGCCGACGCTGGTTTCGGCGCGCAAGATCGACGACATGACGGTCGAGTTGAAGACTTCCGAGCCGGACAGTTTTCTGCCGATCAATCTCGTCAATCTGTACATGGCGAGCCCGGTCAAATGGCAGAAACTCTACGACGCCGCGCAGGGTGCCGATGCCAAGGCGAAATCGCAGGCCACCTGGGCAGCATTCGCGCGTGACGCTTCCGGCACCGGCCCGTGGAAGATGTCGAGCTTCACGCCGCGCGAACGGCTCGAACTGGTCAGGAACGAAAATTACTGGGACAAGGCCCGCGTTCCCAAGGTCGACAAGCTGCTGCTGTTGCCGATGCCGGAGGCCAATGCGCGCACCGCGGCGTTGTTGTCCGGCCAGGTCGACTGGATCGAGGCCCCGGCCCCCGATGCGGTTGCGGAGATCAAGCAGCGCGGTTTCAAGATCTACGCCAATGCAGAGCCGCATGTCTGGCCGTGGCAGTTCTCGCGGATCGAAGGGTCACCCTGGAACGATATCCGCGTCCGCAAGGCCGCCAATCTCTGTATCGACCGCGACGGCATGAAGGATGGCCTGCTCGCCGGCCTGATGGTGCCCGCCACCGGCTCCTACGAGCCCGGTCATCCCTGGCGCGGCAACCCGACCTTCCAGATCAAGTACGATCTGCCTGCGGCGCAGAAGCTGATGCAGGAGGCGGGTTACGGTCCCGACAAGAAATTGTCGGTCAAGGTCCAGACCTCGACGTCGGGCTCGGGCCAGATGCTGCCGCTGCCGATGAACGAGTATCTGCAGCAGGCGCTGGCCGAGTGCTATTTCGACGTCAAGATCGACGTGATCGAGTGGAATACGCTGTTCAGCGTCAACTGGCGCAAGGGCGCCAAGGACGCCTCCGCGATGGGCTCCAACGCGATCAACGTGACCTATTCGGCGATGGACCCGTTCTTCGCGCTGGTGCGCTTCCTGCAGTCGGGCATGGCGCCGCCGGTGTCGAACAATTGGGGCTACATCAACAACCCGAAGTTCGACGAGATGGTCAAGAAGGCGCGACAGACCTTCGATCCGGCCGAGCGCGACAAGGCGCTGGCCGAGTTGCACGCGGCCTCGGTCGACGACGCGGCGTTTCTCTATGTCGCGCATGACGTCGGTCCGCGGGCGATGAGCCCCAAGATCACGGGTTTCGTGCAACCGAAGAGCTGGCTGGTCGATTTCTCGACCATGACGATCGCGCCGTAAAGCCACGCGACGTGTTTCCCCTCTCCCTTTGTGGGAGAGGGTGGATCGGCGCCGCGTTAGCGGCGGCGAGACGGGTGAGGGGTAGCGGCCTCTCGTCTTGTGGCTACCCCTCATCCGCCTTCGCTTCGCGAAGGCACCTTCTCCCACAAGGGGAGAAGGAAAAAGCAAGGTGATCCGTGCTCGCTTATGTTGCCAGGCGCATCGTCTATGTGATCCCGATCGTGCTCAGCGTGGCGCTGGTGTGCTTCATGCTGGTGCACATCACGCCGGGCGATCCGCTGGTCGCGATCCTGCCGGCCGATGCGTCGCAGGAACTGGCCAATCAGTTGCGCGCCGCCTACGGCTTCGACCGTCCGCTGCCGGTGCAGTTCTGGCTGTGGCTGTGGAAGGCATTGCACGGCGATCTCGGCAATTCCATCGCCACCGGGCGGCCCGTCCTGGCGGAGGTGATGAAAGCGGTCGGCAACACCGTCACCTTGGCGATCGCGGCGGCGCTGGTCGGCTTCTCGCTCGGCCTGTTCTTCGGCCTGATCGCCGGCTATTTCCGCGACACCTGGATCGACAAGGTCGCCACCTCGATCGCGATCGCCGGCGTGTCGGTGCCGCATTACTGGCTCGGCATGGTGCTGGTGATCATCTTCTCGGTCGAGCTGAACTGGTTGCCGGCTGTCGGCGCCGGTCCCGGCGGCTCCAGCGCCTGGGGCTGGGACTGGGAGCACATCCGCTATCTGATCCTGCCCGCGATCACCACGTCGGTGATCCCGATGGGCATCATCACCCGCACCGTGCGCGCGCTGACCGGCGATATCCTGAGCCAGGACTTCGTCGAAGCATTGCGTGCGAAGGGCCTGCGCGAGACCCATGTGTTTCGCCATGTCATCAAGAACGCGGCGCCGACCGCGCTCGCGGTGATGGGCCTGCAGCTTGGCTACATGCTCGGCGGCTCGATCCTGATCGAGACCGTGTTCTCCTGGCCGGGCTCGGGCCTGCTGCTCAATTCCGCGATCTTCCAGCGCGACCTGCCGTTGTTGCAGGGCACGATCCTGGTGCTGGCGTTGTTTTTCGTGTTGCTCAACCTGCTGGTCGATATCCTGCAGGCCTCGATCGATCCCCGGATCAAACGGAGCTGATCGATGAGCGCCATCACCGAAGCCGCCCTGCAAGCCGCCCCCGCCGACAGACCGCGCGGCTACTGGTCGACGGTCGGCCGCCGTCTGCGGCGCGACAAGGTCAGCATGGCCTGTGCGATCATCCTGCTGGCGATCTTCATCGCCGCATTGCTGGCGCCCTATCTTCACCTCGCCGATCCCTATCAGGGATCGATGATCCGGCGGCTGCGCCACATCGCGACCCCGGGTTATCCGCTCGGCACCGACGAGCTCGGCCGCGATATGCTCTCGCGCCTGATCTATGGCGGGCGGCTGTCGCTGATCGTCGGCATTCTGCCGGTGATCCTGGCGTTCGTGATCGGGACTTCGCTCGGCCTCGTCGCCGGATATGTCGGTGGCAAACTCAACACCGCGATCATGCGCACGGTCGACGTGTTCTACGCGTTTCCGTCGGTGCTGCTGGCGATCGCGATTTCCGGCGCGCTCGGGGCCGGCATCGTCAACTCGATCGTCTCGCTGACCATCGTGTTCGTGCCGCAGATTACCCGCGTCGCCGAGAGCGTCACGACGGGTGTGCGCAACATGGATTTCGTCGAGGCGGCGCGTGCCTCCGGCGCCGGACCGTTTACCATCATGCGTGTGCATATGCTCGGCAATGTGCTGGGCTCGATTTTCGTCTACGCCACCGGCCTGATCTCGGTGTCGATGATCCTGGCCGCCGGCCTGTCGTTCCTCGGGCTCGGCACCAAGCCGCCGGAGCCGGAATGGGGCCTGATGCTCAACACGCTGCGCACCGCGATCTATGTCAATCCGGGCGTCGCGGCGCTGCCCGGCGCCATGATCTTCGCGGTGTCGATCTGCTTCAATCTGCTCAGCGACGGCATGCGCAGCGCGATGGATATCCGGAACTGATGCGATGAACGAACTCAGCCCTCCGACCGACATGCTGGAGCCGATCGAGGATCGCGGCGGCATCGCGCAGCCGCTGCTGCAGGTCGTCGGCCTCACAAAACATTTTCCGGTGCGCGGCGAGCTGTTCAGCGCGCGCAAGACCGTGCGCGCGGTCGATGACGTGTCGTTCTCGATCGCCAAGGGCGAGACCGTCGGCATCGTCGGCGAATCCGGCTGCGGCAAGTCGACCACCGCGCGGCTGCTGATGCATCTGATGAAGCGCGATTCCGGCGAGATCATCTATGACGGCATGACGGTCGGCCGTGCGCTGTCGCTGCGCGAGCTGCGACGCGGCATGCAGATGGTGTTTCAGGACAGCTACGCCTCGCTCAATCCGCGGCTGACCATCGAACAATCGATCGCGTTCGGCCCCAAGGTCCACGGCATGGCCGACGCGGCGGCGCGCGCGCTGGCGCGGGAACTGCTGGGCAAGGTCGGGTTGCGGCCGGAAGTGTTCGCCAACCGCTATCCGCATGAGGTCTCGGGCGGGCAGCGCCAGCGGGTCAACATCGCCCGCGCGCTGGCGCTGTCGCCGCGGCTGGTGATCCTCGACGAAGCGGTCTCGGCGCTGGACAAATCGGTCGAGGCGCAGGTGCTCAATCTGCTCGAGGACCTCAAGCGCGAGTTCGGCTTGACCTATCTGTTCATCAGCCACGATCTGAACGTGGTGCGCTACATCTCCGACCGCGTGCTGGTGATGTATCTCGGCGAGGTGGTCGAACTCGGCCCGGTAGACCGGGTCTGGGACGCGCCGGCGCATCCGTACACGCGGGCCTTGCTGGCCGCGATGCCGTCATCCGATCCGGATCGCCGCACCGAAACACCGCCGATCTCGGGCGATCCGCCCAATCCGATCGACCCGCCGTCGGGATGCCGGTTTCATACCCGTTGTCCGTTCGCGGAGCCGCTCTGCGCAAACGACACACCAAAACTCACCGCACTCGATACAATGGGACATCAGGCGGCGTGCTACATGGCCATTCCGGGTTCAGGACATAGCCGCGCCCCGTCACCAGGAGCCAATGCAGCATGACAAGACCCAGCCCAAAAGTGATCAAGGTGATGGCCGACGTCGCCGGCATCCCCATCAGCGCCGAGACCGCCGAGCGAATCGGCAATTCGATCGGCCCGGCGATGGAAGGATTTGAGCCGATTGCCGGCACCCTGCCGTTCGACCTGGAGCCCGCGAGCTTTGTGCTGGCGCAAACCCTAAAGGTGTCGAAATGAGCGCCGAACCGGCCCTGCTGTCGCTGACCGCGATTGCAAAAGCGATCGCCGAGAAGCGCGTGTCCGCGCGCGAGGCGACGCAATCCTGCCTGGATCGAACCGCGCAATGGAATCCGAAGCTGAACGCTTTCATGGCGATCGAAGCCGATGAAGCGCTCAAAGCCGCCGATGCCGCCGACGCCGCGCTGGCAAAAGGCAAATCGAGCGGCGTGCTCCACGGGGTGCCGCTGGCGCACAAGGATATGTACTACGAGGCTGGCAAGATCTCGACCTGCGGCTCCAAGATCCGCCGCGATTTCGTCGCCACCACGACCTCGACCGCGCTGCAACGCATCAAGGATGCCGGCACGATCCGGCTTGGTACGCTGCAGATGGCGGAGTTCGCCTATGGCCCGACCGGCCACAACGCGCATTACGGTGCGGTGCGTAATCCCTGGCATGTCGATCACATCACGGGCGGCTCGTCGTCCGGTTCCGGTTCGGCGGTCGCGGCGCGTCTGACGTTCGCGGCGCTGGGTTCGGACACCGGCGGCTCGGTGCGGATGCCCTCGCATTTCTGCGGCGTCACCGGGTTGAAGACCACGGTCGGCCGGGTCAGCCGCGCCGGCGCGATGCCGTTGTCGCAGTCGCTCGACACGGTCGGCCCGCTGGCGCGCTCGGCGGAGGATTGCGCACTGCTGATGGGGCTGATGGCGGGCGCCGATCCCGAGGATCCGACGGCTTCGAACCTGCCGGTGCCGGACTATATGGCCGCCACCCAGGGCTCTTTGAAAGGCATGCGGATCGGCGTGCCCACCGCGTTCTATGTCGACGACCTCGATCCTGAAGTGGCGCGGGTACTGGACGAAACCGTCGCCACCTTCCAGCGCGAGGGCGCCGAAATCGTCAAGGTCGAGTTGCCCGACCAGCGTCAGCTCTCATCGGCGAGCCAGATCGTGCTCGCGGTCGAGGCCGCGGCGTTTCACAAACGGTGGATGATCGAACGGCTGGAGGATTACAGCGATCAGGTTCGGATGCGGCTCGAAAACGGCCTCGCGATCCCGGCGATCACCTATCTCGAAGCGATGCGCTGGCGCGGGCCGGCCTTGTCGGCGCACAGCGCGGCGGTGGCCGGCGTCGACGCCGTGATCGCTCCGGTGTCGCCGATCCCGGCGCCGACCATCGCCGAGAGCGATGTCGGCGGCGGTCCAGGCTCCGAAGCGGTGATTCAACGGGTGACCCGCTTCACCCGCCCGGTGAATTATCTCGGCGTGCCGTCGCTCGCGCTTCCTTCGGGTTTTACCAAGAGCGGCCTGCCGGTCGGCATGCAACTGATCGGGCGTTCGTTCGACGAGGCGACGTTGTTGCGGATCGGTGCGGCGTTTCAGCGCGCCACCGATTTTCATGACCGGGTACCCAGGCTCGCATGACCCCGCTCGTCGACGTCAAAAACCTCAACATTCGCTTCGGCGGCGATCGCACGGTTCATGCCGTCAACGATCTGAGCTTGACCCTGGGCGAAGGCGAGGTGCTCGGCCTGCTCGGTGAATCCGGGTCGGGCAAGAGCGTGACCTTGCGGGCGCTGATGCGGCTGTTGCCGAAGAAGCGCACGCAGATCTCGGGCACGGTCCAGGTCATGGGCCGCGACGTGCTGGCGCTGAACGACGAGGAGTTGTCGGCGTTTCGCGGCCAGACGGTCTCGATGATCTTCCAGGAGCCGGCGCTGGCGCTCGATCCGGTCTACACCATCGGCCAGCAGATCGCCGAAAGCGTGATGCGTCACGAAGGCAAGAGCCAGCGCGAGGCCACCGCGCGGGCTTTGGAGATGCTGGAAGTGGTGCGGATCCCGTCGGCCAAACGCCGGCTCGATGCTTATCCGCACGAGATGTCCGGCGGCATGCGCCAGCGCGCAATGATCGCGCTGGCGCTGGCCTGCAAGCCGAAGATCCTGCTGGCGGACGAGCCGACCACCGCGCTCGATGCCACGGTGCAGATCCAGATTTTGCTGTTGCTCCGGGAATTGCAGCGCGAATTCGGCATGTCGGTTATTTTCGTCACCCACGATATCGGGGTCGCGATCGAAATCTGCGACCGCGTCGCGGTGATGTATGCCGGCCAGATCGTCGAGCAGGGCAGCCTGAGCCAAATCGTGCGCGCGCCGGTCCATCCCTATCCGCGCGGCCTCCTGGCCTCTACCGTCCATGGCGCCAAGCGCGGCCAGCGGCTCGAAACCATTCCGGGGACGCCGCCGTCACTGGATCAGGCGCCTACCGCCTGCGCCTTCGCGCCGCGCTGCGGCTTCGTCCAGCCGCGCTGTGCCGAACGATTGCCGCCCGAACTGCAGGTCGGACCGAATCACAATGTTAGATGTGTGCTGGCGGAAACAGTCGCGGCAACGTAGGGCGGATTAGAGAAGCGTCATCCGCCGCGTTTTCTTGGACGACAAACGGCGGATTACGCCTTCGGCTAATCCGTCCTACGGCTCACGGTTGCGCCCAGCGCGCGATATCGGAAGGCGCGACGGTCTGTCTGGGCTGGTGCGGGTTGAGCGTGCCGGCACTGGCGGACCAGCCTTTGGCCAGGATCTGAAGTGCGAACAGCTTGGCGTCGACTTCGGTCTTGAAGGTCCGGGTCGAGCGGACCGCGCCGGACACGTTGCTATCCGTCTTCAATGCTTTGTCCGGCCCGAAAGCCACGTACCAGATGTCCGGTTGAGTCATGTCGGGATAACGTCAACCGCGAGCAAAAGTTTCGCGATCGCCCGGAACGATACGATGGCCGGCGCAAGATCAAATCCAATTCCGGGTAATGGGGTCGTCACATCGGATATTTACCGATAGGTTGCCGCGCGCGCGACGGCGCCAATCATCAGGGGAAAATTTCATGTATCTATCGAGTGAGAGCCTTCTCGTTATCCTGTTCGTCGGACTGGTCGCCGGCTGGCTGGCAGGCCAGCTGGTGCGGGGCGCCGGTTTCGGGATCGTCGGCGACATCATCATCGGCATCGCCGGCGCCTTTGTCGCGAGCTGGCTGTTTCCAAAGCTTGGCCTTCACTTGGGCACCGGCCTGGTGCGCGAGATCATCGATGCCGCGATCGGCGCGATCATCCTGCTGCTGATCGTCCGGCTGATCCGCGGCGGCGGCCGTTTCTAAGCGACCGGATTGCCATCATGAGAAAGGGCCATCCTCGCGGATGGCCCTTTTTTACAACGACTGATTTTGACGCAGTGCGTTATTCGACGACCTCAACCACCCGGCGTGTCCGCGGATCGACCAGCACCGTGCGGCCATTGACCACGGTGTAGCGATAGTCACGGACGCCATATTCCGGCGGCACGTCATAATAGGTCACGCCATCCTCCGGAAGGACGGCGCCGACCCGTAGGTCCTCGCGATACTGGTAGGACGGCCGGTGCTGCTCGACCACATAGCTGTGGAAGCGGGGGCGCTGGTCGATGCCGAGTACACCGGTGACGCCACCGACCACCCCGCCGACGACACCCCCGACCACCGCGCCAACCGGACCGGCGGCGCGTTCACCTTCCCTCGAGCCGTGCTCGATCCCACCCGGGACGCCCTGGGCCTGTGCAACCGCGGGAAGCGCCACAACGGCGGCGACAGCGGCAATACCGATCAAACGACGGATCATGTTAACTCCCTACAGGTCTGTTAAAGGTAGCCCTATAAGTGATCCACGGCACATTGGTTCCCGCCGAAACGGGTGCGGACGCACAGGATTTGCCGGTGTGGCATATTGGTTAATGTTAATTTGAGTAAAATAGACGCTCGGCTGAAAGCCCGATAAAACCGGGTTCCCGCGTTAATCGATGAGATCAGGTTTGATGGCAGGCGCTCCTGGTGTCCGGCGTACCGAACTCGGCGATGCGTTGCGCACGTGCCGCGACGCGTTCATTGGCGTCGGCGTCATCAGCTTCATGATCAACCTGCTGTATCTGACCGGCTCGCTGTTCATGCTCGAGGTCTATGACCGGGTATTGCCGAGCCGGAGCGTGCCGACCCTGATCGGATTGGCGATCCTGGCCGCGGGCCTCTATCTGGCGCAAGGCGTGCTCGACCTGATCCGCGGGCGAATTCTGGGCCGAATCGGTACCGCGCTGGACGAATCGCTGAACCGACGGGTGTTCGAGACCATGGTGCGGTTGCCGCTGGTCGCAGGCAGCCGCAACGACGGCTTACAGCCGCTGCGCGATCTCGACAATGTTCGCTCGTTCCTGTCGGGCCTCGGACCGGGCGCCTTCTTCGACCTGCCCTGGCTGCCGTTCTATCTGGCGATCTGCTTTGCCTTCCACGTCATGATCGGCCTGACCGCCCTGGTCGGCGCCATCATCCTGGTCGGCCTTACACTGGTCACCGAATATCATGTCGCGCGACGCCGGCGCGCGAGGCGACCGGGCTTGCGGCACGGCGCAATGATCTGGCCGCCACCAGCCGGCGCAATGCCGAAGTGCTGGTGGCAATGGGAATGTCCGGCCGCATGACCAACCGCTGGAGCGGCGCCAACCAGAACTATCTGGCGGGCAATCAGCGCGCCAGCGACGTCTCGGGCGGTCTCGGCGCAATCGCCAAGGTGCTGCGCATGATGCTGCAATCGGCGGTCCTCGCGGTCGGCGCCTATCTCGTGATCAACCAGCAGGCCACCGCGGGTATCATCATCGCGGGCTCGATCCTGAGCGCGCGGGCACTGGCGCCGGTCGATCTGGCGATCGCGCACTGGAAGAGCTTTGTCGCCGCGCGGCAGAGCTGGCACCGCCTCAACCGGATGCTGGAACAGATGCCGGCGCGTGCCCAGCAGATGCAATTGCAGGATCCGTCGAGCCGGCTCGATATCGAGGCTGTCAGCATCGTGCCGCCGGGCGAGCAGAAGGTGATCGTCCAGGACGTCAGCTTCGCTTTGGAAGCCGGGCAGGGCCTCGGCGTGATCGGGCCAAGCGGCTCCGGCAAATCGTCGCTGGTGCGCGCGCTGGTCGGGGTCTGGCTGCCGTTCCGCGGCAAGGTCCGGCTTGACGGCGCGGCGCTCGATCAATGGTCGCCGGACGTGCTGGGCCGTCACATCGGCTATTTGCCGCAGGACGTCGAATTGTTCGCCGGCACGGTGGCGCAGAACATCAGCCGCTTCGATCCGGACGCCAGCTCCGACGCCATCATCTCGGCTGCGAAGGAAGCCGGTGTGCATCAGATGATCATCAAGATGCGCGACGGCTACGATACCCAGGTCGGCGAGCAGGGCACCTCGTTGTCGGCCGGGCAGGCGCAGCGCGTCGCACTGGCGCGGGCGCTCTACGGCAATCCGTTTCTGCTCGTGCTCGATGAGCCGAATTCCAACCTGGACACCGAAGGCGACGAGGCGCTGACCCGCGCGATTCGCGGCGCTCGCGAGCGTGGCGCCGTGGTGGTGGTGGTGGCGCATCGGCCGATCGGGATCGAGGCGGTCGATCAGTTGCTGGTGCTCAAGGATGGCCGCATGCAGGCGTTCGGGCCGAAGGAAACCGTGCTCGGTCAGGTGCTGCAGCGGGTGACGCCGCCGACCCCGATCAAGATCGTCTCCGAGGGCGGGGTGACCAAATCATGAATCCCGACAGCATTCGCGACACCTTCCACGACATCATCCGCCACTTGGGAGGCAAGCGGGAAGGCGCACAAGCCTCGATCCGGGTGCACCTGATCGTGGGGCTGAGCGTAGTGGTTCTGCTCGCCGGCGGCCTCGGCGGCTGGGCCTCGACCGCGGAAATCTCGGGCGCGTTGATCGCGCCGGGATCGATCGTGGTCGAATCCAGCGTCAAGAAGGTCCAGCATCCGACCGGTGGCGTGGTTGGCGAGGTGCGCGCCCATGACGGCGATCTGGTCAAAACAGGTGACATCGTGGTGCGGCTCGACGACACCGTCACCAAGGCCAACCTCGCCATCGTCACCAAGAATCTCGACGGCCTGCTCGCCCGTGGCGCGCGGCTGCAGGCCGAGCAGCAGGGCCTCGACAAGATCGTGTTTCCCGCCTCCTTGCGCGACCGTGCCGACGATCCCGACGTCAAGAACGTGATGGCCAGCGAGGCCAAATTGTTCGAGGTCCGCACCACGGGGCGGACCGGGCAGAAAGCGCAGCTCCGCGAGCGGATTTCGCAGTTGAACGAGGAGATCTCCGGCCTCACCGCGCAGCAGCAGGCCAAGGATCAGGAAATCGCGCTGGTCGCCAAGGAACTGGTCGGCGTGCGCGGGCTCTATGACCAGCATCTGGTGCAGCTCAGCCGGCTGTCGACGTTGGAGCGCGATTCGGCGCGGCTCACCGGCGAACGCGGGCAATATCAGGCCTCGATTGCCCAGGCCAAGGGCAAGATCACCGAGACCGAGTTGCAGATCAACCAGGTCGACAGGGACATGGTCAGCGACGTCTCCAAGGATCTGCGCGAGACCAACGACAAGATCGGCGAATTTGTCGAGCGCAAGGTCACCGCCGAGGACCAGTTGCGCCGGGTCGATATCCGCGCGCCGCAGGACGGCATGGTCGAGCAGTCGACGGTTCACACCGTCGGCGGCGTGATCACCGCCGGCGATGCCATCATGATGATCGTGCCGCAGGCCGATGACCTCCAGGTCGAGGCCAAGGTCAACCCGCAGGACATCGACAAGCTGCAGATCGGCGAAAAGACGCTGCTGCGGTTGTCGGCGCTGAACTCGCGCACCACCCCCGAACTGAACGGCGAAGTGATCCGGGTTTCACCCGACGTCACCACCGACCAGCGCACCGGGCAATCCTATTACACCATCCGCGTCTCGATGCCGCCGCAAGAGGTCGCGCGCCTCGGCGAGGTCAAGCTGATCCCCGGCATGCCGGTCGAAGCCTTCGTGCAGACCGGCGACCGCACCATGCTGGCCTATCTGGTCAAGCCGCTGAGCGACCAACTGATGCGCGCGTTCAGGGAGAAGTGAGCCAAAACCTCGCCACACACCCAACGTCATCCTGAGGTGCGAGCATAGACGCCTAGGGTGGGCAAAGGCGTGTCAGCGCCGTGCCCACCTTCTCGATGGCAACAGTGGGCACGCTTCGCTTTGACAACCCTACCTGCGCAATTGCAGGTTACGGCTACAGCTACCGCGACAAATTCTGCAGGAAAAAATTCAGCGCCGCACCCGCGAACACATGCATGTTCTCGAAACGGTCGTTCTTGCCGGTTTCCAGCGTCATGGCCACGGCCTCGGCGCCGGCGATGCCGATGCAGCTATGGCCGGCGGCGTCGCCATAGCGGTTGCCGGCAGGACCGGTGGCGCCGGTTTCGGACAGGCCCCAATCGCTCGCAAAGCGCTGCCGCATCTGGCCCGCCAGCAGTTTGGCATACGGCTCCGACGCCGAGCGCATCCCCGCATCGAATCGTCGGGGATCTCCATCAGGATGCGCCGCGCGTCGCGCGTATAGACCACCGCGCCGCCGAGGAAATAGGCCGACGCGCCAGGCACCGCGAGCAACGCCGCCGATATCAGCCCGCCGGTGGAGGATTCCGCGACCGCGACGGTCTGGCGCCGCTCGATCAGTTTTGACGCAATCTGCTCCGCGATCGCCACCAGTTCTTTCATTCCAATCTCCCGTCAAAGGCCCGTTTCCGAATTCCTAGCATGCGCCGGAGCGCTTGCCGAGTTGCTGCGGGAGCCGCGCCATCCTGCTTCAATGGGGATCAAGAACCAGGCGGTGCGGCAACGAGCTTGCCATCAAACAAGCCGCTGACCGAGCGAGGAAACCCGTCATGACCTCACCGATCGCGGGAGGCGTGGATTGCGACCTGCATCCGGCCGTGCCTCATCTGACCAGCCTGTTGCCCTATCTCAACGATTACTGGCGCGACCAGGTCACGACCCGCGGCATGGTCGATCTGGTGTCGCAATCCTATCCATCGAATTCGCCGATCACGGCGCGGCCGGACTGGCGGCCTTCGAAAGGCAAGCCCGGTTCCAGCCTTGCCGACATGCAGGCGCAGGCGCTGGATGCGTATCGGGGTCGGCTATGGCATCTGCAATCCGCTGTACGGCGTGCAGATGGTGTTCAGCGAGGACATGGCGGACGCGTTCTGCCGCGCACTGAACGACTGGCTGGTCAAGGAATGGCTCGACAAGGATACGCGGCTGCGCGGCTCGATCGTGATTCCGGTGCAGAGCGTCGAGAAGTCGGTCGCGGAGATCGAACGCTGCGCCGCCGACAAGCGTTTCGTCCAGGTGCTGATGCTTGTGATGGGCGACATGCCGCTTGGCAAGCGCGCCTACTGGCCGATCTATGCCGCGGCCGAACGGCTTGGCCTGCCGATCGGAATTCATGCCGGCAGCAATTATCACAATCCGCCGACCTCGGTCGGCTGGGGCTCCTATCACATCGAGGATTATGTCGCCCAGGCGCAGGCGTTCCAGACCCAGCTGACCAGCCTGATCGTCGAGGGCGTGTTCGCGCGGCATCCGAACCTGAAAATGGTGATGCTGGAATCCGGCTTCACCTGGCTGCCGTCCTATCTGTGGCGGCTGCACAAGTTCTGGCGCGGCATCCGGATGGAAACGCCGTGGGTCGACCGTGCGCCGTTGGAAATTGTGCGCAGCAACATCCGCTTCTCGCTGCAGCCGATCGATGCGCCGCCGGAACCGGCGACCTTAAATCGGCTGTTTGACCATATGCAGTCGGACGAATTGCTTCTATTCTCCACCGACTATCCGCATTGGCAATTCGACGGCGATTCTGCGTTGCCCGAGGGAATCTCGGCCGAACTGGTGCAGAAGATCATGATCGACAATCCGCATGCGACCTATCCGCGCCTGAAGCAGTCTGCCTTGGCATGATTCCGAAAAGTGTGAACCGGTTTTCTGACAAGATCATGCCTCTAGGAGAGGAGACCACGCGATGAACATGCAGTTCCGTCCCGGCGCCGAACCGAGCGCTTCCGCCACCATCAAGACCGCGATCGCCGATTGCGACATTCATCCGGCGCGCAAGAGCTTGAACGATCTCTATCCCTATCTGGCCAAGCGCTGGCACGAGCATCTGGAAGTCTACGGCAAGCATCCGTACCAGGGCATGATGGAGGGCCCGCCCTATCCGAAGGCGCAGCCCAACGCCTCGCGCCGCGATGCCTATCCGCCGGAAGGAGGCCAGCAGGGCTCATCGCTGTCGTTCATGCAGCAGCAGCATCTCGATCCCAACAACGTCGCGCTCGGCGTGCTGTGCCCGCTGCAAACCGGGCAGGGCATTCGCAACCAGGATCTCAGCGCGGCGCTGGCGACCGCGGTCAACGACTGGCAGATCGCGGAATGGACCGGCAAGGATAGCCGCCTCAAGGGTTCGGTGGTGGTTGCCAATGAAGACGGTCCGGCCGCCGCCGCCGAGATCCGCAAGCGCGCCGGCGACAAGAACTTTGTCCAGGTGCTGCTGCTGAGCCGCAATGTCGAGCCGCTGGGTCAGCGGCGCTACTGGCCGATCTATGAAGCCGCCGCCGAGGCGGGATTGCCGATCGGCATCCATGCCTTCGGCTTCGGCGGCAATCCGATCACCGCATCGGGTTGGCCGAGCTATTACATCGAGGAGATGGTCGGCCATTCGCAGTGCCAGCAGACCGCGCTGGCCAGTCTGGTGCTGGAGGGCGTGTTCGAGCGCCACCCGACCCTGAAGATGATCATGATCGAAGCCGGCTTCGGCTGGGCGCCGTCGCTGTCGTGGCGGCTCGACAAGATCTGGCAGCGGCTGCGCAGCGAGGTGCCGCACGTCAAGCGGCCGCCGTCGGAATATATCCGCGACCACATCTTCTGGACCACGCAGCCGATGGAAGATCCGGAGCGGCGCGATCATCTGTTCGACGTCATCGATTGGGTCGGCTGGGACAAGCTGCTGTTCGCGACCGACTATCCGCATTGGGATTTCGACGAGCCGTCGCGGGTGCTGCCGCCGGGTGTCAGCGACACCAACCGCGAGGCATTTTATCTCAACAATGCCCTGAAATTATACGGGCTCGCATGATCCGGAACAGCGGAGACGGGTTTTCCGGATCATGCGAAAAAAGTTGAACACATGACGCGTCACGTCATCGCGCCGGTGGCCGAATTGCCGCCGGGCTCGCGAAAATTCCTCACCATCGACGAACGCCCGATCGCGGTGTTCAACATCAAGGGCGAGTTCTTCGGCCTGATGAACCGCTGCCCGCACCAGGGCGCGGCGTTGTGCGAAGGCCCGCTGATCGGGCTGGCGCAATCCTCCGATCCCGGCGCGATCGAATACACACGAGCACGGCGAAATTCTGCGCTGCCCCTGGCACGGCTGGGAGTTCGACATCCGCACCGGACAATCCTACTGCGATCCGAAGCGTTTTCGCGTCAAGGCCTATCCGGCGCATGTCGAGTCCGGCGCCAGCGTGGTGAAGGGGCCGTATGTCGCCGAAACCCTGGCGGTGTCGGTCGAAAGCGATTACGTCGTGGTGGATTTGTAGGGTCGCTTCCCAAGAACCGTAAGGCCCTCAGCCTCCGACGCGCGTGACGTCGAGCACGGCTTCGAGGAAGGTGTCGACATCCACCCCCGGCAACGACGCCATCGTGTTCTTCAACCGCCCGTCCAACAGCAGCATGGCAAAACCGTGCACCAGCGCCCAGGACGCCGTCGCCCGCGCGGCCAGTTCGATCGGTTGCAGCGGTTTGGCCGGCGCCGTGGATATGACGGCGACGCGCAGCGCCTGACGCGACTCCTCGATCGCCGCCGCCAGTGACGGCCGCTTGATATCCAGGCGTTCGGCATGAAACATCAGGAAGAACAGTTTGGGGTGCGCCCGCGCAAACGCAACGTAGGCCCGTCCCATCGCTCGCATCCGGTCGCGCGCATCGCCGGAGGCCGCATTGACCGCTTCGGCCAGCGCCGCGCCAAACCTGGCATGCCCAACCGCCGCGAGCTCGCTGAGCAGCCCCATCAGGTCACCAAAATGATTCTTGGGGGCGGTGTGCGAAACACCGACAGCGCGAGCCACCGCGCGCAACGTCAACTGCTGCAGCCCGTCGCGCTCCAGAAGTTTTTCCGCAGCCAGCAGGACAGCCGATTTGAGATCGCCATGGTGATAACGCGCCTCGGCGCGCAAAGGACGTTTGGTCATCGCTGATGTTTACGCTGGAAATATTTGAATTGGCAAGCGCGGACCGTTTTTCCCGCACAGGTCTTAAGACCACCCCCGACGCCGAACATGTTGTAAAAGCCGGGCTTTCAGACACAGTGCCCGCTCCGAAGTTTTCCGGAACCGCTCGATTTGGTTTCGGCTCGTCGCCTCATCGTTTATTTTTACTACGTCGTTCAGGTCGCCTGTGCCCCCATCGATTGCCCTGGCGGATCGGATCCGCGCCGAACAAATATCGGCCCTCTTTCAGAATGTGACGCTAGGCGTGCTGGGCGCCACCGCGGGCGCGATGGTGCTGGCTGTCGCGGTGGTCCGGCTCGGCACCGTCGGCCTCGATATCGCCGTCGGCTGGACGTCATTCATCGCGGCCTGCGCTGCGCTGCATATCGGCTTGAAGATCGCCTACACCCGCTCCGAGCGGCGCGACGTCGACTGGAAGTTCTGGGCCACCTGGTTCACGTTGATCAGTCTCGCCGAAGGCATCGGCTGGGGCTGGGGTTCCGTGTCCTTGATCGGAAACAGCGACCGCTTCTCGACCCAGATGCTGGTCATGGTCGTCGCGCTCAACATCGCCGGCGGCGCCATTCCCGCGTTCAGTTCTTATCTGCCCACGTTCTTCTGCCTGTTTTTTCCGACCACGATCCCCAGCATCTTCTGGGGCATTCGCTATCGGGACGTGTTTCCCGAGGCCGATGCGATGCTGTTCCTGATGCTGATTTTCATCGTCGCCATGGGCAGCCTCGGCGTTCGCGCCAACAAGGCTTTCAAGGAACTCGTCAGTCTCCGCATCCGCACCGACGAATTGGCGGAGGACCTGTTTCGGCAGAAGGAAGTGGCCGAACAGGCCAGTCTTGCCAAGTCGAGCTTCCTGGCAGCCGCGAGCCACGATCTTCGTCAACCCGTGCACGCCCTTGGACTGTTCGTAGGCGCGTTGCGCGCGCTGCCGCTGCCGGCGGAGGGTGCCCGGCTGGTGCAGCGGATCGAGGAATCCACCAATGCGATGGATGGGCTGTTCAGTGCCATTCTCGATATTTCCAAGCTCGACGCCGGGGTCGTTCGCGTCGAGAACCGGACCTTTCCGATCCAGTCGGCGCTCGATCGGACGTGCAACGATCTCGCCTCCGAGGCGCGGGCAAAGTCGATCGCGTTCGTTCAATGCCACAGCAGCCTGATCGTCCATACCGATCAATTGCTGCTGGAGCGCATCCTGCGCAACCTGGTGTCCAACGCGATCCGGCACACGCCGAGCGGAAAGGTCGTCGTCGGCTGCCGTCGCCGGGGCGATCAGGTCCGCGTCGAGGTGTGGGACACCGGCCCGGGCATTCCGGTTTCCCAGCGGGAGCGGATTTTTCAGGAATACTATCAATTGCAGAATCCCGAACGGGATCGATCGATGGGTCTCGGCCTGGGGCTCGCGATCGTTCGCCGGTTGACCAGCCTGCTCGGCTCGCAGGTGACGTTGCGTTCCGAACTCGGCAAAGGCTCCTGCTTTTCGATCACGGTGCCGAGGGCAAGCGGGCTTGCATCGGGCGAAGCCGACAGCAGCGACGACGCGCCCGACACCACGCGCGGGTTGATTCTGGTGATCGATGACGAAGCGGCGATCAGGGATGCGATGCAGAGCCTGCTGGTGAGCTGGGGCTATTCGATCCTCGCCGCCGGATCGGGCCCCGAGATGCTGGCCAAACTGGCGAATTGTCGCGAGACGCCGAAGGTCATCATTTGCGACTACCGGCTTCGCAATGGAGAGAACGGCATCGCCGTCATCAAGGAGCTCCAGGCCGAGTGCAACGAGGCGATACCGGCGATGCTGATCACCGGCGACACCGCCGCGGACCGCCTTGTCGAGGCCCAGGCCAGCGGTCTGCTGCTATTGCACAAGCCGGTGCCGAACGGAAAGCTGCGCGCCGCGATCGTCAACCTGATCGCGTCGGCCGAGCCAGCAGAGCCGGGATGAGTCAGGCCTGAATAATCAGAGCCTTGATGTTGGCTCAGATGATCCCAGCCGCGCGGGCGGCGGCGGCCGCCTGGGTGCGGTTGACCACGTTGAGCGCCTTGAAGATCGCGGTGATGTGCGCCTTTACGGTCTTCTCCGACAGCGCCAATTGCGTCGCGATGGTCTTGTTGGGCTTGCCCTCGCTGATCAACGCCAGCACTTCGATCTGCCGCGCGGTGAGCGCCCCCGGGTTGCCGCCCTCGCTGGCATGGTGCGGCAGGTCGGCGGCCTGACTGAGCACCAGCGGCGGTACATAAAGGTCGCCATTCAGCACCAGCCGGATCGCCGAGAGCAGCACGTGCTGGCTGGCCGATTTCGGAACATAACCCAGCGCTCCCGAAGCCATCGCCTTGCGAACGTCCTTGGGGTCTTCCGATGAAGATAACACGATCACGGGCAGATCGGGTCGCTTGCGGCCCAGTTCGGCCAGTGCTTCGAGACCGGGCATGCCCGGCATCGAAAGGTCGAGGATGACGAGGTCGAGGTCGGCCTGTTGTTCGGCCATGCCCACCCCTTCGCGCGCGTCGCGCGCTTCCATCACGACGGTATCCGGCCCCGCCTGCCGCAGCAGCGATGCAAGGCCGTCCCGGAGCACAGGATGATCGTCGATGATCAGGAGCTTCATGGCCGCAGATTTCATCGGGTGACCCTTACGCGCAACCGGGCCAATGGTCCTAGGACCTCAATCCGATGTACGAAAATGCCCGCCAACTATACGTTCTGGGCAAGGTCAACGTAAATCGCGGCGAATGCCAGAACGGCGGCTGCGTCCCCACAATCAGGCGTCGACCTGAGACATTCAACGAGGTGATCCATGCCGAAAGCCGCTCACAACGCTCATCCCAAGGCCGGACGTGCAATCGCGATCGCCGCGTTGCTATGCCTGGCCACGATCGGTGGTGCTTATGCTGGAGATGCGGTCAGCTCGGACCAGATTGTGAACGCGCTGCAGCCCAAGCCGCTGACGCGAAGCCTGTCCGCACCACGGGTCGATCCGGCGGTTACAGCTGACCAGGTGAAATTCATCGACCAGGTTCGCAACCGCCGCACCCGGTCGCTTTCATCGGGCGAACGCGAGCAGATTTCCGAAATCGCCACCGAGAAGCCGCAGATCGATCTCGAAATCAATTTCGACTACAACTCGGCCACCATCAGCGCCGCATCGATGCCGAACGTTCAGGCGCTCGGACGGGCCCTGTCCAATCCCGGTCTGAAGGGGTCCACCTTCGTCGTGGCGGGCCACACCGATGCCGCTGGAACGGACGGCTACAATCAGGACCTGTCGGAACGGCGCGCCGATGCGATCAAGCGCTATTTGGTCGACAAATATTCGATCGCAGCGAGCAACCTGGTGACCGTCGGCTATGGAAAGACCAAGCCGAAAGATCCCGATGCGCCGATGGACCCGGTCAATCGCCGGGTCCAGGTCGTCAACATGGTTGCCAAGACGGCATCCAACTAAACGACCTGACGGGGCCGGGCAGCGGTCCGCGCGTTGCGCTTCGCTTGGGCGCGCGCGGGACACCGAGATATTGAACTAATTAGAACGAATCGCAAAGCGATAGCCAGCGGCCAACCGGTTGCCGCTGCGGACTCAGCGTGCCGCACTGCCTGAAGTGTTTCGCACGCTGTCGCCTGACGGCGATGCGCTGCGGCAATCGGTAGCAGCCCGGACAGTCGGTGCGACTGGACGCTGTCGGCCTTTCATGACCCCTGAGCCGCCTTCCACGTCGCGGCCGGCGTGTTCCGCTTGTTCCGAAAAAACTTGGCCGTACAAGCCGTAAGAAAAGTGCTGAATTGCGCCAGCAACTTATGCTTGCAGCTATCTAAAATTCCATTTGCGTCCAAGTCGGCGCTGGGGCGCTCCGCCTTGGCCAAGCTTGCCATCATAAAACTCTACAACTACAGTGAGAGAATTAAATGTACGACATCGCGCCTACTTAATCAGGAGGCTACAATGGCCGGCATTTTTAGAGACGCGCAGCTGACGGAGCAGGTGGCCGACTTTTGCTACACCCCTAACGACTCCCTCGCCCAACTGGTCGTCGACGCGTGGACCGATCCTCATTTCGCGCAAATGCTAACGAATCCCGACAATGCCAAAGCCCTGTTTGCAGCGAGGGGTTTTTATTGGAACGGGACGATGAAAACTCCCATCGTCATCACTGAACAGCAATACGAGCAGGGATTCGTTGCTAACGACCCCGATCACTCGATCGTATTTGTTTTGCCGCAACACAATGGCGTCTGCCCGCCAGGCCAAAATTTGTTGGATACGGCAAAATTGTTGATGGCGGCTACGCCGAACGGAATTTAGCCCCGATCGGCTTTCCTGCAGCGCCTTGCTTCACGTCGGAGCGGGCGCCGCGATGCGCTACCGTGCAAAAAGCAGTCCCGGAATATTTGTCGGAGTGGGAGGTTTCGAATGACACCTTTCGTCACGGAATGGGTCGCGATCACGGACGATATTTCCATCATTGCGCGCGAAACAGGCGAGGTCTGGTTCTACAAGCCGCGCCAGTCGAAGGACGACTTCGATCCATTTGCAACGCAGATGACAAATTCGGGTACGGCAGGCAGCACGACAGGGTTATTGGACGGCGCGCTGCATCTGGGGTTTTCCAGAATCGAAAGTCGGCTCGCGCGACCGGAGCTGACCATCGCCGGCTATGCGAGCGCTCTGATCGGCGCCTACCATACATCGGTCGATACCCCCCGAAATCTTCGGCGCGCGGCAAAGCGCTTCGAGGAACTTGGAAGATCGGAAGTCGCGGCCTATCTGGAAGAACGTGCGCGAGAAGAAACCGGCCATGACCGGCTTGCGCTAAAGGATCTGCACGCTCTTGGATTGCCGGCCGAAAAGCTGGTCGCAAACTTCATTCCGGAGGGCGTCAAGCCGCTTTGCGCGCGCTTCGATGGCCTGTGCAGCGACGGATACCCGATGGGGAGCATCGGCTATTCCTACTGTCTGGAACGGATCGCGGCGCTCAAGCAGAAGGACGACGTTGAAACAGTGCAGGCGCTATGCCCTGACGGTGTCGACGCGACACGCTTTCTGCGCAGTCACAGCGCGCTGGGAAGCGAGGCATCCCACGTTAAGGAGACGATCGATTTTGTCGCGTCATTGCCGGCGGACGACCGGATCAGGGTCGTTCGGGAAACCTACGAGTCCGCCCTGATCATGGCCGAGGGATATAATCATGAGCTCCTCAAGTCCGAAGCGACGATCCTGAACGAGCTTCGCCAAGCGGCCGGAGAAGCCTTCTCGCTTTCTCCCGGTTCGTATCGTTTTGATGAAGGGCCCGCTCGAGCGATGGCCAAGGCGATTTAGCGCCGGCTTCGGCGCGAGCTGACTGATCCGGGAAGCTGGCGACGCTGCCGAATTGTTCTCGGCTTCGCGGCGCGAGATCGCATTGGCGTTTCACGCAACGCTGGTCTTGTAAGCCTCGGGCTTGCCGGCGGAGTTGTAGAGCAGGGAAGGATATTTTGCATGACGGAGGCCACCGCCGACTTGGCCGACTGGCTGGTTGGACACGGTCTTGGTCTCTATGTCGGTAATTTTGCGGAAAATGCCATCGATTATTCTCTGCTTCCCGAGTTGACGGAAGATGACCTCATCAAGATCGGGGTCGTATCGCTCGGCCACCGAAAAAGGCTGCTCAAGCTCATCAAGACAATCAGATCGGCCGAGCAGGCCGGTGGCGAGGCGGATGTGTCATCGAGTTCGCCCTCGTCTCTACCCCATCGCGAGGCCGAGTTTCGCCAGATCACGGTGATGTTCAGCGATCTGGTCGGCTCCACGGAGCTGTCGGCCGATCTGGACCCGGAGGAATACAGCAAGATCATTGTCGCCTATCGGGCGGAGTGCAGCGCGGCCGTCAGACGTTACGGCGGCGAGGTGGTCCACCATTCCGGCGACGGCACGATGGCGATTTTCAAGTCTCACGAGGATGATTCCGCGCGCGCCGTTCATGCGGCCCTCGATATCGTTTCCAGGGTACCGAAAATTTCCGGACCCGTTGTGCTGAGCTGCAGGGTCGGAATTTCGTCCGGCCCGGTGATCGTCGGCGACATCGAGGATAGCGGCAAATGGGCGATAGACGCGGTGGGAGAGACGCCTAATGTCGCCGCGCGCCTGCAAAGTATCGCCGCCGCCGACACCGTGGTCATCTCCGGATCGACGAGGCGCCTCGTGTCCTCTGCCTTCGATTTCGAGGATGGGGGCTTTCGTGAACTCAAAGGCATAACGGACCCTCTCCATGTCTATCGGGTGCTCTCGGCCAAGAACGCAGCGAGCCGATTCGAGGCCGCGCATGCCGGCTCGCTTACCCCGCTGATCGGACGATCGAGTGAGCGCAGCCTGATGCTCGACAGGTGGCAGAAGGTAAAGGAGGGCGACGGCCAGGTCATATCTCTTTCGGGCATTCCCGGAGTCGGAAAATCGCGCCTGCTGCACGAATTGAAGTCGCATATCAGGTCCGAGCAACACATCCTTTTGCACCATCAGTGCTCGCCCTATCACAGCCAGAGCGCTCTGTTCGCAGTGAAAGATCGAATCGAAAAGGCGGCCCAACTGACGGCGCGGGAGACCGACGCCGAAAAATTCGCAAAGCTGAAGGCTTATCTTTCGCAGACAGTCGATGATTCCGCTGAATCGGCACTTTTGATTGCCAACCTGCTGTCGATATCCTCCGGTGATCGCGATCGATTGGAAGGGTTGACGCCGCAGCAGATCAAAAACAGGACGATGGCGGCGCTTGTCGACATGGTGCTCGCCTTTTCCCTCAGGCAGCCGACGCTTTGCATTATCGAGGATGCGCATTGGGCAGATCCTACGACCCTCGATTACGTCCGGATGATCATGAGCCGGATCGACCACGCCCGTGTGTTGCTGGTGGTGTCCTCCCGGCCAGAGTTCCGTCCCGCTTGGATCAATCATCCGAACGTCACGCTGCACTCGCTCACAAGGCTATCGCACACCGAAGTCAAGGCGATGATCGCGGGCCTCATGCGGGGTGCCAGCATGCCCAAGCCCCTGATGGACCAGATTATCGACAAGGCCGATGGCGTGCCGCTGTTCATCGAGGAATTGACAAGCAGCATGTTGAACGCGCCTCTCCGGTCTCGCAATGCGTTCGAGCATGCGGGACAACCGGCGTTGCTCCGGGTTCCGGATACGCTGAGCGATGCATTCATGGAGCGCCTTGACCGGGTCGCACCCAGTCGCAAACTGGCGCTGATCGCGGCGGTCATAGGCCGTGAATTTTCGTACGATCTGTTGCTGGCCGTCTCGCAAGCCAACGAAGACGATCTACAGTCGTCGTTGGCGCGGCTCGAAGAGGCCGACATCATCTATCGGGTCGACATCTCGCCATCCGTCCGCTTCGCCTTCAAACATGTGTTGTTGCGCGACGCGATCTGCGATTCGCTGCTGAAAGGCAAGCGGCAGCAGATTCATGCCGACATCGCGCTGATCTTGGAACACAAGTTTCCCGAGCTTGCCGAAAATCAGCCCGAAGTATTGGCCCATCATCATCAGGAAGCGGGCAACCACGAACCGGCGGTCGATTGCTGGTTCAAATCGGGGCAACGCGCGCATGCGCACTCCGCGAACGTCGAGGCGATCGAAAATTTCCGCAAAGCCCTTCAGCTTCTCGACGGGCTGCCCGAGACACCGGAGCGGGCCAGACAGGAAATCAAAATTCGATTGGCATTGGGAATACCCCTGATCGCCGTCCAGGGATATGCCTCGCTGGAAACGCGAGCGGCATTTTCCAGGGCTCGTGTGCTTTGTCTGCAGCTGGGCAACATTCCCGAATATTTTCAATCCCTGTTCGGGTTGTGCATGCACGCATGGATGTGCGCAAGGCACGATGAAGCGCTTCCGATGGCCGAGGAGTTTCTGTCTCGCTCTCGCGCGTTGTCCGATCCGGTTCTCCAGATGGTGGCGCATCGCGTGATGGGTAGTGCGCTCCTGACGCTCGGAAGGTTTCAGTCATCGGCCGATCATTTCGAAGAGACCATCAAGCTTTCCTCCGGCAAGCCGGAGCGTCCGCTGTCCGGGCTCTACATGGTGGAACCGCATGCGGCGTCATTGCTGCTGTTGTCGTGGGACCAGTGGTTTCTGGGTCATTGCGATAAATCGCTGCTGAGTGTTTCGGAAGCCCTGGAACTGGCCCAGGATTTTCGCCATCCATACACCCTGGCTTTTGCCCATTACATGACTTCCGTCGTGCACCTGCTGCGGGGGGATGCACCGCGCGCGCTCGAAAACGCGGAGAAAAGCCTTCAGATATCGCACGAGCAGCGATTTTCACTGTACGCGATCCTGGCGAGGATTTCGCGCGGCCGCGCGATCGGCGACATGGGTGGCATCAAGGAAGCCCAGGCGGAAATCGCATTGGGCATCGCCGAGGCGAGGCAAAACGGTGTCGGCTACATGCGGCCGATGATGGCAAGCTGGCTGGCGGAAATGCATGCCAGGGCCGGCGAAAGCGAGTCCGCGCTTTCGATCGTCGAAGCCGCCTTGACGGACATCAGTGATGTTTCGGGCCGGGCCTGGGAAGCGGAGCTCCATCATCAGCGGGCAAGAGCTCTCCTGGCGGTGGGTTCATCGAGGATCGGGGAAGCCGAGAGGCTGCTCGAGGCATCGATCGAAGTGGCGCGCGGCCAGGGCGCGCGGTCGCTGGAATTGCGGGCGGCGACCAGCCTTGCGGAATTGTGGCGGACGCAACGAAGGAATCGCGAGGCGCTCGATCTGCTCACGCCTGTCTGCCACTGGTTCGGCGAAGCAGCCGAAACGGCCGACCTGAAAAAGGCGCGCAAGCTTCAGGCCGAACTGGCCGTGGCCGATCCGCCGCGATAGATCGAGCCCGGCTCATTGACGTCCAGCGGAGCCGACATCAAGGCGTCGTGCGGTAAGGGTGATTTCATCAGCGCAGCTTTTAGGGTGGGCAAAGGCGAACTTGCGCCGTGCCCACCATTCACTGCCGCGATTTAAACAGTGGGCACGCTTCCACCTTCTCTCGTGGAACCGTGGCGGACTGGGGTGCTTTGCCGACCCTACGGTCTACGGATTACTCCGCGGCGCCGTGCAGCATCATCTGCCGCTCACGGGCATAGCGAACCAGGGCAACATACCGATAAATACCATGGACGAATTTGCCGTAAGGCATGGTGATGAACAGTGCGAACACCACACCGAGATGCAGCGCCAGCAGCGGCCCCATCGCAGCGGTCTCGCGCAGCAGCAATAGCGCGATGCCGGTCAGCGCGGTCAGGAACAGCATCGCGATGAAGGCGACGTCCATACCCATCCGGGCCTGATCGACCAGGGCAGGATCGCGCTTGAATTTCTCGGTCAGCAGGCCGATCGGCCCGATCAGCAGGCCGATGCCGCCGAGCGTGCCGAGCACGACTGGCAGATCCCACCACGGATACGGCGCCTCGCGCGCCAGCAGGTAATGATACAGCGTTCCGGTGGCTGTCGCGGCAAAGCACAGCGCAAAGCCGTAGAAGGTCAGATGATGAAAGATCTTGCGGCGGTCGGTCGGATGGTCGTCTTCGTTGAAACAGCCGACTCCGCCGCCGTCGAGATAGCGCAGTTCGCCGGCGTCGCGCATCGCCTGGAACAGCGAGCCGGCGTCGACCTTGCCGCCGACCGGTTCGCCGATGTCGCGCCAGAACGAGACGACACCCATGACGAGCGCGACGATCGCGTACAGGAAGGCCGCGCCGAACAGCGCCGCCATCGCGTTATGCGGCATCAATTGATAAAACGCGCCGGGCCCGGTGTGGATGCCGTAGAGCACCTGGTGATCGTTGAACGCGGCAAAGCCGAAAATGAATGCCGCGACGCTCAATGCCGCGATGATGCTGATCGCAAGTCCGTTGCGGGCGAACAGCCCCGAGAACGCGCGCGGCCAGGCATAGGCCGCGTAGGACTCGGCGCGCGCGATCGCCAGATTCTGCGGGACGTTGACGTTGTATTCATGCGGCGGCGAGAACTGGCAGTCGGTATAGCAGGCGCCGCAGGAATGGCAGAGGTTGGCGAGATAGTTCAGGTCGCCGTCGGAAAACGAACGGCGCATTTCCATCGCCGGAAACACCGCGCACAGGCCTTCGCAATAGCGGCACGAATTGCAGACCGTCATCAGCCGGTCGGCTTCCTCGAGAATCCTAGTTCCGTGCATTTTGCGCTGCTTCCCGTCCCGCGATCCGTCCGAACACGCTGCCGATGGTCATGCCCATGCCGGCGGCATAACCCTTGCCGAGCACATTGCCGGCCATGATCTCGCCGGCGGCGAACATGTTGGCCGACGGCTTGCCGTCTTTCATCAGCATCCGCGCCTGCTTGTTCACGCGGGTGCCGAGATAGGTAAAGGTGATGCCGGGCCGTACCGGATAGGCATAATAGGGCGGCGTCTCGATCTTGCGCGCCCAATGCGTCTTCGGCGGCGTCAACCCTTCGGTGCGGCAATCGTCCAGAATGGTGTGGTCGAAGGTGCCGGGGCGCACCGCGGCGTTGAAATCGGCCACGGTCTTTTCCAGCACCGCCGGATCGAGCTCGAACTTGCCGGCGAGTTCGGCGATCGAGTCGGCCTTGATCGGCGGAAACAGCGTCGGCATGAAGCTGTTCAGCACGCTGGAATCGAACATGATGTAGGCGATCTGGTCGGGCTGCGCGGCGACCAGGCGGCCCCAGATCGCGTAGCGCTTCGGCCAGATGTCCTCGCCCTCGTCGTAGAAACGCTGGGCGTGCTTGTTGACGACGATGCCGAACACCACCGAGTCATGCCGGGTGATGATGCCGCCGTCGAATTTCGGTGCCCGGGCGTCGATCGCGACCGCGTGGCACTGGGTGGGGTCGCCGATTTCCTGCACGCCGTTGTCGAGCAGCAATTTGAGGATGGTGCCGCGATTATAGGGCGTGCCGCGGATCAGGAAGTTGTTGGCGGGCTCGCCCCAATATTGCTTGAGCCATTCGATGTTGGCCTCGAAGCCGCCGGCCGCGGCGACCAGCGCCGAGGCGCGGATTTCGCCGACCCCGTTGACCGGCTGCTTCAAGCGTCGCCGACAGGAACATGCCGTCTTCGATGTTGAGGCCGGTGACCTCGGCGTCGTAAGCGACGGCGATGCCGAGTTGTTCGGCGGTCAGGTACAGCGCGTTGAGCATCGCACGGCCGCCGCCGAGGAAGAACGAATTGGTCCGGCCGAGGCTGAGCGTGCCGCCCAGCGAAGGCTGCCAGCGCACGCCCTGTTCGACCACCCAGCCCAGGATGTCCTTGGACTCACGGATCATGTGCCGGGCCAGTTCCTCGTCGGTCTGGCCGCCGGTCACGCGCAGCAGGTCTTCCCAGAATTCCTGCTCGGTATAGGGGCCGGTCAGGATCTCGGTGGCGGCGTCGTGGGCGCAGCGCATGTTGCGGGTATGGCGGGTGTTGCCGCCGCGGTAGAATTTCGGCGCGCCTTCCAGCACGGCCACCGTGGCGCCGGAACGCCGGGCGCTGATGGCGGCGCAGAGCGCGGCGTTACCACCGCCGATCACCAGCACGTCGAATTTTTGGGAGAGGTCAACCATGCGTCTTTTTGTCTTTTTTGCATGGAAGAAGCAATCGGCCGTAGCCGATTGCTCCACGCGTCACGCACAGAGGCCTATGCGGTTACGGCTTCGCGGGTCTCGATGGTCTGGCCACCCCGATACACGGTCAGCGCGGCGATGATGCCGAGCGCCGCACCGAACATCAGCCAGTAGGCCGGGGAGGCTTTGTCCTGACCGGTCATGTCGATCAGCTTGGTCGCGACAAACGGGGTGGCGGTTCCGAAGATGCCCGCCGCCAACGCAAAAGCGATCGAGAAACAGGTGGTGCGGACATGGGAAGGCACGATCTCGACCAGGCTTCCCAGCATGGCGCCGCTATAGGTGCCAAAATAGAACGAGAACATCATCTGGACGATCACAAGTTTGCCGAACGTGGGCCCGGCCGAAAGCCAGGAAAGCGCGGGATAAGCGGTTACGAACGCCAGAATGGCGATCGTCAGCAGCACCGGCTTGCGACCGATCCGGTCGGAGACCGCGCCGCCGACCGGATTCCAGATGAAGTTCGTTACCGCGACCAGCAGCGTCACCAGCAGGGTCCCCGTCGGCGAAAGGTTGAGCTGCTTGCCGAAGCCGGGCGCATACACCGTGATGAAGTAGAAGGTCGTGGTAGTCAGAACCGCGATCATCATGCCGAGCACGCAGATCCGCCAGTTTGCGATCGCCGAGGCAAATACCTCGCTGGCGGTCGGGTGCTTCTTCATGGCGAGGAAGGCCGGCGTTTCCTCCAGCGATCGCCGCAGCACGAAAATGACGGGGATGATGATGCACCCGATGAAGAACGGGATGCGCCACTTGGCGACGCCGCCGATGGCGGCCCAGAAGGTGTCGCCCGGAATGGTCTCGCGCAGGATGAAGCCGATAATCGCCGCGACAAAGATCGCAACCTGCTGGCTGGAAGATTGGAACGAGGTGTAGAAGCCGCGATTGCCTGGCGTTGCGATCTCGGAAAGATAGACCGAGACGCCGCCGAGCTCGACGCCGGCGGAGAAGCCCTGGATCAGCCGGCCGAGCAGCACGATGACCGGCGCAGCCACGCCGATGGCGGCGTAGGACGGGCAGAACGCGATCACCACGGTGCCCAGCGCCATCAGCGCCAGCGTGACGATGAGGCCCTGGCGGCGGCCGATCCGGTCAATGTAGGAGCCGAGCACGATGGCGCCGACCGGGCGCATCAGGGCGCCGAGCCAGAATACGCCATACGCGTTGAGCAGTGCCGCGGTGTCGTTTTGGGCCGGAAAGAACGCCTTCGCGATGTCCTGGGCATAGAAACCGAACAGGAAGAAATCGAACTGCTCGAGAAAATTGCCGCTGGTCGCGCGCAGGATCGCGCCGATCCGCGACTTGAGCACTGGCGGTTGGGACATGGACGTTTGCGACATAGCGATTTCTCCCCCGTGAACGAAGCGACCGGTGTGGAAACGCGTCTCGCCCACCGGCATCTGCTTTTTGACGGACCAATCTGCCACGCCGGCGCGGCGCCACCAAACGGAAAACGCTCGACAAATCAGCTATCGCCCGGGGACATCCGCCGCGGTCGGGCGTTTCAGGGTTTGTTCTGCCAAAGGCTTGTTCAGCACGGAGTCGCCGAGCCATTGCCGGAACGCGGCGAGCTTGGGCGGATCGGCGCGCGCGCTCGGCGAAACCAGATAGAAGCCGGCGTCGGCCGGCAGCGCGATCTTGAACGGCACCACCAGGCGACCCTTGGCGATATCGGCCTCGACATAGGAGGTTCGACCCATCGCCACTCCGAAGCCATCGATGGCCGCCTGCACCGTCATCAGGATCAGGTCGAAGGTCAGCCCCGGCGGTTTGGAGATGTCGGTCGGCAATCCTGCGGCGGTCAGCCACAACCGCCAGTCGTCGTCGTAGCCGCCGCTGGAATGCAGCAGCGTATGATGGGCGAGGTCCTCAGGGCATTTCAGCGGCTTGCTGCCTTGTAACAGGGTGGGGCTGCACACCGGAAAAAGCTCGTCGGCGGTCAGCCAGTCGGCGCGCACCCCGGGCCAGTGGCCGCGGCCATAGCGGATCGCGGCGTCGACATCGCCGCTCTTGAAGTCCACCAATGCGGTCGAGGTGGTGATGCGAACGTCGATGCCGGGATGCGCTTCCTGGAACGACGACAACCGCGGCAGCAGCCATTTGGCGGCCAGCGACGCCAGGGTCGACACCGTCAGCACGTGGTCGTTGTCCTTGCGCAGCAACCGGTCGGTGGCGAGCCGCAGGTCGTTGAACGCGGCGCGGACGCCCGGCAGATAATCCTTGGCCTCCGGGGTCAGGGTCAGCGCCCGGTTCTGCCGGACGAACAGCCGGACCCCCAACTCCTCCTCCAGCCGCCTGATCTGGTGGCTGATCGCGGTCTGGGTGACGTTCAACTCGCTCGCCGCATTGGTGAAGCTCAAATGCCGGGCCGCGGCCTCGAATGCCCGCAGCCCATTGAGCGAGGGCAGCCTGCTGCTCATTCCCCGGTTGTCCCGGCGCGTCGCGCTAATATCATGAATTTATCTCATCTGAAGCGGAACAAAGTGTCGTTTGTGAAAGACCCGTACACGGCCCATATAGCGTCTAACAAGTAGCTATAGGAGATCCAGATGTCCATTTATTCACAGCAACCGATGATAAATAATCATGGTTCCGGGTTTTGGGCGCAAGTCGAGGAAACCATTCACGTCTGGCGCGACCGGATGCGTCAGCGCCAGGAGTTGGCGCAGTGGACCGACCGGGACCTGCACGATGTCGGCGTTTCACGCAGCGACATCCTGCACGAGACCGAAAAGCCGTTTTGGCGGGCATAATGCAGCCTGGCCGGCGCCGCCTCTGAGGAGGGGCGCCGGCCATCTTCTTTTCGGGACATGTCAGGACCTTTGGCGAAGCCTGGAGCGGACGAGATGACCACCCTTCGGTTCGACGATCTCAGGCAGTATTCGGATGTGTTGCGGACGCGGGACGGCCGCCCGGTGACGGTGCGTTTTGTCGAGCCGCGCGACGCCGAGGAATTGCAGAGCTACGTGCGCGCGCTGTCGACCCGCTCCCGCTACAACCGCTTCCTCGGTGCAATCAGCGAATTGCCGCGTAACGTGCTCGACCATTTCATCCACGTCGGCGAGCAAGACCAGTTCAGCGTGGTCGCGACCATGATGGTTGATGGCTTCGAGAGCGTGGTCGGCGAGGCCCGCTACGCCTTCCATGCCGAGGACGACAGCCTCGAATTCGGCTTGTCGATCGACGATCGCTGGCAAGGCCAGGGCATCGGCAAGGCGATCATGCGCAATCTGGAATGCCGCGCCGCTGCGTTGGGCGCCGGACGGCTGTTCGGAGATACCCTGCGCTCCAACGAGAGCATGATCGGCCTCGCGCGCGCATCCGGTTTTGCGTTTGCTAAAAATCCGGACGACTGGAAACTGGTGCGGGTCGAAAAGCGCATCGAGACGGACCCGCGAGACATTCCCTGCGCCAGCTGGAGGCTCGCTGCGGCCTCCCGCGTTCTGGACGCGACCCACGCGCTCTGACTGCGTCACCCTCTCCAACAAGGAGAGGGCGCAGGTCGGGTTGTCCGCCTATTCGCTCCAATCGGTCGACGTCGCCACCTCGCGCCAGGCGGCCAATTCTTGCTCGACATGGGCGTGTTTGTTTTCGATGCGCTCGACCGTATCGCTGCCGAGCGGCAACCGGATCGGCGGGATTCCTGTCATCCACGAGCCTCATGAAAGCCTTGGCCAGCTTGCGCGGATCGCCGCGCTGGCCGCGGTTGACGTCGGCGGCATGGGCGCGCGTCTTGCCGACCGTGTCGCGATAGTCCTCGATCTCTTGTGCCGTTCGCGACAGCGAGGTCTCGTCGAGGAAGTCGGTGCGGAAGAAGCCGGGCTCGACCACTGTCACGTGAATACCGAGCGGCGCCACTTCGCCGGCCAGCGCTTCGCTGATGCCCTCGACCGCGAATTTGGTCGCTCCGTAGACGCCCCAGCCGGGGTAACCGGTATAGCCGCCGACCGAGGAGAGATTGATGATGCGGCCCGAACGTTGCCGGCGCATGTGCGGCAGCACCGCGCGGGTCACGCCGAGCAGGCCGAACACGTTGGTGCCGAACAATTTCTGCGTTTCCTCCGCGCTGGCTTCCTCGATCGCGCCGAGCAGACCGTAACCGGCATTGTTGACCAGAACATCGATGCGGCCGAACTTCTTGACTGCTGCGCCAACCGCTGCGTGCGCCTCGGTCTCGCTGGTGACGTCGAGCCGTGTCGCCAGCAGCCGCTCATGCGCACCGAGCCGCGCGGTGACCGTGGCGGGATCGCGGGCGGTGGCAACCACCGCGTCGCCCGCTGCCAGGGCTTCCTGGGCAATCAACGCGCCAAAGCCGCGGGAAGCTCCTGTGATGAACCAGACTCGCATGTTCCTGTCCTCTTTGCTGTGACCGGCGCCTCGCCAGGTCGATGGACACGAAATACCGCCTCGCTATAAATGAGATAATCCGCTAAATATTCTTAGAGTTAATGAGAAAATTTCAGCAATGCGGATCGACCCTTCCGACCTCGCGACCTTCCTTGCGATCGCCCGGCATCGCAGCTTTCGCGCCGCCGCGACCGAACTCGGGGTTTCCGCTTCCGCGCTGAGCCATGCGCTCCGCAACATCGAGAGCCGGCTCGACCTGCGGCTGATCAACCGCACCACCCGTAGCGTTGCACTGACCGAGGCCGGCCAGCGGCTGTTCGAACGGATCAGCCCCGCGTTTCGCGATCTCGACGACGCGCTCGAGGATCTGAACAACTTTCGTGGCAAGCCCGCCGGGACACTTCGGTTCAACGCCGCGCGGCAATCGGCGCAACTGGTGCTGCTGCCGATCGTGACGCGCTTCCTCAAGGCGTTTCCCGATATCAACGTCGAGATCGTCATCAATGACGCGCTGATCGACATGGTATCGGCCGGCTTCGATGCCGGGGTCCGGTTCGGCGAGACCATCGCCGCCGACATGATCGCGGTGCCGATCGGCCCGCGGCATCGGTTTGCGGTGGTCGGCTCACCGGGCTTCTTCAAGCACCGCAAGCCGCCGGCCACGCCGCACGAACTGAAGGGCACGCCGTGCATCCGCTATCGATTCGTCAGTGGCGCGCTGTATCACTGGGAGTTCGAGCGCGGCGGCATCGAACTCACGATCGACGTCGAAGGATCGCTGACCCTGAGCGATCAGGATTTGATGGTCGATGCCGCGCTCGACGGTGCCGGTCTCGCTTACGTGTTCGAAGCGCAGGTCGATGAATTGATCGCCAGGAAGAAGCTGGTTCGGGTGCTGGCGGACTGGTGTCCCGCCTATCCCGGCTTCTTCCTGTACTACCCGAGCCGGCGTCAGCTTCCGGCGGCCCTGCGGGCTTTTGTCGATTTCACCAAGGCTGCCGCGAAGTGATCTATTTCCCCGTGAACGCCGGCTTGCGCTTGTCGATGAAGGCCTGCACCGCCTCGCGATGATCCGCCGTGGTCGTCAGGCGCGTCAGGCGTTCGGCCTCGCTGTCGCGCGCCGAGGCAAAGTCGAAGAACAGCGCTTCGTCGAGATTGTCCTTCATGTAGCGCAATGCCAGGGTCGGGCCTTCGGCCATCGATCTGGCCATCGCGAACGCTTCGCTTTGCAGTTTGTCGTCCGGCACCACGCGGTTGACCAGGCCGATCGCTTCGCATCTGGTCGCATCGACCTTGTCGGCCGTGAACATCAATTCCCGCGCCCGCGCGGTGCCGACCAGCCGCGTCAGCAGCCAGGCGATGCCGTAATCGCCGCTCAGGCCGACACGCAGATAGCCTGTTGATACGAACGCCGATTGCGCGGCGATGCGGATGTCGCAGGCCATCGCCAGCGCCAGGCCGGCGCCGACTGCGGGGCCGGGCAATGCCGCGATGGTCGGCTTGCGCACCGATACCAGCGCGCCGGTCAGCAGTCGCTGCCGTTCCTGCAGATCGGCGACCTTGTCCTCATGCGACATCTCCAGGCGTTTCTTGTCCCGGTGCGCGCCCATGCCCTTGACATTGCCGCCGGCGCAGAACGCGGTGCCGGCGCCGGTGATCAGCAGCGCGCCGATTTCGGGGTTCTCGCCGCAGGTCTTGATCATGGTGCGCAGCGCCGGCGTGAGATTGTCCGACATCGCATTGCGGACTTCTGGCCGGTTCAGCGTGATGACGGCGACGCGGTCGCGGATGACACAAAGCAGTTCGTCGGTGCCGGTGTCGATTTTGGTTTCGCTGGTCATGGTTGCTCCCCTTTGTCTTTTTTTCCGGTCATTCCGGGATGGACGCGAAGCGATCCAGACCCGGAATCTCGAGATTCCGGGTTCGATGCTTCGCATGCGTCTCGGCAATGACGGCGTTAGTTACTTCTCAAAACTTCTCCACCCACGGGCGCACTTCGAGTTCCCAGCTCCAGGCGCTGCGCGGCTGCTGCAACACGTTCCAGTAGCTCAGCGCGATGGCGTCGGGATCCAGCATCGAATCCGGTTTGTCAGTGGGTTCGGTTCGGACCGCGCTGCGAATGCCGCCATCGATGACGAAATGCGCGACGTGGATGCCTTGCGGCGACAATTCGCGCGCCATGCTCTGCGCCAGGCCGCGCAGGGCGAACTTGCCCATCGCGAACGGCGCCGATTGCGGATAGCCCTTGACGCTGGCCGAGGCGCCGGTGAACAGGATCGCGCCGTGCTTGTTCGGCAGCATCTGCTTCACCGCCTGCTGCGCCACCAGGAAGCCGCCGAACGCCGAGACCGAAATCGCCTGCGCGACCTCCGCCGGCACCAGTTCGACGAACGGGCCGCGTGCCCGCGCGCTGGCATTGTAGACGACGATGTCAGGCGGTCCGACTTCGCGATCGACCAGGCCGAACAGCCGCTCGACTTCGTCGGGGTCGGTGGCGTTGCACTGGAAGGCGCGGGCGCCGGTCTCGGTGCAGAGCGCGCCGAGCTTGCCGGTCTGACGCGCAGCCAGCGCCACTTTGATCTTTTCGCGGGCGAACAGCCGGGCCAATGACGCGCTCAGGCCCTCGCCGGCGCCGACGATCAAGGCGGTTTTGTAGTTGGGTGTTTCCATGGCGGTTTGTCCTTGATCTCTGTTGCTCGATGTTAGCTAGGCGGCGGCGGTTTGTAACGAAAATAGCGGCGGCGCCTTAATCGGATAGGGGCGACATTCTGGCATCGGATATGCGATAAGCTTCAAAACACGAGGAAACGAACCAAGAGCTAGTCATGCAGCCGCTCAAGCACAACCGCCGCGCCGATGTTGCCAGCCAGCCCGGCCTGCTGGCCCCCGATACCTCGGGGATGAATTTCTATCGCGCCGATCCGGCACTGACCGATCTGTTGCGCCTGCATCTGCCGGAGCCCTTGTTCCGCCACATCGAGCCGCATCTGGATCGCCTGGGCGCGCTTGCGGGCGGCCATCTCGACGAATGCGCGCGGCTCGCCGACAAGCATGGCCCGGTGTTGCACCAGCGCGACCGCTTTGGCGGCGACACGCAATATATCGAGTATCACCCGGCCTACCGCGAGCTGGAAAAGGCCGCGTTCGGCGAGTTCGGCATTCACGCGATGTCGGTGCGCAAGGGCATCCTGGGTTGGCCGGACAAATATCCCGTCGTTGCCAAGCACGCTTTTACGTTTTTGTTCAACCAGGCCGAATTCGGCCTGGGCTGCCCGATCAATGTCACCGACGGCTGCGCCAAGCTGCTCAACAATTTCGGCAGTGATGAACTGAAGGCCCGCTATCTCGACGGCCTGACCCAGACCGACATGAGCAAGCTGACCCAGGGCGGCCAGTTCATGACCGAAAAGGAAGGCGGCTCCGATGTCGGCACGCTGACCACCACCGCGGTGCAGGAGGGCGATCACTGGCGGCTCAGCGGTGAGAAATGGTTTTGCTCCAACGCCGACGCCGAGGTGGTGATGTTGCTGGCGCGGCCGGACGGCGCGGGCCCCGGCACACGCGGCGTCGGGCTGTTCCTGATGCCACGGCGGCTCGAGGACGGCTCGCAGAACCACTATCGGATCGTGCGGCTGAAGGACAAGCTCGGCACCCGCTCAATGGCCTCCGGCGAGATCAAGCTGGAAGGCGCGATCGCGTATGCCGTCGGCAAGCTCGACCGCGGCTTTGTGCAGATGGCCGAGATGGTCAACTCCTCGCGGCTGTCCAACGGCGTCAAGTCCACCGCGTTGATGCGCCGCGCGCATCATGATGCGATGACGGTGGCACGCAATCGTATCGTGTTCGGCCAGCGCATCATCGATCTGCCGCTGGCGCGGCGGCAATTGATGAAGATCATGCTGGCGACCGAGCAGGCGTTGTCGATGAGTTTTCTCACCGCCGACGCGCTCGACCGCGCCGAGGCCGGCAGCCAGGACGCGGCGGCACTGCTGCGCATCCTGACGCCGACCCTGAAATTCCGCGCTACCCGCGACGCGCGGAAAGTGTGCGGCGATGCGTTGGAGATGCGCGGCGGCATCGGCTACATCGAGGAATTCGCGACGCCCAAGCTGCTGCGCGACGCCCATCTCGGCTCGATCTGGGAAGGCACCGGCAATATCGTCGCGATCGATGCGCTCAAGCGCGCGGTCGGCCGCCACGGCGCCGATGCGGCGTTGGCCGCCGATCTGCACGCGCGGCTCGACGACAGCGCCAATGTGCCGCAGGGCTGGCGCGACCGCTTGCGCGGGCTGTCCGACCGCGCCATCGGCTTTGCCCGCGAGGTGGCCAGGAGCAGCGAGAACGAGGCCGACGCGCGGCGCGCGACCAGCCTGCTGTATCATGTTGCCAGCGCGGTTGCGCTGGCGTGGGAGGGCGGCCGTATTCACGCGATGCGTGGCGACGCCAAGCGGTTGCTGCTGTCGCGGATGGTGGTCGATCACCGCATCGCGGCAGGCGATCCGTTCCGGCTCACGGAAAATGATGCGTCAGCGTGCGATCACGAGCCATCTGCTCGGCGAGCGCGATGTCGGCATGGCCGAGGTTGGCGAATTGCTTTCGGCGGCGTAGGCTTCGGCGACCTTAGTTCAAGAAAAAAAGAAATGATGGGAGAAGCCGATGAAGGCCGCCGTTCTGCATGAAGTCAACAAGCCGCTGGTGATCGAGGATGTCAGCGTGCCGAATCCCGGGCCGCGCGAGGTTCTGATCCGCACCCGCGTTGCCGGGCTCTGCCATTCCGATCTGCACTTCATGGAAGGGCTCTATCCGCATCCGCTGCCCGCGGTGCTCGGCCATGAATCGGCCGGCGTGGTCGAGAAGGTCGGCTCGGATGTGCATTATGTAAAGCCGGGCGATCACGTGGTGACGTGCCTGTCGGTGTTCTGCGGCACCTGCGACAATTGCACCACCGGCCGCACCGTGCTGTGCACCGATACGACCGTGAAGATGCTGCCCGGCCAGTCCAACCGGTTGTGCTGGGCGCGGTCGGAAAAGCTCAATCAGTTTCTCAATCTGTCGTCGTTCGCCGAGCAGATGCTGGTGCACGAAAACGCCATCGTCAAAATCCGCAAGGACATGCCGCTGGAACTGGCGGCGCTGATCGGTTGCGGCGTCATCACCGGCTACGGCGCGGTGGTGAACACCGCCGCCGTCAAGGCCGGCGAGACCGTTGCCGTGATCGGCTGCGGCGGCGTCGGCATGGCCGCGATCAACGGCGCCGAGATCGCCGGCGCCGGCCGCATCATCGCGATCGACACCAATCCGGCCAAGCTGCAGCTCGCGACCAAACTCGGCGCCACCGACATCGTCGATCCCGCCAATGGCGACGTGGTGAAGCAGGTGCGCGACCTCACCAATGGCGGCGTGCATCATTCTTTCGAAGTGCTGGGCCGCAAGGAGACCGCCGAGCAGTCCTTTGCGATGCTGGCGCCCGGCGGCACCGCGACCATCGTCGGCATGATCCCGTTCGGCCAGAAGATCGAGCTGCACGGCTTCGACTTCCTGCGCGAACGCAAGATCCAGGGCTCGTCGATGGGCTCCAACCATTTCCGCGTCGACATGCCGCGTCTGATCGAATTCTACATGCGCGGCAAGCTGCATCTGGAGGACTGGATCTCGGCCAAGCTGAAGCTGTCCGAGATCAACGAGGGTTTTGCCAACATGAAGGCCGGCAAGACCGTGCGCAGCGTGATCATGTTCGATGCGTGAGAGGGCGGCCTGTCGTGCGCCCGTCATTCCGGGGCGCCGCGCAGCGGCAAACCCGGAATCCAGAGGTTATAAGCTCCAGATTCCGGGTTCGCGCTGCGCGACGCCCCGGAATGACGTGAGCTATCGCGCCACGTGCGCCGACGACCGCCAGCCATTTGCCGTTCTGCTTCGCCCAGCAATCGGTGTAGCGGCCATAGGCCTGCTGGCCGTCGGCGGTGGTGTAGCTGGTGCGGCCGTGGATAATGGCGAAATCGCCGAGCACGCGGATTTTCACATCGTCGGCGATCAGATTCCTGATCGTCACCGGCATCGCCGTCTGCTTGAGAAAGCCGGCGCGGTCGACCAGCGATTTGTCGGGATTGGTGCAGTAGAAATCCTGCGCCAGGATTTCGTCGAACCGCTTGACGTCGCAGTTCTGCACCGAGGCGACATAGTCGCGGTTGAGGATGGTGAGTTCGTCGATGTCGTTGGACATGGGTTTCGCTCCCTGTTGCAGCCTCATGGCGAGGAGGCGCGAGAGCGCCGTCTCGAACCATGAAACAATTGTGTGGCATGCGCTATGTGGCATCCTTCGAGACGCGGCCAAGAGGCCGCTCCTCAGGATGAGGCCGAAAATCAATCATCAAACATCGGCGGCGGCACGAAGCCGCCGAACTCGCGCTCGATCAGTTCGGCCAGTTTCAGCGGCGTGCGGTCTTCCAGCCAGGGGCCGACGATCTGCACGCCGATCGGCAGGCCTTCCGGCGAAAGGCCGATCGGGATCGCGGTCGCGGGCAGGCCGGGCAGGGTGGCGATGCCGGGCCAGGCGAGCTGGTCGGGATAGACATAGTGCTTGCCGTCGATCTCGATGCGGCGGCTTTCCTGGTCCGGCGAATGATCGTGCGGATAGGCCGGCGTCGGCATGACGGGACAGATCACCGCGTCGAAGCTCTTGAACAGTTCGCGCCATTGCGCCCGCAGCCGCGTGCGCCCGCCGTCGGCGATCAGCCAGTCGCGATGGCTGAGCGCGATGCCGCGCAGGCGCTCGGCGCCGAGGCTCATATCGTCGGGCGAAAGCTTTGCCGCCGCGGCCACCGCGCCGGCATAGACTTCCGGCTGGAACGAGACCGCGAGAAACGACATCAGCATCCGCATATAGAGCCGCGTCGAGGCGGCGAAGTCGGGCAATAGCGGGCTCTGCCGCGTCGACCGTCGACGCCGGCCTTGCCGAGATTGGCCGCGAGCTGCTCGATCGCCGCGCGCACCGCTGTTGTCGGTCGGCATCACCGGATCGGTGTCGATCAGCAGCACGCGAAAATCCTTCAGTCGCGTCGTGGCGCGGCGGCGGCAGCGCCAGCCGGTAGCCCTTGCCGGCTTCCAGCGGATCCGGGCCGGCGATCACGTCGAGCAGCAGCGAAAGATCGGCGGCCGAGCGCGCCATCGGCCCGATCACGCGAGAGATCGCGGTCGAACGGCAGCGGCGGCAACGGCGGCGGCGTATGGCCGCGCGACGGCACCAGCGCGAAGGTCGGCTTGTGTGCGTAGACGCCGCAATGAAACGCCGGCACCCGCAGCGAGCCGCCGATGTCGGAACCGAGCGACAGCGGCCCGTAGCCCGCCGCGAGCGCCGCCGACGAGCCGCCGGAGGAGCCGCCCGGCGTGCGGCCGAGATCGTACGGATTGTTGGTGGTGCCGTAGATGTCGTTATAGCTCTGCCAGTCGCCGAGCCCGAGCGGCACATTGGTCTTGCCGAGGATCACGCCGCCGGCGTCCTTGACGCGCGAGATCGACAGCGCGTCTTCGGGCGGAACGAAATCCTTTTGCGCCGGATTGCCCCAGGTCGTGGGCAGGCCGGCGACATTGTAGGATTCCTTCACCGTCAGGGGGATGCCGAGCAGCGGCTTGTTCTCGCCGCGCGCCAGTGCGGCGTCGGCGGCGCGGGCGGCTTCGAGGCCGCGGTCGAAATCGCGCACGCAGACCGCATTGATCTTGCCGTCGTGCCGCTCGATGCGGCCGATCACGTCCTGCGCCAGTTCGACGGCGGAGACTTTCTTCGCCGCGAGCGCCGCGGCGATATCGGTCGCGTTTGCAAAACTCCAGAAGACGATTTCGTCACCGCTCAACTCCCGCCTTGTTCCGCCCCGCGCGGATGATGCTCAGTTTAGGCGGGGCCTGCAAGGTGTCGCGCCACGCGTAAGCGTGGCACCACGATCATGGCACCACATTGGCGACCTGTTCTCTGGCGGCTTGACAGCTATTGCTGGGGTGTCGCGGAAACGCCCGGCAACATCCGGTGCATCACGCGGTCGCGATAGACCAACAGATGGGCCAGTGCCGCCACCACATGCAGGCCGATCAGGACCAGCAGCGTCCATTCGAATTTCTGGTGCCAGTGATTGATCGCGCGCAAGGCGGGCAGGTTTTCGGAAGACAGCATCGGCAGCGGCATCATGAAGAAAAACGAGATCGACCAGCCCCGAAACGAGGCGAACAGCCAGCCGGAAATCGTGGTCAGCCAGCACCAGCACATACAGCAGCCAATGCAGGGTCTCGGACGCGATCCGCTGCCATCGCGCCAGCGAAGCTGTCCGGCGCGACCCGGTGCGTCAGCCGCCAGACCAGCCGCAACACGATCAGCGCAAGGATCACGATGCCGACGGAGATATGCCAGGTCATGGCGTCGCCGGGCTGCATGCCGCGATGGATATCCGGCATGAGCCAGCCGATCAGATATTGCGCTGTCAGCAGCGCGACGACGAGCCAGTGCAACACCTTCGCGGTGGTGCCGTATTGCGTAACGATCAGTCATGATTTCTCTTGAAGGCAGGAACCCGGCATCAGGACCGGAGCAAGGTCGCTTTTATTCCAGAAATGTTGCGGTTTCAGCCGGGCGCGGCCGCTCTCAGGGTAGAAACGTTCTAATCATTTGCCCAATGGCAAATTGGTGGTGGCTGGCGCCGCCGGTCAACGGCGCGCGATTTCGAGAAATTGCAGCAACAATCGACTGACTTCGGCAGGCTGTTCCTGCTGCACCCAGTGACCGGCGCCATCCACCAGATGGCAGCCGATCATGTTGGTGCAGGCTTTTGTCTGCATGGTCTCGAACACCCCGGGACGCTGATAGGTGCCCCAGTCCTGCTTGCCCGAGATGAAACACGAGGGAACGTCGATGGTGCGGCCCGACCAGGTCTGCAACTCGCCAGTGAATGCGCCCGAGGTGCCGCAGCGATACCATTGCAGCCCGCCCTGAAAGCCGATGCGGCCATATTCGCCGGCGTAGAAGGCAAGCTCATCATCCGGCAGCCATTTGTTATCGGCGATCGTGTCAGCTGCCGGCATTTCCACGGCTACGGTCTCGGCCATGTTGTTCGCGAGGTCCATCACGTAATAGGTCGGCAGTTTTGCCAGTTCGCCCGCGGACCAGGATCGCAGCGGATAGGGCTTGTTGTCCTTCCAGTCCGCGCTCTTGTGATGGTAATAGCCGCGCAGGAAATCATGCACGCCTTGCGGCGCTTGCTGCATGTCGGCGTTGGCCTCGCGCGTCGAGTAATACCATTGATAATGTTTGCGTGGCCGCGGCAGCGCGGCGAGGTCGCGGTGCACGGGATCGTCGCGCCTGGGTGTCGGCGCCTTGTCGACGGTGTTGAACGGCAGCGCCGGCGGCGCCGGCGAACGGCGCGCTCATCAACGCCACCGAGCGAAACACATCGGGCCGCACCAGCGCGCACCAGGCCGCGACCGAACTGCCGAAATCATGTCCGACCACGGCATCGACATGCCGATAGCCGAACGCCGACACCAGCCCGAGCGCGTCGCGCACCAGATTGAGCAGCCGGAACGAATTCAGGTCGCCATCGTAGCTCGGCGTCCCAGCCGGTGGTGCGGCCATAGCCGCGCTGGTCCGGCGCGATCACGTGATAGCCGGCCGCCGCCAGCGCCGGCATCACCTTGCGCCAGCTGAAAGCCAGTTCGGGAAAGCCGTGCAGCAGCAGCACGCAAGGCCGGCCCTTGGTCTCGAAACCGGCTTCCAGCACATGCATCCGCAGGCCGTTGATGCCGTCGACGAAGCGCGAGCGGATGGCGGAGGGAAGGGGGATCAGGAGGCAGGGATGGCCATGGGGGATTTCCTCGTCATGGCCGGGCTCGTCCCGGCCATCCACGTCTTCTTATGCCGATAGTTGTAAAGACGTGGATGCCCGGCACAAGGCCGGGCATGACGAAATCAAAGCCTCGTTGGCGGGTCAGATAAACCGGAACTGCTCGCGCTCGCGCTTTGCGAGTTTCGGAACGGCTTGGCCGACGATGATGTCCTTGAAATGCCGGGTCTGCTGGTGCTCGGCGAACGCGGCGTCGCCGGCGAACACCTCGTAGAAGAAGAATTCGTTCGGCCTGGCGGTGTTCTGATGGATCTGGAATTCCTTCACGCCGGGCTCCTGCTGCGCCTGCGGCAGGAATTGCTTCAGCAGGCCGGCAACCGCGGCTTCCTCGCCGGGATTGACCTGCCAAAACGCCGTGACGACGAGATGCTGGTTCGCGCTGTTGGTGTTCATGAGCTCGCTCCTGTGGTGGCCGGTCGGTACGACCGGTGACGGAGCGGGTTATGGCAGACGGTTCTGCATCGATGCTTCGATAAATCACGAAGTGTGGATGCATCATCGTAGGGTGGGCAAAGCGAAGCGTGCCCACCATTTTCTTCTTGAGGAGAATCGGTGGGCACGGCCAAAAGGCCTTTGCCTACCCTACGCTTTCTCGAAAAGTTTCTTACAGCCGTTCGACGATCGTCACATTCGCCATGCCGCCGCCTTCGCACATGGTCTGCAGGCCATAGCGCTTGTTGCGCTGCTTGAGCGCGTTGACCAGCGTCGTCATCAGCTTGGTGCCGGAGCCGCCGAGCGGATGGCCGAGCGCGATGGCGCCGCCATTGACGTTGAGCTTGGCGGGATCGGCGCCGGTGGTCTTCAGCCACGCGGTCGGCACCGAGGCGAAGGCCTCGTTGACTTCGAACAGGTCGATGTCGTCGATCGACATGCCGGCTTTCTTCAGCGCGCGCTCGGTGGCCGGCAGCGGCGCTTCCAGCATGATCACGGGATCGCCGCCGATCATGGTCATGTGATGGATCCGCGCCATCGGCTTGATGCCGAGTTGCTTGAGGCCTTTTTCGTTGACGACCATCACGCCCGAGGCGCCGTCGCAGATCTGGCTGGCGCTGGCGGCGGTGAGCTTGCCGTTCTCGGCGATCAGCTTGACGTTGCGGATGCCGTCGAGGCTGGCGTCGAAACGGATGCCCTCGTCGATCGAATGGGTGTCGGTCGATCCATCGGCGCGGGTGATCTGCAGCGGAATGATCTCGTCCTTGAACTTGCCGGCCTGCGTGGCGGCAATCGCGCGCTGGTGGCTGTCATAGGCGTACTGGTCGAGTTCGTCTTTGGAGAGGCCGTATTTCTCCGCCATCATTTCCGCGCCGGTGAACTGGCTGAACTGGATGTGCGGATAGCGCTTCTCGATGTTCGGGCTCTTGTAATGACCGAAGCCGTTCTTGGCCGGCAGCGAGGAGGCGAGGCCCATCGGCACCCGGGTCATGGCTTCGACGCCGGCCGCGATCACGATGTCCATCGTGCCCGACATCACCGCCTGCGCAGCGAAATGCAGCGCCTGCTGCGACGATCCGCACTGCCGGTCCACCGACGTGCCCGGCACGCTCTCCGGCAGCTTCGACGCCATGATGGCGTTGCGGGCGATGTTGTTCGATTGCTCGCCGGCCTGCATCACGCAGCCCATGATGACGTCTTCGATCTGGGCCGGGTCGGCGCCGGTGCGCTCGACCAGCGAATCCAGCACTGACGCCGCGAGATCGGCCGGATGCCAGCCGGCGAGGCGCCCTCCTTTGCGTCCGCCCGCGGTGCGTGCGGCAGCGACGATATATGCCTCGGCCATCTCTGCTCTCCCCTGTCTTGTTCTTGGATTAGGTCGGTTGATTGCGCCGGATTTAAGTGGCTGCAGGTGATTTAGTCAATCGATCAATTAACTCTTGAGTGCGGCGTCGGCTTCGGCTTATCTGCGATGAAATTCTGAAGCGGATAAGCTCGAGGACGGCGCGCTTGAATACCAATGTACCGGTCCGGCTGGACGGCGGCAGAACAGCGGCGGCGCGAAACGCCACGGCCGACCGGCTGATCGTCGCCGCCAGCGAGTTGATGATCGAGCGCTCCTCGATCGAGATCTCTCTAAGCGACATCGCCCAGAAGTCCGGCGTCAACGCCGCGCTGGTGAAATATCATTTCGGCAACAAGGATGGCCTGCTGCTGGCGCTGTTGGCGCGCGACGCCGCCACCGAAATGGCGCAGCTCGAATATCTGCTGGCGCAGCCGATCACGCCGACCGCCAAGCTGAAGCTGCACATCGCCGGCATCATCCGGGCCTATCACCGGTTTCCCTACATGAACCGGCTGATCCATTATCTGCTGCACGAGAGCAGCACCGAGGCCGCCGACGAAGTATCGAAATTCTTCGTGGCGCCGTTGCTGGATTTCCATCGCCGCCTGCTGGCCGAAGGCATCAAGGCCGGCGAATTCCGCGCGATCGATCCGGTGCTGTTCTACACCAGCCTGATCGGCGCCTGCGATCATCTGTTCTTCGGACGCCACGCGATGTCGCGCGCGACCGGCGTCGGGCCGGTCACCGACGAAGTCTGCCGCCAATATATCCGCCACATGGAAGCGCTGATCTTGCGGCGGGATGCTGACGACGGAAAGGACGAATAGCTGTCCGCTGCTCGCCGATCAAAAAACCAAGTCTAGGGACGAAACGCTCAAGGAGGAAATTCACGATGAATTGAAAGACGTTGCCGTTGTCATCACCGGCGGTGGCTCGGGCCTCGGCGCCGCCACCGCGCGCGCCATGGCCGCCAAGGGCGCGAAGATCGGCGTGCTCGATCAGAGCAAGGAGAACGCCGAAAAGGTCGCGGCCGAAGTCAAGGGCGTGGCGCTGCACGCCGACGTCACCGATGAAGACCAGGTCAAGGCCGCGCTCGCCAAGGCCGAAAGCGCGCACGGCATCGCGCGCGTGCTGATGAACTGCGCCGGCATCGGCGGCTCGCAGCGCATCGTCGGCAAGGACGGCGTCTATCCGCTGGCGAAATTCGTGCGCGTCATCAACGTCAATCTGATCGGCACCTTCAACGTGATGCGGCTGTTCGCCGAACGGCTGGCGACCGAAGCGCCGGTCGGCGAAGAGCGCGGCGTCGTGATCAACACCGCCAGCGTCGCGGCCTATGAAGGCCAGATCGGCCAGATCGCCTATTCGGCCTCGAAGGGCGGCGTGGTCGGCATGACCCTGCCGGCGGCGCGCGATTTCGCCAGCCTCAAGATCCGCGTCAACACCATCGCGCCGGGCCTGTTCCTGACGCCGCTGCTGATGGGCCTGAACGAGGAAGCGCGCAAGAGCCTCGGCGCGCAGGTGCCGCATCCGGCGCGGCTCGGCGATGCCTCGGAGTACGGCAATCTCGCGGTGCACATCGTCGAGAATGCGATGCTCAACGGCGAAACCATCCGCCTCGACGGCGCCATCCGCATGGCGCCGCGGTAGGCCGAGCGCTTTTTCTCCCTCTCCCCTTGTGGGAGAGGGTGGCGCCGAACGAAGTTCGGCGACGGGTGAGGGGTCTCTGACTCTCGTCGTGTGGCTACCCCTCGCCCAGCAGAGCCTGGATCGAACGCAGTGATGCCCTCTCCCGCAAGGGGCGAGGGCGCAACAACGACCGCCTCGTGTTGGAGCCTGATGTGACCACACCGCTATTGATCGAACACCATGACGGGGTCGACCGGGTGACGCTCAATCGCCCGGAAAGCCTCAACGCGCTCGATCCAGGCAATGATCGATGCGCTCAACGCCTATTTCGAAAGTCTGCAGCGCAACCGTTCGACCCGCGTGGTGGTGCTGAAGGGGGCCGGCGCGAATTTTTGCGCCGGCCTCGATCTCAAGCACGCGATGGCGCGCCGTGCCGGGCAACAGGAGCCGCCCGGCGTGACCGAGTCGCTGGATTCGCAGCGCCGGATCGCCGACATCGTGATGCTGATGCGGCGCTGCCCGCAGCCGATCATCGCGCTGGTGCAGGGCGCGGCGGCGGGCGGCGGCTTTGCGCTGGCGCTCGCCGCCGATATCCGCATCGCCACCAAATCAGCGCGGATGAATTGCGCGTTCATCAAGCTCGGGCTTGGCGGCTGCGACATCGGCACCAGCTATTTCCTGCCGCGCCTGGTCGGCGTGTCGGTCGCCTCCGAACTGATCCTGACCGGGCGCTTCATCCACGCCGACCGCGCGCTCGCGGTGGGTCTGGTCTCCGAAGTGGTCGAGGAAGGCGGGCTGGACGCCGCCGCCGAGCCTTATGTCGATGCGATGATGACGGCATCGCCGGTCGGTCTGCGGCTGTCGAAGGAATGCCTCAACATGAGCGTCGACGCCGGCTCGATCGAGGCCGTGATCGCGATGGAAGATCGCAATCAGGTTTTGTGCAGCCGCTCGGAAGATTTCAACGAAGGCATCAGGGCCTTCCTCGAAAAACGAAAGCCTGTCTATATCCGGCGATAAGACTAAGATCACACCAGAGCGATCCGCAAAGGACCAGAATTCCGGGAGACGCAATATGAGATGGCAATGCAGCCGCGGTGCTGACAAAGCCGGCCTTTCGCAAGATCGATTGGCTGCCGCGCGACATCGCCGTCGAGCGGCGGCCCGATGGCGTGATCGTGCTGCAATCGCGGATTCCGCTGAAGCCTTACGAGAAGCATATCCCGGCCTCGCTGGCGAAATGGGCGCGCGAGAGCGCCGGACCGGATCTGGCTGGCGCAGCGCGCCGGCGCCGAGCGGCAATGGCGCAAGATTGTCCTATGGCGAGGCCAAGCGCAGCGTCGATGCGCTGACGCAGGGATTGCTCAATCTCGAAACTCGAGCCCGGCCGTCCGGTCGCGATCCTGTCCGGCAATTCGATCGAGCATGCGCTGATGACGCAGGCCGCGATGCAGGCGCGGTTTCCGGCGGCGCCGGTGTCGCCGGCCTATTCGCTGATGAGCCACGACCACGTCAAACTGAAATATCTGTTCGACCTGATCAAGCCGGCGCTGGTGATGGTGCAGGACGGCCCGACCTTCGAGAAGGCGTTGAAGGCGCTCGATCTCGACCGGCGTCACCGTCGTGCATGTCGCGCGTCCCTGCGACGGCATCAAGAGCATCGCCTTCGCCGATCTCGCGGCGACGCCGGTCACCGGCGACGTCGAAGCCTCGATCGCGGCGATCACGCCGGACACCGTCGGCAAACTGCTGTTCACCTCGGGCTCGACCGGGATGCCCAAGGCTGTCATCAACACGCAGCGCATGATGTGCGCCAATGCCGCGCAGATGATGCAGGTGCGGCCGCGCGATCCCGACGCGCCGCAGGCGACGTATCTGGACTGGATGCCGTGGAATCACACCATGGGCGGCAACGCGCTGTTCAATCCGGTGCTGATCGAAGGCGGCACGCTCTATATCGACGACGGCCGTCCGATGCCGGGCATGATCGAGGAGACGCTGCGCAATCTGCGCGAGATCTCGCCGACCTATTACGCCAACGTGCCGGCCGGCTACGCCGCGCTCGCCGCCGCGATGGAAAAGGACGACGCGCTGTGCCGCAGCTTCTTCAAGAATCTCGGCGTGATGGCCTATGGCGGCGCGCGGCTGCCCGACGATCTCTATGACCGGATGCAGGCGCTGGCGGTGCGCGCCACCGGCGAGCGGCTGGTGTTCTATACCGGCTGGGGTTCGACCGAGACCGCGCCGACCTCGACCGGCACCTATTGGGACACCGAGCGCGTCGGCCTGATCGGGCTGCCGTTTCCCGGCGTCGAACTGAAGATGGTGCCGGTCGGATCGAAATATGAATTGCGCCTGCGCGGCGTCAACGTCACGCCGGGCTATTTCGGCCGGCCCGATCTCACCGCGGCGATGTTCGACGAGGAAGGCTTTTATTGCATCGGCGATGCCGGCGTGTTCGTCGATCCCGACGATCCCGTGCAGGGCATCATCTTCGCCGGCCGCGTGGTGGAGGATTTCAAGCTCACCACCGGCACCTTCGTCCATGTCGGCTCGCTGCGCACCGACGCGATCGCCGCGGCGACGCCGGTGGTGCAGGACGCGCTGGTCGCGGGCCAGGACCGGCCGTTTGTCGGACTGCTGGCGTGGCCCAATCTTCACGCCTGCCGGCAGATCGTCGGCAATCCCGAGGCGAGCTACGAGGATGTCGTCAGGCATCCCGAAGTGCTGGCCTGCCTGAAGCGCGGCCTGCAGGCGCACAACCAATCGACCGAAGGCGCCAGCAGCATGCGCATCGCGCGCGCGATGCTGATGACCGAGCCGGCCTCGATCGACGGCAATGAACTCACCGACAAGGGCTACATCAACCAGCGCGCCGGCCTCGAGCGCCGCGCCGCGCTGGTGGAGCGGCTCTATGCCGAGCGGCCCGGTGAAGATGTGATCGTGCTGCAATGACAGCTTGACCGCAAACACTCCGGCGTCATTCCGGGATGCGCCATAAGGCGCAGACCTCAGATGCGCAATTGCGCATCGGGGAATATCAGATTCCGGGTTCGTGCTTCGCACGTCCCGGAATGACGCTGTCATTGCAATCCTCAGCAACAGAGTACCGCCATGAATTTCGATTTCTCCGACGACCAGAAACAACTGCGCGACCAGGCCCGCAAATTTCTCGCCGAAAAATGCCCGCCCAAGGCGGTGCGCGCGGTGCTCGACGGCAAGGAGACCTATGATCGCGCACTGTGGAAGGGCCTTGCCGAGATGGGTTTTCTCGGCGTCGCGATCCCCGAAGAATTCGGCGGCGCCGGCGCCGGCCATCTCGAACTCTGCGTGATCGCCGAGGAGATCGGCCGCGCGCTGGCGCCGGTGCCGTTTTCCTCGACGGTGTATCTGGCGGCGGAAGCGATTCTGCTCGCCGGCAGCGACGCGCAAAAGCAAAAATGGCTGCCCGCGATTGCCTCGGGCGAGGCGATCGGCACGCTGGCGCTGTTCGAAGGCAAGGGCAATCCGTCGCCGCAAGGCGATCAAGCTCTCGGCGTCCGGCGGCACCCTCAACGGCGTCAAGAAGCCGGTGCCGGACGGCGCGATCGCCGATTTCGCCATCGTCGCGGCGCGCACCGGATCGAGCGGACGCGACACCGATATCTCGCTGTTTCTGGTCGACATGAAAGCCGGCGGCGTCGAAGCCAAGGCGCTGACCAATGTCGATCCGTCGCGCGGCCAGGCCGAACTGACCTTCAAGAACTGCAAGGCCGAGCCGCTCGGCGCCGCCAACGAAGGCTGGGAGCATTCTTTCGCAGGTGCTCGACCGCGCCGCGGTGCTGATGGCGTTCGAGCAGGTCGGCGGCGCCGACCGCGCGCTCGAAATGGGCCGCGACTACGCGCTCGATCGCATCGCCTTCGGCCGGCCGATCGGCTCGTTCCAGGCGGTCAAGCACATGCTCGCCGACATGTATGTCTCGGCGACCCTGGCGCGCTCGAATTGCTATTACGGCGCCTGGGCGCTCTCGACCAATGCGTCGGAATTGCCGGAAGCCGCCGCCGCCGCGCGCATCAGCGCGACGCAGGCGTTCCAGCATTGCGCCAAGAACAACATCCAGGTCCATGGCGGCATGGGTTTCACCTGGGAGTTCGACTGCCACATGTACTACCGCCGCGCCAACGCCACCGCGCTGGGGCTCGGCAGCCTGTCCTATTGGGAAGACGCGCTGATCGACCGCATGCGCAAGAAGAACGCGGCGTGAATACCGATCGTCATGCCGGGGCGCAGCGCGGCGCGAACCCGGAATCCGAGATGTAGCAACCTCTGGATTCCGGATCGATCCGCGAAGCGCGCACCGTCCGGAATGACGGCCTGAAGCAAGGAAGCGACCATGAACTTCGACGACACCCCGCAGGAAGCCGCGTTCCGCGCCGAGGCCAAGGCCTGGATCGCGGCCAACGCGCCGAAGCAATATGAGGACGAACTGCGAAAGGCCTCGCTCGGCCGCACCGCGCTCAAGGGCGTCAACATCCTCGAGGTCGCAAAGGCCTGGCAGAAGAAAAAGGCCGATGCCGGCTGGGCCTGCCTGCACTGGCCCAAGGAATATGGCGGCCGCGGTGCGACGCCGATCGAGCGCGTGATCTGGCAGCAGGAAGAGGGCGCCTTCGGCAAGCTCAGCGCGATGTTCATCATCGGCCACGGCATGTGCGGCCCGACCATGATGGGCTTTGCCGGCGAGGAGCAGAAACGCCAATATCTGCCGCCGCTGGCGTCGGGCGAAAAGATCTGGTGCCAGCTGTTCTCCGAGCCCGCCGGCGGCTCCGACGTCGCGGGCCTGCGCACCCGCGCCGAGAAGAAGGGCGACGACTGGATCATCAACGGCCAGAAGATCTGGACCTCAGGCGCGCATTATTCGGACTACGGCATTCTTCTCACCCGCACCGATCCCGAATGTGCCCAAGCACAAGGGCCTCACCATGTTCTTCCTCGACATGAAGAGCGCCGGGCGTCGAGGTGCGGCCGATCAAGCAGGCCAGCGGGCAATCCGATTTCAACGAGGTCTATTTCACCGATGTGAAAATTCCGGATGCGCAGCGGCTCGGCGAAGTCAATGACGGCTGGAACGTCTCGCTGACCACCCTGATGAACGAGCGGATGTCGATCGGCGCCGGCGTCGCCACCGGCTTTCCGGAATTGTTCGAGTTCTGCAGCAACCTGATGCTGGAGGATGGCCTCGCGATCGATGATCGCGCCGTGCGCTCGAAGCTGGCGCATTGGGCGGTGCGCGCCAGCGGCCTGAAATACACCAGCATGCGCGCGATCTCGGCGCTGTCGAAAGGCGAACGCCCGGGGCCGGAGAATTCGATCGGCAAACTGGTGGCGGGATCGATGGTGCAGGACGTCGCGACCTACGCGCTGGATCTGCAGGGCGCTGCCGGCGTGCTGAGCGGACCCGACGACGCGGAAGCTCGCCGGCAAATTCCAGGCGATGCTGCTGCGCGCGCCCGGCACCCGCGTCGAAGGCGGCACCGACGAGATCATGCGCAACATCATCGCCGAGCGCGTGCTCGGTCTGCCCGGCGATATCCGGGTCGACAAGGACGTGCCGTTCAACAAGATCCCGACCAAGGGAAGAGCCTGACGATAACCTCATCCTGAGGAGCCACGCGCAGCGTGGCGTCTCGAAGGATGGCAAACAATCTCATGGTTCGAGACGGCGCCAGAGCGCCTCCTCACCATGAGGCATGCACTAAGGAGGCTCGACTACATGAATTTCGACGATACCCCGCAGGAAGCCGAATTCCGCGCCGACCGCGCGCCAATGGGTCGGCGCCAATGCGCCGAAGGAATTGGAGGCCGAGCTTTCCAAATCCTCGCTCGGCCGCATCCGGCTGCAGCATCACGACATGGTCGAGGTCGGCAAGGCCTGGCAGAAGAAGAAGGCCGATGGCGGCTGGGCCTGTCTGCATTGGCCAAAGGAATATGGCGGCCGCGGCGCGACCCCGATCGAGCGCGTGATCTGGCAGCAGGAAGAGGGCGTCTACGGCAAACTGACCCAGCCGTTCCAGATCGGCGAGGGCATGTGCGGCCCGACCGTGATGGCGTTCGGCAGCGAGGAGCACAAGCGGCACTATCTGCCGAAGCTCGCATCCGGCGAACAGATCTGGTGCCAGTTGTTCTCCGAACCCGCCGGCGGCTCCGACGTCGCGGGCCTGCGCACCCGCGCCGAGAAGAAGGGCGACGACTGGATCATCAACGGCCAGAAGATCTGGACCTCGGGCGCGCATTATTCCGACTACGGCCTGCTGATCACCCGCACCGATCCCAATGTGCCCAAGCACAAGGGCCTCACCATGTTCTTCCTCGACATGAAGAGCCCGGGCGTCGAGGTGCGGCCGATCAAGCAGGCCAACGGCATGCAGGAATTCAACGAGGTCTACTTCACCGACGTGGTGATCCCCGATTCGCCAGCGGCTCGGCGCGGTCGGCGACGGCTGGAACGTGTCGCTGACCACGCTGATGAACGAGCGGATGTCGATCGGCGCGCGGCTGGCGACCGGCTTTCCCGAGATGTTCGAGTTCTGCTCCAACCTGATGCTGGAAGATGGCCTTGCGATCGACGACCGCGCCACCCGCTCGAAACTGGCGAACTGGGCGGTGAAGGCGAGCGGGCTGAAATACACCAGCTACCGTGCGATCTCGGCGCTGTCCAAGGGCGAGCGGCCGGGGCCGGAAAACTCGATCGGCAAGCTGGTGGCGGGCGCGATGCTGCAGGACATCGCGACCTATGCGATGGATCTGGAAGGCGCGGCGGGCGTCTTCACCGGCGAGGCCGAAGAGGTGGCGCGCGGCCAGTTCCAGCAGATGCTGTTGAGTTCGCCGTCGATGCGGATCGCCGGCGGCACCGACGAGATCCTGCGCAACATCATCGCCGAGCGCGTGCTCGGCCTGCCCGGCGATATCCGGGTCGACAAGAACGTGCCGTTCAACAAGATCCCGACCAAGGGGCGGTAAAATCCGTGCGTAGATTTCGTTCCCGGACGCGGCGCAGCGTGTAACGCTGCACCGCAGATCCGGGATCCACCCTTTAATGGGCCCCGGCTCTGCGGCGCACCACTTCGTGCTGCGCCGCGTCCGGGGCACGAGGCAGAGACAGACCATGAACCCACCCAATCAAAAACAACACCGCATCGGCGTGCTCGAAGAATTGCTCGGCGAGCGTTATTCGGTTCGCGCGTTCCTGCCGCAGCCGGTGCCGCGCGAGACCATCGAGCATGTGCTGACCACGGCGCAGCGCACCGCGTCGTGGTGCAACAGCCAGCCCTGGCAGGTCGCTGATCGCCAGCGGCGAGGCCAAGGAAGAGTTCCGCAAGCTGATCTACGCCGAGGCGGCGTCAGGCGCCAAGGACGATTCCGATTTTACGCCGCCGCGCGAATATACCGGGGTCTATCTCGAACGCCGCCGCGAGAGCGGCTTTCAGCTTTACAACACGCTCGGCATCGCGCGCGGCGACAAGGCGGCCTACGCCCGGCAGGCGCTGGAGAATTACAATTTCTTCGGCGCGCCGCATGTCGCGATCATCCACACCGACGAGGCGCTCGGCATCTATGGCGCGGTCGATTGCGGCGCCTATGTCGGCAATTTCATGCTGGCCGCGCAGGCGCTCGGCCTCGGCACCATTCCGCAGGCCGCGCTGGCGCGCCAGTCCGGCCTGATCCGGCGGCATTTCAAGCTCGGCGACGATCGCCGCGTGGTGTGCGGCATTTCGTTCGGCTTCGCCGACCACGCCCACAAGGTCAACAGCTACCGCACCTCGCGCGCCGAGCCTTGGCGGAGACCGTGACGTTTGTGGAGGAGTGGCGTGCACGCGGCGCCGTGGGTGCGTGCGGCCATCCTTCGAGACGCATCGCTGCGCGATGCTCCGCAGGATGAGGTTCTGCTCCGTGCGATGCACCCTCATCGGTGACGGAGGCGCGAAGCGCCGTCTCGAAGCATGACGGCCAGCACGAGTCGCGCGCGATCAAAACTTCGGCGGCCGTTTTTCCGCGAAGGCCTTGATGCCTTCCTTGATCTCGTCGCCGCGCATGCTGTCGCGGGCGCGGCGGTCGGCGGCTTCTTCGTCGAGCTTGCCGCGGGCGAATTCGTTGATGGTGCGCTTCATGCCGCGCATCGCGAGCGGCGCGTTGCCGGCGAGGATGGCGGCGAGCTTGTCGACCTCCTCGTCGAGCGCCTCCTCGTGCATGACCATCGCCGGTGAGATAGCCGATCCGCAGCATTTCCGCGCGCGTCGATCTTCTGCGCGGTCAGGAACAGCTTCTTGGCGTTGTCGACGCCGAGCCGCGTCACGTAGCGCATGATGCCGCTCTTGTAATAATGCAGGCCGAGCCGCGCCGCCGGCATGAACATCTCGCAGCTGTCGACGCCGATGCGGAAATCGCAGGCCAGCGCCAGATCGGTCGAGCCGCCATAGACGCCGCCATTGAGCCGGCAGATGGTGGGTACGCCGAGATCTTCCAGCCGGTTGACGACCACCTCGAACGCCGAGCCGGCGCTGTTCTGTTCGACCGCGCTGGTGGCGCGCTCGGCCACCGAATTGAGATCGTAACCGGCGCTGAAGGCGCGGCCGGTGCCGGTCAGCACCAGCACCCGGATCGCGGGATCGGCCTCGATCCGGTCGAACAGCTTCATCAGGGCATCGAGGTCGTCGGGCTGCAGCCGGTTCAGATGGCTGCGGCCGGTTGAGGCGGATGGTGGCGCGCGCGCCGTCGATTTCGAGGAGCGGCGGGGTCGCCGTCTCGGCCGCATCGGACATTGTTGTCTCCATTGTTGTGTTATTTGTTTTCCAGTTCGCGCCGCTTGGCCTCGGCATCGATGGTTTCGGCAAGGTCGGGATGCCGCGCCATCAGTACGCGGAAATCGACCAGGTCGAGCACCAATAGCTTCGACACCCGCGTGGTGGTGATATTGGCGGAGCGCAGGTTGTTGCCGAGCAGCGCCATCTCGCCGAAGAACGCGCCGTCGCCGAGCGTGACCTTCTTGCCCGGCAAATCGACCTCGACCTCGCCGGCGGCGATGAAATACATGCAGTCGCCGGCCTGGCCCTTGCGGATGATCGTGGTGCGCGCCGGCAGGTCCATGGTGCGCAGCATGCCGGTGACGTCGGCGATCGCGGCCGGGCCCAGCGCGGCGAAGAACGGCACCTTGCTGACCGACTCCCAGGTTTTCAGGAAATTGTCGCGGCGGGTCTCGGCGGCGAAGCCGGTCGCCAGAATACCGGTCCACAGCCCGAACACGCCGAGGCCGCAGATCATGACAAAGGCGGCGACGATCCGGCCGAGCGGGGTGATCGGCACCACGTCGCCATAGCCGGTCGTGGTCAGGGTCGCGACCGCCCACCACAAGCGCCGACGGGATGTTGCCGAAGGTGCCGGGCTGGACGTCGCGTTCGAGGTAATAGACCGTCACCGAGCCGAGAAACAGCACCATCAGGAAGATCACCAGCACGCTGAACAGCGGCCCGGATTCCTGCACCAGCACCCGGCGCAATTGCCGCAAGCCCGGGAATGCCCGGAATCACCTTCAGCAGCCAGAGCACGCCGAGCAGCCACGCGGTCTTGGGATTGGCGCCGAGCGCCAGCGCCATCGGCACCGCCACCGCGCCGGCGCCATCGACGAAGCCCGCGGATCGAGAGCATGTAGGCCGTGACCCGCGTGCGCCCGCACGGCCTGGCGCAGCCGGACCACCCATTCGAAGATGAAGTAAAGCCAGGCAGGCGAACAGCAGCGCGTCGATCCAGCCGATGCAGCGCGTCATAGGCCGGGTCGATGGACAGCAGCATCATCAGGACGACGCCGGCCACCACGGCGACATAGGCCGCCTTGGTCATGTTGCGGCCGGCGGTCGCGGTCACGAATTGCGCGAAAGCGGAGGAATCCTGCGGTTGTGACATCGGAAGGCGGCGTCTACAGGTGAAGGGATGGCCTGCCCGGCCATGCCGGGCGATAACAAGCCAACCTGCCCGGGCCGCGGGAAGTCGTCAACGAGGGCCGGATAACAGGGTTATTGCGGGCAGCTGCCATGGGGTTGGACATCGGTATGGGGGAATAAAGCCGGAAAAATAACGATCAGGGTCAGGCGTACAGGCCTGATTTGACCGCGAAAGCCGGGAATTCACGACAAAACGTCGCTTTTTGGCCGTATATCAAAACGCGACGTCGACATTATGATATTTGGCGCGGGCACAACACTCCGCGACGCTGATTTCAAATTTGGTTGGCCCCGATGGACACCTCACATCTCGCACAACACGCCGGCACCGCCAGCGCCGTTTTCGCGTCGGTTTTCGTGGTCGCCACCACCACGATGCGGACCATGATCCCGCTGCGGGTATTCGGCATCCTGACCAATCTGGTCCTGATCGCGACCGCGATCCCGGGCCATAACTACGCGGTCATCCTGGTGCAGGCGGTGGTGCTGGTGCTCAATTCCTATCGGCTGCACCAGATGCTGCAACTGGTGCGCGACGTCAAACGATCGGTCAACAGCGACCTGTCGATGGAGTGGCTGAAGCCGTTCATGACCGAGCGCAAATGCAGCGCCGGCGAGATCCTGTTCTACAAGGACGAGAAGGCCGAGGACATGCTCTATATCGTCAGCGGCAAGTTCAAGCTGGTCGAATCCGGCATCGAATTGCCGGTCGGCGCCATCGTCGGCGAACTCGGCATGCTGTCGCCGTCGAATGTGCGAACCCAGTCGCTGGAATGCATCGAGTCCGGCCTGATCCTCAGCGTCAGCTATACCAAGGTCGAGGAGCTCTACGTGCAGAACCCGGCGTTCGGCTTCTACTTCCTCAAGCTCTCCAGCGCCCGGCTGTTTCAGAATTTGGCCACGCTGGAGCAGCGGCTGGCGCAGCAGACCGCGCAGGCATCGGCCGCGCCGAAACCCGCATGACGCGCTGGATGTCCGGCTTGGAGAATGTACTGTCCTCGGTGCGCTATCTGCTCGCCGACATCATCGGCGAGACCGACGACACGCCGCCGGCGCTGCCGGATAACTTGCCCGAGGGCACGGCGCCGGTCGTCAGCGACGGCATCAAGCTTCTGATCGACTATCAAGCGCCCGAGCTATGCGCAGCTTTATGTCGACCGGTTGAAGCGCTTCGTCGGCCGCGCCGGGGTCGACGCTGCGATGTTCGGCGAGATCGCGCGGCTGATGGCGATGCGCATGAGCTATCAGGATCCGATCCGGATCGCGCAGCTGAAACTCGCCGAACACGAAGCTGACACGGCACCGCCGCTCAGCACGGGAGGGCGATCACCGGCAATTCCGGGTCGATGAACTGGTCGGCGCGCTTGCCCGCCATCGTCGCCGAGCCGGTGCTCGATGTGCTGGAATGGCTCGGACTGGACCCACCAGCCGGTGTCGATCCGCTTCAGCGCCGCCAGCCGATGGGGCATTCGCCGCCTGAAGATCGAGGCGTCGCTTGAAGCGTTGGCGGCTGTTTTCGGTGCGCTACGCCAAGGAGCGGGTCTGGGTCGAACGCTGGCTGCACATGATCGACCGCGCCTTGACCAAGCAGCCCGAGGCTGCGCCCGCGATCGTGCAGACCGCCGACATGATCCAGGGTTATGGCAGCGCCTATCGTCAGGGCCTGGCCGACTGGCATGCGATCATCGACGGCCTGGTCAAGCCGACCTTCGACGGCGCGTTGCCGTTGGCGGATCTGGCCGGCGCCATCGCCGAGGCGCGCGCCGCGGCGATGCCCGATCCGCGGCAGGCCGCGCTCAAGCGCCGGATCGCTGAAATCAGGGTGCAGGCGCTGGATGCCAGCGCCTGCACCCGTGCCGCCTCGCACACATGATCTTAAATACCTGCAAGGGAAGAATTTTTTCGCTCGCCCGGCCAGCCGGCGGGTGTCCATCGGCTGCCGCGGATGCATTAACCGTGATCCCCAGGGCAGCGTCTAAAGGCCGCGCCCTCGCTGGCGTAGTATGGACACAGTGCTCTATTTTCGGGTTCCCTGTAGGTGCATTCCTACCCGGGAGGTGTCATAAATGATGCACGACCGGTCTAAGTGTTTGGCTTGGAGTGATGTTGCACTGACGCCTTGAAGTTTTGTTTTTCGTGTTGCCGTTTCAATCAGTGCCAGCAAAGGGCGTCAGCTTTGTTGTTTCCCGCTTTGTCCTCCTCGGTTCCGATAGGCCCGCTTATCGGATGGATGATCGTCCTCACCTTCAAGCATGTCATCGCCGATTTCGTCCTGCAGACGTTCCTGGATGGCGCTCGGCAAGGACCAGAAGACCGGGTGGGCGCTGCCGCTGTTGGCGCATTGTCTCGTCCATCTGGCGGTTGCGCTGGTGCTGATCCTGATCATCGCGCCGCGTTTCTGGTTTCTCGCCTTCATCGATTTCGCCATTCACATCATCATCGATCGCGCCAAGGGGCTTTGCGCCTCGACCTTCGACATGACCATCGAGCATCCCTGGTTCTGGACGTTGATCGGCGTCGACCAGGCGCTGCACCATCTGACCGGGTTCGGCCTGTCGATCTTCATGGCGGCGAACAGCTGATTTTGGCGGCGCCATGATTTGCGCTCGGGGCGATCGCGCGGCATGGTTGGACGCGCGCGCCGGAAAACTTCAAAGAAACCGGGCCCGAGGAAATCCAGATGACCGAACAGCCGCTCGCCAAGAAGACCGTCGATGTGCTGGACGCCCGCATGGCCTATCACGAGCGCGGCGAGGGGCGCCGGTGCTGCTGCTGCACGGCAATCCGACCTCGTCCTATCTGTGGCGCGACGTGCTTCCCGAACTCGAAGGATGCGGCCGGCTGATCGTGCCCGATCTGATCGGCATGGGCGATTCCGCCAAATTGCCGAACCCGGATAACAACACCTATCGCTTCACCACCCATCGCGAATATCTCGACGCCTTCATCGACGCGCGTGGTCGGGCCATCGGAATCGCTCGTGCTGGTGGTGCACGATTGGGGCTCGGCGCTCGGCTTCGACTGGGCCAACCGTCATCGCGATCGGGTGCGTGGCATCGCCTATATGGAAGGCATCGTGCGGCCGGTGGAGGGCTGGGAAGAATGGAGCGCGGCGGCGACGCCGATCTTTCAGGGCTTCCGCTCCGACAAGGGCGAGCAGATGATTCTCGACCGCAACATGTTCGTCGAGCGGGTGCTGCCGGGATCGGTGCTGCGGAAATTGAGCGAGGCCGAGATGACGGAATATCGCCGGCCGTTCATCGAACGCGAGGACCGCTGGCCGACCTTGACCTGGCCGCGGCAGATCCCGATCGCCGGCGAGCCCCCGGACGTGGTGCAGATCGCGGCCGACTATTCGACATGGATGGCCGGGAACGATCTGCCCAAGCTGTTCATCAATGCCGAGCCCGGCGCGATCCTGATCGGCACGGTCCGCGAGTTCTGCCGCGGCTGGAAGAACCAGACCGAGGTGACGGTGCCGGGTTCGCATTTCATCCAGGAGGATTCGGGACCGGCGATCGGTCGCGCGGTGGCGGACTGGATCCGGGCCAACAAACTCTGAATGCGAATCGGATGCGCCGATCACGTTATCGAGAGGTAATCAAGCACCTTGTTTGTTAACGTTTCGTTTGGTTAACCTTTCGTTAGATAATTAGACTGCATTCTCCCTTGCAGGGAGAACGATCATGTTTTCAAGCCGCGAAGCCTTCGAGAACGATTTCTGCCCGGTCCGGGAAGAACTGCTCGGCGAGATGTACCGCGCCAACGAGAATGGCCTGGTCCAGCTGGTGGAGAGCGTCTCCTCCGAAGTGCGGGCCATGCTGGCGTTGTTCTGCTATCGCCGCAGCCATCTGCACGCCCTGGCGCTGTCGATCGCGTCGAGCTGCAGCGAGCGCGAACTGGTCAATTTCGGCGGCCGGGTCGGCACCACGCTTTTCACGCTGTCGCGCGAGCCCGCCGGCGCGCAGTGCGCCATCCTCTTCCTACGGCAACCGCAAGCCGATCACGCTGTCGACCAAGCCGCTCAGCACGTTCTCGCCGATCGAGGACGAACTCGACGACGAGTTTCCCGCCGACGCCGTCACCGCCTGAGCTTAAGCGAAACAGTGGTCTGTAGGGTGAGCAAAGGCGCATCTGGCGCCGTGCCCACCGACCTCGACCGCGTATTGCGATGGCGGCACGCCGCGCTTTGCCGACCTACAAATCTACAAATTTGAAATCGATTCCAGCACCGGCAGGCCGTGGCGCCGCCGCGCCATCCCGCATTCGGGATCGCCGGGCATGCAGGTCCGGCATACTTCCGGCCTGATCGAATAGATCCCGCACGAGGTCGCGACGCCGATCTTGCCCGAAAGCGCCGAGCAGCGGTCGCCGTCGCAGCGCATGCCCGACAGTTTGTCGTTGACGAATTTTTCCGGGATCAGGTCGAGCGCCGCATCGTCTTCGGTCGTGAAGCGCGGCCAGTTCGACGAATAAGCACAGCAGGCCCCGCACGCCTGGCAGGGACTTTTTGTATCGAGCGCTGTGACGATATTTTCCATCGCCTCGTTTAGCGCGAAACGGCGCGCGGGGCCAGTCACGGCCGGGCCGAGTTCCGTTGTCGGCGAGTTGTGTTTGTCGTTCGCACCTCGCCATGAAATTCAGCGCAGATCGTTCGCATCTCAATGCGTTCTCGATCGTGACCATCTCAATCGTCGGGACGAAGCATCGGCGCGTGACGCGTGAGCATGAACGATGCGTTTCGCGGCACTTCGCAATTTTCAACGCAACAACATCGCATCCCAGCAAAATACATCCGCGGATTTCATTGGCCGGGATGTGATCGATGATCGCGAAAAAAACTCGCGCAATTGTAGTGAAATTCGCGAGCTAAGAATCTCAGCGTCGCATCCGCAAAGAAAATCTAAAGGATTGTGCGGCATAAAGATACCACTTGCAGGAGATGACAACAAACCAACATCCGAAACACCGGAGGCATCAAACGTGACGACATCTAAATCCATCGCATTAGCTTTCACCGCAATCGCAACGCTTGGTACCGCGCACGGCGCTTCGGCAGAACCGCTGACGCTGGGCTTTCTCAGCCGGCCCGGTTTCGCTGAAATGGTCGACGGCAAGCCCGCCGGCGCGTTCCTGCCGATCGCGGCCAACGCTGTCGCCAAAGCCGGCGTCGAAGTAACGTGGCAGGCGCTGCCGCAGAAGCGCCTGATCGATCAGGTGCAGCAGGACACCGAGAATTATTGCGCGGTCGGCATCTACAAGACCCCGGCGCGCGAAGCCTTCGCGAAATTCAGCTCGGCGTTCTATCGCGACAAGCCGTTCGTCGTCGTCAGCACCACGGCGAAGGAAGCCGAGATCAAGGCGCATAAGGGCCTGATGGATCTGACGACCGACGCCAACCAGAAGCTCGGCGCGGTCGAAGGCTTTTCCTATGGCCGTGAGATCGACGAGCGGATCAAGGCCATGACCGGCAATGTCGATCTCGCCGTGGTCACGCCCGACAAGATCGTCGCCAAGGTCGCCGCCGGACGCGACTCCTACATGCTCGCGGCGCCCGAGGAGTTCGACATCGCGGTCAAGCAGTCCGGCGTCAACGCGTCCGAACTGGCGCAGATCGCGTTCTCCGACATTCCGCAGGGCGCGCAGCGGCACTTCATGTGCAGCAAGTCGGTCGACGACGCCACCATCGCCAAGCTGACCGCCGGGATCAACGCGCTCAATCTCGGCATGTGAACCAAAGCGGCGGCGGCCCAATCAGCCGCCGCCCGCGCCTTTCAATTGCAAATTCCCGTCGCGCCATCAATCGAGGTCAGGTCAGTGAAGTCTGAACGTAGTGCCGCCCGCGTGGGTTGGCTGCGAAGCGTCAAAACCAAAGCCTTGCTGGCGATCGCCGTGATCATGGTGGTGATCGTCGGCGCCTCGGATGAAATCGAACTTCGGCGCAATTCGGCGGAACGCGCGGTGCAGCTCGAAACCCGTGCGGCGGTCGCGGTCGCGATCCAGGCCGACGCGCTGGTGCAGCCGCTGTGGGATATCGCCACCGGCCAGATCGAGGCGATGCTCGCGGCGCTGGCGCGGGACCCGGCCTTCCTGTCGGCCGAAGTGGTCGACGTCAAGGGTAAGCGGGTCGCGGCCAGCGGCAAGCTCGACGCCACGTCGGGCTTCATCGAACGCAAGGCCGAGATCACCCATGTCGAGGGCGGTAAGCGCCAGTTGCTGGGCACCCTGGTATTGCGGCTGTCGACCGCCGACCTTGAAGCCGCCGACACCTCGCAGCGGCTGTTCGGTCTGGCCAAGGTCGCCTTGACGCTTGCGATCATCATGGCCGCGATGGAGGCGGCGCTGCGTCTGATCACCACGCCGCTGCGCCGTATGACCGACGCCATGAGCAAGCTGTCCGACGGTCAGACCGACATCGAGATTCCCGCGGTCGGACGCCGCGATGAAATCGGCGCGATGGCGGATGCGGTCGGCATCTTCCGCAACAATGAACTGGAACGCGTCAGGCTCGAGGCCGAGCAGGTCGAAATCAAGCAGCGCAGTGAAACCGAACGCCGTGCCTCGATGGTCAATCTCGCGACCTTGTTCGAGGGCACCGTCAAGTCGGTGGTGCAGACCACTTCCACAGTCGGCAAGGAACTGGAGCGCACCGGCGCGCAGATGGCGAATAATGCCGAGCAGGTCCGCAACCGGGTCTCGACCATCGTGCAGGCCTCAGACAAGGCCTCGATGAACGTGCAATCGGCGGCGACCGCGGCCGAGGAATTGTCGGCCTCGATCTCGGGCATTTCGGATCAGGTCGCCCGCTCCGCGGCGATCTCGATGCAGGCGGTGAAGGAAGCCGAACGCGCCAATTCCTCGGTCGAGGGCCTGGCCAGCAACGCCCAGAGCATCAACGACATTCTGGAGCTGATCAAGACCATCGCCAAGCAGACCAATCTGCTGGCGCTCAACGCCACCATCGAGGCGGCGCGCGCCGGCGAGGCCGGCAAGGGGTTCGCGGTGGTCGCCAGCGAAGTCAAGGAACTGGCGAACCAGACTGCGAAGGCGACCGAAGGCATCACCGTGCAGATCGCGGCGATCCAGGGCGCGACCGGAAGTTCGGTCGAGGCCATTCAGGGCATCGGCCGCACCATCGCGCAGATCGACAAGATCGCCGCCGATATCGCTTCCGCGGTCGAGGCGCAGAGCGCCGCCACCAAGGATATCGCTCGCAGCGTTCAGGCCGCCGCCACCGTGACCCAGGAAGTCTCGCTCAATATCGCAGATGTCGGTGAGGCCGTGCACCAGACCACGGTCGCGGCCGGCGTGGCGCGGGACGCCTCGTCGACCCTGGGTCAGCAATTCACCCATCTGACCGACGCCGTCGAAGGCTTCGTCAGCCGCATCCACGCGGCGTGAAAGCAGGTGGGACCTAGGGTGGATTAGAAGCAGGGTGGGCAAAGCGCAGCGTGCCCACCATGTCTCAAGTCGAAAAGTAAGATGGTGGGCACGGCGCAAGAGCGCCTTTGCCCACCCTACGATTCTTCGGTCATTCACGTATCCGCCGGATGCTCCCAGACCAGGCTGCGCCGCCATTTGGCGCGCAGCCGGTCGCGCCGCTCCGGATATTTTTCGTCGAGATAGTCGGCGTCGATCGACGCGGTCGGTGCGGAAACTGCGAAAATCCTTGCGCAGTTCGCACCACGCCGCGAGGATCCGCACCGCCTCGTGATAGCCGATCGCGATCGGCCAGATCGTGCGCTCGCTGTCGCGGCCGTGTTCGTCGCGATAGCGCAGCGTGATCTTCTTGCCCTCGTGGATTTGCGCCCGCGTCCGCGCCATGTCGATGCGGTCGGGCTCCTGGTGCCAGCCCGGCCGGGCGCGGCTCGCGGGTTCGAGCACGAACGGCCGCAGCCGTTCGGGCACGGTGTCGGCGATTTTCGCGATCAGGTCCTGCGCGGCGCGCGCCAGCACCGGATCGGCATGGCCCGCCACCCATTGCGCGCCGAGCACGGCGGCCTCGATTTCGTCGGGCGTCAGCATCAAGCGGCGGCAGGTCGAATCCCTTTTCCAGGATGTAGCCCATGCCGGCCTCGCCGCGGATCGGCACGCGCTGTCCGATCAGGGTGGCGATGTCGCGGTAGATCGTCCGCTTCGAGGTCTCCAGCTCGGCGGCGATCGCGTCCGCCGTCAGCGGTTTGCCGGTGCGCCGGAGCACCTGGATGATCTGAAACAGCCGGTCGGCGCGTCTCATGGCGAGTCTCTCTTTGATCGGCTTTTCCGCAGTGCCTCGCCGATGCTGACAGCATGTTGGCAGCAGGGGGCGGCTATACCGGGACAACACTTCAACTGAAGGGAATTTGTCCATGATCGATTTCAGCGTTCGGCGTCCGGAAAGCCTGCGGTCCGCTCTGCCGCGTCCAGGCCTTTGCGCTGGAGCATCTGGCTTTTAATCGCATTCAACCACGGCGATCTGCGCTGGGCGATGCTCGCGCTGGCGTTGCGCCATGCTGGCAGCGCTGTGCGCCTTCGCGCGAGCGGCAGTTGTCCCGCTGGGCCTGGCGCGTGCTGCGCGGCCTGGCAAGCGGTGCCTCGCTGAGCGGCTCGACGCGCATGCTGACACCACGGTGGCAGCAGGGGGTCGCTAGGCTCGACCATCATTTCAGGAGAATCGGGAGAGCCCACATGATCACCCTTTATGGCTTTGGCGCCGGCTTCGGCCTGCCGGAAATCAGCCCGTTCGTGACCAAGACCGAAGTCCAGCTGAAGATGGCCGGCCTCGCCTATCGCAAGGAGAAGGCGATGCCGCCGGCCTCGCCCAAGGGGCAATTGCCCTATATCGACGATGAGGCCGAGAGCATCGCCAATTCCACCTTCATCCGCGCGCATATCGAAGGCAAATACGGCTTCGATTTCGACGCGCCGCTCAATTTGCAGCAGCGCGCGCAGGCCTGGGCGTTCGAGCGCATGATCGAGCATCATGTCTATTGGGCGCTGGTCGGCGCGCGCTGGGTCGACCCTGACAATTTCGCCAAGGGGCCGGCGCATTTCTTCGACGGCGCGCCGGAGCATGTGCGCGAAAAGCTGCGCGAGGACGCGCAATTCCGCGTCGCCGAGAATTATCTCCTGAGCGGCCTCGGCCGCCACGCGCCGGACGAGGACGTCGACCTTGCGCTGCGTTCGCTGTTCGCGCTGTCGGTGCAGCTCGGCGACAAGCCCTATCTGATGGGCGACACGCCCTGCGGCACCGACGCCACCGCGTTCGGCGCTGCTGGCCGGGATCCTGACGCCGTTCTTCGATCTCGCAGTTGCGCGAGCGGGCCGAGCAGTTCGACAATCTCACGGCCTATGTCGACCGCATGATGCTGCAATATTATCCGGAGTTCGCCTGGGCGCCGCATGCAGCAGGCCGCCTGACCTAGAGTTCTCAGCTCGGCCGGCGCGCGGCGTCGCTGGCCTTTCAACGCGGCCAGTTCCGCTTCCAGTTCGGCGATCCGCGCATCGCGCGCGGCCAGCGCCGCGCCACATCGGCCGCGTCGAATTTCTGCGGGATGTGCTGCGGGCAGTTGGTGTCCCAGGCCGAGATCTTGAACAGGATCACCTGTTCGGGCCGCGCCTTGTAGCCCTGCGGCATCAGCGATTGCAGCAGCGCCGGATCGTCGTCGACCACGCGCGCCTCGCCCCAGATCTTGACCCGGCGGCGATGGGCATAATCCATCAGGAAGATATGCGCCTTGGGATTTTCCGACAGATTGCCTTGCGTGATGTATTGCCGGTTGCCGCTGTAATCGGCAAACGCCAGCGTGTTCTTGTCGAGGATCTTGACAAACCCCTTCGGCCCGCCGCGATGCTGGATATAGGGCTGGCCGTCGGCGGTGGCGGTCGCGAGATAGAAGCTGTTGGTCTCGGCCAGGAAGCGCCGCGAGATTTTCATCGATCTCGGTGCGCCAGCCGCCGTTTTGCTCGACATGGGCATAGGCGTCGCGCGATCCCTTGCGGGCCTGGATCGCTTTCACCGCCGGGGTGAAGGCGACATCGCTGGAATAGACGTGTGGATGTCTCTGACATCGGAAGATCTCCGAGATTCGGGCGCGTCGAGCGCCCGTCTTCGCCGCTAAAATGGCCCTTTCCCGATTTTAAACAATCATCCGGATTGACACTTCATCATTGCAATATATGAAATAATGCCATGGATCGGCTCGATGCCATGCAGGCCTTTGTCGCGGTGGCCGATCTCAAGGGATTTGCGCCGGCGGCGCGCAAACTCGGCCTGTCGCCCTCAGGCGTGACGCGGCTGATCGCGGCGCTGGAGGATCGCCTCGGCGCGCGGCTGTTGCAGCGGACCACGCGGTCGGTGACGCTGACCGATGCGGGCGCGCGCTATCTGGAGCGTGCCAGGCGCATTCTTGCCGATGTCGAGGAAGCCGAAGGCTCGCCGCCGAGGGCGAACGCTCGCGGCCGAGCGGGCGGCTGGTGGTCTCGGCGCCGGTCGGATTCGGGCGCCTCCATGTCAGCCCGGTGATGTCGGCCTATCTGAAGCGCTATCCCGAGGTGTGCGGCCGAATTGCGGCTGTCGGATCGCATGATCAATCTGGTGGAGGACGGCGTCGATCTCGCGGTCCGGATCGGCCATCTCGCCGATTCCACGCCTGGTCGCGCGCCATGTCGGCGAGATGCGGCGGATCGTGGTCGCCTCGCACGGCTATCTCAAGCAGCGCGGCGAGCCGAAGACGCCGCAGGCGATCGCCGTCGCACGACACCATCCAGTTCGGCGCCAGCACCGCGCCGCCGGACTGGCGCTTTGTCGAGGGCGGCCGCGAGGTCCGCGTGACGCACACGCCGCGCTTCGTCACCAACAGCGCCGACGCCGCGATCCAGTATGCCGAGCAGGGCGGCGGCCTGACGCGGGTGCTGGCCTATCAGGCGGCCGAGGCGATCAAGGCCGGCCGGCTCAAAATCGTGCTGGCGAAATTCGAGCAGCCGGCGCTGCCGATCCACATCGTCTATCCGACCTCGCGGCTGTTGTCGGCCAAGGTGCGCGACCTTCATCGATCTCGTCGACCGAGATCAGCGACTGGCATTTCGGCTGATACGGATGCCGCGCTCGTGCGATCGCGTCTTTCGCTTCGGCACCACGCGGAACGTGCCGTTGGCGCGCGCGATCACGACGTCGTCGGCCTTGACCAGGCATTGCGCGAAGCAGATCGTGCTGCCGGTCTTGATCACGTCGGTCTCGACCGCGAGCCATTGCCCGATCTGCGCCGTGCCGATGAAATCGACCGCAAGCCCGACCGTCACCAGCGACGATGCCGCCGCCCATTTCGTGCGCCGCAGCTATGGCCCATCGCATTGTCGGCAAGCGCTGCGATCAGCCCGCCATGGATCAGGCCGCGCGCGTTGGTATGCGGCTTGGCCAGCCGCAGGCCGATGATGACGGCGTCTGTCGGTTCGCTTGGAATAGAGCGGCTCCCAGGGATCGGTGAGCGGGCTCTGCCGGAAATGCGCTCGAAACCTTCGGGGATATCGGTGGCGGTCATGCTGCGGTCTCGCGCATGGCGGATGGTGCCGCCATTGAACGCGATCGCGACGCGAAATGCACCGCCTACAAAGTTTAAAACGAAATTTCGGCGGTTGTTTAAAACGAGTGGTGCCGATCCGCTAATACGGGCAGGCCGACGTAGTTCTCCGACAGCGACGTCGTCGCGGCCTTCGAGCTGACGAGATAATCCAGTTCGGCGAGCTGGATCCGCGCGCCGAAGCGCCCGGTGTCGGGAAAGCGGTGCAGCATCGAGGTCATCCACCAGGAGAAGCGCACCGCCTTCCAGACCCGCGCCAGCGCCGTCGCGGAATAGGCGTCGATGCCGGCGGAGGATTTCTCGTCGTAGAATTCGCGCAAGCGCCTGCGAGAGATAATGCACGTCGCTGGCGGCGAGGTTCAGGCCCTTGGCGCCGGTCGGCGGCACGATGTGGGCGGCGTCGCCGGCCAGGAACAGCCGGCCGAACCGCATCGGCTCGGCGACGAAGCTGCGCAGCGGCGCGATGCTCTTTTCGATCGACGGCCCGGTGACGAGCTCGTCGACCGCCTTCTGGTCCAGCCGCCGCTTCAGCTCGTCCCAGAACCGGTCGTCCGGCCAGTGCTCGACGTGGTCGTCGAGCGGGCATTGCACGTAGTAGCGGCTGCGGTGGGTCGAGCGCATCGTGCACAGCGCAAAGCCGCGCTCGTGGTTGGTGTAGATCAGCTCGTGCGACTGACCGGCGGCGTCTCCGACAGGATGCCGAGCCAGCCGAACGGATAGACCCGCTCGAAGGTCTCGATCGCCGACGGCTTGACGCTGGCGCGGCTGACGCCGTGGAAGCCGTCGCAGCCGGCGATGAAGTCGCAGGCGATCTCGTGGCTGACGCCGTCCTTGACGTAGCGACACGCGCGGATGATCGGCCGTCGAAATCATGCGGCTTGACGTCGGCGGCCTCGATAGACGGTGGTGAGGCCGGCCGCCTTGCGCGCGTCCATCAGGTCGAGCGTCACTTCGGTCTGGCCGTAGATCATCACGGTCTTGCCGGTCGGCGGCGTGCATGTCGATGCGATGGCGCGCGCCGCCGAAGGCCAGCTCGACGCCGTCATGGACCAGGCCCTCGCGGTGCGCGCGCTGCGCCGGCGCCGACTTCATCGAGCAGCGCCGACGGTGCCTTCTTCGAGCAGGCCGGCGCGGATGCGGCCGAGCACATAGTCCGGCGTCTGGCGCTCCAGGATGACGTTGTCGATGCCGTAGGTGTGCAGCAATTGCCCCAGCAGCAATCCCGCCGGCCCCGCGCCGATGATTGCTACTTTTGTCCGCAATACTTGCTCCCCCGGTTATTATAGGCTTCGAGCGCCGCGCGTTGAACGTCGCTGCTGCGGCCGCACGCCTGCTTGCAATGATAATTATATCATATAACAATATTCGCAAAGGGCCATTAAGCCCGGATGCCGCGAGGGAGACGATGCCGATGAGGAAAACGTTTTTGGCGTTGCTGCTGGCCGCCAGCGTGACGCCTGCGTTGGCGCAGGACAAGACCGTCAACCTGAAAATGTCGCTCTGGGTGCCGCCGGCCCATCCGCTGGTGCCGGCGACGCAGGCCTGGGCCGCCGACATCGAGAAGGCGTCCGGCGGCACCATCAAGATCACGGTCTTTCCCTCCGAGCAGCTCGGCAAGGCGTTCGACCATTACGACATGGCGCGCGACGGCATCGCCGACGTCACCTACGTCAATCCCGGCTACCAGCCCGGCCGCTTCCCGATCGCCGCCGCGGGCCAGCTGCCGTTCACCTTCGCCGACGGCAAGAAGGGCACGCTGGCGCTCGACGCCTGGTACCGCAAATACGCGCCGACCGAGATGAAGGACACCAAGTTCTGCTTCGCCTTCATCCACGATCCCGGCGCCTGCACGGCAAGCAAGAAGATCGTCGTGCCCGGCCGACCTCAAGGGCATGAAGGTGCGCCCGGCGCAGAGCACGATCGGCGAGATGGTGACGATGCTCGGCGGCACCAACGTGCAGGCCTCGGCGCCGGAAGTCGCGCGACGTGCTCGAGCGCGGCGTCGCCGACGCGATCACCTTCCCGTGGGGCTCGATGTTCCTGTTCGGCATCGACAAGGTGGTGAAGTATCACATGGACGTGCCGCTCTACACGACCGTGTTCACCTACAACATCAACCTGGACAAATACAATTCGATGTCGCCCGCGCAGAAGAAGGTGATCGACGACCACTGCACGCCCGAATGGGCGGCGAAGGTCGTCCGAGCCCTGGACCGAATTCGAGGCCGACGGCCGCGTCAAGATGAAGGCGCTGGCCGGCCACGAGGTCTACCCGCTGACGCCCGAGCAGCTCGCGCGAATGGAAGAAGGCCGTCGAGCCGCTGCACGACAGCTGGGCCGACGGCGGTGAAGAAGGCCGGCGGCGATCCCGGCGGCGATCGACGCCGATCTGCAGGCGACGCTGAAGAAGTACGACGCGGGGATGTAGAGTCGCGCTCGCTCATTCCGGGACACGCCCGGCGTGAGGCCGGAATCCACGTCCCTGCAGGGCTATGGATCAGCCGGGCTCGCGCGAGAGCACGCCTCGGAGATGACGGCCTTGATGTCGATAGCAACCATGACCGCGACTCCCGAAGTCACCCACGAAGGCGTCGTCACCGGCCCGCCCGGGCCGGTGCGCAAGAACGTCATGGACCGCTTCATCGACACGATCGAATGGATCGCCGCGTTCTTCGTCGGCATCGTCGCGCTCAACACTTCATCGCGGTGTTCATGCGCAAGTTCTTCGCGGTGACGATTCCCGACTACTACAATTTCGGCCGGTTCCTGCTCGGCATCCTGATCTTCTGGGGCATCGCCGCCACCAGCTATCGCGGCACCCACATCACCGTCGATCTGGTCTGGGCCAATGCGACGCCGAAATACCAGCGCTGGATCGACGTGTTCGCGACCCTGGTGCTGCTGTTCGTGGTGACGGTGCAGACCTATCACGCTGTTCGACAAGGTGCGTCAGCACCTGCGCACGACCATATCGCTGACCATGCGATCTGCAAGTGCCGATCTGGCCGTTCTTCGCCGGTGGCGTGGATCGGCGACGTCTCGGCGGTGCTGCTGATCGCGATCCGCACCTATCGGCTGATCTTCCATCCCGAGGAGATGCACGATGCCAAGATCAAGACGGCGGAGTAGGCCGGCATGAGCAACGAGGTCGTCGCCCTCGTCGGCTTCGTCAGCCTGTTCGCGCTGATGCTGCTGCGCGTGCCGGTCGGCATGGCGATGGGCCTCGTCGGCATCACCGGCTTCGGCTATCTCACCGGCTTCGCGCCGGCGCTGAAGCTGGTCGGCCAGACCACGATGCGCACGGTGACCGATTATTCCTTCGGCGTGATCCCGATGTTCCTGCTGATGGGCGCGTTCGTCTCGGTCTCCGGCATCAGCCGCGAACTGTTCCGCGCCGCCAACACGTTCGTCGGCCACTGGCGCGGCGGCCTCGGCATCGCCACCATCGCCGCCTGCGGCGGCTTCGCCGCGATCTCCGGCTCGTCGGTCGCGACCGCCGCGACGTTCTCGGCCGTCGCCTATCCGGAAATGCGCCGCTTCGGCTATCCGCAATCCTTCTGCCACCGGCGTGATCGCGGTCGGCGGCACGCTGGGCGCGATGCTGCCGCCGTCGACCGTGCTCGCGGTCTACGGCATCATCACCCAGCAGGACATCGGCAAGCTGTTCATCGCCGGCATCGTGCCGGGCCTGCTGGCGATCGTGATGCACATGATCACCATCGGCATCATCGGCGCGTGCGGCCCGGCTTCCTGCCGGCCGGGCCGCCGGCGTCGTGGCGCGAGCGGCTGCTGGCGCTGCGCGACGTCTGGTCGCCGCTGCTGCTGTTCCTGTTCGTGATCGGCGGCCTCTATGGCGGCTTCTTCATCCCGACCGAGGCCGGCGCGGTCGGCGCGGTCGGCGCCTTCCTCATCGGCGTGCTGCGCGGGCAAGCTGACGAAGGACGGCATCCTGCAGTCGCTGCTGCAGGCGACGCGCACGGCGGCGGCGGTGTTCACCGTGCTGATCGGCGCCTTGTGCTTCGGCTATTTCCTCACCATCACCCAGACGCCGCAGAACGTCACGGCGTTCCTGACCGGCCTCGGCATCGGCCCCTACGGCGTGCTGGCGCTGATCCTGCTGATGTACTGGTGCTGGGCTGCCTGATGGACGCGATGGCGATGGTGATCCTCACCGTGCCGATCGTCTTCCCGGTGGTGACGGCGCTCGGCTTCGATCCGATCTGGTTCGGCGTCATCATCGTCATGACGGTCGACTCGGCGATCCTATCCGCCGGTCGGCATGAACGTCTTTGTCATCAAGAGCGTCAAGGACGTCAACGTCGACGATCTTCGTCGGCGTGCTGCCTTCGTGGTGACGCGAACTTGGATTCATCACGGCTGAGTGATCCTGATCCTGTTTCCGCTGCTGGCGACCTGGTTGCCGCAGCGGATGATCGGGCCTACGGCATGACTGCTGCGGAAGAGGGAACGGGGTTTGGGGATTCACAGGTACTGGAACGTGAAAGGCTTACTTCTACTCTTTTAACTCTCCCGGAATAGGGGAGGGCGAAAGATCTAATGCGTGGCGCGTCGAACAGCTCGAACCGGGCGAGCCGCCCCGTCAGCCACACCTGTTCCTCGAGACCCGATACGTCTTCACCATCACCGCCGAGATCGGCGACGTGACGCATCGGCCGGCGATATCGGCCACGGCGTTCCGCCGGATCATTCCGATCATCGGCGGCGAGGTGCAGCGGCGAGGGCATCAACGGCAAGGTCTGCCCGTTCGGCGCGGACTTCCAGATCATCCGGCCCAACGAGCTGATCGAACTCGAGGCAAGCGAAGCCAATACGCTTTCGAGACCGATGACGGCGCGGTGGTCTATGTCGAGAACAAGGGCATCCGCTTCGGGCCGGTCGAACTGTCGCAGAAGCTGAAGCGCGGCGAGCCGGTCGATCCCGAGACTGATCTATTTCCGCACCGTGCCGAGTTCGAGACCGGCAGCGCGAAATATCGCTGGCTGATGGAGAACCTGTTCATCGGCTCCGCCGCCCGCCACGCCGACCGCGTCGTGATCGACGTGCATCAGGTGTTGTGAGGTAGCACGCGCTCTATCCAAGGTCGTCCCGGCGGACGCCGGGACCCATAGGCCCTGCCTGTCGTTTTAGCATTCGGGCAGACGCCCCGGCGTTCGCCCTGCACGAGATAGCGTTCGTCTACTCCCCCAGAAGTCCAACGTAATACTATAACTATTCTGGACAGGAATGAAAACCCATGGGAAACGCCGCCGCCGCGACCGCCGACCGGTCCGCGCTGCTCAGGTCGAGACTCCAGGCGCCGGTGCTGACGGTCGGGCCCAACCGCCCGGCCAAGCGCAATGCGCTGAACGACGGCATCATCCTGGCGATCCGGGATTGCTTTCCGACATCCCGGACGGCATCGGCGCGGTGGTGATCCATGGCATCGGCGATCATTTTTCCTCCGGCCTCGATCTGTCGGAACTGACCGAGCAGGACGCCACCGACGGCTTGCGGCATTCGCAGATGTGGCACGGGTGTTCGACCGCATTCAATATAGCCGCGTGCCTGTGATCGCCGCGCTGCAGCGGCGCGGTGATCGGCGGCGGGCTGGAACTGGCCTGCGCGGCGCATATCCGCGTCGCCGAGCCCTCGGCCTATTTCGCGCTGCCCGAAGGCCAGCGCGGCATTTTCGTCGGCGGCGGCGGATCGGTGCGGCTGCCGCGGCTGATCGGCGTCGCGCGGATGACCGACATGATGCTGACCGGGCCGGGTCTATTCCGCGACCGAAGGCGCGTCCTACGGCTTCGCGCAATATCTCACCGAAGAAGGCGGCGCGCTGCCAAGGCGATGGAACTGGCCGCGCAAGGTCGCGCAACAATGCGCCGCTGACCAATTTCGCGGTGCTGCAGGCGCTGCCGATGATCGCCGAGGCCAATCCGCAAACCGGCCTGTTGATGGAGTCGCTGATGGCGACGGTGGCGCAGAGCGACAAGGAAGCCAAGCTCCGGATCCGCGCGTTTCTCGATCGCAAGACCGCCAAGGTGAAGCCGACCTGACATGAGCGCGAAACCCAACATCGTCGGCCGGCGACAGCGAGCAGCGCGCATCCGCTGCGCGCGATTTCGTTCGGCGATCCCGCCGTCACGGTCGAGCGCCGCGACGACGGCACGATCTATCTGCGGCCGAAAAGCCGCTCGGCGACTATCCGGTGCGCCTCACCGACCGCCTGCATCATTGGGCCAGGGCCGAGCCGGACCGCGTCTTCATGGCGGAGCGCGACGCCGGCGGCGGCTGGCGGCAAGATCACCTACGCGCAATTGCTGGCCTCGACCCGGCGCATCGCCTCGGCGCTGCTGGCGCGCGGGCTGTCGGCCGAACGGCCGATCGTCATTCTCTCCGGCAATTCGATCGACCACGCGCTGATCGCGTTCGGCGCGCTCTATGCCGGCATTCCGTTCTGCCCGGTGTCGCCGGCCTATTCGCTGGTGTCGAAGGATTACGGCAAGCTCGGCTTATCTGATGAAGCTGCTGACGCCCGGCCTGGTGTTCGCCGACGACGCCGAGCAAATTCGCCGATGCGCTTGCCGCCAACGTTCCCGCCGAAACCGAGATCGTCGCCTCGCGCGGCGCGGTGCCCGGCCGCGACGTGACGATGCTCGCCGATCTGCTGGCGACGCCGGAGCATCCCGGCCTCGACGCGGCGCATGACGCGATCGGCCCGGACACCATCGCAAAATTCCTGCTGACCTCGGGCTCGACCGGCAATCCCAAGGCCGTCATCAACACCCAGCGCATGATCTGCGCCAACCAGGTGATGCTGCGCGAGACGCTGGCGTTCCTGAAGGACGAGCCGCCCGTGATCGTCGACTGGCTGCCGTGGAATCACACCTTCGGCGGCAATCACAATATCGGGCTGACGCTGTTCAACGGCGGCTCGATGTATCTCGACGACGGCAAGCCGATGCCCGGCGGCATCGAGGAGACCGTGCGCAATCTGCGCGAGATTTCGCCGACGGTCTATTTCAACGTGCCCAAGGGCTACGAATCGCTGCTGCCTTATCTGCGCGACGACGAGGCGTTGCGCGCAGAAATTCTTTCATCGGCTGCATGCGATGTTCTTCTCGCGGCGCGGCGCTGTCGCCTTATGTCTGGAACAGCCTCGACGAGCTCGCGGTGCAGGAAACCGGCTATCCGCGTGCCGATGCTGACCGGGCTCGGCGCCACCGAGACCGCGCCGTTCTTCATGTCGGTGCGGCCGGCCACCAGCCGCTCCGGCCATGTCGGGCTTCCGGTGCCGGGCAACGAAGCCAAGCTGGTGCCGAACAACGGCAAGCTGGAAGTGCGCGCCAAGGGGCCGAACGTCACGCCGGGCTATTGGCGTCAGCCGGAACTGACCGCGCCGGCGTTCGACGAGGAAGGCTTTTACAAGTTCGGCGACGCGCTGAAGCCGGCCGATCGCCGACGATCTCGAGCGCCGGCTTCGATTTCGACGGCCGCATCGCCGAGGATTTCAAGCTCGCCACCGGCACCTGGGTCAGCGTCGGCCCGTTGCGCGCGCGCTTTGTCGCGGCCTGCGCGCCGCTGGTGCGCGACGTCGTGATCGCCGGCATCAACCGCGACGAAATCTCGGCGCTGGTCGTGCTCGATCTCGACGGTTGCCGCCTGATCAATCCGGCGCT
>CAWJSD010000009.1:0-377770 GCA_963845435.1 uncultured Alphaproteobacteria bacterium
GGCGCGAAAGGCGTCGTCGGGCTTGGCGAAATTCGAATCGGTCGACAATGCCATGACCGGGACCCTCAACTCAAGCCGCTGGCGCGCGCCAGCGCGTCATCGATAGTAGCACGGTCTGGATGACGGAAACGTGCCGCGACATAGCCGTCCGGCCTCAGCAGATAGGCGGTGCCGGGCTCGGCGTCATAGCGCGAGGCGGCCAGCCCTTCGGTATCCGGCAGGCCATCGCCGCCCGCCGAACCGGATCGCGCTGACTTCGTTCGGGCACGTCCGCCGCGGCGCCATTGCTGAATTCCAGCAGCGTAAAACGCTTTCCGGCCTTGATAAACCTGTCGGTCAGGAACGCGCGCCCGCCATGCGATCGGCGCGTCCGGCATCGAAGCGCCGGGCCGCGGGCCGCCGCGCCAGTGCATCCCGATCGGGCGTCGACAGCGGCGAGTCATAGACCGAAGGCACCGACAGCCGGCCGCCATTGATCATGCGCTTGCCGAATTCGGTCTCCTTCGCCAGCGACAGCACCGCCTGGCGCAGCCGCGCCTCCTGCCGCGAGACCGGCGCCATGAAATCGGTCGAGCGGGTCGATTCCCGGATGTTCTCGTCGGCCGCCGCACTGCGCTCGGTGTGATAGCTGTCGAGCAAAGTTTCCGGCGAAACCCCGCGCAACACGCGATCGAGTTTCCACGCCAGATTTTCGGCGTCTTCCAGCCCGGAATTGGCGCCGCGCGCGCCGAACGGCGAAACCTGATGCGCGGCATCGCCGGCGAACATCACCCGGCCATGCACGAAACTGGTCCATCCGCCGGCACTGGAACTTGTAGAGCGAGATCCATTCGAATTCGAACTGCTCGTGGCCCAGCATGCGCGCGATCCGCGGCCGCACGTTTTCCGGCCGTTTCTCCGCGACCGGATCGGCGTCGCGGATGCAAGTTGCAGATCGATCCGCCAGATGTCGTCGGGCTGCTTGTGCAGCAGCGCCGATCGTCCGGCATGAAACGGCGGATCGAACCAGAACCAGCGCTCGGTCGGAAATTCCGCCGTCATCTTGACGTCGGCGATCAGGAACTGGTCCTCGAACACCTGCCCGGCGAATTCCGCGCCGACCATCTGCCGCAGCGACGACCGCGCGCCGTCGCAGGCCACGACATAATCGGCGCGCGATCCGATAGGGGCCGTCCGGCGTCTCGATCGGTCAGCGCCACATGGTCGTTGCGCTGCTCCAGCCCGATCACCTTGTTGCGCCAGCGCAGATCGATCGTCGGGCAGTTCCTGCACCCGATCGACCAGATAGGCTTCGGCGTAGAATTGCTGGAGGTTGATGAAGGCCGGCCGCTTGTGGCCCTGCTCCGGCAGCAGATTGAACTGATAGAGCTGCGATGTCGCCGTGAAAGATCTTGCCGACGCTCCACACCACGCCCTTGTCGACCATGCGCTGGCCGATGCCGAGCCGGTCCCAGATATTCCAGCGAGCGCTTGGAGAAACAGATCGCGCGCGAGCCCTCGCCGATCCGGTCGGCATCGTCGAGCAGCACCACCGACTGGCCGCGCTGCGCCAGATCGATCGCCAGCGACAGCCCGACCGGGCCGGCGCCGACCACCACGACGGCATGATGCGCCGCGATCGCCGTCGCGCCGGTCCTGATCGGGATGCCGGCGATAGCCGAACTGGGTTTTGGACTGTTGCCATCTGCGCCATTTTTTGCACTGCGCCTTGCGCGCCAGCTCGTTGCCGCTAAGATAGTCGCATCTGCAACTATCTAAACTCCGCGCGGCGTTGCGGCGTCAACTCAAATTGGAGCGATTTTGCCGAAGGCATCTGCCAGCGAGCCAGGCTCCAGGACCGGTCCGGCTCCGCGCCCGATAGTGCGCCGCAGCAAAACTCGATCTGTTTCGTTTTGTGCCGTTTCGGCTGAACCGGCTGGCGGCCGAGGTCAGCGCCGCGCTGTCGAGCGAATATCGCGAGCGCTACGGGCTCGATATTCCGGAATGGCGCGTGCTGGCGACGCTCGGCTTCCGCAACGAGGCCTGTAGCGCGCAATAATCGTCCACTGCACCCGGACCCACAAATCCACCATCAGCCGCGCGGTCACGACGCTGATGGAGCGGCAACTGGTCGAGCGCGTCGAGAATGAGGACGACCGCCGCGAGTACCGGTTGCGCATGACCCGCAAGGGCAAGGCGCTGTACGAGGAACTGATCCCGCGTCTGCTGCGCAAGGAGCCAGGATATCTGTCGTGCCTCTCGGCGCAGGAGCGCAAGGAATTCGCCGCGATGCTCGGCAAGATCGAGAAGAGCCTCGATCTGGTGCAGACCGCGCACGAGGCGGAAGAGAAACGGGGCGTATTGAGGAGGCCCCTTCGTCATTCCGGGGATGGCCGCTTGGACGCAGGCCCGGAATGACGGAAACAGCCATCCGCTCCTACTTCGCCGCGGTCACCACGATCTCCACGATATGCGGCGGTTCCAGATCGACGCCGATGCAGGCCCGCATCGGCGGATTATTGCGTCGACCCATTCGTCCCAGGCCCGGTTCATCTCGTTCTTCCGCTCCATGTCGGTGATGTAGACGATCGCCGAGAGGATCTTGCTCTTGTCGGTGCCGCACAGCGCCAGGCTCTCGTCGATCCGGGCCAGCGCCTTGACGGTCTGCTCGTACATCGAGGGCGTGACCGGATCGGGCGCGACCGCCACGGTGAACACCAGGCCGTCATGAACGACGGCGCGGCTGCGGGTCGGCGTCAGCCCGGAAAACGCTTGATCATGACTTTCCTCTGATCGGTCTCGGGCGTCCGTCATGCCGAATACGCGGGACTCACTTCGCGAACGAGCGCGACGGCTGCAGATGCAGCGCAAACGCATCGGCCTTGTCGCTGGCGCGCGGATAGATCTCGGCGACGATCGGATCGTGACCGGGAATGACGCGGTCGGGATGGCCGGCCAGGCGCTCGACGATTTCCCAGCCCTGCGCCATGTCGCCGATGTTGTAGACGATCGGAAACGGGCTGCGGCGATGCAGATTGCCGTAGTAATGCGCCGCGTCCGACGCCAGCACCACCGGCCCGCGCGCGGTCTCGACCCGCACCACCTGCAAGCCGTCGGAATGGCCGCCGACACGATGCACCGTGACGCCCGGGCGCGATCTCGCCGTCGCCGGAATGAAAGGTGACGCGCTCGCCATAGACATGGCGCACCATCAGCGTGACATGCTCGACCGAAAACGGATGCCGCAGCATGCCGAAGCACATGCAGCGCCCGGTGGCGTAGCTCATCTCGCGATCCTGCAGATGGAACCGCGCGTTCGGAAAGCGGTCGAGATTGCCGGCGTGGTCATAATGCAGATGGGTGACGATGACGTCCTTGATGCTGTCGGCCTTGACGCCAAAGCGCGCCAGCGCATCGACCGGATTGAGCGTGAGCTTGCGGCTGCGCAGACTGCGCCTCTTCGGCATTGAAGCCGGTATCGACCAGGATGTCGCGGCCGCCGCCCCGGATCAGCCAGACGAAATAATCGAGGTCCTGCGCCGCGGTCTCGTGCGGGTCCGGCACCAGATAATTCAATGAGGCGTGCGCGGCGACATCGTCGCATAGCGGAGCGCGTAGATTTCGTAGACGTTTCCCATCGGTTTCACTTTTTCTTGGTTGCGCGGTTCGCCGATCGGCCGATGCCGCAGCAAGCCATTGTCATCCGCAAAGGTCAAACCTGCGCGCCAGATGACGGTCGCATGACCGCAGCAAGGCACGCCACGCTGTGAGGCCAATCACATTACCGCCGCGCGGCCGATAGGGAACATGTGCACCGTCATGGCAAGTCGATCGCGGCCATGACATCGCGCGAGACTCATTCGCGCCGAACGGCACTGTATGCAGTCGCGCGGTTAATTGTCGCGATAAGTCGACGGCCGCAAGCGGTTGACGGCTCGCGAGCCCGGTTTGATAATGCGATTTGCGTAGAGTAAGGTCGCCGCGGCGCAAGCTGGGATCGGCGCCTTGTTGGCTGGACTGCCGTCGAATGAGAATTCGCCTTCGCATTGCTGGTGACCTCGATTTTGTCGATTGCGCCGATCGATCCGCCGTCGCCGCGGATCGCCGCGCGACCGGTTTGCGCTGGTGATCGGCAACGCCAAATATCCCGACGCCGACGCGCCGCTCAAGGAGCCGATCAACGACGCCCGCGACGTCGCCGACGAACTCAAGCGCGACGGCTTCAACGTCGAGGTCGGCGAAAACCTGACCGGCGACGGCATGCGCCGCGCCTTCGACCGGCTCTATGGCAAGATCAAGCCCGGTTCGGTCGTGCTGGTTTTCTTCAGCGGCTTCGGCGTCCAGTCCAACCGCCAGAGCTACATGATCCCGGTCGACGCCCAGATCTGGACCGAGCCGGATGTCCGCCGCGACGGCTTCAGCCTCGAGACCGTTCTCGGCGAAATCAACAATCGCGGCGCCGGCGTCAAGATCGCCCTGATCGACGCCTCCCGGCGCAATCCGTTCGAACGCCGGTTCCGCAGTTTCTCCGCCGGCCTTGCGCCGGTGATCGCGCCGAACGGTACGCTGGTGATGTATTCGGCGGCGCTGAGTTCGGTGATCTCCGACAATGGCGGCGACCACAGCCTGTTCGTGCAGGAATTGCTCAAGGAAATCCGCGTTCCCGACCTGATGGCGGAAGAGACGCTGAACCGGACCCGCGTCGGCGTCACCCGCGCCTCGCGCAGCGAGCAGGTGCCGTGGATTTCGTCGTCGCTGGCCGAAGATTTTTCGTTCATCCCGGGCAACCGGCGGTCGCCAGCACCTCCGCCAGCTCGCGGCCGACCGGCCCCGTGCGCCGCCGCCGCTCAACGGCCCGCCTCCGCGAGCTCCGCCGCCAGCCGCCGAATCGATCCGCCGCCGCGCAACCGCCGCCGCCGAGTCGTCCAAGCCGGCCGACAACTCCGCCGCGCGTGGCAAACCCGCGAGCCAAGACCGACAGCCAGCACCGCCGTCGCTGGCCGATGATCCGACCATCAAGAGCCTGACCGCACAAGCTCGACGACAATCCCGACGACGCCAACGCGCTGTACCGGCGCGGCCAGGTCTATGCCAGCAAGGGCGCCTACAACCTTGCCATCAAGGACTTCGCCAACTCGCTGCGGCTCAATCCCAAGGACGTCGAAGCCTACAACAACCGCTGCTGGGCGCGCACCGTGATCGGCGACCTGCAGGCGGCGCTGAAGGACTGCAACGAGGCGCTTCGGCTGCGCCCGAACTTCGTCGATGCGCTCGACAGCCGCGGCCTGGTCAATCTGAAGAGCGGGCAGACCAAGAACGCGATCGCCGATTTCGACGCCGCCCTCAAGATCAATCCGAGATTGACGTCGTCGCTGTATGGACGCGGCCTGGCCAAGCAGCGCAACGGCTCGATTTCGGAAGGCGAACTGGATATCACCAACGCCAAGGCGATGGATCCGAATATCGTCAAGGAATTCGCCGGCTACGGGGTAAATTGACCGAAATTTGAGTTGAAGGCGACCGGCGCTTGCTCGAACCTCGGGCAGGCACGGCAGACATACTTACAGGCTAGACAAGCTAAGTAATCGCCGCGATCGAGTGTGACCTTTATCACCGCGGCTGATTTGCAATCGTATTGAAACCGCGCGCATTGCGCAGGAGGGACTGGCAATGTCGAAGATATTTGCAAGGCAAAGTCTTGACCGCGATCCTTTCGATCGCGACCATCGGCGCCGCGCTTTCGCTCGGCGTCGGACAGGCGTCGCCGGCGACGACAACGTCACCGAGGATCAGATCCTCCAGGCGCTGGCTCCGCCGAAGAAGCCGCTGACCCGCGGCCTGTCGATCGGACCGCAGGCCGATCCGGCCAAGGTCGCCGCCGAAGGCGCCTTCGTCCAGACGATCCGCAACCGCGCCACCCGCTCGCTGTCCAGCGGCGAGCGCGAGGAAATCGCCACCATCGCCAAGGACAAGCCGAACATCGATCTGGAAATCAACTTCGACTACAATTCGGCCGATATCAGCGCCAAATCGATGCCTTCGGTTCAGGCGCTGGGCAAGGCGCTGACCAATCCCGACCTGAAGGGCTCGACCTTCGTGGTCGCGGGCTACACCGACGCCGCCGGCGGCGACGCCTACAATCAGGACCTGTCCGAGCGCCGCGCCGACGCGATCAAGCGCTATCTGATCGACAAATACGGCATCGCCGGCACCGATCTCGTCACCGTCGGATACGGCAAGACCAAGCTCAAGGACCCCAGCCAACCCGATGGCGGAAGTCAACCGCCGCGTGCAGGTCGTCAACATGGAGAACAAGGCAACCGCGTCCAAGTAATCGGCCCGAGTAACGTCCGAGTAACGGACGTGCGCCGAGTAAGGTTTTGCAGCGACAAGGCGTCCCGCAACGCTGCGGGACGCGTTCGTTTCGGGAGGTCCACTCCTCGCGGTCCCGGACAGCCGAAGCCCCGCCTTGATACCCGTTCGACATCGACAAGTCTGGATTGATCCGGCGATGATGCTCTCCGAATATCTCAAGCCTGCGCTGGCGGTGGTCGCCGTCGCTGCGCTGGGCGGCGGATATTACTGGTTCGAGCATCGCTCCCCGCCGGAGGAAAAGGAAACGCCGGGCAAGGCGCTGGTCATCGTCACCAAATCCACCAATGCCTGCTTCTCCGACATGGTGCGGGTCACCGGGTTTGTCGTGCCGCGCCGCGAGGCGGTGGTCGGCGCCGACCAGGAAGGCTCCAAGGTCACCGATCTCTGGTCCGCGAAGGCGACACGGTCACCGAAAATCAGGAACTGGCGCGGCTGACCGCGCCGCCGCAGCAGCCCGGCGCAGCCGGCAGCGGCCCAACCAGGGCCCGATCTCGCTGCGCGCGCCGGCCGCCGGACTGGTCACCGAGGTCAAGACCATCGTCGGCGCGCCGGCCTCGCCGCAGGCCGGCCCGATGTTCCGGATTTCCGTCAACAACGAGGTCGAGCTCGACGCCGAAGTGCCGGCCGTCCACATGCTGAAGCTCAATCCGGGCGCCACGGTGCGCATCAGCCGCGACGACGCGCCCGATATCGTCGGCCGGGTCCGGCTGGTTTCGCCGCAGATCGACCGCGCCAACCAGCTCGGCCATGTCCGGATCTCGCTGACCAACAACCCGTCGCTCAAGGTCGGCATGTTCGCCCGCGCCAACATCGACGCCAAGCGCAGTTGCGGCGTCGCCATTCCGCGCACCGCCATCGACCATCTCACCGTGCAGGTGGTCAAGGGCAACACGGTCGAGACCCGCAAGGTCCGGGTCGGACTGGCGTCCGACACCTCGATCGAAATTCTGGAAGGCCTCGACGTCGGCGAAATCGTCGTGGCCGACGCCGGCAGCTCGCTGCATGACGGCGACCAGATCAAGACCATGTTCGCCGAAGAACTCGATCGAACGCGGGTACGCTGATGGCTCTGAATATCTCGGCATGGTCGATCCGGAACCCGCTTCCGTCCGTCGTCTTTTCGATCATCCTGCTGGTGCTGGGCTGGGTCAGCTTCACCAAGCTCGCGGTGACGCGGCTGCCGAGCGCCGACATTCCGGTGATCTCGGTCGCGGTCGGCGCAATTCGGCGCGGCGCCGGCCGAGCTGGAATCGCAGGTCACCAAGACCATCGAAGACGGCGTCTCCGGCGTCGAGGGCGTGCGGCACATTTCGTCGTCGATCACCGACGGCCTGTCGGTGACCACGATCCAGTTCGCGCTCGAGACCAACACCGACCGCGCGCTGAACGACGTCAAGGACGCCGTCACCCGGGTGCGCAGCCAACCTGCCGCAGAACGTCACCGAGCCGCTGATCCAGCGCGTCGACGTCATCGGCCTGCCGATCGTCACCTATGCCGCGATCTCGCCCGGCAAGACGCCCGAGCAATTGTCCTATTTCGTCGACGACGTCGTCAAACGCGCGCTGCAGGGCGTGCGCGGCGTCGCGCAGGTCGAGCGTATCGGCGGTGTCGAGCGCGAAATTCTGGTCTCGCTCGATCCGGACCGGCTGCAGGCCGCGGGCCTGACCGCCGTCAATGTCAGCCAGAGCCTGCGCGGCACCAATGTCGATCTCGCCGGCGGCCGCGCCGAAATCGGCAAGAACGACCAGGCGATCCGCACGCTGGCCGGCGCCAAGACGCTGAACGAACTCGCCGGCACCATGATCCCGCTGTTCCGCGGCGGCGAGGTGCGGCTCGACGATCTCGGCACCGTCACCGATACCATCGCCGACCGCCGCACCTTCGCCCGCTTCAACGGCGAGCCGGTGGTGGCGCTCGGCATCAAGCGCTCCAAGGGCGCCAGCGACGTGGTGGTCGCCGGCGCCGTGCAGAAGCGCATCGACGCGCTCAAGGAAGCCTATCCCGACGTCGACCTCAAGCTGATCGACACCTCGGTCGAATTCACCAAGGGCAATTACGAAGCGGCGATCTCGACCTTGTTCGAGGGCGCCATCCTCGCCGTCGTCATCGTGCTGCTGTTCCTGCGCGACATCCGCGCCACCATCATCGCCGCGATCTCGCTGCCGCTGTCGATCTTCCCGGCATTCTGGGCGATGGACATTCTCGGCTTCTCGCTCAACCTCGTCAGCTTCCTCGCCATCACGCTGTCGACCGGCATTCTGGTCGACGACGCCATCGTCGAGATCGAGAACATCGTCCGCCACATGCGGATGGGCAAGACGCCCTATCGCGCGGCGCTCGAGGCCGCCGACGAAATCGGCCTCGCGGTGATCGCGATCAGCCTCACCATCATCGCGATCTTCGCGCCGGCCAGCTTCATGTCCGGCATCGCCGGGCAGTTCTTCAAGCAATTCGGCATCACGGTGTCGGTGCAGGTGTTCTTCTCGCTGCTGGCGGCGCGGTTCGTCACGCCGGTGCTGGCGGCCTACTTCCTGAAGGATCACGCCCATGACGACCCGCCGCCGGGCCGCGCGCTGAAGGGCTACACCCGGCTCGTCACCTGGTCGGTGCGGCACTATTTCATCACCGTGCTGATCGGCTTCGGCATCTTCGCGGCCTCGATCTGGAGCATCACGCTGCTGCCGCAGGGCTTCCTGCCGGCGCAGGACACCGCGCGCTCGCTGCTGGCGATGGAACTGCCGCCGGGCTCGCAGCTCGCCTACACCGAGAAGGTCACCGAGGAGATCGTCGCGCGGCTGCGCAAGCAGCCCGAGGTCAAGAGCGTGTTCGTCGATGGCGGCCGGGTGCCGCCGGGGACGTTCGAGGTGCGCCGCGCCGCGCTGATCATCAATTACACGCCGAAGAACGAGCGCAGCATCACGCAGCGCGAGCTCGAGCTCGCGATCGGCAAGGACCTCGAGAACGTTCCCGACATCCGGTTCTGGTTCCTCGACGAGAACGGCCTGCGCGCGATCTCGCTGGTCGTGACCGGCGCCGACAGCAACATCGTCGGCAACGTCGCCAGCGAGCTGGCGAACCAGATGAAGCGGATTCCGCCGATCGCCAACGTGATCTCCGAAACCTCGCTCGACCGGCCCGAACTGCGGATCCAGCCGCGGGCCGATCTCGCCGCACGGCTCGGCGTCTCCACCGAAAGCCTGTCGCAGACCATCCGCGTCGCCACCATCGGCGACGTCGGCCCGGCGCTGGCCAAGTTCGACGCCGGCGACCGGCTGGTGCCGATCCGGGTCCAGCTCGAGGACTGCGGCGCGCGGCGACCTGCCGACGCTGGAGCAATTGCGGGTGCCGCTCGGCGAGCACGGCGAAAAGGGCGGCGTGCCGCTGTCGGTGGTCGCCGACATCAAGCTCGACCAGGGCCCGACCAGCATCAACCGCTACGACCGCGAACGCCAGGCCACCGTGGCGGCCGACCTCGTCGGCAACGCCGCGCTCGGCGACGCCACCAAGAAGATCTACGAACTGCCGGTCATGAAAAGCCTGCCGAAGGGCGTCAAGGTCGAGCCCGTCGGGCGACGCCGAAAGCCTGAACGAATTGTCGGCGGGCTTTGCCACCGCGATGACCGCCGGCCTGATGATGGTCTATGCGGTGCTGGTGCTGCTGTTCGGCACCTTCCTGCAGCCGATCACCATCCTGTTCTCGCTGCCGCTCTCGATCGGCGGCGCGATCGGCGCGCTGCTGCTGACCGGCAAGCAGCTCACCATGCCGGTCTGGATCGGCATCCTGATGCTGATGGGCATCGTCACCAAGAACGCCATCATGCTGGTGGAGTTCGCGGTCGAATCGATCCGCGAAGGCAAGCCGCGCGACGAAGCGATCATCGACGCCGGCATGAAGCGCGCCCGCCCGATCGTCATGACCACGATCGCGATGGCCGCCGGCATGATGCCGTCCGCGCTGGCCTTCGGCGCCGGCGGCGAATTCCGCTCGCCGATGGCGCTCGCGGTGATCGGCGGCCTGGTGTTCTCGACCGTGCTGTCGCTGGTGTTCGTGCCGGCGATGTTCATGATGATGGACGATCTCGGCGCGTTGATCTGGCGCTTCGGCAAGCTGCTGCTGGTCTCCCACGCCGAGACCGAAGAGGCGCATGCCAGCCAAGCCCACGGCCACCCACGCCCGACCGCAAGGACCCGCCGCCCCCGCCGACGATCGTGCACCCGGCGGCGGAGTGAGGCGAAGTTAACGTAGGACGCCGTATGGACGGGGCGCCGCAACGTGTGCCCCGCCATCATCCGCGAAGGCGGATGATCCGGTAACGGAACGGGCGTGGATGACTAAACGCGATATCAAAGCGTACCGGATCCCTGCCTGCGCGGGGGGATCACGCACTGCTCTTCAACGTTACTCGTTCCGCGCCACCGTCGGTCAGCTTGGTCATGTTCTGCAACAGGATGCGGCCGCGCTGCAGGTCCAGGATGCCGTCCTTGCGCCAGGTCTGCAGCTGGCGGTTGACGCTTTCGCGGGCGGCGCCGACGAAGACGCCGAGCTGCTCCTGCGAGATGTGCACTTCGGAACCAAAATCGGACGCCAGCGCGCAGAGCCGTCGCGCCAGACGGACCGGCAATGGCTGCAGCACGGATTCTTCCATCCGCTCGCTCTGCCAGCGGATGCGCTGGCACAACAACTGGATGATCTTGATCGCGACCCGCGGTTCGCGTTCGAGGAACGCCAGAAAATCCTGCCGCCGCAGCACGAACAGTTCGGTCGGCTTCGCCGGCCATCGCATCGGCGGTGCGGCTCTGGCCGTCGAGCACCGCGACCTCGCCGAACAGATCGCCCGAGCCCATGAAGTTCAGCGTCAACCGGCTACCATCGGAGGCGCCGGTTTCGATTCGGATCTGGCCGCGCCGAACCCCGTACAGGGCGTCGCCGGGATCGCCCTTCTGGAACAGAACTTCACCGACGGAAAGCTGCTGGGTGTGGCAAAGGCCGGAGATCCGCTGCAATTCGTCGGCACCCAAATCCGCAAACATCGGGTTCATCTTCAGAATAACTGCAAATTCAGTTTGCTTGCTCATTAAAATACCTTCCAAAGCGTCAAAGCATGCGTATCAAAATTGGTCGCCACCAAAGTGTGTCATAAGTCACATAAGTTTGCAGCAACTCCGGAATATTTTTGAGCTCCTTTGAGCGGGTCGCCCATCCGGGATAAGCTCAGGCCGTCTGCCGCATCAGGGATTGGCGCGGTTGAAATACTACCGTTTGCCCGGGTTGGAATGCCTCCATGAGAGTATTGAAAATCGTCGGCGGCGATCGTTGCCGCCATCATCGTGATCGTCGCGCTGGTGCTGGTGATCGGCATCCCCTCGAGCTTTCTGACCTCGACGATCCAGGCTCGGGTCGAGCGCGAGACCGGCTATCGCCTGACCATCGCCGGCTCGACCAGGCTCGGCCTCTGGCCGTCGCTGAATGTGACGCTGCACGACGTTACCCTGCAGAATCCGAGAGATCCCGACATCAGCGATCGACTTGACGTCGACAGCATCCAGGCCGACATCAAATTCTCCAGCCTGTGGTCCGGAACGCCCGAGATCACCGAACTGCTGGTCGATCATCCGGTGCTGTCGGTGCCGCTGCTGCGCGAACGTATCGCGGCAGCCGAATTCGTCGTCGCGCGGCGTGGTGACCTCGACCGAGGCCGAAGCCAATAACAACAACGTCGTGATCGACCGCGTCACGGTGAATAACGGCGCGATGGTGTTTTCCAATGTGCGCGACCGCGTCACCAACCGCATCGACGGCCATCAACGCCAGCGCCGTGATCGGCGGCGATCGCAACATCCGCGTCACCGGCAACGCGCGCGGCAGCAGCAGCCCGATCAAGTTCGTCATCAAGGCGACGGCGCCGGCACCGCCGGTCGAGCGGCAGAACATTCCCGTCGAAATAAATTTCGAGGCCCCCGAGCTTTCCAAGGATCCGCTGCAGGCGCAAGGCCGAGATCCGGCTCAACGGCACGGTGGTGATGATCAACGGCGTCAGCGGTTCGCTCGGCGACGGCGCGTTCAACGGCTGGGCGTCGGTCGATATTTCGAGCAAGCCGCTGGTCAAGCTCGATCTCGACTTCCAGCGCATCGATATCGCGAAGTCCACCGCCGCTGCACCGACGGGCGGCGCCTCGCAGCCGTGGAGCAACGTGCCGATCGACCTGAACGGCATGAACTATGTCGACATGCAGGCCAAGATTTCCGCGGCCGAGATCAATTTCGGCCAGGCCCATATTGCCCCGGTCGCGATCGACGCCGCGCTGGCCAGCGGCGTGATGCGCGTCCGTCTTTCCAATCTCGGCGCCTATGGCGGCCAGGCCAATGGCGATCTGATCGTCGATGCGACTTCGGCGATCCCGACCTATGCGATGCGCGGCGATCTGACCAATGTCCGCGCGCTGCCGTTGATGCAGAGCGCGTTCGATTTCGACCGGCTCGACGGCAAGCTGCAGGCCAAGATGTCGCTGCAGTCGTCGGGCGCCAGCCAGCGCGCGATCATGTCGAACCTCGACGGCTCGCTGTTCGCGGTGTTCCAGGACGGCGCAGATCCGCGGCATCAATGTCGCGCAGATGATCCGGCAGTTGACCGCGAGCACGTTGTCGGGCTGGCAGGACGACAACCAGCAGGCCACCGATCTGAGCCAGTTCTCGGCCTCGTTCCGGATCGAGAAGGGCAAGGCCACCTCGACCGACCTCAATCTGGTCGGCCCGCTGGTGCGGGTCACCGGCGCCGGCACCATCGACCTCGGCGAGAAGACGCTGGCGCTGCGCACCGAGCCCAAGCTGGTGATGACCACCCAGGGCCAGGGCCGCGCCGCCGACCCGGTCGGGCTCGGCATCCCCGTGGTGATCGAGGGCTCCTGGGCGTCGCCGCAGATCTATCCGGAAATGGCAGGTATTCTCGACAATCCGGACGGCGCCTACGCCAAGCTCAAGGAGATGGGCAAGGGCCTGTTCGGATCGGCGGGCGGCGGGCTCGGCAATCTGGGCGGACTTGGCGGCAATCTGCTGGGTGGCAATGCCCAGGGCGGAAACGCGCAAGGCGGCAACGCGCCAGCCGGGAATATGCTCGGCGGGCTGTTTGGTGGCAACGGGTCAAGCGGCAATGGATCGGACGGCAACGGTGGCGGCGGCCTCGGCCAATCGATCGGCAACATGATCCAGCAAGGGCTCGGCAAGGTGCGGCAAGGCCAGACCCGCGCCATTCCGGCGCCGGATTCGGCTGCGGCGGACGCCCCGTCGGCAACCCCGCCACTGCCCGCGCTGCCGGCCCAAGGCGATGGCAGCGCCCAGGGCAGCCAGGAAAGTCAGCCCATGAACGACGTGCTCAAGCAGCTGTTCAACCGCTGAGGAGCGGTCCGACTCCGCAGTCTTCCGTTGCGGCACCGCTTCAGGACCGCGCTCCGACCGGGCAGCACTTCCGTCTGGCTGCTGACGTGTCGCTCACCGGCCCGACTCCCTCCCCTCAAGGGGAGGGGTCGGGGGTGGGGTAGCTACACAACGAGGCCGCCACTCAGGGCCACCGGCTAACCACGCTGGCAGAGGGCCCGCAAATGCACGGGAAAATGTGCTAACAGGGTCGCAAATGGCCACCAGACGGCCGTGGCGGCGTGGTTTAGCGCCGGTCATCGGCGGCCGTGGTGGCGGACGTGCCGGCCTTTTCGGCCGCGCGCACGAGGATCTGGATGATCGCGGTCAAAGACAAAATCCGGTTTCTGCAGGGCCTGTTCGCCAAATACGTCCTCGCGCTGGTCGGCCTCGTCGTGTTCGTGCTCGCGGTCAACGGCGCGCTGGAAACCTGGATCAGCTACCGCGCCACCAAGACCACGCTGACCGACGCGATGTCGGAAAAGGCGCGAGGCGACCAGCAAGCGGATCGAGCAATCGATCTCCGACCTCGAACGCCAGATCAGCTGGGTGACCCGCGCCAGCGCGGTGACGCTGGAGCAGCACCGCGCCGACTACGCGCAACTGCTCAACGGCGTGCCCGCGGTCAGCCAGCTCTCGCTGCTGAGCGGCCAGGGCCGCGAACTGCTGCGGCTGTCACGCACCTCGATCCTGACCAGCGGCGGCGCGGATTTCTCCCGCGACATGCGCTTTACCGAGACCGTTTCCCGCGGCGTCAATTACGCGCCGGCCTATTTCCATGGCTCGCAGCCCTTCATGTCGATCTCGGTGTCGCATTCCGGTTTCAACGCCGGCGTCACCGTCGCCGATATCGATCTGCGCTTCCTGTCCGACTTCCTCGGCGACGCCCAGGTCGGCAAGGACACTTTCGCCTATGTGACGGATTCCCACGGCCAGGTGCTGGCGACCTCGGCCAAGGGCCCCGACATCGGCGCCGATTTGTCGAACCTGCCGCAGGTCGCCGCGATGATCTCGCCGACCGGCGGGCCGATCGCTTCCGGCACCGACGCCACAAATCATTCGGTGCTGACCGCGGCCGCCGCCGTGCCGCAAACTCGGCTGGAACGTGTTTTTCGAGCAGCCGACCTCGCAGGCGCTGGCGCCGATCCGGGACCAGCTGGTGCGGATCGCGCTTCTGATCGCGCTCGGCCTTGCGGTCGCGATCCTCGCCGGCACCCTGATGGCGCGGCGGATGCTGATCCCGATCACCGCGCTGCGCACCGGCGCGCGGCGGCTCGGCGCCGGCGATTTCAGCCAGCGCATCGACGTCCACACCTCGGATGAACTGGAAGAACTCGCCAACCAGTTCAACAGCATGGCCGGGCAGCTGGCCGAAACCTATTCCGGCCTCGAGGCCAAGGTCGAGGAGCGCACCCGCGATCTGGCGCAGTCGATCAACGAATTGAAGGTGCTCGAGGAGGTCGGCCGCGCGGTGTCGTCCTCGCTCGATCTCAACGCGGTGCTGCCGACGGTGGCGGCGCGCGCGCTCGAAATCACCCACGCCGACGCGGTGCTGATCTACGGCTACGACGCCGCGGGGCATCGCTTCAATCTCGCCGAGGCGATCGGCATCGACAAGACCGCGCCGGGCCAACATCTCGCGATCGACGAAGCCAGCAGCCTGCTCGGCGCGGCCGCCACCTCGGGCGAGCCGGTCGCGATACCCGATCTCGCCAGCGCCACCGACCATCTGCTGCGCGACGTCGCGATCGCCGCCGGCTTCCATTCCGTGCTGGTGGTGCCGCTGGTCGATCAGAAGGGCGTGCTCGGATCGCTGGTGGTGCTGCGCAAGAACGTCGGCGAATTCTCCGCCAACCTGATCGGGCTGATGCGCACCTTCGCGCACCAATCGGTGCTGGCGATGCGCAACGCACGGCTGTTCACCGAAGTGGACCAGAAGGGCCGCGAACTCTCGGTTGCGCATTCCACCGTGCGCGAACAGGCCGACAAGCTGCAGGAACAGACCGACCAGCTCAAGGACTGGAACAAGTCGCTGGAGGAGCGGGTCGAGACCCAACTCGGCGAGATCGAACGCATCCGCCGGCTGGAGCGTTTTCTGGCGCCGCAGGTCGCGCAACTGATCGCGTCCGGCGACGGCCATGAGGGCCTGCTCGACAGCCATCGCCGCGAAGTCACGGTGGTGTTCTGCGACCTGCGCGGCTTTACCGCGTTCACCGAAAGCACCGAGCCGGAAGAGGCGATGAACGTGCTGCGCGAATATCACGCCGCGCTCGGCGAACTGATCTTCCGCTATGAAGGCACGCTCGACCGCTATGCCGGCGACGGCGTGATGATCCTGTTCAACGCGCCGATCCAGTTCGAGGATCACGTCAAGCGCGCGGTCAAGATGGCGGTCGAAATGCGCGACACCATCGGCGCTGCTGACCGAGAAGTGGCGCAACCGCGGCCATAACCTCGGCTTCGGCATCGGCATCGCGCTCGGCTATGCGACGCTGGGCCAGATCGGCTTCGAGCAGCGGCTGGAATACGCCGCGATCGGCAGCGTCACCAATCTGGCGTCGCGGCTGTGCGACGAGGCCAAGGCCAACCAGATCGTGGTCGGCCGCCGCGTCTACGGCATGGTCGAGCAGTGGGTCGAAGGCCGCCCGATCGACGATCTGATCCTGAAAGGGTTCAATCACCCAGTGCTGGCCGCCGAGATCTTGCGCTGGCGCGAGGAAGTCGACAACGTGGTGGACGCGGCCCCTGCCGCGGCACGGCGGCGGATGTAGGCCGCGCCAGCGCTGCGCTGATGTCAAATAGCCGATAAGCCTTAATCCCGAAGCCACCAGATTCGCAGGGTGGGCGAAGCGTAACGTGCCCACCTTCGCGCTGATGGCTTCAAATGGTTGGCTTCGCATCGCCACCTGCTTTCGATGCGGGCGAAATCACGGCGTAGACCAGCGTCGCCCAACTCATCAGCGCGATCAACGCGGCGCCGATGTCGATCGCCAATCTTAAATCGACTAACCGGGCGATGGCGCCGAGCGCCAGCGCCACGCTGCCCAACGAGAAATAGGCGAGCAGGTACAGCGCCGCGAAGATGCCGCCGCGATGCTCCGGCGTTGCGAAGCTGTTGATGACCGCCAGTCCGGCAAAGAACAACAGGCTGTAGCCCGCACCCGCGATCGCCGTGGCGGCGAGGTAAATCGGCAGGGAATGATCGGCAGCGGCGAGCGCCAGCAGGCCGACGCCGGCGGCGGACGCCAGAGCGCCCGAGATCATGGCCAGGCGTGGCTTCAGGCGCCTGGCCGCAACGCCGACGATGCCGGACACGATGGCAAACAGCGACAGGGTGGCGCCGTTCACGAACGCATTCGACGACCCCACCAGATCATGCGCGACCTGGCCGCCGAGCGACAGGATCAGCACGCCATGAGTATAGGCGGTCATCACCGCGAGCGCGGCGAGCGCGAACGCGCCCCTCATGTCGCTCGGCACGAACGGCGTGCGGATGCGCCAGTTGCGGGAAGCGGCGCGGCACCCGCGAGGCAGGCCCCAGGTCGCGATAAACAGCAGCACCAGCAGGGCGAACAAGAACCAGAATGTCAGCCGTGTCGGCATCGGGGCGTATTCGATCAGCGCGCCGCCGAGCAGCAACGCCGCCGCGAAACCCGCGGCCTGCGCCGCCGCCGCGACCGACGCGGCGCGTTGCGATTGGCCCGGTGCGGCGAACTCCACCATCGCCGCGGTCGAGGGGCTGGCGGTCAGGCCGACGCCTACGCCCATCAATGCGCGTCCGGCAAACAGCCAGATCACGTCGGGCGCGACGGCGAAGGCGAACACGCCGGCCAGCGACGCCGCCAACCCGATCAACAACGTCGTGCGGCGACCGATATGATCGGACAGATCGCCGAAGCCAAGCAAGGTCAGCACCACCACGATCGGATAGATCGCAAAGATCGCCGTCGTCGTGGTCACCGCGAGGTGCCACTCCTCGGCGTAGATCCGGTAGACCATCGCGGGCGCCGCGCTGGTCCATAACGTATGCGCGACCACCGCGGCCGCCACCCAAAAGCCCGCGCGGCGGCTGAGAACGAACCCTCTGCGCACGGCAACCGCACCGGGGTCGCCCCCGGCGCGGTCGCAATCGACCGAAGTCAAACAAATGCTGTCAGTCATCGACGCCATCCCTTGCCATGACGCCAGGCCTAAAGCTTCGAGCCGCCATCGACCCGGACGGTGTCGCCGCTGATCCAGCGCGCGCTGTCGGAGGCAAGGAAGGCGATGACGTCGCCGATATCGTCCGGCTGCGCCAATCGCTGCAGCGCCTGCATGCTGAGCGTGAAGTCACGGCCGGCATCGGTCTTGGTGAAGCTCGACATTTCGGTCGCGACCACACCCGGAGCCACCGCGTTGACGCGAATGCCGCGCGGCCCGAGCGCCGCTGCAAAATGTTTGACCAGCGTATCGATCGCGCCCTTGGTCGCGGCATACGCGGCCAATGTTCCGACCGAGGCGTGCGCCGCCAGCGATGACAGCATCACCACGCTGCTGCCGCTGCCGAGAATAGGCAATAACTGCTGCACCAGGAAGAACGGCGCGCGGACATTGACCGCGAACAGGCTGTCGAAATCCTCGACGCTGGTTTCCTCGATGGTGCCCGACTTGGCGATTCCGGCATTGGCGACCAGGATATCGAGACGGTCACCGACGATGGCGCGAACCTGCTTGGCCAATGCCTGTGGGCCGTCGGCGCGGGACAAATCGGCCGATAGCGCCTCGGCACGGCCGCCGGCGCCGCGGATTTCCTTCACCACGGCTTCGGCCTCGTCCTTGCCGCGGCCGTAATGCACCAGCACCTGCGCGCCGGCCTTTGCCAGGGCAAGCGCGCTGGAACGGCCGATGCCACGCGAAGCGCCGGTCACGAGGGCGGTTTTTCCTGAAAGAGCGGTCATGGTCATCTCCTTGATCTGGAAGCACAGCGTTTGCCATGCCGATGACGCATGATTTATCGGCTACTTGATCGAATGAAAAAGACTTTGTAGGCTTCTATTCCATGCCTGACAGGCATGGATTGGAAAAGGACCGCCGTTATGGAGTTGCGCCATCTTCGCTACTTCGTGGCAGTCGCCGAGGAAGGCAGCCTGACCGTCGCCGCCGACAAGCGACTGCACACCTCGCAGCCGTCACTGAGCCGGCAAATCCGCGACCTCGAATATGAAGTCGGGGTGTCCCTGCTCAAACGCAGTGTGCATGGCGTCGAACTGACGCCGGCCGGCAAGGCATTTCTCGATCATGCCCGGCTGGCGCTGATACAAGTCGAAGCCGCGCGCGAAGCCGCCCGGCGCGCCGCGCAGCCGGAAAAGCCCGGCCTGGCGCTCGGCTTTCTCACCGGACAGGAAATGGACTGGCTGCCGGAAGCGATGCACATTCTGCGCGACGAGTTGTCGAACATTGATGTCACCGTCACCAGCGGCTATTCGCCCAACCTCGCCGACGATCTGATCCGCGGCAAACTCGATCTCGCCTTCATGCGCCGCGAGACCGGGGTTGCCGATCTGGTGTTCAAGACGGTGACGAAGGAAGCACTGGTCGTGGTGCTGCCGAGCGACCATCCGCTGGCGGCGCAGGACGATATCGCGGTCGCCGAGATCGCCGCTCTTCCATTCATCGACGTCTCGAAGACCGCGCCGGCGCTGCGCATCGTCATCGACGATTATATCCGGCAGACCGGACTCACCATCACGCCAGCGCACGACGCCGACAATCTGGCGATGGCGATCTCGCTGGTGGCCTCAACCCGCGGGTTTGCGCTGCTGCCACGCTATGCGCAGAATTTCCTGCCGTGGTCGGTGGTCAGCCGTCCGATCAAGGGCGAGCAGCCGGCGATCGACCTCGTGGTCGGCTATCACACCGCGAACGCGTCGCCGATCCTGAAACTGTTTTTGTCGCGGATCGACGATCTGATCAAGCGCGTGGCGGCGACGAGGGGGTAAGTTTGCCGTCATTGCAAGGAGCGAGCTGCGTGGCGCCTGGTTCGAGAGCGGCGCTTCGCGCCTCCTCACCATGAGGTTTCGCTTTTAGCCACGAGGCCTCATGGTGAGGAGGCGCCTTCTTGGCGCCGTCTCGAACCATGCGCCACGAGACAGGGCACGCAGCGACGCCTACGCCGCCCGCACCGAGGTCATGAACTTGCCGACTTCGCGCTTGAGCCGGCCGCTCTCGTTCGACAATGACTGCGCGGCTGCCAGCACTTGCGACGAAGCGGTGCCGGTTTCGGTGACGCCGCGCTGCACGTCGGCAATGTTGGCGGCGCCCTGCGAGGTGCCTTCGGCGGCGCGCTGGACGTTACGGGAGATCTCCTGGGTGGCGGCGCCCTGCTCTTCGACCGCCGACGCGATCGTCGAGGAAATCTCCGATATCCGGCCGATCGTAGTGCCGATCTCCTTGATCGCAACCACGGAGTCCTGGGTGGCCGACTGGATGTCCGCGATCTGCTGGCTGATCTCGCCCGTGGCCCTGGCGGTCTGTTCGGCCAGCGTCTTCACTTCGGCCGCAACGACCGCGAACCCGCGCCCGGCCTCGCCGGCGCGCGCCGCCTCGATGGTGGCGTTGAGCGCCAGCAGGTTGGTCTGTTCGGCGATGGTCTTGATCAGGTTGACCACGTCGCCAATCTTGGCCGCAGCCTGCGACAGCTGGCTGATACGCGAATCGGTCTTCTGCGCCTGGTCCACCGCTTCGCCCGCGATACGCGCGGAAGCGTCGACCTGTCGGCTGATTTCAGCGACCGAGGACGCCAGTTCCTCGCTCGCCGCCGCGACCGAATGCACGCTGGTGGAAGCATCGCTCGACGCCTCCGCGGCACGCTGGCTGACGGTTTGCACGGTGTCCGAGGTACGGCTCAGGGTTCCGGCCGAGGATTCCAACTGACTTGCCGCACTCGACACCAAGGTGATGATCTCGCCGACGTCGCGTTCGAATTGATCGGCAAGCCGGTTCATATCGGCCTTGCGCTGCTCGCTCTGGCGGCCCTCGGCCGCGGACCGTTCCTCGCGCAGGCGATCGGCTTCGATCATGGCATCGCGGAACACGCCGACGGTGCGCGCCATCTCGCCGATTTCGTCGCCACGATCGGTATTGGCGATCGGGGCGTTCAGTTCGCCGGTGCTGAGCGACGCCATCCGCTCCCTCAGCGCCGTCAGCGGCGTCACCACGTTGCGGGTGATCATCCAGGCGATCGCGATCGATACCAGCATCAGCAGTACGATGACGATCGAGGCGGTGCGGACCATCGACCAGAACGAGGAGTCGATCGCCGACACATATTGCGCGGTTCCGATCATCAGATGCCACGGCGCAAAGCCGCGGCCCCATGCCACCTTGTCCAGCGGCGTCGGATCGGTGCTGCTGCGCAGGAAAGTGTAGCGAACGCTGCCACCGGCGCCGCCCTGCCGCGCGATATCCATCAGCATGGTGGCGAATGGCAACCCATTGGCGTCCTTGACCGCGCGCATGTCCTTGTTGAGCAAGGTCGGCACGCCGGGATTGGCGACGCAGATGCCGGTCTCGTAATCATAGATGTAAGTGTAATTGGTGTGGTCCTCGTACCAGACCGTGCTGGCAGCCGCGAGGAAACGCGTCCTGGCTTCCTGATCGGTCATCTGGCCGGCAGCGGCCGCTTTCTGGAAGCCGTCCGCCAATTGCCAGACCGCATCGACGATGGCCTGCGCCTTCTGGGTCCGTTCGGTGATCAACTGCTCGCGCGCGACCAGCAGCACCGAGGTGGCGACCAGCGCCATGCAAACGGCGCCGACGAGAGTCATGGCCGCGAGTTTGTAGGCAATCGAGCGGTTCGAAAACAAATTGAACAATTTTGACATGAGCAGCAGTCCGGTGAGTGCGGCGCCAAACGCGCCGGGCATGCGGTGGTAAGGCTCCGGTAGCGCTACCATTCAATGGTTAAGATCGGATTCAGCGCCGGCAAAACGTGGTGGAGATTTTCGGTGCAGGCCCGTCATGCAGCCCATGGTTCGAGACGGCGCGATGCGCCTCCTCACCATGAGGTGTTACTTGTGACGGGACCAGAAGGCGCTGTCCGAAAGCAAAGCCTCATGGTGAGGAGGCGCCGTCTGGTGCCGTTTCGAACCATGCGTCACGATGCGCGACGGAATGACCCTTACGCCGCGCGCACCGAGTTCATGAACTTGCCGACTTCGCGCTTGAGCCGGCCGCTCTCGTTCGACAGCGATTGGGCGGCGGAGAGCACCTGCGACGAGGCGGTGCCGGTCTCGGTGACGCCGCGCTGGACGTCGGCGATGTCGGCATTGCCTTGCGAGGTGCCCTCGGCGGCACGCTGCACGTTGCGGGAAATTTCCCGGGTGGCGGCGCCCTGCTCCTCGACCGCGGACGCAATGGTCGAAGAGATTTCCGAGATCCGTCCGATGGTGGTGCCGATTTCCTTGATCGCGACCACGGAGTCCTGGGTGGCCGATTGAATATCGGCGATCTGCTGGCTGATTTCGCCGGTGGCCTTGGCGGTCTGCTCGGCCAGTGTTTTGACTTCGGCAGCAACCACCGCGAAGCCGCGACCGGCCTCGCCGGCGCGCGCGGCCTCGATGGTGGCGTTGAGCGCCAGCAGATTGGTCTGTTCCGCGATGGTCTTGATCAGATTGACGACGTCGCCAATCTTGGCCGCCGCCTGCGACAATTGGCTGATGCGCGCGTCGGTCCTTTGCGCCTGGTCCACCGCTTCGCCCGCAATGCGTGAGGACGCATCGACCTGGCGGCTGATTTCGGCAACCGACGACGCCAGCTCCTCGCTCGCCGCCGCCACCGAATGCACGCTGGTGGAGGCGCTGCTCGAAGCATCCGCCGCGCGATGGCTGACGGTCTGCACGGTCTCGGCGGTCCGGCTCAGGGTGCCGGCCGAAGCTTCCAGCTGGCTCGCCGCGCTGGACACCAACGTGATGATCTCGCCGACTTCGCTCTCGAACTGATCGGCGAGCCGGTTCATATCGGACTGGCGTTGCGCGGCCTGGCGACCGCCGACCGCAAGCTGCTCCTCGCGCAAGCGATCGGTTTCGATCATCGCGTCACGGAATACGCTCACGGTGCGCGCCATCTGGCCGATTTCGTCGCCACGATCCGTATTGGCGATCGGAGCGTTCAGTTCGCCGGCGCTGAGCGACGCCATGCGCTCCCTCAGCGCGGTCAGCGGCTTCACCACATCGCGCGTGATCATCCAGGCGATCGCGATCGACAGCAGCATCAGCACGACGATCACGATCGAGGCGGTGCCGACCATCGACCAGAACGATGCATCGATCGAGGAGATGAACTGCGCGTTGGCGATCATCAGGTGCCAATGGCTGAACCCGCGGGCCCAGGCCACCTTGTCCATCGGCGTGCCGGCGTTGCTGCTCTGAAAGACAAACCGAAGGCTGCCGCCCTCGCCGCCCTGTTTCGCGATATTGATCAGCATCGTTGCGAACGGCAGGCCGTTGGCATCCTTCAAGCTACGCATATCCTTGCCGACCAGCGAGGTCACGCTGGGATTGGCAATCATGATCCCGGTGTCGTAGTCGTAGATGAAAACGTAATTGGTATGGTTTTCGTACCAGATGGTGTTGGCCACGGCGAGAAAGCGCGCCTTGGCTTCCTCATCCGTCATCTGGCCCGCCGCCGCAGCCTTCTCGAAACCATCGGCGATCTGCCAGACCAAATCGACGATGGCCTGCGCCTTCTGCGTCCGCTCGGTGATCAATTGGTTGCGCGCCACCAGCAACACCGAGGTCGCGACCAGCGCCATGCAGATCGCCCCGACCAGGGTCAGGACCGCCAGCTTGGTGCCGACCGAGCAATTCGAAAACAGATTAAACAATTTGGACATCAAAACCGATCCGGTGAAGGCAGCGCCAAACGCGCCGGGCATCGCGATACCGCGGGACATTAGGATTCAATCGTTAATTTCGGACTCACGGTTGTACTCGCGGCTCGGTAGAACTACGGCTATCGAACGCCGATCGCGCGATGACCGCGATGCTTCGCCGATCACATCAAAGCGAGTTCGGTTCCGGCGCTGACGCACCTCGCGAGGTCAGGCCTTTGCCGAACGCGATCGCCGGAACCTCGATCCAGCGCCGCGACAGCCAGGCGACCGGCGCCGTCAGCAGGATCGCCACCAGCGTGGTCAGCACCACGACCGTGGAAATCGCCATGCCGCCGGCATAAAGCCCGAGCGGGTCGAGCAGGCGGATCGCGATGCTGGCCCCGAGCAGATGCAGCAGATAGAAGCTGTAGGATACGGCGCCGAAAAACCGCGCCAGTCCGGTATCGAGCGGCCTGAACAGCATCAAAGACGGGTGCCAGACCAGCAAAACGATGAACGTTGCCGCAGATAGACCTTCAAGCATCGCGACGATCGCCGACTGATGCCGGGATCCGCAGAAGCAGAACACGATGACCGACAAGATGGCGACCGGGCCGGCACTGCTACGGCCGATCGCCGACGCCAACCGTCGACCGCGAAAATGCACCAGGCATCCGATCACGAAAGCATGCAGCGGGGTCAGGTCGGTGACACCGCCGAGCAGATGCACATACGGCCCCCAGAACGACAGCGCGAACAGGATCGCGATCAAGATCCACAGCGCCGCCTCGCCGCGCTCCTTGTAGAGCCATACGCTCGCGAGGATCAGCGGCGACGCCGCGCATTCGACCGTCATCGACCACATCGGCCCGTTGATGTCGGATTTGATCAACAGCATGTTGAGCAAAACATTACTGGCCGAGAAATCGCCTTCATAGCCGACATAAATCCCGAACTTCCAGTGCAGGACCGCGAGCAGCGCCACCACGGCGGCGGCGGCCGGAAACAACCGGAATACCCGGTTGCGGATAAAGCGCAGCGGGTCGGGGTTGGCGTCCAGCGAGCGCGCCAGCACAAAGCCGCTGATCACGAAGAACGCGACCACGGCGCCGCGGCCGTTCAGCGCGGCGGTGAGAACCTTGTAAATAAACGCGTCGATGGCGCCGCGCGGCGCGCTCTCCGACATCAGGGGAGCGACGTGATAACCGACCACGGTCAGCGCGGCGACACCGCGCAACGCCTCGATGGCAGGAAGGAATTTAGGAGAAACACTCGCAGGCACGACATCGGACATCACGGCTTGATAGCACCGATGGCCGATCGCCAACAAGCCGAGCCGCCCGGCACCCCTTAGGGGGTGAGAATGAACTTGCGCACGGCCTTGGCGAAACCCTCGTCCTGGTTGCTGTCGGTCACCGCGGAGGCCTGCGACTTCACTTCATCGCTGGAATTTCCCATCGCGATCGAGAAGCCGCTCTTCTTGAACATCAGGACGTCGTTCGGCATGTCGCCGATGGTGGCGATCTCCTGCGGCGAGATGTTCTGCAATTTCGCCAGGGTCATCACCACGGCGCCCTTGTTGGCCTGCGGATGGGTGACGTCGAGATAATAAGGCTGCGAACGCGCCGCACTGGCATGGTCGCCAAGCTTCTGTTGCGCCAGTTTTTCGGTGGCGGCCATCTTGTCGAGATCATCGGAGACGCCGACGATCTTGACGGCGTCCTTCAGATGCTCCTCGGTGAATTCCTTGACCACCTTGGCATCGAACTTCACCGTCCAGGTCTCGCGCGCGACATGCGCCGCCTTGGGATCGCGGATCAGCCATTCTTTCTCGGTGTAGACCCAGGCGTCGAGCCCGGCATCGAGGATCAGCTTCAGCGTTTCCTGCGCGGCGGCGAAATCGAGGATGTGGCTGTCGATCACGGACAGGTCCGGATTGACGAAAACGCCGCCATTGAAGCCCGCGATCGCGCCTTCCAGCTTGAGCGGTTCGATCAGCATGCTCATGCCGCGCGGCGGTCGGCCGCTGGTCAAAGCCAGCGTGACGCCGGCCTTGCGCATATCCTGCGCCGCCGCCATCGCCTGCTCGGTCAGCACCTTGTCCTGGGTAACGAGCGTGCCGTCGACGTCGGCCAGCAGCAATTTTATCCGGGGTTTCGTGCTCATCGGTTCTATCCATTTGCCATTTGGCCGGGCGCGCGACAGCAGCCTCGATCAGGCCGCCTTGATTACCGTCACATCGAAGTCGGTGCCTTCCCAGCGGTTTTGCTGAGGCCAGAATATCGTAAAACGAATGACGGTTTGACCGGCCAGATGTTCAGTCGGCAAATCAAAATTATACAGGCCGAGGCCGGTCGCAACTGTCGGGCTGTCGGTGACGGTCTTCCAATCATCGACCGACCAGTGAACATTGGCCTGGTCCAGGAATTCCAGCCGCAGCGTCCGCCCCTGCGCGATGCGGTCGGTCCTGGCGGTCACCTGCCAGCACACCGGTGACAGCGGCGGCGTGCCCTTGACGTAGCGCTGGTAGGTCTGCGGCGGCATGTCGAACACCTGGCCGTCGCGCAGCGAGCGCAGCAGCTTGATGTGCTCGGCATGCGCCCAGACCAGCGGCATCGCGCTGCCGGACGGCCGGCCCAGGAACAATTCGCGCTTCGGAATATCCGCGCTGTCCCAGATCTGCTCCGGAATCAGCCCGCCGGAACTCGCCGAGGCTTCCATCGCCTTCAGCAGCCGCCGCGCCTCGTCGGGCCGGCCGGCCGCGAGCTCGTAATGCGCGCGCTCGCCGGTCAACAGCGGCCACAGCCGGCCGATGCCGGTACCGTCGAACGGCGCGCCGTCTTCATGCTCGCCATAGCCGTCATCATTGTAGCGATACCAATAGGTGCCGGTCGGCAGTTCGCGCCGCAGCAGCGAGTCGATCGCCCTGCACGGTGTTGAGGATGCGCGGATCGTCGGCGGCGCGCAGGCCGAACCGCACCAGCGCCAGCGCGTCGGGGCTGATCAGAAGCCCGGCCTCCAGCGCCTCGTTGCTGTCCGGCCGGTTCTTGATCGGGATCAATCCGTGCGAGCGCGCACTGGCGTCGCCGGAGGAATAGCCGATCCGCATGTAATAGCCGTCGATGCCAAGCCGCTGCGCGATTTCGGTGTCGCGCGCATAGGCCCAATCGTCGATCTGTTCGTTCCAGCTATCGGCGGTCTCGGTCAGATATTTCGCGATCGATGCCTCGCCCGCGGCGGCCATCGCCTCGGCGGCGGCGAGCAGCGCCGAGATCTCGACCGCGATGGTGAAGGCCGAATAGCCGCCATCTTCCTCCCAGCGATCCTGCTGGGTGGCAGGCCCGTTGCGCACGATATAGGCCGCGGCGTCGCGGATCATCCGGGTATAGCGCGCACGATCCGGCGGATCGATCGCGCCTGCTCGCAGCAGCATGTCGTAGAGCAGGATCGGAAATCCGGTCTCGTCGATCTGGATGCCGCCCCAATAGGGCCGGCCATCCAGCCATGAATTCTGCGACCAGTGGCCGTCCGCCTCCTGGATCGCGACCAGATAATCCAGCACCGATTTCGCCGACGCGACGGCGCCCGCCGCGAGCAGGCCGCCGGCGGTTTCGACCAGGTCGCGCGGCCACACCAGATGATAGCCGCCGAGATCGTCGTCGCCCTTGGAAAAGCCCCACGGGATCGACAGGCTGGCGATGATCGCGCCGGAGGTTTCGTCGCGATGGGTGGACAACACCAAAGTCGAGACCCGGTACCGGTTCAGCCCCTTGTCCCCGGGGACGCGCGGTTCGTCGAGCGGCAACAGCTCGGCCTGCTTCTCCCGCCAGCCTTCGCAATAATGCTCCAGCACCGGGCCCATCGACTGCTGCACGCTGAGCAGCGTTCGCAGCGCCGCCTCTTCCGGCCGGTTGCCGAAGCCGATCGCCAGCACGGCATGGCCGTCCTGCGCGGCGAGATCGATCGTGCCTGACAGGGCAACATTGCCGCTTTCGGCGCGCGTCAGATCCTGCCGCAAACCTTCGCCCCGCGACAAACTCTGCCAGCCGTCGGACACCCCGACATAGCCGGCCGAGCGCGCCAGCCACGGCACCGAGGACGCCACCGCCAGCGAGGTGCCGCGGCCCTCGGCGAACAGCATTTCGCAGCCTTTGAAGTTGCCGCACCAGCCGGTGTTATCGGCGCCGGCATTGACCAGATGCGGCGCCACGATGGCGTGCAATCGATAATCCGACAGCGCGCCCTGCAGCGCCTCGAACCGGATCTGTTGCAGCACCACTTCACGCACCGGGTCGGAGAACACCGTCTTCGTGATCCGGTAGCGGCCGTCGATCGCGGTGTTGACCAGGCGAAACGCCGGCACGCCGTCCTCGATCATCTCGACGGTCTGGCTGGTGTCGCGCTTCTCCTCCGAGAAATAGTTTTCCGCGGTGACGATGAAACCGAAATCGCGGATGCAGGCGGTATCCAGTCGCGGCGCGTAGATCTCGTTGAGAATGCCGTGGCTGATGGTGAACCAGACCCGGCTCTCCGCGCGCGCAGCGGTGCCCACCGCGCTCTTGGCGCTCGACGTCCAGCGCGGAGCAATTCCGCGCGCTCCTGCAAAACCGTTCAAAATGATCGCCGTCCTCTTTTACAAAGCCAGCGCGGGATGCCCCGCGAACGCGGCCCTTTCCAACTCATTCACTTCGATCAACCCAGCCTAACGTTGCCGTGACCGGAACGGAATGTGAAGCCGTTCACAATACAATGATGCCACGGGCTGCTATTCTGGTGTCTACCGGAATAGGAGTGAAGGCTATGTCCTGGACCCTATCGGACCCGTCACACAATCCTGCTCATCCTCGCGATCCTGGCGCTCGCCGGCGCCGCCTTCTGTCTGGCCCTCACCTTCGCGAGCCCGCAGCCACTCGCAGAAGCCGCGATGGGCGATCAATGGCGGTGCAGCAAAACAGCCTATATCGTCACCACCTGCACCAGGAAGCCCGAAGCAAGCGATAGCACGGACGCCGGTTGCGTCTTTGGGCTATGTCGCAGCAGGGTAAATAGACCGCTTTTTGCAGGGCAGCTTCACGCTATCCAGTCTCCGGATTCTGTGAAACATTGCGGCCTCTCTTGGATCGGCGAGGCAGGTAGATGGCTTTTGCGGCGTTGTCTGGTTGGACCAGCGAACAGAAACACGTGGTCGCAGCCAGCTTTCTCGGCTGGTCGCTGGACGCCTTCGACTTCTTCCTGCTGGTGTTCGTGCTGAAGGACATCGCCACCGAGTTCCACACCGACATTTCGAACGTCACTTTGGCGATCCTGCTGACCCTGGCGATGCGGCCGGTCGGCGCCTTCCTGTTCGGCCGCGCCGCCGACCGCTGGGGCCGCCGCCCGACCTTGATGGTCGATATCCTGCTGTATTCGGTGATCGAATTCGCTTCGGGCTTCTCGCCCAATCTGACCGTGCTGATCGTGCTGCGCGCGCTTTACGGCGTCGCGATGGGCGGCGAATGGGGCGTCGGCGCCTCGCTGACCATGGAAACCATCCCGCCGCATGCCCGCGGCTTCGTCTCCGGCCTGCTGCAATCGGGCTATCCGACCGGCTATTTCATGGCCTCGATCGTCTATGGCGTGCTGTTTCCCTATATCGGCTGGCGCGGCATGTTCATGGTCGGCGTCATCCCGGCGCTGCTGGTGCTTTACATCCGGCGCAACGTTCCGGAATCGCCGAGCTGGAGCAAGGAGTCCGCGGTCGAACGCGGCGGCACCCTCGAGGTGCTGAAATCGCACTGGCGGCTCGGCATCTATGCGGTGGTGCTGATGACCGCGTTCAATTTCTTCAGCCACGGCACCCAGGACATCTACCCGACCTTCCTGCAGGTGCAGCACAAGTTCACGCCGCACGTCGTCAGCATCATCGCGGTGGTCTACAATATCGGCGCGATCTGCGGCGGCATCCTGTTCGGCTCGCTGTCGGAACGGTTCGGCCGCCGCCGCTGCATCATCATCTCGGCGCTGTTGGCCTTGCCGGTGATCCCGCTATGGGCCTTCGCGGACAGCCCCGTGATGCTGGCGATCGGCGCCTTCCTGATGCAGTTCACCGTGCAGGGCGCCTGGGGCGTGATCCCGGTGCATCTCAACGAATTGTCGCCGGACAACGCGCGCGCGACCTTCCCGGGCTTCGTCTACCAGCTCGGCAATCTGCTGGCATCGGTCAACGCGACCTTGCAGGCAGGCCTCGCGGCGCATTTCGGCGGCAATTACGGATTGGCGCTGGCGATCGTCGCCGGCACGGTCGCGGTGGTGATCGCGCTGTTGACCGCGGTGGGCACCGAGGCCCGGGGCGTCGAATTCTCCAAGGCGAAAACCGCCGAAGCGGCGTGAACGCCGGTTTGAAAACAAGGTAACCCGGAACGTATCCTCGCGGCGCGACGGTATCGTGCCATGTTCGATAGCGGGTAAGCCGAACGCGTCACAAATCCGTAATCCTGATGACATGAACCTTTGCGGTATCTCGCAAAGGCGATAAGGTGTCGGGTATCCGACATTGGGGACGGTGATGGGACAAAACGAATTAGATGAAACGCCGCGCGGTCGTTTCATGCAGGCCGTTCAAACCGAACTGGAAAAGTTCGAACGGAAGGAAACCGAATTTCTCAAGAACGACCGCAAAGAGCGAGCTGCCCGGCTTGGCGTGCTGACCAAGCGCGATGGAGGCGTCTTGCCTCACTAGGCGATCGGTCCGGTTTTCAAAAAGTCGCCGATACTTTTGTCTGATCGACCAATGGGGTGCGTCACCGCGTAGCGGCCCGCATCCATAGGCACCGAGCCCCTCGCCAAGCTAAGACTGCGCGGCGCGGGGGGCGTGACTTCATCTACGGTGCGATGCGATGTCCGACATAATGATCCGCTGTCCGGTGTATGACGCCGAGGTGCAGACCGGATTAGACACGGAAACCGTGGTGTTCGCGACGTTGCCGAACATACCGATCCCGATGCGCTGCCCGGCGTGCAACATGATCCATGAATGGAAGCCGAGGCACGCATGGGTCAAAGGCAAGAAACAACCTTGCAGCAAGTCGTAGCGAACCGGACGCCGGTTCGCCGCCAAGGTTGCGTGGCCGGCCGGCATTCCCACACCCATCCGATTCCATATTCAATCTGAAGCGCGCCGCAGAGTCTCGCACCGCAAAATCGCTTATTCCGCCACCAACGACTGCGTGAGACCGGAACCAGACCGCGCCGCCGATTGTTCAACATATCGATCGAGTATGGAGATATCGGCCATGAAAGCATTGGCAATCGGTTGCGTTATCGTTGCGACGTTGCTGCCGGCGGCGGCATTCAGCCGTGGTGGCGGCGGCGGTATGGGTCATTCGAGCACCGGTGGCTCGTTCGGTACCAGCCCCGCGGCACCCGGCACCAACTCGTCTGGAACAGCGCTGTCGTCATCGGGCATGGGCAGCGCCGAACGTGGTCCTGCACTTGGTACAGGCGATCCCGCCGTCGAGGCCGAAGACCGCAAGGCCGAGCGGATGATCGGCTCGGTCTGCCGGGGCTGCTGAACGGTCCGGCCGTTTTGGAAACAGAACGTAACAATGGGCGTGATCGCTCACGCCCATTGTTACGTTCTAAAGTCACGCCTCATATCTAAGTAGCAGGAGATCTCAGTAGCCGGGATTTTGATACCGCCGGCCATGACGGCGCGGTTCAGGAGCCGGCTCGTAGGCCTGAGGGGGCGGCGGCGGCTGGAAGGCAACGCGGGGATTGATGTTGCAGTACAATCCACGCCCGGATGCCGCCATCTCGCAAGCCTCGTAGCTCGGGTAGGTGCATTCGCCCGGGATGCCGATTTCGTTACCCTGCAAACAATAGGGGAAGTCGAATGCGGCGGCGGGGCGCGTGCCGGCCGTCATCATGGCACCGGCTGAAACCAAACCCAGCAATCCAAGCATCGCGTACCGCATCTTCATCTCCTCGCACCCGCCCGCTTCAATCAGGCCCGCCGACACATCAGCCTAGCATATCATCGCCGGGCTTAGCGATGACGCGTGATCAAAACAAGGCCGGGCGCCAAATTGTTCCCCCGTCAGGGCTAGTCAATTCGCAAACCCGCAGCCTTGACCACCTTCTCCCATTTCTCGGTTTCGGCTGTCACCATCGCGCCAAACGCGTCGGGGGTCAGCAGCAACGGATCGCCGCCGAGTTCGACCAGCCGCGTCTTGACGTTGGGCTCGACCAGGACCTCGTTGATCTCATGATTGAGCTTCGCAATGATTTCCGGCGGGGTCTTTTTCGGCGCGCCCATGCCGAACAGGGCGCTCGCCTCGTAACCCGGAACGGTTTCGGCGACCGTTGGCGTATCGGGCAATTGCGAGGAGCGCTCCGCCGTCGTCACCGCCAGCGCGCGCAGGCTGCCGGAGCGAATATGCTGGATGATCGACGGCATATTGTCGAAGATCACCTGGACGCGGTTGCCGATCAGATCCGTGATCGCCGGCGCTGCGCCCCGATAGGGCACGTGCAGCATCTTGGCGCCGGTCATCATCATGAACAGTTCGCCGGACATGTGCAGCGAGGTGCCGTTGCCCGATGACGCCATGTTCACCTGACCCGGATTGGCCTTCACATAGGCGATGAATTCGGCGACGTTTTTCGCCGTGATGCCGGGCGCAACCGTCATCACGTTCGGCACCCGGTTGAAGGCCGCCACCGGCGCGATGTCGCGCAGGAAGTTGAATTCCAGATTGGCGTAGAGCGAGGCATTGATGTAGTTGGCCGGATTGACCAGCAGCACCGTGTAGCCGTCCGGATCGGCGGTCGCCACCGCGTTGGTCCCGATATTGTTGCCGGCGCCGGGCTTGTTCTCGATGATGAATTGCTGCCCGAGCCGCTCGGAGAGCCGCTGACCGACCACCCGCGCCAGAATGTCGGTGGCGCCGCCGGCGGCGAAACCGACCACAAACCGGACCGGCCGGTTTGGGTAATCCGCCGCCAGGGCCTTGCCGCCTGAGCCGACCAGGGTCGAAAAGCCAGTGGCAAGCACACCAAGCGCCGAGCGACGTGAAATCATCCGTAGTTTCTCCCTGGCCGGCGCATTGGTGCCCGGTCCTTATCTGTTGAATTGACAGCGGCCCGCGTTGTAACAAACAAACCGCACTGCAGCCAGTGCGGCGCGGTTGTATCACATCGAGACAAAGGGATAATCCATGCCGGTCAAGGTCCACGCGCTCGACCATCTCGTGATCAATGTCGCCGACGTCGCGCGCTCGGCCGAATGGTATCGAAAGATTCTCGGCATGGAGATCCGGGTGTTCGACCCCGGCGAGGGCAAGCCGACCCGCACCTCGCTGATGTTCGGCAACCAGAAGATCAATGTGCGGCCGCGTGACGCCGACAAGATCGAATGGTTCACCGCCGACCATGAAATGGCGGGCAGCGACGATCTGTGTTTCCTCACCGCCGCCACCCCGGACCAGGTGGCCGCGCATCTGACGGCGCACGGCGTCGCGATCGAGGAAGGCCCGACGGTCAAGCAAGGCGCCCGCGGCGCCATCCGCTCGGTCTATTGCCGCGATCCCGACGGCAGCCTGATCGAGATTTCGTCGTATGAGGACGGGGTGGATTAACGAAGACGATCGTCGTCCCCGGGACGAACGCATTTGCGTTCGCCCGAGAAGTGCGAGCTTCTTAGCGAGTTCGAAGGATGGCTACAGGTAACGTGTGTGCGGCCATCCTGCGAGACTCTGTACCTCAGGCTGACGCCGACTGTGCGAGGACAACAATAAAAAAGGAAACGACATGCCGGGCATCACCTCGCATCTCCTCCGCGCCGCCCTCACCTTCGCCGCTCTGCTTTCGTTCCCCGCATCCTTTGCTTCGGCACAAACCGCCGACACGATCCTGTTCAACGGCAAGATCCTCACCGTCGACAAGGACTTTTCGGTGCAGCAGGCGATCGCCATCCAGAACGGCAAGGTGCTCGCGACCGGCAGCACGGAGGCGATGAACAAACTCATTGGCCACCCAACCAGACTGATCAACCTGCGTGGCCGCACCGTCATTCCAGGCCTGACCGACGGCCACATCCACGGCGTCCGCGCCGCACTGACCTTCGGCACCGAAGTCAACTGGATCGGCGTCCCGACGCTGAAACAGGCGCTGGAGAAGATCCGGCAGGCCGCCCAAACGCAAGCGCCGGGGTCATGGATCATCGTCGCCGGAGGCTGGACCGAGGAGCAGTTCGCCGAAAAACGGCGGCCGACCGGCGCCGAGGTCGCGGCTATCGCGCCGGACAACCCGGTTTACATCCAGCATCTCTATGACTGGCTGTTGCTGACACCGAAGGCGATGGAGGCGCTCAACATCCACGACGATGCCGACGTCACGCCCGGCGGCAAGCTCGAACGCGACAGTGACAACAAGCCGACCGGCGTGGTGATCGCCAACGGCAATGCGCTCGGCAGGATCTTCGACAAATTGCCGAAGCCGACCATGGCGCAACAGGTCGACAGTTCAAAAAAATTCTTCACCGAGATGAACAGCCTCGGCATCACCGGCATCGTCGATGGCGGCGGAGTCAGCATGTATCCGGCCAATTACCAGGCGCTGTTCAAGCTGTGGCACGACAAGCAGCTGACCGTGCGGGTGGCCTATCATCTGTGCGCGCCGAAACCCGGCAGCGAACTGGCGGATCTGCAGAACCTGACCCAGTTGCTGCCGCAGGGTTTCGGCGACGACATGCTGCATTTCAATGGCCCCGGCGAGATTCTGATCTGGGCCGACTGGACCGATGGCGACATCACGCCGGATGGCAAGGCCAAATTGGCCGAACTGCTGCGCTGGGCGGCCTCCAAGGGCTATACCATCCAGATCCACTGGAATCCGGACCGCACCGTCGACAATCTGCTCGACGTCGTCGAAGACATCGAAAAGGATTATCCGGTTCGCGACCTGCGCTGGACGGTGCTGCATCTCTACAATGTCTCCGAGGACCATCTGAAACGGATGGAATCGCTGGGGCTGATCTGGGGCGTACAGGACGGCCTGTATTTCGGCGGTGAACGGCTGCAGCAGGACGTCGGCGCTGACCAGGCCAGGGCGATGCCGCGGATCGTGACGGCGATGAAGCTCGGGCTGACGGTCGCGGGCGGCACCGACGCGCACCGGGTGTCGTCGTACAATCCGTTCGTCGCGCTGCAATGGTATCTGGACGGCACCACGATCGGCGGCAAGGCGACGCGCGGGCCCGACGAGGCGCCGAGCCGGCAGCAGGCGCTGACGATGTACACCCGCAATTCCGCGTTCATGGCCCATGATGACGACAGGCGCGGGACGCTCGAACCCGGCAAGCTCGCGGACCTCGCGGTGTTGTCGGCCGACTACATGACCGCGCCGGTCGGCGAGATCGGCAAGATCAGATCGGTGCTGACGATGGTCGGCGGCAAGGTGGTGTACGCCGCGGCGCCTTTTGAGGATATGGCGGGAAGGGCCGCGCACTAGACCCGTCATTCCGGGGCGATGCGAAGCATCGAACTATGGTGCGCACTTGCGCACCTGAGAATCTCGAGATTCCGGGTTCGCGTCTTCGACGCGCCCCGGAATGACCCCCGTGTCTCAATAACTTCCCAGCGCCACCGGGCGGAACGCCTTGAGCAGATGCTGATCCAGCTTGCCGCCCATCTGCTCCATCACTTCATAGGCCCTGGCGTGGGTGAAGGGCAGCCGGTAGGCGCGCTTTTCGACCAAAGCCGCGTGGATGTCGACGATCGTGATCAGCCGCACGATGTCGCTGATTTCGTCGCCGGCAAGACCGTCGGGATAGCCGGTGCCATCGAGAAATTCGTGATGGTGCAGGATCACGTCGAGCATTTCCGGCGGGAAGCCGCCTTGCGCCGACAGTGCGTCATAGCCCAGGCGCGGATGCTCGCGGATCGCCGCCATCTCCTCGACATCGAGGATGCCCGGCTTGTCGAGGATCGCGACCGGCACGAACGCCTTGCCGACATCGTGCAGCAGCGCGGCGCGGGCCAGCCGGCGCTGGTCGTCCTCGCGCATGCCGAGATGCTGAGCGAACGCCACCGCGAAGCCGGTGACAAACAGGCAATGCCGATAGCTGTCGGTGTGATGGCAGCCGACCGTGGTCAGCCATTCCCGCAAGGTGGAATGCTTGATCGCCTTGATGATCTTGCGTTCGGCCTGTGCGATGTCGTCGAGGGTCAGTGGCAGGCCGGCCGGCAGCTTCTCGAAAATCTTGATCATCACCAGATGTGCCGCGGCTACGCCGTTGTTCAGCGTCTTGCCGTGATCGGTCGCGTCGTAGCTCTCGCTGTCGGGAAACGCCGCGCGGATGCGCGACAGGATACCTGCCACGTCGAATGGCCGCGCAATGGTGTCGGTGGCGCCAAGCGCCCAGGCCTGCATCGAGCCGTGGTGAAGCGCTTCGGCCAGCACGAACAGACGCGGCACCTCGCTATAAGCGTCGCCGCGCAATTTGTTGCGGACCATCTGGACGCTTTCCGCCGAGCGCAGATTGATGTCGACGACGATGCCGGAAAGATCGCTCGACGGCGCCTCCGGAATTTCCGATGTCGAGATCATGTTGACCTCACCCACCGACTGCAGAATGTTTGCGAGTTCGCTGCTCTGATCGCTTCGATCCGACGCCAGCAACAGCCGGCGCTTGGTCGAAGTCTTGTTCCCTAGAGCTGTCATGGATCCTCTTCAGCTTACGGCGCTTCAGCCTATGGTAGCGGCCGATGGCAGAGAGTTACCTCACGGTCAGTTCCCGGCGGATTAAGAGACGTGCTGAACGGCGAACGCCCGGAACCCGTAAAATTTTAATGAGGCCGGTGCGGCGGCTTCCGGCAAACGTGTGGTCTGCCATGTGCCGCGGCGCGGCAAATGCCCGCCTGATGCCCCGATCGACTGCCATTGGCGCCGGCGCCCTGTCGCATTTCCGCATTTCACAACCGCGCGCAGATCGCGCTAGGATGGAGCCAACAAGGACTTCACCGGGGAAACCGCCAGGACGTCGCCCAAAACGCGAGGACATTTCAACATGCCGACCATCGATCGCGACGGGGTCAACATCTATTACGAAATCCATGGCAGCGGGCCGCCGCTGATCCTGACCCATGGCTATTCGTCGACCTCGGCGATGTGGCAAGGGCAGATCGATGCGCTTGCGAAGGAGCACCAACTGATCCTGTGGGACATGCGCGGCCACGGCCAATCCGACTATCCCGATGATCCCGCCGCCTACAGCGAAGCGCTGACGGTGGCGGATATCGCGGCCCTGCTCGATCGTGTCGGTGCCCGCAAGGCGATCGTCGGCGGGCTGTCGCTCGGCGGCTACATGTCGCTGGCATTTTATCGCGCGCATCCCGAACGCGTCAGCGCGCTGTTGATCATCGACACCGGGCCGGGCTTCAAGAAGGACGACGCCCGCGAGGTCTGGAACGAGCGCGCCCGCGCCACCGCCGACCGGTTCGAGCGAGAAGGTCTCGATGTGCTGAAATCCGCCAGCCGCGAACGCTCGACGGTGAGCCATCGCGACGCCTCGGGCCTCGCCCGCGCCGCGCGCGGCATGCTGACCCAGCGCGATGCCAAGGTGATGGAGGTGCTGCCCGAGATCAAGGTACCGGCGCTGGTGGTGGTCGGCGCCGACGATACGCCGTTCCTGGCCGCCTCCGATTACATGGCCGCGAAAATTCCCGGTGCGCAAAAGGCCGTGATTCCCGCCGCCGGCCATGCCGTGAATATCGACCAGCCGCAAGCCTTCATCGAAGCGGTGCTGCCGTTCCTCGCAACCCTGCCGCGCCGCGGCGAGGCGGCGTCATAATCGCGTCAGCGAATAATGTTTGCGGTATGAAGCCGGCCAACCTCACTCCTCACAACGAATGGATCAACCATGGGACAGAATGTAAAACTGAAGGCATCGGATGGGTTTGAATTGGGCGGCTATCGCGCCGATCCGGCCGGCGCAGCGAAGGGCGCCATCGTGGTGATCCAGGAGATCTTCGGCGTCAATCACCACATCCGCGCGGTGTGCGACCGCATCGCGGCCGAAGGCTATGTCGCGATCGCGCCGTCGATCTTCGACCGCATCGAGCCCAACTTCCAGTCCGGCTATTCGCCTGACGAAATCGCGGTGGCGCGCAAATTCGTCGCCAATCCGGATTGGGCGGCGATGCTGCTCGACACCCAGGCCGCGATCGATGCGGTCAAGAGCGCCGGCCCGGTCGGCATCATCGGCTTCTGCCTCGGCGGCAGCGTCGCCTACGCGGCGGCGACCAAGCTATCGGGATTGTCGGCAGCGGTCGGCTATTATGGCGGCGCGGTCGTGCGTTTCGCCGACGACAAGCCGAAGGTGCCGACGCAACTCCATTTCGGCGAAAAGGACACCGGCATTCCGCTGACCGATGTCGAGACCATCAAGGCCAAGCGGCCCGACGTCGAGGTCTATGTCTATCCCGGCGCGCAGCACGGATTTAGCTGCGACGAGCGCGCCAGCTACGACAAGGCCAGCGCCGATATTGCGTGGCCACGCAGCATGGCGTTCTTTGCGAAGCATATGAAGTAAGGCGTCGCACATCACCGTCATTCCGGGACATGCGGGTTCGCATGGACCCGGAATCTCGAAATTCCGGGTTCGTGCTCCGCACGCCCCGGAATGACGGCGAGTTTGTTAAAGGCTCAGAACCAGCGTTCGCTCACCAGCACCGTATCGCCAGGGCCCATCGGGGTGCCGAGCGGCACGACGGTGCGGTAGGAGCCGCCGCCGTCGGTGTGGGTCAGCGTGACCTGGTCGCGCTTGGCCCGGGGCGAGAAGCCGCCGGCGATCGCGACCGCGCTTTCGACGCTCATATTGGGCACGTAGGGATACTGCCCGGGCGCCGCGACCTCGCCCAGAATGAAGAATGGCCGATAGGAATCGATTTCCACCGCCACCGACGGCTCGCGGATGTAGCCGTTGCGCAGCCGGCCAGTGATTTCGGACGCCAGCCCCGCCGGCGTGCGACCACGCGCCGGCACTGCGCCGATCAGCGGCATCGTGATCGAGCCACCGGCATCGATCGCATAGGTGTTGGTGAGCCCTTCCTGGCCGTAGACCACGACCCGCAGCTTGTCGCCGGCGTCGAGCCGATAGGCCTTGTCATACGACACCGGCATCGGCGCCGCCGCATAGGCTTCCGCGACCGGTCCGGCGGGCTCAGGCCTGGGCGCGTAACGCGGCCCGCGCGGCGACCCGAAATTGGAACGCAGCGCTGCGATGGCACCGCCGCCGCCACCGGATCGCGCCGGCGTCGCATCGGTCGGCGAACCGTAGGCCATGTAATCGAGATCGCTTTGCGGCTGCGCGGTCGCCATCGGACCGGATGCGTGCATGCAGCCCGACAGGCCAAGCGCGGTCGCGGCGGCAATGATCGGCAGTCGAAAAGCGCGTCTAACCCGCACCGGACCATCCCCTGTTGGCGAGAGAGCCCAAGTGTTGCACCATTTATAGTTAACAAATAGTTTTTACCACCTATGCGCGATGCGGCCTGCGGCCGACCCGCGACATCAGCTTCTGGAATAGCCGATCAGCGGCTTGCGCGGCCGGAACAGCAGCATCAGCAGGATGCCGAGCACGCCCATCACGGCGAAAACCGGCTGGTCCAGCAGCACCCGGATAACGCCGTTCCACAACCAAGGGGCGTGGCTTTCGATCCAGGCTCGGAACGCCGCCTGGCTGGACTGGTTGACGTCGTTCCAGAACTCGCCGAACCGGGTGAAGCGCAGGTTCTGGTCGGCCACCCAGCGGGCGCCGTCATAGACCATGAAGATGAAACCGCCGGCCAGCAGCAACAGCCCGACAAGTCGGAAAAAACCGCGGATCATCCATCACCCTCTAATATCCCGCGCCCGAACGCCGCTAGCCATTACCGGGCCGGCGGCAGAAATTCAACCTCGTCAGCACCTTATCGGGGCGACGGGTGCGAAATTCCGTGCTTCGGCATGGCCGGAAGGCGTTGACGCTGCAAACTGCGCCCTCTATAAGACCGCCATTGGCGGCGGGCGCAATCCCGCCGCCGCTATTCTTTGCGCGCCGCCGTGATGTGAGCTTTTTTGCTCCGCCAGCGGTAGTCCCAGGGAATCCGGAAAATACAGCAGCGTCGATCCTTTGGTTGAACGGCCGGCGCGTTCAAGCCCGACCAGCCATTATCGATCAACGCCGAAGGAATTTGAGACCATGGCCAATACGACCTCTGCCAAGAAGGCGACCCGCAAGATTGCCCGTCGCACCATCATCAACAAGTCGCGTCGTACCCAGATGCGCGGCGCGGTGCGCACCGTCGAAGAAGCGATCAAGAAGGGCGATCGCGACGCGGCGCTGAAAGCGTTTGCACATGCCGAGCCGGAATTGATGCAGGCTGCACAACGCAACATCATTCATCGCAACAATGCCAGCCGCAAGGTCTCGCGCCTCGCGCACCAGATCGCGAAGCTCGCCAAGTAAGCGCGAGTTCGCTCGGCACGAGCCGATCGAGCGAAGGCCGATCGTATCCATCGATCGGCGCGAGTGATCAAAACCAACATTCGTCAGAGCCCGGCTGTGCCGGGCTTTTTTTATTGGCTCGCATTGTTCGATTGCCGCGCGACAATTCCGCTGTCATGCTTAACGCGGTCGACCCCTTTGATCCCAAAGATCCAGGCGGTGCAAAATTGCTGCACCTGAAACATTGTGCGTGCGCGCGCAACGCAAGAAACCCGCTTGTTAAGCTAGTTAGATGGAATATCGCCCGACTTAGATCCGAACATTCCGGGCGGGAGTTACCCTCAAAAAGAATCGCGAAAAACGCCGCGTCGCTAATCACTTATCCACATAGCGAGGCCAAGCGTTCTGAAAAGTGGCGGTCAAGAGATCGAACGTAAAAATTTTATGAAGAATTTTCTCGATTGTGGCGAGTTTTGTGACACCGGCCAACGCGACGGATTCTACGCGCTGATTCAAAAACTTGCTTTCAAGTTGGGCAATCGCGTCACGGCAACGTGGATGGTGACTCACCCGCACGTGACGAATCAACGGATTGTCACGGCGCGCCCATAGTGTATTTCTTTAATCGTTCGCGGCGCCCACGGTTCTCCAGATCAGCGCGGTTTGAGAACCAGGGGCAGACGTACAAATCGGCGGCGATGTGTACGTTGCGATTGTCTCCAGTATGAACGGGTTGAGACTCATAGCGATATGAGAAAGCGAAGCTGCGTCTAAATTTCTCAAGCGAGGCATCCAGTCTCGTTGCTTCAGAACAGAGAGATACACACGGCGCGAAACAGACCTGGTCATACAGGATACAGAGCCAAGCGAACGAAGACGGGTTGGAGTGAGCGGTTAGCGGCTGAACGATTTTTAGATGTCAGGCGCTGCCGACTGAACTTGAACATGTGCGGAATGACAAACTTGCCGTGGGCGACCGCGGTAGGTGGGGGAGGTACTATGAACTACGGAATCTTCGCGGCGGACGATCAGATTTCATTTTTGGGCGGTGACGCATTGAATACCCAGGACGAGGCATCGCGCCCTCCTGCGATTACCCTGGACGCCGCTGGCCGGCCTCCCGCGCAAGCTCCGGATACTCCGTCGAGTACGCGCTGACCTCTCGAAGGCCTCTCTCTTCCAACCGATGATTGCCACGCGGCGTTTCCGCCGAACGGCTGGTCTATGGCTGAAGACGATGCCCGATCGAGGTCACATCGCGCGGACCACCCGCACGGTGAGCTTTCATCCGCCATTATCAATTTAATTCTTTCAGAAGAGTCGTCGAACAATGTCAAATATGGAACAGGATCGCTGGTCGCGTGTAAAAGGTCGGCTGCGGTCGAATTTGGGCGAAGACGTCTACACCAGTTGGTTCGCGCGGATGGATCTCGAAGGCGTGCAGGACGAGAGCGTCAAGCTTTCGGTGCCGACCCGATTCCTCAAGAGCTGGATTCAGGCCCACTATGCCGAGCGCGTGCTGTCGTGCTGGCAGGCCGAAATGCCGGAAGTGCACCGTATCGATCTGACCGTGCGCACCATGCGTTGCTCGGCGCCGACACCCGCGCCGGACACTCACCAGTTGCCCCTCGATGGCAAACGCCCCGATCGAACCGACGTCCGCGTTCCGCTCGAAATTCGTTCCAACGCGACGGCGCCGGTTTCGGCCAGCCATGATGCGCTCGGCGGTTCGCCGCTCGATCCGCGCCTGACCTTTGCCAGCTTCGTGGTCGGCCGCTCCAACACCTTGGCTCACGCCGCGGCACGCCAGGTCGCGGAAGGCCGGCGCGGCGATAGCGTGATGTTCAATCCGCTCTATATCCATGCCGGCGTCGGCCTCGGCAAAACCCATCTGCTGCAGGCGGTGACCTGGGCCGGAAACTCCGGCAACGAACGCAAGGTGCTGTATCTCACCGCCGAAAAGTTCATGTACGGCTTCGTCGCGGCGCTGAAGACGCAGACCGCGCTTGCCTTCAAGGAAGCGTTGCGCGGCATCGACGTCCTTGTGATCGACGACCTGCAATTCCTGCAGGGCAAATCGACCCAGGCCGAGTTCTGCCACACGCTGAATGCGCTGATCGATGCCGGACGCCAGGTGGTGATCGCGGCCGACCGTCCGCCGTCGGATCTCGAGAGCCTCGACGACCGCGTGCGGTCGCGGCTGGCCGGCGGCCTCGTGGTCGAGATGGCTTCGCTCGGCGAGGAATTGCGGCTCGGCATTCTCAAGTCGCGCGTCGCCGCGGCCCGCGCCCATCACGCCAGCTTCGACGTGCCGGAACCGGTGCTGGACTATCTGGCGCGCGCCATCACCCACAACGGTCGCGATCTCGAAGGCGCGATCAACCGTCTGCTCGCGCACAGCAAGCTCAACGCCCAGCCGGTGACGCTGGAAATGGCCGAGCGTGAAGTGCGCGACCTGATCCGTCCGCAGGAACCCAAGCGCATCAAGATCGAGGACATCCAGCGCGTGGTGGCCCGGCAGTATAATGTCAGCCGCTCCGATCTGCTGTCGTCGCGCCGTACCGCCAACGTCGTGCGTCCCCGTCAGGTCGCGATGTATCTCGCCAAGACCCTGACACTGCGCTCGCTGCCGGAGATCGGCCGCCGTTTCGGTGGCCGCGATCACACCACGGTGCTGCACGCCGTGCGCAAGATCGAAGGATTGGTCTCCAAGGACATCGCGCTGTCCGAGGAAGTCGAGTCGCTCAAGCGGCAGCTGCAGGAATAGGCCCGCGATGGCCGAGCCGCAGCCGGCTCGGCCGCACCTTCGAGCAAGGTCCGGCCGAGGCTGGAACGGCCTCGCGGATGGTCAGATTGGCCGCAAAAGTTGGGAACGGGGCCACGCCTCTCTTGCGCTGGCGGCTCATCCGCGCCACCTTGGGCTCCCCCACGGGCCCGATCAAAATCCCGCTTTGATTGGACCCTTCGGGTCTCAAAACGCCCGGCGCGCCCTTCACGGGCGGTCCGGCTTTTTCATCTTCGGACCAGGCGGATATTACAATGAAGGTTACCGTCGAACGCGCGCAGCTCCTGAAGTCTCTGGGGCACGTCCATCGTGTGGTCGAGCGCCGCAACACCATTCCGATCCTCGGCAACGTGCTGGTTCGCGCCGAGAGCGCGCGGCTGTCGCTGAAGGCGACCGACCTCGACCTCGAAGTCACGGAAACCCTGGCCGCGGAATCGGGAACCCCGGGTTCGACCACGGTGCCGGCGCATATGTTCTACGACATCGTGCGCAAACTGCCCGACGGCTCGCAGATCGTGCTGGAAGGCGACGGCGATCGCTCGGTGCTGGCGATCCGCGCCGGCCGATCACGGTTCACACTGCAGACCTTGCCGGAAAACGATTTTCCGGATCTCGCCGCCGGCGACATGACGCATTCGTTCAAGCTCGCCGCCGGCGACATGAAACGGCTGATCGATCGCACGCAATTCGCGATCTCGACGGAGGAAACCCGGTACTATCTCAACGGCATCTATCTGCACGCCGCCGGCACCGCCAAGGATCCGACCCTGCGCGCGGTCGCCACCGACGGACACCGTCTGGCCCAGATCGACCTTCCGCTGCCGAAGGGCGCGGTCGGGATGCCCGGCGTGATCGTGCCCCGCAAGACGGTCGGCGAGGTGCAGCGCCTGATCGCGGACAATGAGGCCGAGATCCAGATCGAACTTTCGCAGGGCAAGATCCGCTTCACCATCGGCGACGTGGTGCTGACCTCGAAGCTGATCGACGGCACCTTCCCGGATTACGGCCGCGTCATCCCGCAGAACAACGACAAGGAACTGATCGTCGACAAAAAGGATTTCGAGGCCGCGGTCGACCGCGTCTCGACGATTTCCAGCGAACGCGGCCGCGCGGTGAAGCTGGCGCTCTCGGCGGGAAAACTGGTGCTGTCGGTGACCAACCCGGATTCCGGCAGCGCCACCGAGGAACTCGAAGTCGAATACGCCTCCGACGCGCTCGATATCGGTTTCAACTCGCGCTACCTGCTCGACATCGCCGCCCAGATCGAAGGCGAAGTCGCCGTGCTGCGTCTGGCCGATCCCGGTTCGCCGACCCTGGTGCAGGACAAGGAATCCAAGGGCGCGCTGTACGTGCTGATGCCGATGCGGGTGTGACCCCTGTCGCACTTCTATATGTTGATTAGATTACGTCATGGCCGGGCTCGTCCCGGCCATCTACGTCTTGAATGCCGCCAAGACGTGGGTGCCCGGCAATGACGACCGAGATCATATGACCCCTTCCCGCATCCATCGCCTCAATCTCACGCACTTCCGCAATTACCGGGCGGCGGGATTGCGGACGGCGGCGGATATCGTTGTGCTGGTGGGGCCGAATGGCGCCGGCAAGACCAATTGCATCGAGGCGATCTCGTTTCTATCGCCGGGACGCGGCCTGCGCCGCGCGACACTGGACGACGTCGCCGACATCCAGGGCGACGGCTCGTGGGCGGTGTCGGCCGAAATCGAAGGCGCGCTCGGGCTTGCGACGCTTGGCACCGGCATCGATCCGCCCGGCAGCGAGGCCGCGGGCACCAGCCGGCGCTGCCGGATCGACCGCGAGCCGGTGAGCTCGGCGACGGCGTTCGGCGATCATCTGCGCATGGTGTGGCTGACGCCGTCGATGGACGGACTGTTCACCGGGGCCGCATCCGATCGGCGGCGGTTCTTCGACCGGCTGGTGCTCGCGATCGACAGCGAGCATTCGTCGCGCGTCTCCGCGCTGGACCGTAGCCTGAGATCGCGCAACCGCCTGCTGGAGGTGCGCAATTTCGACGACCATTGGTGTGACGCGATCGAGCGCGAAACCGCTGAACTCGCGGTCGCGGTCGCGGCCACACGGGGCCAGACCCTGATGCGGCTGGCCAACATGCTGCGCGCGCGCGGCGCGCAATCGGCGTTTCCGTCCGCCGACATCATGCTCGATGGCTGGATGGAAAACGCGCTGATGAACGAGCCGGCGACCGCGGTCGAGGATCGCTATCGCGATATCCTCCGCAACAGCCGCGCCCGCGATGCCGCCGCCGGCCGCACCCTCGACGGCCCGCATCTGACCGATCTGCAGGTGATCTACGCGCCGAAAAACATGCCGGCTCGGGACGCCTCGACCGGCGAACAGAAGGCGCTGCTGATCGGGCTGGTGCTGGCGCACGCCCGTCTGGTCGCCGAGATGACCGGGATCACGCCGCTGTTGCTGCTCGACGAAGTCGTCGCGCATCTCGATCCCAACAGACGGAAGGCGCTGTTCGCCGAACTGGCGAAACTCGGCGCCCAGGTCTGGATGACCGGCGCCGACCCCGCCGCATTCGTCGATATCGGCGCGGCGGGCGAGATTTTCGACGTCGAGAACGGCCATATCACGCCGCGCGCGATAGGCTGAGAGATGTCGCGATCCGGGGCTCGCGACCATGACCAGACCCCGCGAAAACTCGGCCCAGAAGAGACTGAAAACAGCCTTCGAATCGGGCTTTTTCAACGGCCTCGAATCGGCATTGAAGCGCCTTGAAAAACCATTAAAAAATCCCATTTATTCAACAACTTGATGATGAAGCCTTTGCGCTAGGCGCGTGGCTTCTTTCATGGCATAAATATGCCAATCAGCGCCTGCCTCTGCGCCGCTGATTCGGGACATCCTCGAAGGCCTCACATGACAGAACCTGCCCGGCAGACCACCGCCGACACTGAGCATTCCATTCCGGTCGAATACGGTGCCGAATCGATCCGGGTGTTGAAGGGCCTCGACGCCGTTCGCAAGCGGCCCGGCATGTATATCGGCGATACCGATGACGGCTCCGGCCTGCATCACATGGTCTACGAAGTCGTCGACAACGCCATCGACGAAGCACTGGCCGGTCATGCCAGTGCCGTGGAAGTGCTGCTCAACGCCAACGGTTCGGTCACCGTGCGCGACGACGGTCGTGGCATTCCGGTCGACATCCACAAGGGTGAAGGCATTTCCGCCGCCGAAGTCATCATGACGCAACTGCATGCGGGCGGAAAATTCGACCAGAACTCCTACAAGGTTTCCGGCGGTCTGCACGGCGTCGGCGTATCCGTCGTCAACGCGCTGTCGAGCAGCCTGCAATTGCGGGTGTGGCGCGATGGCAAGGAGCATTTCATCGCGTTCGCCCATGGCGACGCGGTGGCGCCGCTGGAAGTGGTGGGCGACGCCAATGGCAAGCGCGGCACCGAGGTGACGTTCCTGGCCTCGAAAGAGACCTTCACCAATGTCGAATATGATTTCGCCACGCTCGAGCATCGGTTGCGCGAACTGGCATTCCTGAATTCCGGCGTCAACATTGTGCTCTCGGACATGCGCCACGCGGTCGAGAAGCGCGAGGAGATGCACTACGACGGCGGCGTCGAGGAATTCGTCAAATATCTCGACCGCAACAAGAAGGCGATGGTGCCCTCCCCGATCATGGTCAATGCCGAGATGAACGGCATCGGGGTCGAGGCGGCGCTGTGGTGGAATGACAGCTATCATGAGAACGTGCTGTGCTTCACCAACAACATCCCGCAACGCGACGGCGGCACCCATCTGGCGGGTTTTCGCGGCGCGCTGACGCGCCAGGTCAACGGCTATGCCGACGCGATCGCCAAGCGCGAAAAGATCGCGCTGACCGGCGACGACTGCCGCGAGGGCCTTACCGCGGTGCTGTCGGTGAAAGTGCCCGATCCGAAGTTTTCGTCGCAGACCAAAGACAAGCTGGTCTCCTCGGAAGTCCGCCCCGTCGTCGAGAACGTGCTCAACGAGGCGTTGGCGGCATGGTTCGAGGAACATCCCGGCGAGGCCAAGATCATCGTCGGCAAGGTGGTGGAAGCGGCCGCCGCCCGCGAGGCCGCGCGAAAAGCCCGCGAACTGACGCGGCGCAAGGGCGCGCTCGACGTCGCCTCGCTGCCCGGCAAGCTCGCCGACTGCCAGGAAAAAGATCCCGCCAAATCCGAACTGTTCATCGTCGAGGGTGACTCGGCCGGCGGCAGCGCCAAGCAGGGCCGCAACCGCGAATTCCAGGCGGTGCTACCGCTGCGCGGCAAGATCCTCAATGTCGAGCGCGCGCGCTTCGACAAGATGCTCAGCTCCGAGCAGATCGGCACCCTGATCACCGCGCTCGGCACCGGCATCGGCCGCGACGATTTCGATCTGTCCAAGCTGCGCTATCACAAGATCATCCTGATGACCGACGCCGACGTCGACGGCGCGCACATCCGCACCCTGCTGCTGACGTTCTTCTTCCGCCAGATGCCGTCGCTGATCGAGGGAGGCTATCTCTATATCGCGCAGCCGCCGCTCTACAAGGTGACGCGCGGCAAGTCGGAGCAGTATCTCAAGGACAATACGGCGCTCGAAGACTATCTGATCGAGACCGGCCTCGACGACTGTGTGTTCAAGATGGCATCCGGCGAGGACCGGACTGGACGCGATCTGCAGTCTTTGGTCGAGGATGCCCGTGTCCTCCGCGGCACGCTGCACAACCTCCACAGCCGCTATAATCGCAGCGTGGTCGAACAGGCCGCGATCGCCGGGGTGCTCAACCCGGCCATCACCGGTGACATCGCGACCGCCAACGCGGCCGCCGACTACATCGCCCGCCGGCTCGACGCGCTGGCCGACGAGGTCGAGCGCGGCTGGATCGGCCGGTTCTCCGAAGGCGAGGGCTTCTTCTTCGAGCGCACCGTGCGGGGCGTCAAGGACGTCGCCGTGATCGACGACGCGCTGCTCGGTTCCGCCGATGCGCGCAAGCTCGACGATTACGCCGCCAAGCTGCAGGAGGCCTATCCGAAGCCCGGCCTGCTGCGCCGCAAGGATACCGAAACACCGATCCACGGCCCGGTCAGCCTGTTCGAAGCGGTGACCGACGCCGGCCGTAAGGGCGTGGCGCTGCAACGCTACAAAGGTCTCGGTGAAATGAATCCGGACCAGCTCTGGGAGACCACGCTCGATACCAACGAGCGCTCGATGCTGCAGGTCAAGATCAAGGAAGTCGACGAAGCCGACGACATCTTCACCAAGCTGATGGGCGACGTGGTCGAACCGCGCCGCGAATTCATCCAGGACAATTCGCTGAGTGCGACGGTGGACGTGTAAAAGCTACGCTTGCGCTCGTCAGCGCGCGTCGCCGAACACCGCCTGCAGCCGCTTTGTCATCGGGGCAATGTCGAGGCCCTGTTTCGACAGCCACATATCGTCGTAGAGCGTCGAGCGATAGCGCTCGCCGGAGTCGCACAGCAATGTGACGATCGAGCCGGTCTCGCCTCGGCTGATCATGTCCTGAATCAGCGTGAACACGCCGCAGATGTTGGTGCCGGTCGAACCGCCGCAGGGCCGGCCGATGATCTCGCTGAGCCGGCGGGCCGCGGCGATGCTTTCGGGATCCGGCACCACGACGACGCGATCGACCAGGTCGGGCATGAAGGACGGCTCGACCTGGGTGCGGCCGATGCCCTCGATCACGCTGGAACAAGCCGATACCCGCGTAACCGCGCGGTCGGCGTAATGATGGTGGAACACCGACGACATCGGATCGGCAACGCAAAGCCGGGTCCGGTATTTGCGATAGCGAATGAAGCGGCCGACGGTCGCCGCGGTGCCGCCGGTGCCCGCGCCGCACACGATCCAGGCCGGGACCGGATCGGTCTCCTTGGCCATCTGCGCGTAGATGGATTCGGCGATGTTATTGTTGCCGCGCCAGTCGGTGGCGCGCTCGGCGAAGGTGAACTGGTCCATGTAGTGGCCGTTCAGTTCGGTCGCGAGCCGATGCGCTGTTTCGGAGGTGTCCCTGCCCTCGATCAGATGCGGCTCGCCGCCATGAAATGCGATCGCGGCGATCTTTTCGGCCGAGGTCGAGCGCGGCATCACCGCGATGAAGCGCAGGCCAAGCATGCGCGCGAAATAGGCTTCCGAAATCGCCGTCGAGCCCGATGAGGCCTCGATGACCGTGGTGTCGGGCCCGATCCAGTTGTTGCACAATGCATAGAGAAACATCGATCGCGCCAGCCGATGTTTCAGGCTGCCGGTGGGGTGGCTGGATTCATCCTTGAGATACAGCGTGATGCCGGGCGCGCGCGGCAGTTCCACTTTGATCAGATGCGTATCGGCCGAACGGTTGATGTCGGTCTCGATCAGATGGATGGCGTGGGCGACCCAATCGGCATTGCGAACCCTGTCGGCGCGGGGAAACACGACATCCATCGTCGATCAGGCGCCTTTGATATTTTCGGCGGCGCGCTTTTGCAAACCTGCGCGATCGATCTTGTTGGTAGAGGCGAGCAGCATCTGGTCGAGAAACCAGATCCGGCGCGGATGCTGATAGGCCGGCGCATTGGCGAGGACATGTTGCTTGAGGGTTTCCTCATCGACGGTGGCATCGAGACGCCGAACCACGAATGCCACCGGCTTGGTGCCCTTGATGTCGTCATCCACCGGCACCACGCTGGCCTGCACGACGTCGGGGTGGGTTTCCAGCACCGCCTCGACCTCGCCCGGAAAGATGTTCTCGCCGCCGCTGACGAACATGTCGTCGGAGCGGCCGACGAAATAATAAAACCCTTTATCGTCGCGCCGGAACACATCGGCGCTGTCGTAATAACCGTCCGCCGTGATCGGGGAGCGCATATCCGGGCGATTGTGATAGCCGAGCATCACCGCCGGGCTTTTCATCTGCAGCACGCCGGTATCGGGCGCATCGGGTCCGACCAGCCGGACCGCGACCTGACGATGCGGGTAGCCCACCGAACTGATCGGCGTCGGGATGCCGTCGGGATGGCCGCCGAACACGATCGGACCTCCCTCGGTGGTGCCATAGGCGTTGATGATCCGCGCATTGGGCAACAGCTCGCGGATCTGGCGCGCCAGCGTGTCGTTGACCGGCGCCGAACCCATCCGCACGGTGCGCACGCTGGAGAGGTCGGCGCGGGCCAGCGTCTGCTTTCTCGCGCAGCATCATCGCGATCATCGGCGGCACCGCGGTGAGCCAGGTGCAGCGATAACGGCTAATGGCCTCGATATAGGCGACGGCCTGGAACTGCGGCAGCATGATCGCTGTCGCGCCGCTGGCGCAAACCAGTACCGCCAGTGCCAGCGCATTCATGTGATACAGCGGGGCTGCGATCAGCACGCGTTCGTCGTGCAAATCGATATCGCGCTGCCGGGTATCCGCGACCCAGATGTGAGAGGCGTGCGACAGCAACACGCCTTTGGGACGCCCGGTCGAACCTGACGTGTAGAGGCTGAGCGCCGGTTCGTCGGCGCGCGGCGTTACCGGCACAAACGGACCGGGATCGAGCCAGGACGCAATGCCGCCCTCGGCCGCGCCATCAAATGCGACAAAGGCGACGCCGGGGAATGATCCGGGATTCACCGCGGCGCGGCGTTCATCGTCGTAAATCACGAGGCGCGCGCCGCAATCGGCAATCACCTGCGCGATCGTCGCAGGCGGGAATTTGAAATTGACCGGAACCGGCACAACGCCGGCGCGCATTGCGCCGAACATCAGCGCGACATATTCGGGCCGGTTGGCCGACAGCAGCGCGATCCGGTCGCCTCGGCCGATGCCCGCCTTCAGCAGGCCGCGCGCAAACGCATCCGCCATCGCATCGAACGCGCCGCGCGTCATTACGGTTTCGCCGCCGTCGAGCCCAACCCCGATGATCAGCGCACGCTTGGGATCGTCGGTACGACGGACGAAGTCGCCCAGATTGGCGGGCAGGTTCATCGAAAGCTCCGGCAGGTCAAATCGAGATTAAGGGCGGGAAGCGTGATGGTCGCGTCACGCGGGCCCTTGCGCCACCACACCGCGGCGTCGCCCAACGCTAGCGCACGGCGCTCGATCTCGCCGAGACGATCGAACACCAGATCGACACTGGCGAAGCTCGGCTTCGAGGCCGCGAGAATGTGAATTCGGGAGCCCACCAGCGGCAGCAGCCATTCATTGCCGCTGCGCGCCACACGGCTCGGAAACATCGCCGCGAAACGCATCGCGTCCGTCTCCGCGTCGGGACTTTCGATCACAAAGCGGTCGATGCCGCAAAAACCGTTGGGATGGCTCAGCCACTCCTCGCGCCACACCAGTTCCGGGGTCAGGTGTTGACAGAAGTAAACCCGACCGCCGGGAAACGTATTGACGGGAAACCGCACCGTGCGAAAGCGCGCCTCCAGTGTCCGCCCTTCGATGGTGGCCGGCCGCGACAGGTCTCCGGGCGGCTGCGCCGGCAGGCCCGCATCGGTCAGCCTTGCAAAATCGGCGTCCACGTCCTCGCTGTGCACGACAAGGCCGTCGAGACCATAGCCGCTGTTCAGCAATTCCTGGCGCTGCAGGCCGGTATCCGGCACCCCGATCAACTCGAGATAAGGCCCCGGGGTCATCATCAGATGGTTGATGGAGCCGAGCGAATGATGGCCGCGCGGCGTCAAGGTGAAACCAAGCGCTTCGAAGCAGTCCGCGGCAGCGTCCATGTTCCGTAGCGTGTTGATGACGACATGATCGAGCGCGGCCATATCAGGGCCTCCTCTATCCCTGGGGAATCATGTAGACGCCGCGGCCGCTCGCCAGCAGCTTGCCGGAGGCGTCCAGGATCTGGGCTTCGGACACGCAGATCTGGCCGCCGAACTTGATCACCTTGCCGACGCAGGTGAGATCGCCCTGCATCGCCGCGCGATGATAATCGACACGCAGGTCGACGGTCGGAACGCCGCGGCCGGTCTTGGACACCAGCGCCCAATCGGCGGTGAGATCGACCAGGGTGGCGAGGATGCCGCCATGGGTGTAGCCGCGATCGGCGTTGACGACCCATTCCGGTCGCCAGGTGGCTTTCAGACGAATGGTGCCTTCACCGACCTCTTCAACCTTGAGGCCGAGCCATTGGTGAAACGGCCCGCGCAGCAGGAGGGCTTCGACCTGTTCCTTGGTCATGGGTGTGCTGGGAGTATCCGGCATGATGTTTTCCAAACCTTCAGGGAGTAACGACGATCTTGCCGAGAACCTCGCGGTCCCGGATCATGCGCAGACCTTCCGCCGCCTGCTCCAGCGGCAGGATCTTGTCGACGGCCGGCTTCAGGGTGCCGGCCTGGATCATGTCCATCAGCGCGGAGAGGTTCTCGTGATAGAAGCTGTTGGAGCCGATCACCTTGAGCTCGAAGCTCCAGATGTAACGCAAATCTTCCTTCGGATCGTGGCCGGCGGTGGCGCCGCACACCAGGATGGTGCCGCCGCGCTTGACGCATTTCAGCGACGGCACCCAGGTATCGCCACCGGTGAAGTTCACCACCACGTCGACGCCGCCTTCATAGCCGCGCCGTTCCGGCTTGCCGTATTTGCCGATCGCCCATTTCGAGAAGTCGGTCTCGCGATAATTGACGACATGGTCGGCGCCCATTTGCGTCAGGCGCTCCAGCTTGTCGGCGCTGCCGGCGCAGGCGATCACCTCGGCGCCCATCTGCTTGGCCAGCATCACGCAGCCGGTGCCGACGCCGCCGCTGGCGCCGAGAATCAGGACCTTGTCGCCCTTCTTGACGGTGTTGTGCGTCACCAGCATGCGATGCGCGGTGCCGTAGGCCACCGGCAGTGAGGCGGCGTCCGCAAAGCTGACTGCATCGGGCATCTTGATCAGTTGCCCTGCCGTGACCAGGCAATATTCGGCCATGCCGCCGTCCAGCATCTCGCCCATCAATCCCTTGCCGGGATTGAGCGGATTCACCAGCACACGGTCGCCGACCTTCCAGCCTTCGACGCCCTCGCCGAATTCGACGATCTCGCCGGCCATGTCGAGGCCGATGATCACGGGCATCGGCACCTTGATGCCCGGCATGCCCTTGACCGTGAACACGTCGTGATAGTTGAACGAGGAGGCGCCGACGCGGATCACCACATGGCCCGGCTTGGCGGCCGGAACCGGATAATCGTTGACGACGACGAGATCGTCGATATCGCCATGCTGCTTGAGCAACAGCGCCTTCATGGTCTTTGGCATTTCGCGTTCTTTCTTGTTTGGTAACTCGTTACTTGATCGATTTCGACTGCTCGTAGGGCGCGCTGACCAGCGCTGCATCCGGCAAGGTTCCTTTCACCGCACCGACGCTCTTGAAGACGTCGAACTCGGCCTTCAGCGAAGCAATATCGGCCGGCTCCATCGACACCGTGTAGATGCCGTCCCACAGCGCCGCATAGGCCTTCGCCTCGGCCTCCGGAACGTTGCCGGCTTCGGCCAGCGCCTTGGCGACCGCGGCCTTGTCGGCCTTTCCCGCCTCGAAGGCGTTACGCATCGCGGCGACGACCTTGGCCGCATCCGACGGATTGGCCTTGAGCCAGGCGTTGCTCATCAGGCCGACACCGAGCACCGGCGGCGCATCCTTGCCGGTGAGCTTTTTCCATTCCTCGCGGAACGAACCGATTTTCTTCAGCTTCGCATCCGGCAGCAGCGCCAGGGTGACCGTCCGCAACGCGGCGGCATCGATATCCTTCTGCACCAGAAATTGGGCCAGCCTCGGATCGTTGCCCGGCACCGCCTGGAAATCGGAGTCCTTCATGCCGTAATTGCTGACCAGGATCGCCGAGGTGATCGCCGCGGTCGCGCTGCCGGCCGGCGACATGCCGATCTTCTTGCCCTTGAGTTCGGACAATTTGGTGATGGAGGAATCGCCGGGCACCACGAAATCGAGGTCCGCGACCTGCGTCGCCAGCACGATGCTCATCGGCAGGCCGTCGGACGCGACACTGAACGCGCTGCCGGCGCTGGCGCCGATGGCGAAGTCGATACCGCCCGCGGCCATCGCCTTGGTCGGCGCGTTGACGTCGGGAAATTTCACGTACTCGACTTCGAGGCCCTGCTTCTCGACGAACTTGCCCGCCTCCATATACGAGCCGAAGCCAAGACTGACGCCGGAACTCCAATAGCCGATCCGCACCTTGGCGGCCTGCGCGGGAACCAGCCCGAGCGAGGCTAGAACGACAGCAGCGGCGAGCGTCTTCTTGATAGGCTTCATGCAGATATCCCAATTGGTACGCGACTGGATCAGATAAAAACGCGTCATGCCGATGGACGCTCCCGCCACGCGAACAGATGTTTTTCGAGCGGCTTGAGGATGAAGGATTCGACGAAGATCATCAGCGCGACCAGGGTCAGGGTCCATGCGAACACCTGGTCGGTCTGCACCAGATCGGCGGCCTGACGCAGGCGATAACCGATGCCGCTGCTGGCGCCGAGCGTCTCGGCAACGATGCTGACACGGGCGCCAAACCCGAACGCCAGCCGCGCGCCGGTAAAGAACGCCGGGAGGATCGTCGGCAAATAGACCTTGGCGAGCACCTGCGCCTTGGTCATCCGGAAGGTCCGCGCCAGTTCGACGAACTCGACGTTCACGGTACGGGTTGCCTGCCAGACATTGGTCAGGATCAGGGGCATCGCGGTCATGAACACCACGAAGATGGTGCTCCAGTTCGACAGCCCGAACCAGATCAGTGCGAAGATCGCCCAGATCGACGACGACACGGTGTTGATGACGGCCAGCACCGGCTCGAAGAAATCGCCGAAGAATTTGCTGGCGCCGAGCGTGATCCCGAGCACGGTACCGATCACGGCCGAAAACGCGAAGCCGACCGCGATACGCCAGAACGTAATGCCGAAATCGTTCCAGAACGTCGGCGTGCCGATCAGTCCGGTCCACGCTTTCCAGACCCGTAGAGGACTCGGCAGCACGAATGCCGGCGCGCCGATCGACGCGACCTGCCAGATCAGCAGCAGCGTCACCAGCAACAACAGGCGCAAGCCGATCAGGCGGCGGCGCCGCTCCCGGCCGGCCTGGTTCTGTTTGGCCGGTGCTTTGTCGGCCTCGGCGGCGATGGTGACGGACGACATCATGCGACCAGGCTCAGCCGCAGCAACCGCACCTGCTCGGCGACGTCGGGTGACAGCGGATCGCGCGGATAGCCGAGCGAAATGCTGCGGGTTTCGCGCACCCTCCCCGGCCGCGGATGCAGCACCACGATCTGGTCGGCGAGCACCACCGCCTCCTCGACATCGTGGGTGACGAAGATGATGGTCATGCCCTTGAGTTCGGCGATACGCAGCACTTCGTGATGCATCTGCGCGCGAATCGAGGGATCGAGTTTCGAAAACGGCTCGTCCATCAGCAGAATCGTCGGTTCGGTGACGAGGCTGCGGCCGAGCGCGGCGCGGCTGCGCATGCCGCCCGACAATTCATGCGGATAGGAATCGGCGAACTTTTCCAGCCCGATCAGTTCGAGCGTGCGCTGGACCCGCTCGCGCCGCTCGGCGCGCGATAGATTGGTCGCCTCGAGGCCGAAGCCGACGTTTTCGGCGGTGGTTCGCCACGGAAACAGCCGATCGTCCTGGAACATGTAGGTCATCGACCGCCAATCCCTGAACTCGGCCGAGCGCTGGTCGTTGAGAAACACCAGGCCGAGATCGGGTTCGAGCAGGCCCGCGATGATGTTGAGGATGGTGCTCTTGCCGCAGCCGGAGGCGCCGACCAACGCGACGATGGAGCGTTTCGGGACGTCGAGACTGATGTCGCGCAGCACTTCGAGCTGCTCGCCGCCGCGCCGCGCGAAACTCTTGCTGACCGACTGCAGCCGGACCACGCTCAACGTTCGCCTCCGATCGCGCTCAGCGCCGGATCGACCGGCATCAATGCGACCGAGTCGCGCAGGCTCTTGATGACCTTTTCCATCACCATGTCGCGGAAGGTCTCGACGTGACGCCGCGCCACCAGTTCCGCGGCGTCGGCATCGCCGTTGTCCAGATGCTCGATCAGCAAATTGTGGTCGTTCTCGATATTGGGGCGCACCCGCTGCACGCCGAAACCGAGCGCGACCAGGCGGGTCATTTCGTCGAGCAGGCCCGACAGCGTCCGGCTCAGCCGGGTGTTGCCAGCGGCCTCGGCGATCGCCATGTGAAAGCTGCGATTGGCTTCGAGAAAGAAATCGATCTGGTTGCCGACATCCGTCGGTATCTTCACCCGACAGGTCTGCTCCAGACGCTCCAGATGCGCGCGATTGACCCGACCGGCGGCATTGCGCGCCGCGATCGGCTCCAGCACGACGCGCAGCGCGAACACCTCTTCGACATCCTTTACGGTGACCGGCGTCACCCGATAGCCCTGGCGCGGCATCGACGAGACGAAGCCACCCTGGATCAGCCGCTGAAGCGCGATCCGGCAGGTTGCCTTGCCGAGCTCGAGGCGGTCCATCAGTTCGGCTTCGGTGAACCGTGTCCCCGGCAAGATGCGGCACGAAATGATCTCCCGCCGCAGCAGCTCGTACGCCTGGTTGCCTTTCAGCGTGGCATTTGGAACTTCCAGAACAGCGGTCATCTTGATCACCTCTCGCTAGCCCTGTGAGAAGCCTACGAACCCGGCGAAAGACTCTCAAGATCAAAGGTTGGACAGCCTCGACTTTGGAAAAATAATCTATTTCAACGACTTACGGCAGCACCGCTGTCATCTGCGGCGGGCCTGGCGCATATCGTTGCAGCTGGAGCGTGGTGAATATCGATCGCTGGATGCTCCCCTTTGTCCCCTCACTTCGTGTATGAGGGGCGCCATGGATCAGGAACTTGCCAAACAGCCGACGGAGCGGGTGCCCCCGATCCAGTACATCGTCGAAGGCGGCCGCCGGCTGACCGGGACGATCGAACCATCCGGTAACAAGAACGCGGCACTGCCGATCATCGCCGCGGCGCTGCTGACCGAGCATCCGGTGACCCTGCACAACGTGCCGCGGATTCGCGACACCGAGACGCTGGTGCAGTTGATCCAGTCGGTCGGCGCGTCGGCGGAATGGCAGAGCCGCAACACGCTGGCGATCCACGCCAAGGATATCCGCGCCGCCGATCTCGATCCTGATCTGTGCGCGCGCATTCGCGCCTCGATCCTGCTGGCCGGACCGCTATTGGCGCGCTGCGGCGAAGTCGCGCTGCCGCCGCCCGGAGGCGACGTGATCGGTCGCCGCCGTCTCGACACGCATTTCCTGGCGTTCGAACAGCTCGGCGCCACCGTGACCGCGACCCACCGGCTGGAATTCCGCGCGACCCGCCTGACCGGCGCCGACGTATTCCTCGACGAGCCCAGCGTGACCGCGACCGAAAACGCGCTGGTGGCGGCCGTCGCCGCCCACGGCACCACTTATTTGCGTAACGTCGCCTCCGAACCGCATGTGCAGGATCTGGCGCATTTCCTGGTCGCGCTCGGCGCCCGCATCGAGGGCATCGGCACCAACACCATGATCGTGCATGGACCGGCCACGCTCGGCTCGGCCGACTATTCGATCGGCCCCGATCATATCGAGGTCGGTTCGCTGATCGGACTAGCCGCGGTGACGCGTTCGCCGATCCGGATCGCGCGCGCCGGGGTCGAGCATCTGCGCTCGATCCGGATGGGATTCGAACGGCTCGGCATCGTCTGCGGCGTCGAGGGAGACGATCTGGTGGTGCCCTCCAACCAGACCATGAAGATCCGCGACGATTTCGGCGGCCATGTGCCGAAGCTGGAAGACCAGCCCTGGCCGGCCTTCCCGGCCGACCTGATGTCGATCGCGATCGTCACCGCCACGCAATGCGACGGCGTGATCCTGATGTTCGAAAAGATGTTCGAGTCGCGGATGTTCTTTGTCGACAAACTGATCTCGATGGGCGCGCGCATCGTGTTGTGCGATCCGCACCGCGCCATCGTCGCCGGCCCGAGCCGGATGCACGGCGCCTCGATGATCTCGCCGGACATTCGCGCCGGCATGGCGATGCTGCTCGCCGCGGTCTGCGCCGAGGGTACCAGCACCATCAACAACGCCGACCAGATCGAGCGCGGTTACGAGCGCATCGACGAACGCCTGAATGCGCTCGGCGCCAAGATCACAAGAGTGCCGGCGCGGAACAGTTAGCCGCAGCGTTTCGTCTTTTCCTCTCCCCTTGCGGGAGAAGGTGGCGCGCAGCGCCGGATGAGGGGTAGCCACAGGACGAGAGTCAGCGACCCCTCACCCGTCTCGCCGTCACTTCGCGGCGCCGATCCACCCTCTCCCGCAAGGGGAGAGGGAATAAACTCACCGGCGACACAATCTTAGCGTGGAGCAGCGCTAATTAGCTTCCATGACCGTCCTTGAAAAAATCGATCCGGCCACAAAGTCGGCATCCGCGTCCAACGCTCTCGCGCGCGAGCTGTCGGAGACGCTCAAGCTCGCGGTGCCGATGGCGCTGACGCAGCTCGGACAGATCGCGATGATGACCACCGATCTCGCATTGATCGGGCGGCTCGGTGAGGAAGCCGTGGCTGCGGCCGCGCTGGCCGGCACGGTGTATTTCATCAGTTTTACGTTCGGCATGGGGCTGGTGTCGGCGGTGGCGCCCTTGGCGGCGCAGGCGTTCGGCGCCCGCGATCCGCATCGGATGCGGCGTTCGCTGCGTACCGGTCTGTGGGCGGCGCTGATGATCTCGCTGCCGATCATGCTATTCCCGGTGTATGGCGAGAAAATCCTGCTAACGCTGGGTCAGGCGCCGTCGACGGCGCGACTGGCACAGAATTATTTGTGCGGGCTGGTGTGGGGCGTGATCCCGGCCCTGTGGTTCCTGGCGATCCGTGGCTTCATGGGTGCACTCAACCGGCCGCAGCCGGCCTTGTGGATCACGCTGGCGGCGATCCCGGCCAATGCATTGCTGGTGTATCTCCTGATCCATGGCGAATGGGGGCTGCCGCGGCTCGGATTGTTCGGCGCCGGGCTCGCCACCACCACGATCAATTTCGCGACTTTCCTCGCCGGACTATGGTTTGCGACCCGCACGCGGCCGTTCAAGAAATATCACGTGCTCGACCATGTCTGGCGCATCGACTGGCGCGTGATGCGCCAGCTCGTCGTGCTGGGTGCGCCGATGTCGCTGTCGTTTTTGATGGAATACGGCTTGTTCTGCACCGTGGCTCTGCTGATGGGCCTGATCAGCACCATCGCGCTGGCAGCGCATCAGGTGGCGCTTCAGGTCACCGCGATCCTGTTCATGGTGCCGTTCGGGATCTCGATGGCGGCCACCGTGCGGGTTGGACATGCCATCGGCCGCAACGATCCGAAAGCCGTCAAGCGCGCGGGCCTGGTGGCGACATTGCTCGGCATCGCGCTGGCGGCGGCCTTCACCGTCGCGGTGATCGTTAGCCGGTTCGCGATCGCGCGGTTTTTCTTTGGCTCCGCGGAGGGCTCCGATGTCGCCGTCGAGTTGACCGCCAATCTGCTGCTGGTCGGCGCGACCTTCTTTGTGACCGATGGCGTCCAGGGCATCGTTTCCGGCGCGCTGCGCGGCATGAACGACACCAGGGTGCCGTTGCTGTTCGCCGTCGTCAGCTACTGGCTGATCGGATTCACCTTGGCATGCGGGCTCGGCTTCCGGACTGAACTGGGCGCCGTCGGGGTCTGGATCGGCCTGTCCTGCGGCACCGCCGTCTATGCGCTGCTTCTGAGCTTGCGTTTCAACCTGCTGGCGAGCAGACTTGCGGCATGAGCAGGGTTTTGGAAATTGCGCCGCAGGTCGACGCCGCTCCGCTGCTATCGGGCGCGCAATTCATCGACGCGTTTCGGATCGATATGGCTGGCCAGACCATCGACGCCCGTTTCGCCGCCGAACGCATGCTGTCGAAGTCCGCGCGCTGGATCGAGACGCTGATGAACTTGCGCAACCTGATCGTCGCGCCGTTCGGGCTCAAAACCTCCGGACACTACGAAAGTCCCCCGCGCGAGGCAATCGGCCTGTTTCCGATCCTGACCCAAACCCCGGACCGGCTGGTCGCGGGTTTCAACGACAAGCATCTCGATTTTCGCGTCGTGGTCGACGTCGCGGCTTCCGAAGCCGGCTCGGCTTCCGGACAACAGGTCACCGCAACGACATTGGTCAGAACGCACAATTTGTTCGGTCGGATCTATCTCGCGGTCATCATGCCGTTTCACCGCCTGATCGTGCCGGCGATGCTTCGGAAAATCGTGGCTTGAGGGTCTGCCCCGCTATTCGCACCGGTTGACGCCGCGCGACGGCGGCCGTACCAAAACTGCAACGAAATCAACGAATGCCGAGGCAAACGCGATGGCCCATGAAACCGCAACGCTCGCCGCTTACGTCGCCGATCTGAAATTCGCCGACATCCCGCCCGAGGTACTGGAGCGCGCCAAGGCGCTGACCCTGGATTTTCTCGGCAGCGCGATCCGGGCGCGGCGCGACGCGGAATCGACCCCGTCGATGCTGAAGATGCTGGAAGCGCTGGCGCTCGACGGCAAGGGCGAGGCGACGGTATTCGGCGACAGCAAGACCTGGACCCCGGCGGTGGCGGCATTGCTCAACGGCGCGCTCGGCCATTCGCTCGACTTCGACGACACCCACGCCGATTCCTCGCTGCACGCCAGCGCTCCGGTGGTTCCGGCCGCCTTCGCGGTCGGTGAACTGGTCGGCGCTTCAGGCCGCGACGTGCTGACCGCGATCGTCGCCGGTTACGAAGTCTGCTGCCGGCTCGGCAACGCCCTCGACCCGACCTCGCATTACGCGCGCGGTTTTCATCCGACCGCGACGGCCGGAACCTATGGTGCAGCGGCTGCGGCAGCGAAGCTCTTCAAGCTATCCAAGGAGCAGATCATCTCCGCGTTCGGCGTTTCCGGCAGCCAAGCCGCGGGCTCGCTGCAATTCCTGGTCAACGGCGCCTGGAACAAGCGCTACCAAGTCGGCGCTGCTGCCATGAACGGCGTGATCGCCGCGACCCTGGCGCGCAATGATTTTGTCGGCTCCAGCGAATCGGTCGAAGGCAAGCACGGCCTATTGGTCGGTTATAGCGACAACGCCCATCCCGACAAGGCGGTCGCAGGACTCGGCGATATCTATGAGACCATGAAGATCGGCATCAAGCCGTATCCGAGCTGCCGCTACACCCACGCCGCGCTCGATGCGCTGATCGCGATGCGGCGCGAGCACAATCTCACGCCCGACCAGATCAAGAAGGTCGAGATCGGCCTGCACCGCAACGGCATCACCTTGACCGGCGACGCCGCCACCAAGCGTCACCCGACCTCGATCGTCGGCGGCCAGTTCTCGATGTTCTTCACCGGCGCGATCGCGCTCGATCAGGGCCATTTCGGCTGGGACGATTACGACCGGCTCGGCGACAGCGCGATCGACAAGCTCGCCGACAAGTTCGACGTGGTGCAGGACGACCGGCTCGAGATCGGCCGCACCCATCCGTTCGGTGCCCGCGTCAGCATCACCACCGAGGATGGCGTGCACGAGCGGCTCTATGCCGATCCCTCCGGCGAGCCGACGTCGTTCCCGGATGCGAAGGCAATGCAGCAGAAGTTCTTGACTCTGGCCCGCCCGGTGTTGAATGGTCGCGCCGATCAGCTGGCGGATGCGATCCTGACGCTGGAGCGGTTCGACCGGGTCGAGCAGGCCACGCAGTTGGGACGGCAATAAGCACGCGGCGTATTTAGCTATCGGGGTAATCCTCCGGGTTGCCCTCGTAGCGCCGGATCGCAGCGTCGATCGCAGTACGTGAAACCCCGAGATCGCGCAGTTCATAGTCGCTCATCGCGCGCAGCGCGGCGCGGGATCGCTGGCGGTCGTTCCAGCGCCTGAACGCTTGCGCGAACACCGCGAAGGCTCCCGACAACATCAGCCCGATCGACCGGCGCCGCTCACGGTTGGCGCGGCGGACGATGTGTTTTCTGCGTGTGATCCAGGGCAGCGTTATCGGATGCGCTCGAGGTGGGCGAAGGTCAAAACCATCTTCGGACATGTCGTTCTCCTTGGCTTGGAGCCGTCTGTGCCGAAGGTTTACGCGCCGACATCAATCACATAAAATGAATTAACCTGATGATTTTGATCTCTTGTAGAGATGTAAATATTTGGAGAGATGCATGGATCTGTCGGCGCTGCGGATCTTCCGCGCCGTGGTGCGCGAAGGCGGCATCACGCGTGCCGCCGAACGGCTACATCGCGTGCAATCCAATGTCACGACGCGGATCCGCCAGCTTGAAGAAGATCTCGGCACCGCCCTGTTCGTGCGTGAAGGCAAGCGCCTGCATTTGACGCCGTCAGGACAAATGCTGCTCGGCTATGCCGACCGGCTGCTGGCGCTGGCCGATGAAGCCCGCAACGCGGTGCACGATCCACGGCCGCGCGGCGTGTTTCGGCTCGGCGCGATGGAAAGCACCGCGGCGGTGCGACTACCAGAGCCGCTCAACCGGTTTCATCGGCTCCATCCCGAGGTCGCACTGGAGTTGCGGATCGGTACTCCGGAGATACTCGCCAAGGCGATCCTCGCCGGCGAACTCGACGCTGCCTTCGTCGACCGAGCCGATCGCATCGGCACCGTTCGAGAAAATCGCACGCCTTCAACGAAGAACCGGTGATCGTTTCGGCGCCCGGTCATGCCGCGATCGGCAAGACTGGCGCCCCGCGCTCCGTGCTGGTGTTCGAGAATGGCTGTCCGCATCGCAAGCGGCTGGAGGACTGGTACGCGAAGCGCGGCGAAATGCCCGAGCGCACTATCGAGCTCGGCTCGTATCACGCCATGCTCGGCTGCGTGCTGGCAGGCATGGGCATCGCATTGCTGCCCGAGAGCGTGCTGGCGACATTTCCGGAAGGCAAGCGTTTGACCATCCACCGTCTGCCGCGCGGCGAGAACCAGTCGCGAGACAGTGCTGATCTGGCGCAAGGGCGCCGATTCACCGAATGTACAGGCCTTGCGGCACGTGCTGCAGCAGCGTCCGGCGCCAAAGGCATCGCGCCGCGCCAATTCAATTTAGCGCGCGGCCTGCCACACTTCGCGCGCGGTCACCCAGACGTCGGCGAGATGGCCCAGTAATTCGGTCTCGCCGTCCTTTTCGGCACCCAGCCGTCGCGCCACCGCTTGCGACCCGATGTTCTCGCGGTCGATGCAATGGATGATCCGATCGATCACGAAGGTCGCAAACGACCAGTCGATCGACGCCCGCGCCGCTTCCACCGCGTAACCTTTGCCGCGAAACTCGGGCGCGATGCCCCAGCCGACCTCGAAGCCGGGCCAGCCCGGCGGCTGCCACGGGCCGACGCGACCGACAAACCGGCGTGTCTCTTTTTCCTCGACGACAAACATGCCGAAACCATAGAGCGCCCAATGCCCGGCCAGGATCGCGGTGTTGCGCCAACCCGCGAAGGCCTCGCTGATCGGCTCGCCGTCGGCGGTGATGAAGCGGCCGGCCAAGGGATCGCCGAGCATCGCCGTGTTGGGTGCGGCATCGTCGCCTCGCCACGGACGCAGCAACAATCGTTCGGTCTCGAGTATGGGGCTGTTCAACGCGTCAAGCGTGACACCGGGTTTCAAGGCGGCGATCATCGGTTTCCGGCCTTTCGCTTTTCTTTTGCAGTTGTTTTACTGCCGCCATTGCACACGGCACGCAAGCGCTTCCGTTGTCACAGCTAACTCAGCTTGGACGTGACCCGATCATTGCTGCTATGATGGGCCGAAACATTCCACGGAGCGCCCCTCATGAGCTGGCTTCCCTCCAACGACCCCATCCTCGGCGATCCCCAATCCTGCGACGCGCTGGACGTCGTGATCGTGCCGCGCACCCGCGACCTCGGCGACGGTTTCGAGGTGCGGCGCGCGCTGCCGCATGGCAAGCGGCAGATGGTCGGGCCGTTTATTTTCTTCGATCATTTCGGTCCGGTGCAGTTCATGTCGGGCAAGGGCATGGACGTGCGGCCGCATCCGCATATCGGGCTTGCCACCGTGACCTATCTGTTCGACGGCAGCATCATGCACCGCGACAGCGAGGGCAACATCCAGGAGATCCAGCCCGGCGCGATGAATCTGATGACCGCCGGGCGCGGCATCGCCCATTCCGAGCGCACCCCCGACGTGCAGCGCCGCGACGGCCAGAAGATGCTGGGCCTGCAAAGCTGGATCGCGTTGCCGGCCGGCTCGGAAGAGATCGCGCCGTCGTTCCAGCATTATTCCGCCGCCAGCCTGCCGACGGTGACCGAGCGCGGCTTTACCGCGCGGATCATCGCCGGCAGTTCGTTCGGCGCGACATCGCCGGTCACGATGGTGTCGCCATGGTTCTACACCGAGGTGACCGCCGAAGCGGGCACCATCCTGCCGCTCGACCCCGACCATGAGGAGCGCGCGATCTATGTGGTCGAGGGCGAGATCGAGATCGCCGGCGAGCGCTACGAATGGCCGCGGCTGTTGATCTTCCGGCCCGGCGACCGCATCACCGTGAAAGCCTTGAAGCCGACCCGGATGATGTTCCTCGGCGGCGATGCGCTGGAAGGCCCGCGTCACATCTGGTGGAATTTCGTTTCTTCCAGCCAGGAGCGGATCGAACAGGCCAAGCAGGACTGGAAGAGCGGCCGCTTCGCCCATGTCCCCAACGAACACGAATTCATTCCGCTGCCGGAGTGAACCTCGTCAAAGCTCCCGTCCCTGCCGCACTCGCATCCGCGAGCCGGCGTTCCTTGAAAGCCTGATTGATGAACACGATGCTCGCCAGCGATCTTCCCTTGCCCCGGATCGGACGCGGCAAGGTCCGCGATATCTATGCCGTCGGCGACGACCGCGTGCTGCTGCTGACCACCGACCGCATCAGCGCCTTCGACGTGGTGATGGCCGAGACCATCCCGATGAAGGGCGCGGTGCTGACCCAGATCAGCGCCTGGTGGTTCCGCGCAGCTCGAAGATATCGTGCCGCATCACATGATCAGCGCCGACGCCGACGCGATCATCGCGCAGGTGCCGGCGCTGCAGGGCCATCGCGCCTCGCTCGCCGGGCGCGCGATGCTGTGCAAGCGCACCACGGTGTTTCCGATCGAATGCGTGATCCGCGGCTATATCTCGGGCTCGGCGTGGAAGCGAATATGCCGCGCAGCGGCACGCTGGCCGGCGAGAAGCTGCCGCCCGGGCCTGCAGCGAGAGCGGCAAGCTCGAGCCGGCGATCTTCAGCCCGGCGACCAAGGCCGAGAGCGGCCACGACGAGAACATCACGGTCGGCGCGGATGCGCGAGATCCTCGGCGAGGAGGTGACGCACACGCTGGAGAGCATGACCCGCGTGGTCTATACGCTCGGCGAGACAGATCAGCCGCGAGCACGGCATCATCATCGCCGACACCAAGTTCGAATTCGGCCGCGACGCACGACGGCCGCATCATCCTGATCGACGAGGTGATGACGCCGGACAGTTCGCGGTTCTGGGCCGCCGATGGCTACAAGCCGGGCCAGCCGCAGCCGAGCTTCGACAAGCAGCCGCTGCGCGATTGTCTCGACGTCGAGCGCGCACGCCGGCCGCTGGAACGGCGATGCGCCGCCGCCGCCGCTGCCGGCCAGCGTCGTCGACGCCACCAGCAAGCGCTATCTCGAGGCCTATCGCCGCGTCACCGGATCGGACCTGAAAATCACCTGAGCAATAACGTCGCCCTGGGCGAGACCGGCGATTTACGGGCATCCTGTGTAACAAAGGTAAAGCGGGACCTCGCCTGCACGCAAGACGAGAGTTCCATTACGACCTTGCGTCGTAAAATAGTGTTGTCGCCATACGCCGTGGTCGTCTACCAGTGACCACGACGTTCAGGGGCAATTGCAGGCGTGGTCAATCAATCCGTTACTCTTGGTTCTGGAGCGCGCCCGGTCTTGCGCACCGCGCTCAACGACATCTTCGGCGGCGCTGCCGCGAGCGTCCTGACCATCACCTTTGGGCTTTCTTATTCCCTGCTGATTTTTACCGGCCCGCTGGCGCCGTTTCTATCCTATGGCGTGGCGGCGACCTTCATCTCGTCGGCGATCCTCGCGGCGGTGATCGCGCTCGGCAGCTCGTTGCCGTTCGCGGTCGGCGCCCCCGACAGTTCGACCGCCGCGATGACCGGCATATTGGCGTCATCGCTGGCGGAACGGATCGTGACGGCGCATCCGGACGCGCCGGTGCTCGGGCCGGTGCTGCTGACCCTGTCGCTCTCCAGCATAGCGACTGGCGTCGTGCTGTGTTGCTGCGGGTTGACGCGGATGGGTCGCGCGATCCGCTACGTGCCCTATCCCGTGGTCGGCGGATTTCTCGGCGCCACCGGCTGCCTGATCCTGCTGGGCGGCATCCGCGTCATCACCGGCATTCCAGCGCAGATGACAACACTGGGCCAGTTCGCCAATCCGCTGACGTTGGCCGAACTGGCGGCCGCCGGTATCATGGCGCTGATGCTGTATCTGACCTGGCACCGCTCGCGCTCACCGCTGGGCCTGCCGGTGATCCTGATCGCCGGCGTGATCGCGGCGCACATCGTGTTCTGGCTCGCGGGTATCACGCCGGCCGAGGCCCAGGCGTCCGGCTGGACCTTTGCGCCGCCGCCCCATGTCAGCTTCATGTTGCCGTGGGCGAACGGCGAACTCAGCCATTATCCCTGGTACACGCTGCCGGATCTGAGTGGCAATCTGATCGCAGTCGTTTTCGTGACCGCATCGAGCACGCTATTCAACACTGCGGGCATCGAGGTTGCCGTCCATCACGAGGCCAATCTCGAACGGGAACTCAACGTCACCGGTCTTGCCAACATGCTGACCGGCGCGTTCGGCGGTTATAGCGGCTGCATTTCAGTCAGCCGGACCATCCTCAATTTCAGGGGCGGCGGCAGCGGCCGGCTTTCCGGCCTGACCGTCGCGGCGATCTCGGCATTGATGCTGGCACTGGCGCCGGTGCTGCTCGGCTATATGCCGAAATTCGTGCTCGGCGGCCTGCTGGTCTACCTGGCCGCGGATACGCTGCATAAATGGATCGTCGAGTCGCGGCACCGGTTGTCGAACTCCGAATATCTGTCGCTGCTGGCGATCATCATCATCATCGTGCAGTGGGGTTTCGTCGCCGGCATCCTGATCGGGGTCGTGATCGGATGCGCCACCTTTGCCTTCAGCGCCGCGCGGATCGATTCCGTCAAATATAATTTCGACGGCACCGAATATCGCAGTTCGCTGGACCGTTCGCGCGACGACCAGGCGCTGCTGTCGGCGCATGGCGGCACCATTCGCGGCCTGAACCTGCAGAGCTATCTGTTCTTCGGTTCGGCCAACCGGTTGTACCAGCATGTCAAGGCGCTGCTCGCACGGCATCCGGAATGCCGTTATTTGGTATTCGATTTCAAGCTCGTCACCGGCATCGACTCATCGGCCGCCTACAGTTTTGCCCAGATCAAGCGAACCGCGCAGGAGCGCGGCATCCGGCTGATGCTGGTGCATCTGCCGCCTGCCGCGGAAAAAGCGCTGCGCTCGAGCGACTTCATCTCGGACGGCGTGAGCATCATTCCCGAACTCGATCACGCGCTGGAATGGTGCGAGAACGAAGTGATTGCCCAGCACCAGGGCCGCGAACAGGAAGAAGCCAGCCTGCGCGACTGGTTTGCGCAGATTCTCAGCGACGAGCATGACGCCGCGACGATGATGGGTTACTGCCAGCGGATCGAGGTCGAGGCCGGCGAGACCATCGTGCGCGCCGGCGATCCCGCCGAATTCCATGCTTTTCATCCTCGACGGCCGCGTCGGAATCATGGTCCCCGCGGGCGAGGATCGCACCACGCGGGTACGCAGCCTCGGCCGCTACACCACGATCGGCGAGATGGGACTGGTTTCGCAGGCGCCGCGCAGCGCCACCATTCAGGCCGAGATCGCCAGCGTGCTCTATGTGCTGAGCGCCGAACAATTCGAGGCGATCAAGACCGACGCCCCCGCACTGAGCCACAAGCTGCTGATTTATTTCGTCTCGGTCATGGCCGAGCGGCTGACGTTTGCCAACCGCACCATCGCGGTATTGCGGAGATAAAAGCTCAGGCCGCGCCGCTCATATAGGTCTCGCGGCGGCCGATCATGCGCTCGGCGGCGGCCTTCGCATCAGCCTTGGTCGACGTCGCACAGGTGCGATATTCGAGATCCGGCATCGCGCTCGGATCGCGCCGGCCGAACCACGACTTCGATCCGACCTGCAGCAGTGCGAGCGCCTGAGCGACATTGTCGACCGCATCGAACGAGTGCAGCGCGCCGGTGCCGGCATAGCGGACTTCGTAAATGCCAGGGCTGATCGGCGCTTCAATATTTTCGCCGCGTCCAGCACGCGGATATCGCTTCCATTCGCTCCAGGTCGAGATCATCCTCGCCTCCCAGCAATTGCTAAAAAAACAGCCGACTCATCAATGAATCTTGGCGTTGGTTGGCGGTCATTTGCCGCGAAATCACAACGCCTTACAACTAAATTCGCGTTCAGCTTCAATATGGATCGAACATAGCGTTGCGAAGTTCCGCGGTCACCGCCGATCACGGGCCATCCACGCCAAATTGCGGGCAATGGTTACCGTCCCGGGCCGCCGCAGCTCATTCAACAGCAAACTCTGATCACGAAATCGCGACCGCGATGGTAATATGCTGCGCCTGCCTTGCGAGAGACGCGATCCCCGGGAAAATTAACGAACGACCAAAGATAGATAAAGGGAGGTTGCGCGTGCCACACCAACAAGAAATCGATCAATTGCTGGGCCAGATGACCGGGTCCGGCAAGGTTCCGGGTATCGTCGCGATCGCCGCGACCGGCAAGGAAACGATCTATCAGGGCGCTTTCGGAAAACGCGATTTGTCCAAGGACGCGGCGATGACACCGGACAGCGTGTTCTGGATTGCCTCGATGACCAAGGCGATCACCGCCGCCGCGGCGATGCAACTCGTCGAGCAGGACAAGCTTTCGCTGGAACAGCCGATCGGCAAGGTGCTTCCCGACCTCGCCGCGCCGCAAGTGCTGGAAGGATTTGATGCCAGCGGCGAGCCCAAACTCCGCCCGGCCAAAACGCCGATCACCCTGCGCCATTTGCTGACCCACACTGCCGGCTTCGCCTACAATATGTGGAACGGCGATATGCTGCGCTACCTCGACAAGACCGGCCTGCCCACGGTGACGTCCGGCAAGCGCGAAGCGCTGAAGGTGCCGCTGATGACCGACCCCGGCACACGCTGGGAATACGGCACCAATATCGATTTCGTCGGCCTGGCGGTGGAAGCCGTCAGCGGCCAGCGGCTTGGTGACTATGTGCGCGACCATCTGTTCGCCCCGCTTGGCATGACCGACACCGGCTACCGGATCGGTGATGCGCAGCGCCAGCGGCTGGTCGCCGTGCACACCCGCGGCGCCGATGGATCGTTGACGCCCATCGCATTCGAGATCGAACAGAATCCGGAATTTCACATGGGCGGCGGCGGGCTTTACGGGACCGCCGGCGATTACATCAAATTCACCCGGATGATCCTCAACAAGGGCCGGGGCAACGGCCACCAATTGCTCGCGCCCGAGACCATCGCGCTGATGGCACAAAATCACATCGGCGAACTCAACATGGGCAAGATGGATTCGGCGATCGCTACCCTGACCAACGAGGTCGATCTCTATCCCGACATCGTCAAGAAATGGGGCCTGAGCTTCCTGATCAACACCGCCAGGACTCCGGAGGGCCGCAGCCCCGGCAGCCTAGCCTGGGCCGGCCTCGCCAATACCTATTACTGGATCGATCCGGCGCGCGACGTCACCGGCGTGATCCTGATGCAAGTGCTGCCGTTCGTGGACAAGGATTGCGTGGCGGCCTTTGCCGGCTTCGAACGCGGGATCTACGCCGGTCTCGATGCGGCGCAAAAAGCGGCCTAACATCGCAATATGACGTCGAACCGGCCGTTCCCTATTGGCGGGAACGGTCGACCGTGCTGTGTTTCCGGCTATGATCTAAAAAAGTCGGGAGGACAGCCTTGACCAAGACAGCCGATAGCTATGTGTGCGGCGTCGCCGATGCGCCGTTGCTGGGCGAGACCATCGGGCGAAGCCTTGAACTTGCCGCCCAACGCTGGGGCAATCGCGACGCGCTGGTCTCTCCGAGCCACCAGGTTCGTTGGGATTGGCGAGGCCTTTCGGAGCGGGTCGACGCGCTGGCCGCGGGTTTTCTCGCGCTCGGGCTCGAGCGGGGCGCCCGGATCGGGATCTGGTCGCTGAACCGGCCGGAATGGACCCTGACGCAGTTCGCCGCGGCAAAGGCGGGTCTGATCCTTGTCACCATCAATCCCGCGTATCGTTTGAGCGAACTCGAGTTCGCGCTGGCCAAGGTCGGCTGCGCCGCAATCGTCACCGCGACCGCGTTCAAGACCAGCAACTATGTCGATATGCTGAACACGTTGATGCCCGAACTGGCGACCTCCACGCCCGGCGAGTTGCGGGCTGCGCGGCTTCCGCAACTACGCGCGGTGATCCAGATCGGCGGCCCGGCATCGCCGGGCACCATCGCATTCGAGGACGTGACGCGGATGGGCGGCGCGCGTCACAAGGCCGAACTCGCGACCATCGGCGCCAGCTTGCAGTTCGACGACCCCGTCAATATCCAGTTCACCAGCGGCACCACCGGCTCGCCCAAAGGCGTCACACTGACCCATCATAACATCTTGAACAACGGCTATTTCGTCGGCCGTGCGATGCGCCTCACCGAACGGGACCGCATCTGCATTCCGGTGCCGCTGTATCATTGCTTCGGCATGGTGATGGGCAATCTGGCCTCGCTGACACTGGGCGCCGCGACGGTCTATCCCGGCGAGGGTTTCGATCCCCTTGCGACGCTGCAGACCGTCGAACGCGAGAAGTGCACCGCGCTGTACGGCGTGCCGACCATGTTCATCGCCGAGCTCGATCATCCGGAGTTTGCAACATTCGACCTGTCGTCGCTGCGCACCGGCATCATGGCGGGCGCGCCCTGTCCGATCGAGGTGATGCGCAGGGTCAATGAGCAGATGAACATGCGCGACATCACCATTGCCTATGGCATGACCGAGACCAGCCCGGTCAGCTTCCAGAGCGCGACCGATGATCCGCTGGAACGCCGGGTGTCCACCGTCGGCCGCATTCATCCCCATGTCGAGGTCAAGGTCATCGATGCCGAGGGCCGCGTGGTGTCGCGCGGCGAGCGCGGCGAACTCTGCACCCGCGGCTACAGCGTGATGCTGGGCTATTGGGACGAAGCCGAAAAGACCGGCGACGTGCTCGACCGAAACGGCTGGATGCACACCGGCGACATCGCCGTGATCGACGATGAGGGCTATTGCAACATCGTCGGCCGCATCAAGGACCTAGTGATCCGCGGCGGCGAAAATCTTTATCCGCGCGAGATCGAGGAGTTCCTCTATCGTCATCCGAAGATCCAGGACGTGCAGATCTTTGGCGTCGCCGACGACCGGTATGGCGAGGAACTCTGCGCCTGGATCAAGGTTCGATCCGGCGAAGCCCTCACCGACGACGAGGTGCGCGGCTTCTGCCAGGGTCAGATCGCGCACAACAAGATCCCGCGCTACGTCGAGTTCGTCGACGAATTTCCGATGACCGTCACCGGCAAGATTCAGAAATTCCTGATGCGCGAGACCGTCGAGCAACGTCTCGGATTGAAGGCGGCGAAAACGGCATAGCAAAAGACTGCGGCGATGGAGCGGAACGGCGAGGTCTACCCCGGCTGTTCTGCTCTTGGACTTCGCTGATAATCGATTACCGCAGCAGCTGCAGCACGCTCTGCTGCGAAGTGTTGGCGAGCGCGAGTGCGGAGACCGCGATCGACTGGCGGGTCGAGAGCGCCTGGCTGTTGGCCGCTTCCTCATTGGTATCGGCCAGCGTCAGGTTCGAGGCGCCGGTCTGCAGCACGTTGATCAGGCTTTGCGAGAAATCCTGGCGGATCTGCACGATGGACAGATTCGAACCGAGGCTGGATGCTTCCGACCGAAGCGTCGTGCTGACATTATTGAGCGAAGCCAGAACCGAATTCGCCGAGTTGGAATCCAGGAAATCAGTCCCGCTGGTCAGGGTCGACAGGCCAAGACCTTCCGTGTCGAAGGTGACCCCCTTGATGGCGAGCGTCGACTTTCCGGTTTCGTCGAAGGTCAGGTTCAAGGTGTCGCCTTCGAGCAGATTGACGCCGTTGAACGAAGAGTCCTGCGCCGTGGTGTCGATCTGCTGCAGGATGTTATTGTACTGGTTGATCAGGCCAGTCCGGGTGGCCTGGGCGTCGGGATCGGCGACAGGTGCTTCCGCGGTCAACCCGGCGAAGGCGGAGCCCGTGGCCGTCGCGGTGCCGCCGATGGCTCCGACGGTTGACGACGCGGCGTTATTGCTCGTCGTGATAGTGATGGCGCCCGTGGTATCGATCGTCGCCTGCAGATTATTGGCAGCCAACGCCGTATTGAGATCGTTCAAGGACGAAACCTCGCCCGCTCCGGTGCCGAAGGTAATGTTGGTCGCGGTGCCGTTGCCTGTCGCCGCGATCGTCAGCGTTTCGCCGCTCAATCCCAGATCGCCGCCACTGCGGGCTTGCGTCACGCCGCTGCCGAGACCAAGCGCGGCGAGCGCATTGCCCGTTCCCGTGATCGTCAGATCGCTGGCCGTACCGGTTTGAAGCGACAGCGCGCCCGAACTCACCGTCGATGCCGTGCTGGTGCCGGTGATGGAGTCGATCGCGGTCAGGACGCTCTGGATATTGTTCGTGCTGCCTGCGCCGATGCCGATGGTGTAGCCCGAGGAAGCCGAACCGGTCACACCGGTCTGCGCGGTCGAAAATGCGATGGTCTTGCCGTTGACGACCAGCGTCGAACCGTCCGTGATCGCGGTGCCCAAATCATCGGAACCGCTGCCGGCGGTACCAACCAATTGGGTCGCCGTCGTGACATCGGCCGCGGTGCCGGTGTTGTCGTTCAAGACGGCGGTGCCCGTCGCCGTCGCGCTGGTATAGCCGGTGCCGGTCCCCAGCAAATCATTGGCGTTCGCACCCGATATCGACGTCGTCGTGACGCTCGACTTGGTGTCGTAACCGATCGGCGTCTGCAACACCTGGTTGGCAACGGACTGCGCGCTCGCGACCAGGCTCTGGAGCGAGGTGATGCCGGTATTGGCGGCCTGCAACACCTGCACGCCATTGCCGATGCCGTCGAGCAAATTCGAAATATCGCTCGCGCGATCATTTAACGCCGCGGCGGTGAAATAGCTGGTCGGATTATCCAGCGCCGAATTGACCTTGTTCCCGGTCGCGAGATCGTTTTGCGTCGTGGCAAGCAGCGAAGCCGTCGATTGCAGCGAAAGCAGATTTTGGCGAACCGACGCGGAAAGAACAATACCCGTCATTACTTCAATCTTTCTGGTTTGATGAAAACCGTTTTCTCAGACTAGCAAAATGGGTACTCCGCAAAATCTAACGAGATTTGAAAATCGCACGAGCTAAGTTGTTTCAGTTTGTGTAGCTGAAACACTGTCCGGACAATGCCGAATGCCGAGGCTCCGCAACTATTAAACCGCGGCGACGCCCGATTGCCCGCATTGTGCAATACCAGATGCGCGTGCATCGGAAGAGATTTGGCGGCATACCGGAAACGTTCGGAAACACTGGCCGGATGAATAAATCGTAAGTTGGCGAAGCATCGACCCTGGCTAGACTGCGCTCGATTTTCATGGGGAAAACCGTGGACACACAAACGCGATTTGCAGCATTGGAGCTCGCGTGCCGCGAACGGGCACGCGTTGCATGGGACGAATTGAGATACTGGCAAGGCGAAGCCGAAGAATGGACTTGGTTGAAGTACAAAGCCGCGAGCAAGGTTGCCGATGGCTCACCGTCTCACCTTCAAATATTGAATCATCTCAGGTGATTTAGTGGCGCGTTCTTTCCTCGATGCGAACCGTGTCCTGCGCCGTGATGTGCACCGGAGCCTGCGCCCGTGCGCCAGGCCCTGACGTTTTTCATGCTGCTTTCGTGCGGCGGATGCTCGTCCCTGACGGCACTGGCGACACGCGCACCCGAGCAACGACAGGCGGCGGCACCCATGGCTCCCGTCACGACGGCCGAAGAACCTCGCAAGTTTGAATGCAGCGACGGCACGATTTCGAGCTCGCAGTACGGCTGCCTCGTCGAAATGGCCAAAGCGAGACTGCCACCGTCGCAAGCAGCGACGGCAAAATGACCGCGTACCGACGCCCGCAGGTTCTCTCTAACAAAGGGGGCGCGTCCCGCCGGCTTGTCGCTAATTCCGGTAGGCTCCGTCATTTCGGCGGTCGCAATCCCGGACTTGTCAGCCAGTCGTTCAAATGCGCCGCGATCTCGGCCTCTCGCGCCTTGCGAAGCAGATCTCTGCGTGCTTCGCCGGACGGCAAATCGGCCGCTTCTGCGCGGGCGCGTTGTGCTGATTCCACCAACCTTTCGGTGGTCGAGGTCGCGTTCTTGCGGCGGTTGCGCTTCACCGGGGTATCCGAATTTTCCATGAATGGAACTCCCTACCCGGGAACTATGCCTATGGCGGCGGGCTTGAGTTTTATCATTTGATCAAAAGTGGAGCGCGGCATGCCGAGCCCGAGCGAGATTTTGGCCCGCAAACTGAAGGAACATTCCCGCATCGACAGCGATGATGTCGCCGAACTGCAGCGGCTCAGCTACCAATGGCGCCATCTGGACGCCAATGAGGATCTGATCCGGCAAGGCGACAAGCCGAAGGTCTCCGCATTGGTCATTTCAGGAATGGTCGGCCGATATCATCTGCTCAAGGATGGTCGCAGGCAGTATTTGTCGTTTAACATCCGGGGCGATCTGCCCGACGCGCAGTCACTGTTTCTGGATCAAATGGATCACGCGGTATGCGCGATCGAAGCGGCCGAGATGGTGCTGATGCCGCATGAGCAAATTCTCAAAATATTCGAACGGCGACCGTCGGTCGGCTTCGCGATCTGGCGCGAGACGCTGATCGACGCCGCGATCTTTCGCGAGGCCATCACCAATAACAGCAGCCGTACGGCGCAGGTGAGGATGGCGCACCTGTTCTGCGAAGTGTTCTACCGGGCGCGGGCCAGCGGGTTGGTCGACGGCAATTCCTGCGCGCTGCCGCTCAGCCAGACCCAGCTTGGCGAAACCACGGGCATGTCGATCGCGACGGTCAATCGAACGCTGCAGTCGCTGCGGCAGACACGACTGATCGAATTCAAAGGCGGTCAACTGACCGTTCGGAACTGGCCGCGTTTGATGAGCCTCGGCGATTTCAATCCCGACTACCTTCACCTAAAACGCGCGGTCCGGATCTAGACGAATCGCACCAAACGGCGTCAGCGGACTTTTCAAAATCCGCTGATATGATCCGACCTATACCGGCAATCCGCTCTTCTTCGCCAATTCCTTCAGCGAGGTCTGCGGCCGCGCGCCGATGTGCTGGATCACCTCCGCCGCGGCCAACGCACCGAGCCGGCCGCAATTTTCGTGGCTGGCACCGCGCACCATGCCGAACAGAAAACCGGCGGCGAACAGGTCGCCCGCGCCTGTGGTATCCACCAGTTTTTGAATCGGAAACGCCGGCGCCGAGATCACACCGCCGGGAGATGCCACCACACAGCCCTTTTCGCTGCGGGTCACCACACCAAGTTTGACGTCCTTGCGCAACTGGGTGAGCGCGGTATCGAAATCCGAGGTCTGGTAGAGCGAATGCAATTCGGCCTCGTTGGCGAAAATCAGATCCGCGGTGCCGTTGCGCATCAATTCGATGAATTCGTCGCGATAGCGATCGACGCAGAACGAATCGGACATGGTCAGCGCGACCTGACGGCCGGCGCCGTGGGCGATGGTTGCCGCTTTCACGAAGGCGTCCTTCGCGCTTTTCGGATCCCACAGATAGCCTTCGAGATAGACGATCGAAGACGCCGCGATTTGCGCCTCGTCGATATCATTGGGCGTCAGTTCCTGCGCCGCGCCGAGATAGGTGTTCATGGTCCGCTCGCCGTCGGGCGTGACCAGAATATAGGAACAGCCGGTAGCCGGACCGCCGGAGGCGGCCTTGGTGTCGAACGCCACTTGCGCGGCCCTGATGTCGTGGGTGTAGAGCCTTCCGACTTCGTCGTCCCTGACCTTGCCGACATAGGCCGCCCTGGCGCCAAGATTGGCGACGCCGACAATGGTGTTGGCCGCCGAGCCACCGGACATCTTGGTGGCCGGGCCCATGTCGCGATAAATCCCGGCGGCGCGGGTCTCATCGATCAGCGCCATGCCACCCTTGGTCATGCCGTGCGTGGCCAGAAACTTTTCGTCGGTCTGCACCAGCACGTCGAAAATCGCATTGCCGATGCCGAGAACGTCGTATTTGGCTGAGCTCATGAATCCAGTCCTGTTGCGACTATAGAGGGCGGTGCGGAAACTGGTCCGGACCGGATTAACCAAGGTTCAGGGGCCTATCACGATAGCCCCCGCGCCAGCAAGCAACGCTGTTATAGAGAGCCTCATGATCCGCGCCTTTATCACGGTATCGACGGGAACACTGGCCTCGCGGCTGTTGGGATTCGTCCGCGATTCTATGATCGCGGCCTTGCTCGGCGCAGGCCCGGTCGCGGATGCGTTTCTGGTTGCATTTCAGCTCGTCAATGTCGTCAGGCGATTGCTCAGCGAAGGCGCGCTCAACGCGGCGCTGGTGCCCGCTTGGTTGCGGGTGCGCGATGCCGACGGACCGGTTGCCGCCGCCGCTTTCGCCGGAAGAGTACTCGGCACCGTCAGCGCTGCCTTGATTGCGATATCGATCCTGATCGGCGTGGCGATGCCGCTGGTCATTGCGGCGCTGGCGCCGGGATTCGCAGGACAGCAAACGCTAGCCTATGCCGTCGACGATGCGCGGCTGATGCTGCCCTATCTCGCTTTCGCCGGACCGGTGACAGTGATGATGGCGCTGTTGAACGCGCAAGGTCGTTTTACATTGACGGCGTTCTCGCCGCTGCTCTTCAACATCGCGCTGATCGCGGTGATGATCGTGCTGGTTTTTCGGCAACAGGATAGCGCTTTTGCTGCGCTGGTTGTCGCGACTGCGGTCGGCATCGCCGGATTTTTGCAATTATTGATTCTCGGGAGCCGCCGCGGCGACGGCACCGCAACGCCGTTGCGGGTCACTTTCGATCGCAAGATGCGTGGCTTTATCGGCAAGGCGATTCCGGGAATGATCGCCAGCGCGGGGCCGCAATTGATCATCGTCGCCGGCGCGATCATCGCCTCGTCTTCACCATCGGCGGTGTCTTGGCTGTATTTCGCCAACCGCCTGATCGAGCTGCCGCTCGGCATTGTCGGGGTCGCGATGGGTACCGTGCTGGTACCGGAACTGACCCGCGCGCTGCGCGGCAACGATCATGTCTCGATGATGCATGCGGAATCGCGCGCGCTCGAACTTGCGGTCGGGCTGGCGCTACCCGCAACATTGGGGTTGATCGCCCTAAGCGCGCCGATCGTGCGGATGCTGTTCGAGCACGGTCTGTTTACTTCGGCCGACACCGAAGGCACCGCGCGGGCGCTGATCTGGCTCGCGCTCGGTCTGCCGGCTTATGTCCTGGTCAAGGCGCTGTCGCCGGCGTTCTTTGCGCGCGACGACACCGCTACGCCGCTCTGGGCGACGCTCAAGGCCATCGCGATAGTGATCGCGGCCGCGCTGGTGCTGGGGAGATTGTTCGGAGCGAGCGGCATTGCCGCCGCCATCGCGCTGGGCGCCTGGAGCAACGCCCTGTCGCTGATCCGGCACGGCGCGAATACGTTCGGGTTTTCAATCGACCCCGACGCCCGGCGCCGACTACCGCGCATCGTGGCGGCGGCGCTGGCGATGGCCGCGCTGCTGTGGCTGGCGGCAACTTTCGCGCCTGGAGCCGGCGCGGCGGTTCACGGGCTGGCGCAGGCCGTGGCATTGCTGGCCTTGATCGCCGCCGGGATTGCGGTTTACGGCCTCCTGCTGCGTTTTCTCGGCGTAACCAGTTGGCGGAAAACGCTTAACGCGATCCGGCAACCCTCACGGGATGACTTGCGCGCGTAGGCCGCGCATGGCAAACGACGGCGCATAACAGCGGGAATCTGGCTATGGCGATCGTGGAACGGGTTTTTTCGGGCGTGCAGCCGACCGGTAATTTGCATCTCGGCAATTACCTTGGCGCGATCGTCAATTTCGTCAAACTGCAGGAAACCCATAACTGCCTGTATTGCGTGGTGGACTTGCATGCCATCACGCAGCCGGTGCCGGGCGGTCCCGCCGAATTGACGCGCAATACGCGCGAGGTGACTGCGGCATTTATCGCCAGCGGCATCGATCCGAAGAAGCACATCGTGTTCAACCAGAGCCAGGTTTCCGGCCACGCTGAACTGGCATGGATCTTCAATTGCGTGGCACGTGTCGGCTGGCTCAGCCGCATGACCCAGTTCAAGGAGAAGGCCGGCAAGGATCGCGAGAACGCGTCCGTGGGTCTCTACGACTATCCGGTGCTGATGGCCGCCGACATCCTGCTGTATCGCGCCACGCATGTGCCGGTTGGCGAGGACCAGAAGCAGCATCTCGAACTGGCGCGCGACATCGCGCAGAAATTCAACAATGATTATTCCGACTCGATCCGCGGTCACGGCTTCAACGAGGGCCTGTTTTTTCCGCAACCGGAGCCGCTGATCACCGGCCCCGCGACCCGGGTCATGAGCCTGCGCGACGGCACCAAGAAGATGTCGAAGTCGGATTCGTCCGATAATTCGCGCATCAACCTGACTGACGACGCCGACAGCATCGCGCAGAAGATCCGCAAGGCGAAGACCGATCCGGAGCCGTTGCCGTCGGAGGAAAAGGGTCTCGAAACCCGCCCCGAAGCCGACAATCTGGTCGGCATCTACGCCGCCCTGTCGGGGCGGAACAAGGCTGCGGTGCTGACCGAGTTCGGCGGCGGCCAGTTCTCCAACTTCAAGAATGCGCTGGTCGAACTCTGCGTCACCAAATTGTCGCCGATCGCGTCTGAAATGAAGCGGCTGGTGGCCGACCCCGATCATGTCGACCAGGTCCTGGCCGACGGTGCCGACCGCGCCCGCGCCATCGCCGCCGAGACGATGCAGTCGACCAAGGATATTGTCGGGTTCATCCGCAAGCCCTGATCGATCTCGTCGGCGTAACCGTCGACGGCATCGCGACGCCGCTTGTCTGGCATGGCCGCGCCGTGGCACCATGCCGCGCGCCTGACGCATCCCCGGGATATTGCATGACCGCCCAGCGACGCAGCTACGAGACCGGTCACAAGCCGAAATGTCTTGTCATCGTCGATGACACCGCGGAATGGGACCGCGCGGTGTATTACGCCAGCCGTTGGGCGATCCGGGTCGGCGGTGGCGTGGTGATGCTGCGCATCATCGAGACCGAAGAACAGAACCAGCAATGGCTCGGGGTCGCCGACATCATGCGCGCCGAGGCCCAGGAGGACGCCGATGCTGCGCTCGATCGCGCCGCCGGCCGCGCCAACGGCATCGCCGCGATCACCCCCGAGCGGGTCATTCGCGAGGGCGATCCGACCGAGCAGATCCTCGATGTCATCGACAAGGACGTCGACATCACGATGATGGTACTGGCGGCCAATCCCGGCCCCGAAGGCCCCGGGCCGCTCGTCACCCTGATAGCCGGGGTGGTCGGTTCCTTCCCGATCCCTGTCACCGTGGTGCCCGGGGAGTTGAGCGACGCGGATATCGACGCACTATCCTGAAAAACGCCCCATAGCGCGGCGAAATGCGGTCCGATGAGGGTTATGGCAGCCATTCCGGGCCCTGCCGGGCTTGATCGTGCGTTTGCCGTCGCCATCTGCTAAGGAACCTTACGCGCCGGCCTTGAACCGGTGACGGTGGAGATTAATCATGTTCATTCAGACTGAAGCCACGCCCAATCCCGCGACCCTGAAATTCATCCCAGGCCGTACGGTGCTCGACACCGGCACCATGGAGTTCGTCAATCGCGAGGCCGCGGCCCGCTCGCCGCTCGCCGAAAAGCTGTTCGGCGTGCCCGGCGTCACCAGCGTGTTCTACGGTTCGGACTTCGTCACCGTGACCAAGGACGACAGCGACTGGCAGCATCTCAAGCCGGCGATCCTCGGCGCCATCATGGAGCACTACATGTCCGGCGCGCCGCTGCTCGCCGACGGCAGCGTGGCCAGCGACGAGGCCGCCGACCAGGATGACGAGTTCTTCAACGAAGACGACGCCGAGACCGTGGAGATGATCAAGGACCTGATCGAAACCCGGGTGCGGCCGGCGGTCGCCAGCGACGGCGGCGACATCACCTTCCGCGGCTTCAAGGACGGCATCGTCTATCTCAACATGAAGGGCTCGTGCGCGGGCTGCCCGTCTTCCACCGCGACGCTGCAGCACGGCATCCAGAATTTGCTGAAGCATTTCGTGCCCGACGTGGTCGAAGTCCGGCCGATGTAATTGGGATATCGCAGGGTGGGCACGACGCAACTGCGCCTTTGCCCACCCTGGTTTTTTCTTACGCCGCCTCGCCGATGCTGGCGGCTTCCGCTGCGGCGCGGCGCATGCTGGACGACATTTCGCTGGTCACAACGCTTTGCTCCTCGACCGAAGCCGCGGTGGTGGTGACATACTCGCTGACATTCTGAATCGCGACCTTGATCGCATTGAGCGCATTGACGACGTCGGCCGAGATCCCGTTTAGATTACCGATTTCGCTGCCGATCTTGTCGGTGGCCTGCTTGGCCTGGTTGGCGAGATTCTTCACCTCGGCAGCCACCACCGCAAAGCCGCGGCCGGCATCGCCGGCACGGGCCGACTCGATGGTGGCGTTCAGCGCCAGCAGGTTGATCTGGCCGGTGATGTCGCCGATCAGTTCAACGATGCTGCTCATCGATCCCGCCGCTTCGCTCAACCGCTGCGCCTGCTGATCGGCGGCTTCCACCCGATCGACCGCGCCAGACGCGGTTTCCTTCGACTTCAGCATCGCCTCGGAGATCTCGCGGACCGACGCAGTCAATTGCTCGGCGCCGGCGGCCACCGAATCCATCATGCCGCGGACGCTTTCGCTCCGCATCCGCGCGATCACTTGCGCGGTGGTGTCGGTGGCGTACTTCACCACCTTGTAGGGGTTGCCGTTGAGATCTCGGATCGGATTATAGGAGGCCTGGATCCAGATTTGCTTGCCGCCCTTGCCGACCCGCTTGTACTCGGCGGACTGGAATTCGCCGCGGTTAAGGCTCGCCCAGAACTCGCGATAGGCCTCGCTCTGCTGCTCGTCCGGCGGCACGAACATCGAATGATGCTTGCCCTTGATTTCGTCGAGCCGGTAACCGACGGCACCAAGGAAATTGTCGTTGGCGTCGATGATGGTGCCGTCCATGTTGAACTCGATCACCGCCTGCGACTTGCCGATCGCTTCGACCTGGCCGGAGAAATTGGCGGCTTTCAATTTCTGCTCGGTGATGTCGGAAGCGAACTTCACTACCTTGAACGGCTTGCCGCTGTCGTCGAGAATCGGATTGTAGGAAGCCAGTATCCAGACCTCCTTGCCACCCTTGCCGTAGCGCTTGAACTCGGCGGACTGGAACGAGCCACGATTCAGACTCGCCCAGAATTCGCGATAGGCGGCACTGTCGCGCTCGGACGGCGCGACGAACATCGAATGGTGCTTGCCCTGGATGTCCGCGAGCGAATACCCGACCGTGGCGAGGAAACGATCGTTCGCGGTGATGATGGTGCCGTCGAGATTGAACTCGATCACCGCCTGCGCGCGCCCGATCGCGGAAAGCTTGCCGGCATCTTCCATGCTGCGGATCTTCTGCGCGGTGATGTCGGTGGCGAATTTGATTACCTTGGTCGGTTTGCCGCTGCGATCGAAGATCGGGTTATAGGAGGCCTGGATCCAGACTTCCCTTCCACCCTTGGCGACCCGCTTGTACTGCGCCGCCTGGTATTCGCCGCGATTGAGATTGCTCCAGAAGCCGCGATAATCGGCGCCGTCGCGATCCGCCGGTGCCACGAACATCGAATGATGCTTGCCCTGGATTTCTTCCAGCCGATAGCCGAGCGTGTCGAGAAAATTCTGGTTGGCCGTAATAATGGTGCCGTCCATGTTGAACTCGATCACCGCCTGCGATTTGCTGATCGCGGCGGCCTGGGCGAGCGCGCTCGACGTGGAATTATTGCGCCGTTGAAACATTGGGGGCCTGTTGATTTGAAATGTAAATTGCCGAAGAATTAAAGATCAATTTCGTCTAATGGATAGGTTCATTAAATCGCGTGAACCAGTTTTCTCAAATTTGTTCGAATAATTGATTAAAATGGAACTCGCTTGTCTGCGGCGCCGAACGTTCAACCTTGCATTGCCGGCTCGGATTCAAAATGCCGTTGTGTTGCAGGGATATCCCGCATTCGCGTGGATCGGGGCTCTATGTCGCATGTCGCGGAAATTGCACAAATCAGCCTGCCGATGGCCATTCGGCGCGTGCTTACTTGCGCGTTATTACGCCCTACCGGTAGCGTGGATATCCGCGACAAGTCATGGTAGTGGAAAATCATGCTTATCCTCGCCATCGATACCGCGTTGGACGCCTGCTCCGTGGCCGTGCTCGACACCCGCACCAGCAGATTGATCGCGCAGGAATCACAGCCCATGAAGCGCGGTCACGCCGAGGCGCTGATGCCGATGATCGCGCGCGTGATGAACGAAGCCGAACTGGCCTTCACCGCGCTCGATCGCATCGCGGTGACCACCGGTCCCGGGAGCTTCACCGGGTTGCGGGTCGGATTGTCGGCCGCGCGCGGCATTGCTCTGGCCGCCGGCAAGCCGGTACTCGGCGTCACTACGCTGACCGCGTTCGCCGCGCCGGTGGTGAGCGCCAACGCAGCGCAGCCGGTGATCGCCGCCATCGATGCGCGGCATGATCATGTCTACGTCCAGGCGGTCGCCGGCGACGGCAGTCCGCTGATGTCGCCACGGGTGGCTCCGATCGCGGAGGCGCTCGGCGCCGCCGGGTTCGGCGCGCCCTACCTGGTCGGCAACGCGGCCGGGATCCTGGCAGAACGCTGGCCGGCCGATGCGCCGCCGCCGTTTCAGGTCGACATGCGGGCCGCCCCCGACATTAACTGGGTCGCCTGGCTCGGGGCCGCGCTCGATCCGGAAACCGCCCCGGCCCGGCCTTATTATCTGCGCGCGCCGGACGCCAAGCCGTCCAATAACCCGCCGCGGAATATCGTGCAGCCCGCCGCGTCGTGATGGCGTGGTTTTCCGAATGGTTGGGCGGCGGCACGCCGGCGATCGAAGCCGCTTCCCCTCGCGATGCGCGGCGGCTCGCCCAGCTTCACAGCGAATCGTTTCACCGCGGCTGGGGTGAAGGCGAGTTCGAGGCAATGCTGGCCGAGCGCAACACGCTGGTTCACCGCTTGCGGCTCGGACGCAATGTGATCGGTTTCGCGGTGTCGCGCATCGCGGCAGATGAAGCCGAAATATTGTCGATCGCGGTGGCGGCGAGCCATCGGGGACGCGGCCTCTCCCGCGATCTGTTGCTGACCCATCTGGGACATCTGGCGGGCCGCGGCGTACGCACCATATTTCTCGAAGTCGAAGAGAATAACGCCCCGGCGCGGCGGCTGTACGACCGGGCCGGATTTGGTGTTGTCGGCCGCCGCGAACGCTATTACCAGCAGCCCGGCGGGGAACAATTGAATGCACTATTGATGCGCCGCGACTTGTCCTAGCCCCAGCGCGATGGCACAACAGTCCGACCCTCCAGGGCGACGATCATGACTGTATTGAAATCAACACCCACGCTCAAAGCCACAGGCATCGAGGCGCGCTGTGCCGCCACCGGCATGCGCATGACCGAGCAGCGCCGGGTCATCGCGCGTGTGCTGGCCGAAGCGGTGGACCATCCCGATGTCGAGGAATTGTACCGCCGCTGTGCCGCGGTCGACGACAAGATCTCGATTTCGACCGTGTATCGCACCGTCAAGCTGTTCGAGGATGCCGGCATCATCGAACGGCATGACTTTCGCGAGGGGCGTGCCCGTTACGAGCAAATGCGCGACAGCCATCACGATCACCTGATCAATCTGCGCGACGGCAAGGTGATTGAGTTCACCTCCGAGGAGATCGAGAAGCTGCAGGCCGAAATCGCTCGTAAACTGGGCTACAAGCTGGTCGATCACCGGCTCGAGTTGTATTGCGTTCCGCTCGACGACGACAAGTCCTGAGCGCGGCAGGTTCCGGGCGGAATGAATATCGATGTCCGTGAATGAAGCCGCGCACGGCACCACCGCGAAGTTCGATCTGGTCATCTTCGACTGCGACGGGGTACTGGTCGACAGCGAATTGATTTCGTGTCGCGCGCATGCGGCGACCCTGACGCGCCACGGCTACGCCATCACGGAGGATCAGGTGCTGGAACGGTTTCTCGGCGTCTCCGACCGGGAGGCCCAGCTGATGATCGAGGCCGAACTCGGCCGCAAGCTGCCCGACGATTTCGATCAACAGATCAAGCGGGCCACCCTGGAATTTTACGCCAGCGATCTGCGCGCAATCGCTCACGTCGGCGAGGCGATCGCCGCGCTGGGTGTGCCGAAATGCGTAGCTTCGAGCGGCACTCCCGAAAAGATCAAACATGGGCTGGATTGCGCTGGCCTCTACCATGCGCTCGCGCCTCATATTTTTTCCGCCACCCAGGTCTCGCGCGGTAAGCCCGCGCCTGACCTGTTTCTGTTCGCGGCAGAGGCGATGAGAGCGGCGCCGGCGCGCTGCCTCGTGATCGAGGACAGCGTGCCCGGTGTCACCGGCGCCCACGCCGCCGGCATGACTGTCCTTGGGTTTTGCGGCGGCAGCCATTGCCGGCCTGGACATGCCGAAAAGCTGTGCGCCGCCGGGGCCGTCCAAACGTTTGACGATATGCGTCAATTGCCCGATTTGGTGGCAGCGGGGGCGACCGTCCGCCAAGGCGCTTAGGCTGAGTTTCCCGCTTTGGCGGAATTGATAATTACGAGATCAAACTTTTGTCGTCGTTCGGACCGACGCTAGCGAGCCATTTGCATACATCGCTGATTGCGAAGCCGTCCGATCTCACGTAAATCTTAGATGCCTCAAGCAGCCTTCATTTTTCCGATTTTCGAAATCGTCGGCCGTGTGAGATGCGGGCGTACGCCGGTCGGGGCGTTTTATGAGTTCGAACCTGCGGGTTCGAAGTTGAGCCGGATATGGGAATGAGCAGGGCGAAGCCTCTTGGGTAGTACCAATTTGGATGAGTACCAGACCAAGACCGAAGTGCCGCCATCGGCTTCCGTCAATCGTGAAAGCACGATCCTGACGACCGACATCGTCGGCAGCACGACCCTGCTGCGCCGCTATCCCGACGAGATGATGGGCGCCATGGACCTGCATGACCGGATCCTGCATGCCGCCATCCGTCGTCGTTCCGGCAACCCGTTCAGGCACACCGGAGACGGCGTACTCGCGATCTTCGATCAGCCGCTCGACGCCGTACTGGCCGCCATCGAGGCCCAGCGGGAGATGCGGGCGATACCCTGGGGACCGACTGGACGGCTGCAGATAAGGTTCGGCATTCACACCGGGCTGACCCGTGCACGGGGGGTCACCGATTATTTCGGCCCCTCGTTGCCGACCGCCACGCGGCTGCAAAGTGCCGCCAACGCCGATCAGATCCTGTTGTCCAATGTCACCGCTGAACGCCTGGCGGGCCACCGGCCCGAGACGCCGTTCGAACTGTCCGACCTCGGCGAACATCATTTCAAGGGCATCGAGCCCATCCGCGTCTACCAGGTTTTGGCTCCGGACCTGCCGAGTTCATTCCCGCCGATCGGCGGCAAGCGCGAGACCGCCAGCGGCAACCTGCCCGCCAATCTGAGCTCGTTCCTCGGCCGCGAGCGGGAATTGCAAGACCTGGTCAGAATGACCCACAAATCGCGGCTGCTGACCCTGGTCGGCCCCGGCGGTATCGGCAAGACGCGATTGGCGATCGAATTCGCCCGCTCGGTGGAATCTTCCTTCCCCGATGGCGCGTGGCTGGTGGATCTGTCGGCGCTGGAACGCGGCAGCGAAGTCTGGGGCGCCCTCAGCGAGGCGCTGCTGATCCCGCCGCTGCCGGCCGTGGAACGGCGCGTCCAGGTGCTCGAGCGACTTTGCAACGCCCGGGCGATCGTGGTGATAGACAATTGCGAACATGTGCTCGACTCGATCGCCGACGCGGTGACCGAACTGGCGTCGACCTGCGGCATGCTGTTCCTGATCAATACCAGCCGGCGCGTGCTCGGTGTCGAGGGCGAGGCCTCGTATAACGTGCCCGCGCTGGATTCCGGCGCTACCAACGACAGCGGGCCATCGGCGGCAGTGCGGCTGTTCGTCGAGCGCGGCCGGCTCGCCGACCGCCGGTTTCAACCGACCCCGGACGAGCTGGATGTCGTCGAGCGAATTTGCGCCAATCTCGACTACATGCCGCTGGCGATCGAGATCGCGGCCGGCCAGGTCCGCCGGTTGCCACTGGAAAGTATCGAAGGCGGCGTGACCAAGCCGCTCGATCTTCATGCCTCCAGCTTCCGGCGCCGAACCGGCCGCCAGCAAACACTACGGCAAACGCTCGAATGGTCGTACGAGCTCCTTGCCCCGGACAGCCGCCAGGTTCTGGAGCGGCTGTCGGTGTTTTCAGGTCCGTTCCGCGAAGAACAGGCGCTGGCGGTCTGCGCGGCGGATATGCCGAACGAGCAGCACGTGCTCGACGGGATCGACGAACTGGTCGAATCCTCGTTGTTGAACCGGGATATGCGCGGCCAGCCGTTATTTCGCATGTTGCAAACCGTGCAGGCTTTTGGCCGCGAAAAGCTCGATCAATCCGGCCTGTTGCAGACCGTGGAAACCCGGCACGGCCAGGTCTATGCCGCGCGCTGCCGGGAGCTCGGTCAGCAAATCGCCAGCGTCAAGGAAGCCAAGGCCGCCAATGCGATTTATGACGAATGGTCCAACTTGCGCACCGCCTTCGATCGCGCGGTCGCTCACGATCTGAATCTGGCGGCGGATATGGCCGCGCCCTTATTCATGTTCAACTATTCGCATCGCGGCACGGAAACCGGCCGTTGGTGCGAGCGGATCATGGTTCGGCCCGGCGCCGATCAGCTCGAGCAGGCGCCGATCCTGTTGGCCGGAGCCGCCGGTCACGCCTTCCACGAGGGCGGCGATCAGGCCAAGGCAGCGGCTTTCCTCGAGCGCGGCTTCCGGGCCGAAGCCGCCGCCGCGCGGTCAAGCGAGGGCTGGCTTTTCGGGATTTCCGGCCAAATGGCGCAATGGTTCGGAGACACGGCCAAATGCATCGAAAACCATACCGCCGCCGTGGCACAGGCACGGGCCGCCGGCAACATCGCCTGCGAGATCATGTCGCTGACCATGGCGGCTTATATGAAGGCACGGACCGGAGATCTTGCTGGGGCCAGTGAGTTCATCAGCCAGGCATCCCGGCACGACCAGAAGTCCATTCAGCCGACGCTGATTGGATATATTCATTATGCCCGCGGCGGCGTCGAAGCCTTCAAGGATACAGCCAAGGCCATCGACGAGTTTCAGACCTCGGTGGAATGGGCCAACATGGCCGGCAATTATCTCGGCGCCAGCCGTGTCAAACATTTGATCGCGGAATTGCGGGCGGCGCACGCCGAACCGGCCGAAGCGCTGGCGATCTATGTCCAGAACCTCGTTGATCTCCCCAATCACGGCGCCACTTTCTACGTTTGGTCGACCATCCGGTCACTGCTGGTGCCGCTGGCAGAATTGGGAGCGGACGAAGCTCTAGCCATCCTGGCAGGCGCGTTGACAACCTCGCCGATGAAATTGGGCCGTTCGGCTCGGACTGCGGTCGATAAAACGAAAAGGAGACTGGGAGACGACGCGTTCAACATTGCGGCACAACGAGGATCTCAATTTGACCTCGACGACGTCCGTAAGTACATTTTTGAAACTCTGGGTAGTCCCGGCGGCGAGCCGGGAGAGACAGGCTCCGGCACTGATTTTTCGAGAAAGCGATAATCCATCCGTCAAGGAGAGGATATGGACGAACCATCAATTGCAAAACAACTTGTAGATGCCACGGCTTCAGATTTCCCGGATCACGACCCAAATAGGCGACCCGTACACACCATCGGCATTGGGGTCGATGGCTATTTCGAGCCGTCTGACGTGGCGCAGAACTATTGTACCGCGGAGCATTTCCAGGGTCTTCGGGTCCCGGTGCTGGTCCGTTTCTCCAACGGATCGGGAAGCCCGGTGCAGCACGATGGCTGGTCGGATGCACGCGGCATGGCGACACGTTTTTTCCTGAAGGATCAGGCCGCGACCGACCTGATCGCCATGACGTTGACCGAGTTCTTCGTACCGACCGTCAATGATTTTCTCGACTTCACCAAGGCCGCGATACCCACGCCGGCGCAGCCGGAATCGTGGTGGCAGAAATTGTGCGACGTGGCCCAGCTCAAGATCCCACTCCCCAATCCATATCCTGGGCAGACCACGCGCAACGACGCCGGCACGCTGAATTATGCCAACCATCACCGCTTCGCCCAGCTTGGTGTCTTCCAGGCCAGCGTCATCGGCGCCCCCGTGAGCTACGCCCGCGCCACCTACCATGCCGTCCACACCTTCGTAGCGGTCGCGCCCAACCGGGTCCGCCGCCACGTCAGGTTTTCATGGCAGCCGGTGTCCGGCGTCAGCAATACAGATCCCGATCTGACACCCGTCGATGTCTATCTGCATCAGGAGCTCAGGGACCGGCTGGCGAAATTGCCGGCCCGGTTCATGCTGATGATGACGATTGGCGAAGCCGGCGACGCCTTCAATGACCCGACCGTGCCCTGGCCCGACAAGCGCATCCGGGTGTCCATGGGTACGCTGACGCTCACCAATGTCGCCGCCGATCAAGCCGCCTTCGGAGAGCGCATCAGCTTCAATCCATGGCGGCTGCCGCCGGGCCTCGAACCGTCGGACGATCCTATTCTGGAAGCCCGCCGCGATGCCTATGAAGAATCTCGCCATCGGCGCGGCGGCACGCCCTGCCCGTTCTTCAACCGGAGTTGAGCTGATGCCAGGCACCGGTAGTCGATTCGATCAATTCCTGAAAAAATTCCCGAATACGAAATTGGGCATGTTCGTGACGAGAAGGCTGCTAATTCCGTTCTGGGCCTCGCGCACGCCCGTGGAGAAGCTCCCGGGCGGACCGCCTTTTTCAATCCAACCCGGCGACAATTTGCAGCGCATGATGAACCTGGTGATGCCGCTGAAAAACAAATCGGCCGCGGGCCGTGCCATGGCGGCATTGGCGATCGCGCAGAACAAGGACGAAATCTACGCCGGGCTCGACAATGTCGGCACCGTGCACTTCGCCCGCTTTGTGATCGTCGACAACAACATCTGCATGATGTCGGTCTATGACGGCGACTTCACCAACTACATTCGTGACTTCATCGCGACCATTGGGAGCGTATTCGATGCCGTCGTGGGGCTTGTCGAAGGAGGCGAAGACGTGATTCCTTCCGAAAAAAATATCGAGAAGTTCATCGATTGGGTGCACGCGCACGACATGTACCAGGTGCCGGATCTGCCGACCGGCGTGCTACGCGACCAGGAAGAGTTGATCGGCGACACCGGTCCGTCCGGCGATGACGATCTGCGGCTGCTGCCACGCAAGCTGATCCTGCAGCTGAACGTCAACGAGAACGTCTCGCTCGGCAGCGGGTATCGCGCCTATCCCGGCTATTCGGCGGCGCAGGTCCGCAAGCAATTTGGAATCGGCTGGTGAGCGCCGCCTTCAACGCCGCCGATGTCCAGGGCAACATCCTGCGCGGCTATCGCAAGCCCTGGGTGCGTTATCTCATTCTCGAGGTGACCGAACGCGCCGCCGCCCGGCGCTGGCTCGCCGCCACGCTGTCGAAGCGCGATGGCATCCCGCAGATCACCACTGAAGAGCCGTGGGTGACCAAGCCGGACACCTGTTTCAACATCGGCCTGACCTATGAAGGGTTGCGAGCCCTGGGCACGCCGGGTTCGTCGCTCGAAACATTCCCGACCGAATTCATCGATGGCATGACGTCGCGCGCTGTGAAGCTCGGCGATGTCGAGCAGAGCGCGCCGAAGAATTGGCCAGCGCCGTTCGACAATCCGAAACGGCTGCATTTGATCGCATCGATCTACGCCGATGAGACCTCGCAGATCGACCGCATTCAGCAGCAGGCGCTGCCCAGCGGGTCGGGCCTCTCATTGCTCGGCACGCGAAACGGCTGGAGCGACGATGGTAACTTCGTTCACTTCGGCTATCGCGACAGCATCGCACAGCCGAAGTTCAAGGAAATCCACGACCCAGCCGACTATGCGGACGGGCAGCCGCCGGCGCCGCTCGGCACCGTGCTGTTGGGATACGAAACCAATTTCGAAAATCTGTTGTTCCGCGTTCCGACCCCGTGCCAGCTCGGTTTCAACGGCAGCTTCAATGCGTTTCGGGTACTGGCCCAGGACGTGGTCGGCTTCGAACAATATCTGGATAAGGCCGCCTGCGATTTGCTGCGGCACCCGCATGTCGAGGACTTGCTCGCCATTGGCGCGGAAGCCACTATCGGCACCGGGCTGACGCGCAAGGCGGCGTTGCGCGAGATTGTCGCCGCCACCATGTGCGGGCGCTGGCGCAATGGCGTGCCGTTGGCGCTGTCGCCAAACACACCCAATCCGAATCCGTCGGTGCCGTTCGAAGATTTCGACTACACCGAAACTTCGACATGCCCCTACGGCGCCCACATCCGGCGGGCCAACCCACGGGGCGGCAAGATCGTACAGCGGGTGGCGAACCACAGCCGGCGCCTGATTCGCCGTGGAATGCCCTACGGCCCGAAATACGATCCGGCTTATCCGGATGTCACCGAAGAACGCGGCCTGCTCGGCAACTTTATCGGCGCCAATCTCGGTGCTCAGTTCGAGGCGATGTCGTGCGACTGGCTGAACCTCGGCCTGCAGGACCCGCGGATCACCGGGTCGAACGATCCGCTACTCGGCGCGAACGATCCCGAAACCAGCTGGTTCGATATCCCGCTGAAATCAGGCGAAGTGATCCGGCTGCGCGGGCTACCGCGCTTCATCCAGACCCGGGGCGGCGCCTATACGTTCCTGCCGAGCATCTCCGCGATCCGTCATCTGGGGTCGCTGACCAGCTGAAAGCGGACCAAAACTCCCTGACAGACCCGGCCGCCGGCAACGCGGCGGCCGGGTCTGGTAGGCCATTTCCGGGGCCCGCCGCTGGATTTTAGGCCCGTTGGCCTATAAGTGGGGCCTAGTCGCGCCGCACTGGCGCCGTCCGACCCCAACAAAGGTTCCATGAACCCGCCGCGCAAGCTGCATATCAAGTCCTATGGCTGCCAGATGAATGTCTACGATGCCCAGCGCATGGTGGACACGCTGGCGCCGGAAGGCTTTGTCGAGACCGCCAGCGTCGACGACGCCGATCTGGTGATCCTCAACACCTGCCACATCCGCGAAAAGGCTTCCGAAAAGGTCTATTCGGAACTCGGTCGTCTGCGCGTCGTCAAGGACGAGGCCGCGCGCAACGGGCGCGAGATGCGGATCGCCGTGGCCGGCTGTGTCGCCCAGGCGGAGGGCCCGGAGATCATCCGCCGCGCACCGACGGTCGACGTCGTGGTCGGGCCGCAGAGCTATCATCATCTGCCGCAATTGCTGGCGGACGCCAAGCGCCATGGCCGCGCATTGGAGACCGAATTTCCGGTCGAAGACAAATTCGGTTTCCTGCCGCCGCCGAAGCCGGCGGCGATTCGTGCGCGCGGCATATCGTCTTTCGTCACCGTGCAGGAAGGCTGCGACAAGTTTTGCACCTTCTGTGTCGTGCCCTACACGCGCGGCGCCGAGGTATCGCGGCCCGTGGCCAAGATCGTCGACGACGTGGTCAGGCTCACCGACAGCGGCGTCCGCGAAATCACCCTGATCGGGCAGAACGTCAACGCCTATCACGGCGAAGGCCCGGACGGCCGGACCTGGTCGCTCGGTGGCCTGTTGTATCATCTCGCCGCGCTGCCTGGCGTCATCCGGCTGCGCTATTCGACCAGTCATCCCCGCGATGTCGACCAGAGCCTGATCGAAGCTCATCGCGACCTTCCGGCGCTGATGCCGTTCGTGCATCTACCGGTCCAGTCCGGTTCCGACCGGATCCTGGCGGCCATGAACCGCAAACATACCGCCGACGACTACCGCCGCGTCATCGACCGGTTTCGTGCGGCGCGGCAAGATATTGCTTTCTCATCAGATTTTATCGTGGGCTTTCCCGGCGAGACCGAGGATGATTTCACCGCGACGCTCGCGCTCGTCACACAAATCGGATACGCTGGCGCCTATTCGTTCAAGTATTCGCCGCGGCCAGGCACGCCGTCGGCGGATTTGCGGGAGACGGTGTCAGCGACTGAAATGGACGAGCGATTGGTGCGGCTACAGGAATTGATCGACAGCCAGCAATCGGCCTTCAACATGGCTGCGATCGGCAGCACCGTCGACGTGCTGTTCGAACGCGCCGCCCGCAATCCTGGTCAGATCGTCGGCCGCACCGCCTATTTGCAGCCGGCGCATGTGATGGCCTCCTCGGACATTATCGGCAAGGTGCTTCCGGTGAAGGTCGAAAGCCTCGAGCGCTACAGCCTGCTCGGCACACTTGTTTCTCCGGCACAGGGTGCGACGCCGGATCGGATCGCGGCCGCGGCACCCAAGCAACCTGAATCATCCTCTCCATTGCACACGGGAGCCTGAACCCTTGCCCAAAAGCGCATCGGATTCGCCTTCACTCGCTCCCAACCGTAAGCTCGACCGCGACCTGCAAATTCCACCCGAGACCCAGGTCGTCATCGATTTCGACGACAACAAGGGCGCGTCCGCGCTGGTCGGACCCTACGGACAGAATCTCGCGCTGATCGAGCGTCGCCTGGGCGTGGTGGTCGATTCGCGCGGCAACCACATCACCATCGCCGGCTCCCGCGACGGCTGCGACGCCGCCCGCCGGGTGCTGGAAACGCTGTACGCGCAGGCCACCAAGGGCCACGATCTGGCGCAAGGCGATGTCGAGGGCGCGATCCGTGCGGTGATCGCGCAAGGCTCGCTGTTCGAATTCGACCCCAAGAACGCCAAGCAGGCGTTCGACACCATCAACCTGCGCAAGCGCCCGGTGCGGGCGCGTACCGCGGCACAGGACGCCTATATCCGCGCGCTCAAGCGTCACGAACTTGTTTTCGGCATCGGCCCCGCCGGCACCGGCAAGACCTGGCTCGCGGTGGCGCATGCCGCGCAATTGTTCGAACGCAAGGAAGTCGACCGCATCATCCTGTCGCGGCCGGCGGTGGAGGCCGGCGAACGGCTCGGCTTCCTGCCCGGCGATCTGCGCGAGAAGGTCGATCCTTATTTGCGTCCGATCTACGACGCGCTGTACGACCTGATGGATTCACGGGTGGTCGAGCGCGCGCTGCAGACCGGCGAAATCGAGATCGCGCCGCTCGCCTTCATGCGCGGCCGCACCCTGACCAATGCCGCGATCATTCTCGACGAAGCGCAGAACACCACATCGATGCAGATGAAGATGTTCCTGACCCGGCTCGGCGAGAACAGCCGCATGATCATCACTGGCGACCCGAGCCAGGTCGACCTGCCGAACGGACAGACCTCCGGATTGGCCGAGGCCGCCAAATTGCTCAATGGCGTCGAGGGCATCGCCCAGGTCAAGTTCACGGCCGAAGACGTCATCCGCCACGAATTGGTGGCACGGATTGTCGCCGCCTATGAGGGATTGCCGCAGCGGCCGGCCACCGCCAAACCTTGATGCTAATACATTGATTCAGACATGCTCCGCCCCGCGCGCTGGGACCGTTTTCCCATCGCCTGAGAAATTCTAGCCCGATGGCGCCTCTTGCCCTTCCCGTTCCCGACGTGCTGCTGGTCGCCGATTGCTGGCTGAAGGAACCCGATGCCGAGCCGGTGATCCTGCGCGCGATCGCGGCCGCGGCCGAGATCGCCGAGCCTGATCATGGCGAGGCCGAACTTGCGGTCATGCTGACCGATGATGCCGGCATTCGCACTCTCAACAACAATTGGCGCGGCCTCGACAAGCCGACCAACGTGCTGTCGTTTCCCGCGCTGCCGCCGACCGGTCCGGTCGGCCCGGACGATCCGCCGCGTATGCTCGGCGATATCGCGATCGCTTACGAGACCACGCGTCGCGAAGCCGACGACGAACAGAAGCCGTTCGAGCACCATCTCAGTCACCTCGCGGTGCACGGCTATTTGCATTTGCTCGGCTACGATCACGAAAACGATGCCGACGCCGAAACCATGGAGAGCCTCGAGACCGAGATTCTCGCCCAACTCGGCATTCCCGATCCGTACGCGGACCGGGATTCGGATCCGAAGCCGGACCGGGAGCGAATGGACTGAAAATGCCGGATTCCGACCCGACCCAGGACAACCCGCGCAACACGCGTAATCTGCCCGTGGTGGTGCAGGAAGGCGAGGTGCTGCGCCCGGCCGCCGACAACTGGCTGGTTCGCGCGATCCGCACTCTGTTTGGCTGGAAGCCCGGATCGGTGCGCGACGATCTGCAGGTGGTGCTCGACGCCAGCACGCCGGACGAGGTCGGCTTTTCCGCGATCGAGCGCACCATGTTGCGCAACATTCTCGGCCTGCACGAGCAGCGCATCGCCGACGTGATGATCCATCGCGCCGATATCGTCGCGGTCAAGCGCGACATCACGCTCGGCGAGCTGATGAGCCTGTTCGAGAGCGCGGCGCATTCGCGGCTGGTGGTCTACAACGAAACCCTCGATGACCCCGAAGGCATTGTCCACATCCGCGACCTTCTGGCGTTCATGACCGCGCGCGCGCGCGTCACCGACGCCGCCAAGACCAAGCGCAAGAAGGCCCCACCCGCCGGGCTCGATCTGCGCACGGTCGATCTCGCGCTGCCGCTCGCCGACGCCAACATCATCCGCAAGCTGCTGTTCGTGCCGCCGTCGATGCGTGCGATCGACCTGCTGGTGCAGATGCAGGCCTCGCGCATCCATCTGGCGCTGGTGGTCGACGAATATGGCGGCACCGACGGTCTGGTGTCGATCGAGGACATCGTCGAACAGATCGTCGGCGAGATCGACGACGAGCATGACAGCGACGAGCCGCCGTCGATCGTGCGGCAGGCCGACAATTCCTTCATCGCCGATGCCCGCGCCAGCCTCGATGACGTGCGTTCCGTGATCGGCGAGGATTTCGTCACCGGCGAGGCCGGCGAGGAGGTCGAGACGCTGGGCGGCTATCTCGTCACCCAGGTCGGACGGCTGCCGGTGCGCGGCGAAGTGATTTCCGGACCCGGCAATTACGAGATCGAAGTGCTCGACGCCGATCCGCGCCGGGTCAAGCGATTGCGCATCGGCACCCGCAAGGAACGCCCGGCGCCGCGCACCCAGCGCGAAACCCGCCGTCGCGAGGCCACGCCCGAGATCAGCCCGCCGCAGGCCAATGACAACACCTCGCCGCCACCGGCCGATGGAACCAGCTCATCGTGAACCTGACAAATAAACTCCGCGCCGCCGGTCTCGCGATCATCCTGGCATGGGGATGGAAACGCGCGCTCATTGCATTGGTCGCGGGCGCGTTGTCGGCGCTGGCCATGGCACCGTTCAATGCCTGGCCGATTCTGTTCCTGACCTTTCCGGTGATGGTCTGGCTGATCGACGGCGCCGGCGCCGGACGCGCGCGCGGCATTCCCGCGGCAGCGTTGGCCGGATGGTGGTTCGGGCTCGGCTATTTCGTGCCGGGCCTGTACTGGATCGGCTATGCGTTTCTGGTCGACGCCTCGACCTTCGCCTGGCTGCTGCCGTTCGCGATTTTGGGCCTGCCGGCCTATCTCGCGCTGTTCACGGCCTTCGGCTTCGGACTGGCGCGGCTGATCTGGACCCGTGACGGTTCGCGTCTGCTGGCGCTGGCGGCGGCGCTGACGGTCGGCGAATGGCTGCGCGGCCATGTGCTGACGGGCTTTCCCTGGAACGCGTTCGGCTACGCGCTGACCGAACCGCTGGCGCTGGCGCAGACCGGATCGCTGATCGGCCTGTGGGGCCTGACATTCCTCTGCGTCGCGATTTTCGCCAGCCCGGCGGTGTTGATCGACGGCAGCTCGCGCGGGCGCAAACCGTGGATCGCTCCGGTCGCTCGCGGTGCTGACGCTGGTCGCCATGGGGATTTTCGGCGTGCTGCGCCTGACCCAGAGTCCGACCACATTCACCAACGTCAAGCTGCGCATCATGCAGCCGAATTTGCAGCAGGACGTCCGCTTCAATTACTCGGCCAAGGCCGAGGTGATGCAGAAATATCTGACCCTGTCGGATCGCGCGTCTGGGCCGCAATCCACCGGCGTGCGCGATGTCAACGTGCTGATCTGGCCGGAATCGGCGTTCCCGTTCTTCCTGACCCGCGAACCTGACGCGATGGCGCAGATCGCCGACCTCTTGCCCAAGGGCACCGTGCTGATCACCGGCGCGGTGCGCGCGCCGGATCTGCCGCCCGGGGTCAAGATCACCCGCGCCTACAACTCGATCTACGTGATCGATCATGACGGCAGTGTGTTGTCGGTCTACGACAAGCTGCATCTGGTGCCGTTCGGCGAATATCTGCCGTACCAGGATTTGATGGAGAAGCTCGGCTTCGAACAACTCACCAAGGTGCAGGGCGGATTCATCCCGGGCACGGTTCGCCGCACGCTCGAGATCCCGAACGCGCCGCGCGCGCTACCGCTGATTTGTTATGAGGCGATCTTTCCCGGAAATGTTGCGGCGCGTGATGATCGTCCAGGCTGGATCGTCAACCTGACCAATGACGGCTGGTTCGGAATTTCGACCGGCCCCTATCAACATCTGCAGCAAGTGCGTCTGCGCGCGATCGAGGAAGGACTGCCCGTCGCGCGGGCAGCCAATACTGGTATTTCTACGGTGATCGATCCAATGGGCCGCGTCGTCGCCGAGCTCGGCCTCGGTCTCGAAGGCGTGCTGGATTCACGACTGCCTTCAGCAATTTCCCCGACAATTTATACTAAAATTCGCGACATTCCCGCGGCGGTTCTGGTTATCGTCTCCGTAGTTCTCGCAATTCGGCGGCGCGTGGCGAAACGAGTCTCCTGACGCGTTCGCATTCATCTTTAATTTCGAATATCGGCAGAAAGGCTGTCACCCAGCGCTCCGTTGGTTGACAGATCGGCACTCATTCGCAATCTGGCCACAGTAATGGCCAATAAATTTTGCCGATCGATTTAAGTTCTCTGCTTTGTCCAAACCTTCCCGCCGAAATCTGACGGAGCTAACTTCTCTCGCTGTCAGCTGCGTCTTCTTTTCTCAATCCGCTCACGCAATCCCAAGGAGTGTTGGAGATGTCGACCAAAGCGCCCAATCCTGTTGACAAATATGTCGGCAGCCGTGTGCGCATGCGCCGTATCATGCTGGGCATGAGCCAGGAAAAGCTCGGCGAAGCATTGGGCCTCACCTTCCAGCAGGTTCAGAAATACGAGAAGGGCACCAACCGGGTCGGCGCCAGCCGCATCCAGCAGATCTCTGAAATTCTTCAGGTGCCGGTCTCGTTCCTGTTCGAGGGAGGGCCGAGCGGCGCTGCAAACGGAGACAGCTTTGGTGAGGCGGCGTCGCCCGCCTACATCTCCGATTTCCTCGCGACTTCCGAGGGCCTCGCGCTGACCCGGGCCTTCACCCGGATCTCCGATGCCAAGCTTCGCCGCAGCATCGTCGACATGGTCGAGCAGATCGCTGCGCGCGAAGGCCCGGACCGGCGCTAGACCGATCGTCGTTCCGGACGCATCGCGGTGCGATCCGGAATCACGCGCAAAATTCATCACGTAAATTTACGGGGGTTTGCGCTGGCGTGCATGCCGGAATGACAGTAGTTGAACTATTCTGATCGTAGTTGAACCACTGCCGGGGGCACGACCGATGGCCAGCGCATCCAATCCCTTCGACGCCGCGACCATTCTCGACGGCATCCGCCGCTGGGTCGAGATCGAAACCCCTACCGAAGCCCCCGAACAGGTCAACAAGCTCGCGACCTTGGTCGCCGACGGCTATCGCGATCTGCCCGTCACCGTCGCGCGGATCAGGGGGCGCGACGGCTGCGGCGATCATCTCGTGGTGCGTTCGGACTGGGGGCAGGATGCGCCGGGCATTCTGGTGCTAAGCCACCTCGATACGGTTCATCCGCTCGGCTTCATCGAGCGGTTGCCGTTTCGCATCGACGGTGACAGCGCTTTCGGCCCCGGCATCTACGATATGAAGGGCGGCGCCTATCTGGCCTATCACGCATTCCGGCAGCTCTGCGCCGCGCCCGAGCGTTCGCCGCTCGGGGTGACCCAGCTTTATGTGTCCGACGAGGAGATCGGCAGTCCGACCTCGCGCGACCTGATCGAGGCCGAGGGCCGCAAGGCCAAATACGTGCTGGTGACCGAGCCCGCCCGCGACGGCGGCAAGATCGTCACCGGACGCAAGGGCACCGCGCGCTTCGAGGTTTTCATCAAGGGCGTGCCTTCGCATTCCGGCACCCGGCCGGAGGACGGCCGCAGCGCGATCCGCGAACTCGGCAACGTGATTCAAACGCTCGAAGCCATGAACGATCTGAAGCGCCGCGTCACCGTCAATGTCGGCGTCGTCCGCGGCGGCACCAAATCGAACGTGATCCCGGAACAGGCCTATGCCGAGGTCGACATGCGGGTGCCGACCCTGGCGGATGCCGACGAACTGGTGCCGAAAATCCTGGGCCTGACATCGCGCACCGAGGGCGTCAGCATCACGGTCACCGGTGGACTGAACCGGCCGCCTTACGAGAAAAGCAACTCCGGCGCCGCACTGTTCGAGCATGCCCGGACACTTGCCGACGAGCTTGGCTTCGAATTGATCGATGTGTCGAGCGGCGGCGGCTCCGACGGCAATTTCACCGCCCCGCATACCGCGACGCTGGACGGCCTCGGGGTTGACGGCCAGGGCGCCCATACGCATTACGAGCAGATGTACATTTCCTCGATCGAACCAAGGGCGCGGCTGTTGCACCGGCTGTATCAGACGCTGCGATGAGCGGCGCTTCACACGACGCCGGCGATCGCGACGGCGATCCGTTCGGCAACGATACCGACATTAGCGACGCTCACGAGGGCATGCCGGACGGCGACGCCGACCGCCGGTTCTTCGGCCGTCGCAAGGGGCACAAACTGCGCGCGCATCAGCTCGATCTGGTCGAGCAATTGCTGCCGCGTCTGGCGCTCGACATTGGCGGTCCGAAACCTTGCGATCTCCCGGAACTCATCGCGTTGTTCGACCGGCCGATCGGCGATGTCAGGCTGGAGATCGGCTTCGGCGGCGGCGAACATCTGGTCGCCGAAGCGCAGGCGTTTCCGGATGTCGGCTTCATCGGCTGCGAACCCTATGTCAACGGCATGGCGAAAATTCTGGCGCAGATCGAAACCCACAACATCGCCAACATCCGCCTGTTCGCCGGCGACGCCGCGGAATTGCTGGCGTGGACGCCGCCGCATTCGCTGGCACGGATCGATCTGATCCATCCCGATCCGTGGCCGAAACGCCGGCACTGGAAGCGCCGCTTCGTGCAGGACGCGACCGTCGCCGCAATGGCGCAGATCCTAAAACCGTCGGGTGAATTTCGTTTTGTCAGCGACATCGACGGCTATTGCGCCTGGACGCTGGCGCATCTGTCGCGCGCGCCGGATTTTTCATGGACCGCCGAGCGTGCGTCGGATTGGCGCCTGCCGTGGCCGGGATACACCATGACGCGCTACGGCCGCAAAGCCGAACGGGAAGGCCGTAAGGCGGCTTACTTGCGGTTTCGGAAGATTAGTTAAGTCTCTCCCGTCATTCCGGGGCGCGCGAAACGCGAACCCGGAATCCAGAGATTTTTTTCGATGCACATCTCGAACTTCCGGGTTCGCGCTGACGCGCGCCCCGGAACGACTCCTTGCCGGCTCACGCCGATTGGCGGGTCTGCCAGAAGTTGACTACGCGCTCCGCGGTCGAGGGCATCAATCTGGTAAAATTGATCCGCGCGTTCTCGATATCGGCGGGCGCCGCGATCCGGTTCGGCCCGAGCCGCAGCAGGATCAGCGCCCGCACCGTGGCCCATTCGAGCCCGATGGTCTTGCCGAGGATCAGCACCGGATCGTGGCGGTCGCCCGAGATCAACCGGTCGAGCGTCGCGATCTTCACCGCCGACATCGCCGACAGCGCGGCGATCGATTCTTCGTATTGGAAGCTCTTGGCGAAGCCCAGCAGGGCGGTTTCATTGAGTTCGCCGGCGCCATGCAGCGCCAGCACGGTGCGCTGTGCCGGCGCGAAATTGCGGCGGCTTTCGACGATTTCGGGAATGCCTGACAATTCGCTGATCGCCGCCTTGATCGCGAGCTGCCGCTCCGGCTTGACCACGTCGAGCAGCCGGCGGCGGATGATGTCGACCGTCCCCCCGAGCAGATCCTTCAACTGCGGCGCCGACAGGTCGGCGCGCTGGCCGACCGTCAAGGTCAGCACGCCGTCTCGGCTGGCGCGCTCGATCAGCTTGGAGTACCCGGCCTCGGAAAACAGCGCGCCGGAATTGCCGGCCGCGCGCCTCACCACGTCGCGGTCGCCACGACGCACGATGACGTCGGTCAGATCGGGCGGCAGCGTCGTCCGCTCCGACATCGCCAGCAAGTGGCCCTGGCCCTTAAAGCGGGCGATCTCGATCAGCGCCGCATCGTCGATCACGGGCGAGCGACGCAAGAGCGGCCCCGCGATCGCCACCTCGTCCTCGCGCGCAAGCTTGCCGACCAGGCCACGCGGCGCGTTGGCAAGCAGCGACAACCGCTCGGCCAGCGCGACGCGCGCGGCGGGCTCGGTATGCGGGACGAGATCGCTCAGGATGCCGTCGAACAGCTCGACGTGATTGACTCGGTAACGGGCCGCGCCATCGAAATACAAATCGGCGATCCGCCGGGCGGTCTCGGCCAGACGTTTGGGATCACCGCGCTTGACGATCTCGTCGAGGCCGGGAATCAGCGAGCTGGCGACAGCCATCGAACCTACTTTTCCGGCAACCCGACTGGGGGAGTTTTACCGGCGACTGGGTACGCGAATTTTTGGGCCGGCGGCATCCGGCGCTTTTGCACGGCGGTAATCTAGTCGGGTTTGGTGAAGGAAGGGTTAGGTTTGAAAAGTTGCGCCCAAAGGCCGCAAAATCGAAGGTTCCCGCCCTCGCGGGCCTTGCCGGACAGCGGAAAAACCGCTATATCGGCCGCAACTTATGGTTCTCATACGATCGCGTATTGAGAGTGGGCCCCTCCGGACCCGCTCTTTTTTATTATCCGAACGAGCCCTTCGCCGTGGCGCAGGACGGTTCGGTGGTCCCGACCGATGGGTGCGGGGGCCCAGCCCGCCGAAAGCACCTTGAACAACTCAGATTAGACGCATTTTGACCCTGGACATGACCGATCCAATTGCTGGTTCCGTGGACGCCGATCTGCTTGCCGAGCCGCGCCTCGTGGTCGAGCCCGGCGTCGGCGCGCGGGTATCGGCGGTGGCCGGCCCGGTGCTGCAGGGCATGGGCTACCGGCTGGTGCGAATAAAAATCTCCGGCGAGGCCGGCTGCACCGTGCAGATCATGGCGGAACGGCCCGACGGCACGATGCAGATCGAGGATTGCGAGGCGATTTCGAAGGCACTGTCGCCGGTGCTCGATATCGCCGATCCGATCGAACGCGCCTATCGGCTGGAAATTTCGTCGCCCGGCATCGATCGCCCGCTGGTGCGACGCTCTGATTTCGAGCGCTATGCCGGCCATCTGGTCAAGATCGAGATGGCCGTCCCCCATCAGGGCCGCAAGCGGTTCCGCGGCATGCTCGAGGGTGTCGAAGGCGATGCCATCAGGCTGCACCGCGACGACGCGCGCGCGGACGACGAATCCAATGTGCTGCTGGTGATGGAAGATATTTCGGACGCGCGGCTGGTTCTGACCGACGAGTTGATCGAGGAATCGATGCGGCGCGGCAAGGCCGCCGAGCGGGAACTGCGACAGAACCTCGGGCTCGAACCGCCGCCGCCCCCACACGCCAAAAAGAGCGATCCTGCAAAAAGCAACAAACCGAAGTCGAAATTGAAGCCTAAGGGCGACGCCAAGCCCAGGAACCTGCCGACCAATACCAAGGAACACCGTCTCGCCGCGGAACGTGCGCGGCGCGGCGAAATCGACCCCCCTGAAGGAGACTGAGCCATGGCAGCTGTCAGCGCCAACAAACTTGAACTGCTGCAGATCGCGGACGCGGTGGCGCGTGAAAAATCGATCGACCGCGGCATCGTGATCGCGGCGATGGAAGATGCCATCGCCAAGGCGGCGCGCGCCCGGTACGGCAGCGAAACCGACGTTCATGCCGAAATCGATGCCAAGAAGGGCGAACTGCGGCTATCGCGCCACATGCTGGTGGTCGAGCAGGTGGAAAATTCGTCCAACCAGATTTCGCTGCTGGATGCGCAGCGCGCCAATCCGGGTGCCCAGGTCGGCGACACCATCGCCGATACCCTGCCGCCGCTGGAATACGGCCGCATCGCCGCGCAATCCGCCAAGCAGGTGATCGTGCAGAAGGTCCGCGAGGCGGAGCGCGACCGCCAATATCAGGAATTCAAGGACCGCATCGGCGATATCGTCAACGGCGTCGTCAAGCGGGTCGAATATGGCAGCGTGATTGTCGATCTCGGCCGTGGTGAAGCCATCGTGCGCCGCGACGAGATGCTGCCGCGCGAAGTGTTCCGCAACGGCGACCGGGTCCGGGCCTATATCTTCGATGTCCGGCGCGAGACCCGCGGACCGCAGATTTTCCTGTCCCGCACCCATCCGCAATTCATGGCCAAATTGTTCGCGCAGGAAGTGCCGGAAATCTATGACGGCATCGTCGAGATCAAGGCGGTCGCCCGCGATCCCGGGTCGCGCGCGAAAATCGGCGTGATTTCAAGGGATTCGTCGGTCGATCCGGTCGGTGCCTGCGTCGGCATGCGGGGCTCCCGGGTGCAGGCGGTGGTGAACGAATTGCAGGGTGAGAAGATCGATATCATCCCCTGGTCGCCCGATATCGCGACCTTCGTGGTCAACGCGCTGGCGCCAGCCGAAGTCGCCAAGGTCGTGATCGACGAGGACCGCGAGCGGATCGAGGTCGTGGTTCCCGACACCAACAACCAATTGTCGCTGGCGATCGGCCGCCGCGGCCAGAACGTGAGGCTGGCCTCGCAACTGACCGGCTGGGACATCGACATTCTGACCGAGCAGGAGGAGTCCGAGCGGCGTCAGGCCGATTTCGAAAACTCCACGCGGGTGTTCATGGAAGCGCTGAACGTCGACGAAGTGGTCGGCCAGTTGCTGGCGTCGGAAGGGTTCACGTCGGTGGAGGAACTGGCGCTGGTCGATGTCAGGGAGTTGGCCGGCATCGAGGGTTTCGACGACGAGACCGCCAACGAACTGCAGAATCGTGCCAAGGAATATCTTGAGCAGCTCGAGACCGAGCTGGAAAACAAACGTAAGGAACTCGGTGTGGAAGATGCTCTTAAAACGGTACCCGGCGTAACGTCGAAAATGCTGGTGAAATTCGGCGAGAACGACATCAAGACCGTCGAGGATCTGGCCGGTTGCGCCACCGACGATCTGGTCGGATGGACCGAGCGCAAGGAAGGCGGAGAATCGACCAAGCACCCGGGCATTCTCGATGCCAACGAAATCTCGCGCGACGACGCGGAAAGCATGATCATGCAGGCGCGCGTCATCGCCGGCTGGATCACCGAAGCCGATCTCGCCAAGAAGGCCGATCCGGCCGAGACGCCCGAAGACCAGCCGGTTTGATGGCCGTGCTCGGCACCACGAAACCCAGGTTCTGCGTGCAGATGACACGCAGATGAAAAGGCAGACGTCACGCGCATGCTCGCACTCGCCGACCCCGATCTCGACAATGGACCGCGGACCGACAGGTCCGCGACCATGCGGATGTGCGCGGTCACGCGGCAGGTACGTCCGATCGACGAGCTGATCCGGTTCGTGGTCTCGCCGCAGGGCGAGGTGGTGCCGGATCTGAAGCGCAAGCTGCCGGGCCGCGGAATGTGGGTTTCGGCCTCGCGCCAGGCCGTTGCGGAAGCCGCCCGCCGTAACCAATTTAGTAAAGGTTTCAAACGCGAACTCCGGGTTACACCGGCGCTGGCGGCCGATACCGAAGCCTTGCTGGTCCGCGGCGCGATCGAGGCGCTGGCGATGGCCGCCAAGGCGGGCCAGGTCGTATCCGGCTTCAGCAAGGTCGAGGACGCGCTGCAACCGCGCCAATCCAGGGCCCAGGCCAAGATCCAGGCCAGGCCACCGGTCGCGGCCCTGATCCATGCTTCCGACGGCGCCGCCGATGGAATCAGGAAATTAGATGCCCTGATCCGGCCAAATGGCGGGGATCGACAGGATTTTCCTAAAATTCTTGTCGTCACCGCGCTGACTTCGGAACATTTGGATTTGGCACTGGGGCGGTCAAATGTGATACATGCTGCCGTGCTCGCGGGCCCGGCGAGCAAGACTTTCCTGTCGCGCAGCCAGATCCTGGTTCGATACCGGACGGCGGATGACGACAAGCAAGCCGGCGCTGCGGCCAAGAATACCACGAAGAATACTGCCGATAACGCTGCTGAGAATTCGATGATACCGACCGTGCCTGATGGCACGACGCAACAAGATTAGGACTAGTGAATGGTTGATACCAAAACGCCTGGCGACAAGACACTGAGTGTACCGACCAAGACCTTGACGCTGAAGCCACGCGTCGAGACGGGCACCGTGCGCCAGAGCTTCAGCCATGGCCGCACCAAACAGGTCGTGGTCGAGAAGCGTGGCAAGCGCCGTCTTGGCGGCGATGGACCCGTGACCGAAGCCGCACCCCAGGCGCCCGAGCCGGTGGTCGCCAAGCCGGCGCCCGCTGCCGTGGTCAAGCCGCAGGCGCGTCCCTCAGCGCCGCCGCCTCCGCCCCGCAACAATTCGGGAGTGGTGCTGCGCACGCTGACCGAGGACGAACGTTCCGCCCGCGCCAGCGCGCTGGCGGACGCCAAGATGCGCGACGTCGAAGAACGCCGGCTGGCCGAAGAAGAGCTCAAGCGCCGCAACAGCCGGGAAGGCATCGAGCAGGCCGAACGCGAGGCCGCCGAAGCCCGTCGCAAGGCCGAAGAAGAACGTCATCGCGCCGACGAAGAAGCCAAGCGCAAGGCCGAGGTCGAGGCCAAGAAGCGTTTTGGCGAAGCCGAGGCGAAAGCGGCCGCTGCCGCCGCAAAGCCGGCTGCCACGACCACTGCGCGCACCACGACGACGACTGCCGCAACCCCTCCGGCGCGCGCTCCCGGCGTCGCCGCCGACGCCAGCGACGAGGACGAAGGTCCGCGCCAGATTCGCCGTGGTCCCGGAGGCGCCGCACGCCCCGTCGCGGCCCCGAAGACCACCGCCAAGCCGGCGCCGCAAAAGCAGCGCGGCCGCCTGACGCTGGTGACCGCGCTCAACGCCGATGACGTCCGCGAGCGCTCGATCGCATCGTTCCGCCGCCGCACCCAGCGGCTGAAGGGCCATGCGTCGAACGAACCGAAGGAAAAGCTGATCCGCGAAGTCGTCATTCCGGAAGCCATCAATATCCAGGAACTCGCCAACCGCATGTCGGAACGCGCGGTCGACGTCATCCGCCTGCTGATGAAGCAGGGCGCGATGCACAAGATCACCGACGTGATCGATGCCGATACCGCGCAGCTGATCGCCGAGGAACTCGGCCACACCGTCAAGCGCGTGGCGGCATCCGACGTCGAGGAAGGCCTGTTCGACACTGTCGACGATTCCACCGACACCGAGCCGCGTTCGCCCGTCGTGACCGTGATGGGCCATGTCGACCACGGCAAGACCTCGCTGCTTGACGCGCTGCGTCACGCCAATGTGGTGTCAGGCGAAGCCGGCGGCATCACCCAGCATATCGGCGCCTACCAGGTGACCTCGCCGGAAAGCGGCAAGAAGATCACCTTCATCGATACCCCGGGCCACGCCGCGTTCACCGCGATGCGCGCCCGCGGCGCCAAGGTAACCGACATCGTGATCCTGGTGGTCGCGGCGGATGACGGCGTGATGCCGCAGACCATCGAGGCGATCAATCACGCCAAGGCCGCCAAGGTGCCGATGATCGTGGCGATCAACAAGATCGACAAGCCCGATGCCAAGCCGGAGCGGGTCCGTACCGAACTGCTGCAATACGAAGTGCAGGTGGAATCGCTCGGCGGCGAGGTCGTCGATGTCGAGGTGTCGGCCAAGAACAAGACCAATCTCGACCGGCTGCTCGAAATGATCGCGCTGCAGGCCGAATTGCTCGACCTCAAGACCAACGCCGAACGTCCGGCCGAAGGTACCGTGATCGAAGCCAAGCTCGATCGTGGCCGCGGTCCGGTTGCGACCGTGCTGGTGCAGCGCGGTACGCTGCGCATCGGCGACATCATCGTCGCCGGCGCGGAAATGGGCCGCGTCCGGGCATTGATCAACGACCAGGGCGTCACGATCGACGAAGCCGGCCCGTCGGTGCCGGTCGAGGTGCTCGGCTTCAACGGTCCGCCGGAAGCCGGCGATCGGTTGGCCGTGGTCGAGAACGAAGCCCGCGCCCGCCAGGTCACGAGCTACCGCGCCCATCAAAAGCGAGAGAACGCCGCCGCCAACATCTCCGGCATGCGCGGCTCGCTCGAACAGATGATGTCGCAGCTCAAGACTTCGGGCCGCAAGGAATTCCCGCTGATCGTCAAGGCCGACGTGCAGGGTTCGCTGGAAGCCATTCTGGGTTCGCTGGAGAAACTCGGCACCGACGAAGTCGCCGCCCGCATCCTGCATGCCGGCGTCGGCGGCATTTCCGAATCCGACGTGACGCTGGCGGAAGGCTTCAACGCCGCGATCCTCGGCTTCTCGGTTCGCGCCAACAAGGAAGCCGCGGCCGCCGCCAAGCGCAACGGCATCGAGATCCGCTACTACAACATCATCTACGATCTGGTCGACGACATCAAAACCGCGATGTCGGGCCTGCTGGCCCCGACCCTGCGCGAAACCATGCTCGGCAATGCGCAGATCCTCGAAGTGTTCAACATCTCCAAGGTCGGCAAGGTCGCGGGCTGCCGCGTCACCGACGGCAATGTCGAACGCGGCGCCAATGTCCGCCTGATCCGCGACAACGTCGTGGTGCACGAAGGCAAGCTGTCGACACTGAAGCGTTTCAAGGACGAAGTGAAGGAAGTGGCCTCCGGCCAGGAATGCGGCATGGCATTCGAAAATTACGGCGACATGCGTGTCGGCGACGTTATCGAATGTTATCGCGTGGAGACGATCCAGCGCAGCCTATAAGTTCGAGCCTTATAGCTTCGCAACACTTGTACGCGTCATGCCCGGGCTTGCCCCGGGCATCCACGATTTAAAAACATTTCAGCTCGAAAGACGTGGATGGCCGGGACAAGCCCGGCCATGACGATTTTTGTCGAAGGATCACAATGCCCGGCCACCACAAAAAGAGCTCCGCGCCCGGCGGATCGCAACGCCAATTGCGCGTCGGCGAGACCGTGCGCCACGCCATCGCCGATATTCTGGCGCAGGGTAGCGTGCACGATCCAGATCTCGAGGGTCACATCGTCACCGTTCCGGAAGTGAGGATGTCACCCGATTTGAAGCTAGCGACCGTTTACGTGATGCCGCTCGGCGGCCGCGACACCGAAGTCGTGATCGCCGCGCTCGAACGCAACAAGAAATTCCTGCGCGGCGAGGTTGCTCGACGCGTTAACTTAAAATTTGCGCCTGATGTCCGCTTCCGCGCCGATGAGCGATTCGATGAAGCGGAACGGATCGAGAAATTATTGCGAACACCTGCGGTGCAGAAAGACCTCGCACCCGATTCGGACGAAGATTGATGAGCATGACCTCCCCAGACCACGCTGTTGCGGCGCCGATCGGCGACCAGAGCGGCGTTGAAAAAAATATTCCCGAAAAAAATATTTCTGCGCACCCGGACGCATCGGAAGGACGTCACGACCAGCCGCATGCGCGCTCCGGCAAGCAGCCGCGGCCCGAACAACCAGCCGCGCCGCGACAAGCGCGACGTTCATGGCTGGATCGTGCTCGACAAGCCGATCGGCATGACATCGACCCACGCGGTCGCGGTGGTGAAGCGACTGTTCCAGGCCAAGCGCGCCGGCCATGCCGGCACGCTCGACCCGCTGGCGTCCGGCGGCCTGCCGATCGCGCTCGGCGAGGCCACCAAGACGGTTCCATTCGTGATGGACGGCCGCAAGCGCTATCGCTTCACGGTGGCCTGGGGCGAGGAGCGCGACACCGACGACACCGAGGGCCGCGCCGTCAAGACCAGCGAACTCCGTCCGTCGCCGGAAGCGATCCTGGAACTGCTGCCGCGCTTTACCGGCGTGATCGAGCAGACCCCGCCGCAATATTCCGCGATCAAGGTTCAGGGCGAGCGGGCCTACGATCTGGCGCGCGACGGCGAGACCGTCGAATTGAAGCCGCGCCCGGTCGAAATTCATCATTTATCTCTTGTAGATCAATCAGATAGCAATCGATCGGTATTCGAGGCGGAGTGCGGCAAGGGAACCTATGTGCGGGCTTTGGCCCGGGATATCGGCCGCCTGTTGGGCTGTTACGGCCATATCTGCGCGCTTCGGCGCACGCTGGTGGGCCCGTTCGGGGAATCCGACATGATTCCGCTGGAACAGTTGGAGGCTTTATGCGATAGAGCCGCGTCTGGCGAGGGCAGCCTCGCCGACGCGCTTTTGCCCGTTGAGACCGCGCTGGACGACATCCCGGCACTGGCCGTCACACGGGCGGATGCGGCAAGGCTCCATCGGGGCCAAGCCGTTTTGTTGCGCGGACGGGATGCGCCCAATAGTAGCGGCACAGTCTATGTCACGGTGGCAGGCCGGCTTTTGGCCCTCGCCGAAATTGGCAATGGCGAACTCATCCCCAAGCGCGTGTTCAACCTGACCGGACTGACTGCCAGCCCGGTTCGCAACAATGAAAGTGTTTGACGATGTCGATTACCGCCGAACGTAAAGCGGAAGTCATCAAGACGAATGCCAACAAAGCCGGCGACACCGGCTCGCCCGAGGTTCAGGTCGCAATCCTTTCGGAACGCATCAATAACCTCACCGGACACTTCAAATCCCACGTCAAGGATAACCATTCCCGTCGTGGCCTCTTGAAGATGGTCGCCACCCGCCGTTCGCTCCTCGATTACATCAAGAGGAAGGACGAGGCGCGTTACAAGGCGCTACTTGAAAAGCACAACATTCGTCGTTGAGTTGTTAGCTTACGCGCGCAAATCTGCGCGCGTTTTCGCATGGTTTTCCAAGAACTGGACTCCGATTTTCTCGGAGACGACCATGCGCAAGAAGTGTGATCCGGAAAAGCGCCTGCCGGTTTTCCGAAGCGGTCATGCTTAAACAACGTCCAGCAGCAATCCGGCCGCTGGGCATAACGGGCAAGGTGCCCGTACGACCCGAAAGGATGGACGCCATCCGAAATATAAAAACCATGGCAGGATCGCCGGATGCTGACGCCATGTCAGCGTCTCGCAATCTTGCGCATGGTTTTTGTGTTTTGGGCGCGCTGTTGTTTCGTGAACCCATGAAAGAAGATTCCCATGTTTAATGCTCATTCAGTCGAAATCGACTGGGGTGGCCGTCCCCTCAAGCTTGAAACCGGCAAGATTGCCCGCCAGGCCGACGGCGCCGTGATGGCGACCTATGGCGAGACCATCGTTCTCGCCACCGTCGTGGCCGCCAAGTCGCCGCGCGAAGGCGTCGACTTCCTGCCGCTCACCGTCGACTACCAGGAAAAGGCCTACGCCGCGGGCCGCATTCCCGGCGGCTATTTCAAGCGCGAAGGCCGCCCGACCGAAAAGGAAACGCTGGTTTCCCGTTTGATCGACCGCCCGATCCGCCCGCTGTTCGTCGACGGCTGGCGCAACGAAACCCAGGTCATCGTGACCGTGCTGTCGCATGACATGGAGAACGATCCCGACATTCTCGCGCTGGTCGCGGCCTCCGCCGCGCTGACGATCTCAGGCGCCCCGTTCAAGGGCCCGATCGGCGCCGCCCGGGTCGGCTTCGCCAATGACGAATACGTCCTCAATCCGACGCTCGACGAGATGGTCGAAACCCAGCTCGACCTGGTCGTCGCCGGCACCGCCGATGCGGTGCTGATGGTCGAATCGGAAGCCAAGGAACTCAACGAAGAGATCATGCTCGGCGCCGTGATGTTCGGTCATCGCCACTTCCAGCCGGTCATCAACGCGATCATCGAGCTCGCCGAGAAGGCCGCCAAGGAACCGCGCGACGTCAAGATCGTCGACGAAAGCGCTTTGGAAAAGGAAATGCTGGGCCTGATCGAAACCGATCTGCGCGCCGCCTACGCCATTCCGGTCAAGCAGGATCGCTACAACGCGGTCGGCAAGGCCAAGGAAAAGGTGATGGCGCACTACTTCCCGGAAGGCCAGGAGCCGAAATACGACAAGCTCCGCATCGCCGGCGTGTTCAAGGAACTGGAAGCCAAGATCGTTCGCTGGAACATCCTCGACACCGGCAAGCGCATCGACGGCCGCGACGTCAAGACCGTGCGCAACATCGTCGCCGAAGTCGGCGTGCTGCCGCGCGCGCATGGCTCGGCGCTGTTCACCCGCGGTGAAACCCAGGCGATGGTGGTGACCACGCTCGGCACCGGTGAGGACGAGCAGTACATCGACTCGCTGTCGGGGACGTACAAGGAACAGTTCCTGCTGCACTACAACTTCCCTCCCTACTCGGTCGGTGAAACCGGTCGTCTGGGCGGCACCAAGCGCCGCGAGATCGGCCACGGCAAACTGGCCTGGCGCGCGATCCACCCGGTGCTGCCGCCGCATCACGAGTTCCCCTACACGGTGCGCGTGGTCTCCGAGATCACCGAATCCAACGGATCGTCGTCGATGGCGTCGGTCTGCGGCGCCTCGCTGGCGCTGATGGATGCGGGCGTGCCGTTGAAGCGGCCGACCGCGGGTATCGCGATGGGCCTGATCCTGGAAGACAAGCGCTTCGCGGTGCTGTCGGACATCCTCGGCGACGAGGACCATCTCGGCGACATGGACTTCAAGGTGGCCGGCACTGAGCTCGGCATCACTTCGCTGCAGATGGACATCAAGATCGAGGGCATCACCGAAGAGATCATGAAGGTGGCACTCGGCCAGGCCAAGGATGGTCGTATCCACATCCTCGGCGAAATGTCGAAGGCGCTGACCAACGCCCGCGCCGAGCTCGGCGAATACGCGCCGCGGATCGAGACCTTCAAGATCGCGACCGACAAGATCCGGGAAGTGATCGGCACCGGCGGCAAGGTGATCCGCGAGATCGTCGAGAAGACCGGCGCCAAGGTCAACATCGAGGATGACGGCACCGTCAAGGTCGCGTCCGCCGACGGCGAGTCGATCAAGGCGGCGATCAAATGGATCAAGTCGATCGCGTCCGATCCGGAGCTCGGCGCGATCTATGAGGGCACCGTGGTCAAGGTGATGGAGTTCGGCGCGTTCGTGAACTTCTTCGGCGCCAAGGACGGCCTGGTCCATATCAGCCAGCTCGCCGGCAACCGCGTGCAGAAGACCTCCGACGTCGTCAAGGAAGGCGACAAGGTCAAGGTCAAGCTGCTCGGCTTCGACGATCGCGGCAAGACGCGGCTGTCGATGAAGGCGGTCGACCAGGAGACCGGCGAAGACCTCGAAGCCAAGCAAAAGACCGAAGCCCCGCCGCGCGAAGCCGCCGGCGAGTAAGTCTCGCGAACAGAAGATAATAAAAGGGCGGCTTTTCAGCCGCCCTTTTTGTTGTGCTAAAATGACCGCGTCCAGGAATCCTCTCGATGTCCATCCCCATTCGTCCCCCCCGTCCCGACGAATATGACGAAGTTGCCCGCGTCTGGATGGAAAGCTGGGTTTCGACCGGCCTCGACACCGTCAGCCCATCCCTGCTGACGGCATTGCGCGCGCGGGTGCGGTTTGAGATCGACCACGGCTGGAGCCTCTATGTCGCCGACGACGCGGGAACGCTCGCCGCGATGCTGGCGTTGCAGTTGTCCGACCATTATCTCGATCAGCTTTTCGTCGCGCCGCAATATCAGGGCCGAAATCTCGGGCGTGAGTTGCTCGCATTCACCCGAACGCAAATGCCGCAGGAAATCCGGTTGCGTTGCGTGCGCGAAAACGAAAAGGCCTGGCGCTGGTATGAGCGCGAGGGTTTTGTGCTGGAAAAGGAGGAGCTTGAGCCGCGCAACGGGTTCATGATGAAATATTATCGCTGGCGCAAGCCGCCAACCTGACTCCGCCAGTACCGCCCGGCTTGTCAGTTTACTGCACACGCTCTAGTTTTATTCTCCCGCAACGCTTCTCCGGTCCTTCAAGCATCATGAGCCGCTTTTCCGTCGTCGCGATTGCGATCGCGTGTCTTGCTACGCCACTCTTGGCGCAGTCTCCGTCCGAACAGGTGCCCATTCGCCCCGTCGCTAAGACCATCGGCAAGAAGCCGGCGACGTCCCGGTCGAAGCCGGCGCCCGCCCCGATGGTGGCCGATAGCGGACCATGCCGGCTGGGCGTGATCCCGGCGGTCGGCGACCTGTTCGCGGTCGACAAGATCGGACTTACGGTCTTTGGCAATGAACACGACGAAGTCGTCACCAACTGGGGGCTCGACGACCTGATCTTCGCGCGCGTTCGCGCGGCAGCCGGACCCGACCTCTCCGTCCGGCGGATCACCTATCCGGCCGCAGCCTTCGACCCCTATTATCACCCGAGATCGAGGTTCTTGCCCGATCAGCATGAAGGCCTTCCGGCAATCGTGCAGGGCATCACCGGCAATGCCGGCTGCGAACGCTACCTCGTCATCACCAAGTTCACCGGTGAACTGCAAGGGACCAATGTGAAACTCGCCGGCGTCGGCGTTTACAACCGGGGTCTTGGCAATATCATCCGCCACAGCGCGCTGTTTGCCAACATTGCGTTGACGCTGCTCGACGGCCAGACATATGCCAGGCAGCAGCGTTTTGGCGCGGATTTCGGCGAGCGGCTTCAGGAATCGCTTCGGCTTACCGAAAACCCGCTGATCAAACTCGACAACGAGGCTTTTCCTGAACCGGCCGCGGCCGCGGCCGGCAGCCCTGTGCTACGCGACAGAACCCGCGCGCTGGTCGCCAATCGAGTGGACCGGATGCTGCCGGGCTATCTGAAGCAAGACTGACGCTCGCCGTCTGCCGCTTCGCTTGGCGCTGCTTTCGCGCTCCTGTAGGCTCGCGCCCTGATCCTGCGACACGTCAACGGAGGAAACATCATGATGAAGCTCTATTGGGCCCCGCGCACGCGGTCGTTCACCGCATTGTGGCTGATGGAAGAGACCGGGCAGCCTTACGAGCGGGTGCTGACGGATGTTTCGGCCGGCGCGCAAAAGACCCCGGACTACCTGGCGATCAATCCGATGGGCAAGGTGCCGGCGCTGAAAGACGGCGATGCGACGCTGGCGGAGGCCGCCGCGATTTGCGCCTATGTCGCCGAGCGCTATCCGGAAGCCAGGCTGGCGCCGCCGTTGGGCGATCCGTTGCGGGCGAAATATCTGTATTGGCTGTTCTTCGCGCCGGGCTGCATCGAGCCCGCGATGGTGCAGGTCGCGACCAAGCTGGAGATGAATTCGGTGTCGGCCGGCTGGGGCGATGCGCAGCGGGTGTACGATGTGCTCGATACCGCGCTGGCCAAGGGTCCGTAGATCCTCGGCAAGAATTTTTCTGCCGCCGACATCGTGATCGGCGCGGCGCTGAATTTCTCGGTTCGCCTGTTCAAGATGGTGCCGTCGCGGCCGTCATTCGATGCCTATATCGCCCGGTGCGTGGAGCGTCCCGCGTTTCAGCGCGCCGAGAAGATGGCGCAGGGTCAGGCGTGTCCGGACAGCGTGGGCAAGGAAGCGTAGGTCGGGCTACTCCGGCTTCAGATCTTCCGGCCGCGGCATCGAGATGATGTTGTAGCCGGAATCGACGTAATGGATTTCGCCGGTGACGCCGGTGGAAAGGTCCGACAGCAGATACAGCGCCGCGCCGCCGAGTTCATCGAGCGTGACGCCGCGGCCGAGCGGCGAATGCTTCTGCTGGAACGCGAACATGGCACGGGAATCGCCGATCACCGCGCCCGCCAAAGTGCGTACCGGCCCGGCCGAAATCGAATTGACCCGGATTTTCTGCCGGCCGAAATCGAGCGCCAGATAGCGCACCGAGGCCTCCAGCGCCGCCTTCACCACGCCCATCACATTGTAGTTCGGCATCACCCGGGTCGAGCCGCCGAAGGTCAGCGTGATGATGGAGCCGCCGCTCTCGGGCATCAATTCGGCAGCGCGCTTGGCGGTCTCGGTAAAGGAAAAACATGAGATCACCATCGAGCGCGAGAAATTATCGCGGCGTGGTGTCGGCATAGCGGCCGCGCAATTCATTCTTGTCGGTGAAGCCGATGGCGTGGACCAGGAAATCCAGATGGCCCCACGTCGCCTTCAAGGTCTCGAACACCGCGTCGACGCTTTCGATATCCTCGACGTCGCAGGGCAGCACCAGCGACACCCCGAGCTGATCGGCCAACGGCTTGACCCGCTTGCCCAGCGCCTCGCCCTGATAGGTGAAGGCAAGTTCGGCGCCCTGCGCCGCCAGCGTCTTGGCAATGCCCCAGGCGATCGAATGATCATTGGCGATGCCCATGACCAGCCCGCGCTTGCCCTTCATTAGATCCTGCATCGTCTCGTCATCCTGTCACTGGGCATGCCCGGCCTTCCGCATCCTCGGAGCCCGCGCCAAAACGTGGATGGCCGGGACTTCGCCGCGCCGGAGGGGCTTCGGCCCCGCAGGCGGGACGAGCCCGGCCATGACACTCAAATCAGCACATCGGCCGCGAACAATCTCACGCATCCAGGCGCTTGAACACCAGCGTCGCATTGGTGCCGCCGAAGCCGAAGGAATTCGACAGCACGGTGCCGAGCTTGGCGTTGTCGATTCGCTTGCGCACGATCGGCATGTCCGCGAAGACGGGATCGAGTTCGGTGATGTTGGCGCTCTCGCAGACGAAGCCATTGTTCATCATCAACAGCGAATAGATCGCTTCCTGCACGCCGGTGGCGCCGAGCGAATGTCCGGTCAGCGCCTTGGTCGCCGAGATCGGCGGGCACTTGTCGCCGGTGCCGAACACCTTGCGGATCGCCTCGATTTCCGGCGGATCGCCGGCCGGGGTCGAAGTGGCGTGAGGGTTGATGTAATCGATTTTGGTGTTGACGGTTTCCATCGCCATGCGCATGCAGCGCTCGGCGCCCTCGCCCGACGGGGCCACCATGTCGTAACCGTCCGAGGTGGCGCCATAGCCGACGATTTCGCCGTAGATCCGCGCGCCGCGAGCCTTGGCGTGTTCGAGTTCTTCGAGCACCACCACCCCGGCGCCGCCGGCGATCACGAAACCGTCGCGGCTGATATCATAGGGCCGCGACGCGGTCGCCGGCGTCTCGTTGTACTTCGACGACATCGCGCCCATCGCGTCGAACAGCACCGACAGCGACCAGTCGAGCTCTTCGCAACCGCCCGCGAAGACGATGTCCTGCTTGCCGATCTGGATCGTCTCGTAGGCGTTGCCGATGCAATGGTTCGAGGTCGCGCAGGCCGACGAGATCGAATAGTTGACGCCCTTGATCTTGAACCAGGTTGCAAGCGTAGCCGACGCGGTCGACGACATCGCCTTCGGCACCGCAAACGGTCCGACACGCTTGGGTCCCTTGGCGCGCGTGGTGTCGGCAGCTTCGACGATGGTGCGCGCGGACGGACCGCCCGAACCCATGATGATACCGGTGCGCGGATTGGAAACCTCGGAGGGCTCGAGCCCGGCGTCCTGGATCGCCTGATCCATCGCGACGTGATTCCACGCGGCGCCCTCAGCCAGGAAGCGCATCGCGCGGCGGTCGATCACATCGGCCGGATTGAGGGTCGGTGCACCCTGCACCTGCGAGCGGAAACCGAGTTCGGCATATTTGTCCGCACGGGTAATCCCGGACTTCGCCTCATGCAGGCTCGCCAGTACTTCCTGGGTGTTGTTTCCGATGGACGAGACGATGCCCATGCCCGTGATGACAACCCGCCTCATGATCGCCTCGCCCTGTCGTTGCGTTTCTCGATGATAGTCTTGTTAGAAGTCTTGCTTGTGATGATCTGGTTCAAGTCGGCGCACTGCCCTGCTTGAATAAACCGACCTTCAGATCCTTCGCGCGATAAATAATCTCGCCATCCATGGAAAGCCACCCGTCGGCAATGCCGAGCACCAGCTTTGAGCGCATCACGCGTTTGATGTCGATGTTGTACTCGACCTTGCGGACATTCGGCAGCACCTGGCCGGCCAGCTTCAGTTCACCCAATCCCAGCGCCCGGCCGCGGCCTTCGCCGCCGGTCCAGCCGAGATAGAACCCGACCATTTGCCATAGCGCGTCGAGCCCGAGGCAGCCCGGCATGACAGGATCGTTCTTGAAGTGGCAGTTGAAGAACCACAGGTCCGGCTTCACATCGAGCTCGGCGCGCACCAGGCCCTTGCCGTATTCGCCGCCTGTTTCGGAAATTTCGCTGATCCGGTCGAACATCAGCATCGGAGGCAGCGGCAGTTGAGCGTTACCAGGTCCAAACATTTCACCCCGGCCGCACGCCAGCAAATCCTCGAATTCGTAACCGCTGCGTCGATCCAGCATGGTGCGTAGCCTCCCTCAATCCCGCTTAAAATCCCGATCGCGCACGGGCCGTTTAGTTGGCCCACGCACGGATGATCGCCATTCGGCGGGAAATACGCAGGTCAGGACCAACCCACGACAACCGGTTCCGGCCCATGCGAAAAGCGCAGGGCGGTTCCGCGGGCTCTCTAACATAGGCCTTGCGGGTGGCAAAGCGCGACTGCGGGGGTAAATCGCCACATCGGGCATCGTTCCGGGATCCTGCCTTAGGCCGGCTCCAGTTGCGAAAAACTTGCATCTGACCGGGATACTTCTTATAGTCGGGTCAGATAGTGCCGATAAATCTGAGTATGGTGCCTGACGTGGATATCAACGACGACGCCTCGATGTCACATGATGACGCTGTCATTCCGGTTGGCCATGGTGCATCGCACCATCCCGCGCTGACCGGGTGCCCCTGGCATGACGTCAACGAGATGCTGCAGGCGGCGGGCTTGCGCCCGACCCGCCAGCGCATGGCGCTGGGCTGGCTGCTGTTCGGCAAGGGCGCGCGCCATCTGACCGCGGAAATGCTCTATGAGGAAGCGACCCTGGCCAAGGTGCCGGTCTCGCTCGCAACCGTTTACAACACGCTTAACCAGCTGACCGATGCAGGCCTGCTGCGTCAGGTCAGCGTCGACGGCACCAAGACCTATTTCGACACCAACGTCTCGACGCACCACCATTTCTATCTCGAGAATAATCACGAGCTGGTCGATATTCCCGATCCGCATCTGATGCTGCAGAAGATGCCCGAGATCCCCGAAGGCTACGAGATCGCCCGGGTCGACATGGTCGTGCGGCTGCGCAAGAAGCGCTGAGCTAACTTAGCTACATCGCCACACGGGCCAGGCCCGCGTATTGGAAAGTTTCACTGAAAACTCTCGTCCGCGTAAACGCCCCACAGGCGCTGCTGTTGGATCCAGCCATCGAACCCGGTGCCGGCGACGTGACACCAGCTTGATAGACAGCGTTTGACCTGCGCAACGACCCCCACCTGCAGCCGCGCGGCAACTCCGCTGGTCTGATCGGCGGTATCGTAGATCGGCGCCAGTTCGTCCTTGCTCTTCATGGTGACGACGGCGGTCCGCTTGCCCGACAACAGCGAATGATAGACCCAGCCTTCGGCGCCCTCGGAATCCCGCACCCGGCGCCAGTTTTCGAATTCGGCAGTGATTTCGACCGGTAATCCGGAACGGGTGTAGACCCAGGCGACGTCATTGTCCTTGGTCGGGCCTGCCCTGACATTCACATGGTCGGATTTGAGGCTGACATAGCGTGGCACCGGCAGGCCGCTGGTGGTGAGGGCCGCATCCTTGGCGGAGAACCCCGAACTGACCGAGGCGCCCAGCACGCCACCCGCGAGCACCACCACGCAACAAAAACGCCCCAACGCCATCAACTCGTCTCCTGCCGAGAACCCAACTCGATTTCTTCGAGTTGAACCGCTTCGGAATGCCTACCCGACCCCCATCCCTCATGGCGTCTCGTTTCGGGATTCCTGTCTTCTTGTCTTGGCCCCGCCTTCTGCTAGAGAGGACGGACGCTGACAAAACAGAACAAGCCCGGATTTTTCCTCAGGCAATCGAGGAGAAATATCGGGAACCGCACGGAAACGCCGGGGGCCGCACCGCACCCGCAGTGTCGAACACCCGGGTTAACGGGGTCTCAACAAGGCTTCACAAGAGCGAGACATGACCGTCAAGAAAAAACCCCTCGTCGTCGTCACGCGCAAGCTGCCGGACTCGATCGAGACCCGCATGCGTGAGCTGTTCGACGCCCGGCTCAATCTCGACGATAGGCCGCTCACCGCCGACCAGATCGCCGAGGCGGTGCGCACCGCCGATGTGCTGGTGCCGACCGTCACCGACGAGATCACCGAAGAGCAACTCAAGCAGCCCGATTGCAAGCTCCGGCTGATCGCCAATTTCGGCAACGGCGTCGACAATATCGACGTCACCGCGGCGCATGCGCGCGGCATCACCGTGACCAACACCCCGAAGGTCCTGACCGAAGACACCGCCGACATGACCATGGCGCTGATCCTGGCGGTGCCGCGGCGGCTGATCGAAGGCGCCTCCATTTTGACCGAGGGCAAAAGCTGGCCCGGCTGGTCGCCGACCTGGATGCTCGGCCATCGCATCGGCGGCAAGCGGCTTGGAATCATCGGCATGGGCCGGATCGGCCAGGCGGTGGCTCGGCGGGCGCGCGCGTTCGGACTGCAGATCCACTATCACAACCGCCGTCCGGTGGCGCCGGTGATCTCCGAGGAATTGGGCGCGACCTATTGGGAAAGCCTCGACCAGATGCTGGCGCGGATGGACATCATCTCGGTGAATTGTCCGCACACGCCGGCGACCTTTCATCTGCTGTCGGCACGGCGTCTGAAGCTGATGCGCAAGGACGCCTATATCGTCAACACCGCGCGCGGCGGCGTGATCGACGAGGACACGCTGATCAAGCTGATCGAAAGCGGTGATGTCGCCGGCGCCGGCCTCGACGTCTACGAGCATGAACCCGCGGTCAATCCAAAACTGGTGCGGCTGGCGAAAGCCGGAAAGGTGACGCTGTTGCCGCATATGGGCTCGGCCACCATCGAAGGCCGCGTCGAAATGGGCGAGAAGGTCGTCATCAACATCCGCACCTTCCTCGACAACCATAAACCCCCGGACCGCGTACTGCCGAGCATGCTCTGACGACGGTGTTCGTCACCCGCCCCTGATGGGGGAAGGTGACGATCGCGACTTCCGCTCCTGCTTGCGCCATTCGGTGACGAAGGCGATGAACGCCGCCAGCGCCGGCGGGGGCTGTCGCCGGCTCGGGTAGTACAGGAACGGCCCGGGAAACGGTTCGCACCAATCCTCGAGCACGCGGACCAGCGCGCCGGATTTCACATCATCACGCACATAGCCCTCGAAGGTCGGCCAGAAGCCGACTCCATCGAGCGCGGCGCGCCGCGCCAATCCCGGATAGTTCGCGATCAATTTTCCGGGCGGCGAGACTTTTACGACGCGACCGGCCTTCTCGAACTCCCAATCAGGGATGCTCCCGCTGCCGAACCGGATCCGGATGCCGGTATGACCGAGCAGGTCCTTGGGATGTTTCGGGCGGCCATGCTGCGCAACATATTGCGGCGATGCCACCACCGCATACCGTTGCGGCGGCCCGAGGGAGACCGCGATCATGTCCTGCTCCAGGTGCTCGCCGTAACGCACCCCCGCATCGAAGCCATCCGCGACGATGTCGACGAACGAACTATCGCTTACGATCTCCAGCTCGATTTGCGGAAATTGCTTCAGGAACGGCTGGACCATCGGAGCTACCACCAGATCGATCGCCGGCGGCGGCGCGTTGATGCGCAGCCGCCCCGACGGTACGCCGCGCAAGCCCTGCACCTGGTCCAGCGCGCCAGCGACGTCCGCGATCGCCGGTCCGACCCGGGCGAGCAGCAGTTCGCCGGCCTCGGTAAGGCCGACGCTGCGGGTGGTCCGATTCATCAAGCGGACGCCGAGCCGCTCTTCGAGGTCACGCAGGCGCTGGCTCAAACTGGAAACCGAGACGCCCTGCTCCCGCGCCGCGCGCCGGAAATTCCGGGTACGGGCTACGGCGACGAAGGCATCGAGATCGCGCAAATCCACATGGGTCATTGTGCGATAAAATGAACAACCGGCGCGCGATTGTCCAGACTAACGCCGTAATGTGGGCTCACCGATGCCCGCTCAAATCGGCGATGACAGGTGCGTCGCCGTTGAGCGGGTTGGCCGGATCGCGCCGGTAACGCAGCGTTTCGAACCGCATCGCGCGCGCGTCCAGCATCAAGAGGCGTCCGACCAGACCTTCGCCAAAGCCGACGATTTCGCGAATGGCTTCGAGCGCCATCATCGACCCCATCACGCCCGCCAGTGCGCCCATTACCCCGGCCTCGGCGCAGGCCGGCACCGTGCCTGGCGGCGGCGGCTCGGGAAACAGGCAGCGATAAGTCGGATTGAGTTCGCCTTCGGCGTCCCGCTCATGGGCGCGGATGGTAGTCAGGGAGCCATCGAACATGCCGAGTGCGGCCGTGATAAGTGGTTTGGCGGCGAGATAGCAGGCATCCGACACCAGATAACGGGTTTCGAAATTATCCGACCCGTCCAGCACCAGATCGTAGCCGCCGATCAGCGCCATCGCGTTGCCGGCGTCGAGCCGCGCAATGTGCGCTTCGAATCGGACATGCGGGTTCAGCGCATGAATCTGCTCCGCGGCGCTATCGACTTTGCGGCGGCCGATGTCGGGCGTGGTGTGAATGATCTGGCGCTGCAGATTGGACAGCGACACAGTATCGTCATCGACCACACCGAGGGTGCCGACACCCGCCGCGGCGAGATACATCAGCGCCGGTGCGCCGAGGCCCCCGGCGCCGATCACCAGCACCGACGCCTCCTTCAGCGCAAGCTGGCCGGGACCGCCGACCTCGCGCAACACGATATGACGGGCGTAGCGTTCGAGTTCGTTGCCGCTCAGCATTCTTGCTTTACTTCCTTCGATCTCACTGCGACCGCGACCCTCAGGGTGAGGAGCGCGGCCTCGCGCGCGTCTCGAACCATGGTGGATTACAACATTCTTCGCGACGCGGCCAATTGGCCGCTCCTCAGGATGATGTCATTCTGTGCGTATTGCGCCGAGTTCCTTGAACCATCGCGCAGGTGTCCCCTACCAAGCAGATGTGCTTAATTGCGCGCGCTTCAATGGCCCCGGGATTTGTCATGAGATCGATGCTGACAGCAACATTGATTTCGACGATCTTGGTATCGGCATTGGACTTCCCCGCTGACGCGCAGACGCCGGCGACCAGGCCGCCCAAGGCCGTCGCGGCCGCGCCAACCCGCCCGGCCGTGCAGACGCCGGCCGATACCGCCAACGCGATGGCGCAGGGCGACCGCCTGGCGCTGCAATCTGACCTGGCCTGGGTCGGCCAGTATAACGGCGCGATTACGGGCGAGGTCAGCGAGCGCATGGTGGCCGCGATCAAGGAGTTCCAGAAGTCGCGCGGCGGCAAGGAAACCGGCGTGCTCAATCCGCAAGAGCGTGGCGCACTCGCCGACACCGCCAGGCGACGCCGCGATAATGCCGGCTGGAAGATCGTTACCGATGCCGGCAGCGGCGTCCAACTGGGTATTCCCGGCAGGCTGGTGCCGCAGCAGACCAGCGACGCCAACGGCACCAAATGGAGCTCGCCCACCGGCACCATCCAGGTGCTGCTGACGCGGCGCAAGGAGGCAGGCGCCACCACCGCCAAGCTCGCCGATCGCGAAAAGAAAGAACCCGCGGGACGCGCGGTCGACTACACCGTGGTCAAGCCGGATTTCTTCGTACTGTCCGGCCTGCAAGGGCTGAAGAAATTCTACGTGCGCGGCACCGCCAGAGGCGATGAGGTCCGGGTCCTGACGATCCTGTATGATCAGGCCACAGAAAACACCGTCGAGCCGGTGGTGATCGCGATGTCGAGCGCGTTCAACCCGTTTCCGGCGAGCGCGCAGGCGGGAGTCGCGGCGCCGCGCAAGAGCGTCGAATACGGCACCGGCATGGTGGCCAGCGAGGACGGCGCGATCGTCACCGACCGCCAGATCACCGATGGCTGCCTTGCCATCGCGATCGCGGGTTTTGGCAATGCCGACCGCGTCGCCGACGACAAGGAGCATGGTCTGGCGCTGCTGCGCATTTATGGCGCGCGCGGATTGCGGCCACTGAATATCAGCGGCGGCACCGCGAAATCGGCTGTCGACGTGACCGGTATCGCCGATCCGCAAAACCAGGGCGGCGGCGCGGCGGTGAGCAGCATCAAGGCATCGGCGACGCCGGTCGGCAGCAGCGGCGATATCGCCCTGTCGCCCGCGCCGGGTCTGGGATTTTCGGGCGCTCCTGCGCTCGACGCCGACGGCAGATTTGCTGGAATGGCGCTATTGAAGCCACTGATGGTCGCGGGGCCGCCGAACGCTGCTCCCGCCGCACAGGCGGTATTGGTGTCGTCGGATATGGTGCGGGATTTTCTCAGGGCCAATGGCGTCGATGGAGCAAGCGCGTCATCGGATGCCAAGGCCGCCGTGGTGCGCGTGATCTGCGTGCGGAAATAACAAAAGCCGCGTGTCCCGGACGCGGTGCAGCGTGCAACGCTGCTCCGCCGAGCCGGGACCTGCCACAACGAGGGCCCCGGAGCAGCTGATTGCTCACTCCAGCCCGAACCTCACGCCCGCCTTGGCCAGCCCTCCCGCCAGCCCAATCGGCGTACCGTCGGCGCGCCAGCACGCCGCGCCGGTCATTGTGCCGTCATCGTGAAACTGGATGGCATTCATGCCACCGGCCACCGTCGGCGCCGCCGCGACGTTGTGTCCCCACGACGTCAGCCTGGCGCGAACCGTCTCCGGAACGGCGAATTCGACTTCCAGCGCGTTGCCCTCGGTCCACACCCGCGGCGCCTCGACGGCTTCCTGCAGGCTCATGCCATGATCGATCAGATTGATCAGCGCCTGCAGCGCACTTGGAAAAATCCGTTTGCCACCGGGCAGGCCGAGCGCATAGGCGAGCTTGCCGTTGCGCAGCGCCATCATCGGAGACATTGACGTCGTCACACGCTTGCCGGGCGCCAGCGACAACGCGTGACCCGGCCGCGGATCGTACAGGTTCATGTAATTGTTCGGCACGGTGCCAAGGCCCGGGATCAGGATCTTGGCGCCGAACAGATTATTGATGGTCTGCGTGGTCGCCACCACATTGCCCATCGCATCCGCCGCCGTCATGTGCGTGGTGTGCGCGCTTTCCAGTTGGGTCACGCCCGCGCCCCATGGCTGCGCCCGTGCCACATCGATCGCGGCGCGGCGTTCGTCTGCATATTGCTTCGAAGTCAGCTTCTCGACCGGCACGCCAACGAAATCCGGATCGCCGCTCGCCGCCGCGCGATCGGCAAACGCGATCTTGAGCACCTCCGCCAGCAGATGAATGGTCTCGGCGGTGCCAAAACCTTTCGCGTTGATGTCGTAGCCCTCCAGGATATTCAGCATCTGCGTGATGTGCACGCCGGACGCGGCCGGCGGCGGAGGTCCGAGAATTTCCCAACCGCGATAATCGGCGCGGATCGGCGCGCGCTCGATCGTCTTGTAGGAAGTGAGATCCTCATGGGTGATGAAGCCGCCATGCGTCCTCATGTACTCGACCAGGATATCGCCGAGCGGCCCGTGATAGAGCGCACCTTCGCCATGCCTTGAGATATGTCTCAGCGTGTCGGCATATTCGGATTGCACCACGCGCTCGCCGGCCTTCAACGGCACGCCATCGGGCAGATAGATCTCCGCGATCGCCTCATCCTTGAGCATCTCCTCGGCGCTGTCGGTGATGCATTCATGCAGATACGGCGTCGCCGCATAGCCGCGCGAGGCATGCTTGATCGCGGGCTGCATCACATCGGGGAGGCTCATGGTGCCGAACCGGCGCAACGTCTCGCACCAGGCTTTCAGCGAACCCGGCGTCGCAACCGCTTTCGGTCCGTTGAGATTTTCATTGCCGACGGTATCGAACACGTCATGCGCCGAGCCCGGCTTGGAACGGTAGGTGTCGGGCCGCACCGCCGATGGCACCGTGCTCTGTCCGTCAATGAAACGATGGCTGCCGTCGGCGAGACGGATGTGAGCCATGCCGCCGCCGATGATGCCGACCATCATCGGTTCGACGACGGTCAGCGTGAACAAGGTTGCAATCGCCGCATCGATTGCATTGCCTCCCGCCGCCAGCATCTCCGCGCCCGCCGCCGACGCCAGCGGATGATTGCTGACCACCATGCCGCGACTGCCCGATGCCGGCCGCTTTTGACAATTGAAAACCGTACCCGCGCGATCTCGCCAATTCCCGGTCATTCCATTCCCCATTTTTGATTTAGGCTTGAGATCATCACCCAAATCTTGGCTTTAATTCCGCCAAAAATTTTCGGTATTCATACGGTGTATAAAAAACTGACATACTTGAGCATCGTTTTCGTTAGTGATTCGGACCTCCGGCGCTTTTGCTCCGATTGAGCCGATATGTCCTGAGCCGAAGCTTCCTAAAGCCAAGGCGGCTCGGCATCGCGACGGCAACGCATCGGTCCGGGCGCCGCGAAGCCTGTTGAACCATGCGAGGGATCATCGATGCATATCGTCGTGTTGGCCACTCAAAAAGGCGGCAGCGGCAAGAGTACGCTGGCCGTTGGGCTGGCGGTTGCTGCCAGCCAGGCCGGACACAATGTGCGCCTGATCGAGACCGACCGGCAAGGTACGCTGTCGAACTGGCAGAGCCGGCGCGGGATTGCCGAACCGTTTGTCGAGACGGTCCACAACGCCGATGACATCGAGCATCGCTTGCAGTCGCTCCATCTCGGCGGCGTCACCACCGCGGTCATCGACACCGCCGGCGGTCAGAGCGCGGTCACCAACGCGGCGATCCAGGCCTGCGATCTGTGCCTGATCCCGACCCGGCCCAGTGTCGCCGACATCGAGTCGGGCACGACGACGCTCAACGAAGTGCGCCGATGCAACAAGCCATTCGCCTTCATTCTCAACCAGACCCCGACCCGCGGCCAGCGGATCGAGACCGCGGCCAGTGCCCTCAGCAGCCGCGCGCCAACCGGACTGGCCGACGTGCTGGCATTGCCTTTCATCACCACACGCAACGATCATCAGGATGCGCTGCGCGCCGGCCTTGCGGTCAGCGAGTACGCGCCGTCGAGCAAGGCCGCCGAAGAAATCCGCGACCTCTGGCACTGGGTCGAGACCAGGCTCAACGGCAGCCTCGCCAAAGCCGGAATTTCCGATCCTGTTGCGCCCGCAGAGCCGTCGCGGACGCCGTCGAACGCGCCGACGATGCAGCCACGCCTGGAATGGGAAGAGATCAACGCGCCGTGGGATACCGGGTTGTAGCGGCGGACCGGAAACCGGATGCCGCGCTGGCTTCTTATTTCTGGCACTTCGGGCACCAAAACGTCGAGCGCCCGTTCTGGGTGAAGCGCTTGACGATGCCGCCGCAGCCGTTGCTGTGGCAGGGCTCGCCCTCGCGATCATAGACCTGGAACGAGTGCTGGAAGTAACCGAGTTCGCCAGAGGTCTGGCGATGGTCGCGCAGCGACGAGCCGCCGGCCTTGATGGCCTGATTAAGCACCGCGTGGATCGCCGTCACCAGACGTTTGGCGTGATCGGTCGGCTCGGACTTCCTCGTCGCGAGCGTCGCCGCCAGTCGCTTCGGCGACAGTTGCGCCCGGAACAGCGCCTCGCAGACATAGATATTGCCGAGGCCCGCGACGACGCGCTGGTCGAGCAGCGCCGCCTTCAGGCTGGTCTTCTTGTTGGCGCAGGACCGCGCCAGCATCGCGGCGTCGAATTCGTTGCCGAGCGGTTCCGGCCCGAGCCCCTTCAGTAACGGCTCGTCCTCCAACCCCTTGCGGGCGATAATCTTCATATAGCCAAAACGCCTGCGGGTCGTTGAACACCACCGCGGATCCCGACGACATGTGGAACACCACATGATCGTGGGTGCGATCCTCGCTGCGCGGATGGTGGAATTGGCCCGGCGCGGTTTCAACGTCGTCCTGGAGCACGCGGAACGAGCCGGACATTCCCAAATGCATCAGCAGCACGTCACCCGAGGTCAGGTCGGCCATCAGATATTTGGCGCGGCGGCCGAGCCCAGTGACAGTCTGGCCTTCCAGCCGCGCGACAAAGTCCTTTTGGAAGGGAAACCGCAAGTCCTTGCGCCGGGCTTCCGCCTTGACGATTTTTGCCCCCTCCATGGCCGGCTGCAGGCCCCGGCGGACGGTCTCGACTTCGGGTAATTCGGGCATGGAGGCGTTCACCTTGTGGACTTGACGTGATAGCGCCATTGCGGCGGGCGCGCTATGGTCCGGGTATGGAGATCGATTGATGGAACGGCCCGACCAAACCACGCATTTTGGCTTCAAGGACGTCCCCCTGGACGACAAGCAGACGCTGGTGAACGACGTGTTTCGCAGCGTCGCCAAGCGCTACGATCTGATGAACGACCTGATGTCGGCGGGGTTGCATCGCGTCTGGAAGGACGTGATGATCAACGCGCTCAATCCACCGCGCGGCGATGCGCCATTCGCGCTGCTCGACGTCGCCGGCGGCACCGGGGATATCGCGTTCCGCGCCGCCAAGGCATCCGGCGCCGGCTTTACCGCCACAGTCTGCGACATCAATTCCGACATGCTCGCGGTCGGCCGCGAGCGCGCCACGGCGCGTCATCTCGACCATCAAGTCTCGTTCGTCGAAGGCAATGCCGAAGCGCTGGCGTTTCCGGACCGCGCCTTCGACGCCTACACAATCGCGTTCGGCATCCGCAACGTGCCGCGGATCGACCTCGCGCTCGCCGAGGCGTTTCGCGTGCTCAAGCCCGGCAGCCGATTTCTGTGCCTGGAATTTTCCACCGTCGATGTCCCCGGGCTGGATCGAATCTACGACCTGTTTTCGTTCAAGGTGATCCCGCCGCTCGGCCGCGCCGTGACCGGCGACGCCGAGTTCCTATCAGTATCTCGTCGAGTCGATCCGCAAATTTCCCCGGCCGAACGCGTTCGCCGAGATGATCCGCGCCGCCGGATTTTCGCGGGTATCCCATCAGATCCTGTCCGGCGGCATCGTGGCGCTGCATTCAGGCTGGCGTCTGTGATTTCTGCGATCACGCATATCGCGCGGCTCGCCCGCGCCGGCTTCGTGTTCGCGCGTGAAGGCGTATTCGGCACCGTCGATCCGAGCCTGGTGCCGCCACCCGGCCAATTGGCGCTGCGGCTGGCGCGATTGATCGAACGGCCCGGCGCCAAATCGGGTCCGCGATTGTCGCGCGCGCTGACCCAGTTGGGCCCGGCCTATCTGAAACTCGGGCAATTCCTCGCCACCCGCCCCGATGTGGTCGGCGTCGTGATGGCGCGCGACCTCGAGAGCCTGCAGGACCGGTTGCCGCCGTTCTCCCAGACCGAAGCCGAAAACGTCATCGCGACCTCGCTGGAACGCCCGGTAGCGCAGGCTTTTATCAGCCTTGGGCCGCCGGTCGCCGCCGCCTCGATCGCGCAGGTGCATCAGAGGCGTGGTCGAGCGCAACGGCGTCGCAACCACGGTCGCCGTCAAGGTGCTGCGCCCCGACGTCGCCTCGCGCTTTCGCCGCGACCTCAGCGATTTTTTCTTTGTCGCGCACAACGCCGAGGAACATTCCGCCGAAGCCCGCCGGCTGCGGCTGGTCGAAGTCATCAACACCATGTCGCGCTCGGTGGCGATGGAGATGGATCTGCGGCTCGAAGCCGCCGCATTGTCCGAAATGGCGGAAAATACCCGCGACGATCCGGATTTCCGGGTGCCGCAGGTCGATTGGGATCGCACCTCGCACAACGTGCTGACGATGGAATGGATCGACGGCATTCCGCTCAGCGACCAGGCGCGGCTGAGAGAGTCGCAGGTCGACCTGCCCGACCTTGGCCGCAAGGTCATCCAGAGTTTCCTGCGCCACGCGCTGCGCGACGGCTTCTTTCACGCCGACATGCATCCCGGCAATCTGTTCCTCGACACCGACGGCCGATTGGTCGCGGTCGATTTCGGCATCATGGGCCGGCTCGGCATGAAGGAGCGGCGCTTTCTCGCCGAGATCCTGCTCGGCTTCATCACCCGCGATTATCGTCGCGTCGCCGAGGTGCATTTCGAGGCCGGCTACGTGCCGGGGCATCATTCGGTGGAGAATTTCGCACAGGCGATCCGCGCCATCGGCGAGCCGATTCATAACCGAACCGCCGAAGAAATCTCGATGGCGAAGCTGCTGACCCTGCTGCTCGAGGTCACCGGCCTGTTCGACATGCGGACCCGTCCCGAACTGATCCTTCTGCAAAAGACCATGGTGGTGGTCGAAGGCGTCGCGCGCGGTTTCGATCCGAGACTCGACATGTGGAAGACCGCCGACCCGGTGGTGCGGGAATGGATCGAGCGCAATCTCGGGCCGATCGGCAAGATCGAGGGCGCGATATCGGGCGCGAGCGAGATCGGCCGGGTGCTGTCCGGCCTGCCGGCAATCGTGTCGCGGTCAGTGGCGGTGCTGGAGCAACTGGAGGAAATGACCCGGGAGGGGCTGACGCTATCGGAGGACACCGTCGCCAATATGGGCGTCGCCGAAAGCCGCTGGCGAACCATCGCGCACTGGGTCATCGCGGTGGCGGTGATCGGGCTATTGCTGAAATTCGTCCATTTTTGATTGCATTGATAGCACATTATGCTAGCATTGCAATCATATCTCTGAGCGTTTGCCATGGCCAGCCTTACCATCCGAAAACTCGACGACGCCATCCGCGACCAACTGAGGATGCGCGCGGCGCGCAATGGCCGATCCGTGGAGGAAGAGGTCAGGGTGATCCTCGGAGCGTTGATCGAGGGGCATCCCCACCCAAACGGCGTTTCGAACGTCCAATCGCCGGCCGAGGCGTCCGCACGGGCGCCGCGGATCGCTGGCGGGTCTGGTCGGGCGCGGGTCACCTTGATCATCGGCGGCGGCATCGCCGCCTATAAGGCGCTCGACCTGATCCGGCGACTCAAGGAGCGCCAGATCCACGTCCGCTGTGTCCTGACCAAGGCTGCGCAGCAGTTCGTCACGCCGCTGGCCGCCAGCGCGCTGTCGCATGAACGGGTCTACACCGACTTGTTCGATCCCGAGAGCGAGTTCGACGCCGGCCATATCCGGCTGGCGCGCGAAGCGGACCTGATCGTGGTGGCGCCGGCCACCGCGGACCTGATGGCCAAGATGGCGCAAGGCCACGCCGACGATCTCGCCAGCGCCATTCTGCTGGCCTCCAACCGCCCCATCCTGCTGGCGCCGGCGATGAACCCGCTGATGTGGAACAACGCCGCCACCCGCCGCAATGTCGCGCAGCTGAAGCGCGACGGCGTCGCCCTGATCGGCCCCAATGCGGGCGAGATGGCGGAAGCCGGCGAGGCTGGAACGGGCCGGATGGCCGAGCCGACCGAGATCGCCGAAGCCGCCGAGCGCCTGCTGCGACCGCCGCAACCGCGACCGCTCGCCGGCAAGCGCGTGCTGATTACCGCAGGCCCCACCCACGAGCCGATCGACCCGGTGCGGTACATCGCCAACCGGTCGTCCGGCAAACAGGGATTTGCGATTGCCGCCGCCGCGCAGGCCGCCGGCGCGGAAGTGATCTTGGTCTCCGGTCCGGTCGATCTCGACGATCCCGCCGGCGTCGCGGTGAGCCATGTGGAATCGGCCCGCGACATGCTGGCCGGCGTGCAAGCGGCGTTGCCCGCGGATATCGCGATCTTTGCCGCGGCGGTGGCCGACTGGCGCGTCGCCAATGCCGGCGAGCAGAAACTCAAGAAGAGCGGCGACGGCATGCCGCCGCTGCAACTGGTGGAGAACCCGGATATCCTCGCAACGATCTCGCAACTGAAAGAAAAGCGGCCGCCGCTGGTGATCGGGTTTGCCGCCGAGACCGAGCATCTGATCGACAACGCCAAGGCCAAGATCGCGCGCAAGGGCTGCGACTGGATCGTCGCGAACGACGTCTCGCCGGCGACCGGGGTGATGGGCGGCGATCGGAATACCGTTCATCTGCTCACCCGCGAGGGGGGCGAGATTGCGGTGGACTCCTGGCCCGTGATGACCAAGGAAGAGGTCGCGGCGCGCCTGATGGCGCGGATCGCCGAAGCCGTGACCCGGACAGTGGAGACAGACCAGTGAGCACCCCGGTGAAGGTCGACATTCGGCAATTGCCGCACGCCGAAGGGCTGCCGCTGCCGGCCTACCAGAGCACCCATGCGGCCGGCCTCGATCTCCTGGCGGCCGTGCCGGAGGAGACGCCTTTCGTGCTCGCCCCGGGAAAACACGCCTTGGTCCCGACCGGACTGACGATCGCGCTGCCGCCAGGGCTATGAGGCGCAGGTCCGGCCTCGCTCGGGCCTGGCGGCCAAGCACGCCGTAACGGTACTGAATTCGCCTGGCACCGTGGACGCCGATTACCGCGGCGAGATCTCGGTGATCCTGATCAATCATGGCGACGCGCCGTTCCCGATCCAGCGTGGCGAGCGGATCGCGCAGATGGTGATCGCGCCGGTCGCACAGGCGGAACTGGTCGCGGTCGCCTCGCTGTCGGAAACCGCGCGCGGCAGCGGCGGCTTCGGATCCACAGGACGTTAGGGCCTCTGGCGTCAAAAAGGCGGATTCGTTTCTCATAAGGAACGCCCCAATTGGGACCCAAGGCCGCCTTTTTTCCCGACACAATTTAGCGTTCACGGTCTGGACTCTTACCGGCCGACTCCCGTTGAGGATATTGTCACTCGATTCGCGAACGGCGGGTACGCGCCGGGCGTACTGTCGTGCGGTTTGGGGCAAACCATGTCGGGCGTGTTCATCTCGATGCGTCGGACGCTGCTGTCGTGCACATCTCTGGCGCGCCACGGCCTGCTGGCGCTCGGCGTAACTCTGGTCTCGGCCACGCCGGGCCGCGCCGACGATATGTTGCAGCAGCTTTCGGACCTGGTCCGGCTCAATCACCAGGAATTCGCGGTGCTGACCACCGCGCTGGCCCTGCTGGGCTTCACCGTGGTGGCGGCGATCCTGCTGATGCGAACCCGGGTGCGCGCGGCCAGGAACGAGGCCCGGCTGCGTTCCGACATCCAGGGCCTGCAGATCGAGGCCGACCGGTTCCGGGCCCTGTTGTTCGCCGAGCCGCAAATCCTGATCTCGTGGGCGGCCGGCGACAATCGCCCTGAGATCAGCGGCGACATTTCGCTGTTGCTGACGCAGGATGCCAAGGCCCGCCAGCCGCAGCGCATCCTGGCGTTCGGCACCTGGCTGCCACCCGAACCCGCATTGCAGATGGACCACGCGGTCGACGCGCTGCGCGAGGCCGGCGAGGGCTTCCTGCTCAATCTCACCACGTCGAGCGGCCACGCCTTCGAAGCGATGGGCCGCGCCATCGGCGGCCAGGCCATCGTCCGGATTCGCGAACTCGGCGGCCTGCGCCGGGAACTGGCGGAAGCCAATCTGCGTCACAAGGCGTTGCTCGAAGAAACCGACATGCTGCGCGGCCTTGCGGCCGCGGCGCCGTGGCCGATCTGGACCAAGCACGCCAAAGGCGGGCTCGGTTATGTCAACGCCGCCTATGCGCGGGCCACCGAGGCCACCGGCGTCGCCGATGCGGTCGGGCGCAACCTCGAACTGCTCGACAGCGCCGGCCGCAGCGAAATGGACCGCGCCTTGAACGATGCGATGGCCTACACCGCACGGCTGCCGATCGTGATCGGCGGCGAGCGCCGCTTCTACGACGTGCATGCGCTCAATGTCGAAGGCGGCCGCATCGGCATCGCGATCGACGCCAGCGAGGCCGAGGTGCTGCGCGACAATCTGCTGCGGATGGCCGAGGCGCACCGCCGCACGCTCGATCAATTGTCGTCGGGGGTCGCGGTGTTCGACGGCCAGCGGCGGCTGGCGTTCTACAACGATTCCTATCGCCGGCTGTGGGATCTGGACCGCGTCTTCCTCGACAACAACCCCGACGATTCCAGCGTGCTCGACCGGCTCCGCGCCGCGCGCAAGCTGCAGGAGCAGCCGGATTTCCGGGCCTGGAAGGCCAAGCTGCACGAGGCCTATCGCGCCATCGAACCCAAGAAAGACATCTGGTACCTGCCCGACGGCCGCACCGTCAGCGTCGTCACCACGCCCAATCCGGAAGGCGGCGTCACCTATCTGTTCGATGACGTCACCGAAAGCTTCGATCTGGCGCGGCGGTTCGACGGCCTGATCCGGGTGCAGCGCGAAACGCTGGACAATCTGGCGGAAGCCGTCGCGGTGTTCGGCAGCAACGGTCGGGCTGAACTGTTCAATCCCGCCTTCGCGAAAATGTGGAAGCTGTCGGCCGAGGCGCTCGAGCAGAAGCCGCATATCGAGACGGTAGAAGTCCTGGTGCAAGCCGCTGTTCGACGATCCCGCGATCTGGCGAACGCTGCGCGAGGCAATCACCGCGATCGAGAACCGGATCGCGGTGCCGCTGAAGCTGGAGCGCAAGGACGGCAGCGTGCTGGACTGCATGACCATGCCGCTGCCCGACGGCGCCACCATGCTGACCTTCCAGGACATCACCGACACCGAGAATGTCGAGCGGGCGCTGCGTGAACGCAACGAGGCGCTGGAAACCGCCGACCAGATGAAGGTCGATTTCGTCCACCACGTGTCCTACGAACTGCGCTCGCCGCTGACCACCATCATCGGCTTCGCGCATTTCCTCAGCGATCCCGTCACCGGGCCGCTGATGCCGAAGCAGGCCGAATATCTCGGCTACATCACCGCCTCGACCAACGCCCTGCTCGCGATCATCAACAACATCCTCGACCTCGCCACCATCGACGCCGGCGCGATGTCGCTCAGCCTCGGCCTGATCGATATCCGAAAGACCATCGAGACCGCGGCCGACGGCATCCAGGACCGGCTCGCCACCGACCGCATCACGCTCAGGGTCGATGCCGATCCCGATATCGGCAGCTTCGTCGGCGACGAAAGCCGCGTGGTCCAGGTGCTGTATAATCTCCTGGCCAACGCCGTCGGATTTTCGCCACATGATTCGGCGATCACCATCAGCGCGCGGCGTACGGAACATACGGTCGTCTTCAGCGTCACCAATTCCGGTCCGGGCATTCCGGCCGAGGTCAAGGACAAGGTCTTCGACTGGTTCGAGAGTCATTCCAACGGCTCGCGGCACCGTGGCGCCGGTCTCGGGCTGTCGCTGGTGCGGTCCTTTGTCGAACTTCATGGGGGCAAGGTGCGGGTTGAATTCGATCGTCGGCAAAGGCACGACCGTGACGTGCGACTTTCCGATCGACCAGACCGCGCACCGCAACGCCGCGGAATGACCGATCCCGTTTCCTTCTCGCTGGCGCTGCCGAACGAAACCGCCACCGGCTATCTGATGGCCGATCTGGCGCTGCTGATCGGCCCCGGCGATGTCATCACGCTGTCGGGCGATCTCGGCGCCGGCAAGACCGCCGCCGCCCGCGCCATGATCCGCTACCTTGCCGGCGACGACACGGTCGAAGTGCCGAGCCCGACCTTCACCCTGGCGCAAACCTACGATCTGCCGCCGTTTCCGCTGCTGCACGCCGACCTTTATCGCGTCAACGATCCGATCGAGCTCGAAGAGATCGGGCTGTCGCCGCTGCCCGACGGCACCGTCGCCCTGATCGAATGGCCGGAGCGCGCGCCCGACTCGCTGCCCGCCGATCGCATCGACATCGCGCTCAGCCATCGTCCGGCATTGGGATCGGCCGCCCGCGCCGCCGAGATCACCGGCTACGGCAAGGCCGCGGCCCAGGTCGCGCGGCTGCAAACGCTGCGGCAATTCCTGGCCGAGGCCAATTACGGCGATGCGCGACGCCAGCGCATGCCCGGCGACGCCTCGACGCGCTCCTATGCGCGGCTGTTGCGCGGCGAAAAGGCCGTGATCCTGATGAATTCGCCGCGGCGGCCCGACGGGCCCCCGATCTACGACGGCAAGTCGTACAGCGCCGCGGCCCATCTCGCCGAAGACGTGCGGCCGTTTGTCGCCATCGCCAACGGCCTGCGCGCCCGCGGCTTCTCGGCGCCCGCGGTTCGCTATGCCGACCTCGAGGCCGGTCTGCTGATCACCGAAGACTTCGGCATCGGAAGCGTGATCGAAGGCGATCCGCCCGCGCCGATCGCGGACCGGTACCAGATGGCGACCGACACGCTGGTGGCGCTGCATCGCGAGACGCTGCCCAAGACCCTGCCGCTGACGCCGCAGACCAGCTACACCATTCCGGCGTTCGACACCGACGCCATGATGGTCGAGATCGGCTTGATGCTGGAATGGTATCTGCCGGACCGCGACGCGCCCTTGGCCGACGATGCGCGCGCCGAATTCATCGAGATGTGGCGCGAGCGTGCTCGACCGGGTGACCGCCGGGCCGATCACCTGGGCGCTGCGCGATTACCATTCGCCCAACCTGATCTGGCTCGACGACCGGCAGGACGTCGCCAAGGTCGGGATCATCGACTTCCAGGATACCGTGCTGGCGCCGGCGGCCTACGATCTGGTGTCGCTGCTGCAGGACGCCCGGATCGACGTGCCCGAACAGCTCGAACTGGTGCTGCTGACCCGTTACATCATGGCGAGGCGCGGCGCCGACCAGGATTTCGATCCGGCGCAATTCGCCGAGCTCTACGCGGTGATGTCGGCGCAACGCAACACCAAGCTGCTCGGCATCTTCGCCCGGCTTAACCGCCGCGACGGCAAGCCGCAATATCTGCGTCACTTGCCGCGGATCTGGACCTATCTCAATCGGTCGCTGGCGCATCCGGCGCTGTCGGCATTTCCGGGATTGGTATACCGCTCACGTGCCGCCACCCGTTCCCTGATTTACCACTTGTTAGTCGCTCCGCGCCTAAGCTGCCGAGGGCCCGCCGGCCTTGAGCGCGCGGGGCAGCTTGCGTGAAGGCGGGGCGGAACAACCATGACGGCAGAGCGGCGCAAGGGAGAGCGGGTAACCTTCGAGCGCGGCTTCGCTGCGTGCATGATGGGGATCGACGGCACCTGGCGGCGCGATTGCAAGATGGAAGACGTCTCCGAGAGCGGCGCCAAGCTGACCATCGACGGTTCGGTCGAAGGGTTGCATCTGAAGGAATTCTTTCTCTTGCTGTCGTCGACCGGTCTGGCCTACCGCCGCTGCGAATTGTCCTGGGTCAATGGCGACCAGATCGGCGTCACCTTCCTCAAGCAGGGCGAAAAGAAGAAAAAGGCCACCAAGCGGGCGGCGGCCGAGGCCTGACCGCGGCTGACCTGGCGGCCTCCGGTCGCACAACCGTCATCTCGGGCGGCTAAGGCGAGAACGGTCGATACGACGCCAGAAACGCCGTAATATCGTCGCGATCTGATTCTCGGCTGTTGGCGTGGCTTGCGCGTATCCGATCGCAACACCGGTGTTCGCCGGCGCGACAGTCGTGCTGGAACCCGCATTCGAGAAAATCTCCGAAGCATGTCCGTCAATCCCACCAAAGCCATGGTCCTCGCCGCCGGTCTCGGCGTGCGGATGCGGCCGCTGACCGATCATATGCCGAAGCCGCTGGTGTCCGTGGCGGGCCAGCCGCTGCTCGATCACGTGCTCGACAAGCTCGCCGCCGCCGGCGTCGATCGAGGCCGTCGTCAACGTGCATTATCTGCCCGACCAGATCATCGACCACGTCGCCGGACGCGCAAGCGCCCGCGCGTGATCATCTCCGACGAACGCGACGCCGTGCTCGGCACCGGCGGCGCCGTCGTCAAGGCGCTGCCGCTGCTCGGCAACGACGCCGTTCTTCCATGTCAACGCCGATACGCTGTGGATCGACGGCGTGCGGCCCAATCTGACGCGGCTGGCGGAAACCTTCGATCCCGAGCGGATGGACATTCTGCTGCTGATGGCGCCGACCGCCAGCAGCATCGGCTATGGCGGCCGCGGCGACTACGCCATGCTGCCCGACGGCGCGCTGCGCAAGCGCCGGGAGCATCAGGTGGTGCCGTTCGTCTATGCCGGCGCCGCGATCATGTCGCCGTCGCTGTTTGCCGACGCGCCCGCCGGCGAATTTTCGCTGACCAGAATGTTCGATCGCGCCAACGAGCAGGAGCGGCTGTTCGGACTGCGGCTCGACGGCGTCTGGATGCATGTCGGAACACCTGACGCGGTGCAGGCCGCGGAAGAAGCGTTTCTGGAAAGCGTGGCGTAGCCGCGCGGTCGACCTATAGCTTCGGCACGTAGGGTGGCCAAAGCGACCTCGTCCGCCGTAGCTTGCCGAGCGAAGGCGGAAGCGTGCCCACCCTTTTTCCCGAAAACGCGAATGGTGGGCACGGCGCAAGCGCGCCTTTGACCACCCTACAGCCACTCTGAATCCTGGACTGTTCGCTGTCGCGGACGATGACGTAAGAGTACGTTCCCGCAACTCATTGCGCCCGGGTTCTGCAAATTAGTTTCGCCCCGGAGAAAAGAGGGCGCAGGAAATGCCGGGCGCACGGTGCACCCGCAGTCCCGCGTGGTGATAATAACACGCGGGGTAGTCACCACGGTCACACCGAGAACACCCGGCATTTCCCGCGCGATGGTGTTACGACTTACTTCGAGCTCTCCCTGGTGACCGGGCTTTCTTGCCACCATCGCCCCCGGGAAGATTGCCCCGAGAACTTGACGCCAGCGTCGGGGCGTCAGGACCACACGACTTCGCCGTCCACGTCAGCGCTGTTCGTCAAGAGCGCCTTCGCGTCCACCGCATCCTGTGCCCAACGTTCGTGACGATGGCCAACGTCCCCCTATGGGCACGGGACGGAACCGAATACGCAGATGATTTGCGTTGAAAGTGAAGCGGAAATATTTTTGCGAAAGGGGCTAGACAGCATTTTGCTGATTTGGTCGATGACGGGCCGTTTTGCTTTGTCACGCCGCGCCCACGCCGGGAGCCGTGTACCGGACGACGCGCCTGCCTTGCCCGTATCGCCCACCATTGTTGTGCTCGGTCGCACTACAAAGCTGCTACCACCAGCTTGGTTGCGCCGGACGATATTGTTGCGGCTGGCCGCCGCGCCGATACTGGGGCTGCCCCTGCGGCGCGCTGGCGGGCTGTTGCTGCTGGGCCCAACGAGGCTGGAACAACGACATGAAGCCGTCGTCGCTGCGGCCGTCGTCATCGCTCCGCGCGATGTTGACGTCATCGACGCGCGGTGTCGGCTGTCGCGTGATGAAGCCGCCTTGCGGCTGGTTGCTCAGCACCGCGACGAACTCGGTGCGATAGTTGGTTTCGGCGCTCAGCGGCTCATCCGAGATGACGATCGAGGATCTCGGCAAGGCGGTCGGCGCGATCCGATCGAGCACCTCCTGCGGGATGGTGATGCGGTCGAGCGCGTCCTTGGCGCTGTCGCCATTGTCGATCGTGACCGCGCTCCAGCGCAGGCCGCCCGAATCGTTGCGCGCCATCGCCGTGAAAATATGGGTGCCGATCGGCTTGATCAGGATCGCGGATCGTGATCGGCGCTTCGATGCTGAAATCGAACACTTCGCCGCCATCCGGCCACGGCTTGTGGGTGTTGCGCCTCACGTAGATTTTCTGCGTCGCCCGGCTGATGTAGACCGAGACCGGCTCGACCGCGAGCTTGGCGTCGAGCGCCGTCTTGGCGAGATCGGCCTTCTTGGCCGCGGCTGTCTTGGCGGCGTCCTTGGCCGCGGCGGCGTCGTCGAGCTTCGATTTCGAATCGGCCTTGGCGGCGTCGAGTTGCGTCGCGAGTTCGGCGGCCTTGGGAGCAACTTTCGCCTGCAGCTCCGTGGCTTTCGCCCTGGCCTGGTCGGTCTTGGCGTTGGCGACCAGCTTGTCGGCGTAGGCAAGGTCGGCATCGGCGCGGGTCTTCTGCGACTGCAGCTTGCGCAACGACGCATTGATCGCGGCGGTATCGCGCGTCGCGGCCGCTGCGGCTTTCTTGGTCGTCATCCGCGGCCTGGGCCGCATCGGCGATTTCGCGGGCTACGGCCTCGGCGCGCCCAGGAGCGGCCGCGAGCGCATCCGCGCTCGGCTGGAACAGCTTCGGGTCGGAGAAATCGACCGGGGCCGCGTCGATCGGAGAGATGATCACCCGCATCCCGATCCGGGTCTTGTCGAACTCCTTCTCGGCAAAGCCGAACGGCATCCGCACGCAGCCATGCGAGGCCGCATAGCCGGGCAGCGGGCCGCCATGCAGCGCGACGCCGTTCCAGGTGATGCGCTGCATGTTCGGCATCCAGGCATCGTCATAGAGCGTCGAGTGGTGGTCCTTGTCCTTTTCGATCACCGCAAACACGCCGGCCGGCGTTTCGCGTCCCTTGATGCCGGTCGACACCGGTGCGCGCGAAATCCAGCCATCCGCGTCATAGAACGTGACCTGCTGGCTCTTGATCGACACGATCGCCATGATCGGCTCGCCGGCCTCGCGCGGCGCGACGGCCTCGGTCGGCGCCGCGCGCGCGGCTGTTTCGCCGCGGCGTCGGTGGGCAACGCCCCCAGGGCGGCCGTCGCCGCGAGCATCACCATGACGGGAGGCTTCCAATGCCGCGTCGCCACGGTGGATCGTGCCGTCTTGAACCGAATTACCATGCCATGTCCCGGTTGAAATACCCGTCCGCGCCGCCACCATCCACGCCGCCAATTTGTTCCCGGGGATTCATTGGGATTACCGGCACGCTTCAATAGCCTATCTCTCATATACGACAGCCCATGCAGGCGGAAGGGTGGCGGCCGAAATCGGCATAAGCGGAAATCAGCCGCGTGTTCCCGGTTCAATTAAACATCCCACCTCAAATTACCCCTGTGCCATGATGCATCCCGATCCGCGAATCAGGAAGCCCATGCGCGTTTTCAGCGTTCCCTTGTCCGTGCCGTTTTTGCGTAGCGTGATCGCCGCGCTGGTCGATGGCCGCCTGGTCCAGGGCTTCGAGGCTCGCGCCAATCCCGAGCGGCTGGCCGACGCTACCTTGTATCTACCGACCCGGCGTGCCGGCCGAATGGCGCGGGAAATCTTTCTCGACGAACTGAACACCGACGCTGCGGTGCTGCCGCGTATTGTCGCGCTCGGCGATATCGACGAGGACGAGCTGGCGTTCGCGCAGGCCGCCTTGCCCGCGCTGGAGGCACTGGAATTACCGCCGGCAATGGAAGGCCTGCAACGCCGGCTGTTGCTGGCGCAACTGATCGCGGCGTGGGCAAGGCAAATCAGGCCCGCCGATGCGGCGCAGGCGCCGCTGGTGACCGGCGGACCGGATTCGACGCTGGCGCTGGCCGACGATCTGGCGCGGCTGATGGATGACATGGTGACGCGCAAGGTCGACTGGCGCGCGCTCGACAGCCTGGTGCCGGATGCGCTCGACAAATACTGGCAACTGACGCTGCAATTCCTGACCATCGCCCGCGATGTCTGGCCGGCTATCCTCAACGAGCGCGGCCGGATCGAACCGGCGGCGCGGCGCGACCAGCTGATCGAGGCCGAAGCCGCGCGCTTGACCGCGCATCATGACGGGCCCGTGATCGCGGCGGGCTCGACCGGCTCGATGCCGGTGACCGCGAAATTCCTGCACGCCGTCGCATCGCTGCCGCAGGGCGCCGTGGTGCTGCCGGGGCTCGATACAGATTTGGACGACGCCGCCTGGCAATTGATCGGCGGCATCCGCGACGCCGCCGGCCAGTTCACTTCGTCGCCGGCCTCCAACCATCCGCAATTCGCCATGCACGCGCTGCTGCAGCGCTTCGGCATCAAGCGCGGCGATGTCGAAATCCTGAGCCCGCCCGCGCGCCATGGCCGCGATGTGCTGGCGTCGGAGACGATGCGGCCTTCGAACGCTTCGGCGCAGTGGCATGCGCGGCTGGCGGATCCCGGTGTCGCCGACGACATCGCGCGCGGCATGGCCAATCTCACGGTGATCGAGGCCGCCAATCCCGAAATGGAAGCGCTGGCGATCGCAGTCGCAATGCGCGAGGCGCGGCATCTGGGCAAATCGGCGGCGCTGGTGACACCGGACCGCGCGCTGGCGCGGCGGGTGATGGCGGCGCTCGGCCGCTGGAACCTGCTGTTCGACGATTCCGGCGGCGATTCGCTGATGGAGATTTCGGCCGGCATTTTTGCGCGCCTCGCAGCCGAAGCGGTCGCCAACCAGTTGGAGCCGCCGACCTTGCTGGCGCTGTTGAAGCATCCGCTGTGCCGGCTCGGTGGCGAACCCGGCGCGCACAGGCGCGCGATCGAGACGCTGGAACTGGCGCTGCTGCGCGGCACCCGGCCGCAGGTCGGCAGCGCCGGCCTGATGCGGGATTTCGAACGGTTTCGCGATGAACTCGCCAAACTCAGGCGCAGGGAGACATCGTCGCTGCACGGCTCGGAGCCGCGAACCAGGCTGGATCGCGACGAGCTGGAGCAAGCGCACCGGCTGATCGGATCGTTGCAGGCCGCGCTCAAGCCGCTGGAAAGCCTCGCGGCCAAACCGCATGATTTTGCCGAACTCGCCGAATGCCATCGCAAGGTGCTGATCGAATCTGTCGCGCGATTCGGAGGACGTGGCGCTGGCGTTCGAAGGCCATCAGGGCACGGTGCTGGCATCCGCATTCGACGACCTGCTCGGCGAAAACACACCGAGCGGCCTGATGGTGGCGCTCTGCGATTATCCGCAAGTGTTCCAGACCGCGTTCGGCGACCGCGTGGTGCGGCGGCCGGAGGTCGCCAACGCTCAGCTTCGCATCTATGGCCCGCTGGAAGCGCGGCTGACCCAGACCGACCGCGTCATCCTCGGCGGACTGGTCGAAAGCGTCTGGCCACCGGCGCCGCGGATCGATCCATGGCTGAGCCGGCCGATGCGGCATGCGCTCGGTCTCGATCTGCCGGAGCGGCGCATCGGCCTTTCGGCGCACGATTTCGCGCAATTGCTCGGCGCCGACGAAGTCATCCTCAGCCACGCCGCCAAGGTCGGCGGCGCGCCGGCGGTAGCCTCGCGTTTCCTGCACCGGTTGGAGGCGGTCGCGGGCGAAGCGCGCTGGAAGGCCGCGATCAGGGCCGGCGAACATTTTGTCCGCTTCGCCGCCGAGCTCGACCGCCCCGACAAGATCGAGCCGATCGAGCAGCCCGCGCCGAAGCCGCCACGCGCGGCGCGGCCATTGAAACTGTCGGTCACCGCGATCGAGGACTGGCTGCGCGATCCCTACACGATCTATGCCCGGCATATCCTGCGGCTGCAGCCGCTCGATCCCGGTCGACATGCCGCTGTCGGCCGCCGACCGCGGTTCGGCGATCCACGACGCGCTCGGCGAATTCACGCAGATTTACGCGACGGACTTGCCTGCCGATCCCGCGCAGGAGTTGCGCCGGATCGGCAGGAAATATTTCGAGCCGCTGATGGAGCGGCCCGAGGCGGTCGCGCTGTGGTGGCCGCGATTCAAACGCATCGCCGGCTGGTTTGCGGGATGGGAGACCGTCCGGCGCGAGGACATCGACAGTATCGCCGCCGAGATCCGCGGTGAAATTCCAATCCCGCTCGACAACGAGCGCACCTTCGTTCTTTCCGCGCGCGCCGACCGCATCGAGCGGCGCGCCGATGGCCGTTATGTGATCCTCGACTACAAGACCGGACAGCCGCCGACCGGCAAGCAGGTGCGGATGGGCTTGTCGCCGCAGTTGACTCTGGAAGCGGCGATCCTGCGCGCGGGCGGCTTTGATGGCATCCCGGCCGCCAGTTCGGTGAGCGATTTCGGCTATGTCCGGCTCAGCGGCAACAATCCGCCGGGCGAGCAGCGGCCGCTGGAGCTCAAGTTCAAGCCAAGCGATACGCCGCAATTACCCGATGAAGCCGCGGACTACGCGCTGGAGCAACTCGAAGCCCTGATCCGGACGTTCGAGGATGAGGCGCAGGGTTACACCTCGCTGAACCTGTCGATGTGGTCGAACCGCTACGGCCATTACGACGATCTCGCCCGCATCAAGGAATGGTCCGCGGCCGGCGGTTTGGGGCTCCCGGAATGGTAAAGGCACCGCGCCCGATCCCCGACGCCGTTCGCGACAGCCAGGCCCGCGCTTCCGATCCTGGATCGTCGGCGTTCGTTTCCGCCAATGCCGGCTCGGGCAAGACCCACGTGCTGGTGCAGCGCGTGATCCGGCTGTTGCTATCAGGCGTGACGCCGGAAAAAATCCTCTGCATCACATTTACGAAGGCCGCCGCCGCCAACATGGCCGAGCGGGTGTTTTCGACCCTGGGCCACTGGGTCACGCTCGACGATGCCGCGCTCGATGCGGCGATCCAGCGAGATCGGACTGGCGCAGCCCAGACCCCAAATTGCGGATGCGCGCCCGCGAATTGTTCGCCTGCGCGCTGGAGACGCCGGGCGGCCTGAAGGTGCAGACCATCCACGCGCTGTGCACCCGGCTGCTGCAGCAATTTCCGTTCGAGGCCAATGTGCCGGCGCGGTTTTCCGTGCTCGACGACCGCGACCAGACCGAGATGATGGAGCGCGCCAATCTCGCGGTGCTGCTCGACGCCTCGCGCGATCCCGACAGCGCCGCCGGCCGCGCGCTCAATGTCGCGATGGCCAGTGCGGCGGATGTCACCTTCAAGGACGTGGTCTACGAGGCCTGTCTGAGCCGCGACCATTTCATGGCGTGGACCGATAGCGCGGGAAGCGCGGACGCCGCCGCGGCGCAGATATCTGCGGCGCTGGGCGTCGACCCCGGCGACCGCATCGAGGATGTCGAGTTCGCCATCGTCGATGGGCCGCATCTGCCACGCGGCGAATGGCACGCGATCGCGGCCACGCTCGATACCGGCAGCAGCCTCGGATCAAACCCAGGCGACTCGGCTACGCGCCGCGCTGGCCATGTCCGGCGCCAGCCAGGTTGACGAATATCTCAGCGTATTCCTGACCGAGAAAAGCGAATTTCGTAAATCCCCCGTCACCAAGAAATTCGCCGATAACAACCCGCCATTGGCGCGACGCATCGAAGACGAAGCCACGCGCATCATTCCGCTGATCGAGCGCCGCCGCGCGGTCACCACCCGCGACCGCAGCCAGGCGCTGCTGTACATCGCGACCGCGGCGGCGGCGAACTACCGGCGCGAGAAGCGCGAACGCGGCCTGCTCGATTTCGACGATCTGATCGACAAGACGCTGGCGATGCTGGACGGCGGCGCCGCCGGCTGGGTGCATTACAAGCTCGACCGCGGCGTCGATCATGTGCTGATCGACGAGGCCCAGGACACCAGCCCGCGGCAATGGGACATCGTCGCCCACATCATTTCGGAATTCACCTCGGGCGCCGGTGCGCGCGACGGCGTAACGCGCACGGTGTTCGCGGTCGGCGACGAGAAGCAGTCGATCTTTTCGTTCCAGGGCGCCGCGCCACGCGAATTCGACAGCCGCCGTCGCGGGCTGCAAAAGAAATTCGTCGACGCCGGGCTGAAATTCGATCCGATCTCGTTCACCTATTCGTTCCGATCGGGACCGGCGATCCTGCAATCCGTCGACCATGTGTTTCGCGACCCGGCGATCTATCGCAGCATCCATTCGGTCGAGAGCGGCTATCCGATCCACAACGCGCTGGAGGATTCGGGCCCCGGCCTGATCGACCTCTGGGAATTGCAACTGCCGGACCAGCGCCAGGACCTCGAAGGCTGGCGCGCGCCGTTCGACGCGGTGTCGGAAACCAGCCCCGAGGTGAAACTGGCCCGGCGGATCCAGACCGAGATCAAGACGTTGATCGACGGCGGCACCATGACCGGCAGCCTCGGCAATCGCCGGCTGCTGCGTTATGGCGACATGCTGGTGCTGGTGCGGCGGCGCGGCAACGCGTTCGACGCGGTGATCCAGGCGCTCAAGCACGCCAACATCCCGGTCGCCGGCGCCGACCGACTGAAACTCACCGAGCACATCGCGATCATCGATCTGATGAATCTCGCCGACGCGCTGCTGCTGCCGCAGGACGATCTGGCGCTGGCGGTGGCGCTGAAAAGCCCGCTGTTCGGGCTCGACGATGACGATCTGTTCGCGCTGGCCTGGCAGCGCAAGGGAACGCTGCGGCAGGCGCTGAACCAGCACGCCGAAACCTCGCCGCAGATCAAAAGCGCGCTGCGGCGGCTGGAGGCCTGCGAGCGCCGCGTCGCGATCGAAACGCCGTTTGCGTTCTATGCCTGGCTGCTCGGCGGCGACGGCGGCCGGCTGCGCATCCTGAAACGGCTCGGGCATGAAGCGACCGACGCGCTCGATGAATTTCTCGAACTGGCGCTGAGCTATGAGCGCAAGGCGCCGGCCTCGCTGCAGGGCTTCATGGCGTGGCTGCGCGCGGCCGATACCGAAGTGAAGCGCGACATGGAGATCACGCGCGACGAAGTGCGGGTGATGACCGTGCACGGCGCCAAGGGCCTCGAAGCGCCCGTGGTGTTCATGGTCGACACCACGACCTCGCCGTCCGATACCCAGCGGCTGAGGCTGATCAATCTTCCGCAGGGCAACGGCTCGCCGCAGGGGCCCAGCGTCGTGGTCTGGGCCGGCCGCAAGGCCGAGGATCCGGCTGTGGTCGCGACCGCGCGCGCGGCGATGATCGACGACACCGAGGATGAGTATCGCAGGCTGCTGTACGTGGCGATGACCCGCGCGGCCGACCGGTTGATCGTCGGCGGCTGCATGCCCGGCAACCGCGGGTCGATCCGGGAATCCTCCTGGTACGATCTGATCGACAAGGGCCTGGGCAATTCCGGCCTGCAGCTGCAGGAATTCGAAACCGCTGCCGGCAAGGTCAAACGTTATTCGCGGCCCGAAGACGTCGCCGGTCCCGCCGCGCCCGCGATCGCGCCCTCGCCCGCCACGCCGATCGCGATGCCGTCGTGGCTCAAGACCTCCGCGCCGTCGGAAGCGCCCGCCGAAAATCTGCTGCGCCCGTCCGATCCGGCCGAAGATCCCGGACACCGGGTCCGCACCGCCGAGTCGATCCTGGAGCGCGCCCGCGCCTTGCAACGCGGCACGCTGGTGCACCGGTTGCTGCAGTCGCTGCCCGATGTCGCCGCCGAGCGACGCCGTGCCGCCGCGCGGCGTTATCTCGGCCGCAACGCCGCCGACTGGAGCGACGCCGAGCGCGAGGCATTGGCGGACAGCGTGCTCGGGCTGATCGCCGAGCCGCGGTTTATGGCGGTGTTTGCACCCGGCAGCCGCGCCGAAGTCTCGATCGTCGGCCGGCTGCAGCTGCCCGGCCGTCCCAAAGGCCTGGGGCCGGCGCTGGTTTCCGGACAGATCGACCGGCTGGTAGTGACGCCATCGGAGGTTTTGATCGTCGATTTCAAGACCAACCACGCCCCGCCCACCCAGGCCGCCGAGGCCCCTGCAGCCTATCTCCGGCAGCTCGCGCTATACCGGGCCGTGCTCGCCAAACTGTACCCTGGAAAACGTATCCGCGCCGCGCTGCTTTGGACCGAAACGCCTGAATTGATGGAGCTTTCCGCTCCCGCGCTGGACGCCGCACTGGCATCCCATGATGCCGCGTGACCGAGCTTGACCCGGCAAGGTCGCGTTCATAGGTTTATCGGCAATATCCCCTGCGCGATTCTCAAACCGCGCTTCTTTTCAACAAACGAGGTAATTCCCATGGCCGTTGGCAAGGTTTCTGACGCCGATTTCGAAGCCGAAGTGCTCAAGGCGACCGGCCCGGTGGTGGTCGATTTCTGGGCGGAATGGTGTGGCCCCTGCCGCATGATCGCGCCCGCACTCGACGAGATCTCCGGCGCAATGGGCGACAAGGTCAAGATCGTGAAGCTGAACGTCGACGAGAGCCCGAAGACGGCCTCGAAATACGGCGTGATGTCGATCCCGACCCTGATGATCTTCAAGGGCGGCGAAATGGCCTCGCGCCAGGTCGGCGCCGCGCCGAAGCAGAAGCTGCAGCAGTGGATCACCGCCGCGGTGTGATCGGCTTCAAGCGATGATGAATGAAAGCGGCCGGCGAAAGCCGGCCGTTTTGTTTGTTTGGACACTTTGTCGGAGGTGCGTGCCCCGGACGCGGTGCAGCGTGCAACGCTGCTCCGCAGAGCCGGGACCCATACGGTGCCGGAAGTGATGGGTCCCGGCTCTGCGGAGCGTCACTTCGTGCCGCACCGCGTCCGGGACACGCACGGTCAGCTTGTTATCCAGCCCGTCGCCAGCGCTGAGGCCAGTTCCGGCTGCCCGTTACGGCGCGCCAGATCGGCCATCGCCTCGTGATCATACGGCACATGGCGAAACGTCACTTGCCAGTCGCCATCGGCGAATTCCAGGATCACGTAGCGCGCGTCGGGGGTGCCGGCTTCGATGACATGCGGAAACGGATGGATGTCGCGATAGCCGGGCGAACCGACGCTGCCGGGATTGACGATCAGCCGTCCGTCGCGAAGTTTTACGGCGCGCGCCAAGATGGCTGTGGCCGCACAGGATCAGCGATTGCGTAATCGCGCCGGCGGCCTGCTCGATCGACTTCGAGCGATGCCATCCGCACCGTGCCGTCGGGCAATACGTTCTCCAGCCAGTAGACTTCGTCGCTGGCCGGCGTCGCGTGACAGAGAAAAACCCGATCGCGATAGACACGCGTCGGCGGCACCGCGCGCAGCCAGTCGAGATGTGCTGGATCGAGCTGCGCATGCGCAGGGCGATCCCACGAACCCATCTTCTCCGGCGGCCGATCGATCAGATAGCGGTCGTGATTGCCAAGCACATGAACCGCGTCGAGCGCCATCAGCGCATCCATGGTCCGCCGCGCATCGAGCGGGCCGCTGGCCATGTCGCCGAGATTGACGATGTCGTCGATCCCAAGAGCGCGGATATCGGCGATCACGGCTTCGAGCGCGAGGTAGTTGCCATGGACGTCGGCGATCGCGGCGAAGCGCATGCTCATCTCGGCGGGGTGCCGTTGGCGGCGAGCACGGGGCCGGCGAGATACAGCGAGCCTGCTATCAGGATGCGCGGCGGGATTTCATAGGCGAGCCGGGTCAGCGATTGCAGCGCGGCGCCGACGCTGGACGAGGTTTCCACGCGCATGCCGAGCGCGCGCGCGGCGTCGGCGAGCCGGTCCGGCGGCATCGCGTTGGCGCGATCGGGCACCGGCACCGCAATGATGTGACGCGTCAAACCGGCGAAGTTGGCGAGAAACGCCGAGGCGTCCTTGTTGGCCATCATCCCCAGGATCACCACCAGCGGCCGCGACACCCGCTCTTCGAGATCGCCCAGGGCCGCCGCGGCGACCCGGCCGCCTTCGGCGTTGTGGCCGCCGTCGAGCCACAATTCGGCGCCCGTCGGCGCCTGATCCAGCAGCGCGCCCGAGGTCAGGCGCTGCATCCGCGCCGGCCATTCGGCGTTGACGATGCCGGCCTCGAATTCGGCGATCCCGATCCGGAACTTGTCCAGCGCCCGCAAGGTCGCGATCGCAAGTCCCGCATTGTCGAACTGATGCCGGCCGAACAGTCGCGGCGCCGCCAGATCCATCAGGCCGCGATCGTCCTGGTAGACCAGCCGGCCGCATTCGACATTGACATGCCATTGCTGGCCCGCCGCATGCAGCGGCGCGCGCAGACGCTGCGCCTGCGCTTCGATCACCGCCATCGCATCCGGCTCCTGCTCGGCGATGACCGCCGGCACATTGCGCTTGAGGATGGCGGCTTTTTCGCCGGCGATCTTGGTCAGGGTGTCACCGAGAAACTCGGTGTGATCCATGCTGAGCGGCGCGATCACGGTCGCCAGCGGCGCGTCGATCACATTGGTCGAATCGAGCCGGCCGCCGAGTCCGACTTCCAGCAGCACCACGTCGGCATCATGCCGCGCGAACAGACAAAACGCCGCCGCGGTCTCGATTTCGAAAATGGTGACGGGATCGCCGTTGTTGACCTGCTCGCAATGCTCGAGCGTTTGACGCAGTTCGTCATCGCCGACCAGCACGCCGCCGCCGCGCACGGCCGAGCCGATAGCATTCGTTGATCCGCACCAGATAAGGCGATGTGAAAACGTGAACGCGCTGGCCCGCGGCTTCGAGGATCGCGCGCAGATAGGCGATGGTCGAGCCCTTGCCATTGGTGCCGGCGACATGGATCACCGGCGGCAATTTTCGCTCGGGATGATCGAGCCGCTCCAGCAGCCGATGCATGCGGTCGAGGCTGAGATCGATGTCGCGTGGATGCAGCGTCGACAGCCGCGCGATCAGGTCGCGCAGCGGCAGCGCCGGTGTGGCCGCGGGCGCGTTCACGCGTGCGGCGCGGCCGGCACGGCTTCCGCGGCGGGCACGATCGGGGCCGGATCGGCGATCATGATGGATTTCGGCGCGGTTTCGACCGCCGGCGATTTCATCAGCAACCGGCAAAGCCGCGCCAGCGTCGGCCGCATCTCGTGGCGATGCACGACCATGTCGACCATGCCGTGGTCTTTGAGATATTCGGCGCGCTGAAAGCCTTCCGGCAGTTTCTCGCGGATGGTCTGCTCGATCACGCGGGCGCCGGCGAAAGCCGATCAGCGCGCCGGGCTCGGCGATCTGCACGTCGCCCAGCATCGCGTAGGACGCGGTGACGCCGCCGGTGGTCGGATTGGTCAGCACCACGATGTAGGGCAGTTTGGCTTCGCGCAGCATCTGGATCGCCACGGTGGTGCGCGGCATCTGCATCAGCGACAGGATGCCTTCCTGCATGCGGGCGCCACCGGACGCCGCGAACACGATGAACGGCGATTTCTTTTCCAGCGCGAGTTCCAGCCCGCGCACGATCGCCTCGCCGGCCGCCATGCCGAGCGAGCCGCCCATGAAATCGAAATCCTGCACCGCGATCACGACGCCGGCGCCTTCGAGCTTGCCGAAGCCGACCTTCACGGCATCGTTCAGCCCGGTCTTGGTGCGGGCATCCTTGATGCGGTCGGCGTATCGGCGTTCGTCACGGAATTTCAGCGGATCGGCGGTCACCTCGGGCAGCGCGATGTCGTACCAGGTCTCGTTGTCGAACACCGATTTCAGCCGCGCCACCGCGCCCATGCGCATGTGATAGTTCGAGCCCGGGATCACGAACTGGTTGGCCTCGACATCCTTGTAGAACACGAGCTGTCCGGAATCCGGGCACTTGATCCACAAATTCTCCGGCGTCTCGCGACGCAGGATATTGCGGATTTTCGGCCGGACGACGTTGGTGAGCCAATTCATGGTTCGCTCCGAATCGTGATCGCGCCGCGATCATCCTCAAATATATGGCGGCCCGGGCGAGGCCCGGCAAGCGGGGTGGTCTGACCGCCAATTATGGCTTATTCCGCGGCCTGTTTGGCCCCTCGCACGCCTTGCGCCAGCGACGCCACCAGATCGGCGACCGCGCCGACCGTCTTGGCCGTCGCGCGATCCTCGACCATCGAGGGTGGCCTTCAAGGCATCGACCAGCGCGGTGCCCACCACCGCGCCGTCGGCTTTCGCGGCGATCCCGCGGGCGTTGTCCGGGGTCCGAATCCCGAACCCGACGCAAACCGGCAATTGGGTATGGCGCTTGATCCGGGCCACCGCCTCGCCGACCACGCCGGCATCGGCGCTGGCCGCGCCGGTAATGCCGGCGATCGCGACGTAATAGACAAAGCCCGAGGTATTGGCGAGCACCGCGGGAAGCCGCTTGTCGTCGGTGGTTGGAGTTGCCAGCCGGATGAAATTGAGCCCGGCCTTCATCGCCGGCAGGCACAATTCGTCATCCTCCTCCGGCGGCAGATCGACGATGATCAGGCCATCGACGCCGGCCGATTTCGCGTCGACGAGAAATTTTTCGACGCCGTAGATATAGATCGGATTGTAATAGCCCATCAGCACCAGCGGCGTGGTGTTGTCGTCCTTGCGGAAGCCGCGCACCATCTCCAGCGTCTTCTTCAGGGTCATGCCCGCCTTCAGCGCCCGCAGGCCCGCGGCCTGGATCGAAGGACCGTCCGCCATCGGATCGGTAAAGGGCATGCCGATCTCGATCATGTCGGCGCCGGCCTTCGGCAGCGCCTTGAGCAGTTCAAGCGCCGTCGCAGGATCGGGATCGCCCGCCATCAGGAAAGTGACAAAGGCCGAGCGGCCCTGCTTTTTTAGTTCGGCAAACCGTGCGTCGATGCGGGTGGTCATAATGCGGCGTTCGCTGTGCTACACCTCTCCCCGACGGGGAGAGGTCGGCTGCGCAGCAGCCGGGTGAGGGGAATGGAGAAGTTCAAGGCGAGAGCCCGAGCGCTCCGGGTGTCGCAGACAAGTGCCGAAGCCAGGCTCTGGCAGGCGCTGCGCAATCGACGGCTGGCACGTTGGAAATTTCGCCGCCAGCATGCGATCGATCGGTACGTGGTCGATTTCGTAACGCTCGACGGGAAACTGATTGTCGAAGTTGATGGCGTGACCCATGCCGAGCCGGCCGAGTTGGAACGGGACAGGGCCCGGTCCGACGTGCTCGAAGGCTGCGGCTTCCACATCGTGCGCGTCACGAATACCGACGTGTATGAAAATCTCGAGGGCGTCCTCGAAATGATCGAGGGCACGCTTCGACTGGAGTGAAGGCCCCTCACCCGGCTGCTGCGCAGCCGACCTCTCCCCGACGGGGAGAGGTGGAGCAACGGCGCGGTTGAAATTCACTTCTTCCCCCGCAGGATGTCGCCGACTTGGGGGACGTCCTTGTCGCCGCGGCCGGAGAGGTTGACGACCATCAGATGATCCTTCGGGCGCTTCGGCGCCAGCTCCATCACCTTGGCGATGGCGTGGGCGGGCTCCAGCGCCGGGATGATGCCTTCGAGCCGCGACAGCAATTGAAACGCCGCCAGCGCTTCGTCATCGGTGGCGGAGAGATAATTCACCCGGCCGGTTTCGTGCAGCCAGGAATGCTCGGGGCCGATGCCGGGATAATCCAGCCCCGCCGAAATCGAATGCGCGTCCTGGATCTGGCCGTCTTCGTCCATCAGCAGATAGGTCCGGTTGCCGTGCAGCACGCCCGGACGTCCGCCAGCGATCGAGGCCGCATGCAATTGCGTCAGGCCGTGGCCCGCGGCTTCGACGCCGAAGATCTCCACGCTGGGATCGTCGAGGAACGGATGAAACAGCCCCATCGCATTGGAGCCGCCGCCGATGCAGGCGACCAGCGAATCCGGCAGACGGCCTTCGATCTCCTGCATCTGGGTCTTGGTCTCGCTGCCGATCACCGACTGGAAGTCGCGCACCATCATCGGATAGGGATGCGGGCCGGCGACGGTGCCGATGCAATAGAACGTGTCGTGCACATTGGTGACCCAGTCGCGCAGCGCCTCGTTCATCGCGTCTTTCAGCGTGCGCGAACCTGACTGCACCGGCACCACTCTTGGCGCCGAGCATTTCCATGCGGATCACATTGGGCTGCTGCCGCTCGACGTCGACCGCGCCCATATAGACCACGCAGTCGAGGCCGAACCGCGCGCACAGGGTCGCGGTGGCGACGCCGTGCTGGCCGGCGCCGGTCTCGGCGATGATGCGCTTCTTGCCCATCCGCCGCGCCACCATGATCTGGCCGAGCACGTTGTTGACCTTGTGCGAGCCGGTGTGATTGAGCTCCTCGCGCTTGAAATAGATCTTGGCGCCGCCGAGATGCTCGGTCAGCCGCTCGGCGAAATACAGCGGCGACGGCCGGCCGACATAGTTTTTCAGATAGCCGTTCATCTCTTTCTGGAACGCCGGATCGGCCTTGGCGTCGGCATAGGCCTTTTCCAGATCGAGGATCAGCGGCATCAGCGTTTCCGCGACAAAGCGGCCGCCGAAATTGCCGAAATGCCCGCGCTCGTCGGGCCCGCTGCGGAAGGAATTGGGCAGGTTTGGATTCATCGAATCATCAACTCTTCGGTGGCGCGCGCGGCGCGGATGAAATCGCGGATCAGGTCGGGATCCTTGATGCCCGGGGCGCGTTCGACGCCGGAGGAGACATCGACGCCGCCGGCGCGGGTGACGCGGATGGCCTCGGCGACATTGCCGGCGTGGAGGCCGCCGGACACCATGAACGGCAGCTTGAGATCGAGATCCTTCAGCAGATGCCAGTCGAACACCGCGCCGAGCCCGCCGGGCCGGGTGGCGTCCTTGGGCGCGCGGGCGTCGAACAGGATGCGATCGGCGACCGCCGCATAGCCGGCCAGTGGCGCCAGATCGGCCGCCGTCGCGACCGGAATGGCCTTCATCACCGGCAATCCGAACTGCTGCTTGATGTCGCGCAGCCGCGCCACGGTTTCCTTGCCATGGAGTTGCAGGATGTCCGGCCGCAGCGTTTCGACGATATTGGCCAGGGTCGCGTCATCGGCGTCGACCGTCAGCGCCACCTTGACCGCGCGGCCTTTGGCCTGCTTGCCGAGCACGCGCGCGCTTTCCAGGCCGATATGACGCGGCGAGGGCGGGAAGAACACGAATCCGACCATGTCCGCGCCGGACTGCAGCGCGACATCCAATGTCTCGGGTGTGGACAGGCCACAGATTTTGACGGTCAGCGACATGTTCGAATACGGGTTAAGGGGCGGACGGCGCGCCGTCCACCCGGGACGGCCAAACCGGCGATTTGGCCTGGTTCTGCAGGTTTGGCCGGGTTCTACAACGTCGCGCCGAGCTTGTCTCGCCCGGTGGCGCCATATCCGCCCCCCTGCGACAGCGCGGGAAAGGCCGGAACGCTGCCGCGCTGGGCCATCGAGGCGGCGTGCAGGTCGGCCAGTTGCGCCCGCATTTGCCGGGCATCGGCTTCGTGCAGGCGCGCCGAGCGGCGCCAGCGGCCCTGTCGGAACCAGGTCATCATACCGCCCGCCAGCACCCCCAGCATCGCCACCGCGATCATCACGATGAACAGCGGCAGCCGCACCGCGACCGACGGATCGGTGGAATTGAACGGATCGAACGAGACCGTCACCAGATGACGGTTGGCAACCGCGAAGATGACGAAAATCACGCCCAGCACCAGCACGGTCACGGTGGAGAAGAATTTTCGCATGACCATCTCTTCGAGATCGAGGCAGATCGCCGACGCAGAGCGCAAATACTGACTACGCTATCTATTCCGCGACACCGCGGCGGTCAAAGCCGAAGCCGGACGATCCGGAGGCCGGCGCCCGGCGGGCGCCGCTATGCGCTGGCTTCTTCCGTCGCGGCAGCTTCGTCGCGGTTCAACCGCTCGCGCATTTCCTTGCCGGTCTTGAAGAACGGCACGCTTTTCTGGTCCACCGGCACATGTGCGCCGGTGCGCGGATTGCGTCCGGCGCGGGCCGGCCGATGCTTGACCGAGAACGCGCCGAAACCGCGCAACTCGACCCGGTCGCCGCGCGCCAACGCCGCGACGATTTCGTCGAGAATCGCATTCACGATATTCTCCACATCCCGCTGATAGAGATGCGGGTTGTGCTCGGCGATACGCTGGACGAGTTCGGATTTGATCATCGAGACTGGGACCCGGAGACTTTCGGATGAGCATTTCCGTGAAAATGCCTTGAACTGTCAAGACGCTAAATGAAATTTGGGCGCGGCGAAAACGCGTGACAAATGCCGCGATTGGGTGTTGGGGACAACACCCGCCAATGCGGGATGCGGTGCTGAAACCTGGCTGCAGGATCGCTCAATTCGCCCCGCCGGGCTGCCATAATGCCAGCATGCCATCGAGGCCGAGGCGATCGATCGCCGGCCTGCTCGATCTGCCGCGCGATCGAACCAAAACCAAGCGCGTCGAGCGTGATCGAGGCCGCCGTTCGCAGGAATGTCAGATCGCCGAAGCGCGGCGTCAGCTTGTAATCACGTACCGGCAGGTCGGCTTTGACGCCTTTCTGAGCCACCAGCCACGCAATCGCGGTTCGCTCATCGCCGAGCTGATCGATCAGCTTGAGATCGACCGCCTGATGGCCGGTGAATACCCGGCCGTCGGCGACCTTGTTGAGCTGATCGTCATCCATGCCGCGCCGTTCTTTCACCAGGCCGCGAAACCAGGCGTAGGAATCCTTGACCAGCGCATCGAGCGCGTCGCGCGCTTCAGGGCTGGTCGGCTCGAAACCATTGGGAGCCGCTTTCAGCGGCGAGGACTTCACTTCCTCGACCTTGACGCCGACGGTCTTCAACAGATCGGTAAAATTCGGAAACTGAAACAGCACGCCGATCGAACCGACCAGCGACGTCTGCTGGGCAATGATGTGATCGGCGGCGATCGCGGTGATGTAACCGCCCGACGCCGCCAGTCCCTCGACCACCACCACCAGCGGTTTCTTGGCCTTCAGCCGCGTCAGCGAATCATAGAGCTGCTCGGAGCCTGCGGTGGTGCCGCCGGGCGAATTGATATGAACGATCACGGCGTCGGTGCTCGACTTGGCCAGCCGATCCAGCGCTTCGACGCGATCCTGGTCGCTGCGGATCAAGCCTTCGATATTGACGCGGGCGATCGAGCCCGAGGTGGCGAGCGAACCGCGCGCGCCCGGCGTCACCAGCATGCCGACCGTCACGATCGCGGCAATCGCCACCACGGCGGCGGCGACGCGCCAGAACGTCAGCTTGCGGCGAATCCTGCGGCGGTCGACGATCACATCCGAATCCAACGACATCGAAAATTCTCCTGAAGCGGTCAGGCGCGTTTTGCATTGCCAGCCTGACCAGCGGGTTATCTGATTACATCAATTGCGGCGCAATTTGAAGCAAACACGGCTGTTGAAGGTCAGGCCCGCCCCCGTCGTCCCTCGCGCGCCGGGACCCATGCGCCGAGAACACTCAGATTGAAGTGTGACGTGGTCGTCACTCGGCTCAATTGCGGGCGCCTGGAATGGTGGTCCCTGCGTTCGCAGGGATGACAAAAGAGCAAACAAAAAAGGCCCCGGTCGAAACCGGGGCCTGATGTGGCGTGAAGTCCGAGATGACAAGACTTACTTGTCGGTCCGGTTCTTGAGCGCGGTGCCGAGAATGTCGCCCAGGGTCGCGCCCGAATCGGAGGAGCCGTATTGCGCGATGGCTTCCTTTTCCTCGGCGACTTCGAGCGCCTTGATCGAGACCTGCACCTTGCGGGCCTTCTTGTCGAACTGGATCACCCGCGCATCGACCTTTTCGCCGACGGCGAAACGCTCGGCGCGCTGATCGGAACGCTCACGCGCCAGTTCAGACCGCTTGATGAAGGTGGTGAAGTCGGTGCCGGAGATCTTGACCTCGATGCCGCTTTCCTTGACTTCGAGCACTTCGCAAGTCACGACCGCGCCCTTCTTGACGTCGCCCGGCTCGGCGAACGGGTCGCCTTCGAGCTGCTTGACGCCGAGCGAGATGCGCTCCTTTTCGACATCGACGTCGAGCACCACGGCCTTGACCATGTCGCCCTTCTTGAAGTTGTCGATCACCTGCTCGCCCGGAAGCTTCCAGTCGAGATCGGACAGATGGACCATGCCGTCGACGTCGCCTTCGAGGCCCAGGAACAGACCGAACTCGGTCTTGTTCTTGACTTCGCCCTCGACGGTCGAACCGACCGGGAACTTCTCGATGAACACTTCCCAGGGATTGCGCATGGTCTGCTTGAGACCGAGCGAGATGCGGCGCTTGACCGAATCGACTTCCAGGACCTGCACTTCGACTTCCTGCGAGGTCGAAACGATCTTGCCGGGATGCATGTTCTTCTTGGTCCACGACATTTCCGAGACGTGGATCAGGCCTTCGATGCCCGGCTCCAGTTCGACGAACGCGCCGTAGTCGGTGATGTTGGTGACGCGGCCGGTGAAGCGCGCGTTGAGCGGGTACTTCGCCTCGATGCCCTGCCACGGATCGTCCAGCAACTGCTTCATGCCGAGCGAGATGCGGTGGGTCTCGTGGTTGATCTTGATGATCTTGACCTTGACGGTCTGGCCGATGGTGAGCACTTCGGTCGGGTGATTGACCCGGCGCCAGGCGATATCGGTGACGTGCAGCAGGCCGTCGATGCCGCCGAGGTCGACGAACGCACCGTAATCGGTGATGTTCTTGACGACGCCGTCGATCACCTGACCCTCTTCGAGGTTCTGCACCAGTTCCTGGCGCTGCTCGGCGCGGGTCTCTTCCAGGACCGTGCGGCGCGACACCACGATGTTGCCGCGGCGGCGATCCATCTTGAGGATCTGGAACGGCTGCGAGTTGTTCATCAACGGCGCGACGTCGCGGATCGGACGGATGTCGACCTGCGAGCGCGGCAGGAAGGCAACCGCGCCGTCCAGATCGACGGTGAAGCCACCCTTGACCTGGTTGAAGATGACGCCGTGAACCTTCTCGTTGTTGTTGAAGGCCTTCTCGAGCTTGCCCCAGCTTTCCTCGCGGCGCGCCTTGTCGCGCGACAGCACGGCTTCGCCGAGGGCGTTTTCGATGCGGTCGAGGAACACCTCGACTTCGTCACCGACCTTGAGTTCGCTATCGCGGCCGGGCCCGGCGAATTCGCGCAGTGCGACGCGGCCTTCGGTCTTGAGGCCGACGTCGATGACGGCCATGTCCTTTTCAATCGCAACCACCTTGCCCTTGATGACAGAGCTTTCCTGAAGGTTGCCGCCCGCGAAGGACTCGTCGAGCATCGCGGCGAAATCGTCACGCGACGGATTATACGAAGTAGCAGTCGAAGCCATTTGTTCTCCAGATGCGGGTATCGCCGGCCATTCGGGTTAAGGGGCGTATCGCGCGTGAAGTGTCAGGGTTCCGCAAACCCTAACGACCGCTCACCGCGACGAGGAATCGCGGGAACGGGCCGGCAGCATGCCTGCACGTGAGATACGTATTGATGATCCGGAGCCTGAAACGAGCTTGTCGACTTCAAGAACCTGGAGCGGGCTTTCCTCCAATGACGGCAGCGGTTCAAACCGGCTGCCGGCCCGCTCGGACGGCCTCGATAATGTCGATGGCGGCCCGGACGCCGCCTTCTATATCCAAATGCGAGTTATCGAGCAAGTAAGCATCTTCTGCTGCTTTTAAAGGCGCCGCGGCCCGGTTCTGGTCCCGCTCGTCGCGTGCGAGGATGTCGGCCAGGATCACGGCTTCGTCGGCCGCCTCGCCCCGGCCCTCGGCCTCCAGGGTGCGGCGGCGGGCGCGGATCTTGGGGTCCGCGACCACGAAAATCTTCACATCGGCGTCGGGGCAGATCACCGTGCCGATGTCCCGGCCGTCCAGCACCGCGCCGGGCGGCTCGGCGGCGAACTGGCGCTGGAAATCGACCAGGGCTTGCCGGACCTTCGGAAGCGCTGACACCACCGAAGCCGCGCTGCCGACTGCATGGCTCCTCAAGGCGGGATCGCCGAACGTTTCGGGATCGAGCGCCATCGCCACCGCGGCTGCCCTCGCCTCGTCGGTCAGCTCGGCGCCGGCATCCAGCATCGCCTTGGCCACCGCGCGATAGATGACGCCGGTATCGAGGTGGCGCAGCCCATAATGGCGCGCCAGCCGCTTGGCGAGCGTGCCCTTACCGGACGCCGCCGGTCCGTCGATGGCGACGATCATGAAAACTCGGCTCCCAGCGCGCGCATCATCGGGATGAAATCCGGGAAGCTGGTGGCGATGAAGGCGGTGTCGTCGACCTTGACCGGCTTGTCGGACGCCAAGCCCATCACCAGCGCCGACATCGCGATGCGGTGGTCCATGTGGGTGGCGACCAGGCCGTCGCCGGGAACATGGCCTTTGCCTTCGACGATCAGATCGTCGCCTGAAATCTCGACCTTGACGCCATTGACCCGCAGCATTGCCGCGGTGGCTTCCAGACGGTCGCTCTCCTTGACCCGCAGTTCCTGGAGGCCGCGCATGATGGTGGTGCCCTCGGCGAAGCTCGCGGCCACCGCCAGCACCAGATATTCGTCGATCATCGACGGCGCGCGCTCCGGCGGCACCTCGACGCCGCGCAGTTTCGAGGCGCGGACCCGGAACTGCGCCATCGGCTCGCCGGCGTCGCCGCGGACGTGGCTCTCCTCGATCGAAGCGCCCATCTCGCGCAAGGTCGTGAACAGCCCGGTGCGCAACGGATTGGTCATGACGTCAGACAGTATGATGTCGGAACCTTCGACGATCAGCGCGGCCACGATCGGGAACGCGGCCGAGGACGGATCGGCCGGCACCACCACCTCGGCGCCGTGCAGCTCGGGCTGGCCGGTGAGCGCGATCTTGCGGCCGTGCAAGCCTTCCGGCGTGGAGACGATCTGCGCGCCAAAGTGCTTCAGCATCAGTTCGGTATGGTCGCGGCTGGCCTCGGCCTCGATCACGGTGCTGACGCCGGGAGCCGACAGGCCGGCCAGCAGCACCGCCGATTTGATCTGCGCCGAGGCGACCGGGGTACGATAGAGGATCGGCAGCGGATCGCGCGCGCCGATCAGGGTCAGCGGCAGCCGGCCGCCGTCCATGCTGGCGCCGGTCCGGGCGCCCATCAGCTCCAGCGGATCGAGGATCCGGCGCATCGGCCGGCTCCGCAGCGAGGCGTCGCCGTCGAATACCGCCGATATCGGACAACCGGCCACCGCCCCCATCACCAGCCGGCACCCGGTGCCGGAATTGCCGAAATCGAGCGGATTTGCCGGTTGCGCGAAGCCCGCGACGCCGACGCCATGCACCGACCAGGCGAAATCACCGGTTCGTTCCACTTTGGCGCCGAGCGCGCGCATCGATTTGGCGGTGTTGAGGACGTCCTCGCCCTCCAAAAGGCCCGAAATCCGGGTTTCGCCGACCGCCAGCGCGCCGAGAATCAGCGCGCGGTGGGAGATCGACTTGTCGCCGGGAACGCGGACTTTACCGGTCAGGGCACCGCTGGAACGGGACTGCAGCGGGGTGGGAGCAACGGTGACGGAAGCGGAATGAGTCAAGATTGTGTCCTCTGCGCCAGCGGGCAGGTCGGCTGGCAGGTATCACATGGGCCCGGCCGCGTCACGCACCTGTCGGTATCCTGTAAGGGAGCTATTGACAGCAGCGCATCAACTAGCCAAGTGAAGCACCGTTTTTCGAAAATCCCCAGGATTCCACACGTGGCCAAATCCGAGCTCGGAACCAAACGCATTTGCCCGACGACAGGCAAGAAATTTTACGACCTCAACAAGAACTCCGGTGATCTCGCCCTATACCGGTGAGGTGGTGCCGATTGCGCCCGTGCCGCCGCCGCGAACCCGCGCCGACGCCGCCGCGCGTGCGGCCGCCGCATCGGCTGCCGCATCCGCCGAGGCGACCCCGGAGCCCGCAGAAGCCGAAGAATTGGTGTCGCTCGAGGAAGCCGATGCCGAAGAGAACAGCGGCAAGGTCAAGGCCGCCGTTCCCGAATCGGAAGACGATATCGAGATCGATGAGACCATCGAAGACGATGATGACGACGATTCGACCTTCATCGCCGACGAGGAAGAAGGCGATGAGGACGTTACCGACATCATCGGCGACGTCGGTGGTGAAGACGAGACTTGAGGCTTGAGATCAGCCCTGATCTGTGATCAGGGTTTCGTCCCGCGCGTCACCCACGGCGTCGCGGTCTGGTTAAGGGGCCATAGCTCAGCTGGGAGAGCGCTTGCATGGCATGCAAGAGGTCGGCGGTTCGATCCCGCCTGGCTCCACCACGCTTCGCCCTTCGGGCTACGCGTGGCGCAGCCGCGCTTAGACCGAAGGGCGAAGCGTGCCCGGCATAGCCCGAAGGGCGACGACGGGCTGATGCTACACAATCATTGATTGTTTCTTGCGATAGGACTGCTCATGATCCAGCCCTGGACGGTGGGCTGGGGCACACGGTGTGGTACGTTTATATCATCTCGCAGTATTGAGTTTCCCGACCAGGAGTACATCGGCGCGACTTCAGATTTGAAGCGGCGAATTCCAGAGCACAATTCCGGCAAATCCACCCACACCGCCAAATTCAAGCCCTGGAAACTGACCTGGTATTGCGCCTTCCCCGATAAGTACAAGGCGCTGGCTTTCGAGAAATATCTCAAGTCCCATTCCGGCCGGGCATTTGCGCATAAGCGGCTGTGATGCTTAATAATCCCGGCACCCTCCCTGCAACTTCGCAAGAAACGGCACATGACGACTGAAATGGCTCCCGGCGCGATGGCCGGACTGCGCGTGATCGATCTCACCCGCGTGCTTGGCGGACCCTATTGCACGCAAATCTTCGGCGACCACGGCGCCGACGTCATCAAGGTCGAGCCGCCGGCCGGCGACGAGGTGCGCGACTGGGGCCCCCCGTTCCATGACGAGGACGCGGCCTATTTCGTCGGCGTCAATCGCAACAAGCGCTCGATCGGGCTCGATCTCGCCTCCGAGGGCGGTCGCGGCGTGCTGATGAAGATGCTGGAGACCGCCGACGTCCTGATCGAGAACTTCAAGCCCGGCACGCTGGACAAATGGGGCATCGGCGAAGCCGTGCTGCGGGAAAAATTTCCGCGCCTGATCCACTGCCGGATTTCGGGCTTCGGCGCCGATGGTCCGCGCGGCGGCAATCCTGGCTATGACGCCATCATCCAGGCCATGACCGGCATGATCAAGGCCACCGGCTCGCCGCAGAGCGGTCCGATGCGGATCGGCGTGCCGGTCGTCGACATCACCACCGGGCTCTATGCCGCGATCGGCATCCTGATGGCGCTGTCGGAGCGGCAACGCTCGGGCCTCGGGCAATTCCTCGAGACCACGCTGTACGAAACCGGCCTCGCCGTGATGCATCCGCATGCCGCGAACTATTTCATGCACGGCAAGCCACCGCAGCTCACCGGCAACGAGCATCCCAATCTCGTGCCCTACGCGATCTTCCCGACCCGCACCGACAACATCTTCATCGGCGTCGGCAATGACGGCACCTTCCGCAAGCTGGCCAAGGAAATCGGCAAGCCTGAACTCGGCACCGACCCACGGTTTGCGCGCAACAAGGACCGCATTGCCAACCGCGATGCGTTGCGGGCCGAGCTCGCCGCCGTGTTCGCCGATCAGGATGCCGGGCCGCTGTGCGACCGGTTGCTGGCCGCGGGCCTGCCCGCCGGTCCGGTGCAGTCGATCGACCAGGCGCTGACCAGCGCCCACACCGCCCATCGTGGCGACGTGATCGAAAAGGATTGGTACAAGGGCGTCGCCTCGCCGATCCGGTTGGCACGCACCAAGCCGAGCCTGCGCCGCACGCCGCCGAAATTCAGCCAGCACACCGCGGAGGTGCTGGGCGAGTTCGGCTATTCAAAGGACGAGATCGGCGCCATGGTCGCGAAGGGTTTTGTCTGCGGCGCCGAGCGCAAGCGCTGAAACGATCATCCGCCGTCCCGGCCAGAAACCGGGACGGCGGCATGTGCGGATTTTGCCGCTTCCTTGCGCGCGACTTACCCCGTACCATTGCGCTATTAGCTGACTTACACAGTCATTTCCGCGTCATCCGGCGCTGTTATCGCGCCACAACGAAGATGGCGGTCCAACGGGAGGAATTTGATGGCTCTTCGACAATTCGGCGCGGCTGCGATCGCGCTTGCACTCGTTCCGCTCGCCCTTGCGACGCCGGCGCACGCGGTGACCGAGATCCAGTGGTGGCACGCGATGACCGGCCCGCAACAACGATGTCGTGGTCAAGCTCGCCAACGATTTCAACGCCTCCCAGACGCGACTACAAGATCGTGCCGACCTTCAAGGGCGGCTACGCCGACACGCTCAATGCCGGCATCGCGGCATTCCGCGCCGGCAACGCGCCGGGCATCATGCAGGTGTTCGAGGTCGGCACCGCGACCATGATGGCCGCCAAGGGCGCGATCAAGCCGGTCTACCGAGCTGATGAAGGAGGCCGGCGAGACCGTTCGATCCGAAAGCCTATCTGCCCGCGATCACCGGCTATTACTCGACCTCGAAGGGCGAGATGCTGTCGTTCCCGTTCAACTCCTCGACGCATGGTGATGTGGGTCAACATGGACGCACTGAAGAAGGCCGGCATCGACGACGCCGCCGAAGACCTGGCCGGAAGTGTTCGCCGACGCCAAGAAGCTGCAGCGCCGACCAACCCGACCTGCGGCTTCTCCACGTCCTGGATCACCTGGGCGCCTGATCGAACAGTTCTCCGCCTGGCACAACGTGCCGATCGCCACCAAGGCCAACGGCCTCGACGGCTTCGACACCGTGCTCGAGTTCAACACGCCGCTGGAAACCAAGCATGCTGGAGAACCTGGTCGAGCTGCAAAAGGACAAGAGCTACGACTATTCCGGCCGCGACCAACACCGGCGAAGGCCGCTTCACCTCGGGCGAATGCGCGATGTTCATGACGTCGTCGGCGTTCTATCCGAACGTCAAGGCCAACGCCAAGTTCGACTACACCGCGGTGCCGATGCCGTATTACCCCGACGTCAAGGGCGCGCCGCAGAACTCGATCATCGGCGGCGCCTCGCTGTGGGTGATGGGCGGCAAGACGCCGGAAGAATACAAGGGCATCGCCAAGTTCTTCACCTTCCTGTCGGACACCGACCGCCAGGTCTATCTGCACGAGGTGTCCGGCTATCTGCCGATCACCAAGGCGGCCTACGAGAAGACCAAGGCATCCGGCTTCTACGAGAAGAACCCGATCCTCGAAGTCGCCGCTCAAGGAGCTGACCAACAAGGAGCCGACCGAGAATTCGCGCGGCCTGCGCTTCGGCGGCATGGTGCAGATGCGCGACGTCTGGGCCGAGGAAATCGAGGCGGCGCTGGCCGGCAAGAAGTCCGCCAAGGAAGCGCTCGATACGGCCGTCAGCCGCGGCAACGCGATGCTGCGGCAGTTCGAACGGACCGCGCGAAGTGAACAGGCGAATGGCGAATAGCGAATGACTCGCCTATTCGCCATTCGCCACTGCCAGTTCGCCGCTCGCGTAGCGAGGGATCCATGGAAAATCGGGCGATCTTTTCAGGCAAGCTGCTGCCCTGCCTGCTGATCCTGCCGCAGCTTGCGGTCTCGCTGATCTTTTTCTACTGGCCGGCGGCGCAGGCGCTGTGGCAATCGTTCCTGGTGCAGGACGCCTTCGGGCTCTCGACCGAATTCGTCTGGTTCGAGAATTATGTCAGCCTGCTGCAGACCCTGAATATTACCACGCGATCGGCGTCACCCTGGTGTTCTCGGCGCTGGTGGCGTTTTTCTCGCTGGCGCTCGGCGCTGCTGCTCGCGGTGATGGCCGAACCGCAACATCCGCGGCGTCCAGATCTACCGCACCTTCCTGATCGTGCCCTATGCGGTGGCGCCGGCGGTCGCCGGCGTGCTGTTCATCTTCATGTTCCAGCCCGGGCTCGGCATGATCGCGCGCGCGCTGCAGCGCGCCGGCATCGACTGGAATCCGGTGCTCAACGGCACCCATGCGATGATCCTGGTGGTGATCGCCGCGGTGTGGAAGCAGATCAGCTACAATTTCCTGTTCTTCCTCGCCGGCCTGCAGTCGATCCCGAAAAGCGTGATCGAGGCCGCCGCGATCGACGGCGCGCGGCCGATGCGGCGGTTCTGGACCATCGTCTTCCCGCTGCTGTCGCCGACCACGTTCTTCCTGCTCATCGTCAACATCATCTATGTCTTCTTCAACACGTTCGGCATCATCGACACCGCGACCGGCGGCGGCCCCAACGGCGCCACCGAGACCCTGGTCTACAAGGTGTTCCAGGACGGCAAGGTCGGCATCGATCTCGGCGGCTCGGCGGCGCAATCGGTGATCCTGATGGTGATCGTGATCGCGCTGACCGCGATCCAGTTCCGCTATGTCGAGAAGAAGGTGCATTATTGAACGCCATGGTCGAACACCGCCGCTTTGGACATCTGCTGCCCCATCTGATCCTGCTGATCGGCGTCGTCATCGTCGCGTTTCCGGTCTACATCGCCTTCGTCGCCTCGACCCACGACAACGCCGTGATCGCCAACGGCCAGATGCCGCTGTACCCCGGCACGCACGGCCTCGAGACCTACTGGAATACGATCGTCGTCCGGCAGCGGCACGCACCACGCGCGCAGCCGGTCGGCAGCATGATGCTCAACAGCCTGATCATGGCGCTCGGCATCGCCATCGGCAAGATCGCGATCTCGATCCTCTCGGCCTATGCGATCGTGTTCTTTCGCTTTCCGTTCCGGATGACCGCGTTCTGGACCATCTTCATCACGCTGATGCTGCCGGTCGAGGTGCGCATCTTCCCGACCTACAAGATCATCAGCGACCTGCACATGCTCGATACCTATTCCGGCCTGATCCTGCCGCTGATCGCGTCGGCGACCGCGACCTTGCTGTTCCGGCAGTTCTTCATGACCGTCCCGAAGGAACTGGTCGAGGCCGCGAGGATCGACGGCGCCGGGCCGATGCGCTTCTTCTTCGACACGCTGCTGCCGCTGTCGGTCACCAACATCGCCGCGCTGTTCGTGATCCAGTTCATCTATGGCTGGAACCAGTATCTCTGGCCGCTGCTGATCACGACGCGCGACGACATGCAGACCATCGTGATCGGCATCAAGAAGATCATCGACGTGCACGACGCCCTGACCGAATGGCAGCGTGGCGATGGCGACCGCGGTGCTGGCGATGCTGCCGCCGGTCGCGGTGGTGGTGCTGATGCAGCGGCTGTTCGTCAAGGGCCTGGTCGAGACCGAGAAAGTGAGACATGGCAAGCGTCACGCTGCGCAACGTCACCAAGACCTATCCGAGCGGCTTCGAGGCCATCAAGGGCATCGACTTCGCGGTCGGCGACGGCCAGTTCTGCGTGCTGGTCGGCCCGTCCGGCTGCGGCAAGTCGACGCTTGCTGCGCATGGTGGCGGGGCTGGAAACCATCACCGGCGGCGAGATCGATATCGGCGGCCGCGTCGTCAACCAGATCGAGCCGGCCGAGCGCGACATCGCGATGGTGTTCCAGAACTACGCGCTCTATCCGCATATGAGCGTCTACAACAACATGGCCTATGGCCTGCGCAACCGCGGCATGGCCGAGGCCGAGATCAAGACGCGCGTCAACGAGGCCGCGCGGATTCTCGAACTCGGCGCCATGCTCGACCGCAAGCCGCGGCCAATTGTCCGGCGGCCAGCGCCAGCGCGTCGCGATGGGCCGCGCCATCGTGCGCCAGCCGAAGGTGTTCCTGTTCGACGAGCCGCTGTCCAATCTCGATGCCAAGCTGCGGATCGCGATGCGGGTCGAGATCCGCAAACTGCAGCGCCGCCTGATGACGACCTCGATCTACGTCACCCACGACCAGCTCGAGGCGATGACGCTCGCCGACATCCTGGTCGTGATGAACGGCGGCCAGGTCGAGCAGATCGGCAATCCGCTGGACATCTATCAGAAGCCGGCGACGACCTTCGTGGCGTCCTTCATCGGCGCGCCGCCGATGAATCTGCTGCCGATGACGGCAGGCGAACTCGCCGCGCTGATGAACGGTCGTGGCGGCGTGCCCGCGGGCGCTGGCGGCATTCTCGGAATCCGTCCGGAAGATTTCGTGATGTCGGGCGATCCCGGCTCCGGCATCGCCTTCGACCTCACCGTGGAGGCGATCGAGCGGGTCGGCGCTGAAACCTATATCTACGGTACCCGGCAGCGCGAGGCCCAGGCCGTTGCCGCCAATCCCGGCGAATTGCCGCCCGGCGAGGTCATCGTGCGGATTCCCGGGGCCGTCGCGCCTGACATCGGCGCGCGGATCCGAGGCGGTCGCGCCACGGCAAAAGCTGCATCTGTTCAGTGCCGACGGCCGCCAGCGGATCGAGCTTTAAGCGGATGTTCCGCAATCCGGCGTTAACCATCCCGTAAGCTGGACCGGTCAGGCTATTTGCTGCCCGGAATCGAGATTCTTCGGTTTTGTCGTGGTTCCAGAGGCGCTTGAACGTCTGCGAAACGTGCCCATATTCGTCCATGACCGGACGGCAAATCCGCCGAACGGCCAAAAATGGGGTGCCGCAAGGGCCCCTCAAAGTCGCTTCGAGAGGGCTTTGTAATGTCTCGTGTTCCTTCGTTATCCAGTCCGTTCCTGCTTGGGTTCGACGAGATCGAGCGTGCGCTCGACCGTGTCGTCAAGGGTGCCGACGGTTATCCTCCCTACAACATCGAACGTTGCGACCGCGCCAATGGGCAGCCCGAGCGGCTGCGCATCACGCTGGCGGTTGCGGGATTTACCCGCGAGCAACTCGATGTAACGACTGAGGAAAATCAGCTCGTCATCCGGGGCCGCCAGCAGGACGACAAGGCCCGGCAGTACATCCATCGCGGCATCGCCGCGCGCCACTTCCAGCGCACCTTCGTGCTGGCGGAGGGGATGCTGGTGCTGGGCGCGGATCTGAAGAACGGACTGTTGTCGATCGACCTGGCCCGGCCCGAGCCGGAAAGGGTCATTAAGACAATTGCTATCAATGAACACGAATAATGGAACGAGGAGCGGACTCGACCGCTTAGTCTGACAGAGGAGTCGAGACCATGAGTGAACTAAGTGTTACCTTCGAACCCGAAAGCGTTACCACCGAGGCGCTGGCCCATCTCGGCGAAGGCCATATCGCCTACGTCAAGCAGGTCCGCTCCGAGGATGTGCCGGATCTTTTTCCGGAGGCGCCGCAGATCGCGCCCGGACTTAAGCTTTTTGCGCTCCATGCCGCCGACGGCACGCCGATCATGCTGACCGATAGCCGCGAAGCGGCGATCGCGAATGCATGGAGCAACGAGCTTCAGGCCGTCAGCGTTCACTGACGCAACGATTGCCATCGCGGCTGATGGCGGCTTCCGGCCGCTGTCGCGGAAGCGATCGCGACCACGCAACGGGCGCCTGTCTTGGGACAGGCGCCCGCGTTGTTTCAGGCAGTTGTTTCGGACGACGCTCGAATCAGCTTTTCGGCGCCAGGGTTGCGAGAAGCTCGTCCAGCTGCGCGAACGTCTCGGACATTCCGCCTTCCATCCCGGCGATGGCGCCGTCGAGCGCTTCCTTCGAAGGATAGAGTTCGCGCAGGGTCAGCAGTGTTTGTCCGTCTTTTTCGTCGAAAGTCAGCGTGGTGACGGAGCCGGCTTCACTTTCCTCGTTGGTCCAGACCAGGCGGGCATTCGGTATCACCTCGACATACTTGCCGAAGAACGCCATGCGCTTTGCGTCGCCGTGGCCGAATTCGAAGCGGTAGTTGCCCCCGGTACGAACGTCGGCTTCGCAGGACAGCAGCGTCATGCCGCTCGACTTCGGAGCCCACCATCGCTTGAGCAGCTCGGGCGTGGTCCACGCCTCGAACACGAAGCGCGCCGGCGCATCGAAGGTTCGCGTGATCACCAGCTCCCGATCGGACTTACGTTCCACCTTCGTGTTGTTCTTCATGGCGGTGGGCTCATTCTTTTTTCCGTCCATTGATCTGCTCCTTCCGTTTCAATTCCTCGACAACCCTGTCCAACGCATCGAAGCGCGTGGCCCAGAGCTGCCGGTAGCTCTCGATCCATGCCGCCTCGTCTCCGAGTCCGCTGACGCCGAGCTTGCAGGTTCGCACCCGTCCGACCTTCTGCGTGGTCACGAGCCCAGCCTGCTCCAGCACGCCGACATGTTTTTTCATGCCCGTGAGGGTCATGTGGAACTTCTCGGCGAGCTCCGTGATCGAAGCATCCGCACGCCCGAGCTGCTCCAGCACGCCGCGCCGGGTGGCGTCCGAGAGCGCGGCGAACGAGGTATCGAGGTGAGCTTGCATATACTGAACCATTTGGTTCAGTATATGCGTAAAGCTTGTCGACATGCAATGGCCGAGCGCCAGCGCGTGTCTGGAATGTTTCCAGCGTGTTTGACCCGGTGACGCGCTGGCGATAAACCGCGCCGCAAATGGTGAGTGTCGAAGGCCCGCCTCCGGCGGGTTTTTTAGTATCCCGCAACGCCCAGAGACGGCTCACCCCAAGCAAGTGGAAGAGAGGACTTTCATGCCCGCCTATCGCTCACGCACGACCACCCATGGCCGCAACATGGCCGGCGCCCGCGGCCTGTGGCGAGCGACCGGCATGAAGAACGAGGACTTCGGCAAGCCGATCATCGCGGTGGTCAATTCGTTCACCCAGTTCGTGCCCGGCCATGTCCATCTGCAGCACCTCGGGCAATTGGTCGCGCGCGAGATCGAACTCGCCGGCGGCGTCGCCAAGGAATTCAACACCATCGCGGTCGATGACGGCATCGCGATGGGCCATGACGGCATGCTCTACAGCCTGCCCTCGCGCGAATTGATCGCCGACAGCGTCGAATACATGGTCAACGCGCATTGCGCCGACGCCATGGTGTGCATCTCGAACTGCGACAAGATCACCCCGGGCATGCTGATGGCCACGATGCGCCTCAACATCCCGACCGTATTCGTTTCCGGCGGCCCGATGGAGGCCGGCAAGGTCACGATCAAGGGCAAGACGCGGTCGGTCGATCTGATCGACGCCATGGTCGCCGCCGCCGATACGTCGGTCAGCGAGGCCGATGTCGAGGTGATCGAGCGCTCGGCCTGCCCGACCTGCGGCTCCTGCTCCGGCATGTTCACCGCCAATTCCATGAACTGCCTGACCGAAGCGCTCGGCCTGGCGCTGCCCGGCAACGGCTCGATCGTTGCAACTCACGCCGACCGTCGCGACCTGTTCGTCAAGGCCGGGCACCTGATCGTCGACCTGGCGCGGCGTTATTACGAAAAGGACGACAAGCGCGCGTTGCCGCGAGAGATCGCAAACTTCAAGGCGTTCGAGAACGCCATGACGCTCGACATCGCGATGGGCGGGTCGACCAACACCGTGCTGCATCTGCTGGCCGCAGCCCATGAGGGCGAGGTGCCGTTCACGATGGCCGACATCGACCGGCTGTCGCGCAAGGTGCCGGTGCTGTGCAAGGTGGCGCCGAGCGTCGCCGACGTGCATCTCGAGGACGTCCATCGCGCCGGCGGCGTGATGGCGATCCTCGGCGAGCTTGCCCGCGGCGGCCTTCTGACTACCGGTCTTCCCATGGTCCACAGCGAGACGCTGGCCTCCGCGCTGGCATCTTACGACATCAAGCAGACCTCGAACGAGAAGGTCGGCAACTTCTATCGCGCGGCGCCCGGGGGGATACCGACGCAAACCGCGTTCAGCCAGAAAGAGCGCTACGACGAACTCGACACCGATCGCGCCAAGGGCGCAATCCGTGACGTCGCCCATGCGTTTTCAAAAGACGGCGGCCTTGCGGTGCTCTCCGGCAATCTGGCGCTCGACGGCTGCATCGTCAAAACCGCCGGCGTTGACGAAAGCATCCTGAAATTCTCCGGCCCCGCGCGGGTGTATCAAAGCCAGGACGCGGCGGTCGCCGGCATCCTCGGCAACAAGGTCAAACCCGGCGATGTAGTCGTGGTGGTTTATGAAGGCCCGAAGGGCGGCCCGGGCATGCAGGAAATGCTGTACCCGACCAGCTATCTGAAATCGAAAGGCCTCGGCAAAAGCTGCGCGCTGATCACCGACGGCCGGTTTTCCGGTGGCTCGTCGGGTCTGTCGATCGGCCACATCTCGCCGGAAGCTGCCGAAGGCGGCTTGATCGGTCTGGTGCAGGATGGCGACATCATCGAACTCGACATTCCCAATCGCTCGATCCGCCTCGCCGTGGACGACGCGGAGCTCTCGCGCCGCCGCGCCGCCATGGAAGCGCTCGGCGCCAAGGCATGGAAGCCGGCCAAACGCGACCGCAAGGTGTCGACCGCGCTGAAAGCCTATGCAGCGCTGACCACAAGTGCCGCGCGCGGCGCGGTGCGGGTCGTCGAGGACTGACTCCTGGTGTATGATCCCGGCGTTCGATCAGAGCGCCGGGAGATCACATGAACGATCACGCGCTGCATTCGGTCACCGCAGCCGAAATCTCGCAAGCCGAGCCGTTGGGCCCAAAACTATTGGCGCTCAACAACGATCATGCGCAGGCGCTGTCGTGGCTTGAGCCGGCGCGCCTTGAATATCTGGTGGGCGAGGCATTTCTCGCGCGGCGCATCGGTGACCTCGACGCCTTCATGCTGGCATTCGACCAGAACGCCCGCTACGACAGCCCGAATTATCTCTGGTTCCGAGGTCGCTATCCGCGGTTCGCCTATGTCGACCGGGTCGTGGTCGCCGCGTCGGCGCGCGGCCGCGGATGCGCGCGGACGCTGTATCGCGACCTGTTCGAGCACGCGCTCGCCGCCGGACACGACCGGGTTTGCTGCGAAGTCAATCTCGATCCGCCCAATCCGGAGTCCGATGCATTTCATGCCGCCCTGGGCTTCGTCGCGGTCGGCACCGCCAGCATTCACGGCGGCGCCAAGACCGTGCGCTATTTGTCCCGCACGCTTACGAACGCGGATCGAAGCCCGCGTGACAGCAAGCCGACACGTTAAGCTTGACGTTTCAGCTTAATCATCGAGTTTCGTTGCGAAGCACAACGATCGCGCTATCGGTTCGGGCATTTCCAGCACGCACAGGGAAAGCCCGGACGAATGAATTTGAGTTTTGCCACCGTGTTGTTCGCGGCGATCGTTGCCGCCCTGATTGCGATGCCGGTGCCAGCCCCGCCGCCCGAGCAGACCGCACCAATCGCGAACCCGGATCGGATCGCAACCAAATCGATCGAATCGCCCTGCGCGCAACAGAACTGGCCGAATTTCGATGACGCTTGCCTGCGATACCTCAACGGGAAACGGCAGCCTCGCGAAGTTCGCGCGGTTGGCGATCAGGGCTGAGACGATACCGCCCTCCGGCGGAAGCACATCGCAGTCGTGGAGATTGATCTTCCAGCTCAGGCCGCGGTCGCCGGCGGCAGCGCCAGCACCGAATAGATCGCCTGGGCGTCGCGCGAGGCGCGCAGCTTCTTGGCGACATCCATATCGCGCAGCAGGCGCGCGATACGTGCCAGCGCCTTCAAATGATCGGCGCCCGCGCCTTCCGGCGCCAGCAGCAGAAAAATCAGATCGACCGGCTGGCCGTCCATTGCCTCGAAATCGATCGGACGTTCCAGGCGGGCGAAAAAGCCGAACAATTTTTCGAGCTTGGGCAGTTTGCCGTGCGGGAATAGCCACGCCATAACCCACGGCTGTGGTTCCCAGCTTCTCGCGCTGCAGCAGAACTTCAAAAACAGTGCGTTCGTTCTGCCCGGTCAGCGCCGAGGCACGCGCCGCCAATTCCTGCAGCGCCTGCTTCTTGCTGTTGACCTTCAACGCCGGGAGTATCGCCTCGGGTGCGACCAGATCGGTAATCGTCATGGGGCGTTCCGAGGTGAAAGGACCGTCAGGTTGCGAAATAGGTTTAAAGCGTCAGCATCAAGAAGATGAAGCGGGAGGCGGTTTTATGTCCGGGTCCCGATCGAGGGGGCTTCTACTCCAACGTTTGCCCGGTGCCAACTCCCGGAAAGGCATTCTTCGACCGATCCCCGGCAATCCTTGACCCTAACCTTAAAAGGTGGCTGACGGGCGGCGGGGAAGATCGCCCAAAGCGGCGCGCCCCCCGGCGGGCCTATCCCGCACCATTAACGCTGGGTGGATCGATCCAGCCTACATTTCCGTCCGGCCGCCGGTAGATGATATTCACCCGGCCGCTGGAGCCGTGCTGAAATACCATGCAGGCAGCCCCGGTGAAGTCCAGTTCCATGACGGCCTCGCTCACGGAAAGCCGCTTCAGCGACGTCGTCGCCTCGGCGATGATGACGGCATTGTAGCCGTCGAAATCCTCCTCGTTGTCATGGGCCGGGGCTTCGATCACATAGCTCGGCGCATCCAGGGTCGGCGCCGCGATCTCGGCCAGCGCGGCGGACGCCGCATAGGCCTTGCGGGCGGAGCGGTCCTTCAGCCGGCTCTTGTAACGGCGCAGGCGTTTTTCCATCATCAACAGCGCCTGGTCGGCACTGGCATAGGCATCGGTGGCGTTCGAATCGGCTTCCAACGTGATGCCGGAATCCAGATGCAGCGCACAATCGGTGCGGAAGCCGAAGCCGTCCTTGCTCAAGGTGATGTGGCCGGAATAATTGCCGTCAAAATATTTGCGCAGGACTTCTTCGGTGCGCTCGCTGACGCGGTCGCGGAGGGCGTCGCCGATGCTGATGCTTTTACCCGAGATCCGAAGGGTCATGGTCAGGCCTCGCTTGGTTCGTTGGGTGAACCGACACTATCCCGATTTCGCCGTCGTGCAATCACGCTGGCGCGGGGTCACGGGAGCGGTCGGATGACGCAGCGGGGGCCGAGAGTGCATTGCCAAGCATGCTCTGTTTGTCGCGGCGACGCTGCACCGAGGAGGGTATCCGCATCGCTTCGCGATATTTCGCGACCGTGCGGCGGGCGATATCAATGCCGGTCGCGCGCAAACGTTCCACGATCGTGTCGTCGGACAGGATAGCCGCCGGGTCTTCCGCATCGATCAATTGCTTGATGTGATGGCGGACGGCTTCGGCCGAATGCGCTTCGCCACCATCGGCCGACGCGATCGAGGCAGTGAAGAAATATTTCAATTCAAAACTACCGCGATTGGTAGCCATGTATTTGTTGGCGGTAACCCGCGACACCGTCGATTCATGCATCTGGATAGCGTCGGCGACGGCCTTCAAATTCAGCGGTCGCAGATGCGCCACGCCGTGGGTAAAGAAACCATCCTGCTGTCGCACGATCTCGGTCGCGACTTTGAGGATGGTGCGGGCGCGTTGATCCAGTGCACGCACCAGCCAGGTGGCGTTCTGCAGGCAATCGGTGAAATAGGATTTGTCGCCGTCCTTGCGGATCGTCTTCGAAAGCTTGGTGTAATAGACCTGATTGACCAGCACGCGCGGCAAGGTGTCGCTGTTGAGTTCGACATGCCAGCCGCCGTCGGGGCCGGGCCGCACATAGACGTCGGGCACCACGGTCTGCATCCGCGTCGCGCCGAATTTCAAACCGGGCTTCGGATCGAGCCTGCGGATTTCACCGATCATCTCGGTGATGTCCTCGTCATCGACGCCACACAGTTTTCGCAAGGCGGTGATGTCGCGCTTGGCCAAGAGATCGAGATGCTCGACCAAGGCCTGCATCGCCGGGTCGTAGCGGTTGAGTTCGCGCAACTGGATCGCCAGGCATTCGCTCAAGCTGCGCGCGCAGACACCCGGCGGGTCGAACTTCTGCAACACGGCGACCACCGCATCGACGTCCTTCTGCGTGGCGCCGAGCCGCTCGGCGGCCTGCCCGAGATCGGGCGGCAGATAGCCGGCATCGTCGACCAGGTCGATCAGATATTGTCCGATCATGCGCTGCGCCGGGCCTGCGAACGCCACTGCCAATTGCTCGGCGAGATGGTCGCCAAGCGTGACCTCGGCGGCGACAAAGGCCTCGAGATTATATTCGTCGTCATTGGACGCGCCGCCGCCCCATTCGGTGTAGGCGGTGGGCGCGGCGTCCTGCGCATTGCGCGCCGCCGCCTCGGCTGGCTCTTCGGAAAAGACATTGTCGAGGCCGGTATCGAGCGTCTGCTCGATCTCGGTACGGCTGCCCAGATCGTGGTTCAGCCACTCTTCCTGGGCCGGTTCGAAATTGTCGCCGGAGGCGCCCTGACCGGGCTCGAAATGATCGCCACCGTGCTCATCGCCATAGGCCGCCTCGTCGGCGCCCGAGAGTTCAGCCCGCTCCGGTACCGGCTCGCCGGCCACCGGCGGCTCGGTGCCGTCATTGGCGCGATCCAGCAGCGGATTGCGCTCCAGTTCCTCCTCGACGAAGGCCGAGAGATCGAGATTGGACAATTGCAGCAGCTTGATCGCCTGCATCAACTGCGGCGTCATCACCAGCGACTGCGACTGTCGGAACTCTAATCTCTGCGTCAGGGCCATGGAAGCAAGAACCGTTCCTTAAAGTTGGTCCGATTCTTGCTTAAACTAGTCCACAGCCGTTGTACACGGCTTGACGGATTGTAAAAAAGGGCTAGAGGCGGAATTCTTCGCCAAGGTAAAGGCGGCGGACATCCGGATTGGCAACGATTTCCTCTGGACTGCCTTCTGTCAAGATCTCACCGGCATAGACGATATATGCACGGTCGGTCAGCCCGAGCGTTTCCCGCACATTGTGGTCGGTGATGAGCACGCCGATACCGCGATTGGTAAGATGGCGCACCAGATCCTGAATATCGCCCACCGCGATCGGGTCGATGCCGGCGAACGGTTCGTCGAGCAGCATGTAGTTGGGCCGCGTCGCCAGCGCGCGGGCGATCTCGACGCGGCGACGCTCACCGCCCGACAATGCGATCGACGGCGTCTTGCGCAGTCGCGTGATATGAAACTCCTCGAGCAGTGAATCGAGTTCGGCCTCGCGCTTCTTCTTGGAGGATTCGACCACTTCGAGCACCGCGCGGATATTCTGCTCCACCGTGAGGCCGCGAAAGATCGAAGCTTCCTGCGGCAGGTAGCCGATCCCCAATCGCGCGCGCTGATACATCGGCAGCTTGGTGACGTCGTGGCCGTCGAGTTCGATGGCGCCGCGATCGGCCGGGATCAGGCCGGTGATCATGTAGAACACCGTGGTCTTGCCGGCGCCGTTCGGCCCCAGCAAACCGACCGCCTCGCCGCGCCGCACGTAGATGCTGACGCCGCGCACCACCTGGCGCTTGCCGAAACTCTTTTCCACACTATGCACAGCCAGATAGCCCGCCCTGGTCGCCATCCGCGGCGCGCTGCCGCCGCTTTTGCCGGCTCTGGGCCGGGCCCGTGGCTTTTCTGCTGGGGCGCGGCTGCCGCGGCTCGGCGTGCGGCTGGTGCTGCTGCTCGACCCGCGGCTGCTGCGGCTGGACGGGCGCCCGCTGCTGCGATGGCGCGGGCGGATCGATGCGCGGCGCCGGGGCTTCGCGGGCGATCGGCGGCGCATCGCGCACCGGGTTCGACAGCATGTCCCCGAAGGAATCGCCGAGCGCGGTGATGTCGTCGCGCGCACGGGCAAAGCCGGACCTTTTGGCCGGGCGTCGACGGAACATGCCGAGTATATCCACCATCGCCGCTTGCTCAGCCCTTCACGGTGATTCCGCGACACGCCCGCGGCGATTCGATTCGCGTCCGAATCATGGATGAACGGATGTCCCTTGCCCAGCGTGACGCCTCGCCTGGAAGCGCCGGCCCCTCGCCAAGCTTGCGGTAGATACAGGCTTGCACGTCAGGCTTCAACCGCTGCGCCGCGATATATCACGCAAGCGTTTGATGTTATTTCGGTTTATTTCCCGGAGCGGAGTTCGCCGCGGGCGCCGGCGTCAGCCCGAGCGGTCCCGCGCCGCCCTGGCCGGAGGATTGAAACAGGCCCTGCACGCGGCCGCTGTCGGACTCGACCCGCGACACCCCGGTAGTCATGTCGACCATCAGGCGGTCACCGCGCAGCACGTTCTTGCCCTGGGTCAGGACCACGCCGCCAAGCATGGTGACGAGGTTGGTCTTGGTGTCGAACACGGCCGTCTCACCGGTGACGACCTGGTCTTTCTGGGTAACGACGACATTGCCGCGAGCTTCGAGCCGCTTGATCGACGATGCACCGCCGGGACCGGGGGTCGCGGCCGGGATCGGCGCACCCTTGGGCGGGGGACCCTTGGCACTGGTCGGCGCAGGGGCCGGCGCGGCAGTCGTGCCGGATGCGGGCGTGGCGCCCGTAGTTCCGCCGCTCGATTCATAGAACACCACCAGGGTTTTCGACGTCATGGTGGTGTCGCCCTGGATCACCTTCACATTGCCGGAGAAGGTCGCTTCCTTTTTCTTGTCGCGCATTTCGAGCGTGGCGGCCTCGATCTGGATCGGCTGGTCGCGGTTTTGCGAAAAGCCCTGCATCGCATTGGGCACACCCTGCACGGCGCTCTGCGCCACGGCATCGCCGGCCAGGAGGAGCGCCAGCGCGACGCAAAATCCAGCCGCGGTGCTGGCGGTTCGCCTGGTCGAAACGCTACGCAAGGAAGACTTCATCATCAATTTCATTTCGAGTTGGCTGATTTGCTGGACAGAACGCGCGTCTTGGCAGGACGGGCCGGCGCGGGCGGCGGCGGAGTTTCCGGCGCCGCCGGCGCAGCCGCGGCATCCGGCGCACCACCCATATTCATGTTCTCGAGATGCATCACCACGTTGCCTTCGAAGCGGATGACATCGCCGCCGCCGGTGATCCTGAGCCGGTCGGACGACAGGGTCCCGTTGGTCAATTTGACATCGACATGGCTGTCCGAACTTACGGTGCCCTTGCCCATGTCGACAAAGGCCTGATCCAGCCGCGCTTCATAACCGGTGGAAGTCTGGAGAAAGATATCGTGGTGCAGATCCAGCGACTGGTCCTTGTTGTTCATGAGGCCTTCGCGCGCATCCAGCGTCACGGTGGACTGGTCGGCGTTCAAGACCTTGGCACGCAGGGTTTTGAGATCGACACGGTCGGGATCGGTGACGTCCTGCGTGGCGGTCTTGGCCCAGACTTCATAGGGCCGACGATCGGTCGCGGTGTAACCGGACAAATGCGGCGATTCCATCGTGATCTTGGTGCCGGACACGACAAGGTTGTCCATGTCGACCGGCAGGTTGGGCAGCAGCATCCGGAACTTGTTGAACGTCGAGACGAACAGAATGCTCGCCAGCGAGAGCAACACCATGGCCGGCACCGCGATCCGCAGGAATCGCACCATCCGGCTGTGGCGCGCCGCGACCCGGAAGCGCGCGTCCATTCCGGCTTGATAGGCTGGGACTTGAACCGTGTTCACCGCTGCTCCGAAGCGCGTGGCGCCGCTGACGCTTGATCGGCCGGAATATAGGTGCGCCGGCGTTAAAGATCAGGCCTTCCCCTCCGGCCGACCATGGCTTCATTTTTTACCCGGGACTGGCCATTGGGCCAAACTGCCGAAAGGCCGCCTGCCGGTCCCCTCACAGACGACCGTGTCAGGCACTCTTGCCATGAGTATGTCCGAAACGGGGCGGTAGCCGGCTAAAGCAGCCGTCCGACCGCGTCACGAATGGGCGAAAATGTCCTCGGTGTCCCAACCTTCGAGGTCGAGTTTGGCCCGGGTCGGCAGGAAATCGAAGCAGCTTTGCGCCAGTTCCGTCCGGCCTTCCCGCGCCAGCATGACATTGAGCCGCTCGCGCAAGGCATGCAGATGCAGCACATCGGACGCCGCATAGGCCAATTGGGCTTCGCTCAGCGCATCCGAGCCCCAGTCGCTGGATTGCTGCTGTTTCGACAGATCGACGTTGAGCACCTCGCGCACCAGATCCTTCAAGCCGTGGCGATCGGTGTAGGTGCGGCACAGCCTCGAAGCGATCTTGGTGCAATAGACCGGCTGCGGCATCACGCCGAGGGCATTGTAGAGCGCGGCGAGATCGAACCGGGCGAAGTGAAAGATCTTGGTGATCTTGGGATCGGCCAGCAGCTTCTTCAGATTCGGCGCGTCGCTGTGGCCCTTCGGGATCTGCACGACATCGGCGCTGCCGTCGCCGTTCGACATCTGCACCACGCAGAGCCGGTCGCGATGCGGATGCAGCCCCATGGTCTCGGTATCGATCGCCACGGAGTTGGTGTAGCGCGTGAGATCAGGCAGGTCGCCACGGTGCAGGCGGACGGTCATGAAATGGAGCCTCAATATCCAGGGTCGATTCGACGCCGGACAGTAACGCCCAAATCTGAAAGACGCGAGCCGGAGGGGCGGAGCTTGTCCCAGGAAATGCGACCCTGAACGTCGCTTTTCGCCATTCGCTGAGGGGGCGCCTACTTCGCACGGAGTTGCCCGATCGCGCTGAGCCAGTTTTCCATATGGAACGTCTTGCAGATCTTGCCGTCGCGGATGGTCTGGATATCGACCGCCATGATGCGAAAGCTCTTGCCGGAGTGCGGCACGCCGAACAAATCGCCGGCGGGCGTGCCGGACACTTCGCCGCGCACGATCACGCGGTCGCCGGCCACCAGCATTTCCTTGATGTCGAATTTCATGTCCGGGATCGTGTTGGCGAAATTCGATACGACCTTGATCGAGGTGTCGCGGCCCCAGCACTCACCCGGAAGATAGCCGGCGCAGGATTCGTAGTCTTCGGTGAGGATCTGCTCCTGGATCGCTTTGACGTCGCCGCGGGTGGCGAGGTTGAACAGGCTGTACCAGGGCGTGATCGCGGCGCGGGCCTGATCTTCGGTGAGTAGGGTCATCGTGGGGTCCTGATGGGTTGGCGGGGATCGGCGGCGCCGCGATCTCACCGGAAGACGAAAGACCGGCGCAGCCGGCTACTATGTATGTCAACCTACATACTATGACGGTCGACATACCGATTGGCAATTGATATTTTTGGGCATGCCCAAAACTACTGATTCAAAAGGCAAAACGCTGGAAGCGGCGGCAAAGCTGTTTCGTCAGCAGGGCTATCACGGCACCGCCCTGCACGATGTGCTGGCCGCCGGCGGCTCGCCGCGCGGGTCGCTGTATTTCCATTTTCCGGGCGGCAAGGAGGAAATCGGCGAGACCGCGCTGACCCTGGCCGGCGAGGCGGTACGGCAGGCAATCGCTCGGGCCGCAGAAACTTCCGAAACCGCATTGACGTTCCTAACCCGGGTCGCGCGCGGCATGGCATCCGATCTGGAGCAGTCCGGTTTCAGGGAAGGCTGCCCGATCGCGACCACGGCGCTGGAAACCGCCGCGCAATCCGAGGTGCTGGGCGCGGCGACGCGCGGCGCGTTCCAGAAATGGGAAAACGAAATCAGGCTTGGACTGGAGCGCTTCGGCATGAAGGCCGCGGAAGCTGCGCCCACCGCGACCTGCGTGCTCAGCCTGCTTGAAGGCGCGCTGCTATTGGCACGCACCTATCGCAGCCTGGAGCCGATGCAGCGCGCCGAGCAGGCGTTGAACCTGCTGCTGCACAATCATCCATCGCGCTGACGCATCACGATTTCGCGATTTGCTTGTTGCGTGCGGACAGACTGTTGCCGGCTTTGCGGTCTTTAACGTCGCAATGCAGGCTATCGCCTGACATCACTGCCGTGGTAATCGGGCTCGATCAACCCCAGCTTTGGCCGGCAAGCGCGGCATTCGCCGTCGCAGGCTATGCCTGTTCTCTTTTTCGAACGAGTGACATGACCGAACAATCCATCGCCGCGCCGATCGACGCGCCGCAGGAAGCTGCCAGCGGATTTACACGATACCAGTCCACGCTGGTCGCGTTGCTGGCATTCGTCCAGTTCACGATCATTCTCGACTTCATGATCATGTCGCCGCTCGGCGCGATCATCATGCCATCGCTCGGCATCACCGCGACGCAATTCGGCGTCGCGGTCTCGGCCTACGCGTTCAGCGCCGGCATTTCCGGCATTCTCGCCGCCGGCTTTGCCGACCGCTTCGATCGCAAGCGGCTGCTGCTGTTCTTCTATGTCGGCTTCACGCTCGGCACCGCGTTATGCGCGCTGGCGCCGAATTTTCATGTGCTGGTGATCGGCCGCATCGTCAGCGGCCTGTTCGGCGGCGTGATGGGCTCGATCGTTCTCGCCATCATCACCGACCTGTTCGAACTGAAACTACGCGGTCGCGTGATGGGCTTCGTGCAGACCGCGTTCGCGGCGAGCCAGGTGCTCGGCATTCCCGCCGGGCTGTTCTTCTCCAACCACTGGAACTGGCACGTTTCGTTCGGCGCGCTGATCGTGCTGTCGGTCCTCGGCATGACCTGCGTGCTGCTGCTGATGCGGCCGGTCAACGGCCATCTCAAATTGAAGCAGGACAAGTCCGCGTTCCGGCATCTGATCTCGACGGTCGGACAGCCGCGCTACACGCTGGCGTTCATGGTGACGGCGTTCCTCGCCACCGGCGGCTTCATGCTGATGCCGTTCAGCAGCGCCTACACGGTCAACAACATCGGCATCGACATCGTGCATCTGCCGACGATCTATCTGGTCTCCGGCCTGTTCAGCATTTTCACCGGGCCTTTGGTGGGACGGGCCAGCGACACCTTCGGAAAATTTCCGGTGTTCATGTTCGGCAGCTTCATGTCGATCCTGATGGTGCTGATCTACACCCATCTCGGCCATGTCGGGCTCGTGATCACGATCACGGTCAATGTGCTGATGTTCCTCGGCATCTTCTCGCGCATGATTCCGTCGCAGGCGCTGATCTCGGCAATCCCCGAAGCCAGCCAGCGCGGCTCGTTCAGCGCGGTCAGCGCCTCGCTGCAGCAATTGTCCGGCGGCATCGGCTCGGTGCTCGCCGCCGCCATCATCGCGCAGAATCCCGACGGCACACTGCTGCACTACGACTGGCTCGGCTACGTCGTGGTGCTGACCTCGCTGATTTCGCTGACGCTGATGTATTTCGTACAGAAGTCGGTGACACAGCGGGACGGCAAACCGGTGGTGTGAGTCCACGTGCCCGCCCGCCCCCTATGCGCGTTCGTCAGGCTCATCGCTGCTCTCGAGTTTCTTCCGTAGTGCCGCGACGACGCGGTGAACCGTTTGCAGGTCCTTGACCGCAAGATTTGCGGACAGGCCGTTGACCCACGGCGCCTGCAACGCCATGGCGGCGTCGAAAGCGCGCCGTCCCTTGTCTGTCAGGACAACGAGTTGCGCTCTTCGGTGATGCGGATTTGCCTCGAAGGCAATAAGGCCTTCCGCGTGCAAATCGTTGACGATCCGCTGCACGTTCTGACGATTGGCGCCTAGATCGCGGGCAATCCAGGCAACCGGCTGCGGGCGGTCCGCCTGCACGACCGCGCCGAGCACCTGCCAACGGGCGCTGGTCAGTCCCAGTTGGGACACCAACCGGTCTCCCGCGGTCAGCATCAGGCTATTCAACCGAAACAGATCAAGCATGAGGCCGCTCAGGGCGTCGCCGGCAGGCGTTCTTTTCGATTTCGTCATATGTCACCATAAACTCCTATTGACACCATGATGTCAAATAACTAGTTGCCATCGTACCACGTTGACATCATGCAACCAGCTATGGAGGCCTTCATGTCCCCGCTACGCCCACTGGACCCCGCCTTTCCGATCGACCGTCAGCTCGGCATCGACGTCAGCCCTGTCGTACTCGTGAATCTGTTCACCCTCGACCAGGCCGACGAGCAAAAATTCCTCCAGGTCTGGCAGGACGACGCGGCCTTCATGAAGCGGCAGCCGGGCTTTATTTCCACACAGCTGCACCGCGCGATCGGCGACAGCCCGACCTATCTGAACTATGCCGTCTGGGAGACGACCGCGCACTTTCGGGCTGCGTTCACGCAACCCGAGTTCAGATCGAAAATCGCGGCCTATCCGTCATCCGCCGTCGCATCCCCCCATCTCTTCAAAACGGTCGCGGTACCGGGGGTCTGTGTCGCGTAGCGCTGGGGGCAAGGAGGTGGTGAGGCCGGGAGGCAATCACCGCGACGGCCCAGTCGGGCCGTAATCGGCGTCGGCAGACAGTCACTTCAGGACAGTCTGTGGGCCCGTACGCCGTATTCGGCACCAAGGGGATGGTGCCCAGGAAAGGACTCGAACCTTCACGGCCGTTAAGCCACTGGCACCTGAAGCCAGCGCGTCTACCAATTCCGCCACCTGGGCCCGGGGCGCTTAGTATTGGTCGGTCGCACGCTTGTCAAATAGTCGAAGCGCACGCCAAATATGCTGGGGTCGGGACATGACGGCGCGGCGCGAAAGCGCTAAACAGCTTTGAAATCTCCCGACTTTGGCTGGCAGGACACCCATATGGCATCGAATCAGGACACTCTGGTCACGGTTTTCGGCGGATCAGGCTTTCTGGGGCGAAACGTGGTCCGCGCGCTGGCCCGGCGCGATTACCGGATCAGGGTCGCCGTGCGCCGGCCGGAGCTCGCCGGACATCTGCAGCCGCTCGGCAAGGTGGGACAGATCCACGCGGTTCAGGCCAATTTGCGCTATCCGGCCTCGGTGACGGCCGCGATGCGGGAGTCCCACATCGCCATCAACCTGGTCGGAATCCTGGCCGAGGGCGGCGCCCAAACCTTTGACGCGGTTCAGGGCAAGGGCGCCGAGACCGTGGCCCAGGCCGCCAGCGCGGCCGGCGCCCGGATGGTGCATGTCTCGGCGATCGGCGCCGACGCCAATTCAGCTTCGGGCTACGCCCGCGCCAAGGCGGCCGGCGAAGCGGCGGTCCGGGCGGCGATCCCCGCGGCCACCATCCTGCGGCCGTCAGTGGTGTTCGGCCCCGAGGACCAATTCACCAACCGGTTCGCCGCGCTGGCCCGGATCTCGCCGGCGCTGCCGCTGATCGGCGGCGGCCTGACCCAAATGCAGCCGGTGTATGTCGGCGATGTCGCGACCGCGGTGGCGGACGCCGTCGACGGCAAGGCGAAAGCCGGCGCGACCTACGAACTCGGCGGCCCCGAAGTGCTGACCATGCGCGAAATCATGCAGATCATCCTCGATACCACCGACCGGAATCGCATGCTGGTGTCACTGCCGTTCGGAATGGCGCGGCTGCAGTCGCGCTTTCTGCAATTCGCGCCCGGCGCGATGAAATTGACCCCGGATCAGGTGACGCTGCTGCAGTCCGACAACGTGGTATCGGACGCCGCGAAATCGGCCGGCCTGACGCTGGAAGGGCTCGGCATCACGCCGGATTCGATGGAAGCCGTCGTTCCGCAGTACCTCTGGCGTTTCCGCGCCGCCGGGCAGTTCCAGAAGGTCGCGTAGGCCTCCCCGCACGGGATCCTCATCCTGAGGAGCGCGCATCATGCGCGCGTCTCGAAGGATGGGCGACACGTGGGCCATGGTTCGAGACGGCGCTGACGCGCCTCCTCACCATGAGGGTCGTCCTTACCGCCCCATCGCCAGCGCGATCAGGCCCAGCGTGCCGACGATCACGCGCCACCAGGCGAACACCGTGAAGCCGTGGCGGGTGACGTAGCCCAGGAACGTCTTCACCACGATCAAAGCGGTGATGAACGAAACCACGAAGCCGATCGCGACGATGCCGATATGTCCGGTGTCCATCTGGCCGCGGTTTTTGTAGAAATCATAGACGAAGGCGCCGATCATGGTCGGGATCGCCAGGAAGAACGAAAACTCCGCCGCCGCACGCTTGTCGGCGCCGAGCAACATCGCCGCCACGATGCTGGCCCCGGAGCGCGACACCCCGGGGATCATCGCCAGGCACTGCGCGAACCCGATCGGTGAGATACATCGGCAGCGGAAATTTGGTGGCGTCGTGCTCATGCGGATTGTGGTCGTATTGGTCGACCCACAACAGGATCGCGCCGCCGACGATCAGCGAAAAGCAGATCACCCACGGATTGAACAGGAATTCCTTGATGTATTTGCCGGCAATCAGGCCGATAACCACTGCAGGCAGGAACGCCACCAGTACGCCGATGACAAACCTGCGGTCGTCGGGGTTGCTGAACATGCCGAGCGCGACCTGCCACAATTTGGCGAAATAGATCACGACAATCGCCAGGATCGCGCCGAGTTGAATCAGCACCGCAAAGCTGTTCCAGAAATCGCCGTCACCAAGACCGAAGAAGCGCTGCGCGAGTAGCAAATGTCCCGTCGAGGATACCGGAAGGAATTCCGTGACGCCCTCGATAATGCCGAGTATTACCGCCCTCAACGTGTCAGACATCATGATTTTGGTCCGTAATGATAGGTCAAAAAGGCCGGGCTCTTCTCGCTTATTCCCCCTGCCGCCGCAATCGCAAAAAACGCCCAAACCTGCCTTGCCCCATCGTGACGCTTAGGTAGTTTGGCTGCGTGGCTTGCGTCACACACGCCGCCTTCGGCGGTGAGAGTTTCTTAAGCACAATGAATTTATCAAGGGCTCATGTTCACGCTGTTTCACCATCCATTCTGCCCGCACTCACGCTTTATCCGCCTGGCTCTCGGCGAATACGGGTTTGATCTGAAGCTGGCCGAAGAGCGGGTCTGGGAACGGCGCGAGGGCTTTTTGGCGATCAATCCCGCCGCCACCACGCCGGTATTGATCGATGACGCGGCGCCGCCGGTTCCCGGCGCCGGCTTGATCGCCGAATATCTCGACGAGACCCATGGCGCCGACATGGACGACCGCCGGCTGCTGCCGACGACGATGGCGGAGCGTATCGAGGTGCGCCGGCTGATGGCGTGGTTCAACGAGAAATTCTTCGAGGAAGCCTCCAATCCGCTGGTCACCGAGCGGATCTACAAGCGCTTCATGAGCGAGGACAATGGCGGCGGCGCGCCGGCGGCGGAAGTGATCCGCGCCGCCAAGGCCAATGTGCGCTATCATCTGGCCTATATCGGCTGGCTGGCGCAGACCCGGAATTACCTCGCCGGCGACCAGCTGACCTATGCGGACCTCGCCGCCGCGGCGCATCTTTCGGCGATCGACTATCTGGGCGACGTGCCATGGATCGAGGACGACGCGGCAAAGGCGTGGTACGCGCGGGTGAAATCCCGCCCGTCGTTCCGTCCGCTGCTGAGCGAATGGCTGGCCGGCGTGCCGGCGTCGCGCACCTATGTGGACCTGGATTTCTGACCACTGTTGTTGCCGCACCAGGCACTGCGCGCTTCCTGCCCTGTGGGCAGAGGGAGTACGCCTCCTCGTTGGGTCAAAACCCCTCACCCGTCACGCTTCGCGTGCCGACCTCTCCCTATGGGAGAGGTGAAGACGCAGCCGCCGCTCTCATTTTTACTTTCGAGCCATGACCGCGTCGCTCAAAGACGCGCTCGCCCACGAGGCGCGTGCGCTCGGCTTCGATTGCATCGGCGATCACCGATCCAGCCTCGATCGCGCGAGGCCGCGCCACATTTTCAGCGCCTTTCTCGATTCCGGCGCCCATGGCGACATGGACTGGCTCGCCGCGCGGCCGGAGCGCCGGATGGATCCGCGCATGCTGTGGCCCGGCGTGCGCTCCGTGATCATGCTCGGCGTCAATTACGGACCCGAACAAAATCCGCTCGATATCCTGCAGCAGCGCACCCGCGGCGCGATCTCGGTCTATGCGCAGGGCGACGACTATCACGACGTCATCAAGAAACGGCTGAAGGCGCTGGCGCGCTGGCTGGTCGCGGCCTCGGGCGCCGAGGTGAAAGTGTTCGTCGACACCGCCGCGGTGATGGAGAAGCCGCTGGCGCAGGCCGCCGGACTGGGCTGGCAGGGCAAGCATACCAATCTGGTGTCGCGCGAATTCGGCTCCTGGCTGTTTCTCGGCGCGATCTTCACCGCCGCCGACCTGCCGCACGATGGCGCCGAGACCGACCATTGCGGCTCGTGCCAGGCCTGCCTCGATATCTGCCCGACCGCGGCCTTTCCGGCGCCTTACAAACTCGATGCACGGCGCTGCATTTCTTACCTGACGATCGAAAACAAAGGTCCGATCCCGCGCGAATTCCGCAAGGCGATCGGCAACCGCATCTATGGCTGCGACGACTGCCTCGCCGCGTGCCCCTGGAACAAGTTCGCCCAGCAAGGCCGGGAGACGAAGCTCGCCGCGCGCGAACCGTTGCGCGCGCCACCGCTCGGCGAACTGGCCCGCCTCGACGACGCCGCCTTTCGCGCGCTGTTCACGAAGTCGCCGGTCAAACGCATCGGCCGCGATCGCTTCATCCGCAACGTGCTGATCGCGATCGGCAACGCCGATGACGACAGTTTGGCGATCGAAGCGGAACGCCTGCTCGATGACGAGAGCCCGCTGGTTCGCGGTGCGGCAGCCTGGGCGCTTTCGCAATTGATGCCGCGAATGGCATTCGACACCCTGGCTGCCGCCCGGTCCGGCGCCGAGCCCGACGAGACCGTCCGTGCGGAATGGCGGCACGTCTAATTCGCTACCGTCGCTGGCGATGACAGACGCGGGAAATTCCGTCATGGTCGAACACCATGACAAATCAACCTTTCTTCACCCACGACCGCGTCAACGACGCCTATCTGCCGACCCAGGCCTCGAACGGCCCCTGGGACCCGAAGTCGCTGCACGGCCGGGTTATCATCGGGCTGCTCGCCTTCGTCATCGAACAGCGCCACAGCTCCGAGGATTTCGTACCGGCGCGGTTCACGGTCGACATGTTCCGGCTGCCCAGCTTTGCACCGATCGAAATCAAGTCGCGGGTTCTCCGCGACGGATTGCGCCTCAAGCTGATCGAGGCCGAATTCATTTCCGGGGGCGTCAGCATGGCGCGCGCCACCTGCCAATTATTGCGCCGGACGGAAAACGCGCCGGGCACGGTCTGGACCACGCCGAACTGGGACGCGCCCGCGCCCTCGAACGATCCCCGCGCCGACCGATCCACGGCTCGGCATGAACGGCAAATGGACCACCCGGCCGATCACCGGCGCGATGGGCACCATCGGCCCGCGGCGGCTGTGGATGGGCGAGGTCCGCGACCTGGTCGAAGGCGTGCCGCTGACGCCGTTCGTGCGGGTCGCGGTGGCGGCGGATTTCGCCAGCCCGTTCGCCAATGCCGGCGACCATGGGCTCGGTTACATCAACACCGACCTCACGCATGTATCTGCACCGGCTGCCGGTGACCGAATGGATCGGGTTCGAGGTGATGAACCACCAGGCCTCCGACGGCATCGCGATCGGCGAATGCTATCTTTACGACGAGCAGGGCCCGATCGGCACCGCGTCGGTCGCCGCACTGGCTCAGCGCAAGCCGATGGTGAAACCGCCGCCGCCGTAGGACTGTCCGGTCATTCCGGGCGCGCGAAGCGCGAACCCGGAATCCAGAGATGTGCTGCGCGCGATTTCGCGTTCATCGCCGCGCGATGCCCCGGGAATGACGTTACTTAAGATGCCGCTTCATCTCGGGCCGCGCCTTCAGCGCCGCGCCCTGCTTGGCGGCGATCTTGGCGATGCGCTCGGGCGCGAAATTCATGTCGACGAAGCCAGGCGCGGTGTTGGCGACCTCGTGATATTCCGCGATCTTGCCGTCGCGCAGCTTCATGATCGCGACGCCCTCGAACATCGCGCGGGCGCCGTTGGCCTCCGGCAATGTCGAGCGATAGCTGAACGTGTAGCGCGCATAAAGCGTCTCGCCGTCGCTGACCGGCGCATGCATGTCCCAGCGAAAATCGTCCGCCGTCCGGTAGAACCAGTCATCGATCATCTCGGCGATTTTCTCGCGGCCTTCGAAGGCGCCGTAGAACACATCGTGATAGATGCCGTCCTCGGTAAACAACGCCGCGAACGCAGCGCCCTTGCGTTGTTCGACCGCGTCGCAAAACGCGCGCAGCATGGTCGATGGGTTCATGGAGGCTGCTCCCTTGTTCGTAGTCCATCCTTCGAGACGCTTGCTTCGCAAGCTCCTCAGGATAAGGCCGGATGTCGCACTGCCTCATGGTGAGGAGGCGCGAAGCGCCGTCTCGAACCATGCGTCACAGGTTTACCCGATCTCCGCCACCGCGGCGATGATGCGCGCGATGTCCTGCGGGCGCGACAGGCGGTGGTCGCCGTCCTGGATCATGGTCAGCACCACGTCGTCGACCGGCAGCCGGTGCGCCAGCGCGAAGGCGTGCTGCCAGGGCACGTCAGGATCCTGCGCGCCCTGCAGGATGCGCACCGGGCAGCCGACCTCGATGGCGCTGCCGAGCAACAGATGGTTGCGGCCCTCCTCGATCAGCGCGCGGGTGATCGGATAGGGATCGCCATAGGCCGACGGCCGCAGCCACACGCCCTTGGTTTCGATCTCCTGACGAATCTCGGGTGAAAAGCCCTTCCACATCAGCGCTTCGGTAAAATCGGGCGCCGGCGCGATCAGCACCAGCCCGGCCAGCGTCGCCGGGTTTGCCTTGCGTCTGGCAATGGCGCGCGCCAGCAACAGCGCCATCCAGCCGCCCATCGACGAGCCGATCACCACCTGCGGGCCGCTGCAGAAGCGATCGAACACCGCGAGGCTTTCCTCGAGCCAGCGCCCGATGGTGCCGTCGACAAAGGCGCCGCCGGATTCGCCATGGCCGGAATAATCGAACCGGACGCAGGCGCGGTAATTCTCGGCGGCCCACGCGTCCAGCGCGACCGCCTTGCTGCCCGTCATGTCCGAATTGAAGCCGCCGAGCCAGAACAGCCCGGGGTTGTTGCCCGCGCGCGGCGCGTACCGCGATGCGGCGAGCGCCGTCGCCTGGCCGACCTCGATGAAGACCGGTTCCTGATCGGGCAGTCGGTGGCTGGGTCATGAATCCTTCATTTCTTTCCATGCGGGCGCCGTCCGAGCGTTGTTTGCTGGACCTCGCCCTGGCCGTCAACGACGCCGGAATACCGGCCGCGGCACACGCTCGACGCTTGCGGAAGCTGTTCTTGCGCTCTATGTGGGCTGCTCTGAACATTTCGCACGGGTCCGCGTTGTCCGGCGTGACAGAAATGCCTCGCATTTGACGGTTTTTCGCGCATCCAGGCGCAAGTTTGCTTGCCCGCTGAGCCTTATTCCTTCAAAATACGATCTTCGTTCACAACTTTGGAGAGTTACCCATTCGCCGTCCCAACAGAGCCCCGCCCGCCGCAGCTAAAGACGGGCCGCGCACCAACGATGAAATCCGCAACGCACAGATCCAGCTGATCGATCAGACCGGCGTCAACCACGGCACCGTCGAGACCGTGGCCGCCATCAAGATGGCTGCCGAAGCCGGCATGGACCTCGTCGAGATTTCGCCGAATACCAGCCCTCCCGTCTGCAAGATCATGGACTACGGGAAGTTCAAATATTCCGCGCAGAAGAAAGCCGCGGAAGCCCGCAAGAAGCAGAAGGTCGTCGAGATCAAGGAGATCAAGCTGCGGCCGATGATCGACGATCACGATTACGACGTGAAGATGCGGGCGATGCAGCGCTTCTTCGAGGAAGGCGACAAGGTCAAGATCACCTTGCGCTACCGCGGCCGCGAAATGGCCCACCAGGAAATCGGCACCAAGCTGCTCGACAAGGTCAAGGCCGACGTCGCCGAGTTCGCCAAGGTCGAACAGGACGCCCGTTTCGAGGGACGTCAGGTCGTCATGGTTCTGGCGCCGCGCTGAGCGCGGCCTTTTTGCGTTTTCCGAGTTCAGGTCGCAATCCGCAGGGACCCATTTCATAGGGTCACTTCATGGGGTTATGGGGTCGTCCCGGCCAGTGCCGCTGGGCGACCTTGCACCCTGCTGTGGAGTTGCCAAATGGCCATCTCTCTGCCATAAGCGCCCCCTCATCGCCCGGCTGATCAAGGGCTGCCGTGTCGATGCCCGTGCGGGGCTATTTCATTTCGGAAATATCCTAGCACTTTCAACGCTCTAACGAGCATTTTAGCCGGCCGAACGCCTTCACGGGCGGTTTCGTGTTGCGGCATAGGAGAGCCAAATGCCCAAGCTGAAGACGAAGTCGGGCGCTAAAAAGCGCTTCAAGGTGACTGGCACCGGCAAAGTGATGTCCGCCCACGCCGGCAAACGCCACGGCATGATCAAGCGAACCAAGAAGCAGATTCGTCAGCTTCGCGGCACGCGCGTGCTGTTCAAGACCGACGGCGACAACATCAAGAAGTATTTCTTGCCGAACGCCTGATTGCGGTCGCGTTTCCACTTGAGCCGAGCCGCGTCCGCGCGGCGATCCGTCACCTCATTGATCATGTAAAGGAGACCAGTCATGTCTCGCGTCAAACGCGGTGTGACCTCTCACGCCAAGCACAAGAAAGTCTACAAGGCCGCCAAGGGTTTCTACGGCCGCCGCAAGAACACCATCCGCGCCGCCAAGGCCGCCGTCGACAAGGCCGGCCAATATGCGTTCCGCGATCGCAAGCGCAAGAAGCGGACCTTCCGCGCGCTCTGGATCCAGCGCATCAACGCCGCGGTGCGTCCGCTCGGCATGACCTACAGCGTCTTCATCAACGGTCTGGCCAAGTCCGGCATCACCGTCGACCGCAAGGTGCTGTCGGATCTCGCCATCGCCGAACCGGCGGCGTTCCAGGCGATCGCCGAAAAGGCCAAGGCCGCGCTCGCGGCGTAAGCTTCCGATCGCTGCGTCTTCGGGTCCGCTGTTCTGGTCGTCATGGCCGGCGCAAAAGGGCGAAGCGCGTCATCGCACAATCTTGTCCCGGCTATCCACGTCTTCGCTGCTCGCGAATGCTGAAGACGTGGATGCCCGGGACGCGATGCCGAAGATTCGCTCCGCCGGTCGTCATGACGGACTAGGAGCACCGGCTTCAGCATCCTAGTTAAAGGGATTGCCATGACCGACCTCGCTCAACTCGAATCCCAGATTCATCTTGCCGAGCATCGCCGCCGCCGGCTGACGAGAGCCGCGCTTGAAGCGGTGCGCGGTCGCGGCGCTCGGCAAGAAAGGCTCGAGTCTCGGCGCTGCTGTCGACGCTCGGCAAGATGTCGCCGGACGAACGCAAGACGCAGGGCGCGGCGATCAACTCTTGCCAAGGATAAGCGTCACGCAGGCGCTGACCGCGCCCAAAGACGAATACTGAAATCGGCCGCGCTCGATGCACAAGGCTCGCATCGGAAACCATCGACGTCACGCTGCCGCTGCGCGAGGCGCCCGCCGAGCAGGGCCGCATCCACCCGCTCAGCCAGGTGATGGATGAACTGACCACCATCTTCGCCGACATGGGCTTTGCGGTCGCCGAAGGTCCCGACATCGAGACCGACGACTACAACTTCACCAAGCTGAATTTCCCCGAAGGCCATCCGGCGCGGGAGATGCACGACACGTTCTTCTTCAATCCGAAGGACGACGGCTCGCGCATGCTGTTGCGCACCCACACCTCGCCGGTGCAGGTGCGGACCATGCTGACCCAGAAGCCGCCGATCCGCATCATCTGCCCGGGCCGCACCTACCGCATCGACTCCGACGCCACCCACACGCCGCAGTTTCACCAGGTCGAAGGCCTCGTGATCGACAAGGGCTCGCATCTCGGCCACCTCAAATGGATCCTGCACGAGTTCTGCAAGGCGTTCTTCGAGGTCGACCACATCAACATGCGCTTCCGGCCGTCGTTCTTCCCGTTCACCGAGCCGTCGCTGGAGGTCGATATCCAGTGCCGGCGCGACAAGGGCGAGATCCGGTTCGGCGAAGGCGAGGATTGGCTGGAGATTCTCGGCTGCGGCATGGTGCATCCCAACGTGCTGCGCGCCTGCGGCATCGATCCCGATGTCTATCAGGGCTTTGCCTGGGGCATGGGCATCGACCGCATCGCGATGCTGAAATACGGCATGTCGGACCTGCGGCAATTGTTCGATAGCGACGTGCGCTGGCTCTCGCATTACGGCTTCAAGCCGCTCGAAGTCCCGACCCTGGCGGGAGGATTGAGTTCGTGAAGTTCACCCTCTCCTGGCTGAAGGAACATCTCGACACCGACGAGCCGCTGGAAAAGCTGGCCGACAAGCTCACCATGATCGGGCTCGAGGTCGAGCACATCGAGGACAAGGCCAAGGCGCTGTCGGCGTTCTCGATCGCGCGCGTGATCTCGGCCGAGCAGCATCCCAACGCCGACCGCCTGCGGGTGTGCATGGTCGATACCGGTAACGGTGCCGCGCCGGTGCAGGTGGTGTGCGGCGCGCCGAATGCGCGCGCGGGGCTGGTCAGCGTGTTCTCGCCGCCCGGCACCTTCATTCCCGGCAAGAACATCACGCTCGGCATCGGCACCATCCGCGGCGTCGAGAGCCGCGGCATGCTGTGCTCGGCGGCCGAGCTGCAGATTTCCGAAGACCACGACGGCATCATGGAATTGCCGGCCGATGCGCCCATCGGCGCCGGCTACGCGCAATGGGCCGGGCTCGGCGATCCCGTGATCGAGATCAACCTGACGCCGAACCGGCAGGATTGCACCGGCGTGCACGGCATCGCGCGCGATCTTGTCCGCCGCCGACATGGGCAAGTTCAAGGATCCCGGCGATCAAGCAGATCAAGGGCGAATTCCCCTGCCCGGTGCAAAGTCACGGTCGAGGACGCGACGCTGTGCCCGGGCTTCGCGCTGCGGCTGGTGCGCGGCGTCAAGAACGGCCCGTCGCCGGAATGGCTGCAGCAGCGCCTGACCTCGATCGGCCTGCGCCCGATCAACGCGCTGGTCGATATCACCAACTTCATGACCTACGACCGCGCCCGGCCGCTGCATGTGTTCGACGCCAGCAAGGTCAAGGGCAATCTCACGGTGCGCCGCGCACGCGACGGCGAGACGCTGCTGGCGCTCGACGGCCGCACCTATACGCTCGACCCGAACGTCTGCGTGATCGCCGACGATCACGGCGTCGAATCGCTGGCCGGCATCATGGGCGGCGAGGCTTCGGGCTGCGACGAGAACACCACCGACGTGCTGATCGAATCGGCGCTGTGGAACGAGATCAACATCGCCCAGTCCGGCCGCAAGCTCGGCATCAATTCGGATGCGCGCTATCGGTTCGAGCGCGGCGTCGATCCGGCTTTCATGCTGCCGGGGCTCGAGCTCGCGACCAGGCTGGTGATGGAGCTGTGCGGCGGCACGCCATCGGAGAACGTCGTCGTCGGCAATCGCCTATGGCGACGATCGCATCATCGATTTCCCGCTGTCCGAGGTGAAGCGCCTCGCCGGCATCGAAGTGCCGTTTCCGGAAGTGAAACGCATCCTCGGCCATCTCGGCTTCATGGTCGCCGGCAGCGGCGCTGTCGTGAAGGTCGCCGTCCCCTCGTGGCGCAGCGACGTGCACGGCAAGGCCGACATCGTCGAGGAGATCGTGCGCATCGTCGGCGTCGATAAAGTGCCGATGACGCCGTTCGAGCGCGGCGACGCGCCACGCAAGCCGATCCTGACCGCGATCCAGTTGCGCACCCGCCGCGCCAAGCGCGCGCTGGCGGCGCGCGGCATGGTCGAGGCCGTGACCTGGTCGTTCATCGCCAAGCCGGCGGCCGAATTGTTCGGCGGCGGCCAGCCGGAACTGGCGCTGGCCAATCCGATCGCGGCCGACCTGTCGGACATGCGGCCGAGCCTGCTGCCGGGCCTGATCGCCGCCGCGCAGGCCAACAACGATCGCGGCTTTTCCGATGTGGCGCTGTTCGAGGTCGGACAGATCTTCAAGGGCGACAAGCCGGCGGATCAGCTCATCGCCGCCGCGGGCATTCGCCACGGCTTTGCGTCGAACAAGGGCACGGGGCGGCACTGGTCCGGCTCGGCCGGTGCCGACGCGTTCGACGCCAAGGCCGATGCGTTCGCGGTGCTGGCGGCGGCCGGCGCGCCGATGCAGGCGTTGCAGATCGTGCCGGGTGGCCCGAACTGGCTGCATCCGGGACGCTCCGGCACCATCCAGATCGGCCCGCAAAATATCCTCGGCCATTTCGGCGAGCTGCATCCGCGCGCGCTGGAAGCGCTCGACGCCGACGGCCCGCTGATCGCGTTCGAGGTGATCCTCGATCGCATTCCCGAGGCCAAGCAGAAGCCGACCCGCGCCAAGCCGGTGCTGGAACTGTCGGCGTTCCAGCCGGTGTCGCGCGATTTCGCCTTCATCGTCGATCGCAGCGTCAAGGCCGGCGACATCGTCCGCGCCGCGCAGGGCGTCGACAAGAAGCTGATCACCGGCGTCACCGTGTTCGACGTCTATGAGGGCAAGGGCATCGACGACGGCAAGAAGTCGATCGCGATCGCCGTGACGATCCAGCCGCGCGAGAAAACCCTGACCGATCAGGAGATCGACGCGGTCGGCGCCAAGATCGTCGCCGAGGTGACCAAGAAGACCGGCGGCACGCTGCGGGCATGATGTCGGACGCTGCACGGACCTCCGCGTCCCTGCCGACGTGGCGGAGATGAGCCTCTCCGCGCTCATCCCGGCCGATGTCAGCCTCAACGTCGGCGCTCGCGATTTGCGCGATCGCCCTCATCTCGGGTATCGCGCGCGGATTTTCCGGCTTCGGCTCGGCGATGATCTTCATGCCGCTGGCGCAGCAGCGTGGCCGCCCCGCGACTGGTCGCCGCGCTGCTGCTGGTGATCGATTTCATCGCCGCGGCGCCGCTGCTGCCGAACGCCTGGCAGCAGGCCGACCGCAAGGCCACCGCGGTAATGGCGCTCGGCGCATTGGTCGGCGTTCCCTTCGGCACCTGGTGCCTGAGCCAGTTCGATCCGGTGACCACGCGCTGGATCATTTCCTGCTTTGTTGGTGCGCTGTTGCTGTTGCTGCTGTCGGGCTGGCGCTATCGCGGCAAGGACTATCCGGCGCTGTCGGTCGGCATCGGCGGCCTGGCCGGCTTCTGCAGCGGCCTGGCGCAGACCGGCGGCCCGCCGATCGTCGGCTATTGGCTCGGCCGGCCGATCGCCTCGGTCATCGCGCGCGCCAACATCCTGCTGTTCTTCGGCGCTTCGGATTTTTTCTCGCTCGTCAGCTATCTCGCCGCCGGACTGGTCACGTCGGATTCGATCCGGCTCGCGCTGCTGGTCGGTCCGGTCTATGCGCATCGGCGTCTGGTTCGGCTCGCAACTGTTCGGCCGCGCCAGCGAGACCCTGTTCCGCGCGATCTGCTACGCCCTGATCGCTGCCGCCGCGATCATCGGCCTGCCCGCGCTGGACGGCGTGCTGCGCTGATCCGCTCAATTGATCGGCGAATACGGCGTCGCGGTGCGGGTCTGTCGCGTGCGGCGGTGCGGTTTGGCGGCCGGAGCGCGGGCCTGCACCGGGGAAGCGGTAGGCGCCGGACCGATTTTCTGCAGCGCGGCGTCGGCGGCGCGCTCGCCGCTTTCCCAGGCGCCGTCGACCGTGCCCCACAGGGTTTCGTGGGTGGCTTCGCCGGCCAGAAACAGGCTGCCGATCGGCTCGGTCAGGATTTTGCGCGACGGCTGGCCGCCCGGGCACCGCCGACGACATCGCGCCGAGCACGAACGGCGCCGCGTTCCAGCGCGTCGCGCTGGTCTTCTTGATCCCGGCCGCCGCGTCGCTGCCGAACAGTTTCGTCAGCCACTCGGTCGCGAACGCCGCCATCGCCGCTTCGCCCTGCGCCGACAGATCGCGGCCGAACGAGCCGGCGACATCGATCAGGCACAGCGACGACCCGCCGACATTGGCGAACAGCAAAGCGGTCCGGGTCGAGTTGCTCTGCTCGATGACGATAGTCGTCGCGGCCCAACCCGAGCGGATTGCCCGGCACTTGCAGCGCGATCCGGTCGTAGCTGCCGAGGCTCAGTTTCGACGCCGCGTCGAGCTGCCGCTTCGGCAGTTCCGGCGTGAACTTGATATTGCCCGCGGCCAGCACATTGCTCGACACCGTGATGATGGCGGCGCGCGCCGCGATCTTGCCGGCCGGCGTATCCACCGTGACGTCGCGGCCGCCCCAGGTGATCTGATTGGCCGGCGTCGACAGCGCCAGCGGCAGCTCGCCGCCGAGCTTGCTCATCAGGGTGCCGAGACCCTGGCGGCAGGCGATCACGGCATTGCGGTCGCTGCCGTGCGCCTTGTCGATCGCGGAGACGTCCCTGGTGTCCTTGCCGGTCGCGCTGGCGCCGAGCACGAACTCGGCCGTGCCGGCCCAATCGCCGAGATCCTTCGGCAGCGCCGACGCGCAGGATACGTCGATCTTGCCATGCGAGGCATCGTCGATGGCGCGGTTGGCGCGCACCAACGCGGCAAGAAATTCCTCGGTCTCGCCGGCCCGCGCATTGCGGCGGCCGATGCGGATTTTCTGGCCGAGTACCGCCGGCGAGACGTCGAGCCCGACGGTGCGCGCCAGCTTGATCATCGGGTTGGTGTCGGGATTGTGCAGCCAGCGCGCGCCGCGATCGAACGGCATCTCGAAGCTGGTCGCGTCGGTGAGGCAGCGGCCGCCGACCTGGCCGGAGGCCTCGACCACGATCACCTTGCGGTTCGCGGCCTGAATTCGCCGCGCCGCAGCAATGCCGGCGGCGCCGGCGCCGATCACGACAATGTCGGCCTCGCGCGGCAACGGCGCGGCACCGGCGCGGACGCCGAGCAGCGGCACCGTCGCAAAGCCCGCGGACGCCGACAGGAACTCGCGGCGCGTGATTGTCATGTCATGGTTTCCAAAATTCTCGCAACGAGCGCGGCACGGGACGCGATGATTCCAGAACAGGCGTGGCGCGGCCGGCAATTCTGCCTGCCGCCCTGCCGATCGAAAATTCCATTCGAATCATAGTCTTCCGGCATCCCCGGGAATCCGCCAAAGCTGCCCCGGCGGCGGCAGAATTCGCGATCCCGGACCACGGCGAACTTGCCGCATCGCGACGCCAGCGGCAACCGCCATGGTGAATCAAACATGATTGATCGGTGCGGGCATGAACCAAATGGCAACGGCTCCCGACCATGCTAGAGAAAGGGAAAAAGCGGCCGCAAAAGGCCGCTCGGGGGGAAGTCATGGGCATCGTGCTCGATACCGTCGGCCAAGTGGATCGCGGGCTACCTGCAAAAGGAAGTGCCGGGCTATGAGCCGTTCACGCCAAGCGATCCGGAACATCTGCGCGGCGTCATCGATCAGGGCGACGTGCTGCTGGTCGAAGGCAACAACCGGGTTTCCGGCATCATCAAATATCTGACGCAGTCGACCTGGTCGCATGCCGCGCTGTATGTCGGCCCGATCGACGGCGCCATCGAGCCCGACGGCGAACCGCATGTCCTGATCGAGGCCAATATCGGCGAAGGCGTCACCTCGGCGCCGCTGTCGAAATATTTTCCCTATCACACCCGGCTGTGCCGTCCGGTCGGACTGTCCTTCGAGGACCGCAACACGGTGTGCCGCTACGCCATCAACCGGATCGGCTTCGGCTACGACACCAAGAACATCGTCGACCTGATGCGCTATCTGATTCCGCTGCCGGTACCGCAGCGCTGGCGGCGGCGCATGATCGCGTTCGGCTCCGGCGATCCCACCAAGATCATCTGCTCGGCACTGATCGCGCAGGCGTTCGACGCCGTGCGCTATCCGATCCTGCCCAAGATCACCCGCGCCGCCAGCAAGCAAGGCCCGCCGCGAAATCCTGCATATCCGCAATTCCTCGCTCTACATGCCGCGCGATTTCGACATCTCGCCCTATTTCGAAATCGTCAAACCCACCATCGTGCACGGCTTCGACTACACCGCCCTGCACTGGGCCGACAAGCAGAAGCCGCTCCGGGAGGTAGCCGGCGAATTCGGGGTGTTTCCAGAAACACTCTCGCCGCCACTTGTTCCTGAAGCGCTTGACGAAGAAGCGCCGCTTCCGGTTGCGGAAGTAGCGATGGAAGGTCGCGCAGCGTAGGCTGAACACCGGTCCTTTAGAAAAGCATACGACGAAGCCATGGTTCGAGACGGCGCTTCGCGCCTCCTCACCATGAGGCCTTTGTTGTATCGGAAGCTGTCCCGAGATTCGCCAGGCTTGCACCGGCAATGACCTCATCGTGAGGAGCGGCCACTTGGCCGCGACTCGAAGGATGGCCACAAGCACCGCGCTGCGCACCATCCTTCGAGGCGCGCCAAAGTTGGCGCGCACCTCTGGATGACGGTGCCATCACGCCGCGACGGCGGATCTGCCGGCCGGCATTCCGGCGCGGGCGAGGCCGCCGTAGAGTTGTTCGCCCGGCATTTCGGAGCGCAGGATCGAGCGCACCTCGACCAACCGATCGATATCGATGCCGGTGGCAAATCCCTTGCTCTCGCACAGGAACGCGAGATCCTCGAACACCACATTGCCGGTCGCGCCGGGCGCGAACGGGCAGCCGCCGAGGCCGCCGAGCGAGCCGTCGAGCACGCGCGCGCCGGCATCGAGCGCGGCGGCAGCGTTCGCAATGCCCATGCCGCGCGTGTCATGCAGATGCACGCAGACCGGCTTTGACCCCGCAATCTTGACCACCGCCTTGGTCAACTCGCCGACCTGTTTGGGACCGGCATAGCCGACGGTATCGGCGACCACGACCATGTCGACGCCGACCTCATAGAGTTTTTCCGCGAGGCGAAGCACTTCCTTCGGATCGACCGGTCCGACGATCGAGCAGCCCAGCGCCATCGAGATCGCCGCGTTGACGATCGGTTTGTGCGCGCTGGCGTCGCGCAGTTCGCACAGCCGCTTGACGTTGGCGACGGCGGAATCGCGCGAGCGGTTGGCGTTGGCCTGGCTGTGCTCTTCGGTGGCGGAAACCACGGTGGCGATTTCCGCCACGCCGGAGGCCAGCGCTTCGTTGGCGCCGCGCTCGTTCAAGGTCAGCGCAATGCCATGCGCGCCCGGCAATGACGCCACGGTCTTCACAACATCGCGCACATCGACGAATTGCGGAAAGGTCTTGGCGGGCAGGAACGAGCCGACCTCGAAATGCCGCACGCCGGCGCCGTATTCATCGCGCACCCAGCGCAGCTTGGCCTCGGTCGAAGGAAACTTCTTCACCAGTTGCAGGCCGTCGCGCAGCCCGACCTCGCGCAACACCACGCGGTCACTCGGATAAATATCCTGAATCCTGGTCATGCCGACCTCCCTGCTATCTTGTTTTTCGGTTGTTGATCGAGTTCGGCGCGGACCGCCTCGGTGTCGGCGCCGAGCACCGGCACCTTGAGCCCTTCGCCGAGATTGCTGCCGTTCCACTGCACCGGCAGCGCCGGAACACGGAACGGCTTGCCGTTGGCGTTGACATTGTTGACGAGGCCGCCGGGACGCAGCACATGCGGATCGGTCAGCAGATCCTCAGGGCGATTGATCGGCGAGAAGCAGATGTTGAGCCGGTCGAGCTTGGCCGAGAGTTCCTTGACGTCCCAGCGCTTGATTTCCTCGGCGACGCGCGGAAGAATCCGGGCGCGCGCCATGATGCGCTCGGTGGTGTTGGTCAGGGTCGGATCGTCGGCGAAATCCTTCATGCCGAATTCGCGGCAAAAACTCTGCCAGTGGCCTTCGGTGACGACGCCGATGAAAATCCGCTCGCCGCCCGCGGTGTCGAAAATGTCGTAGATCGGCCAGGCATGTTCGCGCTCCGGCATCGAGCGCGGCTTGTTGCCGGTCATCTCATATTCGACCATGTGCTGGGCGACCAGGAACAGGCAGTTCTCGAACAGGCCGATGCGAATGTCCGCGCCGCCGGCGCCGGCGTTGCCGCCACGGCGCTGGTACAGCGCGGCCAGAATCGAGATCACGCCGAACATGCCGCCCATGATGTCGTTCGCCGATGAGCCGACCCGCTGCGGCTTGGCCTGGGTTCCGGTCATCGCGGCGAGGCCCGACATCATCTGCACCACTTCATCGAGCGCCGGGCGATGCTCGTAGGGGCCGGACAGAAAGCCCTTGTGACCGGCAATGATCAGATGCGGATATTTCTGCCGCAGTTCCTCGGCGCCGAGCCCCTGCTTCTCCAATTGGCCATCGCGAAAATTTTCCAGGAACACATCGGCGCCGGCCAGCAGCCGGTGCATGGTGTCGCGGTCTTCGGACTTTTCGAAATCGAGCACCACGCTGCGCTTGCCGCGGTTGAACAGCGGAAAGAACGAGGTGCCCATGCCGCCGAGGCTGCGGGTCTTGTCGCCCACCGGCGGCTCGACCTTGATGATCTCGGCGCCGAGCTGCGCCAGGATCATGCCGCAGGTCGGGCCCATCACCATGTGGGTCATCTCGACGACCCGCACGCCTTCCAATGGCAATCCCGTTGCGGTCATTTCGTCTCCCGTCGCCGTCGGTTCCATGAATGACCCCAGATTAGGCTTTCGGACGCGATCTGGAAAATAATATCTCGGGAACGGTCCATTCACCGCTGCATAACGCTAATGCGCGGCAGGGCCGCGGACAGCCCTCAAAGCGCGTCAAGACGCGCCAAGCTGTCCCTGCCCCTGCTCTTGCCTAACCCGGCGGGCATCTCTACCTCTGCGACTGTCATTTCACGGGGCCCGACCACCATGCTGGACGCCGCCGTCAAGGCGCTATCCCAAATCCTGTCGCCGCCGATGCGCGCGATCCTGTGGCGATCGATCGGGCTGGCATTGGTGCTGATCGTGGTGCTGGCGATCGGCCTGCAGCGGCTATTGAGCTGGTTCGCCACCTATGGCGAGGGCTGGGCCGAGGCGATGCTGGGGCCGGGCTTCCACACCCCGCTGAACGTGCTGGCCTGGATCCTGTCGATCGCCGCCGGCTTCGGCGTGGTGTTCGGCGCGGTATTCCTGATGCCGGCGATCACCTCGCTGGTGGCGAGCGTGTTCGTCGATGATGTCGCCGATCATCGTCGAAGCGGAACATTATCCGGCGGAGCAGCCCGGCGTGGCGCTGCCGCTCGGCGTCGCCATCGCCGAGGGCATCAAGACCGCGCTGCTGACGATCCTGGTCTATCTGATCGCGCTGCCGTTCGTGTTCTTTGCCGGCGCGGGTTTCATCGCGTTCTTCGTCGCCACCGCGTGGCTGATGGGCCGCGAATATTTCGAACTCGCCGCGATGCGGTTTCGTTCGCCCGCCGAAGCCAAGGCGATGCGCAAGGATAACGCCGGGATCATCTTTATCGCGGGTCTGGTGATCGCGGCGTTCGTGTCGATCCCGATCGTCAACCTGGCGACGCCGCTGTTCGGCATGGCGTTCATGGTCCATATGCACAAGCGCCTGTCGGGCTCGCGGCGGGAATTGATCGAGCCGGCGCGGGTGCGATAAAGCGAGGCCTCATGGTGAGGAGGCGCAAAGCGCCGTCTCGAACCATGTGCCGCGAGGCCATCCTTCGAGACGCATCGCTACGCGATGCTCCTCAGGATGAGGCCGTATCTCGCGGTCTCTTCACTATCGCCCGCTCTGGCGCGCGGACGTCAAGAACCAATCAATGCGCGACCAGTGGGCAGCCGCCTTCCGCCAGCGGACGAAACGCCTGATCGCCGGGGATCGTGGCGAGGATCTTGTCGTAGTCCCACGGCCCCTTGGACTCCGCCGGCGACTTCACCTGGGCGAAATACATGTCGTGCACCAGCCGGCCGTCTTCGCGCAGATGGCCGTCATGGGCGAAGAAATCGTTGACCGGGATTTCGCGCATCTTCGCCATCACCGCCTTGGCTTCATCGGTGCCGGCGGCCGCGATGGCGGCGAGGTAGTGGTGGACGGCCGAATAGGCGCTGGCCTGCGCCATGGTCGGCATGCTGTGCTGCCTTTCAAAGAAACGCTGCGACCAGGCCCGGGTTTCTTCGTTGCGATTCCACTCGAACGCCGTGACGAATTTCAGCCCCTGCGCGGCCTGAAGCTGCATGCTGTGCACATCCGCGATAGTGACCAGCAACGCGGCCATGGTCTGGCTCTTGGTCAGACCGAACTCATTGGCCTGCTTGATGGCGGTGATCATGTCACCGCCGCCATTGGCAAACGCCACCACCTTGGCGCCGGACGCCTGGGCCTGCAGCAGGTAAGAGCCGAAATCCGCGGTGTCGAGCGGGTGCTTGACACTGCCCAGCACCTTGCCGCCGGCGGCTTTCACCGCGGCGCTCGCGTCGGCTTCGAGCGAATGGCCGAAGGTGTAATCGACCGTGATGAAGAACCAGGTGTCGAGGCCTTCGGCGACAAGCGCCTTGGCGAGACTCGTGGTCAGCGCGTAGCTGTCGTAAATCCAGGAAGCTTCGGTCGGCGTGCAGTTCTTGCCGGTGAACGCGGTCGAGCCGACCGCGCCTGCGATCGCGATACGATTGCGATCGGCTGCGAGTTGCTCGACTGCCAGCGCCACCGCCGAATTATCGAAGCCGAGCGCCATATCGACGCCGCCGGTCTCGAACCATTTCCGCGCAATTGCAGCCCCGATGTCGGATTTGTTCTGGTGATCCGCGAACACGATCTCGACCGGCTTGCCGAGCACGCTACCGCCGGCATCTTCCACCGCCATCCGCGCCGCCACCACCGTGCCCGGGCCGCCGGCATCGGCATAAAGCCCGGATTGATCGTTGATCACGCCGATGCGGACCACATTGTCGGAAACTTGCGCGCCGGCGCTTGAGGTATGAACACAAACAGCCGTCAAGGCTGCAAGCCAAAGCCGTCGCATCGCGCTTCTCCCTTTATGATGGCCCTTGATCCGGACCTTGGGTCGAAGCGTAAAGGCAGTGGGACACCCGCACAAGCACCCAGCGCGGATGGGTGACGACGTGACGCTACACCGTTTTTTCCGGCCAGCGGCAGAGATCGTTGATCAGGCATACGTCGCAGCGCGGCGAACGGGCGAGGCAGGTGTAACGGCCGTGCAGGATCAGCCAGTGATGCGCGTGCAGCATGAACTCCGACGGGATCACGCGCTCCAGCCCAAGCTCGACATCGAGTGGCGTGGCGCCCGGCGCCAGGCCGGTGCGGTTGCCGACCCGGAACACATGGGTATCCACCGCCATGGTGTGCTCGCCATAGGCCATGTTGAGCACGACGTTGGCGGTCTTGCGGCCGGCGCCGGGCAAGGTCTCGATCTCGGCGCGGGTGCGCGGCACCTCGCTGTTGAAATCGGTGATCAGCTTTTGCGACAGCGCGATCACGTTCCTGGCCTTGTTGCGATAGAGCCCGATGGTCTTGATGTAGTCGCGAACGGTGTCCTCGCCGAGCGCCAGCATCTTCTGCGGCGTGTCGGCGACCGCGAATAAGGCCCGCGTCGCCCGGTTGACGCCGGCGTCGGTCGCCTGCGCCGACAGCACCACGGCGACCAGCAGTGTATAGGGATTGAGGTGCTCGAGTTCGCCCTTTGGTTCCGGATTGGCTTTGCGAAACCGGTCGAACGCTTCGTAGACTTCGGCCGCGGTCCAGGGCTTTGTCGAAGCCGTGGTCTTGCCGGGAGGTCTGGTCTGCTTTTTGGCTGAGCCTTTCTTGTCGGGGGAGACCTTCCTGGCGGCCGTTTTCTTCGCGACGGCTTTCTTGGGAGTGCTGTTTTTAGCAGCAGCTTTTTTGGCGGGAGTCTTTTTGGGTTCAGTCTTGCGGGTGATTTTGGCCATGATCCTGATATACTGACGCGCGATGACCGCAGGCAATGACTTTGATCCCGTGCCGGAAGAGCCCGAACTTTTTTCGGCGCTGTTGACGCCGCATCGCTCGCTCAACCGCACCGGCTTCATCGCGCTGATGGGATTTCTCAGCGCCGTCAGTTTTGCCGCCGGCGTCGCGTTCTGGATGATGGGCGCGTGGCCGGTGTTCGGCTTTTTCGGCCTCGACGTGCTGCTGGTCTACTGGGCGTTCAAGGTCAATTTCCGCCGCGCCAGGGCAACCGAGGCGATCCGGGTGACGCCAAGCGAATTGCGGGTACGGCGGGTCAGCCATCGCGGCCATGTGGTCGAATGGGTGCTGAATCCGCTATGGGTACAGCTCGACCAGAAGATCCACGCCGAATTCGGCATCGAGAAGCTGTATCTGCTCTCCCGGGGCCGCCGGGTATCGATCGCGAGCTTTCTGGGGCCTGACGAAAAAGCGAGTTTTGCCAAGGCTTTATTGGCGGCGCTGCAGGCCGCCAAACGCGGCCCGAGCTACAATCCCGTGACGTGATGCGATCGGAAATCGGGTGGTTGAAACCCCTCGCCCGCCCTACATCAGGCAGCATGATGAACCTTGCAATCAATGACCATCGACTGACCAAGCCGGGCCCGCAGGACGCGGCGTTGCGCGACTATGATTCCGTGCGGCGCGCGATCGCCTTCATCTCCGAGCATTGGCGCGCGCAGCCGACCATCGAGGCGATGGCGGATGCGGCGAGCGTGACACCGGACGAACTGCACCATCTGTTTCGCCGCTGGGCCGGTCTGACCCCGAAGGCCTTCATGCAGGCGCTGACGCTCGATCACGCCAAGGGGCTGCTGCGCGATTCCGCCAGCGTGCTCGATGCGGCGCTGGACTCCGGACTTTCAGGTCCGGGACGGCTGCACGATCTGTTCGTGACCCACGAAGCGATGTCGCCGGGCGAATGGAAGAACGGCGGCGCCGGCATGACATTGCGTTACGGCTTTCACGCCTCTCCGTTCGGCACCGCGATCGTGATCGCCAGCGGGCGCGGTCTGGCGGGCCTCGCATTCGCCGATCCCGGCGATGAACAGGCTTCGTTCGCCGACATGAAGCGGCGCTGGCGCAACGCGGTTTATGTCGAGGACCACGAGGGCACCGCGCCATTGGCGCAGCGCATCTTCGATACCAGGCTGTGGCGCGCCGACCAGCCGCTGCGGGTGGTCTTGATCGGCACGGATTTCGAGGTCCGTGTCTGGGAGACGTTGCTGAAGATTCCGATGGGCCGCGCGGTCTGCTATTCCGACATCGCGAGCTCGATCAAGAACCCGAAAGCGTCACGCGCGGTCGGCGCCGCGATCGGACGCAATCCGGTGTCGTTCGTGGTGCCCTGTCATCGCGCGCTCGGCAAGGGCGGCACGCTGACCGGCTATCACTGGGGCGTCACCCGCAAGCAGGCGATGCTGGGCTGGGAAGCCGGGCAAGTGGGCATGAACTAATTTCGTCATGGCCGGGCACGAGAAATGTAGTGTGGGCAAAGGCGCTCTTTGCGCCGTGCCCACCATCGAGCGCCCTGATTAGCGATGGTGGGTACGCTGCGCTTTGCCCGCCCTGCGAGCTGCAATCCAAATCTAACCCGCCAGATCCACCTTCGAGGCGACCGTCGAATCCTCGTTGAGGCGATAGATGATCGGGACGCCGGTGGCGAGTTCGCGCTTGAGGATCTGCTCGGGCGATAGCTTTTCGAGCACCATGATCAGCGCGCGCAGCGAATTGCCGTGCGCGGCCACCAGGGTGCGCTGGCCGCGCAGCACGCCGGGCAAGATCTCCTGAACGTAATAAGGCAGCGTGCGCGCCAGCGTGTCCTTCAGGCTTTCGCCGCCGGGCGGCGGGACGTCGTAGGAACGGCGCCAGATCAGCACCTGCTCCTCGCCCCATTTCTTGCGGGCGTCGTCCTTGTTGAGGCCGGAGAGATCGCCGTAATCGCGTTCGTTGAGCGCCAGGTTGCGCGTGATCGGCAGGTCGGTCTGGCCGATCTCGGCCAAGGCCAGATCGAGCGTGCGCTGGGCGCGCTTCAGCACCGAGGTGAAGGCGACGTCGAACGCCAGGCCTTTCGACTTCAATTTACGGCCGGCTTCGGTCGCTTCCTTGACGCCCTTTTCGGTGAGGTCTGGATCTTTCCAGCCGGTGAAGAGGTTCTTCAAATTCCATTCGCTCTCGCCGTGACGCACGAGAACGAGAAGACGATCACTCATGGCTCAATTCCGTTTGTTCGTTCAAAAAACATCAGGCGTCGGTGTCGCCGAGCCCCAGCACATCGGCCATCGAATAGAAACCCGGCGGCTTGCCGTGCGCCCACAACGCCGCCTTCAGCGCGCCATGCGCGAAAATCATCCGGTCCTCGGCGTGATGCGCCAAGGTGATGCGCTCGGAAGGGCCGGCAAAGATCACGCTGTGATCGCCGGCCGCGGTGCCGCCGCGCAGCGAGGCAAAGCCGATATCGCCCGGCCTGCGCGCCCCGGTAAAGCCGTCGCGGCCGCGCGCCGAGCGCTGCTCGAGCGCGATTTGGCGACCGGACGCGGCGGCCTCGCCCAACATCAGGGCGGTGCCCGACGGCGCGTCGATCTTGGACTTGTGGTGCATTTCCAGAATTTCGATATCGAAACTCTCATCCAGCGACTGCGCGACCCGCTTGACCAGCGCCGCCAGCAGATTGACACCCAGGCTCATATTGCCCGACTTCACCACGATCGCGCGCGAGGTGACGCTCTTGATCACGGCTTCGTCTGATGACGACAGGCCGGTGGTGCCGATGACGTGCACCAGGCCGCGCTGGGCGGCGATCGCGACATTGGCGATGGTGGCGCCGGGTACGGTAAAATCCAGAATTCCGTCGGCATTGGCCGAAAGCGACCACAGATCGCCCGACAGTTCGACGCCGTTGGCCGGCAATCCCGCCAGCACGCCGGCATCCTTGCCGAGCAGTTCGGAGCCCGGGGCTTCCAGCGCGCCCGACAGCACCGCGCCGGGCGTCTCCGCGATTACGCGGGTCAGCGCCCGGCCCATCCGGCCGCCGGCTCCGGCAACGATCAAACGCATGTCGGCCATGGTCTTTTCCTCTCCCTCGCCCTATAGCCGGGACCGCCAGTTCCGGCAACCGACCGGGCGCGGAAGGGCGTCAGACAGGCTACGGGCCGTCATAGCCCTCGACGACCACCAGTTCGGCGGTCGAATGCGGCTGCCGCACCTTGATATTGGCCTGATATTCCGGGGAATTGTAGCAGGCCATCGCCGTCTCATAATCGGGGAATTCGATCACCACATTGCGCGAACGGGCCTGACCTTCGACCCCGGTAAACTTACCACCGCGCACCACGAAGCGGCCGCCCCATTTCTTGAAGATCGGGCCGTTGGCCACCGCGTAGGGCTTGTAGCCTTCGTCGTTGTGAACGTCGACGCGACCGATCCAGTAACCTTTTGCCATCTGCTTTCTCCCTTGTTGCCAGTTAAGCGCATTGTACCCGGTCAGGCCAATGCCTGTGCGATTTCCGCCTGGATCGCTTCGGCCGCGGCTCTGGGATCGGCGGCCTCCATGATCGGCCGGCCGACCACGAGATAATCGGCGCCGGCAGCGATCGCGCGGGTCGGGGTCATGATCCGTTTCTGGTCACCGCTCGCCGCGTTCGCGGGCCGGATGCCCGGCGTCACCAGTTGCATCCGGCGGCCGACGATCTTGCGCAGATTGGCGGCCTCTTCCGGCGAACTGACCAGGCCGTCGATACCGAGCGCCGCGGCCTGCCGGGCGCGCGCCTCGACCAGATCGGTGACCGTGTGGCGATAGCCTGCGGCTTCCAGATCGGCGTCGTCATAGGAGGTCAGCACGGTGACGGCGAGGATCTTCATGCCGGATCCGGCACGAGCATCGACTGCGGCCTGCATGGTCTGCGGATAGGCATGCACGGTGAGAAACGTCGCGCCCAGCCTGGCGACGCTCTCGACGCCGCGGGCGACCGTGTTGCCGATGTCGTGCAGCTTGAGATCGACGAACACCTTCTTGCCGGCGTCGGTGAGCCTGCCGACCATCGCGAGGCCGCCGGCATAGGCGAGCTGATAGCCGATCTTGTAGAAGGTCACGCTGTCGCCAAGCCGGGCGATCATCGCTTCGGCGCTGGCGACCTCGGGCAGATCCAGCGCCACGATCAACCGGTCGCGCGGATGTTCAGGGATTTGCTGCATCTCACCTCACATCAAATGCTGGGAAAATTCGATCAGCTGCCGCACCATCGCGTTCATGGCGTCGACGTCAGCAGCATGCCGCAATCGATCGCGGTCGTCATAGGCCTCATTGGCGAACGGCAGCGCCAGCTGGTTCGGAATCACATGGGCGTGGCAGGCCGACAGGATCAGCCGCAGCGCCGTCAGCGCGCGGGCGCCTCCCAGCCGGTTGCCTGACGCGGCCGCGACCGCGAATGCCCGATCGCGAAATACCTGCCCGCGGCTTTCCTGCGGGTCCTGCACCCGGCTCACCCAGTCGATCGTGTTCTTGAGCAGCGCGGGAATCGAAGAATTATATTCCGGCGTCACCAGCACCACGCCGTGATGGGTGGCCATCAGGCGCTTGAGGTTGATCGCGTGCTTGGGTACGCCGGATTTCGCCTGCAGGTCGCCGTCATAGATCGGCAGCGGAAAATCGGCGAGCGAGATCCGGGTAACGCCAGCGCCGGTCCGCAGCCAGTTCGGCCGCCAATGTCGCCGCCAGCCGCGCGTTGAGCGAGCCTGTGCGCAGCGAGCCGGGGATCACGAGGATTTTCAGCGCGTACATCAATTTTGATCGCTCAGGGCGGCCACGGCGCCGCTGCGCCGGAGACTATCAGCCCTTGCGATACACCCAGACACGGGCCGGCGGAAGATTCATCCAGATCCGCTCGGAGGCCTCGGTCGAGACGCCGGGCAGCGATTTCGGGATCGGCGGCGCCACCGAATAGGTGAACTGGACGAACGGCGCGCCCGGCGCCAGCGCCAGGAAGGCGTCGCGGATCAGCTTCAGGCGTGTCAGCATCGGCTTGGTCACCAGCGGCAGGCCGGAAACGATCGCCGAGGCCGGCGTACTCAACACATCCCACAGCGAGTCGCGCAAGGTATAGGCGTCGCCCTGCACCACCCTGGCCTGCGGATAGCGATCGCGCAAAAGCGCGCAAAAACCGGGATTATATTCGACCAGCACCAGCCGCTTCTGGTCGATGCCGCGATCGATCAGCGCGTTGGTGATCGCGCCGGTGCCGGGTCCGAGTTCGACCACCGGGCCCTGCAGAGTCGACATCGACGAACTGCGCCATGGTGCGCGCCAGCAACTTGCCGGACGGCATCACCGCGCCCATGTGCAGCGGCTTTTCGATCCAGGAACGAAGAAAACGAACCTCATCGTCGAGACGAGGTTTTTTCAACGCACGCACAGACGATTGCAGGGGCATTGTCGTTACCAGGAGGGACCGCGATCGGGCGGCAGGCGGAGCGGACGTGTCAGAATATCGTCATAATGACGTATAGGCCGGAGTAGATACGGTCAAGCCGAATGGCTGTCTTAAAGGTCAGTCAAGACGCCGGCGATTTTGCCCTAACGCCATGCGCCAACTGATGTTTTGGCGCACCTGTTGCAAAAACCCCGCGCGCTTCAACGATCGCGCGCTAGCTGGGGCGCGTGCCGAAGAAGTCCTTGACCTTGGTAAAGAAACCCGCAGCCTCAGGTTGGGTTGCACCGGACGACAATTTTTCAAACTCGGCGAGCAATTCCTGCTGCTTCTTGGTCAGGTTTTGCGGCGTCTCGACCGTGACCTGGACATACATGTCGCCGGTCTGGCGCGAACGCAGCACCGGCATGCCCTTTGACGCGATGCGGAAACGACGGCCGGACTGAGCGCCGGAGGGGATTTTGACCTTGGCCTTCGACTTGTCGATGGTCGGCACCTCGAACTCGCCGCCGAGCGCGGCGGTCACCATCGAGATCGGCACCCGGCAATGCAGGTCGGCGCCGTCGCGCTGAAAGAATTCGTGCGTGGCAAGGGAAAGGAAGATGTAGAGATCGCCCGGCGGGCCGCCGCGTACGCCGGCCTCGCCTTCGCCGGCCAGGCGGATGCGGGTGCCGTCTTCGACGCCCTGCGGGATATTGACGGAGAGATTGCGCTCGCGCGTCACCCGGCCCGATCCCGAGCAGGACGGGCAGGGATCCTCGATCATCTGGCCGCGGCCCTGGCAACCCGGACAGGTCCGCTCCAAGGTGAAGAAGCCCTGGGCCTGGCGGACGCGGCCGGCGCCGCCGCACATCGAGCAGGTCTTGGGCTTGGTGCCGGACTTGGCGCCGACGCCGGAACAGGATTCGCAGGTCACCGAAACCGGAATCTCGATCTGGGCGGTCTTGCCCTGAAAGGCTTCCTCCAGCGTGATTTCCATGTTGTAGCGCAGATCCGCGCCGCGCTCGCGACCGCCGCCGCGCCCGCGCTGCCCGGCCATGCCGAACAGATCCTCGAAAATATCGGAGAACGATGATGCGAAGCCGGCGCCGAAACCGGGGCCGCCGCCGCCCTGCTCGAACGCCGCATGGCCGAAACGGTCATAGGCGGCGCGCTTGTCGCCATCCTTGAGCACTTCGTAGGCTTCGTTGATTTCCTTGAAACGGACTTCGCTGGAGGCATCGCCCGGATTCTTGTCCGGATGCCATTTCATCGCCAGCTTGCGGAACGCCGACTTCAACTTGGAATCGTCCGCTGTCCGCTCGACTTCCAGGGTCTCGTAATAGCAGCGCTTGGTGGTGGACATAATCAGCGTCTCAACTGTCACGGCCGGGCAGAGCCCGACCATCCATCATTTTTGAGAGATAGACCCCCGGGTCAGACCCGGGGGTGACGATGTTGCAATCTGCGATTTTGCAAAGGGCGAGGTTGCAAGCCGAGAAGTCCATCTCGAAGCTCCGCGCTTAAGCGGACTTCTTGTTGTTCTTGTCGTCGTCGACTTCGGTGAATTCCGCGTCGACCACGTCGTCCTTGGCAGCGTCACGGGCCGCGTCGCTCTCGGCCTGCTGCTTGTACATCGCTTCGCCGAGCTTCATCGAAGCCTGCGCCAGCGTGTTGGTCTTGGCCTTGATCGCCTCGGCGTCGTCGCCCTTCAGCGCTTCCTTCAGATCGCTGACGGCGTCTTCGATCGAACGGCGTTCCGGCTCTTCGATCTTCGAACCATGCTCGGCCAGCGCCTTCTCGGTGGAATGCACCAGGCTGTCGGCGTGGTTCTTGGCATCGACCGCCTCGCGGCGCTTCTTGTCCTCGGCCGCATTGGCCTCGGCGTCCTTGACCATCTTCTGGATATCGGCGTCGGACAAACCGCCGGATGCCTGAATCCGGATCTGCTGTTCCTTGCCGGTCGCCTTGTCCTTGGCCGAGACATTGACGATGCCGTTGGCGTCGATGTCGAAGGTCACCTCGATCTGCGGCATGCCGCGCGGAGACGGCGGAATGCCCATCAGGTCGAACTGTCCGAGCACCTTGTTGTCGGCCGCCATTTCGCGCTCGCCCTGGAAGACGCGGATGGTGACGGCGTTCTGGTTGTCCTCGGCGGTCGAGAACACCTGGCTCTTCTTGGTCGGGATCGTGGTGTTGCGATCGATGATGCGGGTGAACACGCCACCGAGCGTTTCGATGCCGAGCGACAGCGGGGTCACGTCGAGCAGCAGCACGTCCTTGACGTCGCCCTGCAGCACGCCGGCCTGGATCGCCGCGCCGATGGCAACGACTTCATCCGGGTTGACGCCCTTGTGCGGCTCCTTGCCGAACAGTTGCTTCACCACTTCCTGGACCTTGGGCATGCGGGTCATGCCGCCGACCAGCACCACTTCGCCGATCTCGGCGGCGGTGAGGCCTGCATCCTTGAGCGCCTTGCGGCACGGCTCGATGGTCTTCTGCACCAGATCGTCGACCAGCGCTTCGAATTTGGAGCGGGTCAGCTTCATGGTCAGATGCTTCGGACCGGTCTGGTCGGCCGTGATGAACGGCAGATTGATTTCGGTCTGGGTGGTCGACGACAATTCGATCTTGGCTTTTTCCGCCGCCTCTTTCAGGCGCTGCAGAGCCAATTTGTCGTTGCGCAGGTTGATACCCTGCTCTTTCTGGAACTCGTCGGCCAGATAGCTGACCAGCCGCATGTCGAAGTCTTCACCGCCGAGGAACGTGTCGCCGTTGGTGGACTTTACCTCGAACACGCCGTCGCCGATCTCCAGGATCGAGACGTCGAAGGTGCCGCCGCCGAGATCGTACACCGCGATGGTGCCGGTCTTGGTCTTGTCCAGACCATAGGCCAAGGCGGCCGCGGTTGGCTCGTTGATGATGCGCAGCACTTCAAGGCCGGCGATCTTGCCGGCGTCCTTGGTGGCCTGACGCTGGGCGTCGTTGAAGTAAGCGGGAACCGTGATGACGGCCTGATCGACCTTCTGGCCGAGATGGGCTTCCGCGGTCTCTTTCATCTTCTGCAGAATGAAAGCGGAGACCTGCGAAGGCGAATAGGTTTTGCCGTCGGCCTCGACCCAGGCATCGCCGTTCGACGCCTTGACGATCTTGTAAGGGACAAGCTTCTTGTCCTTCTCGACCATCGGGTCGTCATAGCGGCGGCCGACAAGGCGCTTGACCGCAAAGAAGGTCCGCTCGGGATTAGTCACCGCCTGGCGCTTGGCCGGCTGGCCGACAAGGCGTTCGCCATCATCGCTGAAAGCGACGATCGACGGTGTCGTCCGCATGCCTTCCGCGTTCTCGATGACCTTCGACGTTTTGCCATCCATTACGGCAACGCACGAATTCGTGGTGCCGAGATCGATCCCAATGACCTTTCCCATGGTCCTCATATCCTTCTTTTTGCGGCAGGTTGGCTGGGCCCTGACGGCGCACCTAACCGAACCCCCAACTATCAAATACTCGCGATATTGCGACGGTGAGCCTCATATAGGAGGGGGGGCAGGGCCTGCAAGGACTGTACGCAGGCTTGGAGCCCGAAAACCCCGCTATATCAAAGATAGTGGCCTTCAGGACAACGCCCCTCGGACAGCCTAAGGCGGCTCCTGAGATACCGGCCTCACTGCTACCCGACCAAGGTTAACGGAACGGAATGACGCACGGCCTGTTGCAGAACCGGCAAAGCGGCTAAAAGCGGGCGGATTCGAAACGTGGCCGACCGATCCGGGGCCGCACTCCGCCGTCCCATTGTACGGCCTCAATGCCAACCCAGTAGAATTTCCATGAAGCTCATTCGACTGCCGTCTGCCGCCGCCCTGCTCCTGGCCTCCCTGCTGACCTGCCTGGCAGGCGTCTCCGGCCCTGCCGTTGCCGCCGACGCGATCTTCCCGCCGGGTAGCCGGATCGGCCTGGCGCCGTTGGTGGGCCTGGTGCCTGCCAAGACCTTCACCGGCTTCGAGACCGAGGACCATGGCGTCAAGGTGCTGACCACCGAGCTTCCGGCCGATGCCTATAACGAGGTCAAGAACGCCTTCGCTACCGGCGTGCAGCCGAACGGAGCCACCAGGCCGGAGAGCATCGAGACCGCGGGGGGCACCGCGTTTTTCACGATCGAAAACGGGATGAACGGCGCTACCAGCGTGCGACGCTATTCGATGATCCTGCCGGGCAACGCCTTCTCCGGCTATGTCGCCGTGCAGGTTCCCGAGAACGTCAGCAAGATCTACACCGATGACGCGGTACGGCAGATGTTCGCCTCCGCAGTGACCCGGAAAGAGGTTCCGGTCACCGAGCAATTGGCCCAGATGCCGTTCAAGGTCACCGATCTGGCCGACTTCAAGAATGTCCGCACGCTGGCGCCCGGCGCCCTGATTCTTGCGGATAATGATGAGAGCGCCGGATTTGAGCCGGCGCCGTTCATGATCATCGGCCTGATCAATTCCGCGCCGGCGCAGCCGGGGGACCGCGACCGCTTTGCCCAGGAGACCGCCCGCTCGATTCCCGGGGTTCGCAACGCCAAGCTGACGATGTCGGAACCGATCCGGATCGACGGCCAGCCCGGTTATGAAACCCGCATGGACGCCATCAGCGGCAAGGACAATACCGAGGTCACCGTGGTGCAATGGCTGCGGTTCAGCGGCCCGACCGTGATGCGGATGGTCGGCAGCGCGCCGCGTACCCAATGGGACAAGGCCTTCCCGCGCTTCCGCGCCGTGCGCGACGGCATTCAGCAGCGCTGAATGTGCCGCTGCTATTTTTCGAGCAGCGTGCCGCCTAACATTCGATCCGGCGCGATCGCGTAATCCACTTTACGCTCGCCCGGCGACCTGATTTCCTGCCGCGGTCCCCGCAACGGAGAAGCGCGATGCTGGATCGACGGCAAGTTCTCAGAGGTCTTGTTCTCACGGGCCTCGCGTCCTCGGCACTCGCGAGCCTGTTTCCCGCCGAGCTTTGGGCGGCCGCCGTCAAGCCCGACGACGCCTCGGCGCTGCTGGTGATCGATGTGCAAAACTGTTTCCTGCCGGGCGGCAGCCTTGCGGTGAAGGACGGCGAGCAGATCGTTCCGATCATCAATAAAATCGCCAAGGGCTTTGCCAACGTGGTGATGACGCAGGACTGGCACACCGCGGGCCACGTCTCGTTCGCCTCGGCCCATGGCGGCAAGAAGCCGTTCGAGACCATCGACCTTCCTTACGGCAAGCAGGTGTTGTGGCCCGATCACTGCGTGCAGGGCACCGACGGCGCCTCGCTCTCTAAAGACCTCTCGGTCCCGCAGGCCGAGTTGATCATCCGCAAGGGCTTTCACAAGGACGTCGACAGCTATTCGGCCTTCACCGAGGCCGACGGCAAGACCACTACCGGCCTCGCCGCTTACCTCAAGGCCCGCCAGGTCAAGAAGGTGTTCGTGGCCGGCCTCGCGACCGATTTCTGCGTGGCCTGGACCGCGCTCGACGCCCGCAAGGCCGGCTTCGAGACCTATGTGGTCGAGGACGCCTGCCGCGGCATCGACACCCAGGGCTCGATGGCCAAGGCCTGGGCCGATATGGCCAAGGCCGGCGTCAAGCGCATCCAGTCCGCCGACATCGTCGCCTGACTTTTCAGATCTAGTTCTGCTCGGATGGCGCGGCGGCGGGAGCTGCCTTGGCGCCGCCCTTGGAGACGCCGACGAGGGCCGGCCGCAGCACGCGCTCGCCGATCATGAACCCGGCCTGCACCACCTGCACCACGGTGCCTGACGGCACCGACGCATCGGGCACCTCGTACATCGCCTGCTGGAAGTTGGGATCGAACTTTTCGCCGGACGGATCGAATTTCTTGACGCCGTTCTTCTCCAGCGTGTTGAGCAGCGAGCGCTCGGTCAGTTCGACGCCTTCCATCAGCGCCTTGAGGCCGGGATCGGCCGCGGCCTTGGCCTCGGCCGGAACCGCGTCCAGCGCGCGCTGCAGATTGTCGGCGATGTCGAGCACGTCGCGGGCAAAACCGGTGATGCCATAGGTCTTGGCATCGGCCACCTCGCGCCGGGTGCGCTGGCGCAGATTTTCCATTTCAGCCAGCGTGCGCAGCGTCTTGTCGCGCGCCTCGGCGACTTCCTTGGTCAGCGCCTCCACCGATCCCACCTCGGGATCGTCGGGCATGATGTAGGGCTTGGAGACCACGGGCTCGCCGGTCTGCGCCGCGTCGTCCTTGGGCCGGTTCGGATCGGTCATGGGTTGCCTTCTCGAAAAAATCGCGTCGGGGGTCAAAATGTGGAGCTTGCTGGCCGGGATATCGTGCTTTATGCGCGGAAAATCAAGCACAACCGGGGTTGGGTGAGCCGGATCATCCGCCCAGCATCCGGCTGACGATGCGGGCGGCGTAATCCACGGTCGGGATCACCCTCGCATAATTCAGCCGGGTCGGCCCGATCACGCCGAGAACGCCGACGATATGGCCGGCGCCATCGCTGTAGGGCGCGATGATGGTGGAAGAGCCCGACAACGAAAACAGCTTGTTTTCGGAGCCGATGAAAATCCGCACGCCCTCGGCACGTTCGGCGCGGCCCAACAGATCGATCACGCCCCGCTTGGTCTCGAGATCGTCGAACAGCAACCGCACCCGCTCCAGATCCTCCAGCGCGTGCAGATCCTCCAGCAGATTGGCGTGACCGCGCACGATCAATTGGCGATCCTCGGTCTCGCCCCCGGACCAGCTTGCCAGCCCCGCGGAGATCACCTTCTGGGTCAACTGGTCGAGCTCGGTGCGATCCTTGGTCAGCGCGGTCTCGAGCTCGAGCCGCGCCTCCGCCAGCGTCCGCCCGCGGATCCGCGAGTTGAGAAAATTGGTCGCCTCGGTGAGCGCCGACGACGGCACGCCGGCCGGCACGGTCAGCACGCGATTTTCGACCTGACCATCGTCGCCGACCAGCACCACCAGCGCCTTTTCCGGTTCCAGCCGAACGAACTCGATGTGCTTGAGTCGCGAATTGGATTTGGCGGTCAATACCACCGCCGCGGCACGGGTCAGGCCCGACAGCCGGGTCAGGGCCTCTCCGAGCGCTGCCTCGACCGATTGCGCCCGGCCGACCGAGGCCAGCTGGGTCTGGATCGATTGCCGTTCCGCTTCCGTGAGGTCGCCGACCTGCATCAGGGCGTCGACGAAGAAGCGCAGGCCGAGTTCGGTCGGCAGCCGGCCGGCGGAGGTGTGCGGCGCATAGACCAGCCCGAGCTGCTCCAGATCCGACATCACGTTGCGTACCGAGGCCGGCGACAGCGGCACCGCGATCAGGCGCGAAATATTGCGCGAGCCGACGGGTTCGCCGGTCGCCAGGTAGCTCTCGACGATTTGACGAAAAATATCCCGCGAACGCTCATTGAGCTGGGCCAGGCCAGCATGGGGCGCGATCAGGCCGATTGGATCGTGGTGGGCCACGGCGTACTCCCTCGAACCCCCCTAATTTGTCGTTCTCCGGCCCCGCTTACAAGCGGCATTACCGCCGGACCCCGTGGCAACCCCCTTGCCGCTGCCGTTGCCCCCTCCTACAAGCACCGCCAGTGATTTCCATTGAATTTCTGGAGGATTTCCCATGCGGCCAAGCCGCCGTGCGCCCGACGAATTGCGCCCCGTATCGCTGGAACGCGGCGTCGTCAAATATGCCGAGGGTTCCTGCATGGTTAAATTCGGCGATACCCATGTGCTGGTGACGGCCACCCTGGAAGAACGGCTGCCGCCCTGGCTCAAGGGTCAGGGCCGAGGCTGGGTCACCGCCGAATACGGCATGCTGCCGCGCGCCACCCTGGAACGCACCCGCCGCGAGGCCTCCGCCGGCAAGCAAAACGGCCGCACTGTCGAGATCCAGCGCCTGATCGGCCGTTCGCTGCGCGCCACCGTCGATCTGGTGGCGCTCGGTGAGCGCCAGATCACCGTCGATTGCGACGTAATCCAGGCCGACGGCGGCACCCGCACCGCCTCGATTACCGGCGCCTGGGTCGCACTGGCCGACTGCATCGGCTGGATGAAGACCCGCAACATGTTCAAGGGCCAAGTGGGCCAAGTGCTGCGCGACAACGTGGCGGCGATTTCCTGCGGGATCTACGGCGGCACGCCGGTGCTCGACCTCGATTACGCCGAGGATTCGGAGGCCGACACCGACGCCAATTTCGTGATGACCGGGGACGGCCGCATCATCGAGGTCCAGGGCACCGCTGAAAAAACCCCGTTCTCGCAGGACGAGTTCCTGGCGCTGATGGCGCTGGCGCGCAAAGGCGTGGCACGGCTGGTCGACCTGCAAAAAATGGCGGTGGCGTGATGCCGGATCGCACCCGGATTGTCGTAGACTGAGTCATGTCCCGTCGAATCACCGGCCGCCTCGTGATCGCGACCCACAATCCCGGCAAGCTTGCCGAGATGCGCGAACTGCTGGCGCCCTACGGCATCGAGGCGATTTCCGCCGGTGAACTCGGGCTCGGCGAACCCGATGAGACCGGAACGACGTTTCAGGCCAATGCCAGGATCAAGGCAATCGCGGCCGCGAAGGCCGCCAAGCTGCCGGCGTTCGCAGATGATTCTGGCCTCGTGGTCGACGCGCTCGACGGCGCGCCCGGAATTTACTCGGCCCGCTGGGCCGGCCCTACCAAGGATTTCGACGGCGCCATGACGCGGATCGAGCGGCTGCTGCAGGAGCGCGGCGCGACCACGCCGGACCAGCGCAAGGCGCATTTCGTTTCGGCGCTGTGCGTCGCCTGGCCCGACGATCATCTCGAGGAAGTCGAGGCCCGCGCCGACGGCACGTTGGTATGGCCGCCGCGAGGCAGTGCCGGATTTGGCTATGATCCGGCGTTCCTTCCCGATGGCCATACCCGCACCTTCGGCGAGATGACCAGCATCGAGAAGCACGGCCTGCCGCCGCTTGGGCTCGGGCTGTCGCATCGCGCCCGCGCCTTCGTCAAACTGGCGGAGATGTGCCTTGAGCCGCGCTGAACAACAAGCTTTCGGCGTCTACGTGCACTGGCCGTTCTGCATGTCGAAGTGCCCTTATTGCGATTTCAACAGCCATGTCCGGCACGCCGCCATCGACGAGGAACGCTTCGCCCGCGCCTTCGCGCGCGAGATCGAAATTACCGCGGCGCGCGTGCCCGGCCGCGAGGTGACGTCGATCTTCCTCGGCGGCGGCACGCCGTCGCTGATGCAGCCGCAGACCGTCGGCGCCATTCTCGATGCGATCGGCCGCCATTGGCATGTCGCCGACGATGCCGAAGTAACGCTCGAAGCCAACCCGACCAGCGTCGAGGCAACCCGGTTTCGCGGGTATCGCGCGGCCGGCGTCAACCGGGTTTCGCTCGGCGTGCAGGCGCTGGACGATGCTTCGCTGAAGGCATTGGGCCGGCTGCACAGCGCGCGCGAGGCGCTGGATGCAGTGGCGATCGCGCGCGGCGCGTTCGATCGCTATTCATTCGACCTGATCTACGCCCGGCCCGACCAGACCCCGCAAATGTGGGCCGATGAATTGAAGCTGGCGATCTCCGAAGCCGCCGAGCATCTGTCGCTCTACCAGCTCACCATCGAGGAAGGCACGCCGTTCTTCGGGCTGTATCAGGCGGGCAAGCTGAAAACGCCTGACGAGGCGGTGGCGCGCACGCTCTATGATGTCACCCAGGACGTCTGCGCCCAACAGGGCCTGCCGTCCTACGAGATTTCCAATCACGCGCGGCCCGGCGCCGAGTGCCGGCATAATCTGGTGTACTGGCGCGGCGAGGAATATGCCGGCATCGGTCCCGGCGCGCATGGCCGCCTCGATATCAATGGCGTCAGGCACGCAGTCGCCACCGAAAAGCGCCCCGAGGCGTGGCTGATGCGGGTCGAGGCCAACGGCCACGGCGTCATCACCGACGATCTCCTCAACAGCGAGGAGCGCGCCGACGAATTTCTGCTGATGGGGCTGCGGCTGGCCGAGGGTATCGATCCCAAGCGTTATCAGGCGTTGTCCGGCCGCACGCTCGATCCTGAGCGGATCGCGCTGTTGCGCGAGGAAGGCGCTATCATTGTCGATCCCGATGGCCGGCTGCGGGTGACGCAAGCCGGGTTTCCGGTGCTCGACGCCGTGGTCGCGGATCTCGCGGCTTAAAACTTACGCGCCGAAACTCTTCGGCGAGCCGGCGACCGGAACGCCACCGCCCGACGCCACCTTCATTACCGCAAGGCCGCGTTCGTTGGTGCCGTCGGCGCGGAATCGAAACAACCCGTCGATGCCGGCAAAGCCGGACGGATTGGTCAGCACGTCGCCTGAAAAACGCTGCGGACCCTGGGTGCGCGCCAACGCTGCGACCAGCGCCACCGCATCGTAAGCGAGCGTCGCGGTGCGCACCGGTTCGGAATTGTATTTGGTACGGTAGCGGCCGGAAAAAGCACGAAACCCAGCCGGATCCGGCGCGGCATAGAGGCCGCCTTGCAGGTTGGCGCTGGCGAACACCCGGGGATTGTCCCACAGCCCGGTGCCGAGCAACTGGATGTTTTTCAGATTGGCCCCGGCCGCGGTCAGCGCATCCGCCATCTGCACCACCGAATCGCCGTCATCGGCGATGAACAACGCATCGGCCGTTCCCAGTTGCTGAGAGATATTGCGCGCGCTGGCGGCGCGATCGGTGCCGTAACGTTCAAACGCGACAATGCGGCCACCGCGACGGCCGACCGCCTGTTTGAAAGCGGCTTCGACCACGTTGCCATAGGCATTTTGCGGCAGCAGCGCGGCATAGGATTTTTTGCCGATGCTGGTCGAATACTCCACGATCCGGTTGACGTCGGATTCGGGCAGGAAGCTCAGCAGATAAACGCCGCGTCCGGCAATGCTCGAATCGGTCGAGAACGCGATCACCGAGACGTTTCGCGTCCGCGCCAGTTGCGCCGTTGCCGGCACCGACAACGCAAACAGCGGTCCGAGGATGATCTCGGAACCTTCGTCCAGCGCCTGTTGGGCCCCTTGCTGCGCGCCCTGAGCGGTGCCGCCGTCGTCCTTGATCAGCAGCTGGATATTCGGATTCTGAAACTCGGCCAGCGCCATCTCGGCTGCGTTCTTCATCGATTGCGCGGCGACCCCGGCATTGCCCGACGCCGACAGCGGCAGAATCAGCCCGACCTTGACCTGGCCGTTGCCGATCGCCTGCGGCAATTGTTGCGGGCCGGCCGGACCGGCGCTCGGCGGGATGTCGGTTTGGGAACTGGACGGGCTGGTAAACTGGCTCAGGCTCTGCTGCACCCCGGCACAGGCCCCGAGCAACGGCGCGCCCAGGATCAAGCCGACCGCGGACCGCCGGGTTGCGCCGGCCGGTTTGAGCCCCGCGGACCGAGTTTCCTCAGCCGGAGGCTTGGTATTGCGCGGGCCCACCATGGCTTCTCTTCTTTCGACCGGCCCAACAGGCCGGTGCTTCACCGCCGCTTGCCCCCTTCCGGCGGCCAAGGGCGTCGATTTAGACATATTCTCGGCGAATAGTTAACCAAAACAAAAGGATTATACCCTCACGGCGGGGGTAACGGTTGCTGGACCGCGCGCTTTCCCGCGCTCTCCGTCCGCACACCAGTCGCCGTCTTGGAGCCACCTCGTTGTGGCGCAAGCGCTGCGTCCCCTCTAGATTGGGACGATGCGCGCAAAAGCCAGTTCCAGCTACGGCCAGGAAGAGCTCCAGGGTTCTACCCACAGGACATTTTCGATCGGCCCGCACGTCCTGACCGCGCCCAAGGCGGTTCCCGGATTGCATTTGGTCGCAACCCCGATCGGCAATCTCGGCGACATTACCCTGCGCGCGCTGGAAACCCTGGCCGGCGTCGACATCATTGCCTGCGAGGACACCCGAATCACCCGGCGGCTGACCGAACGCTATGGAATCACGGCGCAACTAAAACCCTATCACGAGCACAACGCCGCCCTGGCGCGTCCGAAAATCCTGGAACGGCTGGCGCAGGGCGCCTCGATCGCGCTGGTTTCGGACGCGGGCACGCCGCTGATCTCCGATCCCGGCTTCAAACTGGTACGCGAGGTCTGCGCCGCCGGATTTTCCGTCGTTGCGCTGCCGGGCCCCTCCTCGGTGCTGACGGCGCTGGCGGTGGCGGCGTTGCCGACCGACCGGTTTTTCTTCGAGGGTTTTCTGCCGCCGAAAGAAACCGCGCGGCGCGCGCGGCTCGCTGAACTGGCGCGGATCGACGCGACCCTGGTGATGTTCGAACTCGGGCAACCGGGTGCAGGACACGCTGGCCGATCTCGCCGCCATCATGGGCGACCGCGACGCCGCGATCTGCCGCGAACTGACCAAGCTCCACGAAGACATCAAGCGCGGACCGGTTGCCGAACTGGCGCGCATGGCCGATACGCTGGAGACCCGCGGCGAATTCGTGCTGGTGGTCGGACCGCCTGCGGGGGCTGCGATCATGGGCGAGGATGAGCTCGACGGTTTGCTACTGCAATCGCTGCAACGCGACAGCGTCAAGGACGCGGTGGCGCATGCGGTCGAGTTATCCGGAAGGCCGCGCCGCGAGATCTATGCCCGCGCGCTCGAGCTTTCCAAGCGCCGCGCCCAGAAGGGCGAAGAAGGCGAAGATGACGAAGGCTGACGATAACTTCCGCCGCGACCGAGCCGAAGCCGGTCAAGACCGCCGCGCCGGAACGCGTCGCCGCGTTTCGAACCGGCCTGTCCGCCGAAGCCCGCGCCGCCGCGTATCTGATGGCGAAAGGCTATCGCATCCTGGCCAGGCGTTTTCGCACGCCCTATGGCGAGATCGACCTGGTGGCGCGGCGGCGCAATCTGATCGCCTTCGTCGAGGTCAAGGCCCGCGCTACGCTCGATGACGCCGCCTATGCGGTAACTCCACGCCAGCAGCGCCGCATCATCGACGCCGCCCAGGCCTGGCTGATGGCGCATCCCGAACATGCCGAATTTGACCTGCGTTTCGACGCCATGCTGATTGCGCCACGGCATCTGCCGCGCCATCTGTTAGCGGCGTTCGACGCCAGCACCTGATCATGATCCCAGCAACCGGACCCGCCCCATGAAATTGAATGTCGCCGTCCAGATGGACCCCATCGCGCGTATCAACATCCGCGGCGATTCCACCTTCGCGCTGCTGCTGGAGGCGCAGAAACGCGGCCACGGGATTTCCTATTACACCCCCGACAAGCTGTCGCTGCGCGGCGAAGAGCTTGTCGCCCCGGTGCAGGTGCTGACGGTGCGCGACGAGGTTGGCGATCATTTTACGTTGGGCGAGCCCCGGCGCGAGCCGCTGGCGCAATTCGACGTCGTGCTGCTGCGGCAGGATCCGCCGTTCGATCTCGCCTACATTACCTCGACGCATTTCCTGGAGCGGATCCATCCCAAGACGCTGGTGGTGAACAATCCGGCCAGCGTGCGCAACGCGCCGGAAAAGATTTTCGTGATGGACTTTCCGCATCTGATGCCGCCGACCTTGATCTCGCGCGACCTCGACGAGATCAACGCGTTTCGCGACGAGCATGGCGCCGTGGTGATGAAGCCGCTGCACGGCCATGGTGGCGCCGCGGTGTTTCGGGTGATGCCGCAGGACATGAATTTCGGTTCGCTGTTCGACATGTTCTCGGTCACCTTCAAGGAGCCCTGGGTGATCCAGCGCTTCCTGCCCGAGGTCAAGCATGGCGACAAGCGCATCATCCTGATCGACGGCGAATTCGCCGGCGCGGTCAATCGCGTGCCGGCGGCCGACGACCTGCGCTCCAACATGGTGCGCGGCGGCGCGGCGCAGGCGACCGACTTGTCGGATCGCGAGCGCGAAATCTGCGCGACGCTGGGCCCGAAGCTGCGCGAACGCGGATTGCTGTTCGTCGGCATCGACGTGATCGACGGCAACCTCACCGAGATCAACGTCACCTCGCCGACCGGCATCCGCGCGATCGCGCGTCTGGGCGGGCCCGACGTCGCCGGGAAATTCTGGGACACCGTCGAGGCCAAGCGGGCGAAGGCCTGATGACGCGTGCGTCGGCAATGATGCCCGGCGTGGCGATTGACGGAGCGGTCGCTCAGGCGGCCGCCTAACGCGCCGTTTACCATCGCGCGCAAGCTCTGATTCACCATTTAAACCTGTTCCCGAGTACCTTCGTCAAACTGTTCCACTTGGCAAGGTGGCTTACACTTTTGCTGCTGCTTATTCGTGAGCGGGAGGGGTCGAGATGTCACAACCGTGCACCTCAACCTCACCGGCGTATCGAGTAAGCAGTAAAAGCGTATGTACACCGCACGTTTTATCGTCCTGATCATCGCTCTATCTGCCGGCGCCGGAGCCGCGTATCTGGCGAGCAGCACCGTCCCGGAAAACAAGCCTTCCGCGACCGCCGAACCCGCCGCCGCTCAGTTGCAGACCGTGGACGTCCTGGTCGCGAAGACCGACATCGGCCTTGGCCAATCGGTCAAGCCGGAGGATCTGCAATGGCAGAGCTGGCCGGCATCGACCGCAAGCGGCAGCTTCATCCGTCGCAAGGATCGGCCTGACGCGACCACCCAGATCGTCGGCTGGATCGCGCGCGCGCCATTCATCAGCGGCGAGCCGATCCGCGAACAGAAGCTGGTCAAGGCCGACGGCTCCGGCTTCATGGCGGCTATCCTCCCCGCCGGCATGCGGGCCGTTTCCACCGAGATTTCCGCGGAGACCGGCGCCGGCGGCTTCATCCTGCCGAACGACCGGGTCGACCTCATCCTTTCCAGGCATGAGAAGAATCCGGATGCCCGCGCCGGCAGCGCCGATCTCGTCAGCTCCGAGACGGTCCTCTCCAATATCCGCGTTCTCGCGATCGACCAGGCGCCGAAGGAAAAAGACGGCCAGAACACCGTGCTGGGCAAGACCGTGACGCTCGAGTTGAAGCCCGAGCAGGCCGAGACGCTCGCCCGCGTGCGGCAGTCCGGCACGCTGTCGCTGTCGCTACGCAGCATCGCCGACGCCAGCATCGTCGAGAGCAACGCCGAAGAACAGACACGCAAGCGCGGCGACAGCATCAACGTCATTCGCTTCGGCGTTTCGACACCGACCACGACGCAGAAGTGAACAGGATACCGACGTGACCAAGAGCGTGACCAAGGGGACGATCGACATGAACTGCGGGGAAAATCAGCCGACGATGCGGACCGGTTTGGGTCGCGTCGCGTCGTTCGCGGCCATCGCGGCGCTGGCGCTCAATCTGGCGCTGAACCCCGTCACAGCAAACCACGCACGCGCTGCGGAGGCCAGCACCGTCGGCGGCAAGATGCGCTTTATTTCACTCGGCATCGGCAAATCGATGGTGATCGATCTGCCGCACGACATCAAGGATGTGCTGGTCGCCAATCCCAAGGTCGCCAACGCGGTGGTGCATTCGCCGCAGCGCGCCTACATCATCGGCGCCGAGGTCGGCCAGACCAATATCGTGTTCTTCGATGCCGATGGCCAGCAGATCGCCGCCTATGACATCGCCATCACGCGCGACCTTAACGGCATCCGCGCCGCCCTCAAGCAGACCTTGCCCAACACCGACATCCGGATCGAAGGCCTCGGTGACGGCGTCGTGCTGACCGGCTCGGTGTCGAGCCCGATCGAGGCGCAGCAGGCGGGCGATCTGGCCGCGCGCCTGGTCGGCGGCGCCGAGAAAGTCGCCAACAACATCGCGGTCCGAAGCCGCGACCAGGTAATGCTGAAGGTCACGGTCGCCGAGGTTCAGCGTTCGATCATCAAGCAGATGGGCATCGATCTCAGCGCCAAGCTGAACTACGGCAATTCGGTCGTGACCTTCAACAATACGAACGCGTTCACGGCGAATAATGGCCCGCTGGCCCCCGGCAACGCGCTCGCGGGATCGTTCGGGACCAACCCGTCGGTTCAGGCAGCATTGCGGGCGATGGAGAGCGCGGGGCTGGTCCACACGCTGGCCGAACCGAATTTGACCGCGATCTCCGGCGAGTCCGCGACCTTCATCTCGGGCGGCGAATTTCCGATCCCGACCGGCGTGACCTGCCAGACCACGACGCAGGGCGCGATCGGCAATTGCGTCCAGACCGTGAGCTTCAAGAAATTCGGCATCTCGCTCAACTTCACGCCCGTGGTGTTGACCGAGGGGCGCATCAGCCTGCGGGTCATGACCGAGGTGTCCGAAGTGTCCAGCGAAAATGCGCTGACCGGCGGCGCCGGCGGCACCTCGATCCCCTCGATCAAGACCCGTCGCGCCGAGACCACGCTGGAGATTCCGTCGGGCGGCTCGATGGCGATGGCCGGACTGATCCAGGAGCAGACCAAGCAGGCCGTCAACGGCATGCCCGGCGTGGATTCCATCCCCGTTCTCGGCCAACTTTTCAGAAGCCAGGACTATGTCAGCGGCCAGACCGAATTGATGGTGCTGGTGACGCCCTACGTGGTTCGGGCCGTCGCGCAGAAGGAATTGTCGCGACCGGATGACGGCTTCGCGCCCGCTTCCGATTCCGAGTTTGCGCTGCTGGCGCGCATCAACCGGATCTACGGCGTCTCCGGCCGGGTCGAGCAGGTCGCCGGTTATCCATGCGATTTCGGCTTCATCACCGACTGAGACCGAGCGAGTTGGCCGACACGGCAATGAGGACAGGACCATGATCAAGACAATGCCGATCGCTCGCCACCGAACCCTGTGGCTTCTCGGTTCGCTCGCCGGCCTCTCGGTGATGCTGGGCGCCTGCACCAATACGACGGGAGAGGTCGTGACCTCGGCCATTCCCGAAGACTACCGCCTGCGCCATCCGATCGCGATCCAGGAGGCCGATCAGTCCCTGGTGATTTTCATCGGGCGCGCGCGCGGCGGCCTGTCCGCATCGGAGCGCGCCGACGTGCTTGGGTTGGCCCGGAGCTGGCGTCGGGAAGCCACCGGCGCGATCATTGCCGATGTGCCGGTCGCTACGCCGAACGCCGCCGCGGCGGCCGATGCGTTTCGCGAGGTCCGATCGCTGCTGACGGCGGCCGGCGTGCCATCGCGCGGCATCACGGTTCATCATTATACACCGGACGATATCAGCACGCTGGCGACGATTCGGCTGAACTATCCGAAGATTTCGGCAGTGGCCGGGCCGTGCGGGCTGTGGCCGGATGATGTCGGGCCGTCGATCGACAACCGGGAATATTCCCAAAACCGGTCGTACTACAATTTCGGCTGTGCCTATCAGCGCAACATGGCGGCGATGATCGACAACCCGGCGGACCTGGTCCAGCCGCGACCCGAAACCCCGGCCTATACCGCGCGGCGCACCGAGGGCTTCGACAAATATCGCAAGGGCAATCCGACCGACACGGTCTATTCGGACGCCGAAAAGGCCAAACTCAGCGACGCCGGCAAATGATCGATCTCACGCGTCGAAATTCCGATCAGGAACTGCCCCCCTCCCCGGTCGGCGTACGATCACATCACGCCCGCGCCGCGGGTGTCGGTGCAGGCTTACTGCGAAGCCGAGCAGACCGCGGCGGTGATGCGATCGGTCGCCGAGGATCGCCGTCTCGCCAAGGCCAAGGTCTCGGTTCATATGGGCGGCATGGCGGCGGCCATCGACGCCTATCACCGGATGCCCACGCCCAACGTGATCATCCTGGAGAGCGACGGCCGCAGCGATATTCTCGGCAATCTCGACCAGCTCGCGACGGTGTGCGATCCCGGAACCCGCGTCGTGGTGATCGGCAACGACAATGACGACGTGCCCTATCGCGAACTGGTGCGCCGCGGCGTCAACGATTACGTGGTCGGGCCGATCGAAACCTTCGACATGGTCCGTTCGATTTGCAGCCTGTTCTCGGCATCGGAGGCGGTTACCTCGGGCCGGATCATCGCGGTGGTCGGCGCCAAGGGCGGCGTCGGCGCATCGACCGTCGCGCACAACGTGGCCTGGGCGATCTCCCGCGACCTCGCACTGGATTCCGTGGTCATCGATCTCGACCTCGCGTTCGGCACCGCCGGTCTGAATTACAATCAGGACCCGATGCAGGGTATCGCCAACGCGGTCTACTCGACCGAACGGCTCGATACCGCCGTCATCGACCGCCTTTTGGCCAGGCGCACCGACCACCTCAGCCTGCTAGCGGCGCCGGCTTCGCTCGAGCAGGTCTACGATTTCGGCGCCGAGGCGTTCGATTCGATCTTCGATACGTTGCGCATGACGACACCCTGCATCGTGCTCGACATTCCGCATCAATGGTCGGGATGGACCCGGCGCGCGCTGATCGGCGCCGACGACATTCTGGTCGTCGCCGAGCCGGACCTCGCCAATCTGCGCAACACCAAGAACATGCTGAATTTGCTGAAGGCGTCGCGGCCCAACGACCGCGCGCCGCTCTACTGTCTCAACCAGGTCGGCATGCCGAAGCGGCCGGAGATTGGCGCACGCGGCTTCGTTAAAACCATCGAAACCCAGCCGCTGGCCTCGATTCCCTTTGACTCCCGGCTATTCGGCACGGCGGCCAATAACGGCCAGATGATCGCCGAAATTTCGTCGCATCACCGGATCGCCAGGACGTTTCTGCAGATGGCGCGACGGCTGACCGGCCGTCCCGATCTGAAGTCCCGGGGCTCCTTGCTGGCGCCAATCATGGATAGATTGCGGCCGAAGCGGGGGGCCGCGTAGCGCGTTTTGGCGTCGTTCCGATCGGTCAGTGCGCGCGCTCGGCGGACGCCATCGGGATCTTCCCGTCACCCGGATGCGACTTGTCGTTCCGCGACAGCAATCGCCGGAGATAGGTCACATTGGCGGCCGCTTCCGCGGGCGAACGACCGGCCTTCACGATCGTTTCGGCTTCCGCGGTACGGCCCTGCAGACCGATCGCAAGCGCCAGATTGAGCCGTACCCGCGGATCCGCGTCTTCGCGGCTGTTGGCGCGGCGCAGTGTTTCCTCCGCCTTGGCCAGATCCTTCGAGAGCACATAGGAAAGGCCGAGATTGGACAACACCGACGGCTCTTCCGGCGCGATCTTCAGCGCGCTGGCGTAATACTGGCGCGCTTCGTCATAACGGCCCATCTGGTCGAGGACGGTCCCCTGCGCTGACAGAATTCGCCAATCCGGATTATCGGGGCTGTGCGCGGTGCTGAGAACATCGAAGGCTTGCTGGAAATCACCATTGTCGGCGAGCGCCCGTCCGTAGCCCGCGAGCAGCGCCTTGTTGCCGGGATTGGCGATGGTGGCCTGCTCGAGCACGGCGACGGCCTGCGCGCGCTGACCGGCTGCTCTGAGCGCCTTGCCATACGCCAGCGCAGTATCGGCGTCCTTGGTATTGGCGCGAAAGCGCTCGCCCAACGCGCCCAATTCCTGACGGGGCGCCGCGGTGGGAGCGGCGTCGGCCTTGTCGCCGAGCGATCCGGTGATGTCGGAGAGTCCCGCGGTCTGGCAACTGCAAAGCCCGATCATCAATGTCGCGGAGAGTGCCGTGGACGCAAGCCGTCTCACCAGGCGATTTTGTTCGGGCAGACATCGACGCATGTACTTCAACCTGTGGTCAGCAACAGGTTTGAGATACGCAGAGTAACCCTAAGTTACGGTTAAACTGACCGCACCTCATCGTTGAACCGACACCGGATGGCGCCTGTTCGATGCGCCAACATGCCGCTGGCGCAACGGCTTTTCGCCTAATCGATGAATTCAGCGCCGAATTCGCATCCGATCCGCCAAGCCAGCCGGCACTGACGGGTGTCGCCGGTCGACAACGTGATGGTGAAGATGGTCGGGATCTCGGGATACTCCGCGACCACCTTGACGCCGCCCCGCGAAATATCCGTGATCGTGCAGTCGCGTGGTAGTGAACTTATCCCAAACTGAATCTTTGCGACCCTTCGGCATTGGGTTCGCTCGGCCACACGTCGATTCACCAGCATGTCGGTCTTTGTCCCATCGGATAGAAGCACATCGCCGCTACAACCGGTTCTACGGTCGATCCGTTGGCATAGCCCTAGCAAGACCATTCGAATTGTAGCGTTTCTTGATTTCATTTTTACCACGCCGGACGGTTGCTCCAGCTTCGCACCGCGAGAAAAATGAGGCCCACGATCACGCACGCGACCGGGTGCGATCAAGTTACGCGATACCCGAAAGCAATCTTCCTCTTCCGATTGTATTTTTAAAATATTTCTACTGCTCGCAAAACCGGTGGCCTGATTTCTGTTGCCAGTCCGCAAAAGCGGGCGCAGCCTGCACATGCCGATCGATCGGTGGACGGATCGGTCGGACAAACAAGCATAAATCAAAAACAGTGGAGGAAGACGCATGACATACGATGTTTCGCGACGATCCCTGCTTGCGCTCAGCGCCGGCTTGGGCGCCACGGCACTGCTGAACACGGCTGCGCAGGCGCGCGCGCCCAAGGTCGGCACTCAATCGCCTTATTTCCATCGTTTCAATCTCGGCAGCGCCGAAGTCACCGTGGTTTCCGACGGGCCGCTGCCGCTCGGACCACCGAAGGGAACTTTTATCGGCGTGCCGGACGAAGAAGTCCGAAAGATGCTGTCGGACAATTTCCTGTCGCCCGACAACGTCGTGCTCGAGCAGAACTCGCCGATCGTCAACACCGGCGACAAGCTTGTCTTGTTCGACACCGGCATGGGCACGTCGCAGATGTTCGGGCCGACCACCGGGCGACAGCAGAAAAGCATGATGGAGGCCGGCATCAAGCCGGAGGACATCGACGCGGTGGTATTGTCGCATGCGCATGTCGACCATATCGGCGGCATCGTCGATGCCAGCGGCAAGGTGCTGTTCCCGAACGCCCAGTTCTACATCGCCCAAAGCGATTTCGACTTCTGGACCGATGAGGGCAAGTTGGGCACACCATCGAAGGACTTCGTGGTCCACGCCCGCAAAAATCTTTTGCCGGTGCGCGACCGTCTGGTGTTCTTCAAGGACGGTCAGGAATTTCTGCCCGGCATCCAGGCGATGGCCGCGCCAGGACACACCGTAGGCCATCACATGTTCATGGTGACGTCGGACGGCAAATCATTCGCGTTCCTCGGCGATCTCACCCATCATGCGGTGCTGCTGCTTGAAAAGCCGCTGATGGAATTCTCCTACGACACCGATCCGAAACAGGCCGCGCAGTCCCGCGTCAAAATGCTGACCATGCTGGCGGCCAACAAGATCCCTGTGATGTCGTATCATTTCGCGTGGCCGGGTTACGGACACGTCGCCAAGAACGGCGAAGGTTTCCATTATTATCCGGAGCCGATGACCATGCTGCTATAGGCTGTTGGGAAGTCCGGGGCTGGTCGAATCCGCTGGCCCCGGCGCCTTACTGCCGCCGGCAGGTTCGCGTCGGCCGAAACACTTTCCGCGCCTGCTCGGCCTCGATCACCAGCCATGCCACCAGCAGCACCGGCATTGTCAGCAGGAGCATCATGCCCGCGTGGCGCAGTACCGTGCTCCAGAGATGTGCGAAGGAAACATACGCCGCCGCACACCCAAGGCCTGCAAGGCTCCAGCGCGGCCAGACACCGGAACAGGCACGGCCGCACACGCGCGACAGCGCATCGAGCAAGGCGGCTCGCGATGCGCTTGCGATCCCACGTTCCATTGCCGTCGTCTCCGCAAAACTCCGGAGGCGAGCCTAGTTGCAAGGCTCAATTCACGTCAAGCGACCGCTCTCGAGTCCTGACCGGGCGACGGAGGCAGCTCAGGCGGCGCTGGTTTCGATCTTCTGTTTCATGGATTCGCAGGTCTGGCGGACCTGCTCGGTCAGCAACGCGCAATCCTCGATCCGCTTGAAGATCTTCTTGGCGTCGGCACGATAGGCCGCCGCGGTATCGCGCACATAGGCGATTGCCGAATGGACCTCGGCGGTCATCGCCTCGCACCTGCGCGCCGCATCGACCAGTTCGGCGCCCATCGCCTCGATTTCCTTGGCCGCCGTTTCGTAATCGCGGACCACCGCCTCGGCGGTGAGGGCGCCGACCCGTGGAACGCCGTCCTGATGCTCGACATAGTCGGGCATCGGTTCGGACTGAACCGGAGGCGCCTTGATCGCCGGGATCGGCGCGCGATCCGGAAATGCCGCGGCGATATCGGCCTCAAGCCTGGCGAAGTCCGCCACCTGATTCAGGTCCTGATCCTGTTTCTCGGAATTCATCATCTTTCTTCCCTTTCATCTAAGTAAAATGGCGCGGCCCAGAACCCGTCGGATCAAACCGTTTCCGTCAGAAGCAGCGAGGTGGGCCCGATAGCGGTTGCTACGGCTATCGGCGCGAACAGCGACAACACGTCACCGCGATCGCGTCGCAAACCGGAAGCCGGACCGACATTGGAATTGTCATTGGGAAGCAAATCTAAGTCGCCTTCGAGCTTCGGAAGCTTCAGCGGCGCGCGATGCTCTGAAACGGAAGACGCCGAGCGTTGAAACAGGAATGACCAGTCGAGGAAGCCCACCAGGATGACGACGCTTCCAAGCGTTGCGACGAAAACCACGAGGATGTCGACCAGCGGCGGTCCCGCAGCCAGCAACCGCGCTGCGTTTTTAATAAACCCCTGCCCTACGCTGGCCGGAGCCGGCCGGCTGATGGTGAGGTTGGCCGGGCGGCTCATCTGGCTATTGCCAAAAGAAGCGATGCCGAACTCGTTTGTCCAGCGCGACTCGAATGTCGCCGGAGCGTCCTTGTGGTCCGCCGGTTCGGCATCGTCCGATGCCAACAGCAGGGTTTCATGCGGCGCATCGGGTGGCGCGACCGCATCTTGCCGATTTTCTGGAACGTTGTCCTGCACGCTCGCCTGCGCATCGGCGATCGACTGCGGAAGCGTCATCGAAAGGCCTTCGGCAGTTTCGACTTGCGCGGGCGCCGGCGGTTGGGCCGAACCCGCTCTGGCGGTTCGATTGCTTCGGCTGCTCAGGCGCCAGCATTTCTGGCCTGTCGATGGTTCGGTTTGATAGGACCAGCGCTTGCCGCGTGGCGCGTGACCGTTTGGCGCAACAGCACAAGCGGTCGCGATCACGTGCTCGGAAGACCGTTCCTGATCCGCCGATTCCAAAGGCGATTGCGCCACGGCCTTTCTGGCGGCCGTCTTATGCGCGCCGAGAAACCAGCACTTTTGCTGCGTCTCCTGATTGGTCTGAAAATACCAATGCTTTCCGTTCGGCGCCGCGCCGGCCGGGTTGGCGAGACAGCTTTCGGCCGCGCGAGCCGTGGCGGGAAGCAAGGCAGCGGCGACGACAAATGCGACAGCCAATGCCATCAATTGCGATCGACGATCCATGTAAATATTCTCTACTAATTAGTTTTCATGCAGCAATAAGCACCACAACGAACACTCGGCTTCTACTCGACAATTGCATGACACGCGTCATTAAACCGCGCTTAACCTTAAAATCGGGGGCGGTTCGCGTTTCGCCGGCGGCCGCGTCTGCTACGAGCCAGAGGCGTCCTTGGACATGGTTTGAAACCGGTCCGACCATCGGCTCGCCGGGTCGCGCGGCATCGCTGCCGAAAGACGGTCCTGTTCCTGTATTGTTCTTGCGCCTCGTCCCACATTCCGCTACCTTCGATTGCAGCAAGAGGGGCTGCATGGTCCAACGTGTTTCCACCGTCGCTTTTGAGGGGATCGAGGCCCGCGCGGTCGACGTGCAGGTCCAGGTCGTGCCGGGTCTGCCGGCATTTGCGATCGTCGGGCTGCCGGACAAGGCCGTGTCCGAGGCACGCGAACGGGTGCGCTCGGCCTTGATCGCTTCCGGGCTGGCGCTGCCGGCGCGACGAATCGTGGTCAATCTGGCGCCGGCCGATCTGCCCAAGGAAGGCAGCCATTACGACCTGCCGATCGCGCTCGGTCTGATGGCCGCGATCGGCGCGATCCCGGCCGATGCGCTCAACGGGTTTACAGTGCTCGGCGAACTCGGACTTGACGGCTCGATTGCGCCTGTCGCGGGCGCCCTGCCCGCCGCGATCGGCGCCAACTCGCGCGACGAAGGCCTGATCTGTCCTGCCGCGTGCGGCGCCGAGGCCGCCTGGGCGAGCCCGGACATCCAGATCATCGCGGCGAACTCGCTGATCCAGATCGCCAACCATTTCAAGGGCACGCAGGTGTTGTCGCGGCCGCAGCCGAAGGTGCGGGAACGCGAGGCCGAGTTGCTCGATCTGCGCGACATCAAGGGTCAGGAAAGCGCCAAGCGCGCGCTCGAGATCGCGGCGGCCGGTGGACATCATCTGCTGATGGTCGGCTCGCCCGGATCCGGCAAGTCGATGCTGGCGGCGCGGCTGCCCTCGATCCTGCCACCGCTGTCCCCGTCGGAATTGCTGGAAGTGTCGATGATCGCATCCGTCGCCGGTGAGATTCGGGACGGCGCGCTGACCGCGAAACGTCCGTTTCGTTCGCCGCACCATTCAGCCAGCATGGCGGCGCTGACCGGCGGTGGCATCCGCGCCAGGCCCGGCGAAATCTCGCTGGCGCATCAGGGCGTGCTGTTCCTCGACGAATTGCCCGAGTTCGATCCGCGCGTGCTCGATTCGCTGCGCCAGCCGCTGGAGAATGGCGAAGTCTCGGTGTCGCGCGCCAATCATCGCGTCACCTATCCGGCGCGCTTCATGCTGGTGGCGGCGATGAACCCGTGCCGCTGCGGCCACGCTTTCGAGCCAGGTTATACCTGCAAGCGTGGCCGGATCGAGCGCTGCACCGGCGACTATCAATCGCGTATCTCCGGGCCGCTGATGGATCGTATCGATTTGCGGATCGAAGTGCCGGCGGTGAGCGCGGCCGATCTGATCCTGCCGCCGGCAGCGGAAGGCTCCGCCGAGGTCGCCGCCCGCGTCGCCGCGGCGCGCGATATTCAGTTGGCGCGCTATGCGGCCGCCGGTCTCAACCATGTCCGCACCAACGCCGAGGCCCCGGCGGCGCTGTTGGAGGAGATCGGCAGGCTCGATCCGCACGGCACCAAATTGCTGCGCGACGCCGCCGAGACCATGCGGCTGTCGGCGCGCGGCTATCATCGCGTGCTGCGCGTCGCCCGCACTCTGGCCGACCTCGACGGCGCCGACCGAATCGGCCGGCTGCACTTGGCCGAGGCATTGTCCTACCGCGCGCTCGCCGAAGACGTCAGGACCGCGGCCTGAGCCGGGTCGGTTAAGGCCGCGCGGCCTCGTCAACTCCCCGGTAACGAGTTTTGTTTACGTTATGCCAACCATAAGGCCCGGCGTGTTGCGGGCGATGGCCGAGTGAGTGGCGTATCATGTTGCGTTTCAAGATTTTGGTGTCGGTCATTCCGCTGGCGGTCGCTGCGATCGTGGCCCGTGTCGAACTGATCCCCGGACCCCGGCCCTGCATCGCGATCGGCGACCAGACCGTCCAGATCGCCTCGATGCCCTGGCATGCCGATCTTCACGTCAGTTTCACCGACGACCCGGCAACTGCCACCATCCGCGTCGGCATCGCCGACAGCGCCGAGGCGGCCGATTACGCCGTGGTCGATGATGCCGATAGCGTTGAGGACAACGCCTGCGCGGTGAACGCGGCGACGCGTTTCGTCGCGGTCTCCGCTACGCCTCAGGCGACCGCGCCCGTGATCTATCTCGCCCGCGAAGGCCCGGTCGATTACCGCATCTTCGTCCAATCCAAAACATTCACGGCCCGCGACGCCGCGGCACTGATCGTCGGCGCCAGCGCCGGCCATCCTCGGGTCGCCACCGCCTCGCTGTAGTTCCAGTTAACACGTCGTAAACCCCGTTCTCAACGCAACGCGCGCGTTACCTTCTCTTCAAACACTTCGCAAGATCGAACCGCCATCGTCGGTCACACACCAAGCGGTCGCGGTGACGCAAACGGCAAGCTCAAGGTAGTCTCATGGGGAAGGGTTTCCGGATCAGGATGCGCATCCGCCGTTTCACGCGACGCCATCCCTGGCTCGTGGCGTCGGTCCGGTCCTTCATGGTGTTTTCCGCCGCCTTTGGCGGAGCCTATGGCTTCATCGCCGGCAGCACGTCGAAACAGGCTGGCTACGACCCCAACGCGTTCGCGATCGGCGCCAGCTTCCTGTTCGCGCTCGCCTGTCTGGGGCTCGCGACCCTGAGCATGCGGCTGCGCTGGATGCGTCGCAAGATGCGCAAGCTGGCGATGCACAATGAGGCGTTGGTCGATCGCAATTGGGAATTGAAGGAAGCCGAGGAGCGCGCCCGCAGCCTGTTCGAATCGCAGGGCGACCTGATCGTGCTGCGCAATCTGGAAGGCCACATCACGTTCGCCAACGACGCCTATTGCGAACTGGCCGGCCAACCGCGCGACCTGTTGATCGGTACCCGATTCATCCTGACGGTGCTCGAACAGGGCGATGCCGCGATCGAGAGCAACGGCACCAAGATTTACGACCAGAAGGTCGCCGCCGCGGTGGGTCCGCGCTGGATCGCATGGCGCGAAGGCCTGGTCCGCAACGATGCCGGTCAGCCCGCGGAAATGCAGAGCGTCGGCCGCGACGTCACCGACCGGACCGAAACCGAACGTGCGCTCGGCGAAGCCCGCGACCATGCCGACGCCGCCAACCGCGCCAAGTCCCGCTTTCTCGCGATGGCCTCCCACGAAATTCGCACCCCGCTGAACGGCATCATCGGCATGAGCGGACTGCTGCTGGACACCCCGCTGACGCCGGAGCAGGTCACCTATGCCAAGGCCGTGAAAACCTCCGGCGACGCGCTGCTGTCGCTGATCGAGGAACTGCTGGATTACTCCAAGATCGAGGCCGGCAAGATCGATCTCGAGAGCCGCCCGTTCGCGCTGGCGGCGCTGATCGAGGATATCACCGAATTGCTGGCGCCGCGCGCCCAGGCCCGCAATCTCGAGATCGCCGCCTATGTCGACGAGCGGCTACCGGTCGAAGTGGTCGGCGACTCCGCGCGCTTGCGACAGGTGCTGCTCAATCTGGCCGGCAACGCGATCAAATTCACCTCGACCGGTGGCGTGGCCCTGATCGTCGAGCCCGGCATCTGGCCCGGCGAGATCAGTTTTCTGGTGCGCGACACCGGCATCGGCATCGCGCCCGAGGCCCGGTTGCGGATCTTTCGCGAGTTCGAGCAGGCCGACGAACGCATCGCCAGGAATTATGGCGGTACCGGATTGGGCTTGAGCATCAGCGAGCGCATCGTCAAGCGGATGGGCGGACGCATTACTCTTGAAAGCAAGCTCAGCGTCGGCTCGACCTTTGAGGTTTCGGTGCCGCTTGCCGCGGCCCAAAGTTACGACGTCGGACAGAAGCCATTCCCGACGCCCGATCTCACCGACCGGCCGATCATGCTGGTCGCACCGCAAACCATCGAGACGTCGCTGATCGCCCGCCGGCTGCAACGCTGGGGCGGCCAGACCTGCATGGTGTCGGACATCGCGGTCGCGGAAGCCCTGCTGCCGGAACGGTCCTGGCACGCGGTGCTGCTCGATCATGGCTTCGGCGCGACCGAGGCCGCAAGGCTGGGCGAAGCCGCGCGCATCCATGCCGCTCAGCGCATCCTGATGTTCACCCCCGCCGCACGACACGAGCTCAAAATGTCCGCGGCGTTCACCGGCTATCTGGTCAAACCGTTGCGTGCGGCTTCATTGGCGGCGCGTCTGGCCAGTACGCCGGAAATCGCCGCGCCGAACCTTGCCAACGATCCGCTGGTCGAGTTCTCCGGACCAACCGAAACGCCGGCAGCCGCGTCGGTCCGCGGGCTATCCGTTCTGGTGGCGGAAGACAACGAGATCAACGCGCTGCTGATGCGCTCGCTGTTGACCCGGCTCGGCCATCACGCCGTGATCACCACCAATGGCGAGGCCGCGCTGGAATCCTGGCTGGCGGCGAAATCGGCCGGCACGCCCTATGATCTGGTGCTGATGGACATCCAGATGCCGCAACTCGACGGCATCGAGACCACCAAGCGCATCCGCAGCCAGGAGGCCGGTCACCCCGGCCGCCCGACGCCGATCCTGGCCCTGACGGCTAACACCTTGGTCGAGGATCGCTACGCCTGTTTCGAAGCCGGCATGGATGGTTTTCTGATCAAGCCGCTCGATCGCGACAAGCTCGCCGACGCGCTGGCCGGCCTGGCCGCGTCGCGACACATCGCAGCTTAAGCAGAAAATACAGCGTCGTCCCTGCATGCTCGGACGACACTTTGACCTACGTGAACGCTACAGCCGTCGCAGCGCCACGGTTTCAACGACGTGGTCGGCGCCTTTTTTCATGATCAGCGTGGCGCGCGGGCGCGTCGGCAGGATGTTGTCTTCGAGGTTGGCGAGGTTGGTGCGTTCCCAGATCGCGATCGCGGTGGCGGTGGCTTCCTCGTCGGACAACAGCGCGTAGCGATGGAAGTAGGATTTCGGGTCGGTGAACGCGGTGTCGCGTAGCGCCAGGAAGCGCTTGATGTACCATTGCCGCAGCGCCGACTCGTCGGCGTCGATATAGACCGAGAAGTCGAAGAAATCGGAAACAAAGGGCACGGCCTTGCCGTCGCGCGGCAGCCGCCCGGTTTGCAGCACATTGACGCCTTCGACGATCAGGATATCCGGCTGATCGATCTCGGTCCACTTGCCGGGCACGATGTCGTAGGTCAGATGCGAGTAAACCGGCGCGCGCACGTGGCGTCGGCCTGCCTTGATGTCGCTCAAAAACTTGAGAAGCGTCGGCAGGTCGTAGCTCTCCGGAAAGCCCTTTTTCTGCATCAGGCCTTGCCGTTCGAGCACCGCGTTCGAATAGAGAAAACCATCGGTCGTAATCAGATCGACCTTCGGCCGCGGCGACCAGCGGGCCAGCAGCGCCTGTATAACGCGCGCGGTGGTCGACTTGCCGACAGCGACCGAGCCTGCGACGCCGACGATGTAAGGCATCTTGCGATCGCGAATGGCCAGGAACTGCCGCTGCGAATAATACAGCCGCTGCGTGGCGTCGAAATAGATCGAAAGCAGCCGCGACAAGGGCAGGTAGATGTCCTCGACTTCCTGCAAATCGAGGCGGTCGTGCAGCGAGCGCAGGCGATCGAATTCACCGGGCTGCAGCGTCATCGGCGTGTCGTCGCGCAGATGCGACCATTGTCGGCGTGTGAAGACGCGGTAGGGATTATATTGCTGGTCGGTCGCGCGAGTGTCCATGAAACGCCTCTAGCCTTCGGACAAGACACCATCCACTTGAGTTCTAGTCGCGCTTGCGCGCCGCCTTTTCTTCCAGACCGGACATACCGGTGCGCTGCGCCAAGGCCGCCTCGACATCCTCGAGAGCGATGCCGCGCGACTTCAACAACACCAGCAAGTGAAACAGCACATCCGCGCTTTCCGCGATCAGATGGTCGCGATTGTTCTCGATCGTGGCGATCACGGTCTCGACCGCTTCCTCGCCGAATTTCTTGGCGCAATGCTCGGCGCCTTTATCCAGCAGCTTGCGGGTGTAGGACGCGTCACCGCCCGACGCCGCGCGGGCATCGATGGTGGCTGCAAGATCATGGATGGTGAAACGCGGCATCAACTCAACTCACAGACGTGCCGTTAACGGCCGGGCACCGTTGAACTATCTGACAATTTAGCACTTTTGTCACAAAGAGTCGTCAGGGATCGAGCCGCATCGGCAGCCCGGCGCGGACCATGTGATCCTTGGCTTGGCGTATGGTAAATTCCCCGAAATGGAAGATCGACGCCGCCAGCACCGCGGTGGCGTGGCCCTCGCGGATGCCGTCGACCAGGTGGTCGAGGTTGCCGACGCCGCCCGAGGCGATCACCGGGACGGGAACGCTATCGGCAAGGGCGCGGGTCAGCGGCAGGTCGAACCCCTGCCGGGTTCCGTCGCGATCCATCGAGGTCAACAGGATCTCGCCGGCCCCGAGCGACACCACTTCCTGGGCGTATTCAATGGCGTCGATCCCGGTCGAGTTGCGCCCGCCATGGGTGAAAATCTCCCACCGCTCCGAACCGCCGCCGCGCTTGACCCGCTTGGCGTCGATCGCGACCACGATGCATTGTTCGCCGAATTTTTCGGCGCCTTCCTTGACGAACTCCCGGCGGCTGACCGCGGCGCTGTTGATCGATACTTTGTCGGCGCCCGAGCGCAGCAGCACCCTGATGTCGTCGACCGTACGCACCCCGCCGCCGACCGTCACCGGCATGAAGCAGGCCTCGGCGGTACGCCGGACCACGTCGAGCATGGTGCCCCGATTTTCGTGGGTGGCGGTGATGTCCAGAAAACAAAGTTCGTCGGCGCCGGCGGCGTCATAGGCAATCGCGGCTTCGACCGGATCGCCGGCGTCGCGCAGATCGACGAAATTGACGCCCTTGACCACGCGGCCGTCCTTGACGTCGAGGCAGGGGATGACGCGGACCTTGAACATGCAAAACTCCTAGGCCGCGGCGCGCGCGTTGCGGATCAGCGCCAGGGCCGCGGCCGGGTCGAGCCGGCCGTCGTAAAGCGCCCGGCCGGCAATCGCGCCGGCGAGTTTTTTCGCGCGCGGCGCCAGCAACGCCTTCACATCCTCGATCGAGGCAAAGCCGCCGGAGGCGATCACCGGAATCGAAATGCTTTCGGCCAGCGCGATGGTGGCGTCGAGATTGAGGCCCTTCAACAGACCATCGCGGGCGATATCGGTAAAGATGATCGCGGCGACGCCGGCGTCCTCGAACCGCTGCGCGATTTCGAGCGCGGTCACTTCGGAGGTTTCCGCCCAACCCTGCACCGCGACCTTGCCGTCGCGCGCATCGAGCCCGACCGCGACCCGGCCGGGAAATTTCTTCGCCGCGCTTTTCACCAGATCGGGATCGCGCACCGCCGCGGTGCCGATGATGACGCGCGCGATGCCTTTCGAAAGCCAGGCCTCGACGGTGGCGAGATCACGAATGCCGCCGCCGAGTTGAACCGGCATGGTGACGGCTTTCAGCATCGCATCGACCGCCTGCGCATTGACCGGCTTGCCGGCAAAGGCGCCATCCAGATCGACCACGTGGAGATACTCAAATCCCTGGGCGGCGAAGGCGCTGGCCTGCGCGGCGGGATCGAGATTGAACACGGTGGCGCGCGCCATGTCGCCCTGCTCCAGGCGCACGCATTGGCCGTTCTTCAGATCGATCGCGGGAAAAAGAATCACGGCTTCCATTTCAGAAAGTTCGAGATCAGCGCCAACCCGAAACGCTGGCTCTTCTCGGGGTGAAACTGGGTACCAATCGCGGTGTCCTTGCCGACCATCGCGGTAACAGGGCCGCCGTAATCGGCGCGCGCCAGCACCTCCGCCTCGTTGGTCGCGTTGAGGTGATAGGAGTGCACGAAGTAAGCGTGGCGGCCTTTAGGGCCGAGTTCCAGCCGTTCGAGCACCGGATGGTCGCCGAGCACGTCGAGCGTGTTCCAGCCCATATGCGGAATTTTCAGATTCTCCTCACGCGGCGCGATCTTCTCGACGTCGCCCGCGATCCAGTTGAATCCCTCCGTCGTGACGTGCTCCTTGCCGCGCGTCGCCATCAATTGCATGCCGACGCAGATGCCGAAGAATGGCCGCGCCTTGCTGCGTACCGCTTCGGTCATCGCCTCCAGCATGCCGTCGAGCGCGTCCAGGCCGCGGCGGCAATCGGCGAAGGCGCCGACGCCGGGCAGCACGATGCGGTCGGCGCGGTACACCACTTCGGGATCGCGGGTCACCACGATTTTCTGCGGGTTCTCCATGCCCCGCGCGGCCCGCTCGAAAGCCTTGGCCGCCGAGTGCAAATTGCCGGAGCCGTAGTCGATGATGGCGACACTCACCGCGCGCCTCCCGGTTGTGGAAACAACCCGATGATTTCGTTCTGGTCCGGCGACGGCGGCTTCGAAAACGACTGGCCCGGAAAATCACGCGTCGGCGGCGGCCCGCCGCGATCGATGGCCCCCTGGTCGTTGGCAAACCCGCGCTGCCTGGCGGTCCAGCGATCAAAGAAGCGCCGCTCGGCGCCTTCCTCGTCGTCGGCGACGACGACGTCGAGCTGGCGCCATTTGCCGCGCGACAGGGTCCAGCGCCGCAAACTGCCGGCTTCAAAGCCCATCAACAGCGCGATCAGGAAGTTGGCAAAGAAGATGGCGGTGTCGCCGGCGCCGAGCGCGCGCAGGCTCAGATCGACCACAGCCAGCACCACGATCCAGCCAAGCAGCGCCAACCACAGCCGGTGCGCCAACAGCCATAGCGGACCGAACACGAAGGCCCAGAAATGAAACCCGTCGCGCACGAAGGCAAACCGGTCGGTCGCGACCGAGCCGGCACTGGCCGTGATTGGGGCGTGAACGGTGTAAACCCGCATCGGTAATCTCCGCCGAGAACAGACGATCAGCCGCCGAGCTGACCCTTGGTGGACGGCACCTCGCCCGCGGCGCGCGGATCGATCGCAACCGCCGAGCGCAGCGCCCGCGCCAGACCCTTGAAACAGGATTCGGCGATGTGATGGCTGTTTTCGCCATATAGGGTCTCGACGTGCAAAGTCACGCCGGCGTTGATCGCAAACGCGTTGAACCACTCACGAACCAGCTCGGTGTCGAATTCGCCGACCTTGTCGCGCGGGAATTCGACCTTGAACACCAGCACCGGCCGTCCGGAAATATCTATCACCACCCGGGACAGCGTCTCATCCATCGGCATGTGGATCGAGGCATAACGGGTGATCCCGGCCATGGCGCCGAGCGCCTGTTTCACGGCCTGGCCCAGCGCAATCCCGACATCCTCGGTGGTATGGTGGTGGTCGACATGGAGGTCCCCGACCGCCTTGACCGTGATATCGATCCGCGAATGCCGCGCCAGCAGGTCGAGCATGTGGTCGAAGAAACCGATACCGGTCGCGACCTTGGACACGCCCGTTCCGTCGAGGTTCACTGCAACCTCGATATCGGTCTCTTTGGTCTTGCGCTTGATGGTTGCCGTGCGCATGAAAAGTGCTTCCCGTCCTTGAAATCGTGGCCCTTTTAACAGGCCGATCCCGCCTTCGCCACAGCGGGATGGCCCGCAAAGCGACGAAGTTCGGCCTATGGTGACCGGAATCCGGCGTCAGACCGCCCTGCCAATCGTCTCGATTGTAACCGGCGCGGCAAATCCCTAAATCCGGGGAATAAGAGGTATTCATGCAGAATTCACAGACGGAATCGCCGGTCTGGCACGGCACCACGATTTTGACGGTCCGCAAGGGCGGCAAGGTGGTTATCGGCGGCGACGGCCAGGTCTCGATCGGCCAGACCGTGATCAAGTCCAACGCCAGGAAGGTTCGGAAACTGGGCAAGGGCGACGTCATCGGCGGCTTTGCCGGGGCCACCGCCGATGCCTTCACGCTGTTCGAGCGGCTGGAAAGCAAACTGGAGCAATATCCGGGGCAATTGACCCGGGCCGCGGTCGAACTCGCCAAGGACTGGCGCACCGACCGCTATCTGCGCCGGCTCGAGGCGATGATGATCGTCGCCGACAAGGAAGTCTCGCTGGTCTTGACCGGCACCGGCGACGTGCTTGAGCCGGAAGCCGGCGTGATGGCGATCGGCTCCGGCGGCAATTACGCGTTGGCCGCCGCTCGCGCGCTGGTCGACACCGACAAGGATGCCGAGACCATCGTCCGCCGTGCGCTCGATATCGCTGCCGATATCTGCGTCTATACCAACCGCAATGTCACCATCGAGACCCTGCAGGGTGGCTGATCGATGGATCCCCTCTATACGTTTCACCCGATGACGGCGGACCATCTGCCGATGATCCGGCGGTGGCTGGAAACGCCGGAAGTGGTTCGCTGGTGGGGCGATCCCGATGAACAATACGCATTGGTGAGCGGGGATCTCGCGCATCCGGACATGGACCAGTTCATCGTCGCGTTGGACGATCATCGGTTCGGCTACATCCAGTGCTACGCGCTGAGCGCCTGGAATCAGGGTTTCGGGCCGCAACCCGAGGCGGCCCGCGGCATCGACCAGTTCATCGGTGAGCCCGCAATGATCGGTCGCGGCCACGGCTCGGCGTTCATCCGGCAATTTGCCGATGCCTTGCTGACATCGGGAATTCCGCGCATCGTGACCGACCCCGATCCGGACAATTCCCGGGCGGTGCGGGCCTATGCAAAGGCCGGTTTTTTGAGCGACCGCGTGGTCGAGACGCCGGACGGCCCGGCGCTCTTGATGATGCGAACTCCCGGTGCTTGTTCTCTTTCCAATTCGGACCTAGCTAGGCAGCCATGACTGACTTTTCCCCCCGTGAAATCGTCTCGGAACTCGACCGCTTCATCGTCGGCCAGGGCGACGCCAAGCGCGCGGTATCGATCGCGCTGCGCAACCGCTGGCGGCGGCTGCAGCTCACCGGCCAGTTGCGCGACGAGGTGCTGCCGAAGAACATCCTGATGATCGGACCGACCGGCGTCGGCAAGACCGAGATCGCGCGGCGGCTGGCCAAACTCGCCGGTGCGCCATTCATCAAGGTCGAAGCCACGAAATTCACCGAAGTGGGCTATGTCGGCCGCGACGTCGAGCAGATCATTCGCGATCTGGTCGAGGTGGCGATTTCGCAGACCCGCGAGCGCAAGCGCAAGGACGTGCAGGCCCGCGCGCAACTTGCCGCCGAGGAACGCGTGCTCGACGCGCTGGTCGGCGCCAATTCCAGCGCGGCGACCCGCGATTCGTTTCGCAAGAAATTGCGCGCCGGCGAGCTCAACGACAAGGAAATCGAGATCGAGACTCAATCCTCCGGCAGCGGAATGCCGATGTTCGAAATTCCCGGCATGCCCGGCGCGCAGATGGGCGCGATTTCGATCGGCGACATTTTCGGCAAGATGGGCGGCCGGACCAAGACCCGCCGGCTGACCGTCGAGGGCAGCCACGAAATCCTGATCAACGAGGAATCCGACAAGCTGCTCGACAGCGACCAACTGACGCTGGAAGCGATCAGCGCGGTCGAGAACAACGGCATCGTGTTTCTCGACGAGATCGACAAGATCTGCGTACGCGACGGCCGCAGCGGCGGCGACGTGTCGCGCGAGGGCGTGCAGCGCGACCTGCTGCCGCTGATCGAAGGCACCACGGTGTCGACCAAGCACGGCGCGGTCAAGACCGACCATATTCTGTTCATCGCCTCCGGTGCGTTCCACATTGCAAAGCCCTCAGACCTGCTGCCTGAGTTGCAAGGTCGCCTGCCGATCCGGGTTGAACTCGAGGCGCTGACGCGCGACGATATGCGCCGCATCCTGACCGAGCCCGAGGCGTCGTTGATCAAGCAATATGTGGCGCTGATGCAGACCGAAGGCGTCACACTCGACATCACCGCCAGCGCAATCGACGCGCTCGCCGACGTTGCCGTCGCTGTCAATTCGACGGTGGAAAATATCGGCGCACGGCGGCTGCAGACCGTGATGGAGCGCGTGCTCGACGATATTTCATTCGCCGCGCCCGACCGTCACGGCGAGACCATCCAGATCGATGCGGATTATGTCCAGAAACATGTCGGCGATCTCGCCAAGAACGCCGATCTGAGCCGGTTTATTTTGTGACGCGAACTTCGCATCTCCCTTTCATGCGCGGACAGGCTTTCGGCCCTTGCCATCAGCGTCAGGGATTATGGGTCCCTGCGTTCGCAGGGACGACGAAAAAATGATCGCGTGGGCATGGCGAAACGCGTGGCGGCTGATGCTGGCCGCGAACGTCGCCGTGATCCTTGGGGTTTTCGTCCACAAGATCGCGCTGCCGCCTTACGTCCCTTACATCCATCTGCTTGCCGACTATCACTTCGGTTTCACCAAGCGGGCGCTGATCGGCGCCATGGTTGCACTGTTTACGTCCAAAATACCGGTGTGGCTGGTGTTCGCGATCGGCGGCGCGGCGTGGCTGGTGACGCTCGGCCTGTTCGTTCAACTGTTCCGGCGCACGTTCGGTCTCGACGAACGTCATCTGCCAATTTTTATGCTGATGGCCGGCTCGCCATTCTTCCTGAAAAACTTCATGCATACGCTCGGCCATTTCGACATCTATGGCTGCGCGCTGGCGATCGTGCTGCTGCTGATGCCGGCGGGGTCGATCGCGGTCGTGCTTTGCGCCACGCTGTTTTCGATGATCCTGATTTTGATCCACCACATTCATTTCCTGATGTATGTGCCGACGCTCGCGGTCATCGTGGTGCTGCGCTATTACCTGGTGCGAGGCGTCACCCGCGCCAACGCGATCGTCGGGATGGCCGCCACCGCCGCCGTCGCCATGTTGTTCTTTGCCGCGCAGTTCTACGGGACGATGCCGATCCCGGAGGCGGACTTCGTCCACTATCTACAGACCAGGATGGCCGACCCGTCGCGCACCGATCTCTTGAGTTTTGCATACATCTGGTACCAGCCGCTGTCGAAGGAGTTCAGCGACACCTGGGCGCGGATGCCGTCGAACCTGCTGGGCGTGCCGGTGTTCGTGCTGTTGATCTGGCTGCATACGCCGCTATGGCGCTATTTCACCAAGATGATCCGCGCACTCTCCAATGAACTGCACCGCCGCATCGTGATCGCCGCGCTCGCGAGCGTGAGCGTCGCCTATCTGATCATCTTCGTCACGGTGTTCGACTATTCGCGATGGATCTCGAACTGGGCGGTGTGCATGTTCCTGATCCTGCACGCCGTAAAAATGCTGCCGGGAACGGAAGCCGCCTCGCCGATTCCGACGACGGACAAAAAGACCACCATCTTCGGCTGGATCGTGACGCTCGTGCCACGCGTCGGAATCGTGCGGCCGTTCTAGAGCATTTCCGGTTCTGATAGAATCAGAACCGGGCTCTAGCTTTTTGTTTCCACGCGTTTTCTTTACGCGAACCGGTTTCCACTGCTCGAGAACGCTCTAGCGAGCCTAAATTCTTGCCCGCCGGATTCGTACGTACAGCGCACCGGCGCCGCCATGGCCGACGTGGGCCTCCTCAAAACCCACCACCAGCATGCGAAACTCAGGCAGGCCGAGCCATTGCGGCACCTGGCGGCGTAGCACGCCGCGGTCGGATTCGTTGGCGGAGGTACGGCCTTTGCCGGTGATGACGAGCACGAACGTCAAGCCGTCCGCGTGGGCGCGATGCAGGAAATCCGACAGCACGCGGTGGGCGCGGGTCTGCGTCATGCCGTGCAGATCGAGCCGCGCGTCAATCTCCTTGCGGCCACGCGAGAGCTGCGAACGCTCGCGACGCCCGAGCGGCGCCAACGGCGGCGGCGTTGGGGCCGGATGCGGTTTTGCCGGCCTCATTATTTTGGCTGGAGGAGGTGGCGGCGAAACGATCGCCCTGGCGGCGATCGTAGGCTCGGCTTCCGCCGCCGGTTTCGCCAGGCGCGGCTTTTTTCGCAGCGGCTTGGTTTGCTTCGCAACGCTGTCCCACAACGCACGCTCTTCCTCGCTGAGCGCGCGCTTGCGCCGCGGTGGATCGACCAGTTCAGGAATCATCCGCGATCGCTTCATGGATCGTCGCGGTGATGACGGCGACGGCGACGCCGCGGTTCCGGATCTGGCTTGATGTCCGGCCGAGCCTCGGGCAACGGCACCGGCCTGGCCGCGTCGGCCTGGGTCGGCGCTGCCGCAGCATCAACGGTCGCCGGCGAAGTCGTGGACGTCGATGGCTTCGGATCCTTCGCCGGATCGATCTGGGGGTACAGCCTCGCAATTCTGGCCGATGGTCTGGGGTCCGGCACCGGCATCTTTCGCGCGAGCGCGGTCGGATCGAGGCTCTTCGGCACCAGCATCACAAAATGCATGTTGTTCTTCAGCCGGCCCGACACCCGCGCCGCATCGGCCCCGGCGCCGAAATAAAGATCGGCCCGCGCCGGACCTGTGATCGCCGAGCCGGTATCCTGCGCGATCATCAGGCGGTGGAATGGCGTTTTCGACTTCTCCGATTCGATCGGCAGCACGCCCTCGATGAAAAACGGCGTGCCATAGACATGCAAGGATTTATCGACCGCGATCGAGCGGCCCGGCGTCAGCGGCACGCCCTGCGCGCCGACCGCCTCGTCCTTGTCGGAGAGCTGCACCTCGCGAAAGAACACATAGGCGCGGTTTGCCCGGCGCAGATCCTTGGCCCCGTCAGGATTTTGCTCCATCCAGTCCCGGATCTTCTGCATCGACATCTGTTCTTTCGGAATGATGCCGCGGTCGATCAGCACGCGGCCGACCGGCGTATAGGGATAGCCATTATGCGCATCGTAATTGATGCGGATGGTGCTGCCGTCCTCGAGATGCACCCGGGCCGAACCCTGGATCTGCGAGAACAGTAAATCGGTCGGGTCCTTGAGCCAGCATATTTCAAGGCCGCGGCCGGCGATCGCGCCGTCCTCGATCTGTGCGCGATCGTAATAAGGCACCAGCTTCCGGCGACCGATCTTGCGATAGACCGCGCCGTTGTTGGGCAGGCTGGGCGCGTCCTGCTTGAAGCCACGCACGAACAAATTCGAGGGGCGGCGATAGACCGGGACATTATAGACATCGGTCTGGGTGCGCGACCCGTCGATGATCGGCTCATAGTAACCGGTAACGAAGCCGGCATCCTCGCCGAGCCGGGAAATCTGCAGCGGCTGGAAGTACTGCTCGAAAAACGCCCGCGCCTTGCCGCTATCGGTGATGTCGGTGGCGCGCGCCGCCCGGCAGGGATCGCGCAGCGAAATGCCGAGCGCCTTGGAATCGGCGGCTGGTCCGCTCTGCCCCACGATCGCCTTGCAGCTCTTGCGGAACGCGCCATAGGCCGCGAGATGGTCGTCGTCATTCCAGCCGGCAATATCGCTCCACGCCAGCGGCGCATACTGGCTGCCGCTGATGACGAAAGGAAAGGCCAGCGTCGGATAGGGCAGATGCCGGATTCGGGTCCGCGCGCCATCGGCGGGGAGCGGGGCGAGCGACAGGCTTGCGGCGATCGCTGTCGCTGCGACGGTGAATTTTACGCCGCCCCTGGCTCTGAATTGCCTGATGCCAACCTGCAGGCCCCGCCGCAGGATCTTCAGCGCGGTCGTGCTAGTGGACGCTACCCGTCCCAACCAGCTTCCAGTTCGGATCGCGTGAGGTGACGTCACGGGCAAATGTCCAAACATCGGTGATGTCGGCAACCTTGTCCGGATTGCCGTCGACAATCGTACCAGCCTTGTCGCGGGTGACCGAAATCATCTGCGACACGAAGCGGACGGTAATCTGCGCCGCCCGATCCCGCGCTTCCGCGCCGACCAGTTCGGCCTTGTCGATCGAAACGAAACGGGTTTCGGTCTTCTGTTCGTGCTTTTCGCGGTCTTTTATGGCGGAATCGAAGCTGTCATAGACCTCAGATGACAATAGATCCTTTAAGGAGCGACGATCGCCATTGGCAAAAGCCATCACGATCATCTCATAGGCGCTCTTGGCGCCGCTGATGAAATGCTGCGGATCGAACGAAGAGTCCTGCGCGGCGACGGCATCCAGTCCCTGCGCCAGCGGCGTGCCGGTCTCCGCCAAGCCCTTCCAGCGATCGCTCGGCGGCGCCACATCGGCGGTCGGCGACAGCGGTTTTTGGTCGATCACCGCGCCCGGAATTGGAACCACATTGGCGTCGGCGCCCCCCTGCACCACGTTGCGTGCGGCGCGATCATAGGGCGGACGCTCGCTTCCGGTGCGCTGTCCGAGCACGCTGCGCAGCCGCAGGAAAATGAAGACCGCCAGCGCCAGGAAGATGATGGTGTAAATGTCCACGTCGCATTCGCTTTCTGATTCTCACGCCGAATCTGGTTCCGGCGGTAGAGTGTTCCCTTCGCAGGAAACCGCAGATTAACTCATGGATTAAGTCCGCAGCATGTAGGCACAAAACTATGCCCAGCCAATGGCGCGCCTTGGCGTGAGAAGCCATGTGGCATGAACGGCCATGCCGGTGGAAACTGGCCCAGCCGATGCTCTCGCCGGTTCGCCACCATCGTGTTGTACTCTGTTTTTGCCGCGAGGGGAAACCCTGATGCTGCCCGGAAATCGCGCATATTCAACAATTTAGAACATGCCCCGGCGATAACCGGAGAGTTAATTTTCAGACCAATCGCGGCCCGGCGCCCAGCCCGGCCGATGACGCCCGCTGAGGTCATCCTTGTGGAAAGAGCCGGCCCTATGATAGCCGTTCGGCCGACAGAGACCTTTCGCCCTTGAGCGAATTCCGACGCATCCGGTCCCTGCCCGCTCGAACAGGCTCCAGGAGAGATTTTGATGACCAACGGCAATGGCACGCCCCTCGAGGCAGCCCCTCCCCCCCAGTTGAACGTGCTGGCGCAATACACCAAGGATCTGTCGTTCGAGAATCCGAACGCGCCGGCCTCGCTTGGACCGCAGGCGCAGCAGCCCGCGATCAACATCCAGATCAACGTCAACGCCAACAATGTCGCCGAAAACGAATTTGAAGTGGCGCTTTTGATCGAAGGCAAGGCCCAGAATGGCGACAAGGTGCTGTTCAGCTTCGACCTGACCTATGCCGGCGTGTTCCGGATCGTCAACGTGCCGCAGGAAAACCTGCACCCGATGATCATGATCGAATGCCCGCGGCTGCTGTTCCCGTTCGCGCGCGAGATCATCGCGACCGCGGTCCGCGATGGCGGCTTCCCGCCGCTGATGCTGGATCCGGTCGATTTCGTCGGGCTGTATCGCCAGAACATGGCCCGCCAGGCCGCCGCGCAGCCGGCCGCGCCGGGCAGCAAGCTGAGCTGAAATCAGCGGTTCGGGTCAGGCACCCAGATATTCGTTCCAGATCGCCTTGTCGCCGAGGGTGGCGACAAAGGCCCGGTGCGCAGCGCGATCTTCGTCGCTGATCCGGGACACCAGTGGCTCGGTGCGCTGCCGCCGCGGCATTTCGCCCTGCCCCCCGGCCCTGACGTCGCGAACCTCGGCGGCCAGAATCAACTGCGACTGCCGCGCCCCGATCAGGTCGATATAGACTTCTGCCAACAGCTCGGAATCGAGTAGCGCGCCGTGCTTGGTACGACGCGAATTGTCGATCGCATAGCGCGAGCAGAGATCATCGAGCCGGTTCGAGACGCCCGGATGCTTGCGTCGCGCCAGCAGCAGCGTGTCGACCAGCCGCTCGCGCGAAATCGCCGGCCGCTTGATGCGTTCGAGTTCGGCATTGATGAAGCCGATATCGAACGATGCGTTGTGGATCACCAGCGGCGCGTCACCGATGAACTCCAGAAAGCCGTCGACCACGCCGGTGAAGACAGGCTTGTCGGCCAGGAATTCGCTGGACAGCCCGTGCACGTCGAAGGCTTCCTTCGGCATGTCGCGCTCGGGGTTGATGTAGACGTGAAAGGTCTGGCCGGTCGGCATGCGGTTGAAGATCTCGACACAGCCGATTTCGACCAGCCGGTCGCCGCGCAGCGGGTCGAGGCCGGTGGTTTCGGTATCGAGTACGATTTCGCGCATGTGCTAAAGCCGGCGGGTCAGGATTGTCAGCGGCGAATCATGGCCGCCGCCGCGGCATCTTAGCAGCTGCATCGAGGATGTCCCGGATCTGGCTGCGGACGGGATCAAGCCCGTGCGACGTATCCACGATAAAATCGGCGCGCCTGCGCTTTTCCGCGTCCGGCAATTGCCGCGCCAGGATGGCGTCAAGCTTTTCGGCGGTCATGTTGTCGCGCGCCAGAATCCGCTGACGCTGCTGTTCCGGCGAGGTCGACACCACCACCACGGCATCGACGCGCTTTTCGCCGCCGGTTTCGAACAGCAGCGGCACGTCGACCACCGCCACGGGCGCGCCGGAGCGTTCGGCATCGTCGAGGAATTTGCGGTGATAGGCGCCCAGCATTGGATGCACGATCTGCTCCAGCCGTTTCATCGCCGCCGCATCATGCACCACCAGCGGCGATAATTTCGTGCGATCGACCTTGCCGTCCACCGTCGTTCCGGGAAACGCCGCCTCGATCGCCGGCGCCGCCTCGCCTTCATAGACCATGTGAACGGTGGCATCGGCGTCATAAACCGGAACGCCGGCCTCCGCGAACAGCTTTGCGGTGGTGGATTTTCCCATCCCGATCGAACCGGTCAGTCCCAAAACGATCATTGCCGCGTCACCATCCGCATTGGCCTTTTATACTGACAGCAACCGTTCGCCGCGCAGGAACGCCAGCAACGGCAGCAGCGGCAAGCCCAGGATCGTGAAATGATCACCTTCGATGCGCTCGAACAAGTGGATGCCAAGCCCCTCCAGCTGGTATGCGCCCACGCTGGTCGTCACGGCGGCGCCTGCCTGATCGAGATAATGATTGATCTCCGCCCCTGTCAGCGATCGCATGGTCATGCGCGCGACGACGACCGCCTCGAACAGCATCTCGTTGTCACGCGCGACGGCCACCGCTGAATGCAGTTCGTGGCTTTGGCCGGCGAGCGTCTGCAACTGCTCGGCGGCCTGCGCGCGGCCTGCCGGCTTGCTGAAAAGCCGCGCTCCCAACGCCAGGGTCTGGTCGGCGCCGACCACGATCTTGCCGGGCTGACGCGATGACACCCAACGCGCCTTCTCTCCAGCAAGGAGCGCGGCGATGTCCCCCGCCCCTGAAAGACCTGAAGCCCGCTGCATCGCGCGCTCATCGATCTCGGCCGGGATCGCTTCAAACGCGATGCCCGCATTGGCGAGCAACGCCTGCCGCGCGCGGCTTTGCGAGGCCAGGATCAAGGGATGTTTCCCGCGCCAGACGGTCATCGCCGGATCATTCCGAAAACTGCTGCCGTTGCCGGTCGGCCAACAATTTCATGATCGCAGCCGAGGTTTCCTCGATCGACCGCCGCGTGACATCGAGCAGCGCCCAATTAAACTTGGCGCTCAGCTTTCGCGCGAATGCTACCTCATCGGTCACCGACTGACGGTCAATATAATCGTCATTGCCCGCACCGGCGCCGATGCTCAAAAGCCGATTCTGCCGGATCTGGATCAACCGCTCCGGTGTCGCGTGCAGGCTGACCACCAGCGGCTTCTTCAGGGTTTCCAGTTGATGCGGAATCGCGATGCCCGGCACCAGCGGGACGTTGGCGGTGCGGACGCCGCGATTGGCCAGATAGATCGAGGTCGGCGTCTTCGACGTTCGGGAGACGCCGACCAGCACCACGTCGGCCTCCTCCAGCCCTTCGACGTGCTGACCGTCGTCGTGAATCATGGTGTAGTTCAGCGCGTCGATGCGTTTGAAATATTCCGCGTTCAATGTGTGCTGGGCGCCGACCCGGCCGGTTGTGGCGGCACCGAGATAGGCCTGGAACAGTTGCATCACCGGACCGATGATCGACAGGCTCGGGATGTTCATCTCCTGGCACTTGGCCTCGAGTCGCGCCACCAGGTCTTTTTCCAATAGCGTGAACAGCACGATTCCGGGCGACTCCTCGATCTCGTCGAGCACCCGGTCGAGCTGCTTCTGGCTCCGCACCAGCGGATAGACATGCTCAACGGCTGTCACATTGGCGTACTGCGCGGCCACTGCGCGCGCGACCGTGATCAGCGTTTCCCCGGTCGAGTCGGACACCAGATGAAGGTGGAAATAGTTGCCGGTCGTGGGCACGGGAACCCTGTGTATCCTGTGAACAGCTGTGGAGCTTACCCGGAAAAATCGGGGGCGGTTCGGCGCCCGCGGGATAACCCTGCTTTTTCTTCACAGGGCTCCCGAAGCGAATAACTCGTTCGACGGCCGCAATGATAGTGGGGTTATGTGGACTTGTCTTGGGATAAACTGGTCATCGATCGCGGCAAGCAGTTGAACGTGGTGGTGTTATTTCTGCCGGCCACCAAGCGCTCGGATCAGTTGAGAAATGTGGACAGTCGCGGAAAATTCCGGGACAGCGATTCGTGAGTCATAATCACGGCTACTTAGACTCAAACCTAAGAATTTAAATTTATTGGTTTAGAAAAGGGGCGCTTGAGGATATGTCTCCGCTCGAACGCTTTCACGGTGATCGGCAACGCCGATGCCGGCGAGAACGTTCCGGCAAACCTGCGATTCCGCGGCTGCTGCGAAGCAAGCGAGGCCTTCACGGTGTACCTTTGGATCAAGGCGCTGCACATCATCGCCGTCATCGCGTGGATGGCCGGCATGCTGTATCTGCCGCGGCTGTTTGTTTATCACTGCGACGCCGAGATCGGATCGAAGCAGTCCGAAACCTTCAAGGTGATGGAACGCCGGCTGCTGAAGGCAATCATCAATCCGGCGATGATCGTGACCTGGCTGGCGGGGCTCTATCTGGCGTGGGCTGGTCAATGGTTCACTGCGCCCTGGTTGCATACCAAGCTGCTGCTGGTTTTGCTGCTTTCAGGTGTGCACGGCTTTTTTTCCCGTTGCGTGAAGGATTTCGCGGCGGACCGTAATCAACGCAGCCAGAGATTCTATCGGTTTATCAATGAAGTACCGACGTTGATCATGATCGTCGTGGTGATCCTGGTGGTCGTAAAACCGTTCTGACCGGCGGGATTCCCGACAAAAGCAGCTCACGATCGCTTTCGACCGTCTTGCAGAGCGCGACGCGATTTTCTATATTGAGGGTGTCCCACCCAACGCAGGCGGATGTGGTTGCGCTTCGGCTTTATTTGTTGAGCCGGCCGTCACATCAGGTTTGAAGCCTCACCGGCACTTTCCTCGCTTAGACCTGCGGACCTTCCTGAATCTCGCGTCCGCATTTTCCTAACGCCACCTCGCACCCCTCCCCTAGCTACACTCCACAGGACCACCCCAATGCGGGAAATAAAACTCCAAGACCTCAAATCCCAGACACCGGCTGAGCTGGTCACGTTTGCGGAGGAAAAAGGGGTCGAAAACGCCAGCACCATGCGCAAGCAGGAGCTGATGTTCGCCATTCTCAAACAGCTCGCGATCCAGGAAACCGACATTATCGGCGAAGGCGTCGTCGAGGTTTTATCCGACGGCTTCGGATTTCTGCGCTCGCCGGATGCCAATTATCTGCCCGGCCCTGATGACATCTATGTCTCGCCCTCGCAGATCCGCCGTTTCGGGCTTCGCACCGGCGACACCATCGAAGGCCACATTCGCAGCCCGAAGGAAGGCGAACGCTATTTTGCCCTTCTGAAGGTCAACACGCTGAATTTCGAGGACCCGGAAAAGTCCAAGCACAAGGTCAATTTCGACAACCTGACGCCGCTGTTTCCGGATCAGCGCTTTCGGCTCGAACTCGAAGACCCGACCCGAAGAGACCTCTCGGCGCGGGTGATCGACATCGTTGCGCCGATCGGCAAAGGCCAGCGCGCGTTGATCGTGGCGCCGCCGCGCACCGGCAAGACCGTGCTGATGCAGAACATCGCGCACTCGATCACCGCCAACCATCCGGAATGCTATCTGATCGTGCTGCTGATCGACGAGCGCCCGGAAGAAGTCACTGACATGCAGCGCTCGGTGAAGGGCGAGGTGGTGTCATCGACCTTCGACGAGCCTGCCGTGCGCCACGTCCAGGTCGCCGAGATGGTGATCGAAAAGGCCAAGCGTCTGGTCGAACACGGCCGTGACGTCGTGATCCTGCTGGACTCGATCACGCGCCTTGGCCGCGCCTACAACACCGTGGTGCCGTCCTCGGGCAAGGTGCTGACCGGCGGTGTCGACGCCAACGCGCTGCAGCGGCCGAAGCGATTCTTCGGCGCCGCGCGCAACATCGAGGAGGGCGGTTCGCTCACCATCATCGCCACCGCGCTGGTCGATACCGGCAGCCGGATGGACGAAGTCATCTTCGAAGAATTCAAGGGCACCGGTAACTCCGAACTGATCCTGGACCGCAAGGTTTCGGACAAGCGGACCTTCCCGGCGATCGACATCTCGCGGTCCGGTACCCGCAAGGAAGAGCTCATCACCGATCCGCAGCTGCTCAAGAAGATGTACGTGCTGCGCCGGATCCTCAATCCGATGGGCACCATGGACGCCATCGACTTCCTGCTCGACAAGCTGCGCAACACCAAGAACAACTCGGAATTCTTCGACTCGATGAATACCTGAGCCGTTCAGGCTGCAACGTCAGGAGAGGGCGCCACGGCGAAAGCCGGGCGCCCTTTTTGTTTTTATGCTGCGGCGTTCGCTGCAATTCGACCGCAGCATTGCAGCCGCCGTTAACTTGCTAGTCCTCGTAAGCTGCTGGACCGGCAGGGCAGGCTACTATCAAAAGTTAATTCCGATGTCCTGAAATGTTGCATCGCAGCATGTTGATCGCGCGGCGTCGCGCCTGACCGCGAAGGGTGGCTGCTGCGATCATCGGGGTATCCAACGACGACCGGACTGACGATCAATTTTGTTTGCCAGTCTGGGGAGCTGGGAGCAAATAGGCGATGCACCCGAGCAGCCAGACCATCTTTGCGTTGTCGTCCGGCCGCGCACCAAGCGCGATTGCCCTGGTGCGCGTGTCCGGGCAAAAGGCAGCTTCCGTGCTCGGCTCGCTCGCGGGCAAGCTGCCGCCGGCGCGCACCGCGAGCCGCCGATTGCTTCGCGATTCTCAGGGGCAACCAATCGACGACGCGGTCGTGCTCTGGTTTCCCGGACCGTCCAGCGCCACCGGCGAGGACGTCGCCGAGCTTCATGTCCATGGTGGGCGGGCCGTGCTCGCGGCTCTGTTCGCGGCACTTGGGTCGTTCGAAAATGTTCGGGCCGCGGAGCCCGGCGAGTTCACCCGGCGGGCGTTCGAGAACGGCAAACTCGATCTCACCGAAGCCGAAGGGCTCGACGATCTGATCCACGCCGACACCGATCGTCAGCGCCGGCAAGCGCTGCGCCAGCTCAAGGGACTGCTCGGCGACCGCGCACGTGACTGGCGCGCCAGGATCATCGAGGCCTCCGCGCTGATCGAAGCCGGCATTGATTTCTCCGACGAGGGCGACGTCTCGGCGGAGTTGATCGCGCCAGCGCGCGCTAAGATCACCGCACTTGCTGCCGAGATCGAAACGGTGCTGGCGGCCGAGGGCAAGGCCGAACGGCTGCGCGATGGTTTGGTGATCGCAATCGCCGGTCCACCGAATGTCGGCAAGTCGACCCTGATCAACCAGCTGGCACGGCGCGAGGTCGCGATCGTTTCGCCTCATGCAGGCACCACCCGGGACGTGATCGAGGTGCAGCTCGATCTCGACGGCTATCCGGTCACGGTGATCGACACCGCAGGGATCCGGGAGACCGTCGATCCGGTGGAACAGGAGGGCGTGCGCCGGGCGCGGGTGCGGGCGGCGGAAGCCGACCTCGTTCTGTGGCTGACCGACGGGGAGGGCGACGAACCCGACCAGATCTCGCCGGGGCCGAGTTGGATCGTGCGTAACAAGATCGACCTGGCTACGACCGAGTCAATGGCCGACTTTTGTATCTCCGCCGAACGAGGGGATGGCATCTCCGAGTTGATGTCGGCGTTGGTCGGCTTCGCGGAGACTTATTTCGGCACCGGTGAGGGCGCTCTGATCACCCGGACCCGGCAGCGCGATTTATTACAAAACACGGTTAATATGTTGCGTCACAGCATTCCGATGTTCGAGCAGGGCGAGGAGCTCGCTGCTGAGGATTTGAGAGCGGCGGCTTACGCCCTTGGACGGCTACTGGGTCGGGTCGACGTCGAGGATATCCTGGATGTGATCTTCAGCGAGTTCTGCATCGGTAAGTGAGCACTTGCCGGTCGCCTAGGTGAGCTGAAGTGTTTCACGTGAAACAACCCCATGCACCCGGCGCGCTACGGGACGGAGACATGGAACCCCTACTCGTGAGTGAACCGTTAAGGGTAATAATCTGTTTCACGTGAAACACCTCGCCGCACATTCCGACTTTCGAACGTATGCGTCTCCGGGTAGAACACAGCCATGTCACGTCACCCCACATCCCTGGACGTCATCGTCATCGGCGGTGGCCATGCCGGCTGCGAAGCCGCCAGCGCCGCGGCTCGGATGGGCGCGCGCACCGCGTTGGTCACGCACCAGTTCGCAACCGTTGGCGCGATGTCCTGCAACCCGGCCATTGGCGGACTCGGCAAGGGCCATCTGGTCCGTGAAGTCGACGCGCTGGATGGATTGATGGGCCGCGTCGCCGATGCCGGCGGGATTCAATTTCGCATGCTCAATCGCCGCAAGGGGCCGGCGGTCCGTGGGCCCCGGGCCCAGGCGGATCGCAAGCTCTACGCCCAGGCGATGCAGGCCGCGATCCGGGCGACCGCGAATCTTTCGGTTGTTGAGGGCGAGGCGGACGAGCTTTTGATTTCGAACGGCCGCGTCATCGGCGTTCGTCTGTCCGGTGGCAATGAGCTTCTGGCCGGCGCCGTCGTGATCACCACCGGCACATTTCTGCGTGGCTTGATTCATCTTGGCGAAAAGAACTGGCCCGCTGGCCGAGTGGGTGAGGCTCCGTCACTGGGCCTGTCCAACTCCTTCGAGCGCGCGGGGTTCACCCTTGGGCGTCTCAAGACCGGTACACCGCCAAGGTTGGACGGCACCACGATCGATTGGTCCGCGGTTGAGATGCAGCCGGGCGACGATCCGGCGGACCCGTTCTCGGTATTGACGGAGCGGATCACCACGCCGCAGATCCAGTGCGGCATCACTCGCACGACGTCCGCCACCCACGAGGTGATCCGGGCCAACGTGCATCGCTCCCCGATGTACTCGGGGCAGATCAAGAGCAGCGGGCCGCGCTATTGTCCGTCGATCGAGGATAAGATTGTCCGCTTCGGCGATCGCGACGGGCACCAGATCTTCCTCGAGCCGGAAGGTCTCGACGACAGCACGGTTTATCCTAACGGAATTTCGACCTCGCTTCCGGAGGAGGTTCAACTCGCAATCCTGGCAACCATCCCCGGACTGGAGCGGGTCCGCATGGTCCGTCCGGGCTATGCCATCGAATACGATCACATCGATCCGCGCGAACTCAATCCCACCCTGCAGACCAAGCGCCTGCCCGGCCTCTTCCTGGCTGGCCAAATCAACGGCACGACGGGCTACGAAGAAGCCGCAGCTCAAGGCATTGTCGCGGGCCTCAACGCGGCACTGCTCGCCGGCGGCAGCGATCCAATCGTGTTCGACCGCGCTGACGGCTATCTTGGGGTCATGATCGATGACTTGGTGACCCGGGGGATCACCGAGCCCTACCGGATGTTTACCTCGCGCGCGGAATACCGATTGACCCTGCGAGCGGACAATGCCGATCAGCGGCTGACCGATAAGGGGATCGCCTTAGGGTGCGTCGGGGCGGAGCGGTCGCAGTTTCACCGCGCCAAGATGACCGCGCTTCAAGCGGCGAAGGTGTTGTCCAGGTCTCTGACCATTACCCCGAACGAGGCGGCCAAGCACGGCCTGACGCTGAACCGGGACGGTCATCGCCGGTCGGCCTTTGAACTATTGGCCTATCCCGAGATCGCATGGCGAGAGGTTCGGGGTATCTGGCCGGAGCTGTCGGCCATTGCCCCAGGGATCGCGGAGCATCTTGAGATCGATGCCAAATACGATGTCTATCTCAAGCGCCAGACTGCCGACGTGGATGCCTTCCGTCGCGACGAGGGATTGCTGCTGACAGATATCGATTACGCCGATGTGCCGGGACTTTCCAACGAGGCTCGGTCGAAACTGGAGAAAGCGCGACCGCGTACGGTCGGGCAGGCCGGTCGGCTTGACGGTTTGACTCCGGCGGCACTGGGCATCCTTGCGGCTTATCTCCGGAGAGAAGCGCGGCGCAAAGGCTCGAAGGCAACGGCCTAGGCTGTTTCACGTGAAACAGAGCAGGGCGGTTTGTGGGTCGTGCTTCGTGGTCGGGCGGTTGGACTGCCCGGGCGTTTCACGTGAAACAGATTCATCGGACATCAGTCACTGGCCTGGTCGTTCACTGGCCGATGCAGCCTGACATGAGAGATTCATCTAGTTGTTTCGGGCGGGATCGCAGAGCGATCGAGCTATGGCTTGCGGCGCGATACACCGCTTCACTTGAGCTGAACTCGCCAGCCATCCATCTACCGCCGTACGCTGATGGTTGCTTCTCAAGGGAGCCCGGGGTCTCTATCCATCGCCTGAGGTTTGCTTTGGTCCTCACGCTGGTGTCGGGTAACGGCGCATTGGAAGATCGATGAAGAAAGCCTCGCCAAACAGTTCACCCGTCCTTGCGTCCGATAAAGCCGCAGCCCTGGCGCTCACGCCTGTTTCCCGTGAAACGGAGGCAAGGCTCGATCGCTATGTCGGGCTGCTGTTGCAATGGCAGGCCAAGACCAACCTAGTTGCTCCGTCGACGCTGCCGAATCTCTGGACCCGGCACATCGCGGACTCGCTGCAGCTTCTATCGCTGGCGCCGACTGCGAAGCTCTGGGCTGATTTCGGGAGCGGCGGCGGCTTTCCCGGCGTTGTGCTCGCTTGTGCTTTGGCGCAGACGCCGGGAGCCATGATCCATTTGGTCGAGCGAAATGTAAAAAAGGGCGCTTTCCTGCGTGAGGCGCTGCGAGTCACCGGCGGCTGTGGTACAGTGCATCTGACGGACATCGGGGATAACGTGGATAGCGTCACCGGTCCTGTCGATTGCGTCACTGCCCGGGCGCTGGCTCCATTACACCAGCTCATCGGTTTCGCTGAACCTTTGATGAAACGGGGCATAAAAGCCTTATTTCTCAAGGGGCAAGATGTAGAAGCTGAATTGACCGAAGCCACTAAATATTGGACTATGACGTACCGTCTTCATTCCAGCCGCACTGGCGGACACGGCTGGATCGTCGAACTCGATCGGATCGAGCGACGCGACCCGTCCCCCACAGCTCATGGCGCTCCGTGATGACCGTTATCGATGAGATTTTCCAGGAGGAGAGGGCGCCGATCCCGCCCGGCCATCCGCGCATTTTGTCGCTCGCCAATCAGAAGGGCGGCGTCGGCAAAACCACCACCGCGATCAATCTCGGCACCGCGCTGGCCGCGATCGGCGAGCGTGTGCTGATCGTCGATCTGGATCCGCAGGGCAACGCCTCTACGGGTCTTGGCATCGATCGTCGCACCCGAAGCGTATCGGTCTATGACGTGCTGATCGGTGAAGCGCCGCTGCGCGACGCGGTGGTTTCGACCGCGGTGCCACGGCTGCATATCGCGACCTCGACCATGGATCTCTCCGGCCTCGAGCTGGAGCTGGGAACGACCCGCGATCGCGCCTTCCGGCTGCGCAACGCGATCGAGGCGCTCAACACCAACACCGCTGCGGACGACGTCGATTACACCTACGTGCTGATCGATTGCCCGCCGTCGCTCAACCTGCTCACGGTCAATGCGATGGCCGCGTCTGACGCGATCCTGGTGCCGTTGCAGTGCGAGTTCTTCGCGCTCGAAGGTCTGTCGCAATTGCTGCAGACCGTGGAGCAGGTGCGCTCGACCCTCAATCCGAACCTGTCGATCCACGGCATCGTGCTCACCATGTTCGACTCCCGCAACAATTTGTCGAACCAGGTCGTCGCCGATGTCCGGCAGTTCATGGGCAGCAAAGTCTACAACACCATGATCCCGCGCAACGTCCGCATTTCAGAGGCGCCGTCCTACGGCAAGCCGGTGCTGGTGTACGATCTCAAATGCGTCGGCAGCGAAGCCTATCTCAAGCTCGCCACCGAAGTGATCCAGCGCGAGCGCGACCTGCTCACCGAGTGACGGGGATTGGATCGTAGGGTGGGCAAAGCGTAGCGTGCCCACCGAACTTTGCCGCAGCGGTGGTGGGCACGGCGAAGGCGCCTTTGCCCACCCTACGATCTGCCGGCGTTTGTTTTCCGGAGTGGCGAGTGAATCCAAGGGAGCTGGCGATGGCCGATGAAGCGCGTTCGAGATTGGGACGCGGTCTTGCAAGTCTGATCGGCGATGTCGGCGGCGAGGCCGCGAAGGAACGTCCGCGTAACCAGCGCAAAGTGCCGATCGAGTTCATCAAGCCCAATCCGCGCAACCCGCGCCGCGAATTCCACGAGGCCGAACTCGCCGAGTTGGCCGACTCGATCAGGCAGCATGGCGTGATCCAGCCGATCGTGGTGCGCGCGATCAAGGGCGCGCAGGATCGCTTCGAGATCATTGCCGGTGAACGCCGCTGGCGCGCTTCGCAGATCGCGGGCCTGCACGAGGTGCCGGTGGTGCCGGTCGAGGTCAGCGACAGCGACGCGCTCGAAATCGCGATCATCGAAAACGTGCAGCGCGAAAATCTCAACGCGATGGAAGAGGCGCAGGGCTATCACGCGCTCGCCGACGAGTTCAAACGCAGCCAGGAAGATATTGCCAAGATCGTCGGCAAGAGCCGCAGCCACGTCGCCAATATGATGCGGCTGACCAAATTGCCGGCCGACGTGCAGGCCTATATCGCCGCCGGCAAACTGTCCGCCGGACATGCCCGCGCGTTGATCGGCGTGCCCGATCCCGGCGCCGCCGCCAGGCGCATCGTTGAGGAAGGCCTCAACGTGCGCCAGGCCGAAGCGCTGGCGCATGAGGAAGGCGTGCCGGTTCGCAAGGTCCAGAAGCCGCGGAGCAGCGGTGGTCTGAAGATCAAGGACGCCGACACCGTCGCGCTGGAAAAGCGCGTCAGCGACGCGCTGGGTCTCGCGGTCACTGTCGATCACCGCGATCCCGGTGGCACCGTCGTGATCCGCTATCGCGACCTCGAGCAGCTCGACGGCGTGATCGAGCGGCTGGAAGCGAAGGCCTGACCTCGTCTTAAGATCGCCGCCTCGCGTTCACCGCGATCGCCAACAGCGTGCGCTGGGCGATCACGGCGGCGAGCGTCGCCTGCTTGCGCATTTCGAGAGCCGCGTTTGCCAGCTGATCGATGGTGGCGACGAGCCGTGTTGGGGTGAAATGACGTAGCGCGGTTTCGACGTTGGGCTTGCGCGAGAAATGCAGCCGCGGAAATCCGCTGTCGAGCAAGGTCGACACCGGCGTGCCCTCCGCCGCCGCAAGCGCGGTCTTGTGCAGCCATGCCGCCTGGCGTTGGGCCGCGGAAATGATCATGCCGGGATAGGTGCCGGCGACCATCGCCTTGGCGAATTCGCTCTCGACCAGATCGGGCTTGCCGGCGAACGCGCCGTCGACGATCGGATCGATCTTCAGTTCGGAGGCGTCGGCCACCACAGCCATCACGTCGTCGAGCGTGACCTCGCCCTTGCCATGCGCGTAGAGCGTCAGCTTGCGCAGCTCGTTGCGTGAGGCCTGGCGATCGCCGCCGAGCAGCGCCGTCAGCGAGGCGCGGGCGTCCGGCGCGATCCGCAGATTGGAGGCGCGCAATTCATCGTCGATCAGTTTGGCGAGGTCGCGTTCGCCATCGGGATAGCAGGCGATGGCGACGGCGGTCTTGGCGCGTTCGCAGGCCTTGCGCAGCGGCGACTCCGGCCGCAACTCGCCGGCCTCGATCACGATCCGGCAATCCTGGACCGGGGAGTCCGCCAGAGTGTCGATGCCACTGGCGAAACTGCGCGAGCCGGCGCGGATCCGGATGGCGCGGCGGCCGCCGAACAGCGGCACCGTCATCGCCTCGTCGACCAGCCGTGACGGCTCGGCGGCCAGCTCGTCACCGTCCAGCCGCACCATCGAGAATGGATCGTTGGGGTCGTCGACCGCGGACGCCAGCAGCGCGTCGGCACGCTCGCGGACCAGGCCGGCATCGGCGCCGTACAGCAGGATGATCGGACGCGCGGAATCCGGCCGGGCCAGGAACGCGTCGATTTCCCTTCCGCGCAGTGCGACCATCGAAATTCAAGTCCATTCAGGTTGCGTCATCCTGAGGTGCGAGCCTCTTCGGCGAGCCTCGAAGGATGATGTTCTGCGATCATGTAGCCACCCTTCGAGGCGCGCGCGGGCGCGCACCTCAGGATGACGCTCAATTGGGTGCGACCAAATCAGGTGCCGGCGAAGAAGAACGACGCCAGCCGGGTCTCGATGTGGTCGGCGACTTCCTGGGCGGCGCGGTCTTCGGCGTCACGGACGGCGCGATTACGGGCAAAGCGCTGATAGCTGCCCGGAATGTCGTAGGACAGATGCGAGAACGTGGTGCCGGTCATCACCGACTTGTTGGTCGCGATCTCGATCAGATTGTACTGAACGTCGATGCCATAGGTTTCGCTGTCGGGCAGGCCGGTATTCGGGTTCACGATCAGCGAGGAGCGGCTGCTGGCGAATTTGAGTTCCAGCTTGTAAAGCGGCGGTGCGCCGGTGGCGTTGCCGTAGAGCTTGAACGCCAGCGCGTTGCGGATGGCGACGCCGACCCGGGCCTCGCGCGAGGCGTTGGGCTTGTCGACCGGTGGAAGATCGACCGTCAGCAGCTTGTCACGCAGCCCCGGCGTGCCGTCGGTATGTTCGGCATACATCGGCTGAAAGCAGCCGGCAGTCAGCGCTGAGAGCGCGACCACGGCGAGCAGCCGAATGGCGATGCCAGTTCTAGCCAACGACATTGACGATCCTCTTGGGCACAACGATCACCTTGCGGACGGTCTTGCCATCCAGGGCCTGTTTTACCGTATCGAGGGCCAAAACGGCAGCCTCAATTTCCGGATTTTGCGCTTGGCTGGCCACTGTGACTTCGCCTCGCTTCTTGCCGTTGACCTGTACCACCAAAGTGACGGTGTCTTCGACCAGCAAATCTCGTTCGATTTTGGGCCAATCGGCCTCCGAAACCAGTCCCTTCCGGCCCAGGACCTGCCAGCACTCCTCGGCCAGATGCGGCATCATCGGCGAGAACAAATGCACCAGAATCACTGCGGCTTCCTGTACCGCCCAAGCCAGGTCGGGCGCCGGTTTGCCCTCGCGGGCCAGCACGTCGGCCAGCGCGTTGGCGAATTCCCGGATATTGGCCAGACAGACGTTGAAATGCAGTTTCTCGATGCCGGTCGAGACCTTGTCGAGCGCACCATGGGCGGCCTTGCGGAGCGCCAGCGCATCCGCGCCGAATGTTGCCGGCGGCGCGGCCGGCGCCACCTTGGCCAGGTCGGCCAATTCGTTGACCAGCCGCCATAGCCGCTGCACGAACCGCGAGGCGCCCTGCACCCGTTCGTCGCTCCAGATCACGTCGCGATCCGGCGGCGAATCCGACAGCATGAACCAGCGCGCGACGTCGGCGCCATAGGTCGCGATGATGTCGTCGGGGTCGACCGTGTTCTTTTTCGACTTCGACATCTTCTCGATCGGGCCGATCTGGATGTCTTCGCCTGTCGTCATCAGGCTGGCGCGGCGGCCATTGTCGCCGATCTCGATCTTGACCTCGGCCGGCGTGACAAAGCTGCCATCGGTCTTTTGATAGGTCTCGTGCACGACCATGCCCTGGGTGAACATGCCGGCGAACGGCTCTTCCATGGCGATATGGCCGGTGGCCTTCATCGCCCTAATGAAGAAGCGGCTGTACAGCAGATGCAGAATCGCGTGTTCGACCCCGCCGATATATTGGTCGACCGGCATCATGCGGTTGACCACGTCGGGGGTAGTCGGGGCGTTGGCATTCCAGGGGTCGGTGAAGCGCGCGAAGTACCAGGACGAATCCACGAAGGTGTCCATGGTGTCGGTTTCGCGCACCGCCTTGGCCCCGCATTGCGGACAGGTGACGTGTTTCCAGGTCGGATGATGGTCGAGCGCGTTGCCGGGCTTGTCGAAGCTGACATCCTCCGGCAGCACCACCGGCAGATCCTTGTCCGGCACCGGCACCACGTCGCAGGTCGGGCAATGGATCACCGGGATCGGGCAACCCCAATAGCGCTGCCGCGAGATGCCCCAGTCGCGCAGCCGGAAATTCACCTTGCGCTCGGCGACCGGCATGTTGCCGCGCACGGTGTTCTCCAGCCGCTTCGAGACTTCTTCCTTGGCCGCGTCGATGGTCATGCCGTCGAGGAAGCGCGAATTGATCATGCGGCCGTCGCCGTCATAAGCGGTGTCGGTGATGACGAAGCTGGTCGGATCCTGGCCTTCCGGGCAGACCACCGGCACGTTGCCAAGGTGGTATTTATTGACGAAGTCGAGGTCGCGCTGGTCGTGCGCGGGACAGCCGAAAATCGCGCCGGTGCCGTATTCCATCAGCACGAAATTGGCGACGTAGACCGGGATCTTCCAGTCGGGATCGAACGGGTGGACCGCCCTGATGCCGGTGTCGAAACCCTGCTTCTCGGCGGTATCGATGATCTCCTGCGCGGTGCCGATGCGTTTCACCTCGGCGATGAACTCGGCAAGCTCAGGGTTCTTTGCCGCAGCCGCCTGCGCCAGCGGATGATCGGCCGCGATCGCCATGAACTTGGCGCCGAACAGCGTGTCGGGCCGCGTGGTGAAAATCTTCAGCTCGCTCTCACCGGCGGGGGCGGTGGCCGGATCGAGTGCGAAGCGCACCGAGAGCCCCTCCGAACGTCCGATCCAGTTGTGCTGCATCAGCCGCACCTTGTCGGGCCAGCGGTCCAGCCCGTCGAGCGCGTCCAGTAGCTCCTGGGCGTATCTGGTGATCTTGAACACCCACTGGTTCATCTCGCGCTGCTCGACCACGGCGCCGGAGCGCCAGCCGCGACCGTCGATCACCTGCTCGTTTGCGAGCACGGTCATGTCGACCGGATCCCAGTTGATCTTGCGCTTCTCGCGCTCGGCCAGGCCGGCGCGCAGAAAGTCCAGGAACATCTTCTGCTGATGCTTGTAGTAGGTGGGATCGCAAGTCGCGAATTCGCGCGCCCAGTCCAGCGACAATCCGATCGATTGCAGCTGCTTCTTCATCGCGGCGATATTGTCGTAGGTCCAGGCTTTAGGCGCGACCTTGCGCTCGATCGCGGCGTTTTCCGCCGGCAGACCGAAGGCGTCCCAGCCCATCGGGTGCAGCACGTTGAACCCGTTGGCGCGCTTGAACCGCGCCAGCACGTCGCCCAGGGTGTAGTTGCGGACATGGCCGATATGGATGCGCCCGGACGGGTAGGGGAACATCTCCAGCACGTAGTATTTCGGCCGCGGATCGTCGTTTTTCGACGTGAAGATTGCCTGCTGGTCCCACTGGCGCTGCCAGCGCGGCTCTGATTCGCGAGCGTTATAGCGTTCTGAGGTCATGGAATCGCAGGACTTTTCGGTGGCCAAGGCCGTTTCGGGAGACGGCGGACTAGGCCACAAAAGCGGCTGCGGGGTCAACGGGTTGAGCGCAGCGTGAAACCGGCGGTTACAAACGCGCGGTGCCGCCGGGCAGCGCCGCCGCGTCGATCAGATCGCCATGGCCATCGAGCCACCGCCGTCGGTAATCCGGACGAACCCGTGCTCGACCACGGCATTGCGGCCGCGGTGTTTGGCGGCATAGAGCGCGGCGTCGGCGGCCTCGATCAGGTCGCCCGGCCGCTGGGCATCGCTCGGTCGTGTGCCGGCGACCCCGACGCTGACGGTCACGATCTGATGGCTTGAGGTACAATGCGGCATCGCGATGTTCTGCACCGCTGCGCGGACGCGCTCGCCGATCTCCGACGCCTTGGCCGGATCGGTGTTCGGCAGCAGCAGACAAAACTCCTCGCCGCCATAGCGACCGGCAAAACCCGCGGTGTCGGCCGCGATCCCGGCCAGAGTCTCGCCGAGCTTCGACAGGCAGGCATCGCCCTCGGGGTGGCCGTAGGTGTCGTTGTAAAGTTTGAAATGATCGACATCGATCATCAGCACCGACAGCTCGGTGCTGTATTGCTGCGCCTTCATCCATTCGAAATCGAGCCGGCTCTGGAAACCGCGGCGGTTGGCGAGGCCCGACAACATGTCGATCGAGGCCATCACGGTCAGCCGGTCGTTGGTGGCGACGAGCTCGCGTTCCCGCTCGCCAAGCTGGGCGGCCATCGCGTTGAAGGCGCGTGCCAGCGGCACGAATTCGGACGGCATCCGCCCGCGCGCCGCGCGCGCCGACCAATCGCCCTGGCCGAAGCGTTTGGCGGTCGCCGCCATGATCTCGATCGGACGGATGATCAGCTTTTCCGCGGCGACCAGCGCGCCGAGCAACACGAACAGGCAGACGAAGCAGAGCTGCAGATAGGCGGTGCGAATGTCGCGATTGATTGCTGCCGTCACCCTGGTCTCGTCGATGCTGATGATCAGGCGCGACTGCGTCCCGGCAATGCGCGCATAGCTGACGATCCGTTTGGTGCCGTCGGCCGCGACGAATGAGAGCGATCCATCCGGCTCCGAACCGGTCGCCTTGTCGGCGATGGCCGACAACAAAGGAACGGCATCCAGCGGGCGGCCGATCAGGCTGGCTTCATCTTCCGGCGCCGCCAGCACGGTGCCTTCGCCGTCGATCAGGACGGCGGAGACGCCGGGCCGGCCGACGAAGCTGCTCATGATCTTCGACATCCAGTCGAGGCTGACGCTGCCGAGAATGACGGTGTCGGAATCGGGTGTGATCGCGGAGACCGGATAGGCCGCCATCACCGACGGCGTGTTGCTGGGCCGGGTGAACAGGAAGTCGCTCAGGATGAACTCGCGGCCATCGCGCGCCTTCTTCAGATAGGCGCGGTCGCCGAGTTCGAGTCCGACATAGGAGCTGTTGGTCGCGCATTGCACGCGGCCATCGCCGCCGACAATCAGCAGCGTGCGGATCCACGGCAGATTGGCGGGCAGGCTGGCGCGCATCATGTCGCAGCTACGGCTGATGCCGCCCGCGGCAGCGCGGATGTAGGCGGCCGATTTCAGCAGGGTCTCGACCGACGAGATCACTTCGCGCTGGGCGTCGGCCGTGTGCCGGGCAAGCTTGGCGAATTCTTCCGAGGCGGCCGCGATCTGTTTGCCGCGGGTATCTTCCAGCGAGCGAGCGCGATCCAGCATCAGCGGCGCCACCAGGATCAACGCAAGCAGTGCCAGTCGCGCCCGAATTCCCAGGAGCTTCTTGAGCCTTACTCGTTTGCGGTTGAAGCTGAAGCGTGACATCTTTATTCCCCGACCCCGATGCGCAGCATAGAGAGAAGGGTTCAAGAAGCCTTTCAGGAACTCGGTAAAATTCGACTTACTCCATCCCGCGAAAATCGGTTACAGGCGCATGGCACCCGACAATTCTTCATCGATAACCAGTTCTTTACCAAGCGCGCTCGTGTCGGTGCAGGACGAGATCAGGCGGGCTTGCGCCGAGGCGCGCCGCGACCCCGCATCGGTCACGCTGATCGCGGTGTCCAAGACCTTCGACGCCGAAGCGATCACACCCGTCATCGGAGCGGGACAGCGCGCCTTCGGCGAAAATCGTGTGCAGGAAGCCAAAGCCAAGTGGCCGGGATTAATGTCGGCTCACCCTGGCATCGCCTTGCATTTGATCGGGCCGCTGCAATCCAACAAGGCCAGGGAAGCCGTGGCGCTGTTCAATGCCATCCATTCGGTCGACCGTCCGAGCATTTGCGAAGCCTTAGCCAAGGAAATCAATTCTCAACAACGGCAACCCGAATTGTTCGTCCAGCTCAACACCGGCGAGGAACCGCAGAAGGCCGGCGTCGCGCCAGCCGATGCCGATGGCTTCATTGCCGCCTGTCGTGACAAATACGGCCTGACGATTTCCGGCCTGATGTGCATTCCGCCGGTCGACGACGCGCCGGCGCCGCATTTTGCACTGACCGCCAAGATCGCCGCGCGCAACGGGCTGAACAAATTGTCGATGGGGATGAGCGCCGATTTTGCCACCGCGATCGAGTTCGGGGCGACCCATGTCCGGGTTGGCTCGGCGATCTTCGGGCACCGGTGAGCACTGAACACCATCCTTCGAGACGGCGCTTCGCGCCTCCTCAGGATGAGGGCTTTGTGTGCAGTACGACCTCATGGTGAGGAGCCGCGTAGCGGCGTCTCGAACCATGCGCCACAAAGGTGGAACGGCATTTTCGGTCAGACATTCAGGATGACGACATTATTCAACTGAACCCCACCGACACTTTCCCAAGCACTCCAAAGTCCGCGGCAAACAAGTCGCCGGCCTGGATCGGCAGCGGCGGATGGCAGGTGCCGGTCGTGACGATCTGGCCGGCGCGCAACGTGATGCCGAGCTGGGACAATTCGTTGGCCAGCCAGGCCAGCGCGACCCGGGGATCGCCGAGCACGTTCTTGCCATGGCCGATGAATTGCTTGTCGCGCAACGTGATCACTGGTTTTTCCTCGACCAGATCGCGCGCGCGCCAGTTCGCCGTTGTCGCCGGGCCGAGCACGAACAGATGCGCGCAGGCATTGTCGGCGATGATCTGTGCCGCGCCCGCGCTGACGAAATCGGAAAAGCGCGAATCCGGAATCTCGATCGCCGGATGCAGCGTGGCAACCGCATCGAGCACCTCCTGCACGGAATAGGGTTGCGATCGCGGCGGCAAGTCCACCGCCATGCGAAACGCGAATTCGGGTTCGCCGACGCGCATCTCGTTGCCGGTCATCGACGCCGTGCCGCCGTCCGGGATCACGGTCTCGGCCAGGATGCGTCCGGCCATCGGGCCGTCGACATTGATGTGTTTTTGGCCGGCCTCGCTGGTGGCCGCGATCTTCCAGCCGAACAATTCGCTCGATGAAGTCGGCTCGATCGCGGCCTGGATCGCGTAGCCCTCGCCGCGGTCGCGTGGCCGCTGCGACGGTGCGAGCCCGCCCAGTTTGGTGCCGGCGCGCCAATGATCGTGCAGGGTCCGCGAGGCGGCCGCGATCTCTTTCTGGTCAAGCATGGCTTTGATGTTCCGATCTATCCGATCACAATCCGGGTTTGCGGCCCGAGCCGCGCCAACAGCCGCAGCATGGCTGACTGGGTTATCGAGACACAGCCGGCGGTCGGTGAAAAGTCTTTTCGTGCCAGATGCAGGAACACCGCGCTGCCACGGCCGGCAATTCGCGGCGCGGCGTTGTGATCGATCTCGATGATGTAATCGTACAGATGATCGTCGCGGGTGAGCCGGTCGCCGGATTGGTCGGGTGTGAGCCGCAGCGGTTGATTGTAATGACGGCTGGAGCGGTCTTCGCACCAGGCATCGTCGGGCCGGATCGCGCGAATCGGCAGCCACGTTCGGGGGCGCGGATGCCGGTCGGCCCGCCACCATAATCGCATCGGGCGAAACGTGCCCCTGGGAGTACCACCGTCGCCTTCCCATTTATTGGCTTTGATGCCGCCGCGGCCCAATGCGACCGGCACCGTCAGTCCTGTCGCCGTGAGCCAACCTTTGCGAGGATTTCCCGCAGCGGCGCGTACCCGGATCATCTGCAACGGGGCGTCTCGTGGGGTATCGCTGGAAGCCATTGGATTAGCTAACTTTTCTACTTCGTTGGCGTTCACGGGAGGGTGAGGCCGGCGCCGTTCGGCATTACAGGACATTCACCTCACGAAGCGCTGATTTTGGAGTAAAGTGGGTTTCCGCTTGTGAATTCGTAACAGACCCCTACTTCAAGACGAAACTACACCGACAAACCACCGTTTCCTGCCAAGATTCGCCTGACCAAACCCGTCCAATCTGGCTTCGGTCGAAGGCGCCCCCCGGTTTTACCGGCCCCAAGAGGATCGTACGACATGGCCAATGCCCGCAAAATTCTGATCGTGGATGATGACACCGACCTGCGCGACACGCTGGTCGAGCAGTTGTCGCTGCATGAGGAGTTTGAGGCTTCCGCTGTCGACACCGGCGCCAAGGGCGCCAATGCCGCCAAAGCCAACGCCCCCGATCTGGTGCTGATGGATGTCGGCTTGCCGGACACCGATGGCCGCGAGGTGGTGCGGAGCCTGCGCAAGGGTGGCTTCAAGGCGCCGATCATCATGCTGACCGGGCACGATACCGATTCGGACACCATTCTGGGGCTTGAGTCCGGCGCCAACGACTACGTCGCCAAGCCGTTCCGGTTCGCGGTGCTGCTGGCGCGGATCCGGGCGCAACTGCGCCAGCACGAAGCCAGCGAAGACGCGGTGTTTTCGGTCGGCCCTTACAGCTTCCGTCCCGGCTCCAAGATGCTGACCGGCGCCAATGCCCGAAAGGTCCGGCTGACCGAGAAGGAAACCGCAATCCTGCGCTTCCTGTACCGGGCCGGCCAGTTGCCGGTCTCGCGCGAGACCCTGCTGCAGGAAGTCTGGGGCTACAATTCCGGGGTCACCACCCACACCCTGGAAACGCATATCTACCGGTTGCGGCAGAAGATCGAGAAGGACGCCGCCAATCCCGAAATCCTGGTGACGGAAGCCGGTGGCTACAAGCTGGTGCCGTGATACGATTTCGGCGGCGATTCGTAATTAGCGGGTCGCAGCCATCGGTTCTGCATGTCGATCGAAGATGATGTTGTCTTGCTCGAGCGCGTCCCAACGCTGCGGCTGTTGGGGACGGCCTCGCTGCGGATGCTCGCGATCGGTTCCGAACAACGCGATTTCGCCCGCGGCGACCGGTTGTTTTCGGTGGGCGATGACGCCGACGCCGGATTCGTGGTGCAGCGCGGCTCGTTCCGAATTGAGGATGGCAACGGCGCCGAGATGGTCGCGGGCCCGGCGGCGCTGATCGGCGAACTGGCGCTGGTGGTGGCGATGTCGCGGCCCTCGACGGCCACCGCGCTGGAATATTCGTCGGTGATCCGGGTCGCGCGCAGCCTTTTTCAGCGCGTGCTCGAAAGCGATCCCGAGGCGGCGCGCCGGCTGCGCGACGAGTTCGCCAACCGCACCAGCCAGATCGCCAGCGATATCCTGATCGCCGGCGCGAAGCTGAGCGGTTAGCTTCTCGAAGCCTTAGAGCGTTTTCGAGCGAAGTGGCCACCGGTTCGCGTGAAGAAAACGCGTCAAAACAAAAAACGAGAGCCCGGTTCTGATTCAATCAGAACCGATTGGGCTCTAGACTTCCAGGGTCACCGTCACCGGGACGTGGTCGGATGGCCGCTCCCAACTCCGGGCGTCGCGGGTAATCCTGAAATCGCTGACGCCGTCCTTCAGCGCGCGCGAGACCCAGATGTGATCGAGCCGCCGGCCGCGATCACCGACGGTCCAGTCGGCGGCACGGTAGCTCCACCACGTGTAGACTTTCTCGGACAGCGGAATGCGGTCGCGCGCGACGTCGATCCATTCGCCGCTGGCCTGTGCCGCGAGCAGTTTCTCGCACTCGATCGGTGTGTGCGAGACCACCTTCAACAGCTGCTTGTGCGACCACACATCGTTTTCGTACGGCGCCACGTTGAGGTCTCCGACCAGGATGTGACGGTCCTCGCCGCGCGGATGCAGCGGCTCGCACGCCTTCATCTCGTCGAGGAATTGCAGCTTGTGTTCGAATTTGGGATTGAGCGCCGGATCCGGAATGTCACCGCCGGCCGGGACATAGAAATTGTGCAGCACCAGCGGCTTCGCCAGCTGTGCCTTGGCGCCGAACGCCACCGAGATGTGACGTGAGTTCGACCTTGTTGCAGAAGGTCCGTATGTCGGTGGTTTCGAATGGCAGCTTCGAAACGATGGCGACGCCGTGATAGCCCTTCTGTCCGTTCAGCGCGATGTGCTCATAGCCGAGCCGTTTGAAGCGTTTCAGCGGAAACGCGTCGTCGATGCATTTGGTCTCCTGCAGGCACAGCACATCCGGTCGCGCAGCCTTGAGAAATTTGGCGACGAGATCGATGCGCAGCCGCACCGAATTGATATTCCAGGTCGTCAGGGAAAACCGCATCGGGCTGATGTATCAGGACGTCGGCGGAAAGAAACCCCGTTCCCGATGGATTACACCGCTGGTTCGAAGGTGAACTCGGCCGCGCGGCCATCCTTCGAGACGCGCAGGGCGCGCCCCTCAGGATGAGGCGCGACTTGTGGCGCGCGTCCTAACGGGGGCAAGCAAACCCTCGTGCCGCAGGCACAGCTCATGGTGAGGAGCGCTGCGAAGCTGCGCGTCTCGAACCATAGCCACAGTGGCTTGCGAAAAAAACGTGACGGGCGTCGGTTAAGGGTTTAGCCCGGCGAGGTCGGATAGACCGTGAAGTCGATCTTGAACATGTTGGGATCGACCTTCTTGGTGGTGTCCAGATTGTACACCGCGACCGTTGTGTCGTAGCCCTGCGGATCGGTCACCGTCCACTGCTTGAGCTGGCCGTCCTTGGCGCCGACCATCAGCATCAGGCGGCTGGTGCCGATCAGGGTCTGCTTTTCCTCGATGGTCACGCTGATGTAGAGATCGTCGGCGGTGACACTGACGACGTTGGTGTCCTTCATCAGGTCGATGCGGTCCGACAACAGATAGCGCAGCGGCGTCTGCGACAGCGGGTAGATGTCCTGGGTCATCAGCTTGCGGTCGCGCACCGCGACCGATGAGCCGTCGGCAACGATCGCGATCGTGCTGGGCTCGTCATATTCGAAGCGAACCTTGCCGGGCTTCTGGATGTAGAACTCGCCCTTGGTCTTGCTGCCGTCGGGGCCGACCTGGACGAAGTTTCCGACCAGCGTCGAAAGCGACGACAAATAGGCGCTGACCTTGGCGGCCTGCGCCTTCTGGTTGGCGTCGAAGGTGGCGAAAATATTGGCAGGTACGTTGCGGCGCGGATCGGGAATGATCGGCTCGGGCGGTGTCTGATTGGTGGCGCCTGTGACTGCCGGACCACGCTCCGACGCGTTCGACTGGCTGTCGCGACTTTTTGGCGCAGATTTGCCTGGCGCAGCTTTAGGCACTGCAACGCTCTGCGCCGCCGACGGCATCACGGCGCTCATCAGCGATGCCGCGACCAGCAGCACCATGCCCGTGCGCGGGCCATGATTCGCCAATGATTGTTTCATCAGGCCGTTCAGATCTCTATTCAATGAATTATTCCGCCGGGCGTTTGGCCCTTTTATCGTATTTTCGGCCAAAGCGGGCATCGTTTTTCCGTGAAACTATCATTTCAAATCTGGCGATCGTCGGGCCGGGACCGCGGCTTAGAAGCCGCTTTCTTCTTCCTCGACTAAGATCTCGCGCTTGCCGGCATGGTTGGCCTGCCCAACAATACCTTCAAGTTCCATCCGCTCCATCAGCGACGCGGCGCGGTTATAGCCGATTTGCAGCCGGCGTTGAATGTAACTGGTTGATGCCTTGCGGTCGCGTTTGACGATCGCCACCGCCTGCGAGAACAGGTCGCCGCCGCCCTCGCTGCCCATGGCGGTGCCATCGAACACCGCGTTGCCGTCTTCGTCGGTCGGCTCTTCCGCGGTGACCGCCTCGAGATATTCCGGCTGGCCCTGCGACTTGAGATGACGCACGACCTTCTCGACTTCCTCGTCGGAAACGAACGGTCCGTGGACGCGGCTGATGCGGCCGCCGCCGGCCATGTACAGCATGTCGCCCTGTCCGAGCAGTTGCTCGGCGCCCATCTCGCCCAGGATGGTACGGCTATCGATCTTCGACGTGACCTGAAATGAGATACGGGTCGGGAAGTTGGCTTTGATGGTGCCGGTGATGACGTCGACCGAAGGCCGCTGGGTCGCCAGAATGACGTGCAGGCCGGCGGCGCGCGCCATCTGCGCGAGACGCTGCACCGCGCCTTCGATGTCCTTGCCCGCGACCATCATCAGGTCGGCCATTTCGTCGACGATGATGACGATATAGGGCAACGGATCGAGATCGAGCTTTTCTTCCTCGTAAATGGCCTTGCCGGTTTCCTTGTCGAAGCCGGTATGCACCGTACGGGTCAGTTCTTCGCCCTTGTTCCTGGCTTCACCGAGCCGCGAATTGTAGCCGTCGATGTTGCGGACACCGAGCTTGGACATTTTCTTGTAGCGCTCTTCCATCTCGCGGACCGCCCATTTGAGCGCGACCACGGCCTTCTTCGGATCGGTCACGACCGGGGTCAGAAGATGCGGGATGCCGTCGTAGACGGAGAGTTCGAGCATTTTCGGATCGACCATGATCAGCCGGCACTGGTCCGGACGCAGCCGGTAGACCAGGCTCAGGATCATGGTGTTGATGGCGACCGATTTGCCGGAGCCGGTGGTGCCGGCGATCAACATATGCGGCGTGCGTGCCAGGTCGATGATGATCGATTCGCCGCCGATGTTCTTGCCGAGGCACAGCGGAAGCTTGGCCACCGAGTCGTCTTTCACCGACAGCAATTCGCGCAGGTAAACCTTTTCACGGTGCACGTTCGGCAGCTCGATGCCGATGGCGTTGCGGCCGGGGACCACCGCGACGCGGGCCGACAGCGCGCTCATCGAGCGCGCGATGTCGTCGGCGAGGCCGATGACGCGCGACGATTTGATGCCGGGGGCGGGCTCGAGTTCGTACAAGGTCACGACCGGGCCAGGCTTGGCCTGCACGATCTCGCCGCGCACGCCGAAATCCTGCAGCACGCCTTCCAGCGCGCGCGAATTGTTTTCGAGCTCGGATTTGCTCAGCGGCTGGCGGTCGGAAGCCTTGGGCGCGGTCAGCATCGCGACCCCAGGCAGTTCGAATTTGTCGGACTTGCGCGCGGGCGCCTTTGCGGCAGCTTTCTTGCGCGGCGCGCGCGCGGCCGGCGCTTCCTCCTCCTCCTCGTCTTCCTCCTCTTCGTGCTCGCCGTCTTCTTCTTCGTCTTCCGCGGTCACGGCTGGCGCCGCGCGGCCGCCAAGATTGGGTTCATGGCGGTCGTAACCGAGCGCGGTTTTGGCCGGTGAACTCGAGACGAACACGCGATAGGCGCGCGACAACATCCAGCTCAATCGCGCCTTGGTGCTCATAAAGGCATGAAACAACCAGCCCAGCGAAACCGAGCCGTCGTCATCGTCCTCTTCCACCAGCGGCTTTTCGTCGTCTTCGATCGCCGCCAATTCCTCATCGTCCTGGGACCGCGAACCTAATCCGCAGGCGATCAACAAGGTCGCCATCATCGCGACGCCAAGGGCAGTTCCATAGATCAGACGATAGACGAAACTGGGCGGCCCGAGCACAACCGCCGGCGCACGCAGCAGCGCGTCGCCGACGACGCCGCCCAACCCGGTAGGCAGCGGCCATGCGCCGCCGTGCGGCAAGCAGCTGACGAAGCCCGAGGCGATCACGGTGCACAGGATCCAGCAGCCGGTGCGCAGCGCCTCGCGATCGAACGGGCGATGGGTCAGCATGCGCCAACCCCACACCGCGACCGGCAGGATCAGCATCACGGCGCCGAGCCCGAGGATCTGCATCAACAGATCGGCGCCGATCGCGCCGGGATAGCCGACGATATTATGAATCGCGCGCGAGGTGGCGTGGCTGAGGCTGGGATCCTGCACCGACCACGTCATCAGCGCGGCCGCGGCGACGCCCGACGCGCCAATCAGGGCGAGTCCCATCAATTCACGCAGCCGTCGGGCCAGCGCTTCGCGCATCGAGGTCGGCAAATGACCGACCAGGGGGATGACACGTTCGATCGTTGTCATGCTCATGGCCTGCAACTAATCCAGAATTTCGACCAGCCGATGCAACGCCTCGGCCGTTGTTTCGCTGTCCGCGACCAGCGCCAGGCGGATGTAGCCGGCGCCGGGATTGCTGCCATCGGGCTGTTTCCGCGCCAGATAGCTTCCGGGCACCACGCGCACGCCGGCATCCTTGTAGAGTTTGACCGTGGCGGCTTCGTCGCCGCCGCGCTCCGATACATCGAGCCAGACGCAAAAGCCGCCGGCCGGCCGGACATAACCGTAGCGGTGGCCGAGAATCTGGTCGGCGAGATCGAATTTGAGCCGGTAGAGCCGGCGATTCTCCTCGACATGCGTCTCGTCGCTATAGGCGGCGATCGCGACCTGCTGGAGCGGCACCGGCACTTGTGGCGCGGCGACATTGCGCAGTTCGTGAAACAGGCTGAGGAATTTCTTGTCACCGGCCGCGAAGCCGACCCGCATGCCCGGCAGGTTTGAGCGTTTCGACAACGACTGAAACGCCACTACATTGGCGAAATCTGGGCCGGCGGCTTCGAGCGCGCTGCCCGGTGCGTGCTTGGTGTAGATTTCCGAGTAGCACTCGTCGCTCAGGATCATGAAACCGAAGCGGTCGGCGAGCTGTTTGAGACGCCGGAAATAGTCGCGCGACGCCACCGCGCCTTGCGGATTGGCTGGAGACGCGATGAAGATCGCGACGGTGCGCGCCAGGGTCGCGTCATCCAGCGTGTCGAGATCGGGCAGGAAGCCGTTGGCGAGCGTGGTCGGCAGGAAAATCGTTTCGCAATTCGCCGCGCGCGCACCGGCGCCATAGGCCGGATAGAACGGGTTCGGCACCAGGATCGCGGGCTTGCCCTTGCGTTCGCCGACATACCGCGCGGCGGTGATCGCGGCGAAGAACAGGCCTTCGCGGCTGCCGTTGAGCACCAGAATTTCGCTCTCGGGATCGATCGGACGGGGCAGGTCGAACCGGGTCGAGAGCCAGTTCGAAGCCGCGCGCCGGAACGGCTCGATGCCCTTCGCGATCGGATAGCGGCCGAAATCGGCGACGTGCCTGGCCAGCACCGGCGCGACGAATGACGGGACCGGGTGCTGCGGCTCTCCCAGCGAAAGCGTGATCAAGGGTTTGCCCGGCTGATAGGGCGCCAAAAGCTCGGTCAGCCGCGCGAATGGCGATCGCTCGCTCTCCTGACTGCCGGTGCCTTGCGGCGTAGGGGACGCGGTCATTGCCATCCGTGAAAACCAACACTCCTGAGGCGGCCAATCGCGATAAGGCCTGCCGGAAAGGATCAAAACCACCATAGATGCGGCGAGGTTAAGACACGATTAACCATCGGTCGGGCGGGACGATGGAGCTATTGTTTTCCCAGCGCAAAACTGGCGCCCGAACTCGGGTGAAAGACCTCGATCTCGATCATTCTGTGTGCCCATCGATCAATTGCGGCAGCAAACTAGCCGGCTGGGACTTAACTCAGGGTATTATATAACCAAGAAAGTCGGTGTGTTGCACCTACCGAGATACCGCTATTGGCGCGTATGCCATTGGTCTTCGGATTTCTGCCCCTGGGCAAAAAGAAAGGGGCTCCAACTTGCGCTGGAGCCCCTCAACGGTCAGGGCATTGCCGGGTATGTGCCCCGACCGTAGTTCTGGGCGCGACCTGGTGAGATCGCGCCCCGGGAGAACTTACATATTGTAAGCGCGCTCGCCGTGGTCGGAGATGTCGAGACCCTCGCGCTCTTCCTCGACGGTCGGACGCAGACCGACGATGATGTCGACGAGCTTGTAGAGGATCGCCGAACCGATGCCCGAATAGAGCAAGGTTGCGCCGACCGCCTTGCCCTGCGCGATCATCTGGGTAACCAGATCGTAGGTGCCGGCATTGTTCCCGGTGATGTTGGTGTAGTCGGTGATGCCGACGCCACCGAGGGCCGGGATTGACCAGAATGCCGGTGCCGAGCGCACCGATGATTCCGCCGATGCAGTGAACGCCGAACACGTCGAGCGCGTCGTCATAGCCGAGCGAGTTCTTCACCGTGGAGACGAAGAACAGGCAGATCGGGGAGACGATCAGGCCGAGCACCAGAGCGCCGATCGGGCCGGCAAAGCCCGAGGCCGGCGTCACGGCGACCAGACCCGCCACCGCGCCGGAGCAGATGCCCAGCAGCGAGGGCTTGCCCTTCAGGATCCATTCGGCGAGCAGCCACGACAGCGCCGCACCCGCGGTTGCCACCATGGTGTTGACGAAGGCCAGCGCCGTGGTGCCGTTGGATTCGAGGTTGGAGCCGGCGTTGAAGCCGAACCAGCCCACCCACAGCAGCGAGGCGCCGATCATGGTCATGGTCAGCGAATGCGGAGCCATCAGGTCCTTGCCGTAGCCGGTGCGCTTGCCGATGATCAGCGCGCCCACCAGACCGGCGATACCGGCGTTGATGTGCACCACCGTACCACCCGCGAAGTCGAGCGCGCCTGCACCGGCGAGCCAGCCGACAGCGCCGGTGACTTCGTCGAGCTTGGCCTGCGCCGCGGTCTTGGCCGCACCGTCGGCCGCGGCGGCGAGCGCCTTGGCAGCAGCTGCGACGTCATCCGGAGCGGCGACGTACCAGACCCAATGCGCGATCGGGAAGTAGATGAAGGTCACCCAGAGCAGGATGAACAGCATCACCGCCGAGAACTTGATGCGCTCGGCGAAGGCGCCGATGATCAGGGCCGGGGTAATCATGGCGAAGGTCATCTGGAACACGAAGTAGGCGAGTTCCGGAATCACCACGCCGTTCGAGAACGTCGCCGAGGTCGAGTTGGCGTCGATGCCGTGCATGAAGGCTTTGGTGAAGCCGCCGATGTAGGGCGTCATGCTGCCGCCGTCACCGAAGGCGAGCGAATAGCCGTAGATGGTCCAGATCACGCCGACCATGGCGACGATCGCAAACACCTGGGTCAGCACGGAAGCCATGTTCTTGGTGCGGACGAGACCGCCGTAGAACAGCGCGAGGCCGGGGACCGACATCATCAGAACCAGTGCGCTGGAGACCAGCATCCAGGCGGTGTCGCCCTTGTTCGGGACGGCCGCAGCCGCGGCGGGAGCCGCTGCCGCTGCGTCGGCCGCAGGTGCAGCAGCCGGCGCCGCAGCTTGCGCGAAGGCGGCGTCGGCAAAGCCAACGGCGCAGAGCGCTCCGAGTGCGAGGACTGCCCAGCCCGCGGGGGTGGGACGTGTGAACGTCATTTTTGTTACTCCTGATTGGGTAATGTTGAGCGCGAAATCAAAGTGCAGCGGCATCGGCCTCGCCGGTGCGGATACGAACCGCATGGTCGAGGTTGATAACGAAGATCTTGCCGTCGCCGATCTGGCCGGTCTTGGCCGCGGACGTGATGGCGTCGATGGTTTTGTCGACCTGGTCGGAGGCGATCGCGACCTCGATCTTGATCTTGGGCAGGAAGCTCACCGCATATTCAGCGCCGCGGTAAATTTCCGTGTGGCCCTTCTGCCGCCCGTAACCTTTGACTTCCGTCACCGTGAGACCATGAACGCCAATGGCGGTCAGGGCATCACGGACTTCTTCCAGCTTGAATGGCTTGATGATCGCCATAACAATTTTCATGGGTCCTATCCCCGCTTGGGCCCGGTCGAACAAACCGGGCGTTCTCGACTGAGGTTCACCACGCGGAGAGAGTTCACTACGCGGGCACAGCCACTCCCCTTAGAATCAAATGCCGTGCCAGATCAGGCGTGCTGCCTAACGGATTATGAACGCGGGTGTTTTTCGGCTTTGCCTGGAATGGGGTAACATGCGCTATTCGGTCGCGCCTAAAAATTAATCAGGCATGATCAGAAAATGGTCGTGCCAGCCTGCCGACATAATCCTGCCTACGCGGCAGGCAGGAGAAGGGTATAGAGGTAGGTATTTCTACTGCAGCGCCTCGCCATGTTGCGAAATATCGAGGCCTTCCATTTCATGTTCGCGCGAAACGCGGAGCGGCACGAAGGCGCTGACCAGTTTCAGCAGCACGAAGGTGACTCCGGCCGACCACACCAAAGTGATGGCGACGCCGTAGAACTGGAGCAGCAGTTGCTGCGGGTTGCCTTCGATCAATCCCGACCGGCCGCCGATGGCTGCGGTCGCGAACACCCCTGCCAGCAGCGTCCCGATCAGGCCACCGACGCCGTGAACGCCAAATACGTCGAGCGAATCGTCGTAGCGGAATCGGTGTTTGAGCCAGGTGCAGGCCCAGAAACAAACCAGGCCCGCGATCAGTCCGATGACCACGCCCTGCCACGGCGTCACGAAACCCGAGGCCGGCGTGATCGTTCCGAGGCCCGCGACCGCGCCCGAAATCATTCCGAGCACCGAAGGCTTGCGGCGGATCGACCATTCGAGGCCGCCCCAGGTCAGCGCCCCGGCGCAGGCCGCAAGATGGGTGGCTGTGATGGCCATCACCGCCCTCGAATTGGCGCCGAGCGCCGATCCGCCGTTGAATCCGAACCAGCCGACCCACAGCAATCCGGTGCCGACCACCGCGAGCGACAAGTCGAACGGCGACAAGTTTTCGGTGCCGTAGCCGTGGCGTCTGCCGAGTACCGCCGCCGCGACCAAGCCGCCGATGCCGGCCGAAAGATGCACCACAAGGCCGCCGGCAAAATCCATGACTCCCATCGCGCCGAGGAAGCCGCCGCCCCAGATCCAGTGCGCAAGCGGAATGTAGACCAGCACGAACCAGCCGATCGAGAACAACAGATAGGCCGAGAAACGCATCCGGTCGGCGACCGAGCCTGCCACCAGGGCCACGGTGATGATCGCGAAGGTCATCTGGTAAAGCATGAACAGCGCCTCCGGAATCGTCGGCGCGGCAGGATTGACGCTATCCAGCGCCATTCCCGATAGAAACCAGCGGTCCAGCGTTCCGAGCCACGGGCCGTCGCCGACAAACACCAGCGAATAACCGAAGGCCACCCAGAGGATCGAAATCAGCGTGACCGCGGCGAGACTCTGCGCCATCGTCGCCAGCACGTTCTTCTTGCGCACCATGCCGGAATAGAAAAGCGCCAGTCCCGGCACCGTCATCATCAACACCAGCGCGGTCGCCACGATCATCCATGCGGTATCGGCGGCACTGATGGCTGGCGCCTGCGCCAGTGCGGGCGTTGCAAACATCGTCGCAGCGACAACAGGCGCAGCCAATCTCGCTGCGCGACACATCGGTGCCGTCATGGAATTTCCCCAGCCATTTCTGATTTTATTGATCGCGACCGGCCTCGTTGCCGGCGCGACGACGCGTAGCGCCCGAACGGCGAACGCGCGATGTCCTAGAGCGCGTCGGTGTCGGTTTCGCCGGTGCGGATCCGCAGTGCACGATCGATGGGGGTCACGAAAATCTTGCCGTCGCCGATCTGGCCGGTCCGGGCGTTGGTGGTGATGACCGCGACCGCCTGGTCGGCGACGTCGGACGGCACCGCAATCTCGATCCGCAGCTTCGGCAGGAAGTTCACGACATATTCGGCGCCGCGATAGACCTCGGTGTGGCCCTTCTGGCGACCATAACCCTTGACCTCGGTGACGGTCATGCCGCTGACGCCGATCGCAGTGAGCGCCTGGCGCACCTCGTCGAGCTTGAACGGTTTGATAATGGCAACAACGAGCTTCATGGTCAGGCCTTCACTTCCATCCTGAAAAACTGGTAATCGCCGGATGAGCATCGCGGCAATCCGGCACCTTGCAAGTCTGGCATTTTTTTGAGCGATTGGCACAAAAAGTTCGCAGGGCCAACCGAAAAAGGATCGTTTTCATCCATTTCTGTTTGGGCGCGCGCTTTGATAGTTTCGCTTCTTTTCGAACCGTTCCTCCCGGACGGAGCCTAATCAGTTGTCAAAGATCGAATTTTACCACCGGCGGTCACATGGATCCCGGCCCATAAAGGAATAAAATGTCCGAGCGTACATGGTTTTATGCGGCCCATGGCCAGCAACAGGGGCCTTTTCCGGAAGCGCAGCTTCGCAGTCTCATCGCCAATGGCACGATTACGCCCGATACGCTGCTCTGGACGGACGGCATGGCCGGCTGGCAGCGCGCCGAGGAAATCCCGGGCCTGATGACGTCAAGCGCCAGACCGCCGGCGATGCCGCAGTCGGACGGCCTCGATGCCGGAGACCAGAGCCGACAGGGCGCGGGCGACCAGTACGGCTTCAACCAGGATTATGTCGGCGAGCGATTGTCGTTCGAACCCGGATTGTGGGGATTGTTCGGCCGCGGCGTCCTCTATTGCATCGGGATCTTCCTCGTCATTCCCGCGCCGTGGGTGGCCACCAGCGTTTATCGCTGGGTGGCATCGCGAGTGCGGATTCCGGCGCGGCCGAATTTCGCGTTCAACGGGCAGGTCGGCGATATCTGGTACGTGTTCATCGCGATCGGCCTGCTGACCTACGCCAGTTTCGGCGGCAATTTCCTGCATCTGCTCGCCTTCATCGGACAGGCCTATTTGTCGTGGATGGTGTTGCGCTGGATCGCCGGCAATCTCAGTTCGAACGGCCAGCCACTCCCGATCGCGTTCGAAGGCAGCGTGCTGACCTATATCGGCTGGCATCTGCTGCTGGCGCTCTCGGCCATCACGATCATCGGATGGGCCTGGGTGGTGACGGCGTGGATGCGGTGGAATTGCCGCAATGTGACCGGCACCCGCCGCGAGATCCTGTTCACGGCTACTGGACTGAGCCTGTTGTGGCGCACCTTGGTGTTCGGGCTGGCGTGCGGGTTCATCATCCCGATTCCATGGATGCTGCGCTGGTACGGCAAATGGTACGCCTCGCAATTCGAACTGGCCGAGCGCGTCGCGGCGTAACGCAACCGGTCGCGTTATCTTCGTTCGCGCAGCGAGCCTTCCTGCGCGACCGAGGCCACCAGCGTGCCGTCCTGCTTGAAGATCATGCCCCGGGTCAGGCCACGGCCGCCTTGCGCGCTCGGCGAGTCCTGGGCGTAGAGCAGCCATTCGTCGGCGCGGAACGGCCGGTGAAACCACATCGCGTGGTCGAGGCTTGCCGGCATCATGCGCTTGTCGAACAGCGTGCGACCGTAGCGCGCCATCGCGGCGTCGAGCAGCGAGAAGTCCGACGCATAGGCCAGCGCGCACATGTGCAGCGCCGGATCGTCCGGCAGCTTGGCCGCGGTCCGGATCCAGATGTGAATCCGGCCGTCGTCGATCTTCTGGCCGAAATAGCGGCCAAGTTCGACCGGACGCAGTTCGATCGGCCGGTCGGATTCGTAGTAGCGGCGGATGAAGTCCGGCATGTCGCGGAACATCGGCTGCTTGGCGACTTCCTCCGCGGTGAGTTTTTCCGGCGGCGGCACGTCGGGCATCTTGTCCTGGTGATCGAACGAGGTCTGTTCCTCGGCGTGAAACGACACCATGATCGAGAAGATGGCGTTGCCGTGCTGGATCGCGGTGACCCGGCGGGTCGAATAGCTCTTGCCGTCGCGCAGCCGCTCGACCTCGTAGACGATCGGGATCTGCGGGTCTCCAGGCAGAATAAAGTAGCAATGCAGCGAATGCGGCAGCCGGCCCTCGACGGTACGGCAGGCCGCCACCATCGCCTGTCCGATCACCTGGCCGCCGAATACCCGTTGCCAGCTGGTTTTCGGACTGCTGCCGCGAAACATGTTCACCTCGAGCGGCTCGAGGTCGAGAATCGAGATCAGGTCGATCAGGCCTTTGGACATCGATGGCGCCTTTGGCGTTGTCGTTCCGGGGCACGCGGTTACGCGTGAACCCGGAACCTCGAGATTCCGGGTTCGTGCTGCCGCACGCCCCGGAATGACGAGTCGGATGGGTGCAAACCCTTGTTTGGTGAACCTGTTTCGCCCAGCTATACTGTGGGCGCAAGCGTTCGATTGGTTAAGGTTTTGGCATGTCGGCTCAACGAAGCATCGTGATCGGCGGCGGCGCGTTTGCCGGATTGGCGCTGGCCCTGGCGCTGCGCCAGGGCCTCGGCAGCGACATTCCGGTGATCGTGGCCGATCCGGCGCTGGCGAACCGGCCGAGCCGCGATCCGCGCGCCACCGCGATCGTAGCGGCCTGCCGCCGGTTGTTCGAAGTGATCGGCGCCTGGGGTGAGGTAGTGGACGACGCGCAACCCATCCTCGATATGGTCGTCACCGATTCCAAACTGGACGATGCCACCCGGCCGGTGTTTTTGACGTTCGCCGGGGATGTCGAACCGGGCGAGCCGTTCGCCCACATGGTCGAGAACCGCCATCTGATCGACGTGCTGGTGCGGCGCGCCGAAGCCGAAGGCATCGAACTCGCGCCCGTCGCGGTGACGAATTTCGACGCGCGTCCGGACGGCGTCGATGTGACCTTGTCCGACGGCCGTCGTTGTCGCGGCGAGCTTGCTGGTGGCGGCCGACGGCGCGCGCTCGAAGCTGCGCGAGCGCGCCGGCATCGTCACCCATGGCTGGGATTATGACCAGTCCGGCATCGTGGTGTCGGTCGGTCATGAGCGCGACCATCACGGCCGCGCCGAAGAACATTTTTTGCCCGCCGGGCCGTTCGCGATCCTGCCGCTGAAGGGCCATCGTTCGTCGCTGGTGTGGACCGAGAAGCGCGGCGAGGCCGCGCGCATCATCGCGCTCGGCGAAGACGCGTTTCACGCCGAGCTCGAACAGCGCTTCGGTCTGCATCTCGGTGAGATCAAGGCGCTCGACACGCCGCGAGCGTTTCCGCTCAGCTATTTCGTGGCGCGCTCCTTCATCGGCGAGCGGCTGGCGCTGGTCGGTGACGCCGCCCATGTGATTCATCCGATCGCGGGGCAGGGGCTCAATATGGGCCTCAAGGATGTCGCCGCCTTGGCGGAAGTGGTCGTCGATGCGGCGCGGCTCGGCCTCGATATCGGCCAGGCTGACGTGCTCGATCGCTATCAGCGCTGGCGGCGGTTCGACACCATGGCGATGGGGCTGGCGACCAACTCGCTGAATTTCCTGTTCTCGAACCAGTCGACCTTGCTGCGCACCGTGCGCGATATCGGCCTCGGCCTGGTCGATCGCGCGCCGCCGTTGAAAAACCTGTTCATCCGCCAGGCCGCCGGCCTCTCGGGCGAAGTGCCGCGGCTGCTGAAGGGCGAGGCGCTGTAGGTCTTTTGCGGGCGAACATCATAGAAGCCCTCATGGTGAGGAGCGCAGCGAAGCTGCGCGTCTCGAACCATGGAGTTCGGGACCATCCTTCGAGACGCGCAAGTGCGCGCTCCTCAGGATGAGGTGGTCACTTCGCCGCTTCACCCGCCAATATAAAATTCGCGACGGCTTCGATCATCGCCGGATCGAGCGCGCGCTCGGCGTCGCTGTAGGCCTTGATGTCGTCGGCCTCGTCGGCGACGTCGACCAGCACGTGATTCATGTTCGGCAGCCATAGCGTCTTGGCGACCGGCGAAGCGGCGCCGAGCGCGGCGTAATCGACCCGCGCCACCTGGCGGTCGCGGCCGCCGCCGATGATCAGCGTCGGCGCGGTGATCTGCTTTAACGGCACGGTCGGATCTTCGGTGAAGGCCGAGGCGATGCCGGGCTGCATCGACGGCGCGATATCGAATCCCGGCGGCGGCGGATCGACGGTCTGACCGGCCATGATGGCGTCGATCGCTTTCGCGATCGGCTCGAACACATCGGGCGGCACGGTCTTTTGAAGCTGTGCCTTGACCAGATCGCCTTGCCGGCGCGCGGCGGTGACCAGCAGCGTCAGCCGGTCGACCGGCACACGCCGCGCGGTCAGGATTCCGACCAGGCCGCCCTCGCTGTGGCCGATCACCGCGACCTCGGAGAATTTGCCGCTGCTGCGCAGATAATTCACCAGCGATGTCGCGTCATCAACGAAGTCCTTGAAACGAAAATCTTCCGGACGGCCGAATTCCGGCCTCCAGCCGCCGGCGCCGCGCTTGTCGTAGCGCAGCGTCGCGATTCTCGTGCGCGACCAGCTGATCGGAAAGTTTTTTCAGCGTCGCGGGTTTGACCTGCGGCCCGTTGCCGTCATGGTCGGTGGTGCCGGAGCCCGCGATCAACAGCGCCACCGGCGGCTTGTCGACGCCCGGCGGTAGGCTCAGGTAGGCGTCGATGGCGCCGATTTTGACTTGGGTTTCCTGCGCGAAGGCGCTGGTGGCGATCGCCAGCAAACCGGACAGCACGATCGCGGCGGCGATGATCCGCTGGCGCATCGGCTAATCGATCTTTCGCGCCTCTTCCGGCAGCATGATCGGAATTCCGTCGCGGATCGGATAGGCCAGCTTGGCCGAGCGCGAAATCAATTCCTGTCGGGTGGCGTCGAATTCCAGCGGCCCCTTGGTCATCGGGCAGACCAGGATTTCAAGCAATTTCGGATCGACGGTATTTTCGAGGCGCTCGGACGAGGTCGACATGGGCAGCACTCCGGCTTGGCGGTCCACCCTGTAGCATATTCGCCGGGCCCGCGAAGCTCAGCGCGACGCGATCTGCAGCAATTCCTTCAGCATCGCTGCGTGCCGTGTGGTTGGCAGCGGCTTGTCGGACAACGCAAAGCCGAGAAACGTCCAATACAGGATTTGCGCGCGAGCCTGCGCCGCTTCTGTCGGCCATCCGGCGGCCCGCAGCAGGCTTTCGACATAGTCCGTCCGGCGCTGGTCCACCGCCTTGACCGCGGCGCGCGCCCGCGGATCGCGCGCTGCCCAGCCGCGCATGGCGCTTTCAAGCAGCGGCGGCCTGGTGCCGAACACCCGGATCAGCAGGGCCTGCAGCGCATCGCGGTCCGCGGCGGCGGCTTCGACATCGCGAATGACCTGTTCCACGGCGACGTCGCGCCAATGCGCCAGGATGGCGGCGTGGTAGGCGTCGATGTCGGCGAAATGCCAGTAGAAGCTGCCACGTGACACGCCCATGGCCTTCGCCAGCGGCTCGGCCTTCAGCGCCGTGAAGCCGTGCTTTCCAAGGGTCTTCAGACCCTGATCCAGCCAGTCTTTTGCGGAGAGTTGATCTGCCATGGGCGTCCCGAAAACCGGAACCATACAGTACTGTATTGACTTGCGCCACCGGGTCTGCCAAAACCATACACAACTGTATGGCAATGCAGTCGCAATGAAGTTGCAATGAAGTTGCAATGAAATTGGAGGATCGGACGATGCGCGATCTCATTCTGCAATGTGCCGGCGTGGCTGGAATCGTCGTGGCGCTGATCCACGGCACTCTTGGCGAGACCAAGGTGTTCGCGCGGGCGACGATCGAGCCGGCGCGGGTTCGAATGCTGTTACGGCTGGTGTGGCAGGCCGGCACGGTTGCCTGGATCGGCGGTGGCGTACTGTTGATCGCGGCGCCCTGGATGGCGTCGGAGCCTGCGCGACATTGGATCATCGCCACGATCGTCATCGTTTATGGAGTCGGCGCGCTGGCCAACGCCTATTGGTCGCGCGGCCGGCATTTCGGCTGGATGGCGCTGAGCGCCGTGATCGCATTGGCCGTGGCGGGCTATTAATTCACTGCAGCGGCGGGTCGCCGCTGGTGCGCTTCTTGGCGAGGTCCATCTCGGTCACCGCGATCAGGATTTCGGCGCGGGTCTTCAGGTCGGGCGCTTCCAGCATCGCCTGCTTTTCCGGCGGGCCGTAGGGCGACATCATCGCCAGCGCGTTGACCAGCGCCTCGTTAGGGGCGTTTTCGACGCCTTCCCAATCGACCTTGAGATTGTTGGCCTTGAGAAAATCCGTCAGCACTTCCAGCAGCGCTTCGCGGTCGACCTCTTCCTCGCCCTTGCGCGCGGTGAAATCGTCGAGATACGGGAAATAATCCACCTTGCATTGGCGATACGCGGTCAGCACTTCCAATTCCTCGATCACCTGGAAGCGCGCGATGCCGGTGAGCTCGAGGATGTAGCGGCCGTCGCCGGATTCGGCGAGCTGGGTGATACGGCCGACGCAACCGACCTTGAACAGGACAGGCTTCTCCTCATTGGGCGAATGCGTCACGTCAGGCTGTATCATGCCGATCAGCCGATGGCCGTCGCGAAAACTGTCGTCGATCATCGACAGATAGCGCGGTTCGAAAATATTGAGCGGCATCTGGCCACGCGGCAGCAGCAGCGCGCCGGGCAGCGGAAACACCGGGATGATCTCGGGGAGTTCGCCGGGTCCGCGATATTCGGCATTGATCGGCATGGGCGGTCCCGGGGTTGGGCACGAGGCGTTTAAATCTACGCGTACTCTATCGCAAAACCGGCTTCCGCCTGTATGGAACTCGCCTTACGAGAACAAAATCGTCGACAGCCGCTTGCGCCCGTCGACGGTGGCTTCGTCGGTCGGGCCCCAGGCTTCGAAGAACTGCACCAATTGCTTGCGGGCGCCGTCCTCGTTCCACTTGCGGTCGCGCTTGACGATCGCGAGCAACTGCTCGGTCGCCTCGGCGCGATTGCCGTTGGCATTGAGCGCGGTCGCGAGATCGAAGCGGGCCTGATGATCGAGCGGGTTGGCCGCGACTTTCTGTTCCAGCTCGGTGATCGGGCCGACCGCCTGGGCCTGTTCGGCCAGATCGAGCGAGGCCTGCACCGCCTTCACGGCGGCGTCGTTGCGCTTGGATTCCGGAACCATGGCGATCGTCTGCTTGGCCTGCTCGATCGCGCCGGTGGCGACGTAGCATTTCGCCAGCCCGGCCAGCGCCGGAATATTGGTCGCGTCGGCCGACAGGACCTCGGCGTAGATCTGCGCCGCGGCGGCCGGATCGCCCTCGGCAAACACGGCATCCGCTTCCTGCAGGATCTCGGCGATGTTCGGTTCGCCGGCGCCCGGCATTCCCGCCGTCAGCTTGCCGATGAACGCCGTGACCTGGCTTTCAGGCACCGCGCCCATGAAACCGTCGGCCGGCTGGCCGTTGACGAAGGCGATCACGGCCGGGATCGACTGGATCCCCATCTGGCCGGGGATCGCAGGATGGTGGTCGATGTTCATCTTGACCAGCTTGACCTTGCCTCCGGCGGCACGGACCGCCTTCTCGAGGATCGGCGTCAGCTGCCGGCAGGGACCGCACCATTCGGCCCAGAAGTCGATCAGCACCGGCTGGCGCTTCGATTCCTCGATCACGTCCTTGACGAAGGTCTGGGTGGTGGTTTCCTTGATCAGATCGGCCGCCGCTTGCGGCGCCGGTCCATCGCCCTGCTCTATAATGGTCACGAGTTCCTCGCCTGCTGCCTGTCGGATCGGGGTGGTTCTAGCACGGCCCAATCCCGGGTTCAGAAGTTCTCCTGCATAAGTGGCGGGTTGCACGCAAATTTCAATTGGTTCCGGCCATCCGTTGCGAGCGGCTGGACCGGGGTGGAGCGTGGCCGAATCGCGCGGGTGACGCCTCTCAGCAACCGCCGGAAACGGAAAAGTGCGCCGGCGTGGGGGCAAGTTGGCCATTTGTCGCGTTTTCGACCGTTTCGGGCGATTTGCGAGCCAAATCGATCGAACCGGACGAATTCAGGTGCAGACGGGCTGTTGCATTCGGGTGCTGCATTTGGCATAGCTCTGCCCGTCGCGCGCGTAATCGCAGCGTCACGGATGCGGGTGTAGCTCAGTGGTAGAGCACGACCTTGCCAAGGTCGGGGTCGAGGGTTCGAATCCCTTCGCCCGCTCCAATTACTTTCAAGGTCCCAGCAGCCCAACCACACGCTGCTGGCGGCCGGAAAGCCTCTCGGACTATAATCTCTGGAATAACGGTGTAGTTCGCGGCGCGTCGCCGGTGCGAGGTTGACCACATGAAGGCCAAGCCAGCCAAGAAGCGTCCCCTCCGTGAGCGACCCTGCGAATCGCACCTGCGCACCGCCCCCGCGCCGCAGCGCTGGACCGCGCGCGCAGCCGAGCGCGCTCGACAGGATCGACTGGCCGGCAAGCTGCGCACCACGGCGGATGGCGAAACGCTGCACTGATATCGGGGCTCCACGCTCCGCGCGTTTCGAAGATCGCATCGCGCCGCTTCAGATCGCCTCACCTTGATGATAGAGGTCGCCCAGATGCTGCGATCTGGTCGGGGACACACATGAACGGCATTCGGACCGCGCTGGCCTTCGCGGCGATCCTCGTTGCGGTCCATTCCGCGTCGGCGGCCGAAACCTCGATCACTCTGGCCACCACGACCGCGGTCGACACGACGGGCCTGCTCGCCGGCATCCTCCCGCAGTTCACGGCAAAGACTGGAATTGCGGTCAAGGTCGTCGCCCAGCCGACGGCGCGCGCGCTTGATATCGCGCGGCGCGGCGATGCTGACGTGGTGCTGGTGCACGATCCCGCGGCGGAGCGGGAATTCATCGACGAGGGATACGGCACCACGCGCCGCCAGATCGCGTGGAATGATTTCGTCCTGGTCGGGCCGTCGATCGATCCCGCGCATATTGGCGGCGGCACCGATGTCGTGGCGGCGCTCAAGGCGATCGCGCTGGCGCGGGCGGCGTTCGTTTCGCGCGGCGACCGCAGTGACGTCAATCTCGAGGAATTGCGGCTCTGGCGCCTGACGGGGCGGACTTCGGAAGCGCTGACGCCGGAAAAATGGTACCGCGCGATCGGTGGCGGCATGGATCTGACGCTCGGCGCGGCCAGCACCATGGGTGCATATACCCTGGCCGATCGCGCCGCCTGGCTCGGCCTTGCCGACAAGGGAACGCTGGCCATCGCCGTCGAAGGCGACGCCAAGCTGCTCAGCCGTTTTGACGTGATCGAGCTCAATCCGAAAAAGCACGGCAAGCCGCGGCTGGCTGAGGCGAACGTCCTGGCCGACTGGCTGGTGTCATCCGACGGCCAGCAGGCCATCGCCGCGTATCAGGTCAATGGCGAACAGCCCTTCCATGCGTCGGCCGCGTCGCCGAAGTGAGCTATTTTCAATAGCCGGCCTCGCTTTTATGGTGCGGTCGATCGAGCCAACAAAGCCACGGCCAACAATGGCGTGACGGGAGAAAACAACCATGAACCTCACCATGAATGATCGCGTCGCCGTCGTGACCGGCGGCAGCAAGGGGATCGGCATTGCGGTGGCGCGGCGGTTCGCCGAATCCGGCGCCAAGGTCGCGATCGTGGCGCGCGGCGCCGAGGATCTGGCGGCGGCTCGGGCCGCGCTCGCCAAGGATGGGCTCGAGGTTCGCGATTATGCTCTGCGACGTCTCCAAGGCGGCCGATATCTCCAGCACCTACGAGAAGATCACAAAGGATCTCGGCAAGATCGACGTGCTCGTCAACAATGCCGGCACCTCGCGCGCGATGGCGTTCGAAACCGTGACCGACGAGATGTGGCAGCAGGATCTCGATCTGAAATTGTTCGCCGCGATCCGATTCAGCCGGCTGGTATGGCCGGGCATGAAGGAACGCAAATGGGGCCGCATCATCAACGTGCTCAACACGGCGGCCAAGGCGCCGCCGCCGGCATCGACGCCCACCTCGGTATCGCGGGCGGCCGGCATGGCGCTGACCAAGGCGATGGCGGGCGAGGGCGGTCCGCACAACATTCTGGTCAATGCGATGCTGGTCGGCCTGATCGTCAGCGATCAATGGGTGCAGCGCCACGCCAAGACAGCGCCGGGCACCGATTTCAACGAGTTCACGACCAATATGGCCAAGGGGATTCCGCTCGGCCGGATGGGCACCGCGGAAGAGTTCGCCAACATGGCGTGCTTCCTGGCTTCGGACCAGGGCTCCTACATCACCGGCACCGCGATCAATGTCGACGGCGGCCGTTCTCCGGTGGTCTAGCGCGCTAGATCCTGACGCGGGTCGGCGCGCTCAGCTTGCGCGCCAGGATTTTCAGATCCTCCGTCCGGCGGCTGGTCAGCAGCCGGGCGAATTCATCAGCATCGACGGGGGAATACAGAAGATGATCGGGGCGCGGCCTGCCGCGAACTGCCCAGGATCGGCGGGACAAGGATAACAACAGGAGACGCTTCAGCATCTTCATTTTGGGGCCTCGGTTCGGTGGCCTCGATTTAATTCTGTGACCATGACCATAAGCCGCCAGGCTTTTGGTTGGTTCCGGGTTGATGAATGATTCCCGAGATTTCATCCGAGAGCAACAATTTACGCGCGTGGTGCGCTGCGGCAGCAGCCAAATGACTCAGCGGTTGCGAAGTGCGGTCTTGGCTTCATCGCAGATCGCGAAAAAACGCCTGAATTTCCTCGGCCAATGCAATGGGCTGCTCCATCGCGGCGAAGTGGCCGCCTTTCTCCATCACGGTCCAGCGCCGGATGTCGGTGTAGGTTTTTTCCGCGACCGAGCGCGGCGGCACGATGATTTCCTTTGGAAATGCCGCGTAGCCGGTAGGCACTGTAATCGGCTGTGCCGGCGAAATCGGCCAGGTCGAGTGCAGTCGTCCGTAGTAAGGCCAGAACGACGATCCGATCGCGCCGGTAAACCAGTACAACGAAATATCCGCCAGCATATGGTCGCGGCTGATGGCGTTCTCCGGGACACCGTCGCAATCCGACCAGGAGCGGAATTTTTCCGCGATCCAGGCCGCCAGCCCGGCCGGCGAATCCGTCAAGGCGAAGGCCAGCGTCTGCGGCTTCGTACCCTGGATGTGCTGGTAGCCGGTCTCCTCCTTGAGCCAGTGCCGCAATTTCTCATAATATTTCTCCTCTTCCCCGGTGGCCGCGCCGGCGTTGGGGTCGCGCGGCACGAACAAAAGATTGACGTGAATGCCGCAGACCGATGCCGGGTATTGCTGGCCGATGATCGAGGCGATGCCGCCACCCCAATCGCCGCCCTGCACCGCGAATTTCTCGAAGCCCAGCACTTTCGTCATCAGGTCGTGCAGGCACGCCGCGATGTCCTGCAGGATGAAGCGCTTTTGGCCCGGCTTGAACGACAATCCATAGCCGGGCAGCGACGGCACGATCACCGTGAAAGCATCCTTGGGATCGCCGCCGAACCGGGCCGGATCGGTCAGGCGCGGAATGATGTCGAGGAACTCGTAGACCGAGCCGGGCCAGCCATGCATCAGCAACAGCGGATACGGGTTGGGACCGACGCCGGGCACGTGCAGATAATGCAGGTCGATGTCATGCAGCGGCACGGTGAATTGCGGGAATGCATTCAGGGCGGCTTCCTGCGCGCGCCAGTCGAACTTGTCCTTCCAGTACGCCACGAGGTCGCGAACATAGGCGACGCTGCTGCCGAACGCCCATGGCTCGCCCGGAGCGGCGTCGGGAAACCGGGTCAGTGCCAGCCGGGTCTTCAGGTCTGCGATTGCGGTGTCGGGAATGTCGAGTACGAACGGTTGCGGGACCATGACGGATCATTCTTTCGGTCTTGTTACGCCGGGCAACCGCACCTGTCGGGACGATCGCTGATGTGTGGCCGACGATGGCTGCTGTCGTAGGTCACCATCGCAACCGGATCATGGCAGATCTTGCGCATGACGCGGCAGAGTTGCTGGATTTATTTTCGGCACAGAAACGCCGGAGATTTGCCGCATGACGCAGTGCAGCGCGAGCCGTCGTAAAAATTCTCTCGTGTCGAACCGGTCGGAAGAAATTTCTTCTCAAATTGATTTGGGTTCGGCGCGGCGATGCGGTTGCGCGCTTCTCTCCGGGCGAGGATGTGGTAGCATCGCGCGCGTCTGCTCATCTCACGCCAGACCATAAAAGTACGTCTCTCGAACGTTGAATAAATAACATCGTGGCCGCCATGGCCGCATAGGGAGTGACGCGATGAAATCGGTTTTCAATCGATCTGTTTTTGCGCTTGCAGCAATTGCCATGATTGCCGGCGCCGGCCAGGCCAGCGCCGAAGATAAGGCTCTTCACAGCTATCAGTCCGGCAACAAGGAGTTCTGGACCCATCCGCCGGATGACTGGTTCCTCGGCGACGAAACCGATACCCAAAAGGGTCTCGCGCCGCCGTCGGGTCCGCCGACCGGCGCCTCGGACGCCGAACTCGCCTCGCTGATCAAGAAGATCAAGCTTCAGCCCGGCTTCAAGATCGAGGTCTACGCGTCGGGCGTGCTGGCGGCGCGGCAGATGGCCTGGGGCGACAAGGGCACGCTGTTCGTCGGCTCGTTCGGCCTCGGCAACGTCTATGCCATCGTCGACAAGGACGGCAAGAAGGAGGTCAAGACCATCCTCAAGGGCCTCAACATGCCGACCGGCCTCGCCTTCGAGAACGGCGCGCTCTATGTCGTCGCCGTCAACAGGCTGATCCGCTACGACAACGCCGAAGCCAATCTCGACAATCTCGGCGAAGGCAAGGTCGTGTATGACGACATGCCGTCTTACGCCGCCCATGGCTGGAAATATCTGGCGCCGGACAAGGAAGGCTGGTTCTACATTCCGTTCGGACCTCCCTTCAACGTCGGCATTCCCCCGACCAGCGTGTCGCAGATCCGCCGCGTCGATCCCAAGACCGGCAATGCCGAGATCGTGGCGCTCGGCGTCCGCAACAGCGTCGGCGGCGACGTCGATCCGCGCAGCGGCCGTTACTGGTTCACGGAAAACGCCCGTGACTGGATGAGCGATGACATGCCGAGCGACAAGCTCAACATGATCACCAAGATCGGCGAGAATTTCGGTTATCCGCATTGCCACCAGGGCGACACGCCGGATCCGAAATTCGCGATGGGCCACAAATGTTCGGAATTCACCCCGCCGGTGCTCAATCTCGGCGCGCATGTGGCTCCGCTCGGCATGAAGTTCTATACCGGCAACCAGTTTCCCGCCGACTACAAGAACAGCATCCTGATCGCCGAACATGGCTCCTGGAACCGGCATAAGTATCAGGGCGGTCGCATCGTTCGCGTCATCGTCGGGCCCGACGGCAAGAACCCCAAACAGGACGTGCTTGCCTCTGGCTGGATCGAGGGCGACCAGGGTTATCTCGGCCGTCCCGACGATATCATCCTCGACAAGGACGGTTCGATCCTGGTGGCCGACGACTGGGCCGGCGCGATCTATCGCATCAGCTACAGCAAGAAGTAGACGGGTAACATGCGAGGCTGCGGCTGCTGACAGGCGGCCGCAGCCTTGTGTTTTTGAAGACTCCGTTGCGCACGCCAGCCATCCATACTCGAAGTCGTTATGTCCGGGCTCTCGCTTCGCTCGCCCCGGAATGACGAATTCCCTTAAAGGATTCGTCATGCTCTTTCGTTCTGCAACCGTTGCTTCGCTCGCACTCGCAATGCTTGCTTTTGCCTGCCCCGACCCGCGCCGCCGATCCCGCCGCTGCCAAGGAAAAGGCCGAAGTCTGCGCCGGCTGCCACGGCGAGAACGGTATTTCGCAGACCGAGAACATTCCTTCGCTGGCCGGACAGCAGGACCAGTTCACGCAATGGCAATTGGTGTTCTTCCGCGGCGGGGCCCGCAAGAACGAAATGATGCAGCCGATCGCGGCGCAGATCAGCAATGAAGACGTTCGTATTCTCGGCGCCTATTTTGCGTCGCTGACGCCGCCGAAGGATACCAAGCCCGACGACAATCCGGACCTGTCGAAAAAGGGCGCCGAGGCTGCTGTCGGGCGGCGCTGCGCCTCGTGTCACGGCGATTCCTTTGCCGGCACCAAGGCGGTCGCCCGGCTCGCCGGCCAGCGCGAGGAATATCTGGTCAAGGCGCTGCACGATTACAAATCAGGCGTGCGCACCGGCGGCGCCGGTGCGGCGATGACCGACGTCGCCTATCCGCTCAGCGACGAAGAGATCACCGCGCTGTCGCATTACCTGGCGCATTTGTAGAGCTGCGATCCGCGGGCTTCGCGCGAAGACCTCATCCCGAGGGACCGTGCAACAAAGCACACCTCATCCTGAGGAGGCCGCGCAGCGGCCGTCTCGAAGGATGGCGGTGTATACGGAGGCATGGTTCGAGACGCCGCTTCGCGGCTCCTCACCATGAGGTGGATCCTACCCCCGCTGCTTTTCATACGCCTTGAGATGCGTGTAGGCGATGCGCAGTCTGGGCACCGGCACCTTGGCGGCGTCGGCGCGGACGATCAGGTCGCCGATCACGTGATCGGCCTCGACCGGCGCGCCGACCTTGATATCGCGGAACATCGAGGCGGTCATCGGCGAACCCTCGGTGGTCAGCATCGTGCGGGTGCGCTCGGCGAACGGCGCGCGCGGCGCGTGGCCGCCGGCGGTGGCAATCGCGCTGACCTCATCGACCATGCCGAGCAGGAAATCCCGGCCGCCGGGCGCCGCCAAAATATTGCCCACCGCGGTGCGCATCAGGCTGGTCGACGCCGCGAGCGACGACAGGAACACCCATTTCTCCCACATGTCCTGGATAATATGCTCGCTGGCCACCGAGCCGAAATTGCCGCTCGCGAACACATCGGCGATGGCGCGAACCCGCGCGGACATGGTGCCGTCGCGCTCGCCGAAGGTCAGCGACTGCATCGGTTGCAGATGCAGCACCTCGCGTTTTTCGTTGAGCGTCACCGCGATCGCACACAGGCCGCCCAGTACGCGCTCGGCTCCGAATTTCTTGTCGAGCACGTCGAGATGCAGCATGCCGTTGAGCAGCGGGATGATGGCGGTCTGCGGCCCCACCGCGGGCGCAAACGACTTGATGGCGTCCTCGAGGTCGAACGCCTTGCAGCTCAGCAGCACGACGTCGAATTTTTCATGGATCGTGTCGGCCTGCACGGTGGGTGGATTTTTCAGGGTGACGTCGCCGAGCGGGCTCTTGATCACCAGGCCGGCGCTGGCGAGCTCGGAAGCGCGTTTGGGCCGGACCAGAAAGGTCACGTCGCGACCCGCCTGCAGCAAGCGGCCACCGAAATATCCGCCGATCGCACCGGCGCCGACCACGAGAACGCGCATCACTTAGTTCCTTTATTGTTGTTTTGTTGTTTGAGAGGCGAATAGCGAATAGGGACCGTCTTTCGCCATTCGCTACTCACCATTCGCCCTTCTACCATTTTTCGCCGAACGGCCGAATTTCGAGTTCGAACGTCCAGGCGGTGCGTGGCTGCTGGTAAAGCTGCCAGTAGGACGTTGCGACCGAGGCCGGCGGCATCAGCAGGTCCGGATTGTCCTGCGCGGCCTCGCCGCGACGTTCGCGCACCCAGGCGGTGTCGACGCCGGAATCGATGATCAGATGGGCGACGTGGATGTTCTTCGGCCCGAGTTCGCGGGCCATCGCCTGCGCCACCGCACGCAGCCCGAATTTGGCGCTGGCGAACGCTGCGAATCCGCTGCCGCCGCGCAGCGACGCGGTGGCGCCGGTGAAGAAGATGTTGCCCTTGCCGTGTGGCAGCATCAGCCGCGCCGATTCACGTCCCGACACGAAGCCGGCCCAGCACGCCATTTCCCAGACTTTGCGGAACACCCGGTCGGTGGTCTCCAGGATCGGAAAATTGACATTGGCGCCGACGTTGAAAATCGTCACTTCCAGCGGCGCATGCTTGTCGGCATCGTTGAGAAACGCCACGACCTCGTCTTCCTTGCGGGCATCGAGCGAGCGCGCCACGATCGAGCCGCCGGCGGCTTCGACCTCCTTGACCAGCGGTTCGAGCTTCTCGCCGTTGCGGCGACCCGCGAACACCGTGAAGCCTTCGGCTGCGAATTTCTTGACGATCTCGGCGCCGATGTAATCGCCGGCGCCGATCACCGCGACAGTGGCATTGCGTTTTTCCATGTGGGCCTCCCGATGCTGTTCGTCATTGCGAGGAGCGAAGCGACGAAGCAATCCAGCTCGTAATCTTGAGGCACTGGATTCGCTCTCGCTTCGCTCCGCAATGACGTTGTGGTTACTTCCCCGAGATCAATTCCTCGACCTCGCGCAACTGTTCCTTGCCGAAAAACATTTCGTCGCCGACGAAGAAGGTCGGCGAGCCGAACGCGCCGCGTTCGACGGCGGTCTCGGTATTCTTGATCAATTTGGCCTTGACCTCGGGCTCCTGCGCGCGCGCCAGCAGCTTGGCGCCGTCAAGCCCTGACGACGACAGCGCCTTGGCCGCGACTTCGAGGTCGTCCATTTTCTTCGGCTCGGCCCACATGTGATGGAACGCCGCCTCGACATAGGGCTCGAACACGCCTTCCAACTGCGCGGCGATCGCCGCGCGCATCAGGTTGAGCGTGTTGACGGGGAAGAACGGATTCATCGTGTAAGGCTTGACGCCGAAGCGTTTCACGAAGCGTCTCGGTCTCCAGCGCGTGGAACTCGCGCTTGTTCTTGACGCCGGCCAGTGTTTCCGCCGGTGATTTGTTGTTGGTGGCCTTGAAGATGCCGCCCAGCAGCACCGGCACATATTCGAACTTCGCGCCGGTGCGCTTCTCGATCGCCGGGATCGCCTCATGGCTGAGGAACGCGTTGGGGCTGCCGAAATCGAATAGGAATTGCGGTGCGGTGCGGCTCACGGCGATCTCCCTGGCGGTTAAATATACTTATATGATCCTTATCATTCCAACTAGCCTAGCGGTTCACAGTTTCGGGATCAATCGGCGCGGTCGCTGGAGGCCAGCTTCACGATATGGTCGCGAATATCGGCCGGCCAATCCGCGATGCGGCCGGCGAATCCGCTGCTATCGTCGGCGAACAGCAACCGCGAGGCCTCTTCGAAATGCGGCAGGTTTCCGGCCATTGCCGACATGAAATGGTAGGCCGCGTCCCGTGCCGCGCGGTGACGATCGCGGTCGCCATTGGCGCGACGGGCGGCCTCCACCAGTTTGCGTAACGCCACCGAGGCGCCGCCGGGTTGCCCGTTGAGCCAGTCCCAGTGCCGCGGCAGCAGGGTGACTTCGCGCGCGACCACGCCCAGTTTCGGACGGCCACGGCCGCGCGGTTCGTCCGGCGGCGCCGGCTCAGGCACCGGATTCGCGCTCAGCCGTTTCGGGCAGCCGCGCCAGCACCTCCTCATCCTTGCCCCGAAGGTCGAGATCGATCGCCCGACCGGTTGCGTCGCTGAAGATCAGGATCGCTTCGGTCGCCTTGCCTTCGGCGCGCCTGACCGCCAGGGCGACCTCGGGGAGCGGGCCGGAGGCGAGGCGGCGCTGGCCGTGAAAAGCCGTGAAATTCGAAGTCATCGCAAGCTCCCGAGCAACTCATCATCTGACGCAATTATTACCCGGATTAAATTCAACGTCAATATTACCCGGATGAAATAATTACGATGGTGGGCGATGGGTTGGCCATCTCGACTTTGCACCGCTCGGCTGGCACGACCGTGGCCGCTCTAAACCCGGGGACGCGTCACCATGCTCACTGTCCATCACCTCAATAATTCACGCTCGCAACGGGTGCTCTGGCTGCTCGAAGAGCTCGGCGTGCCCTACGAAATCGTGCGCTATCAGCGTCAGCCGGACATGCGGGCGCCTGCCGAATTGCGCGCGATCCATCCGCTCGGCAAATCTCCCGTGATCACCGACAACGGCAATACCATCGCGGAATCAGGCGCGATCGCCGAATATCTGATCGAGACCTATGGCGAAGGCCGCCTGATCCCGCCGGCCAGGACGCCCGAGCGGCTGCGCTATACCTACTGGCTGCATTATGCCGAGGGCTCGGCGATGCCGCCGCTGCTGCTCAAATTACTGTTCACGCTGATGCCGAAGCGGTCGCCGGCGCTGTTGCGGCCGCTGGTGCGCAAGGTCTGCAATCAGGCGCTGACGGCGCTGGTCAATCCGCAGCTCAAGCAGCACATGGCATTCTGGGAGGGCGAGCTCGGCAAAACCGAGTGGTTCGCCGGCAACGAGTTCACCGCCGCCGATATCCAGATGAGCTTTCCAGCTCGAAGCCGCCGCCTCGCGCGCCGGCCTCGAACAGGGACATCCGAAGGCGATGGCGTTTCTCGAGCGCATTCACGCCCGCCCGGCCTACGCGAGAGCGCTGCAAAAAGGCGGCCCTTACGCATTGCGGCAGGTGACGGAGCTTCGAGACGCGCATGTCCCGGGCGCGGTGCGGCATTCTTATGCCGCTCCGCAGAACCGGGACCCAGCCCCAAACGCAGAGCTTCTCTGCTTGCCCGTGGACCCCGGATCAGCAGCGCACCACGCCGCGAAGTGCGGCGCGCTGCGCGGCATCCGGGGAACGCTACCGTTGCCGAAGCGCAGTCGCTAATAGACTCTACCCATCCGCATGTAGCACCCGGCCCCGAGTCTCCGGCAGCGCGAATGCGGCGAGGAAGAACAAGCCATAGGCCAGCACCGCGAAGATCGCGATCGCGTTGCCGAGCGACGTGGTGCTCGAGAGCGCGCCGACCAGGAATGGAAACAGCGCGCCGATGCCGCGGCCGAAATTATAGCAGAAGCCCTGGCCTGAGCCGCGCAACCGGGTGGGATAGAGTTCGGTGAGGAACGCGCCGACGCCGGAGAAATAGGCCGACGCGAAGAAGCCGAGCGGGAAACCCAGCACCCAGAGGATCTCGTTGGTGAGCGGCAATTGCGTGTAGATGACGATAATCGCGATGGCGCCAAGCGACATGTACAGGAACAGGTTGCGGCGGCCGATCTTGTCGGCGAGCCACGCGCCGACCAGATAGCCCGCGAACGAGCCGACGATCAAAGCGGCCAGATAACCGGTGGAACTGACCACAGAGAGCTTGCGTTCGGTGGTGAGGAAGCGGGGCACCCAGAAAGTGATGGCGTAGTAGCCGCCCTGGCATCCCGTGATCGCGAGCGACGCCAGGATCGTGGTCTTGAGAATGGGGCCTGAGAAGATCTCATGCAGTCCCGGCCGTTGACCGCTGGCATTTTGCTTCGCCAGCGTGGCGGCGGCGATCTCCGGCTCCTCGACATAACGGCGCAGGAAAAAAATCATCACTGCCGGTAGCGCGCCGATCGCAAACATCCAGCGCCACGCGGTCTCCGGCGGCAGGTACGAAAACAGCACGGCCTGCGCCAGCACCGCAAAACCCCAGCCGATCGCCCAGCCGGATTGCACCGATCCAACGGCGCGGCCGCGGTACTGCGCGCGGATCGACTCACCCATCAGTACTGCGCCGGCCGCCCATTCGCCGCCGAAGCCGAGGCCGAGCAAGGCGCGTGCGACCAAAAGCTGATCGAAGCTCTGCACGAACGCGCAGACCAGCGAGAACACCGAGAACCACAGGATCGTCAGCTGCAGGGTTTTGACCCGGCCGATGCGGTCGGCCAGATAACCGCCGAGCCAGCCGCCGACCGCAGAAGCCAGCAACGTCACGGTCCCGGCGAGACCGGCGGTGCCGGGATCGACCTTCCACATCGTGATGATGGTCCCGATCACCAGCGGATAGATCATGAAATCCATGCCGTCGAGCGCCCAGCCGCCAGCGCAGGCCCAGAATGTCCGGCGCTCCGGCTCGTTCATGTCGCGGTAGAACGCCAGCAGGCTGGAATCGTCGATGACGGCCGTTTCGATGGCGCCGGGGCGCTCGGTGGTGCTCATAAAACTCGTTTTCCTCGAGGACAAAGATTGCGGGGCGCGCTGGGCAGCCGCTGCCGGCTGACGCGGCTTACGCCAAACCCGCCTCGGTCGACAACGCTGCCTTTGGACTAGTCGTTCCCGGCTTACAACCCGGCCGCTTCGCCGCCGCGGGTGCGTGGATCGGGTGCGCCCAGCAGACCCTGCGGCATGACCGCGATCGAATTCGCCGAGGTCTGGCCCAGCGGTTCGACGATGGTATGCCCCTTGGCCTTCAGCGCTGCGAGCACATCCGCCGGGAAGCCGTGCTCGACCCTCACCACATCGGGCATCCATTGGTGATGCAGCCGCGGCACCGCGACCGCGGCGGCGACGTCCATGTGGTAGTCGAGCACGTCGACCACGACTTGCAACACCGCCGAGATGATGCGGCTGCCACCGGGCGAGCCGGTCACCAGCACCGGCTTGCCGTCCTTCAATACGATGGTCGGTGTCATCGACGACAACGGCCGCTTGCCCGGCGCGGGCAGATTGGCCTCGAAGCCCACCAGCCCGAACGCGTTGGATGCGCCGAGCGCGGCGGTGAAATCGTCAAGCTCGTCGTTGAGCAGCACGCCGGTGCCGTCGGCCACAAGCCCGACGCCATACGGATAGTTCAAGGTGTAGGTGTTGCTGACCGCGTTGCCTTCACCGTCGACCACCGAAAAGTGCGTGGTGTTCTGGCCCTCGTGCGCAGGCGGGGGGTCGCCGCCGCCAGCAATTCGTCCTTCCATGGCGTGGCATGATCCGGGTCGATGCCGGCCCGCTGCTTGGCGGCATATTCCTTGGTCATTAAAGTTGCGACCGGTGCAGTTACATAGGCGGGATCGCCGAGATAATGCGCGCGGTCGGCGTAGGCGCGTTTCATCGCTTCGATCATCAGATGCAGCGATGCCGCCGAGCCCTGCTTCATTTCCGGCAAGGGAAACCCTTCGAGGATATTGAGCGTTTCCAGCAGCACCACGCCGCCGGACGCGGGCAACGGCATCGAGACAATGTCGTAGCCGCGATAGGTGCCGTGGACCGGCCTCCGGATGACCGGCTGGTACGACTTCAAATCGTCTGAAGTCATGATGCCGCCATTGCCGGAAATCGCCTTCGCCAGTTTGTCTGCGACAGGCCCTTGATAGAATCCGCGTGGGCCCTGCTCGGCGATCGCGGTCAAGGTCGCGGCGAGATCTTTCTGGACCAGCCGATCGCCTTCCCGTATCGGTGCGCCGTCGTCACGCTGAAGCATTTTCAGCGAGGCCGGGAAGTTCGCCAGCCGCTGGCGTCCTTCGTCGAGCGTGTCGGCGACGTCGTCGACGACGTCGATGCCATCGGCAGCCATCGCGATCGCCGGTTTCAGCAATTCGGCCAATGTGAACTTGCCCGAGCCGTATTTCTCCAGCGCCAGCGACAATCCCGCGACGGTGCCGGGGACGCCGATCGCCAACGCGGAATCCAGAGACTTCCTGCGATCCGGTTTGCCGTCGGCGCCCAGGAACATGTCGCGCGTGGCTGCCGCCGGCGCGGTTTCGCGATAATCGATCGCGACGTCTTCGTTGTGCGCGGCCAGATGAATCACCATGAAGCCGCCGCCGCCGATATTGCCGGCGCGTGGATACGTCACCGCCATCGCAAAGCCGGTTGCGACCGCGGCGTCGACCGCATTGCCGCCGCGTTTCAAGACATCCGCGCCGATGCGTGCGGCCAGTTTTTCCTGCGCCACCACCATGCCATGCTGTGCGACCACGGCTTGCGCCGCATAAGGATCGCCCAACGCCGGCGCGCCGCGGCGTACATCCTGTGCGCTTGCCGGAATGCAAAGCGTCACCGTGAGCGCGAACATCATCACCGCGAATTGTCTGCGTCCGTCCGCGAGAAACCAGATCATCAAAATTCCGCCGAGGTTGAAGCTTGTTTGAAGCCGAGTGCAACGCAGGTCTGTCGCAGTACCTATGCTATACGGGCCCGGATGCCAGAGGCAAAAGGCTTCCTTTGTCGGCAGATAAGGAATTGAGAATGGCGATCACACTCACCGAGGCTGAGGCGGCCGGCTCGCAACCGGTTTATCCGCCTCGCGCGGCTGTGATCAGCTGGATCTTCTTCGATTGGGCGGCCCAGCCCTATTTCACGCTGATCACGACCTTCGTCTTCGCGCCCTATTTCGCCACCCATGTCGCGGCCGATCCCGCCAGCGGTCAGTCGCTGTGGGGTTTCGCCACCGCGGCGTCGGGATTGGTGATCGCCTTGATGTCGCCGATATTGGGCGCCGTCGCGGATGCCAGCGGCCGGCGCAAGCCATGGATTGCGGCGTTCGGCGCGCTGCTGGTGATCGGCTCCAGCTTGATGTGGTTCGGCAGACCCGGCGACGTCAGCATAATTCCGTCGCTGCTGCTGGCCTATGGTATTGCGACCGTCGGTGTCGAATTCGCCATCGTGTTCAACAATGCAATGATGCCGACGCTGGTGCCGCCTGAGCGGATCGGGCGACTGTCCGGCACCGGCTGGGCCACCGGCTATGTCGGCGGCATCGTCAGTCTCATTCTGGTGCTCGGCTTTCTTGCCGCCAGTCCTGATACCGGTCACACGCTGTTCGGCTTCACGCCGCTGTTCGGGCTCGACCCCGCTACCCATCAGGGCGATCGCATCACCGGGCCGTTGACCGCGATCTGGTTCATGATCTTCGCGCTGCCGATGTTTCTGGTGACGCCGGATTATCCGGCCAGGCACGCCTTGCGCGATGCCCTTCGCGAAGGAATGACCGAACTGCGGCAGACCTTGCGCGATCTGCCGCGGCACAAATCGATGATGGCGTTTCTGCTCGCCAACATGATCTACACCGACGGGCTGGTGTCGCTCTATGCGTTCGGCGGCATCTACGCCGCCGGCACGTTCGGCTGGAGCACGATCCAGATCGGTACCTTCGGCATCATTCTCGCGATCGCCGGCACGTTCGGTGGCTGGCTCGGCGGCAAGCTCGACGACGCGTTCGGATCGAAACGCGTCATTGCCGGTAGCATGCTGATTCTGCTGTTCGCGATCATCGCGATCCTGACCGTGGACAGGGAGACGGTGCTGTTGATCAAGGTCGCGCCGCCGGTGCCCGGTGGCGCATTGTTCGCTTCCGCCGCCGAGCGCGCTTATCTCGTGCTCGGATGCCTGATCGGCGCGACCGGCGCGCCGTTGCAGGCGGCGTCACGCTCGCTCCTGATCCGGATCGCGCCGAAGGATCGCATCGCGCAATATTTTGGGTTGTTCGCGCTGACCGGAAAGGTCACCTCGTTCATCGGGCCGCTGCTGGTCGGCCTGGTGACGGCCGCGACCGCCAGCCAGAAAGCCGGCATGTCGGTGCTGGTGCTGTTTTTCGTCGTAGGCCTCGCGCTGCTGGCGCGGGTGCGGGAGTGAGCTTCCACGGTGGTCATTCCGGGCTCGCGCGAGAGCGCGCCCCGGAATGACGAGAGTTCAATGCCTGAAATGCCGCACGCCGGTGAACACCATGGCGATGCCGGCATCGTCGGCCGCCTTGATCACCTCGTCATCGCGGATCGAGCCGCCGGGCTGGATCACCGCGGTGGCGCCGGCCTCGATCGCGACCAGCAATCCGTCCGCGAACGGGAAGAACGCGTCGGAGGCAACTACCGAGCCCACCGTCATCGGCTGGGCCAGCTTGGCGTCGGTGGCCGCATCCTGGGCTTTTCGCGCGGCAATGCGCGAGGCGTCGACCCGGCTCATCTGTCCGGCGCCGACGCCGACGGTGGCGAGATCCTTGGCGTAGACGATGGTGTTGGACTTGACGTGCTTGGCGACCCGGAACGCGAATTTGAGATCGCGCAATTCGGCCTCGGTCGGCGCGCGCCTGGTCACGGTCTTCAGTTCGATATCGTCAACCACGGCGTTGTCGCGAGTCTGCACCAGCAGGCCGCCGGCGACGGTCTTGGCGGTCAGGCCCATCGCGCGCGGATCGGGCAGGCTGCCGGCGAGTAGCAGACGCAGATTGCGCCGCTTGGCGATGATCGCGATCGCCTCGTCGGTGGCGTCGGGCGCGATGATCACCTCGGTCAGGATTTCAGTGATGACCTTCGCGGTTTCGGCGTCGAGGGTGCGATTGACCGCGATGATGCCGCCATAGGGCGATTGGGTGTCGCAGGCGAACGCCTTGCGATAGGCGCTGATCAGGTCTTCGCCCTCGGCGACGCCGCAGGGGTTGGCGTGCTTGACGATCACGCAGGCCGCGGTGCGCTTGGGATCGAACTCGGCGATGCATTCATACGCCGCGTCGGTGTCGTTGATATTGTTGTAGGACAGTTCCTTGCCCTGCAATTGCCGCGCGGTGGCAACACCGGGACGCCGGTCGGGCGTGCGATAGAACGCCGCCTGCTGGTGCGGGTTCTCGCCATAGCGCAAGGCCTGGATCAGCCGACCGCCGAAGGCACGGTAATCCGGCGCCTCGGTCTTGTTCTGCGACGCGAACCAGTTCGAGATCGCGGCGTCATAGGCCGCGGTGCGCGCATAGGCTTTCGCGGCCAGACGCCGGCGCAGGCCCAATGTGGTCGCGCCGCCATTGGTCGCGAGTTCGTCCAGCACCGACTGGTAGTCCTGCGGTTCGACCACGACCGCGACATCATCATGGTTCTTCGCCGCCGCACGGATCATCGCGGGGCCACCGATATCGATGTTCTCGATGCACTCCTCGAAGCCGGCGTCCTTTTCGACGGTCGCCTCGAACGGATAGAGATTGACCACCAGTAGGTCGATCGGCGCGATGCCATGATCCTTCATCGCCTGCGCATGTTCGGCATTGTCGCGGATCGCGAGCAAGCCGCCATGAACTTTCGGATGCAGGGTCTTCACCCTGCCGTCCATCATCTCCGGAAAGCCGGTGAGGTCGGAGACGTCGCGAACTTTCAGTCCCGCCGCGGCGATCGCTTTCGCAGTGCCGCCGGTGGAGACCAGATCGACGCCGTGCGCGGTCAGGGCGCGGGCGAATTCGATCAGTCCGGTTTTATCGGAAACGGACAGCAGGGCGCGGGTCACGCGGCGCGAATGGTCGGTCATGGCTTGGTCCTGATCAGCAAGCCCGCCGGGTAGCACGCTTTTCCGGGCCACGGAACCGCCGCAGGCCGCATGGCAGGCCATTCGTCACATATTTTACAGCGGTAATTCGGGCTCCCGACGGGCGCCGCGGCGGTTATTCGTGGCCGACGAGGAAGCGTTCGAACGCGCAAACGTCCAGCGGATCGAGGAGGCATGCAAGGCATCCTGGCGGATCACGATCTGGGCCGTGCGGCGCGGCCCGTCGTTTCCGGCCAGGAATACGCTGTCTTCAAGCTCGACCTTGTCGTCGAGCGCCTCGAAGGTCCAGACATCGCGGTTCGGCAGCACCAGCATCACGCCGCGGCCGTCGCTGAGCCGGCTTGCTTTCACGGCCGGGTGCAGATGAAACCGCAGCGCATAGTCGGCCTCGCGACCCTTGATCCGCCCGCCCGGCGCCGGCGACAGCGTGTCCTCGCCGTCGAGCCGGGAACCGTCATGCGCCGCCATCAGCACCCGGCGATGCAGCACGCCAAAGCGGCTGAGATAGCCATCATGCGCGGTGGTCAGCATCTCGCCATTGGTCACGGATTCACGATAGCTCTCGACATTGACCGGGCCGGAGATCACGGGCGAACCCTGCAGCAGCCGCTTCATCGCCGACAGTTCGACGAACTGGCACGACGATGTCTCGCGATAGGTCAGCGTCGAATGCGCCGCGGTGCCGCGCGCGAACACCCGCCAATTGTCGCGGCCGGTGGTCGGCATGCCGCAATTGATCACGATCCGGCTGGCGCCGGACGATAATTCGAACGACAAACAGCCGGCATGGGCGTCGTGACTGACGCTGGCCGGCGGTGGCGGACCGGTGTCCATGATCAGCGTCAACGCGCCGGCCTCGAGGCGTTGAAACCCGGTGTGCGGCATGTTCGCCATCGGCACGCCATGGGTGTCGTCATAGGCGAGCAGTGTCGCGAGCAGGTCGGACGGCGCGCTGCTCATGCCGTTGAACAGCGCGAAGCTGCCGTCGCCATGGCGGAAGAAGCGCAGCATCGGCATCATGCGGTCGATCGCGTTCAACAGCGCCGGCGGCGGCGCGATATTGCGGGCAGCGAAGGTCTGGCGCAGCGGCAAAAGGTCGATCAGCAACTCGATCAGCGCGCCGGGATTGCGCGAGATGTGACCGCCGTCGGGCAGGATCTGTCGCTGCAATTCATCGGACAGTTTTTTGGTGGCGCCGCGAATGTTACGCGCCTGGTTGGCGAGGCACAGCGATGCGTAACACAGCGCGATCATCACCTGCAGCCGCGGCACGCCGTCGGGCATGTCGAGCATCGCATAACGCAGATGGCGGATGTCGCGGGCCAGGCCGCGCAGGTAACGCCGATAGAATTTGCTGTCGGTGTCGCCGAGCACCAGCGGCGCCTGCGACAGCAGCGAAATCACCCGGCGGGCCATCACGTCGGCGCGGCGTCCGACCGGGCGGCGGTTGGCCGGATTGGTCATCCAGTCGTCGACCAGCGAGCGCGCATTGGCGCGGGTCAGCGCGGTATCCGCCGCGCGCAAATGCCGCAGCCATCCGAAGCCGAGCAGCGCGACTTCCCAATCTTCCGACGGCGGTTCGAGATCGAAGATCGAGCGGCCGTGGCAGGTGACGATCTTGCCGGCGAATACGAAGCGTCCGGCATAGATTTCAGCGGCGCGGGTAGCGTCGGCCGTTCGCAGATCATGCGGCGCGATGATCAGGCGATCGGCGCGTCCCGGCCACAGCCGAGACAGCGCCACCGAGCCGCCGCTGGCGCGCGCAGCCACGCTCCGCGCGAAGCGGCCCATGATCAGCGTCGAAATGCGTCTGCGTTGAGCGACCGACACGCCTTGCCTAGTGTCCCCGAAGTTCGCTCGATCATGTGTCCCCCGTTAGCGAACTTCGGAGTCGGGGGGACACCAGGGAATAACAACTTGAGCGCGGGTCCGGTTAGAAGAACCGAGGCAACGCCGCTGAAGCGAACCGGACTTCTGGCCCCACACCCGCCGGGAGGGAATCCTGCGAATCCTTTTAGTCCGGAAATGTGATCAAGACACCATCTTGCAACCGCGCGAATCAGCGGGGTGCGGGAAAAAGCGGTGCAGCATCAGGATTTAACCAGCCTTGATCAGTCGCGCCGCGTAAAATCCATCGAGTCCGCCCAGTCGTGGCTCATCGCGCGGCAGATGGCAGGGTAAAGTGCGCAGGTCACCGTCCGCCGTGACGATTTCGCCGAGCCCGGCGACCTCACTCGGATCGACTGGCGCGCGGCGCACCGACGGCTCGGCGGCGAGGAATGTCGAGATCGCGTGTTCGCCCTCTTCGGGTTCCAGCGAACAGGTGCAATAAACCAATGTTCCACCCGGCCGCAGCAGGGACACCGCCCGCTGCAACAGGCGCTGCTGCAACGCGACCAGCGGCGCGAGGTCGGCCTCCTGACGCAGCCAGCCGATGTCCGGATGACGGCGGATGGTGCCGGTCGAGGTGCAGGGCGCGTCGATCAGGATGCCGTCGAAACTGCCGTTACCGGTTCCCGGCCACTCGGCGGCGTCGGCCACCACGGCCTCGGCGTGCAGCGACAGCCGCGTGAGATTATCGCGCAATCGCGTCATGCGGTTTGACGAGCGGTCGACCGCGGTGACGTGCGCGCCGGCCTGTGCGAGCTGCGCGGTCTTGCCGCCGGGCGCGGCGCACAGATCGGCGATCGATTTGCCGGCGACATCGCCGAACAACTGCACCGGCAGCGCGGCGGCGGCGTCCTGCACCCACCATTGGCCTTCGGAAAAGCCCGGCAGCATCGTCACCGAACCCTGCAACAGCGTGCGCACGGTGCCGGTCGGCAAGGCCTCGCCGTGCAGCCGGGTGGCCCATTGCGCGGTATCTGATTTGACCGTGATGTCGAGCGACGGCTCATGGCCGATCGCGGTGGCGATGCTGCGCGCGGTCTCGTCGCCGTAATGGGCGCTCCAGCGTTGCAACAGCCACGGCGCGATATCGAGCCGCTCGTCCTTGACTTCCTCGATCAAGGGCTGGCCCTCGCGCGCGCAGCGCCGCAGCACCGCGTTGACCAGGCCGGCATATTTGGTGGCGCGCCGGTCCGATTGCACCAGCCGCACCGACAGGTCGACCGCGGCATGATCGGGCACGTCCATCCAGAGGATCTGCGCGGCGCCGATCAGAAGCGCGCTCTGCGCGCGCGGCGCATCGGTTGGGATGCCGCGATCCAGCAGCCGCGACAGCACGTGGCCGAGGGTACCGAGACGCCGCAGGATGGTCGCCACCAGCCGGCGCATCAGCGCGCGGTCGCGGTCGGAGAGCGTCTTCAATCCGGGATGCGCGCCGGCGCCGTCGAGTTGGTCGTCGAGGGTGCGATGCTTATGCAGCACGCCGTCGAGAATATCCGCCGCGATCCGCCGCGCCGCGAGCCCAGGCACCTCGGATGGCAGTGCGAATCGTTGTGGGGGCATTGCGCGGGAACATCTCGAAGGAAAGCCAAAAGCGGGTCAAAGCGCTACCAACCGCCATCGGGATTAAACCACAGCATTGGCACGCGAATATGCCAAATATAAGAATGCCTTCAGGATTTCACAGTTGGGGTATGCTCTGAATGCCGCAATTTTGAATGCGCCTTGCTGCCGACGAGAACCCGAGATGACCGACGATCCTGCCGCGCCCGATTCCTTGACGCCCGATCCTTCGCAGTCTCCTGCGCCAACCCCGGGACCCGAGCGCAAGCCGATACCGCCGGCGGCGCAACGCGCGCTGGCCGAAGCCGAGGCGCGGCGGCGGGAAGCGGCGGCCCATCCGCATCCGCTGCCGAAGGAGCTGCAGGGCCCGAAGGGTCCGGAGCCCACCCGATACGGCGATTGGGAAAACAAGGGCATCGCCTCGGATTTCTGAGGCGACGGCTTCAGGCTCAGCGCGACACCACCACGGTAGTGCCGACCGAAACCCGCTGGTAGAGGTCGCTGATATCCTCGTTCAGCATCCGGATGCAGCCATACGAGACGAAGCCGCCGACCGAGTGCGGCACGTTGGTGCCGTGAATGGCATATTCGCCGCCCGCCAGGGTCATCGCCGCGACGCCCATCGGATTGTGCGGCGAACCGCCGGGAATGACGTCCGGCAGCGACGGCACGTCGCGCTTGACTTCGGCCGGGGGCGACCAGGCCGGATTGCGGTACTTGCCGTCGATCTGGGTGGTGCCGGCCCATTGCTTGCCGGCCTTGCCGACGCCGACCGGATAGCGCACCGCGTGGTCGGGATCGACCACCAGATAAAGCCGGCGCTCGTTGGTCTTCACCACGATCGTGCCCGGCGAATAATCGCCGCGGAAACCGACCATATCCGGCCGCGCCTGCGCCGCCGTCGACATCACCACGCCCGCCCCGATGGTGGCCGCCAGCGCCACCGCAATCCTCAGCGACATCATCTTCTCCAGTTCGCTGGCGGGCCCTTGGCGGCCGCCATGCAATCGAAAACGCTGCAATACCGCTTGCCCACACGTTTTTAACCGCGTGTGCTTAACCAGGCGGTTTCCACGCCGGGCCGTCGAGCTCGTTTGGTGGGAACAGGTAAGGAAATGTTCGTAATTAAAGTAAATGACTTGGAAACAACACTGGTTTGGAAACGCGCCGCCACGGTCGGCCGTTGCCGCTGACGATGTCGTGAGCGCGCATCACCTGCGATCACGCGTAGCCCCGGCAGCCTTCGTAACTCGACCTTTACGTGCTCGATTTCGAGCTGCCCTTCGTACCTTTGGCCGGCTTCTTCTTTTTCGCCGCGGGCTTCGGCGCCGGAGCGGCGCCGTCCGCCGGCGGCTTCTTGCAGGCGCCGGTCGTGTCGATCGCGACCCTGGCTTTGCGGGCTTCGCATTCGTTCGGATAGGTCTTGCCGTTGCAGCCGCACACCGGTCGCGACACCCGCATGCAGAAATCCGGCGCCTTGTGCGCAGGTGCCGGCCGCGTCCGGCGCGCTGCATTGGCCCGCCGGCAACTGGCAATACAGCGCCGAATTGCAGGTAATCTTGTCTGGGGCCGCCGCAGGCCTCGTCGAGATTGGCGGCGCCCGCGCGGTAGCCGAGACCCAGCGCCGCGCCGGCAAGCACATATCAAGCGGCCGGCGGCGAAACTTTCCAAAATACGATCGCATCAAATCCCCCTGCCGCAAATCCAAGCCGGCCTTAAGCTCCTGCGCCCTTCTTATTCTGCCGATGCGCGACCAGATCGTCGACCACGGCGGGATCGGCCAATGTCGAGGTATCGCCGAGGCTGCCCGGTTCGTCCTCGGCGATCTTGCGCAGGATGCGGCGCATGATCTTGCCGGAGCGGGTCTTCGGCAGGCCGGGCGCGAACTGGATCAGGTCCGGCGAGGCGATCGGGCCGATGTCCTTGCGCACCCACGCCACCAGTTCCTTGCGCAAGCGCGTCGGTCGGCTCCTTGCCGTTCATCAGGGTCACATAGGCGTAGATGCCCTGGCCCTTGATGTCGTGCGGATAGCCGACCACGGCGGCTTCCGACACCGCGTCATGCGCCACCAGCGAGCTTTCGACCTCGGCGGTGCCCATGCGATGGCCGGAGACGTTGATCACGTCGTCGACGCGGCCGGTGATCCAGTAATAGCCGTCGGCGTCGCGGCGGCAGCCGTCGCCGGTGAAATACTTGCCCTTGTAGGTCGAGAAATAGGTCTGCTCGAAGCGGGCGTGATCGCCATAGACCGTGCGCATCTGGCCGGGCCAGGACCGCGCGATGCAGAGATTGCCGGTGGCTTCGCCTTCCAGCACCTTGCCGTCGGCATCGACGATCTCGGGCACCACGCCGAAGAACGGCGTCGTCGCCGAACCCGGCTTGAGTTTGGTCGCGCCCGGCAGCGGCGTGATCAGAATGCCGCCGGTCTCGGTCTGCCACCAGGTATCGACGATCGGGCAGCGCTCGTCGCCGACCACGCGATGATACCATTCCCAGGCTTCCGGATTGATCGGCTCGCCGACGCTGCCCAGCAGGCGCAGGCTCTTGCGCGAGGTCTTCTTCACCGGCTCGTCGCCGGCCTGCATCAGCGCGCGGATCGCGGTCGGCGCGGTGTAGAAGATGTTGACCTTGTGCTTGTCGATGACGTTCCAGAACCGCGAATTGTCGGGATAATTCGGCACGCCTTCGAACATCAGCGTGGTCGCGCCGTTGGCCAGCGGCCCATAGAGAATGTAGCTGTGGCCGGTGACCCAGCCGACGTCGGCGGTGCACCAGTAGATATCGCCGTCGTGATAATCGAACACATATTGATGCGTCATCGACGCGAACACGAGATAGCCGCCGGAGGTGTGCAGCACGCCCTTGGGCTGGCCGGTCGAGCCCGACGTGTAGAGGATGAACAGCGGGTCTTCCGCGTTCATCGGCTCGACGGGGCATTCCGTCGTCACCATCTCGGCGGCTTCGTGGTACCAGAAATCGCGCGTCGGATTCATCTCGACCGGCGAGCCGGTGCGCTTGACCACGACGACCCAATCGACGCCGCCGCTCTTGGCGATCGCGGCATCGACATTGGCCTTCAGCGGCACCTTCTTGCCGCCGCGCAGGCCTTCGTCGGCGGTGATCACCACCTTGGACTGGCAGTCGGTGATGCGCTGGGCGAGGCTGTCGGGCGAGAAGCCGGCGAACACCACCGAATGGATCGCGCCGATCCGCGCGCAGGCCAGCATCGCGTAGGCCGCTTCCGGAATCATCGGCAGATAGATCGTGACGCGGTCGCCCTTTGCCGACGTTGCGGGTGCGCAGGATGTTGGCCATCTTGCAGACTTCGTCGTGCAGTTGGCGATAGGTGATGTGCTTCGACTCGGAGGGGTTGTCGCCCTCCCAGATGATCGCGGTCTGGTCGCCGCGGCTGTCGAGATGGCGGTCGATGCAGTTGGCGGCGACGTTGAGCACGCCGTCCTCGAACCATTTGATCGAAATGTTGCCCGGCGCGAAGGAGGTGTTCTCGACCTTGCTGAACGGCTCGATCCAGTCGACGCGCTTGGCCTGTTCGGCCCAGAATCCCTTGGGGTCGGACACCGACGCGCATACATGTCGCGGTATTTGGCCTGGTCGACAAAGGCGCGCTTGGCCCATTCCGCGGATACGTCGTAAATCTTGTCGGACATTTTCCCCTCCATCGGCGAACGCGGCGACCATTTCAGCCGTCTTGATCGTTGCCGTGATTATGCGTCGCCGGGCCGCGGCCCGACAAGGCGCAAACCTCTCCGACCTTGGTCTCGCCGGACGGATTTTGCCCGTGGCCGGGTCCTTTTCGACCCGGTTCGCGATCCCGGAAACCGATCACTTTCGCGTTGCGCGGCCATCCCGAAATCAACGTTATCGCGCGAATGGGTGCCATGATCGGTATTCGGTAACCATTTCATGCCGAATCCGGACTCGCAATGGCCTCCGTTACCCCCTAAATGGCCTTTCCGGGGCCCGGTGGAGCGCCACCGGAACCAAGCCAGACGAGCGGGCATTACCAGAAGCACAGTGGAGCAGGGCGACTACGGCCATGATGGATCAGCAGAATTTCGAGGCTACGCGGCCCGTTTCCGCCGATCCCGCCGTTGCGCTGGCCGAAGCGCTCGGGCAACTGCCCAAAACGCCCGCCAAGGGCCGTTCCGCCAAACCGGTTGTCGTCAAGACCTCGGTCGAGGAACTGGCAACGGAACTCGGCCTCAAGCTCGGCGACCAGAACGAACTGACCATCCGCCGCATCAAGCGCGGCAAGACCTATTCCTTCGTTCGCGCCAACGGCACCCAGATCCGCCATGCCGGCACCATCAAGCGCCTGAACCGGATGGCGGTGCCGCCGGCCTATCAGGAAGTGCGCTACTCGCCCGATCCGACCTCGCATCTGCAGGCGGTCGGCCGCGATGCCGCCGGCCGGCTGCAATACCGCTATCACGCCGATTGGGAAAAGGTCCGCGAGCAGCGCAAGGCGCATCGGCTCGGCAAGCTGGTCGGCGGCGCTGCCGAAGATCCGCCGTAACGTCTCGATGCATCTGTCGGGCGACACGCCGACCCGCGAATTCGCGCTGTCGGCGGTGATCGAATTGATCGCCCGCACCGCGATCCGGCCGGGCAATGAATCCTACGCCCGCCTCAACGGCACCCGCGGCGCCACCACGATGTTGAAGTCCAACGTCACGCTGGAAGACGACAACGTGGTGCTGACCTTCAAGGCCAAGGGCGGCAAGGCCACGCGCAAGGAATGCGACGCCGCCAAACTGGTGCGCGCGATCGGCATCCTGCGCACCGTGCCGGGCAAGCGCATGTTCCAGTACCGCGATCATTCCGGCGTGGTCCGCGCGGCGTCGACCACCACGCGTGAACGCGTTCCTGCGCGAGATCGCCGGCATCAAGATTTCGCTGAAGGATTTTCGCACCCTGATGGCTTCGGCCGTGGTGCTGGAATCGCTGTCGCGGATTTCGCCGGCCGCCAGCGCCCGCGGCCGCAAGAAGCAGGTGCTCGACGCGGTGCGCGCCGCCGCCGACGAATTGTCCAACACGCCGGCGATCTGCCGCAAGAGCTATGTCCACGACACCATCGTCACCGCGTTCGAAGACGGCATCCTCGAGCGCTTCGCCGCGACCATGAAGGGCTACCGCTCGCAGTCCAAGCGCGAGCAGTTGCTGGCGCAGGTCGTGACTGCGGCGGCGGCGTAACGCTTTCTTCTTCCTTTTGATTTCATCGCGACGGGTACTGCGTTCCCCGGATGCTGGGCAGCGCGCCGCATCTCGCGGCGTGTTGCGCTGCTGATCCGGGGTCCACGTAGCGCCGCGATGGGTTCCGGCTCTGCGGAGCGTCACTTCGTGCCGCACCGCGTCCGGGACACGAGGAAGCAATGTCGATCACGAATCCAAACATACTTCTGCATTCTCGCGACACTATGCGCCCGAGTTTTGTCATTCGTCAGCGCCAAGAGAGTGCGCAGGGAATGGAAGCAGAAAATTTTTGCGCGAGGGACCAGACGGGAACTGGCTGATTTGCCCCACAGGCAATTATCACGGGAAATTCGCAGGGCGGGTCAGCGCAGCGGCAACCAGCGTTGCATTATCGGATGCGATCGAACCGTCCGGAAGATGCTTGCCGTCTTCCAATCCTACTCTGGTCGACCATCGCCGCTCATGGGCCAGCGCGATCAACGGCCAGACCGTCGCATCGAAGCCGTGAAGCAGGAAGGGTCATTGCACGCCGCTGCGCGTGAGCAGCGCTGCGATGCGATCTGCAATAGCCATCGCGTCTGGCAGGTTCTGCTCCTCGATTTCAATCAGGATGCGCAGCACGCGGCTATGATCGGGAAAATCCAGCAGCCGCTTCGCATCGGCTATGGATGCGATCCCGGCCTCGATTCCGATCCCGCGCTCCAGCAACAACGTCATGACAGCAGGCGCATCGGGCTCCGACAGATTGACCGAGGCGTAATCCGGCAGCGCCTTCCATCGGGCGATGGCATTTCTGGTTTGGGCTTCGTCGCGCTCGATCCAGGCGCCGGTGGAAACGCCCACCGGAATGTCCGGGCACGCACGCCGGACAATGGGTAGTGCAACATCAACCGCCGCGAGGCTTTCCGACCCGCTCGGGTCACGCGGATGAATGTGCAATTCGGCCGCGCCGGCGGCGACACATGCCGCGCCATCATGCGCCAGCGCTTCCGCTGTCAGCGGAAGCCGGTCGTGAAAGTCGCTCGGCCGCGACCCGTTGAGGCATGCCTGAACGATCATGAAATGTCGCTCGCTCGATGCGACCCAGTCTAATGCGGAATCGAAAGCACACAAGCCGCGGCGCGGGCAGCCGGCTACATCCCGCCCATCTTGCAGACCATCTTCCATTCGTCCGCGGTCACCGGCTGCACCGACAATCGCGAATATTTCACCAGCGCCATATCGGCCAGTTTCTTGTCGGCCTTGATCGCGGCCATGGTGACGGTGTCTTCAGCGGCTTGTCGGCCTTGATGTCGACGCAGACGAATTTTTCGGTTTTGTCGGTCGGGTCGGGATAGGCTTCCTTGATGATCTCGGCGATGCCGACGATCTCCTTGCCCTCGTTGGAGTGATAGAAGAAGGCGTTGTCGCCTTTCTTCATCGTCGACCAGATTTTGCCGCGCGGTGAAATTGCGCACGCCGGTCCAGGCTTCGCCCTTGGCGCCTTTTGCGACCTGTTGATCCCACGACCAGACCGAGGGTTCGGATTTCACCAGCCAGTACGCCATCGTTCATTCCTCCGCCTTGAACGGCCGCGTCAGCAGGCCTTCGATCGCCGCGTCGATCGTGACCTTGCCGCTCAGGATCGCTGCGACCGCTTTTGATACCGGCATATCGACATTCTGCGAAGCTGCCAGTTCGATCAGAACCGGCGCGGTGAATTCGCCTTCGGCCAGTTTTGCGCGGTTCGGCGTTTCGCCGCGGCCGAGCGCGATGCCGAGCGCAAAGTTGCGCGATTGCAGGCTGGAGCAGCTCAGGATCAGGTCACCGAGGCCGGAAAGACCCGCCAGCGTTTCGTTGCGCGCGCCGCAGGCGCGGCCGAGACGCGCGAGTTCGCTGAAACCGCGCGTGGTGAGCGCCGCCAGCGCCGAGGCGCCGAGCTTGCGTCCCTCGACAATGCCGGCGGCGATCGCCAGCACGTTCTTGGCCGCGCCGCCGATCTCGACGCCGCGAACGTCCGTCGAATGGTAGGGCCGGAACGTCGCCGAGCCCAACGCCTGCACCAGGTCGCTCGCCAGCCCTTCGTCCTTTGCCGCCAGCGTCACGGCCGTCGGCAGGCCACGCGCGACGTCGTCGGCGAAATTCGGCCCGGACAGGATCGCAGGTATGGCGTTGGGAAGCGCCTCGGCGACGACCTCGGTCATGAATTTGTGCGTCCCGCGCTCGATGCCCTTGGCGCAGGCGACGACCGGCGTCGACAGCGTGAGGTGCGGTGCAAGTCCTTGCGCGGCGTCGCGCAAACTTTGCGAGGGAATTGCTAGCAGGATGACGTCGGCGCGCGCTGCCTCGGCCATGTCGGCGGTGACGTCGATGCCTGCCTCGAGACTGATACCGGGCAGTTTCGAATTTTGCCGGGTCGCCTTCATCTTCGCCGCGGCTCCGGCGTTGCGCGCGTAAAGCGTCACTTCGACGGCCGGCGCGCAGGGCAGCGCAGGCGAGCGCCGTGCCATAGGCGCCGCTGCCGATCACCGCGACGGACTGAAAGGACGGCATGTCAAAATCCCGCGCGGGTGTTGGCGAAGCCCTTCGGCGCGACGGCGTTTTCATCGAGGCGCCAGCGGGCGCGGGGCGGGGCTTCCATGGTGTCGATCATGCCGAGCGCCAGCCGCTCGGCGCCGGCCCAGGCAATCATCGCGCCGTTGTCGGTGCACAGCGCCGGCGGCGGAATGATCAGGGTGGTCTGCGCTTTGGCGGCGACATTCTCGCAGCGCGCCGCGGATCGCCTGGTTGGCGGCGACGCCGCCGGCGGCGACCAGTGCGCTCGGCGCACCGAACTGTTCATGAAACAGGCGCAGGCCGACGCGAAGCCGATCGGCGGTCGACTCCAGCACCGCGGCCTGGAAGCCGGCGCAGATATCGTTGATGTCCTCCGGCTCCATCGGTTCAAGACGGCTGACCTCGTTGCGCACCGCGGTCTTCAATCCCGACAGCGAGAAATTCGCATCGGCGCGTCCGAGCATCGGCCGCGGAAAATCAAACCGCCCGGGATCGCCCGTCAGCGCCATCCGCTCGACTTCCGGGCCGCCGGGATAAGGCAGCGAGCACATCTTGGCGACCTTGTCGAAGGCTTCGCCCATCGCGTCGTCGACGGTGGTGCCGAGCCGGACATATTGCCCGACGCCGGTGACGGCGACGATCTGGGTATGACCGCCGGACGCCAGAAACAGACAATAGGGAAACGCCAGTGCGTTGGTCAGCCGCGGCGTCAGCGCGTGGGCTTCGAGATGATTGACCGCGATCAGCGGCGTGTCGTGCACCATCGCGATGGCCTTGGCCGTGGTCAGCCCGACGATCACGCCGCCGATCAGGCCCGGACCCGCGGCCGCGGCGACGGCGGACAGTTGCGGAAATTCGATGCCGGATTCCTGCATCGCCGCGGCAATGATGCCGTCAAGCGCGTCGACATGGGCGCGCGCCGCGATCTCCGGCACCACGCCACCAAATGGCGTATGCTCATCGGTCTGCGAACGCACGATGTTGGACAGGATTTGTCCGGAGCCATCGGCCCGGCGTTCGACCACGGCCGCTGCGGTCTCGTCGCAGGTGGTTTCGATGCCCAGCACGATCGTCGAATTCTCGTTAGCCAATTTAAACCCTTGTACTGGTATCGGAGGCGGCGTTTGCGTAGCATACCCAATGCGTTTTCGAGCGAAGTGGCTACCGGTTCGTGTCGGGAAAACGCGTCGAATGAGAGACTGGAGATTGAGCGGTTCCGAGAACCAGAACCGATCGATCCTTAGCATCTCGGGGACGCCGAGCGCAATTTTCCGCTTGTCTGGAAAAGCATGAAACTGGAAGCCTTTACGGCGTGAAAGATTGACGCATGGCGGTTCTCGTCACACGTCCGCACCCGGACAATGAGGCAACGGCTGCCGCATTGCGCGAGCGTGGCTTCGAGGCGCTGCTGGCGCCGATGCTGCGCTTCGAAGCGCTGGCGTTTCAGGACGACGCGGATGCGCGCTACGGCGCGGTCATCGTCACCAGCGCCAATGCGCTGCGCGGCTTCGACCAGCATCCTTCCGGTAAAGACCTGCTCAAACTACCGCTCTTTGCGGTCGGCGAGCACACCGCAGACGCGGCGCGCCGCGCCGGTTTTGCCAAGGTGATCGCGGCCGCCGGCGACGTCGCCGGCTTGCGCGGGGCGGTGGTAGCGCGCGTCAAAGCCAAGGAATTGAAGAAATCGAGCCCCGTGCTTTATCTGGCGGGGGCCGATCTGGCGCGCGATCTGGCCGGCGAACTCGGCGAGCGCGGGTTTACGGTCGTTACCCACACCACCTACCGGATGATCCCGATCGAGAAATTGCCGCGCGAGGCCGCGGAGGGCTTTGCCGCCAACCGTATCAAGGCGGTGTTGCACTATTCCCGGCGCAGCGCGCGGTCGTTTCTGGAGGCCGCAAGGGCCGCCGGCGTCGAGATTACGGCGCTGGCGATCCCGCAATGTTGTATTTCCGAGGCGGTGGCCCTGATTGTCCGCGATGCCGGGGCCAATCAGGTTCTGATTGCCCGCTCGCCGGATGAAAATGCCCTGCTGGAGGCGCTGGGGCGTGCGTTGCGGCCCTGATCGCGCTAATAGGGCGTCGAATCTGGTAGGTTCCTACTCAGGCAGATGAGGTATATCCCGATGGCCGCTACTGGGCCCGAAGATAGCTCGCAGCTCAAGCCCGACGAGAAGCCCGAAATTCTGGATTCCGGCCGCCCCCGGCGGGCGGGCCCGACCATCGACCTCGATGCATCGGAAGTGACCAGCGAGACGCGACAGGTGGCCGGCGATCCGGCGCCGGACCCAATCGCGGCTGCCGAGGGCTCCACCACGGAAAACATCGCCCCCGAACCGTCTGAGCCGGCCGCAGCTCCGGCTTCGCCCCGTCCCGTGTCGCGTCCGATTTCGCCGTGGGTGATTGCCCCGGCGTCCGGCGCAATCGCCGCGGCGCTGGTGATCGGGGTCGGCTGGATGCTGGGCTGGCCGCCGGTTCAACCGGCGGGACCCGCGACACCTCAGGTCAGCGCCACCGTGGTCGACAGCCTGACCGAACGGGTCGCGGCGCTCGAAACGAAGACCAGCAAGCCGGTGTCGCCAACGGCGGATCCCGCTTCCGCGGCCAAGATCGCGGCGCTGGAGAAATACCAGACATCGCTACGCGACGAACTCGCCACCCTGCAGGCGCAATCGCAAAAGGTCGCGGCCGAAATCGGCAACGTCAAAGCGGCGCCCGGCGACGCGGCCGCGTCCCGCGGTGGATCTGTCTGACATCACCGCGCGGCTCGACGCGATCGAGCGCGCCAGCCGCAGCCCAAGCGCCAGACAATGCCAAGCCGATCGACGATGTGCCGCTGCGCCGCGTCGTGGTGGCGTCGTTGCTCGAACTGTCGGTTCGGGTTGGCGATCCTTTCACGGCAACGCTGGCGGCCGCGAAGACGCTGGCGCCCGATACCTCGACCTTGAAGCCGCTGGAGGGTTTTGCCGCCAGCGGCGTGCCGACCGTTCCGGCCCTCAGCCGCGAACTGCTGGCTCTGGTGCCGAAACTGGCGCCGCCGATGGCAGAGAACGGCACCACAGGCTCCGGCATCGTCGACCGGCTGCAAGCCGGCGCCGCCAAACTGGTGCGGATCGAGCGTACCGACGCGGTCGGCAACGATCGCGGTGCGATCGTCGCGCGGGTGACGGCGGCGGCGCTGCGCAACGATATCAACGAGGCGCGGCGTGAGTTGAACACCCTGCCGGCGGCCGATCGCGCCGCCGCTCAATCCTGGATCGAGAAAGCCGATGCGCGCGACGCCGCGCTGGCGAACTCGCGCCAATTCGCGGCGGACGCCATGGCGGCGCTCGCCAAACCCGCGCCGTAGGCTGTCGATGATCCGGATCATTCTGTTTCTGCTGTTGATTGCGCTGGCAGCCGCGGGCGCCGCGTGGGTCGCCGACCAGACCGGCGAAGTGGTGCTGGCGTGGTCAGGTTGGCGCGTGGTGACGACGGTGCCGGTGTTCGTGCTGGTGCTCGGCCTCGCGATGGTGGCGGCGATCGTCATCTGGAGCATCATCCGCGGGCTGTGGCGGATGCCGCGGCGAATCCAGCGCGGCCGGCACGAGCGGCGGATCGCGCGCGGCCGGCATGCGATCACGCAAGGTCTGCTTGCGATCGGCCATGGCGATTCCAGCGCGGCCCGGGCCCATGCCGAGGCGGCGCGACGTCACGCGGCGCAGGATCCGCTGGCGCTGCTGCTGCATGCGCAATCCGCACAACTCGATGGCGATCGCGCCGGGGCGCAGCGCGCATTCCGCGCCATGGCCGAACGCGAGGACACGCGGCTGTTGGGCTTGCGCGGGCTGTTCGTCGAGGCGCAGCGCGCCGACGATCCGGTGTCGGCGGTGATGATCGCGGAAGAAGCGTTGAAACTGGCGCCGGCCTCGACCTGGGCCTCGCATGCGGTGCTCGGATTCCGCTGCGCCAAGGGCGACTGGAATGGCGCGCTGGCGATCCTCGACACCAATCTTTCGGCGGGCCTGATCGACAAGGCGACCTATCGGCGCCAGCGCGGCGTGTTGCTGACGGCGAAGGCATTGGATCTCGAAAAGCTCGATCGCGACCTGTCGCGCGAAAGCGTGATGGAAGCGATCAAGCTGGCGCCGACTTTGGTGCCGGCCGCGGTGCTCGCCAGCAAATATGAGAGCGAGGCGCATCAGATCCGGCGTTCGATGCGGCTGGTCGAGGCCGCGTGGCTGGCGCAGCCGCATCCCGATCTGGCCGACGCCTATGCGCATGTGAAGCTCGGCGATTCCGCGCGGCAGCGGCTGGTGCGGGTCGAAACCCTGGCCGCGAAAGCGCCGGGCCATCTCGAAAGCGGGCTCGCGGTGGCGCGCGCCGCGATCGACGCCACGGAATATGAACGCGCCCGCGCCGCATTGGCGCCGTTCATCGCGGCGCCGACGCAGCGGGTGGCGATGCTGATGGCGGAGATCGAGCGTACCGAGCACGGCGATAGCGGCCGCGCGCGGGCCTGGACCCAGCGCGCGATCCGGGCGTTGCACGATCCGGTGTGGACCGCCGACGGTTATGTCTCCGCGACCTGGCGTCCGGTATCACCGGTCAGCGGCCGGCTCGACGCTTTCGTGTGGCAGACCCCGGTCTCGGCTTTGCCGTCCGACCGGAACGGCGCCATCGAGCCGTCGCCGTTCGAGGAAGCGATGCTGGCGCCGCCCGCGCCGCGCCGCGAATCCCCGGCCGAATTGAGCGCGCCGGAGCCAGTCGAGCAATCGGTCAAGCCGATCGAGGAGGCGATCGAACCCGTGGCCGTGATCGAACCGAAAGCGGCCGCCCAGGATAATTCGCCCGTCGTTGCTCCGGCTGAGGTCATGCCGCCGGTGGTCGCGCTGAAGCCGGAACCGGAGCCCGCGCCGCCGCCGGCCGAACCGGCCGCGGTTACCGCCGCGCCCTTGTTCCGGTCGCGGCAGGATCTCGACGGGCAGGACCGGCGCAAGCCGTCCGGCATTCCGCCCGTGATCCCGATCGTGCGCGCGCCAGACGATCCCGGCATCGACGAGGACGAGGGCAATCGCGACGAATTCGAAGCACAAATCCGCGCGACCCCCGGGCAAAGCGGTGGCTGGCGCGGATTTCTGTCGCGCTGGGGCGGCTAGGGCGCCGGCACCTCAGGTTCTCGTTCAAAGGGCCCTTGCGGGCGCCCTTTATCTTGCAAAATCACGGCGCGCCCGATATCAGGTGCGGGCGTTTTCGGCGCATTGGCCGAAACCGTTTCTGGGTTCGCCGCAATAGCTCAGTTGGTAGAGCACGTCATTCGTAATGACGGGGTCACAGGTTCGAGTCCTGTTTGCGGCACCAGTTCCCTGACCGATTCCGCACCTTCGCCGGGCGACGCGATCCCGTCACATTTCGTTCGCGCACATGGACGACTTCGACTGTCAGGCCGCTTTGCTCTTGCGCTTGGTCGGGCTGGTCTTGGTCGTGACGGCTTTCGCCTTGGTCTTCTTCGCGGGCTTGGCTTCGGATGGGGGCGAAGCCTGCGCGATGCCGTCCAGCGAAGAGGCGAGCACTTCGCGTTGCGCCAGCAGCCAATGCGAATTGGCGTTGCCGTCATTGCAACCATCCGCAACCCAGAGATGATAGGCGCGTTCCCGGATCGCTTGTTCCAAATCCTGCATGTGAACCTTCCATCGAGTTCGAGGTGAAGGCCGCAACGTGGAGGTTCGTGGTTAATAAATTCGAAACACAAAAATTGGGAACTTTTAGTTCGTGCTCGTTGCAGGAACTTTCTTAGATGCATTGCTTAAGTTTTGCGCAGAATGTTTCTTAGCTCCAGCTAAGTCTAGCCAAAGGCGCAATTGCGGACAGTTTGAAAACAACGTTTTGACGCAATCGCAGGCGTCATGCGCGGAAAGTGTACTGCCGGAACTCGTGCGAATTTTTTGTGAAATAATTAGTTGGGATGCGGAGCTGGGGCGGCAGGACCTTGCCTGCCGCTCCGGTAGCTACACTTACTGCGAAACCGTCTGCACCACGCTGTTGACAGGTCGCCCACTGGCAACCGGCACCTTGCCGTCTTTCAGCACCATCTCGTCGTATTCGGGGAGCGTCTCGGCCGGTGCCTTGGATTTCATCTGCACCACCTTGTAGCCGCCGGCCTTGAGGCGGCGCAGCAGTTCGGGCAGCGCGTCGGCGGTGTGCTTCTGGAAGTCGTGCATCAGGATGATGCCCTTGCCGAGCTTGTCGAGCTTGGTCATCACCGTGTTGACGACCTTGTCGGGCGTGCTGGTCTTGCGGAAGTCGAACGAGTCGAGGTCGCAGGAGAACACCGCGATGTTGCGGGTGCCGAGATAGGTCATCGCATTGGCGTTGTGCTGCAGCTCCGGGAAACCGGAAGAACGCCGCCGGCGCGGTGCCGAGCGCAAGCTTCACGGCGCTGAAGCCCTTCTCGATCTCGTCCTTGACCTGCTGGTCGGTGAGCTTCTTGCTATTGAGGTTGGCGTGCGACCAGGTGTGGGCGCCGACGGTGTGACCGGCGGCGTAAACCTGGCGCAGGATTTCCGGATGGTAGCCGGCGTGCTTGCCGATCGAGAAGAACACCGCCTTGGTGCACTGGTCCGCCAGCGCCTTGAGCACCGCGGGGGTGTTGCCCGGCCACGGACCGTCGTCGAAGGTCAGCACCACTTCCTTGTCGGTGAGAAAATCCAGCTGCTTGAAATGTTCGAAGCCGAAGCCGGGGCCGCCCGTGGTGTCGACCTCGACCACGCGGCTGACGCCGAGCGCATCCGGATTGGCGCAGGGCGCGCCGGTGGGTTGCGCGATCGCCGCGGTGGTTTGCGGCGTCGGCGCCGGCGTTGCGGCGGGCGGCCGGGTCGACGCAATCGAGCCCGTGATATCGGAACCAGAGGCCGCGGCCAATTTGGCGGAGGCGGCGGGCTTGTCGGTCTGCGCGGCCTTGACGGTGGCGGGCGCCGACGCTGCTTCGGTGCGCGGCGATGAGGTCCAGAACCACACCGCGGCAATCAGGATCGCCGTAACGAATGTGGCCGCGATCAAGCCCAATGGATTACGCATCATTCACTCTTTCCACACACTCAAAGTTACCGCCGCGCGTCCTGCCCGGCGATGACATCAATCGACGACCCGCCGGCGATCCGCGCCGCGCGCCTCTCGCGTTGCTGTCATTAATGAGAAATAGACGTTAACGTCCTGCCAACAGCGTCGGGTTCCGCTAACCATTTTGCCCCGTGCGGCTGCGACAAAATCGCCACGAACGCATTGACATCGCAGGGATGTCTGATGGATTCCGCCGACTGACGCCCTGGGAGGATTTATAAAATGCGCCGATTTCTTTTCATCGTTTCGATTGTTCCGCTGGCCTTGCTGACCTCGGCGGCGTCGGCCCAGCAGCAGCCAGGCCAGGACGCATGCGCCCGCGATGTCAGCCGCCATTGCCGCAAGGTGATGAATGATGGCGATCAGGTGGTGCTGGCCTGCCTCAAGCAAAACCGTGCCAAGATCAGCAAGGCCTGCGACAAGGTGCTGACCGACCACGGGCAGTAAGGTTTGCGCGCCAAGTTAACGTCGTCATTCCGGGACGCGCGAAGCGCGAACCCGGAATTGAGAGATGAACAGCTCCAGATTCCGGGTCCACTCGCGCAAGCGCTTGTCCCGGAAGACGCCTATGTGCTGCTGCCTGCCGCCGAGGCGACCACCGGCAGCACCTCGTTGGCGGCACGATCCGGCGAATCCTCTTTCCAGCGCACCGATCCGAACGGACGTTCGAGCATGCGGCGGATCCGGATCGGATCGGGGCCGAGATGATAGTCGATTGCACGCCGATGCAGTTCGCGATCGGATAGCGTCGAACGATTGCGCTGGCGCAGATAGTCCAACCACGTCGGGCAGTGATAGCGCTCGGTCCACAATTCGGGATCGGCGATATCGCGCGCGATCGACCAGCCATAGGCGCCGGTGCGCTGGCGGCTCAATTGCACATCCTGCATCACATGATGAAAGGCGCGGGCGTTGTCCTGATCGACGCGATATTCGATCTCGACCACCAGCGGCCCGCTGCGGGCCGTCAGCGACAACTGCACCTCGGGATCGGCCAGCACGTCGGCGTCCTCGTTGCGGCCGCCGACGCGCGGCATCTGCAGCCACAGGCCGAGCAGCGGCGAGAGAAACATCAGTCCACCGGACACCAGCAAGGCGGTCTCGACACCGGCGACATCGGTCAGCCGTCCCCAGATATAGCTTCCGATCGCGATGCCGCCGGCGATCGCAGCCTGGAACGCCGCCAGCGAGCGGCCAGCGACCCAGCGCGGCGCCGAAAGTTGGACGCCGATATTGAACAGGGCCACCGCGAGCATCCAGACCGCGCCGGCGACCACCAGCGCCGCGGCGGTCAACACCGGTTCGCGGCTCCAGGCGATCGCAGCAATAGCGGCGCCCATCGACAGCGCGCAGGCCCGGATCGCGGCTTCGCCGCTCAGGCGCTTGCGTATTTCGGCGATATTGAGCGCGCCGATCACCGCACCCATGCCGAAGGCGCCGAGCATGATGCCGTAGGTCTGTGCCCCGCCATGCAGCAGATCGCGCGCCACCAGCGGCATCAGCGCCGATACCGAACCGCCGAGAATGCCGGTCACCAAGGTGCGCGCCAGCACGATCCGGATCGAGGGCGAATTGGCGATGTAGCGCACGCCGGAGACGATTGCCCGATTGAGCCGCTCGCGCGGCAACCGCGACGGCGCCGTGGTCCGCTGCCACAGGAACAGCACGACCAGCAGCGGCAAATAGAGAATCGCATTGGCGGCGAATGCCGCGACCGCACCGAGACTGGCGACGATCACGCCACCGATCGCAGGCCCGAAACTGCGCGCGATATTGTAGCTGATGCCGTTCAGCGCCACCGCCGACGGCAGCGTTTCCGCCGGAACCTGCTCGCTGACCGAGGATTGCCACGCCGGCCCGAACAGCGCCATGCCGCTGCCGACCACGAAACACAATACCGAGCAGGATCTGCGGCGTCACCAGCCCGAGCCACGACAGCACCGTCAACGTGGTCGCGCCCGATAGCGCGATCGCCAGCGAGATCAATGCGACGATGCGCCGGTCGTGCATGTCGGCGATGGCGCCGGCCGGCATCGAGATCAGCATCACCGGCAGCATCAACGCGGTCTGCACCAATGCGACCTTGATCAGCCGATGACGTCATCTGCGTCATCGCCCAGGCCGCGCCGACGGCCTGGATCAACAGGCCGAGATTCGACAGCAGGCTCGCCAGCCAGATCCGGCGGAAAATCGAATACCGCAACGGCGCGGTGATGCTGTCGGGCGCAAGGCCCGCACTCTCAGATGGGTCCGTCATATCCCCCCGTGATCTTGTTGGCCTGCGACGTGAGCGGCCTGATTCCAGGCAGGTCCGATTGATGCCCGTGAACGGGCGGCGCTGTCCAGTGCTCACGCTGTCATCAGCGGTGCCGGGGCACGGTCAAATTACTGAAAAGGACGAAGGGACGCGCAAGACGGCCCGCTTGTTGCGCTACAAAACGATACGTCCGGCCCGTCCGAACGCAGGATTGCGGCCACGGGGCTGACTTACTAGCTATTCAGAAGTTCCTGATCGCCCGTGAGGACCGCTTGTGAGCACCGCCGAAATCCAGGATCTGTCGCTCCCGCGGACGCATCTGGTTCCGTTGAGTCCGCCGCGTGCGCCGGATGACATGGGCGTGTTCGGCCGCATCAGGACGATGCGCACCAACGTGATCGGCACCTGGGGCCAGCGCGCCTATGAAGAAGATATCATCAAGGGCAGCTTCTTCGGCAGCAGCAGCTTACATCCTCAACACGCCGGACGCGATCCGGCATGTCCTGGTCGACAATTACGAGAACTACGCCCGCACGCCACCGGGCATCCGGGTGCTGCGTCCGATCCTCGGCGAAGGCCTGTTGACGGCCGAGGGCCGCGCCTGGAAGCACCAGCGCCGCACCCTGGCGCCGGCCTTCACGCCGCGCGCGGTGACGACGCTGATCCCGCATATGATCGCGGCGACCGATGAGACCATCACGAAGCTGGCGGCGCAGGCGGACGCCCCGGTCGACCTGCGCGAGGCGATGCAGCGCATGACGCTGGAGATCGCCGGGCGCACCATGTTTTCGTTCGGCATGGACCGTCACGGCGCGGCATTGCGCGGCTTTGTGATGGAATATGCCGAGCAGCTGGCGCGTCCGCATTTCCTCGACATGCTGTTGCCGCTATCGTGGCCGAGCCCGCAGGATTTTTCACGCGCCCGCTTCCGCAAGCGCTGGACCCATTTCGTCGCGATGTTGATGGCCGAACGCCGCGCGGCCGGCAAGAGCGAGGGCGCGCCGTCGCGCGATCTGTTCGATCTGATGACCGCCGCGCGCGATCCCGAGAGCGGCCAGGCCTTCACGGACGCGCAACTCGGCGACGAGGTCGCGACGATGATTCTCGCCGGCCATGAGACCACGGCGACCGCTCTGTTCTGGGCGCTGTATCTGCTGTCGCTCGATCCGGCTACGCAGGAAATGGTGGCGCGTGAAGTCGAGCGCGCCGATGTCGGCGGCGCATTCGATCTCGATCGACTGAAGTTCACCCGCGCGGTGGTCGACGAGACCGTGCGGCTTTATCCGCCGGCGTTTCTCATCGCGCGCGCGGCGGCCGGGCCCGACGTCATCGCCGGCATGCCGATCAAGAAGAAAGACGTGATCCTGATCGCGCCATGGCTGCTGCATCGGCATGAAAAGCTATGGCGTGATCCCAGTGCCTTCATCCCGCAGCGATTCATGGCGCCGGCGCCGCCGCCCGATCGGTTTGCCTATTTGCCGTTCGGTGTCGGCGCGCGGGTCTGCATCGGCGCGCATTTCGCGCTGGTGGAAGCGACGTTGGCGCTGGCCAAGCTGATCGGCGCATTTCGCATCGAACTGGTCGACCGGGCGCCGCTGATGCCAGTCGGGATCGTCACCACGCAGCCCGAGCGCTCGCCGCTGTTTCGCATCACGCCTCGCGCCTGAGACGTTTACTTAAAACCATCACTTGGAGTGGGTTGTAATTGGCCCTAGAATTAACCCATGAGCGATACCAAGACCCAGTTTTCGCTGTTGCATCAGGCCGCGGACCCCGCGGTCGCCGATGCAATCCAGCATTTGATCGAGACCGGCGCGGATCACGAACTCAACCGGGTCAATCTGCTTGATTTTTCGAAGCGGACCGGGCTCGACGAGGAGCGCGTCATCGCCGGCTTTCTGCATGCCTCCCGGCTGGGATTGTTCGAACTCACCTGGAACGTGCTGTGTCCCGGCTGCGGCGGCGTGCTCGACGCGCATTCGACGCTGAAATCGCTGCGTCACGACGACTATCATTGCGGACTATGCGCCTGCGACTACGAGGCTTCGGTCGACGAGCAGGTCGAGGTCGCCTTCACCGTCAGTCCGCAGGTCCGGCGGATCGCGGCCCATGATCCCAATTCGCTGCCGGTTGCCGACTACTTCAAGCAGATCTTCTGGAGTTCCGGCGTCGATTTCGACGAGGAGTCTTTTGCATCGCTTTCCAACGAGGTGATGCTCAAGGCGCTGGAGATGCCCACCGGCGACAAGACCGTGCTGTCGCTGCAATTGCCGTCGCAATTCATCATCGTGTTCGAGCCGGTAACGCATTCGGCGCATTTCATCGATGTCCAGGGCGAGCCATCGGAAGAACCGCAATTTCTCTCGCTGGTCTATGACAACAAGCATGGGCCGGTCGAAACCACCATCATGCGGCCCGGCCCGCTGCAATTGTCGCTGGACAATCATGCCGGCGTGCGCGTGCTGCCGTCGGTGCTGGTGGCGGCCGATGCGCTCCATCATCTGATCGGCAAGCGCAAGCCGTTCATCACCGCGAAGCGGATGCTGACCAACCAGACTTTTCGCGATGTCTTCAAGGCCGATAATCTCAACATCGACCAGCGCCTCAAGATCACCTCGCTGACCTTTCTTTTCACCGATCTGAAGGGCTCTACCGCGTTGTATGAGCGGGTCGGCGACCTGGCCGCGTTCGATCTGGTGCGGGCGCATTTCCACGCGCTGCTGGAGATCATTTCCGCGGAGAAGGGCGCGGTGGTGAAGACCATCGGTGACGCCGTGATGGCGACCTTCAACCGGCCCGAACAGGCGCTGGCGGCCGGGCTCGGCATCCGTACCGCGATGGACCGGCTCAACGCCGAACGCGGCACCAACGATCTGGTGGTCAAGATCGGCATCCATGAGGGCTCCTGCCTGGCGGTGATGCTCAACGAGCGGCAGGATTATTTCGGCCAGACCGTCAACATCGCCGCCCGCGTGCAGGGGCTCTCGACCTCGCAGGCGATCCATATCACCGGTCCTGTGATCGATGCGCCGGCGGTAGCCGCGATCCTGGACCGCGAATCGATCCGGCCGATCCAGAAGGAAGCTGCGCTGCGCGGCATCGCCGACAAGATCGTGGTGTATGAGCTGCCGTAGAGGCGAGACCCGCGAGCCCGGGGTCATGTCGCCGCCGTGATCCGTCATGGCCGGGTCGATCCTGGCCATGACGAACTTGGATTGCCTAAAGGTAATGCGCCCGCGGGAACTGCTACGGATTGCGCGGGTTTTCTTTCTAGCCCATATGTCGATCACGACTGACAAAGATGGGGCGCCGCCGCGGCGGCTTTCCGCGCTTATTTGGACCGGAATTGATGCTGGACGGATTACGCCAATTCATCGCCGACGTTGTTTCCCCGCACGCGCATGAAGATCGAAAATTCGACGACACCGGCTTTCGGCTGGCGGCGACTGCGCTTTTAATTCACGTTATCTCGCTGAACGGCGAGCCGTCGGCGGTCGAGCAACGCAAGCTTCACGGCCTGATCGAAAGCTATTTCGCGATGGATCCCGGCACCGCCGACAAACTGATCGCATCGGCGACGCTGGTCGAGGGCGAGGCGGTCGATCTCTATCACTTCACCAGCGTCATCATGCGTTCGGTCGACGAACAGGGCCGGCTGCGGATGGTCGAGATGATGTGGGAGCTGGTTTACGCCGATGGCCAGGTCAGCGAATTCGAGGACAATGTGGTGTGGCGCGCCGCCGATCTGCTCGCGGTATCCTCGCGCGACCGGATCGACCTCAAGCACCAGGTCGCCGCCCGTCAACCGGCGCCGGTTCAGGACAGGTCGCTGCCCGAGGATTCGATTCCGGATGGTCTGGACAGGCCGGACGCCGCCACCGCAACATGACGCGGTGCGGCGAAAGCGCGCTGCCGGACATGACTGAAGTTTAATTTTCGGCCAATCGGCCGCATTTGCCGCAAAATTTCGCGCTCGGTTGCGGTATGCGCGCTTGATCGCGTGGCGGTACCCCGTTGATCACTTGCAGGTGACGGGCAGCCCGCATAAAGCGTATGCTCCCGCCCGGCATCCGCCCCCCATTTTGCCCAACGAAGTGCCAGAGTATTGAACGTGACCGAGCGTGTGACGCTGATTACGGGAGCCTCAGCGGGAATAGGCACGGAGTTCGCGCGCGTTTTTGCCTCGAAGGGCCATCGACTCGCCCTGGTGGCACGCCGGGCTGACCGTCTGACCGCGCTGGCGGGCGAACTCACGGCTGCCGGTAGTACGGCGCCGATCGTGATCCCCTGCGATCTCGAACAACCCGATGCCGGCGACAGGATCGCCGCGGCGCTGGCAGCGGCCGGGGTCGAGGTCGAGTATGTCGTCAACAATGCCGGTTACGGCCTGTTCGGCACCGCCGTCGACCTCGATCGAGCCGATCAGCTCAACATCATCGCGGTCAATATCCGCGCCATGACCGATTTGTCGTTGCGGTTTGCCGACAGCCTGATTCGGCATCGCGGCGGCGTCCTCAATGTCGGTTCGATCGCCGGCTTTCTCCCCGGGCCCGGAATGGCGGTCTATTACGCGTCCAAGGCGTTTGTGCTGTCGTTCACCGAGGCCTTGCGCTGCGAGTTGGCGCCCCGTGGCGTCCGTGTCACCGTGCTGTGTCCCGGCCCGGTACCGTCGGAATTCCAGGCTCGCGCCGGCTTCAGCCCGGGATTTGATTCGGCGATCCTCAATGTTTCGCCCGCCGAAGTCGCCAGGCAAGGCTATGCCGGATTGATGGCCAACAAGCGCGCCGTGCTGCCCGGGCTGGGGATCAAGATCGTGCCGATTCTGCTGCGGCTGTTTCCGCGCGGCTTCATCCTGGCGGCGGTCGGCCGTTTCCAGCTGCGCAAGCGCTGACGCCGGATGGACGCAGGTTTTTGGCCCGCGATTTGCTTCGATAAGCGGGTACGGCTCACTCGCCGTTAACGATTGCTTAGCTACGATTCCGGGCCTGGTACCGCACCATCAGAAAGACGATGTCGTTTCAACCGACTGAAACCACCAACGAGACTGTTCTCCGCTTTCCCGGCACGGTATCCGCTGCCACGCCAGCCGCTGAACCTGCCGCCGGACCAGCCGCGCAATCCCTGGCTCCGGTCCTGATCGTGCTGCATCAGGAGACCTCGACACCCGGCCGGGTTGGCAATGCGCTGCGGGCGCTCGGGCATCCGCTCGATATCAGGCGGCCGCGCTTTGGCGATCCGCTCCCGGAAACCATGGATCGGCATGCCGGCGCAGTGATCTTCGGCGGCCCGATGAGCGCCAACGATCCGGACGAATATGTGCGCCGGGAGATCGACTGGATTTCCGTGCCGCTGCGCGAACAGCGGCCGTTCATGGGGATATGCCTCGGCGCCCAGATGCTGGCCAAGCAACTCGGGGCCAAGGTGGCCCCGCATCCGCAAGGCCGCGCGCAGATCGGTTATTATCCGGTCCACCCCACCGCCGCGGGTCATGCGGCGTGCCCGGGTTGGCCGGATCATGTCTATCACTGGCACCGCGAGGGATTTGATCTTCCGGAGGGCGCCGAATTGCTGGCTGAAGGCAGCGACTTTCCGGTCGAGGCCATCCAGTCCGGCCACGCGTTCGGCTTCCAATTCCATCCCGACGTGACCTACGCGATGATGCATCGCTGGACCACGCGCGGCTGCGAGCGGCTGGCGCTGCCGGGCGCCCGCGAGCGCCATCACCATTTCGCCGATCGCGCGGTGCACGACGTAACCGAGCGCACCTGGCTGAAGCAGTTTCTGGATAATTGGCTGGCAAGGGTGCCGGCGATGGCGGAAGCCGCGGAGTAGGGTGGATTAAATCAGCCCGTCGTCGCCCTGCGGGCTATGCCGGGCACGCTTCGCCCTTCAGGCTCTGCGTGGCTGCGCCACGCGTAGCCCGAAGGGCGAAGCGTGGTGGAGCCAGGCGGGATCGAACCGCCGACCTCGTCATTGCGAACGACGCGCTCTCCCAGCTGAGCTATGGCCCCTTCCGCGATCGCCCGGAACATACCGGCGGCGATCAGCAGTCGGCGCCATTTACAATCCGTGACAACCGTTAGTCAAGAACGGCGAAATCGTTGTTTCCCGGGTCATTTGGCCCGGGACTCTCCCTTGTTTGACCGGGGTGGAACCGATATTTAGCGGAAAGTCCAATCCGCGACCAAACCGCGAGCCATTTCCCGCATGCGTGCTGTTCTCGACATCATTCTCATCGTTCTCGATCTTTATGTCTGGCTCCTGATCGCGTCCGCCATTCTGTCGTGGCTTGTCGCCTTCAATGTCGTCAACACCCGCAACGCTTTCGTGGCGGGCGTGGCCGAGTTCCTGTACCGCATCACTGAGCCGGTATTGGCGCCGATCCGCAACATCATGCCCAATCTCGGCGGCCTCGACATCTCGCCGATCATCCTGATCCTGATCATCATGTTTATCCAGAAGGTGATCGTTTATTACATTTATCCGGTGGTATTCTGATGGATGGCCGCTGATCGCATCGTTCATCCCTGGCGCTTCTCGACCCAGGGCATCAGCATTGCGCTCCGGGTCACGCCACGCGGCGGCCGCGACGAGATCGACGGCATCGAAACGCTCGCCGATGGCCGCAGCGTCGTCAAAGTCCGCGTTCGCGCCATTGCCGAGGGCGGCGGAGCCAATCGTGCGGTGACGGAATTGTTGGCGAAGGCGCTGGGCGTACCCAAAGCGAGGGTGCGGCTGTTGTCCGGGGCGACCTCGCGGCTGAAGCAGATTGCAGTGGATGGCGATCCCGCCGCACTTGGCGATGCGTTACGAAAAGTCACGACCAAGGCTGATTAAGGGGAACGACATGACCGCCGCGATCATCGATGGAAAAATCATTGCCGCGGAATTGCGCGCCCGCGTGGCCGACGAGGTCGCGCGGGTCAAACGCGATCACGCCTTGAGTCCGGGACTGGCGGTGGTGCTGGTCGGCAGCGATCCCGCCAGCGAGGTCTATGTCCGCAGCAAGCACAAGCAGACCCAGGCCGCCGGCATGGTGTCGTTCGAACACAAGCTCCCGGCCGACGTCGCGCAGTCCGATTTGCTGGCGCTGATCGGCACGCTCAATCGCGATCCCGCCGTGCACGGCATTCTGGTGCAATTGCCGCTGCCGAAAACGCTCGATACCGAAGCGGTCATCAACGCGATCGATCCGGCCAAGGATGTCGATGGACTGCATCCGAACAATGCCGGACGTCTGGCCGGTGGGCTGGCGGCATTGTCGCCGTGCACGCCGCTCGGCTGCATCATCCTGACCAAGAGCGTGCATGCTTCGCTCGAGGGCCTGAATGCGATCGTGATCGGCCGCTCCAATCTGGTCGGGCGGCCGCTGGTGCAGTTGCTGCTGAATGAAAACGCTACGGTGACGATCGCGCATTCGCGCTCGCGCGATCTGGCAAAATTATGCGCGCAAGCCGATCTGGTTTACGCCGCGGTCGGCAAGCCCGAGATGGTGCGCGGCGACTGGATCAAGCCCGGCGCCACCGTGATCGATGTCGGCATCAACCGGCTGCCCGGCGCCGACGGCAAGGCCCGGCTGGTCGGCGATGTCGCGTTCGATGAAGCGCTGGAGGTTGCCGGCGCCATCACGCCGGTTCCCGGCGGCGTCGGACAGATGACGGTGGCGTGCCTGCTGGTGAACACGCTGCGCGCCGCGTGTGCGATCGCGGGTCTGCCGAAGCCCGGGGTTTAGCAGAAGCATCGATCATTCCGGGTCTGGTCCTTCAGACCATCCCGGAATGACGGTAGCTGTCGCCTACTTCTGCGCCTTGGCGCGGGCGATGCCTTCTTCGATCAGCTTGAACGCTTCCTGGGCATCGCCCCAGCGCGTGACCTTGACCCATTTGCCGGGCTCGAGATCCTTGTAGTGCTCGAAGAAATGCTGGATCTGCTGCAGCGTGATATCGGGCAGGTCGCTGTAGTTTTTGATCTTGTCGTAGCGCTGGGTCAGCTTCGAGGTCGGAACCGCGATGATCTTCTCATCGCCACCTGCCTCGTCCTCCATAAAGAGTACGCCGACCGGACGAACGGCCATCACCGCGCCCGGAACGATCGCGCGGGTGTTGGCCACCAGCACGTCGCAGGGGTCGCCGTCGTCGGACAGCGTATGCGGGATGAAGCCGTAATTGCCGGGATAGCGCATCGCCGTGTACAGGAACCGGTCGACCACCAGGGTACCAGCCTCCTTGTCCATCTCGTATTTGATCGGTTCCCCGCCAACCGCGACTTCGATGATGACATTGACCTGTTGCGGCGGGTCTTTTCCGATCGAGATGGCGTCAATACGCATGGAGTACTCCGTTGTGAGGATGGGTGAACTGACAACCGTCATACGCGGGCTTGAGCCGCGGTGCCACCGCACTTTCGACGGCAGTTCAGAAAATGATGAATCTGGAGATGAACAGATGTTCCGTACGCCGCGTGTTACCACCGCAACGGGCAGGTCCGGCGATTTTTTAAGGCAAATGATGGAACAACGGTTTGCGGGGATGGCCCCGATCGATCGCGCCGCTTTTACAGACCGCGATCGATTGATCTGGATCAATCGATCGAATTCAATTGGTCCAGGCGAAAGCGACCTTGTCGAGCGACTTGGTGCCGAATTTCTCCGACGAGCGCGCCACCATGCGACCGCCGAGGGCTCGGTAGAACTCGGTCGCCGGATCGTTGTCGGACAGCGCCCAGATCACCATGCTCTTGAGACCGGACTGCAGCAGGTCGCGCCGGGCGGCGGAGAACAGCCGGCGGCCGAAGCCGAGGCCCTGGAATTCCGGACGAAGATACAGTTCGTAGATCTCGCCTTCGAAGTGCAGGCTGCGGGCGCGGTTGCGGCCGTAATTGGCGTAGCCTGCGACCTTGTCACCGAACACCAGCACGCTGACGCGGCTGCCCTTGCGGATCGCGCTGTCCCACCATTGCGGACCGCGGCGATTGATCAGCTTCTCGAGTTCGGCGCCAGGGATGATGCCCTGATAGGCCGAACGCCAGGCTTCGTCATGGGTGGAGGCCACCGCAGCTGCGTCGACAGCTTTGGCCGGCCGGACCTCGATCAGGGTTGTGCTCATGATCCTAATCAAAGCAAGTCAGCGCGTTCTCTTCAAGGTCCATCCTTAATTATCGGTTAACGTGTGGATTTTCTGCATCAGTTTTACGGTCGATCTGTATCGAAAAAGGACAACGGAGCCGTTGAATTCACAATAGGCCGTGGCGAGACGAGACGGCGGCGTTCCGAACTGCAGCGCCGGCGACCGTTCGTTCACGAAAAAATGCGCCGGTTCTGATTCGCGGCAGGTAGTGTGCGGTGCCGATCTCATGTCCGCGTCCAATTCTTTGGCCAAGTCTCCACCACAGCTCTCTCATCGATTGCGTCAGGTTCATTTCATGCCGTTCTGCAAGACCGTCTTTGCGCTTGTCGCGCTCGTTTGTATCCATAGCGCCGGCGCCCAGACACGGTTCGGTGCTCAGGGCGCCGAGGCTGAGCCCAATCGCCGACAGCAATGGTTGCTGCCTTCGCCCGACCCCGGCATCGTCGCGCATGCCGTGTTGTATCGTCCGGCGGGCGATGGGCCGTTTCCGCTGGCGCTGATCGCCCATGATTCGACCCAGAATGCGCCACGTCGCACGCAAATGCCGCAGCCGGAATATCGCGCGCTGGCAGCCTGGCTGGTCGGGCGCGGCTACGCCGTGCTGGTTCCGGAACGGCCCGGCCATGGCGTCACCGGCGGTCCCTATCTCGAAGACCAGGGTGGCTGCGACGGTGCCAATTATTCCCGCGCCGGCTACGCGACCGCCGACTCGATCAAGGCGGCGATGAATTATCTGCTCGGCGAAAATTTCATCCGCAACGATGGCGTGGCGATTATCGGACATTCCGCCGGCGGCTGGGGCGCGTTGGCGCTGGCCGGCGAGGATCCGAAAGTCATCTCGGCGATCGTCGCGTTTGCACCGGGCCGCGGCCACCCCGACGACGGCCCGAACAAGATCTGCGCGCCGCGGGCGCTGATCGCCTCCGCCGCCGAATTTGCCGATGATGCCAAGATCCCCGTGACCTGGCTGGTTGCTGCCAATGACAGCTATTTCCCGCCGGATCTGTCGAAGCAGATGGCCGACTCGTTTCGCTCGGGCGGGGGCACGGTCGATTTCCGGGTGTTGCCGGCCTTCGGCAACGACGGCCATACGCTGGCGGAGGCCGACGGCGGCGACAAGATCTTCGGCCCGGTGCTGGATGCCGCGCTGAAGACCGGAGCAGTGAAATCGGCCAAGAAGAAATGACGGAAGTCGTGCGCGCTCCGTGGCCCGACGACGACGTGATCCTCTATGACGGCGTCTGCGTGTTCTGCTCGCGCTGGATCCGCTTCGTCGCGAAACGCGATGCCGCAAAACGCTTTCGCTTTACCGCGATCCAATCAGCCTACGGCATACTGCTGGCGAAGACGTTTGGTATCGATCCTGACGATCCCGACACCAATGCGGTGATCCATGGCGGCATAGCTTATTTCAAATCCGACGCCGCGCTGACGGTGTTGTCGAATTTGCCGGGCTGGAGCTGGACGCGCAGGCTACGCGCGTTGCCGAAGCCGTTGCGCGACGCGGCGTACAGCCTTGTCGCGCGCAACCGGTACCGGATCTTCGGAAAGTATGACGCGTGCTTTTTGCCGGATGCGGAGATGCGGGCAAGGGTGATGGAGTAGCGGAAGGTGTCATTCCGGGTTCGATGCTTCGCATCGCCCGGAATGACGGAGTGAGCGGGTCGCGCGATCTATTTCTTCACCGCCGCCAGCACTTCTCCCGCCGCGCGCTTGCCGCTGTCCCGCGCGCCGTGGGCGGTCGAGAAAAAATTCGGCGAGGTAGCTTCACCGGCAAAGAACAGGCGCCCATCAACCGGCGCGGCCAACACCGCGCGGTCGGCGGCATGGCCCGGCATGGCGTGGGAATAGGCGCCGCGTGCGAAGGGATCGAGCGCCCAGCTCGATTCCGCGAGCGGCTTGAGCTTGCGGCGGAAATCATTGCCGAGCAGCGAGGCGATCTCGTCGATGCTTTGCGCGCCAAAGGCGCCGGGGCCGGCTTCTTCGAGTTCGCGCGCAAAGCTGCCGCCGAAAAAGCCTTCGATGGCGGGCTGGCCGAATGGTCTCAGATGGTAGCTGCCCATCGCGGTGCGCATGGTGGCGCCGCGCAGATTGCCGTCTTTCGGCAGCGCCTCGGGCTCGTCCAGCGCCAGCATCACCTTGTTGTCGACGCCGAGCGGCAGGCCGATCGCGGCATCGACTTTTTCCGGCAGCGCGGGGTGAAAGCGCAGCGCCTCGTCGGCGATCAGATTGGTGGGCACCGTGACGATCACCTTGTCGGCGGTCAGATTGCCTAGCGACGTCTCGATCCGCACCCGCGTGCCGGAATGATCGATCAGGCTGACCTCGCAACCGAGCGCGACCGGGCATGTCGCGCCATAGGCGGCGATCAGCGCGCCGTAGCCGCGGCGCACCCGCCAATTGACGTCGGTGTCCTCATAGGCGTCCATGTCCAGGATCGACACCGCGTCGAGTTCGCAGCCGTTGATATAACCCGACATCGCGTCGATCATCGGATTCCAGCGGTTGCCGGGTTCGAGGTAGTCGCTCGCCGCGGCGTCGTGGCCGCTGGCGCGGGACTGCCGCGCGGCCGCTTCGGCGCGATCATAGAACGCGTCGATCGCCCTGATGAAATCCTGGCGCTCGCTCAGCGGAAAGCCGGCGTCGAAGCTCTGCTCGCGCCAGGGCGGGCGGGTCTTGTCGACTTCGAAATCGAGTTGCGCGGCGATCTCGACGAAGCTGTTCTTGTCGGCTGAATGGAGCCAGCCGCAGCCGAGGTCGAACACGATATCGGGCGCCGCCATGATGGTGTGGGCGCGGCCGCCGATCCGGTCGCGCGCTTCGAGCACCACGACCGAAAGGCCGCAATCCTTCAGCGCGTGCGCGGCGCCAAGTCCGGCCGCGCCGGCGCCGATGATGGCGACATCGACGGATGAGGGGAGAGATGACATGCCCGGTTTATTAGCATGTTCGCGAAGCGGCTTGAAGCCAGCCTCGTTCACAGTGTCATCATGTGAAATCGGGCCCGCCTTTGGCGAGCCCGATTTCGAACTTCGGCGGAATGTGGCGGCTTACGCCACCGCTTCCTTGGACTTTTCGGCGCGCTTGCGCTCGTTCGGGTCGAGGTGGCGCTTGCGCAGGCGGATCGACTTCGGCGTGATCTCGACCAGCTCGTCGTCCTCGATATAGGCCAGCGCCTTTTCCAGCGTCATCCGGATCGGCGGCGTCAGCCGCACCGCTTCGTCCTTCGACGTGGTGCGGATGTTGGTCAGCTGCTTGCCCTTGAGGATGTTGATCTCGAGGTCGTTGTCGCGGGTATGCTCGCCGACGATCATGCCCTTGTAGACCTTCCAGCCCGGCTCGATCATCATCGGGCCGCGATCTTCCAGCTTGAACATGGCGTAGGCGACCGCCTCGCCCTGGTCGTTGGAAATCAGCACGCCATTGCGACGGCCCTGGATCTCGCCCTTGTAGGGCAGGTAGTTGTGGAACAGGCGGTTCATGATCGCCGTGCCCTTGGTGTCGGTCATCAGTTCACCCTGATAGCCGATCAGGCCGCGGGTCGGCGCGTAGAACACCAGCCGCAGGCGGTTGCCGCCGGACGGCCGCATCTCGATCATCTCGGCCTTGCGCTCGCTCATCTTCTGCACGACGACGCCGGAGAATTCCTCATCGACGTCGATCACGACTTCCTCGATCGGCTCCAGCAATTGGCCGTTTTCGTCCTTGGTCAGAACCACGCGCGGACGCGACACCGACAGCTCGAAGCCTTCGCGGCGCATGGTCTCGATCAGGATCGCGAGCTGCAATTCGCCGCGGCCCGATACTTCCATCGCATCGCGATCGGCGGCCTCGACCACCTTGAGCGCGACGTTGCCTTCGGCTTCGCGCAGCAGACGGTCGCGGATCAGGCGGCTGGTGACCTTGTCGCCTTCGGTGCCGGCGAGCGGCGAGTTGTTGACGATGAACGACATCGACACCGTCGGCGGATCGATCGGCTGGGCCTGGATCGGCGTTTCGACGGCCGGGTCGCAGAAGGTGTCGGCGACGGTGCCCTTGGTCAGGCCCGCGATCGCGACGATGTCGCCCGCTTCGGCCAGTTCGACCGGCTGCCGCTCGAGGCCGCGGAACGCGAGGATCTTGGTGATGCGGCCGGTTTCCACCAGCTTGCCGTCACGCGACAGTACCTTGACCGCCTGGTTCGGCTTGACCGAACCCGACGCGATGCGGCCGGTGATGATGCGGCCGAGATAGGGGTTGGCTTCGAGGATGGTGCCGAGCAGCCGGAACGGACCCTCTTCGACCACCGGCGGCGCCACGTGCTTGAGCACCAGGTCGAACAGCGGCTTCATGCCGACATCGTGCGACGCATCGGGGCTGGTGCCCATCCAGCCGTTCTTGCCCGAGCCGTACAGGATCGGGAAGTCGAGCTGATCGTCGGTGGCGTCGAGCGCGGCGAACAGGTCGAACACCTCGTTCACCACTTCGGTGACGCGGGCGTCCGGACGGTCGACCTTGTTGATGGCGACGATCGGCTTGAGGCCGAGCTTGAGCGCCTTGCCGACCACGAACTTGGTCTGCGGCATCGGGCCTTCGGCGGCGTCGACCAGCACGATCACGCCATCGACCATCGACAGGATGCGCTCGACCTCGCCGCCGAAATCGGCGTGGCCGGGGGTGTCGACGATGTTGATCCGGGTGTCTTCCCAATGCACCGAGGTGCACTTGGCGAGAATGGTGATGCCGCGCTCGCGCTCGAGGTCGTTGGAGTCCATCGCGCGCTCAACCTGACGCTGGTTGTCGCGGTAGGTGCCGGATTGCTGCAGCAGCTTGTCGACCAGAGTCGTTTTGCCGTGGTCGACGTGGGCGATGATGGCGATGTTGCGAAGCTTCATGATTCTTCTTCTGCATCAGACAATGGCTGGAGCGCGATCTCACCGGAAAACCGGGACCCACTTTTCCGGATCACGCTCAAAAACCTGAAATTCGTAGGCGCGGAGCCATCCCTAAGGTTTGCCGAAGGAATATTCCCGCCCAAAAAGGAAGCCCGGCCTGTCGGACCGGGCATACCCTATGCGTTGCGGCGCAATATATTGTGAAAACTCCAAAAAACAATGGTTTGTTGGCGTCTCGGACCGGGGATTTTCGGCCGAAATGGCCGAATCCGGGGGCTGGCGGTGGTTCCGGGGATAGTCTTAACGCCGGGGTCCGTTGATCGCCTTTGCGATCAGGAAAACACCGAACGCGCCCACCATCAGGCCGAGCAGAACCAGGACCCCGATAATCGGTTCGGAACCGGCAGAGCCGAAGGTCGCGGCGCCAAAGATCAGGGCACATAGGCCTGGCAGCAGCAGGATGATCCCGACGATCACCATGATGGCCGTCAGACAGCCATCGCGCTGCGGCGGCGGCGGGGGCGACCGGTCGTCATCAACAGGAGGGACCGGTGGGGGCGTATGGCCGAGTGGGGGACCGATGTCGCTCACGGCTGTGTCTCCGTTTGTCGCTGCCCGAAGGTCTGGCCGGCCAGCCCGGCGCGAATGCCGTCGATGGCGCCGTTGCGGTAGAACAGATTGTAGGTGTCGAACGGGATGATCTGGCCCTGTTCCGTAACAAAGTGGATGCAGGAGCGCTTGACGTTGCCGACGCAAAAATTGAAGCGATCGAGAAATTGCACGATGGTGACTCGAAACACGTTTTCGTAGCCGAGCCCTTCCGGCACTTCGAAGGTCGGCAGGCAGCACAGCAGTTCGGCCACCCGTTCGCCGGTGTTGAGCGGTCCCGACGACAGCGAGAACAGCTCGACGAATTTTTCCCGCAGCGCCGGATATTTTTCCGGGCTGATGGTGTTGGGCATCACTGCCAGCAGCTGTTCCTGCGGAATCAGCGAGGTCAGCGGCAGCACTTTTTCGCCGTTGCGCAGGCCGTAGCCGATCGAGATGCTTTCCGGATTGCACGGCAGCGGGATCATGTCGCCGTCGCCGAACACGCCGGTCTCGACCACGCGGCGGCGGATTTCCGACAGCATGATGCGGTCGGTATCCTTGTTGAAATTCTCGTTGCGGCCGGCGTCCTGCACCGGCTGCAAGGTGACGCCGCGCACGCATTTCCAGCCCAGCGCGTGGCGGACGATATCGCCGATCTCGTGATCGTTGACGCCGCGCTTGATGGTCGCGACCAGAGTGGTCGATATGCCCCAGCGTTCGAGATTTTCCAGCGCCTGCTGACGGATCCTGCGCAGATCGGCGCCGCGCAGATTGATCAGCGCGTCGCGCTCGCAGTGAATCGAACTGCAGATAGACTTCCAGGCCGCGCTTGTTTTCGGCGAGCCGCGCTACGAAATCGGGCTCGCGGGCAATGCGAAGCCCGTTGGTGTTGATCATGACATGGCGGATCGGACGGGCGCGAACCGCATCGAGGATCGCGAAGAAATCCGGATGCAAGGTCGGCTCGCCGCCGGATATCTGCACCAGATCGGGCTCGCCCTCGCTCGCCACCAGCGCGTCGAGCATTTTCTCGATTTTGGCCAGCGGCGTGAAGCCGGTTCGCGCCGGTGAGGATTCGGCGAAGCAGACCGGGCAGGTCAGGTTGCAATGTTCGGTGATCTCGATCAGCGCCAGGCAGGAATGCTGTTCGTGATCGGGACACAGCCCGCAATCGTACGGGCAGCCGAATTCGGTGTGGCGCTGAAACGCCAGCGGCCGGTCGCCGGGCTTGATGAAATCCTTGCAGCGACGCCAATAGGCGGCGTCGTTCGAGACCAGGGTCGATTGCACGCCATGCTGCTTGCAGCGCTTCTCGTACCAGACCTCGTTGCCGAGAATCTGAATCTTGGTCGGCACCAGCGCCAGGCAGGTCTCGCACAGGGACTCGGTCTGACCCCAGAAGATATAAGGGCGCGATCTACGTAGCGGCGCGTTCATGATACGATCCCGCGGTTGACGCCGTTGCCAGCATGACAACCGCATAGAACAAAATCGCCAGCGATAGCAGGTGAAACAGGCTGAAAGGCCCGATCAGCGCGCCATAGGGCTTGATGAATTCCCAGATGAATCGCTGCAAGCCGTAATAGGCCAGCGCAAGATAGAAGCCATTGATCACGACGAAGCTGTGACGCGACAGCACCGCCCAGACATAAAACGCCGCGAATGCCGCCATTGCCAGGCTTTCGTACAGCTGCACCGGGTGGCGTGCGATGCCGTCGCCGAAATCGTGGCCCCAGGGCAGGTCGGTGGGCGTGCCATAGGTGAAGTCATCGAGGCCGGCGTAATAGCAGCCGAGCCGTCCGACCGCGATGCCGACCGCGAGCGGCAACGCAAAGCGCGCGCCGGTGCGCGTGGTGATGCCGGCCCGCGATTTGTAGAGTTCGATGGCAACAATGCCACCGGCCAGCGCGCCTTCGACCGAGCGCGCAATGCCCGGCATCCCTGATAGCCACAGGTTCAGCGTACCGAACAGATATGCGCCGATGCCGGCGCCGAACAGCAATGCGGCAAGATACGGCAGTTCAAACGACTGCGCCGGGAAGGATGGCGCGTCGGGCTGAACACGCAGCATCCGCTGCAGCCACCAGCCAGCGGCAGCCGCCGCCAGCCACGCGGCGATGTCGAAGATAGTGTGAAGGGCCGCCCCGCTCATGGCGGCGATGATAATGCAGTTCGGCCCGGCAACGCGAGACTGGCGCAGGCCTAGCCGGCTATTTTTTCCTCGGTCGGATAGACCCCGCGCAATACTTCCTCGAAATGGTTCTTGACGGACTCGTTGCAGAGGCATGATCTCATCTTGAGACCCTCGAGGTTGTGCACCAGGATCGAGCCACGCCTCGTTTCCAGCACGCCTTCTGCCTTGAATACCTGGATGACGCGGCTGGCATAGCTGCGGCCGACACCGAGCAGCGTCGCCAATTGCTCATGGGTCAGCGGCACGACGTTGTCGCCGTCGGTGCGCTCCATCGCCGAGATGATCCATTTGGCGGTGCGCTGCTCGATGGAATGGATCGCGTTGCAAGCGGTCGACTGAAAAATCTGCGACAGCATGCAGTCGGCGTAGCGCGCGAACACGTTGCGCAAGGTGCGCGATTTGGCTTTGGCGGCTTCCAGCTTGGAGACCTGAAGCCGAACGAAGGGGCCGCCGAACTTGACCACGATGCGGGTATAGGCCGGGAGGTAACCTTCGCTGACGATGCCGCCGACTGCACCCTCGCGCCCGACCAGGATGGTCTCGACGTCGCGACCGTCCTCGTTGGTCACCATGAAGGTTGCCAGACTGGGGCCGCACGGAAAATGCACGATGCCGACGTCATCGCCGGGATTGTAAAGCAGCTCGTTGGCGGCGACGTCTTCGGCCACCAGATGCGCTGAGATCAACGCATAATCGTCGGCGCTCAGGCGCCGCAGCAGATTGTTGTAGGGCCGGTCGCTGCCGCGATCCGCGGCGCGTTGAGGCGCTGGCATTGTCAAAAATTCCCCTGTTCCCGGAGACGATAGCCGATCTTCGCGGTTTGCTATGTGCACAAGTGGACAGACAACGAACAAGGGGTGTGGTGGTTTCAATTCGGGAACCGTGGGGGAAGCTTCGGTCCTCGCCGACCGGTGTCGTCACCGGCACCTCTGTCAGAACTGGCCCAACTTACCCAGCGAGATCCATGGAACCCGCCCCTCCCGGCATGCCTGCCTTCCCCCAAGACCTGCTGTTGGTCGAAGATGATCCGATCATCGCGCTCGATTTCGAGGACACCATCATGGGTCTCGGGGTCAAAGCCGTCCGCACCGCCGCCAGCGTGGCACGGGCGCTGAAAATGATCGACGATCGGGCGCCGGATTTCGCGCTGCTCGATGTCGGCCTGGTCCGTGAAAAGAGTTTTGCGATCGCCGAGCGCCTGGCGGAGCTGAACATTCCGTTCGCGTTCGTCACCGGCTATGCCGCCAAGGTCGTCGTGCCCGCCGAGTTTTCCGACCGGCCGCGGCTGCCGAAACCGTGTTCGACGGAGGCGCTCGAAGCGGTGCTGAAACGGGATGGCGGCGGCGCTGCCTAGCGCATTTACATCGTGTCCCGGACGCGGTGCGGCGCGTAGTGCCGCAGCATCCGGGGCACGAGGCTCTCCCAGCTATCCCAGTTTCGGATCCAGCGTGGTCGACCACAGCGCGACATCGGCGCGGTCGCGCAGGGTGACGACCATCTGGCCGGTCGAACCGTCGATCTTGACGTGACCAAAAAACTGCATGCCGGCCGAGGGCGGCAGGTTCTGCTTGTCGGCGTCAGGCGCTTTGACGAACCGCACTTCGGGGCCGAACGTGTTGTCGAGTTCGTTCGGCCCGAAGGTACCGGCATTGAACGGGCCGGAGACGAACTCCCAAAACGGATCGAATTCCTGGAATTGCGCCTTGTTGGGGTCGTAGTAATGCGCCGCGGTGTAATGCACGTCGGCGGTCAGCCACACCGTGTTGGTGACACCCGAGGTCTTGATGAAGCGCAGGATGTCGGCGATCTCGAGTTCGCGGCCACGCGGCGGGCCGTCGCCTTGTGCAAAGGCCTCCGAACCTTTTTTGTTGGCTGCATCATCCCACACCACCAGGCTGAGCGGCATGTCGGAAGCGATCACCTTCCAGGTGGCGCGCGAGTTCAATAGCGCGCGCTTCAGCCACGCGAGTTGATCCGGACCGATGAAATACGCATCGGGGCCGTAGCTGGTCTGCTGGTTGGGGCCGTTGCCGCCGCGATAGCTGCGCTCGTCGAGCATGAACACGTCGAGCAGCGGTCCGTAATTCAAGGTGCGATAGACCCGGCCGGGTTCGACGATGCTCTCCCGCATCGGATACATTTCGTGGAAGGCGCGGGACGCGCGCGCGGCCAGCAGGCGGATGTCGCGGACCTTGTAGGCATCGGGGAGCTGCTTGGAGATTGACCAGTTGTTGGTGACCTCGTGGTCGTCCCACTGCACGAAGATCGGCACTTCGGCATTGAAGGCACGGACGTTGTTGTCGAGCATGTTATATTTGTGCGCGGCGCGGTATTCGTCGAGCGTCTCGGCAACCTTGACCTTTTCCGGAATCATGATGTTCTTCCAGGTCTTGCCGTCAGGAAGTTTCACCTCGTCCTTGAAGATGCCATCGGCATAGATGGTGTCGCCGGAATGCAGCAGGAAATCCGGCCGGTGCTTGAGCATCGCGGCGTAGGTGGCCATGCCGCCATCGTCAGGGTTGATGCCCCAGCCCTGTCCACCGACGTCACCGCCCCATACGAAGCTGACATCGCGCCGGTCTGACGGCGCCGTGCGGAAGCGTCCGACCGCCGGCTCGCTGGAAACGTCGGGATGCGACAGGTCGCGAAATTTGATGCGATAAAAGATCTCCTGCCCGCCCGGCAGATTTTCCAGCAGCATCTTGGCGGTGAAGTCGGTTTCCGGCAGTGCCGCGATCGGTGGCAGCGCCCGGGCATTGGCAAAGGATTTGGTGGTGGCGACCTCGACCATCATTTGCGACGGCCGGTCGGCGCGCGCCCACACCACGCCACCATCCATCCCCGTGTCGCCGGATTGTACGCCGTGGGTCAGCAGCGGCCGGTCGGCGGCGCGACTGAGATAGGGCATGGCGAGCGTACCGACGCCGGTGGCCGCAACCGTCGACAGAAAACGACGGCGTGAAATCTTCAGCTTCATGGAGAGCCTCCGTTGGAGCGTGACCTCTTCGGAAAACCGGCATCCACCTTCCGGATCACGCTTGAGCGCACCGACAGCATCGGTACAGGCGCTGACAGACCTAGAAAGGTTCTATGACGGATGGATTACAGAGATGCCCCGTCTACAGCGTACCGGTAGCCCGGAACTGCGCGCCAGCGCGCTGCAGGTTTTGCGGCATGCTCATCAACAGCGTCTTGCGGTCGGCGACGGCGTTGTGGAACTGCTCGATCGCGATGTTGAACGCGGTCAGCGCGCCTTCTTCAATCGCGCCATTCTCGAAACATTGCAGTGTGGTGCGCAGGATATCGTCGGCTTCGGCTTGCATCTGGTCGAGCTCTTCGGTCGAGTCACAACGCCGCGCTACCACCAGCATGTCCAGCAGCCGCTCGCGCAGCGATGAATTATTGCTGCGCTCGTCCCGTTTCAGAAAGCCCGCGAACCAGGCGCCGGCCGAGCCCATCGCCGAGAATCCCATCAGGCCCCACCAGATGTAATCGCTGTAGCGGTCGAGGAAGGTTTTCTCCTCGCCGTCGACGAAGGCGGCGGCGCCTGGATGCACCGGGATTGCGGCGTCCTTGTCGGTATCGGGGGTCTCGATTTTCGCGGCCGACGGGAATTCGGCCATCAGGTTTTGCCGGATCGCGAATAATTGCCGGGTGAAGGCGGCGATGATCGCTTCCGACAGATCCTTGCGCGCCACGATGTGATGCGAGAAGCTGATGGTCTTCACTTCATCGTCGGGCCGGTCGGGCGAGCCGCCGAAGGCGCCGGCGGGGATTTCCGAGGCCTCGTAGTTGGGATGATTCTGCGCGATCGCTTCCGCCGAATTGATCGCGAGGAATGTCGGCGTGCCGCCGTCATGGGCCGAGGCGGCGATGGCGTCCGAGGTGATCTTGCTGTTGATCGGCCCGGCGGCGAGATAGGCGTCCGCTTTCTGGTTCTTGATGGCGTCCGCGATCTCGGTGACTGGAAACTGCACGATGTCGACCTTGGCGGGATCGACGCCATATTGCTGGAGGATCACCTTGAGCAGAGCGATATTGGCGGGTGTTCGCCCGACCACGGCGATGCGGCGGCCGGCAAGCTGCGCGATCTTGGTAATCTTTGGGGCGGCCTTTTTGCCCTTACCCTTGCCGGCCGGGGCCACCCACAGCACCACGACATTCTTGCGCAACGTTGCGACGGCCTGCGCATTCTTCGGGACATCGAGATCGCCGCGGATGACGGCGAGATCGACCTTGTTGTCGGCCAGGGCCTCCGCGCTCGCGGAGGCGCCGTCTGTCTGTACCGGGCGGAGGCGAATATGACCGTGCGACTGCGTAAACCCCTGGGTCAGCGCCTGCACCAGCTTGACGTCGTCGCTGCCGGCAGGACCGACCGCGATCCGCAGGATCACGGTCCGGGTCGCGAAGTAATAAGCTCCGGCCAGGGTGCCGATCACAGCCAGAATCCCCGCCAGCATGACAAAAGTCATCTGCCGTCGCGCCGGACGTGGCGGCGAGGATATGGAGATCCCCTGGAGCTCAGAACCTTCGGTCATCGAATGGCAAGTGCCTTGCGATTTGCCTTAAGAAGCTGCCGTCGGGATCGATTTAATGGATGCGACCAAAATACGTCGCGAAGTGTAGCAAGTTTCCGCGCCTTCGTCGGATTACATCTGCGTCATGGTTACCGGCCAGGGAATGGTTCCCGGGTGCCTTTTTCAGGATTTAATCAGGGATCCTTGCCAGGCCTTGCGGTGTTAAGGTGGGTCATCAGGCAAGACGGGAGGCGATCATGGCGGAACGGCTGTCGGCGGAAGCGCGAAAACAGGCGTTGAAGGACCTCTCCGGCTGGACTGATGTCTCGGGCCGCGAGGCGATTGGTCGCACCTTCGAGTTCAAGGATTTCAACGAGGCCTTCGGCTTCATGACCCGCGCCGCGCTGGTCGCGGAAAAACGCGACCATCATCCGGAGTGGCGCAACGTCTACAAGACGGTGGAAGTGGTACTTTCGACCCACGACGCCGGCGGCGTCACCAGTCTCGACGTCGATCTCGCCAAGGCGATGAACAGGATCGCAGCCCAGCTCGGCGTCGCCTGACGAGTTCCGCGATCTTGTAACGATGGCGTGACATCACCAATTTTGAACAGGACGCCGCGGGATTTTTCGCGGGCGTCAACAGCCGGGCGTCAGGCGATGGCAAGCGACCACACCATGGATTTCGATCCGGCTGATCTCGAAGCCGTCGCAAAGCTCGCCAACGACCGCGAAAGCTTGCGCAAACGGTTCTGGGTCAAGTTCAAGCGCGTAGTGGCACGGCTGCCGTTCGCCGAAGATCTGCTGGCGGCCTATTATTGCGCCTTCGATCGGCAGACGCCGCGTCATGTGCAAGCCGCGCTGCTCGGCGCGCTGGCTTATTTCGTACTGCCGTTCGATTTCGTTCCGGACATGCTGCCGGTGCTTGGCTTCACCGACGATGCCGCGGTACTCGCCACTGCGATCAGGATGGTGGCGAGCCACATCACGCCGGAACATCGCGAAGCGGCCCGTGCCGTGCTCAAGCGCGGGCTGGGCGAGGCGGAGACCCCGCCGCAGGCGTGACAACGACGGGTGTCAGCCCCGCGAGGTCGTCAGCCTGCTGACGACGATCACCATCGTCGCTGCCAAGCTATCGCGTGCTTGCTGGTGCCGGCGCCGGCCGCACCTGGGCCTTGGCCTGTTCGGCTTGCCAGGTCTGGAATTGCTTGAACAGCGCTTCCCTGTCGGTGTCCGATTGCACCGGTCTGCCGGCCGCCTGACTTTGCTTGAGGAATTCGTCGAATTTATCGCGCCCGACCGGGTTGATGTTGTGCTGGTCGAGCCACGCCTTGGCGGCTGGAAATCGCTGCCAGCCGGCGAGCGGCGCGGCCAGCGAGACTTCCTTCCATTTTGGATGGAACGGCGGGTTCTGGAATTGCGGGAATTTGGTGAAGAACGAATCGACGAACACCGCGAGCTTGCGATAGCGATCGGTGTTCGGGGCCCAGTTATAGGCCGCGAGCACCGCGGGCACCGCGATGGTATCGACCGTTCCTTCTTCCTTCGAGATCAAGTTGGGATAATCGGCGGCCGTCAAAGTCGCCGGCAGATAGTCGGCCTGCAGCGGCTTGGAATAGTCCACCGTGACCATGTGAAATCGGGGATCGTTGAAGTTGCTGACGGATTTATAAGGCTTGCCGCCGACCACGATCACGGCGTCGATTTCGCCCTTGCGCATCTTCTCCATCGCGATCCGCTGTTCGATATAGACCACGTTGGGGTGCATTCCGAGCCGCTCGAACACGCCGAGGCAGGTGACGAAGGTGCTGCCATCGGGCAAGTCGACGCTGATGGTCTTGCCGTCGAGTTCCTTGAGATTGTGGACCGACTTCGACGCGATGACGTGCATCTCTTCATTGTAGAGCTTGGTGATGTAGGTGAACTGCCGCTTGATGTCCTTGGCGAACCCCTTTTTCTCGAGATAGTCGAGCGTATCGGCGCGCACGATCCCGAGGTCGACGCCTTGCAGGAACAGGATGTCGGCAACGCTTTGCACCGAGCCACGGCCGACGATCGGGAGCACGCGCAGCTTGTTGCCGTCATCGAGCACGGAGGCGAGGTCGGCGCCGAACTGCACATAGGTGCCGCCGATCGTACCCGAGATCAGCGTCACGGTGTTGGCGTTGAGCGCCTGCTTGGTGGACGCCGAGCCGAACTGGAAGATCGCCTTGAGGCTGTCGCTGACTTTGGCGGGATCGGTTTCGGTTTCTGCAGCCTTTGCCACCAGGCCGAACGTCAACATCACGGCGCAGAATGCCGCCAACCCTAACCAACGTCGCATTGAGTGTCCCCTGGATCGCTTGAAGATCAGTTAGTCATCTGGGCTAGGCGGTTTCTTGCTTCTTCGGAGCCGAACTCGGCCGCCTTTTGGTACCAGAGCCGCGCCGTCGCCGGGTCGGCGGTGATGGTTCGCAGGTCGATCGCACCGAGCACCGCGGGATCATAGGTTTGCGCCAGAAGCAATGCCGCCTTGGCATCGCGCGCACCCGCGGCGCGCTCCAGCAACAAACGCGCCGACGCGATGTCACCGATATCCATCATCGACTGTGCCCGCTTCAGCAATGCCGCGAGTTCGTCGGGGTCGATGCTGCGGGCGGCCGCTGCCGGCGGCGCGATCGCCGGCTGTTGCACGATCGCCGGCGGCTGAATGACCGGCTGGGGCTGCTGGATTGCCGGCTGGGTCTGCAGCGCGGTCTGGAATGCGTTGGCGATGGCCTGGCGCGACGGCGCGGATGCCGGGTTCGTCTCCGTTCGAGGCGGTTCGACGGCAGCCTGGACCGTCGGCCGCGGCGCGGCGGTCTTGGCGCCGGGAAGAGCCGGCAAGACCGCCGAGAGCGACGCGCTGGCATCCGCGATCAAGGCATGTTTGCCCTGATAATTGAACGCCGCGAACACCGCTCCCGCCACGGTCGCGGTCACGAAAACGAATTTCACGATGGTCCGCGCGATCGATCCCTTGCGGCGCTGTGTTTCCCAGGTCTCCTGCTCCCAGGGATCCTGTTCGTAGCCGCTGTGCTGCCAATCGGCCTGTTGCAGAGCTTTGTGTTGCAGGGCGTTGTGCGGCAAGGCGCTCTCCGGCGGCCATGCGTCCTGTGCACGGTCGTCGTAGCTCCAATTGTCCTGCAACTCAGCCGCGTGGGTTTCTTCTTCGGACGCGGACAGGAAAATCGGAAGGTTCTCTTCGAGCGGATAACCCGACTTTTCGGCCGCGCGCGATTGCCCGTAACGGGTCGATGCGTGGCCGGAATCGTGAACGCCTCGATCAAACCCGTTGTCTGCCGCCTGGTTATTCGTCCGAACGTATCTCGTCGGCTCCATCATGACACTTCCCCACTACACAAAAACAAATGTGGGCAGTCCTCGGAACATTTATGACTTGTTTTGCTTATCCAAGAGTAGCCCCACCACACGCATAGATCGCACGTCGAATCTGCCTAAAAAACGACGCTAACCGGCATGATTTGGGAAATATTTGGGTTTGATTGTGGCGGTACTGGGTGATTTTTCGGATTACGGTTAATCATGACGCGAAGTTGGTGCGCGCCACGTCATCTCGCGAGTGCAGAAATCGCGGCGATCAGGGATGGAGGATCACCTTGCCCATCGCCTGCCGCCCGGCCAGCACCTTCAAGGCATCGGCGGTTTGCGCCAATGGAAAGGTGCGATCGACATGGGATGAGATCTTGCCTTCCGCCGTCCACTTCACGAGCTTTTCCAAATTGGCGCGGTTCTTTTCCGGGTTGGTTCGCGCCCACGCGCCCCAGAACACGCCGCGGATATCGCAGCCTTTCAGCAAAGCGAGATTGAGCGGCATCTTCGGAATCTCGCCGGCCGCGAATCCGATTACCAGGAAGCGGCCTTCCCACGCGATCGACCGCAACGCCGCCTCGGCATAGCTGCCGCCGACCGGATCGAAGATGATGTCGACGCCCTTGCCGCCGGTGAGTTTGCGCAGGCCTTCCTTGAGATCGTCCTTGGCGTAATTCAGCCCAAGCTCGGCGCCGTGCGCCTTGGCGAATTCGAGTTTCTCCTCCGACGAAGCGCAGGCGATCACCTTCAAGCCGAGCAATTTGGCGAGTTCGCAGGCGGCGAGGCCGGTGCCGCCGGCCGCGCCGAGCACCGCCATGGTCTCGCCCGGCTTGGGGCTGGCGCGGTCTTCCAACGCATGCAACGCGGTGCCGTAGATGATGATGATGCCGGCGGCGCGGTCGAAATCCAGATTGTCGGGAATTTTTACGATCGAGTTCGCCGGCAGCGCGATCTTCTCGCGGGCGCCATTATGTCCGCACGACGCCACCACGCGGTCGCCGACTTTAACGTCGGTCACGCCTTCGCCGATACTCTCGATTACGCCGGCAACTTCGGCGGCCGGCGAAAACGGAAATGGCGGCTTGATCTGGTATTTGCCCTGGATCATCAGGATGTCGAAGAAATTCAGCGCAGCGGCCTTGATCGCGATCACGGCCTCGCCGGGCCCGGCGACGGGATCGGGCACGTCGGCCAGAACGAGATCGTCGGGCTGGCAGTATTGCGAGCAAAGAATGGCTTTCATGGACACACCTGATTTTAGGACGCAATGAATAGGCTGAGGGCTTTTTGCCGGATTTGATGCCGGGCTACAATCTGATTCGACGAGGCCCGAAAGCAGGACCGCCCGGCTAACGTCATTCCGGGGCGCGCGCAGCGCGAACCCGGAATCTCGGTGTGTGTCGCACAATAATCTCCGGATTCCGGATCCAGCGCCTGCGCACTGGTCCGGAATGACGGTGTATAGAGGATTCAAACGATGTTTGAAAAAAGTTTGCTCGCTGGAAAGCGCATCCTGATCACCGGTGGTGGTTCCGGGCTTGGAGCGGCGATGGGGCGCCGCTTTGTCGAGCTCGGTGCCGAACTGATCATCTGCGGCCGCCGGCTCGAACTGCTGGAGGCCACGGCCGAAACGATGCGCGGCGAGCTCAACGGCAAGGTCGCGGTGGCGCGATGCGACATCCGCGACGGCGCGGCGGTGGAAGCGATGCTGGACGGAATTTGGCGCGATGCGCCGATCGACGTGTTGATCAACAACGCCGCCGCCACCTTCATCGCACAGACCGAGCAGATGTCGTTCCGCGCCGCCGACGCAATTCTGGCGCCGACACTCCACGGCACGATGTATTGCACGCTGGGCGTCGGGAGGCGTTGGATCGATACCGGACATAAGGGTGTGGTGCTGAGCATTCTCTCGACCTCCACCATCACCGGGCGCGCCTTCACGGTCCCTTCGGCGATGGCCAAGTCGGCGGTTTTGGCGATGACCAAGAGCCTGGCGGTAGAATGGGGGCCCAAGGGTGTTCGTCTGGTGGCGATCGCGCCGGGCGCGTTCCCGACCCCGGGCGCTTCGGGCCAGTTGCGACCCGAAGCCCGCAACCAGGACTGGGCGTCGCGAAACCCGCTCGGCCGTGCCGGCGAACATCACGAATTGGCTGATCTTGCCAGCTTTCTGATTTCGGATGCCGCCGGCTACATCAATGGCGAGATGGTGGTGCAGGATGGCGGCGCGCATCTGCGCAGTTCCGGCGCCGAGGACCTGCTGCAATGGACCGACGCGCAATGGGAACAGCAGCGCGCCGGCCGTGCCAAAAGCCCTGGCTGAACCGTATTCGTACGGGTGTCGCCGTAGCTTGCTATGGGCCGGTGAATGCGGATTAACCGCCTTTCCAAAAAGGCGTTGCCCCGCTATCGATCGGCCGGCAACGAGCATGCGCGAGCCATCTTCGCGTCACAATGATGGGGGAACCGAATTCGTTATGTCCGTGCGGCGAATTCCTAGCGATTTTGGTTCCGACATTGCTGATGTGCGGGGGTTTACACCCCGCGCGCGCGCAAAACGCGTCGCCGAAGGCTGCGGCCAAGCCGGCGGTGGCAAAACCCGACGCCAAGCCCGCGGCATCGCCGGCTGCGGCCGTGGCGGTTGGCGCCGAACCGACCTTGCTCGGCCAGTTCGGCACCTGGGGCGCCTATGCGGCGGCGCCGAACGGTAAAAAAGTCTGCTTCGCGCTCGCCAAGCCTTCCCAGTCGAAGACCAATCCGGCAAATCGCCCGCGCGATCCGGCCTATGCGTTCGTGTCGACACGCCCGTCGGAAAAAGTTTTCAACGAGGTCTCGATCATGATCGGCTACGCCGTGAAGCCGGGGTCGGAATCGACCATGGAAGTCGGCGGTGCCAGCTACTCGATGTACACCCAGGGCGACGGGCTCTGGATCAAGAACGCAGCCGAGGAAGAGCATCTGGTCGAGGCGATGCGCAAATCGGGCGACGTGGTAGTCAAGGGCGTGTCGGCCAAGGGCACCGAGACCACCGATACGTTCTCGCTCAAGGGCCTCGCCCAGGCACTCGACCGGGTGACCCAGGACTGCCGGCATTAACCAGCACCGCCCGTTAATTGGCGTTGTTTGCCCGGCCTGAAGGGCTTATTTGATAAGAAATAGTAGGGTGGGCAAAGGCGCTTGCGCCGTGCCCGCTAAGGCGTCGTTGGTGGGCACGCTCCGCTTTGCCCGCCCTACATTCCCGTTACCAATCGTGTGAATAAATGACCGTGTTGCCTTCCGTCGCGCCGCTCGAAAAGATCGCGCTCGAAACCTATGTGCCGCCGGCCAAGCCGTCGCTGGTCGGGCTGTCGCGCGCCGAACTCGGCGATCGGCTCGGCGAGATCGGCGTCGCGCCCGGGCAGCGCAAGATGCGCATCGCGCAGTTGTGGCACTGGATCTATGTTCGCGGCGCCCAGGCGTTCGACGAGATGACCAGCATCTCGAAGGATATGCGCGGGCAGCTCGATGCGCACTTTACCGTGGCGCGGCCCGAAGTGGTCGCCGAGCAGGTCTCCAATGACGGCACCCGCAAATGGCTGCTGCGGCTGCCGAGCGGCGACAGCCTCGAGCGAGCGCATGAAGTCGAATGCGTCTATATTCCGGAAACCGACCGCGGCACGCTGTGCGTTTCATCGCAGGTCGGCTGCACGCTGAATTGCTCGTTTTGCCACACCGGCACCCAGCGGCTGGTGCGCAATCTGACCGCGGGCGAAATCGTCGGCCAGATCATGGTGGCGCGCGATCGCCTTAATGACTGGGCCGACCGCGAGACCCCGACCGGCAGCCGCCTCGTCACTAATGTGGTGATGATGGGCATGGGCGAGCCGCTGTATAATTTCGATGCGGTGCGCGATGCGCTGCTGATCGTGTCCGACAATGAAGGCATCGGCATTTCCCGCCGCCGCATCACGCTGTCGACCTCGGGCGTGGTGCCGAATATCGCCCGCACCGGCGACGAGATCGGCGTCATGCTGGCGATTTCCCTGCATGCGGTGCGGGACGAGTTGCGTGACGAACTGGTGCCGCTGAATCGCAAATATCCGATCGCCGAACTGCTGCAGGCATGCCGCGACTATCCGGGCTCGTCGAATGCGCGGCGCATCACCTTCGAATACGTGATGCTCAAGGGCATCAACGATTCGCTCGACGATGCCAAGCTGCTGGTCAAGCTGCTGAAGGGTATCCCGGCCAAGATCAACCTCATTCCGTTCAACCCGTGGCCGGGCTCGGCCTACGAATGCTCGGACTGGGACCAGATCGAAAAATTCTCCGAATATGTATTCAATGCCGGCTACTCCTCACCGGTGCGCACCCCGCGCGGCCGCGACATCCTCGCCGCCTGCGGCCAGCTCAAATCCGAAACCGAGAAACTGTCCGCCCGCGAGCGCCAGGCGCTGCGCGCGATGGCGATGACGGATTGAACGTGCGGCGTGCGATGCAGACCGTCATTGCGAGGAGCGCAGCGACGAAGCAATCCAGGGCCGCATTTGTTGCCCTGGATTGCTTCGCTCCGCTCGCAATGACGGTATCGATGGTTTGACCGCATGGCACTGATCGGCCGCCTCATCGTCATCCTGTTCGGCTTCGCCGCCGCCTGCCTGGTGGCGGGGATGATCGTGGTTGTGGCAGTGCTGTTTCCGGAATTCAGCGAGCTCGGCGCCGGGCCGATCGATTCCGGCGCGCTCAATATCATCATTGGTTTCGGGTTCATCTTCATCAGCGGGTTTGCGCTGTTGCCGGCGATGATCGTGGTGTTGATCACCGAGGCTTTCTACATCCGAGGCGCGCTGACCTATGCGGTCGGCGGCGGCGTGGCCGGGCTTGCCTGCTATCTCGGGCTGATCCCGTTCGATCCGTCGACCCTGCATTTTGACGGCATCGTCCGCCGGCATCTCGAAATCATGACCGGCGCGGGCATCGTCGCCGGCGTGGTGTACTGGATGATCGCCGGCCGCAATGCCGGAGCCTGGCGCGAGCCGCGACGGTTACCGCCGCTGCCGTCGCAATCGAGGCCGCAAATATGAGAGGCGATGCTTCCTTTTCCCTTCTCCTCTTGTGGGAGAAGATGGCGTGACGACGCGGAGCGGCGGCGAGACGGATGAGGGGTGGCAGCCTCTCGTTATGTGGCTACCCCTTACCCGTCTCGCATCTGACGATGCGAGACACCCTCTCCCACGAGGGAAGAGGGGAAGAGCGGCCGTATTTTCATCCCGCTACCCCTCAGTCAGACCTCGCGCATGAATAAGACCGGACTCCTCATCGGGCTGACGCTGGCATTCGTGATCGAATTGCTGTTCGGGATTTATCCGGAACTCGATCTCAAGCTTGCGGCCTTGTTCTACGATCCCGCGACCGGATCGTTTCCGCTGAAACTCAACAGCACCGCGGATTTGGCGCGTAACGTCGCGATGTGGATATCGTGGGCGCTGGCACTGCCGTCGATCGCCGCCCTCGTGATCAAGCTGATCTGGCCGGAGCGACGGCTGATGATGTCGGGACGCGCGATCGCGTTTCTGTTGCTGACCCTGCTGCTGTCGGCCGGTGTGCTCACCAATCTCAGCTTCAAGAGCTATTGGGGCCGTCCGCGACCGGTGGTCGTGACGCAATTCCACGGCGACAAGGGATTCGTGGCGTGGTGGGATCCACGCGGGCACCTGCGCCAAAAATTGCTCGTTCTTCTCCGGCGAAGGCGCGACCGCGTTCTGGACTATCGCCCCGGCGGCGCTGACGCCTCCGGTGCTGCGGCCGGTGGCCTATGCCGCGGCGGTGCTGTTCGGCATCACGACGAGCGTGCTGCGGATGGCATTCGGCGGCCATTTCTTCACCGATGTGGCGACCGCGGGGCTGGTGACATTTCTGGTGATCTGGCTCACCCATGGCTACATTTACCGCTGGCCGCGCACCCGGCTGACCGACGACGGCGTCGATGCCGCGCTGACCCGGTTGGCCTGGCCCGGCTACCGCCTGCGGCAGCGCTGGCGCGGACGCGATGTCGGGCCGCTGCCGACGGCGTAAGACTTGTTGGCGCCTGCCGACATTAAAGACGTGCCCCTGGCGGCGAAATTTGTTATTCGCGCAGCCAAGGCCCGAGCGGCACTAACGAATTTCGACCGATTGGAAGCGCGATGAGTACGATTCTGAAAAGCCTGCCCAAAGGGGAAAAAGTCGGCATCGCCTTCTCGGGCGGTCTCGACACCAGCGCGGCGCTGCTGTGGATGAAGCAAAAAGGCGCGAAGGTCTTTGCCTATACCGCCAATCTCGGCCAGCCCGATGAGGCCGATTACAACGAGATCCCGCGCAAGGCGATGGAGTTCGGCGCCGAAAAGGCCCGCCTGGTCGATTGCCGCACCCAACTGGTCCACGAAGGCATTGCCGCGATCCAGTCCGGCGCCTTCCACATCTCGACCGGCGGCATCACCTATTTCAACACCACGCCGCTCGGTCGCGCCGTCACCGGCACGATGCTGGTCTCGGCGATGAAGGAAGACGGCGTCAACATCTGGGGCGACGGCTCGACCTTCAAGGGCAACGATATCGAGCGCTTCTATCGCTACGGCCTGCTGACCAATCCAAGCCTGCGGATCTACAAGCCCTGGCTCGACCAGCAGTTCATCGACGAACTGGGCGGCCGCGCCGAGATGTCGGCGTTCATGACCGCGAGCGGTTTTGCCTACAAGATGAGCGCCGAAAAAGCGTACTCCACCGACAGCAATCTGCTGGGCGCGACGCACGAGGCCAAGGATCTCGAAAGCCTCGACAGCGGCATCAAGATCGTCAATCCGATCATGGGCGTGCCGTTCTGGCGCGACGACTGCGCGGTCAAGGCCGAGCGGGTCACGGTTCAGTTTGCGGAAGGCCAGCCGGTCGCGCTGAACGGCCAGACCTTTGCCGATCCGGTCGCGCTGTTCCTAGAAGCGAACGCGATCGGTGGCCGCCATGGCCTCGGCATGAGCGACCAGATCGAGAACCGCATCATCGAGGCCAAGAGCCGCGGCATCTACGAAGCGCCCGGCATGGCGTTGCTTCACATTGCCTATGAGCGCCTCGTCACCGGAATCCATAACGAAGACACCATCGAGCAGTACCGCATCAGCGGCATGCGGCTCGGGCGCTTGCTATATCAGGGCCGGTGGTTCGATTCGCAGGCCCTGATGCTGCGCGAGACCGCCCAGCGCTGGGTGGCGCGCGCGGTCACCGGCGAAGTGACGCTCGAGTTGCGTCGCGGCAACGACTATTCGATCCTGAACACGTCGAGCCCGAACCTGACCTATGCGCCGGAACGGCTGAGCATGGAGAAGGTGGAAGACGCGGCGTTCACGCCGGCCGACCGCATCGGGCAGCTCACGATGCGCAACCTCGATATCAAGGACACCCGCGCCAAACTCGGCGTGTATGCCGAGAGCGGCTTGATCTCGATCGGCGAGGGATCGCAGATCTTCAAGCTCGAGAGCGATGAGAAGTAAGCTAAGCTCGTGAGGGAAGGCATCTCCTCGTCATTGCGAGGAGCGAAGCGACGAAGCAAGCCAGGGCCCCAGTACGTGCGGCCCCTGGATTGCTTCGCTTCGCTCGCAACGACGGATAAAAAAATGGCCGGGATCGCTCCCGGCCATTTTCATTGATCGCGATTCGCGTTACCGCGGCGGCGCGGTGCCGGGGGGCGGGGGCGGCAGCGAGGCATTGCCACCGTTGAGCAGCGGCGTGATGCGGCGGATGGTGACGCGGCGGTTGATGCGGCTGGGTCCGCTGGTCTGTTCCTTCAGATATTGCGAACCGTAGCCCTGCGACGTCAGGTTCTCCGGCGGCACGCCGAATTGCTGGGTCAGCAACTCGGCCGCCGATTGGGCGCGACGGTCCGACAGCGACAGATTGTCGACGTCGTTGCCGACCGCGTCGGTGTGGCCCTCGATCAGGAACACCTCGCGCGGGTTGCGCTGGATCGCCCGATTCAAGCCGTCCGCGATCACCTGCAACCGCGCCGCCTGATCCGGCGGAATTTCCCACGATCCGGTGACGAAGTTGATGGTGTTGAGATCGATGCTCGGCATCAACTGCCGCACCGACGGACTGTAGCGGATTTCATCGAGCGAATAGCGCCGATCGAGGGTCTCCACCGGAGGTGCCTCCATGGTGTCGTAAATCAGGTCGGGCGGCGCGGTTTCGGAATCGACGATGTAGCGGTCGTAAGGGATACGAATCTGCGGTGGCGGCAGGTCGACATAGAAGCCGCCGACCGCACGCGGATCGCGATAGGTGTTGTCGATGATGATGATCTCGCGACCCTGCGGATCACGCCGGACGCGGCGTAGCAATTGGCCGTCGGGCCCGACCACGGTGATGATCTGGCTGCCGTCCGGACGCACCACGATGGTTCGGTTGTCGTTGCCGACCCGCTCGGTCCGAATGTCACGCGCGCCGTAGCGGAAGCGCTCGTCCTCGTCGTGGCGGATGATCGAAAGCCCGCTCGGATCAACCACGATCACGCGGCCGGGTTCAGTGAAGACGGTACGACCGCCTTGCTGGGTCTCGCGGCGTTCACCCCGGAATGCATCCATATTGCGCGGTCCCTGTGGGGCGGCGCCGGGTGCGATCGGAGTCAGTGCCGCGGCCGGCGGAGGCGGCGGTGGCAGAGGTGCGGCCACGGTCGGCGCGGCGGGACGGGCACCGCCCGGTGCTCCCGGTCCACCCGGTCGCTGTCCGGGGCCACCGGCCGCTGGTCCAGGCTGGCCACCGGCTGCAGGGCCCGGCGGCCGTCCGCCCGGCGCTGCTGGTCCGCCGGCATTTGGAGGCACGGCAGGTTGCGCCGCGGGCGCGGCGGGGGCCGCAACGCCGCCGGCATTGGGCGATACGGCCGGCCGCGCGGTGGGCGCGACTGGAGTTGCGGGTCCGCCGGCATTGGGAGGCACGGCCGGTCGGGCCCCAGGAGCTGCGGGAGCAGTTACGGCAGGAGCAGGTACTGCGCCGGGGGGCGTCGCGGGTGCAGATTGAGGCGTAGCTGCAGGGGCCGCCGGGGTCGCGGGCCTTGCGCCGTTCGGCGTTGCGCCTGGAGTACCCGGTGCGCCGGCCGGCCGCTCACGCTCACGCTCGCGTTCGCGCTGTTGACCTGACGGCGCCGCGTTGGGCGCCGGGGTCACATTCGGCGTTGCCGGCGCTCGAGGCGCGGCCGGTGCCGGTGTGGCGGCCGGGGGAGGCGGCGGAGCGGGGCGCGCGGGCGCCGCGGCGGGAGGCGGCGCGGCTGGCGGTGCGACATGGGGAGGCGGTGCCGCCGGTGGGGTCGGGCGCGCGGGAGGGGCTGCGGTTGGAGGCGGCGCCGCGGGGCGCTGCGGGGCGGCCGCGGGTGGCGGTGCGGCCGGCGGCCTTGGAGCTTGCGGTGGCGCGCCCTTCTGTTCGTGCTCGCCTCTGGGCCTCGGCTTTCCATCGGGCCCCACTTCGCCCTGGGGGCCTCCTTGCGCCATGATCATCGGCGCGATTTGCGCGTGCGAAGGCGTGCTGGCGAAATGCATGGCCGTCAAAGCCGTGGTGGCGAGCAGCACGAGACGAAGTTTTGTCATGGTGATCCGAGTCCCCGCAAAGGTTCTGGTGAATTAAGTAACGTTCAACCGCCGACAGCTTCGATGCCGCGGCGGTGCGATCAACAGCCAGTCATTAGGCCGGATTGTGGCGAGCGATCCTGCACATCGGCTTTTTATTTCGATTGCGCAAGGGCTTGCACATGCGCCTGTTCATTGCGCATTCAGGAGCGGGGTTCAAATCAACGTTTTAAGATGTGCTGCGTGCATCGGTCGCAGGATTTGGCGTGAGTGGCCCCTGCGGACCGCGCACCGGTAATTCTTCCGGCGTGTTGCCGGGCAATTCTTCCGGTCGCGGCGATTTACCGGGCTCACGCATTGGAGGGGAAATTTCCGGCTGCGGATTGCCCGGCGGAGACTTCCATCGGCGGTTCGGTCGGATGACCTGGCGATGCCGGCGGAATTTCGGGAGGTTCGATCGGCATTTGCGGCGCCACTTTTACAGCGCCACTTTGCGATTGTCGCCGATCTCAGGCCGCGATCCCGTTACCGCGGCGGTCGCCATCTTGACATACGCGATCACGGAGCCCGGCGAATCCCAGTACTCTGCATCGTCAGGCGTGATTTTCAGGACGCGGATATTCGGATCTTCAGCGCTGTCCCACCAAGCCTTGGCCGGCGTCGAAAAAAGCTGCTTGATCTTGGCGCGATCGTTGGAGACCACGGCGGTGCCCGTGACGGAAACATACTTTTGATCGCCCGCGTCGGCAAACGACAGGTTAATCCCGGGATTGCGTGCGATCTCTTCATCCTTGTGACGGCGCGCGTCGGTCAGGAAATAAATCGCGTTGTTTTCGCGTTCGAGATAGGCGCTCATCGGCCGGGCGCGAAGCTTGTCGCCATCACGGGTGACCAGCATCGCGAAGCCGATCTTTTTCATCAGTTCCCAGGTGCGGTCGACGTCGTGCGTACGTGTCGTTACTCATGCGAACTCCTTATTTCTCTGGAGCGATAACAGCGTTGGGGGCGCGATGTTCCTCCGCGATGTGTGATGGAACCGCGAGAGGCGCGCCGCACTCGAGAAGCTGATGCGTGGCTACGATCTCACCAGCAGCGTGTTGCTGCGGGTCTTGCCGGTCTCGGCGTAACCGCGCGCACGCATGTCCGCGATGCAGTCATCCTGCCATTCGCTACGCGACAGATGCTCGATCACCACCGCGCGCGGCCACAGGGTGGAGGGCGCTTCCTTGAAGAAGCCGGTCAGCACACGGTCCTCAAAACCCTCGATATCGATTTTGAGCGCGTCGACATGATCGACGTGGGCATCGCCGAGGATGCGCTGCAACCGCATCGACGGCACCTTGATGGCGTTGCCCGAGCCGTTGCCGGCCACGATATGGCTGGCGCCGAGATTGTCGCCGTCGGTCTCGATCATCAACTCGCCATCGGAGGCGCCGGCCGCGGCCGCGAACAGCGCCACCTGGGCAAAGTCCGACGCCGCGCGATTGAACGCCAACCGCGCATGCGTGATGGGATGCGGCTCGATCGCGATCACGGTGCCGGCCGGGCCGGCATGGCGCGCCAGCGGCATGGTATAGGTGCCGACATTGGCGCCGACATCGACGAACACGCCGCCAACCGGCGTATGCGCGCGGAGGAAATCCAGCTCCTCGATGTTGTAATCGGGATTGAACAGCGCGCCGCGCTCGGTGGCGCTGGCCTGATGATAGAACCGGAACGCCGCGCCCTGGTAGTGCACGTCGACCGGACCCGCGCGCAGCAGATTGACCAGCCGCGACATCGTCGGTCGAAACGCGCCGCGCTTCAGCCGCGAGCGCTGCGTCAGCGAAATAATTGCCTGCTGGGCCGTGGTCGGCGCGAATGCGCCAAACGGCGGCGGCGACGGATCATTGGCCGCGTTGACGGTGAGCGGGCGGAGCGGGGGTGACAAGTTGAGAAGATCCTCGCGGGGAAACGTGCGGCGAACAGACTTTACATAGCGGATTTTGCCAGCAGGTCCAACGCGCCGTCCGGCGCTATTCCGCAGCACCGCGCCTGGCGCTTCGCCATTGGCCAACCTTGCTGAGCACGCGGGCCAATTGCTCGATCGAATACGGCTTCTGAAAGCAGTTCAAAGCCGTAGGTGCCATTTTGGGCCAGCACGTGGCTGTAGCCGCTGGTCAGCACGACAGGCAGATCGAAATAGCGGCGGCGGATTTCGCGAGCGAGGTCAATGCCGCTGATGCCGGGCATCACCACGTCGGAAAACACCACGTCGAAGCGGCGCGCATCCCGGGTCAGTTCGGCGAGCGCATCGGCGGCGTTGCCGACCAGCGTGGTCGTGTAGCCCAGTTCGGTCAGCGCGTCCGGTGGCGAAGGCGCCGACCTCGTCATTATCCTCGACCACCAGCACCGACATGCCGTGGCCGTCGATCCGCGCGCCCTCATCGGCCGTGATCTGGCTGCGGCCGCTCGTCGGCGATCACCCGCGGCAGATACAGCGTGAACGCGCTGCCTTTACCGACTTCGCTATCGACCGTCACCTCGCCGCCGGACTGTTTGGCGAATCCGAACACCTGCGACAGGCCGAGGCCGGTGCCCTGGCCGACCTCCTTGGTGGTGAAGAAAGGCTCGAACACCTTTGCTACCTGCTCAGGCGGGATGCCGACGCCGGTATCGGCGATCGCACACCGCGATGTAACCGAGCGCGCTGTCCGAGGCGACCGAGACCGGGTATCTCCGTCATTGCCCGCACCGTGATGGTGAGCCGGCCCTTGCCGGCCATGGCATCGCGGGCATTGACCGCCATGTTGATCAGCGCGGTTTCGAACTGGCTGGCGTCCGCGTCGACGAAGCAGGGTTGCTCCGGCAAATGCGTGACGATTTCGACCGGCGAGCCGATCAGGGTCTTGATCATTTCGGTCAGCGCCGTCACGCAGGGGCCGACACTGAACACCTGGGGCTTGAGATTTTGCCGGCGCGCGAACGCGAGCAGCTGCGCGGTCAGCTTGGCGGCGCGAGTCACGGTATCCGAAATCGCATCGATGTAGCGCGGCCGCCGTTCCTCCGCCAGGTTCGGACGGCGCAGCATTTCGACCGAGGCCTTGATCACCGTGAGCAGGTTGTTGAAGTCGTGGGCGACGCCGCCGGTCAACTGGCCCAGGGCTTCCAGCCGCTGGCCGTGCTTCAGCGCGTCCTCGGCCTCCTGCCGCTTGGCTGCTTCGGCATACAGATGCTGGGTGCGCTGGAACGCCAGCAGCAGGATCAGAAACAACAGCGCGGTGGCGGGCACGCCGAAAATCAGGTGCTGGCCCATGGTCGAGAGCCATCGCGCGCGGATCGCTTCGGTTTCGAGCCCGGCGCTGACATAAACGGGATATTCGGCGAGCCGCTGATAGCCGAACCGGCGCTCGACGCCGTCGCCGGGCGAGACGGCCGTGATCAGGCCGGATTTCGGATACTCGGTAATGGTCTGTCCGAGCGCACTGTTGGAATCGATCCGGATCCTGTGGACGGAGACTGGAAAGCGCGCCAGCACGGTGCCGTCGGCAAGGCCGAGCGCGAAGAAGCTGCCCGGCTCGCGACCGATCCGGGCGTAGAAATTTTCGAAATATTCGGGAAGCACCGAGGCCTGGATCACACCGGCGAAGCTGCCGTCCTCGTTCTGTCGCCGCCGGCTGACACTGAAGAATGAGGCACCCATGTAGGGCGTCCGAGGGATCAGCGCATCGCCGACGAAGATACCGTGGTCACCGTCGATGTGGGCTTTGAAATAATCTCGGTCGGCAAAATCGATATTGGGCGCGGGAAATGTAAGGCTGTTGACCAGCGCATTGCCGCGGGCGTCGAAGATCCATGCCGATTTCATTTGCGGCAGCGAATTCGGCCAGCCGCAGCAGCCGTTGATGCAGGGCTTCCTCGCGCGACTTGATGTCCGCGTCAGCAATGCCGCGCACCAGCTCGTTGATTTCCGACAGGCTGCGGTCGATGGTTTCGAACACTTTCAGCGCATGTTCGTGGGCGACGTCCAGCGAGCGCTGGATTTCCCGGTCGGCGCTGTCCAGGGTTGACCGGTAGGAGACCGACCGAGGCGAACGCGAACAGCGCCAACGGCAGGGCCAGAGAGGCGGCCATCATCCACTGCAGCAATCTCAGGGAATTGCGTTGCTCGGTTTGCACGAACGCTCCTGCTTCGGAGCGAATCCTACTGCAATCAGGGCGCGGCCACAAAGCCCGCGACGAAAATGGAACTCGATTTTGGGGTAGCGGGCAGCGTGAGAAACCGGCGCGCGGAAAATGTACCACGACCTCGCGGACGACCGGATCATGGTTTTTCAAGCCGGATACGATCCGAGAACGACGACTGGTCGAAATGATGCAGGATGATGGACGAAGTCATGCCGTCATCCTGATGTGCGAGGCAGCGAACCTCGAAGGATGACGTGTGCGGCCATCCTTCGAGACGGCCGCTTCGCGGCCTCCTCAGGATGAGGTCCTCGTTTTTCTTACGACCTCATGGTGAGGAGCGGCGCAAGCGGCGCCTCGAACCATGCGTCACGAAGGTGGCGCTGCTTTTTCAGTCAGACTGTCGGAATGAGGGTGCTGGCTGTGTCCCTGCCTCATGGTGAGGAGGCGCGAAGCGCCGTCTCGAACCATGATTCCGCGTGCTGGTTTCTGCGGTCTCGCGGTCGCCTAAATCTGCCGCTCGACCATCTTCAGCTTGAGTTCGGCGATCGCCTCGGAGGGGTTCAGGCCCTTCGGGCAGGCCTTGGCGCAGTTCATGATGGTGTGGCAGCGATAGAGCCGGAACGGATCTTCGAGATTGTCGAGCCGTTCGCCGGTGGCTTCGTCGCGGCTGTCCTTGACCCAGCGGGTGGCCTGCAGCAGCGCGGCGGGGCCGAGGAAGCGTTCGCTGTTCCACCAATAGCTCGGGCACGAGGTCGAGCAGCAGGCGCACAGGATGCACTCATAGAGGCCGTCGAGCTTTTCGCGGTCCTCGTGGCTCTGCTTCCATTCCTTCTGCGGCGTCGGCGTGGTGGTCTTCAGCCACGGCTCGATCGAGGCGTATTGCGCGTAGAAGTTGGTCAGGTCCGGCACCAGGTCCTTGACGACCGGCTGATGCGGCAGCGGATTGACCTTGACCGCGCCGTCCTTCACGTCGTGCATCGACTTGGTGCAGGCCAGCGTGTTCTGGCCGTCGATGTTCATGGCGCAGGAGCCGCAGACGCCTTCGCGGCAGGAGCGGCGGAAGGTCAGGGTCGGATCGATGTGGTTCTTGATCCAGATCAGGCCGTCGAGCACCATCGGGCCGCAATCGTGGATGTCGACGTGATAGGTGTCGACGCTGGGATTTTTGCCGTCGTCCGGGTTCCAGCGATAGATGTTGAATTCGCGCGTCTCGGTGGCGCCCGACGGCTTCGGCCAGGCCTTGCCGCCCGAGATCTTCGAATTTTTCGGAAGTGCGAATTCAACCATGTATTCGAGCCTTCGCTGTCGGGATCAGTACACCCGCGCCTTCGGCGGGATGTACTGAACGTCATTGGTCATGGTGTAGTCGTGCACCGGGCGATAATCGATCGTGGTCTTGCCGCCGCCATCGATCCAGGCCAGCGAGTGCTTCATCCAGTTCTTGTCGTCGCGGTCCGGGAAATCCTCGCGGGCATGGGCGCCGCGGCTCTCGGTGCGGTTGGCCGCCGAGTCCATCGTCACAACCGCCTGCACGATCAGATTGTCGAATTCCAGGGTCTCGATCAGATCGGAATTCCACACCAGCGAGCGGTCGCTGACCGAGACGTCGCCGATGCCGCCATGGACCTTGTGGATCAGGTTCTGGCCTTCATTGAGGATCTCGCCGGTGCGGAACACCGCGCAATTGTTCTGCATCACATGCTGCATGCTGTCGCGCAGCTTCGCGGTCGGCGTGCCGCCGGACGCGTAGCGGTAATGATCGAGCCGTCCGAGCGCCTTGTCGGCCGAGCCCGCCGGCAATTCCGGCTGCTTGCCGTTCGGCGTCAGCTTTTCGGCGCAACGCAGCGCCGCGGCGCGGCCGAACACCACGAGGTCGATCAGCGAATTGGAGCCGAGCCGGTTGGCGCCGTGCACCGACACGCAGGCGGCTTCGCCGATCGCCATCAGGCCGGGCACGATCGCGTTGTCGTCGCCGTCCTTCTTGGTCAGCACTTCGGCGTGGAAATTGGTCGGGATGCCGCCCATGTTGTAGTGCACGGTCGGCAGGATCGGGATCGGCTCGCGGGTGACGTCGACATTGGCGAAGATCTTCGCCGATTCCGGAAATGCCCGGCAGCCGTTCCTGCAGCACCTTGGGATCGAGATGGTCGAGGTGCAGGAAGATATGGTCTTTCTTCTTGCCGACGCCGCGGCCTTCGCGCATTTCGATCGTCATCGCGCGCGAAACCACGTCGCGCGAGGCGAGATCCTTGGCGGATGGCGCATAGCGCTCCATGAAGCGCTCGCCTTCGGAATTGACGAGATAGCCGCCTTCGCCGCGCGCGCCTTCGGTGACGAGGCAGCCCGAGCCGTAGATGCCGGTCGGATGGAACTGGACGAACTCCATGTCCTGCAGCGGCAGTCCGGCGCGCAGCGCCATGGCGCCGCCGTCGCCGGTGCAGGTGTGCGCCGAGGTGCAGGAGGCGTAGGCGCGGCCATAGCCGCCGGTGGCGAGGATGGTGGTCTGGGCGCGGAAGCGATGCAGCGTGCCGTCGTCGAGCTTGAGCGCGATCACGCCGCGGCAGGTGCCCTGGTCGTCCATGATCAGGTCGATGGCGAAATATTCGATGTAGAATTCGGCCGAGTGCCGCAGCGCCTGGCCGTACATGGTGTGCAGCATGGCGTGGCCGGTGCGGTCGGCGGCGGCGCAGGTGCGCTGCGCCTGGCCCTTGCCGTAGTCGAGGGTCATGCCGCCGAACGGGCGCTGGTAGATCTTGCCGTCTTCGGTGCGCGAGAACGGCACGCCCCAATGCTCGAGCTCGTAGACCGCGTCGGGCGCGTTGCGCACCATGTATTCGATCGAGTCCTGGTCGCCGAGCCAGTCCGACCCCTTGACGGTGTCGTACATGTGCCAGCGCCAGTCGTCCGGATGCATGTTGCCGAGCGAGGCCGAAATGCCGCCCTGTGCCGCGACCGTGTGCGAGCGGGTCGGGAAAACCTTGGTGATGCAGGCGGTGCGCAGGCCGGCCTCGCCGCAGCCGACCACGGCGCGCAGACCGGCGCCGCCGGCGCCGACCACGACCACATCATAGGTGTGGTCCTCGATCGGATAGGATTTGCCGTTGGTGGCGGGACCCGCCGCGCCGTTGGTCGCTTTTCCGTTGCCCTCGGCCATGGATTACACTCCCGATGACAGTTTTAGGATCGCGTAGATCGAGGCCAGCGCCACCGCGATGCAAAAGAAATTATTGGCCATCACGCAGACGAGCTTGGTCATCTCGTTATGGACGTAGTCCTCGATCACCACCTGCATGCCGATCTTCATGTGCCAGGTGCTGGCGATGATGAACAGCAAAATGATGATCGCGATCGGCGCCGATCCGAGGATCTGCGCCGCGCCGGCCTGGTTGCGGCCGAGCAGCATCATCACGATGATGATCGCCGGCACCATCAGCAGCACCATCGCCACCGCGGTCAGGCGCTGACGCCAGAAATCCGAGGTGCCGGAATGCGAGGCGCCAAGATTGCGCACCCGCCCGAGCGGCGTGCGCATCGATTTGCCGGATGAATTGGGCGTGCTCATCGGCCGCCTCCAATCACGTAGGCGATGATCCAGAGCAGGATGGTCAGCGAGATGCCGCCGATCGCGGCTCCCCAGGTCAGTCGCTTCGCGCTCACTGGCCTTGTAGCCATAGCCGAGATCCCAGACGAAATGCCTGATGCCGCTGAGCAGATGGTGCATCAGCGCCCAAGTGTAGCCGAACACGATCAGCCGCCCGATGAAACTGCCGGTAAAAGCCTGCACATTGGCGTAGGCGGTGGGCCCGGTGGCGGCTGCGATCAGCCACCACGCCAGCAGCAGGGTTCCGAAATACAGCGCGATCCCGGTGGCGCGATGGACGATGGACAGCGCCATCGTCAGGGTCCAGCGATAGGTTTGGATATGGGGCGAAAGCGGACGTTCGATCCTGGCGGTCATCGGCTGCTTTTAGCGGTTGGCGGACCTGCGCAGGCCCTGTGCGGATCGGAATAGAGGAATTCTATTTACGTAGTCGAAACACTGAGCGCAACGGCGAAAATCGCCATGAGCGAATGATGGTTCACACCTACGGATGTGCCGTCTACGAGCTCTGCAATCGTGGGCATTGACAAGCGAGGCTGGCGCCCCGGGAGGGTATACCTGAAGCAGGATTCAGCGATGTCGCCCGTGCACGGTCGCGTATCGGCGTGCGGACGATGACCAGCTACTTGGCGTAGATCGTCGCGTAGGTGTCGCGCAGGATATTCTTCTGCACCTTGCCCATGGCGTTGCGGGGCAGTTCGTCGACCACGAACACCCGCTTCGGCATCTTGAATTTGGCCAGCCGGCCGTCGAGCGCCTTCAATACCGAGGCCTCATCGACCCCCGCATCCTTGTTGCAAACCACGACCGCGGTAACGCCCTCGCCGAAATCCGCATGCGGCACGCCGATCACGGCCGATTCGACCACGCCGGGCATGGCGTCGATCTCGCTCTCGATTTCCTTCGGGTAGACGTTGAAGCCGCCTGAGATCACCAGATCCTTGCCGCGGCCGAGGATATGGACATAACCGGCGGGATCGATCTTGCCGAGATCGCCGGTGATGAAAAAACCGTCGTCGCGGAATTCGGCCTTGGTCTTCTCCGGCATCCGCCAATAGCCCTTGAACACGTTCGAGCCCTTGACCTCGATCATGCCGATGGTGTCGGGCGCCAGCTCCTTGCCGGTTTCGGGATCGGTGACCCGCACCGAGACGCCGGGCAACGCACGGCCGACCGCGCCGGGCACCCGGTCGCCGTCATAGGGATTCGAGGTGTTCATGTTGGTCTCGGTCATGCCGTAGCGTTCGAGAATGGCAAAACCGGTGCGGGCGGACCATTCCCGATGGGTGTCGGCCAGCAGCGGCGCCGAGCCAGAGATGAACAGCCGCATGTGCTTGGTGGCTTCCTTGGTCAGCGACGGGCTTTGCAGCAGCCGCGTATAGAAGGTCGGCACCCCCATCATCACGGTGGCGCGCGCCATCAGCTTGATGATCAGCTCAGGATCGAACTTCGGCAGGAAGATCATCGAGGCGCGGGCGAACAGCGTGACGTTGCTCGCCACGAACAGGCCGTGGGTGTGGTAGATCGGCAGCGCGTGGATCAGCACGTCCTTGTCGGTGAAGCGCCAGTAATCCACCAGGCTGAACGAATTCGACGCCAGATTATCATGCGTCAGCATCGCGCCCTTGGAGCGGCCGGTGGTGCCGGACGTGTAGAGGATCGCGGCGAGATCGTCGTTGGCGCGGGCAATCGTGGTGAACTCGGGCTTGGCCTTGTCGGCGGCCTCGGTCAGCGAACCCTTGCCGTCGGCGCCCAGGGTCATGACCCGTGCGCTGATCTTGGCGGCGATCGCGGCAATGCCCTCGGCCTTGGTCGGATCGCACACCACCAGCGACGGCTCGGCGTCGGTGATGAAGTATTCGAGTTCGTTGAGCGTGTAGGCGGTGTTGAGCGGCAGATACACCGCGCCTGCGCGCACCGTCGCAAGATACAGCACCAGGCCCGTGACCGATTTCTCGGTTTGCGCTGCAACGCGGTCGCCCGGCTTGACCCCGGCCTGTACGAGCACATTGGCGATCTGGCCCGCGCGCGCGATCAGATCGCCGTAGCTGATGTGGCTGCCGTCGAGCATCTCGATCGCGAGGCGGTCGGGATTATCGAGGTTGTCGAACAGGCGGGAAAACAGATTGGTGTTCATGATGGTTTTCTGCAGGGCGTTCATGCATCATTGCGAAGGGAGCGGACGGCCAATGATCGGCCGTAAAATCTGAGGCCGTTCAATAGCAAAAACGGCCCGCACAAAGCAACGGAGACAGATTGCATGACAAATAGTGGGAAACGCGTGGCCTGGGTTACCGGGGGCGGCAGCGGCATCGGCGAAGCCGGCGCGGAAGCACTGGCGGCCGATGGCTGGATCGTGGTGGTTTCGGGGCGGCGCAAGGACGCGCTCGACGCCGTGGTGGCCAAGATCATCAAAAGCGGCGGCAAGGCCGAGGCGATCGTGCTCGATGTCAGCCAGAAGGCCGACGTCAACAAGGTCGCCGAACAGATTGTCGCCAGCCATGGCCGCATCGATCTCCTGGTCAACAGTGCCGGCATCAACGTTCCGAAGCGAAGCTGGGCCGACATGGAACTGGAAGGCTGGGACAAGCTGGTCGAGATCAACCTCAATGGCGTGCTGTATTGCATGCGCGCGGTGCTGCCGGCGATGCGCAAGCAGAAGGACGGTTGCATTATCAACGTCGCGTCCTGGGCCGGCCGCCACGTCTCGAAGATGCCGGGTCCGGCCTACACCACCACCAAGCACGCGGTGCTGGCGCTGACCCATTCCTTCAACATGGATGAATGCGCCAACGGCCTGCGCGCCTGCTGCCTGTCGCCCGGCGAGGTGGCGACCCCGATCCTGAAACTGCGACCGCAGGTGCCGTCAGAAGCAGAGCAGGCCAAGATGCTGCAGTCCGAAGACCTCGGCCGCACCATCGCTTTCGTCGCCGGCATGCCGCCGCGGGTCTGCATCAACGAGATCCTGATCAGCCCGACCCACAACCGAGGCTTCCTGCAGATGTCGGCGAGCCGTGAGCCGGTGGCCGCAAAGGCCTCGTGAAATAAGAGGGGCGGATTGCGCGTTCTCCAATCCGTCCCCACCGCGATCGCGCGCGAACGGGTCACGCCGATATTAGTTTCATGCTGCGGCAAAATATATTCCCTGAAACTCGCCCCAACACCTCCCGTAACTCGGCCAACGATGGCGCAGACGGACATCAGCCTCCGCCGTCGTCGTTGACGAGATCTCCGGCGAACCCGCCGGTTATTCATCCATTCTCAGGGAGACGATCCATGTCCAAGCGTATTGCACTGCTTTCGGCGGTCGCGTTCGGCGCACTCGCCATCACGGCCACCGTCGTCGCGCCGGTTAGCGCGCAAGACAAAATGAAGAGCGAAATGTCCGGCGAGAAGACCGTGATGGTCGGCGGCGCCGCGATGTTCCCCTCGAAGAACATCGTCCAGAACGCCGTCAATTCGAAGGATCACACCACGCTGGTCGCCGCGGTAAAGGCCGCCGGCCTGGTCGATACCCTGGAAGGCAAGGGACCGTTCACGGTGTTTGCGCCGACCAACGCCGCCTTCGGCAAGCTGCCGGCCGGTACCGTCGATACGCTGGTGAAGCCCGAGAACAAGGCGACCCTGACCAAGATCCTCACCTACCACGTGGTGCCGGGCAAGCTTGAGGCGTCCGATCTCACCGACGGCAAGAAGCTGAAGACCGTTCAGGGCGAAGAACTCACCGTGAAGCGCTCGGGCAATACCGTGATGATCATCGACGCCAAGGGCGGTTCCTCGACGGTGACGATCCCGAACGTCAACCAGTCGAACGGCGTGATCCACGTGGTCGATACCGTCCTGATGCCGACGTAATACCAGGCGTGTCCTGATCTCCCAGTCCCCGCCGGGACACGCGCGCGAGCCGGGGCAACCCGGCTCGCTTTTTTGTGAACGAAGGCGGCCAATTGGCCGCGCCTCGAACGGCCGCATCGCAGTAACGAAATGGCAGTTCCCGGCGTATAGACGGGTATCAAGCCCCTTCGACGGTCTTAGCGACGGATAGAGCCATGTCGACGATTGCAGTCAGCAACGATCACACCCCGCCCGCCACCCGGGTCATTCAGCCGGCCTGGGTTCGCGCCATGCATTGGGTCAACGCGGTGGCGATCGTGATGATGATCATGTCGGGGTGGCAGATCTACAACGCCTCGCCGCTGTTCAAATCCTTCACGTTCTCGCAGCTCGGTCACGCTGGGCGGCTGGCTCGGCGGCGGCTTGCTCTGGCATTTCGCCGCGATGTGGCTGTTGATGCTCAACGGCCTGTTCTATCTGACCTTCGGTTTTGCCACCGGCCGCTTCCGTAAGAAGCTGCTGCCGATCACGCCGTCGGGCGTGATCGCCGATACCAAGGCTGCGCTGACCTTCAAGCTGTCGCATGACGATCTCTCCAAATACAACAGCGTGCAGAAGCTGCTGTACACCGGGATCATCGTGGTCGGGATCGTGATCGTGCTGTCGGGGCTTTCGATGTGGAAGCCGGTGCAGTTGCAATATCTCACCGCATTGTTCGGCGGTTACGATATCGCCCGCTATGTCCACTTCACCTGCATGGCGCTGATCTGCGCCTTCCTGGTGGTGCATGTCGCGCTGGCGCTGCTGGTGCCGAAAAGCCTGCGCGCGATGATCATCGGCCGCTGAAAATTTTTTGAGGGAGAAGTTGTCATGGGACGCTTGCGCTCGCTGCTGATACCCGGCGTCGACAAGAAGCTTCTGGTCAAGGATGCCGCCAGGCTATTGCCGGACCCGGCGCGGCGGCGCTTCATCGCCGGCGGCGCCAGCCTCGGCGCGCTGACCTTGCTGACCGGCTGCGACGTGTCGGACAGTTTTTCGGCGGACAGCCTGCTGGCGCGGATTTCGAAGTTCAACGATGCGGTGCAGGCGGCGATCTTCAATCCCTATGCGCTGGCGCCGACCTTTCCGGAAAGCGCGATTACCAAGCCGTTTCCGTTCAACGCCTATTACGAGCTCGACGACGCGCCCGAGGTCAACGGCAAGGAATGGAAGCTCGAGGTGCGCGGCCTGGTCGACAACAAGAAGTCGTGGACGCTGGACGAGCTCTACAAGCTGCCGCAGGTCAAGCAGATCACCCGCCATATCTGCGTCGAGGGCTGGAGCGCGATCGGTAGCTGGACCGGCACGCCGCTGCGCGATTTTCTCAAACTGGTCGGCGCCGATACCCGCGCGAAATATTGCTGGTTCCAGTGCGCCGATACCGAGGGCTACAACTCGCCGCTCGACATGGAGACCGCACTGCATCCGCAGACCCAGATGACGTTCAAGTTCGGCGACGAGATTTTGCCGCGCGCCTACGGCTTTCCGATGAAAATAAGGGTGCCGACCAAGCTCGGCTTCAAGAACCCGAAATACGTGATCTCGATGGAAGTCACCAACGAGTACAAAGGCGGCTACTGGGAAGACCAGGGTTATAATTCGTTTAGTGGGAGTTGAGCCGCTGCCCTCCTTTGTGGCCATCCGTCGAGACGCGTGCAAAGGCGCGCTCCTCAGGATGAGGTCCGTACTGAAGAGCGCGGCCTCATGGTGAGGAGGCGCGCCAGCGCCGTCTCGAACCGTCGCTCCACAGGCGATTTCAGCTGCGCTGAAATTTCAGCCGATCAACACCAGCGCCACGCCGGCGACCGTCAGCACGGCTCCCGCGACGATGCGCGGCGTGATGGGCACGTGCCGGAGCATGATTGCGGTCAAGAGCAGCGTGACCAGCGGATAGATCGCGAGCAGCGGCGCTACCAGCGTGATCGGCCCGTTGCGAACGGCCGAAAACAGGGTCAGCGCGCTGAGCCCGTTGCTGATGCCGGTGGCGGTGAACCATAGCCGGTCGCGCCGCGATCCTTCGACCCGAAAGCTGCCCTTGCGCACGCGCTGCACGGCGAGAACCACCAGCGACGACGTGGCGTAGCCGATCAGGCAGGCCCACAGCGGACTGGGCCAGACCTGCAATCCAAGCTTCATGATCGGCGGCGTGACACCGCGCACCAGCGCGCCGCCGAGCGGAAGCAGCAGCGACCAGCTGCGCCAGTCGCCGATGTCGCGCGGCCGGGTCACGGTAATGATGACGGCGCCGATCACGGCGATCACGAGTCCCGCGGACTGCCTGGCCTCCAACGGCTCATGAAGCAACAGCACCGCCATGCCGACCGCGAATAACGGGGCCAGATTGCCGAGCGTGCTGGTGACGACGGGACCCAGCGCCCGGTTGGACGCGAATGTCAGCAGGGTCAGCATGGCCGGGAATACCAGCCCGATGGCGGCGAAGATCGGCAAACCCCGCCACGCCACGGGTTCGCCATGCAGCAGCAGCGGCGAGAGCAGGAGGAACAGCAATGTGAACGAAGGCACGCTGATCGAGGCGCCCGACAGCGGCTCGACCGTGCGCAGGCCGAATTGCGCCATCACCACCCCGGCGCCGAGCAGGGACGCCGATGCGAAAGCGAACAGAATGGCTGGTATCATGAGGTCCGTCTTGGGGCGGGCTTGATTGTGCAGGCTGCATCGCTTTTCGCCCAACCGTGCCGCCTTGCCAATCCGGCCGGGGCGTTTTAGCACTCCGGGCGCTGTCATCTCTGGTTTCCGGGTTCGGCGCGGCGCGCCACCCCAAAATGACGAACACGAGGATCTCCCATGTCGACCCATAAACTGCTGCTGCTGCCCGGCGACGGGATCGGCCCCGAAGTGATGGCGGAAGTAAAGCGCCTGATCGACTGGCTCAATGCGCAAGGCATCGCGCATTTCGAGACCGAGCAGGGGCTGGTCGGCGGCGCGGCCTATGATGCCGACAAGGTCAGCATCAACGAAGACTGCATGGCCAAGGCCAAGGCCGCCGATGCCGTGATCTTCGGCGCGGTCGGCGGTCCGAAATGGGACAGCGTGCCCTATGAGCAGCGGCCCGAAGCCGGCCTGTTGCGGCTGCGCAAGGATCTCGGTCTGTTCGCCAATCTGCGCCCGGCGGTGGTGTACCCGGCGCTGGCCGATGCCTCCAGCCTGAAGCCCGAGCTGGTCGAAGGCCTCGACATCATGATCGTGCGCGAGCTGACCGGCGGGGTGTATTTCGGCGAGCCGAAAACCATCACCGATCTCGGCAATGGCCAGAAGCGCGCCATCGATACCCAGGTCTACGACACCTACGAAATCGAACGCATTGCCCGCGTCGCCTTCGATCTGGCGCGCAAGCGCCGCAACAAGCTGACCTCGATGGAAAAGCGCAACGTGATGAAGTCAGGCGTGCTCTGGAACGAGGTGGTGACCCAGGTTCACGCCCGCGAATACAAGGACGTCACGCTGGAGCATCAGCTCGCCGATTCCGGCGGCATGAACCTGGTCAAGGCGCCGAAGCAGTTCGACGTCATCGTCACCGACAATCTGTTCGGCGACATGCTGTCGGATATCGCGGCGATGCTGACCGGCTCGCTCGGCATGCTGCCGTCGGCCTCGCTCGGCGAAGTCGACGCCAAGACCAACAAGCGCCGCTCGCTGTTCGAGCCGGTGCACGGCTCGGCGCCCGATATCGCCGGCAAGGGCCTCGCCAATCCGATCGCGATGCTCGCCTCGTTCGGCATGGCGCTGCGCTATTCGTTCGACATGGGCGCGCTGGCCGACAAGCTCGACGCCGCGATCGCCGCGGTGCTGGCCAAGGGCCTGCGCACCGCGGACATCAAGTCGGAAGGCACCACGGCGGTGTCGACGACGCAGATGGGCGAGGCGGTCCTGAAGGAATTGCAGGCGCGCACGTAGTTTTCGATATTCGAATGCCGATGCGGATCGTAGGCAGGCAAAGCGACCCCGTCCGCCGTAGCTCAACGAGCGAAAGCGTGCCCACCGTCTTTCGTAAGTCACGAAGGGTGGGCACGGCGCAAGAGCGCCTTTGCCCACCCTACCGATGAACATAAAAAATGCCCGGTCCAAGCCGGGCATTTTTGTGTATTGTGCTCGCGCCGCTCAATACAGCGGGAAGGTCCGGTCGTAGCCGCCCATGTCGGACGGCGGATTCATCGGCGATCGATCGATCGGGCGATTGTTGTTTTCGCGCGCGAACGACGGATAGCCGACATCCGGCGGGAAGGCGTAGTCCTGGAACTTGCGGTCGCCGGGCAGCACTTCGACGCCGGCATCGAGCCAGGAGCGCGTGGTGACGTAAACGCGGGTATGCGGACCCTGCTGGTAGACGCGATTCGGGCCACCCGGGCCATACACCGGACGGCCGTCCCTGTCATACTGCTGTTGCGCGCGCTTCTGTTTCGGCGACTGCGCGCTGGCGGGTGCCAAGCTGAGGGCGACGACCGCGGAGGCGGCAAGCAAAACCGCGAGCTTGCTCGCAACGGGGAATTTCCAGGTCATCATGTCCTCATGGTCCGGCAACGCGCCATATCCGATTTGGGGGTTATTTAACTGCCGGGAGTGACCAGCCACAAGGTCAATCGGGCCACACTGCATCACAATAATGCCGGGCGCCGCGAAAAAGTTGCATCAAAACCAGCGTCTTGGCCCGGCCGCCGGTCGGTTAGGCTCACAGGGCGCCGCGAAGCCTCGGGTTTTCCGTCTCAGTGACCCAGCTCGCCGAGGTCACGCTCTCCGGACCAGGTTTGCAACCGCCGCGCCTGAGTTCGGCTTGGGCGAACAAGTCCGCGAGCTTCGGATCGTTTCCGGCGGTCAGCAAGGTCAGCCGGTTCAGAATGCAGCCGATCGCGGTGCGCCGGGCCGGCAGGCTGTCGCCCTGGCAGGACCAGCCGGAAATCTTCAGGTCCGGGTTCAAGCTCTGAGCGTCGAGATGCTGGACGAAGTAGACGCAGGCCGACGTATTGCCTGCGGGTGCGGCGATCCGAAGCAGGGTTACCGGACCGAACTTGCTCTCGATGACGCCGGCGGCCTCCATGGGCGTGGCTGGTGGCGCGGAGGCATTCGATTCGGCGCCTGGACGGTAGATTTCCAGCTCGGCGACCGGTTTTTCGCCGGGCGCGGCCCAGCGGAGGATATCCTTGCGGCCGCCGCCTGGATGTCGAAATATATCATAAGTTGCTGTTTTGCCGACCAATTCCGGCTGACTTACGGCGAAGGCCGGCAGCGAGCGGGTTGCGGGGCTCCACTCTGCCACGGCCGATGCGGCGCTTGGCTCAGCGTCGGGCAGTTGCTGCCACAGATGCACGCCGGCGATGACAAGCAGCGCCAGAGCACCCACATACAGGATCAGGCGCCCGAAGGTGGCGCTACATTCATCGGCAAAGCGGATCAGCGCCGGATGGATCCAGTCCGGCCTGGCGGCATGGGTATGTGGGTCGGCACGGGTGCCCCAAAACAAATGCATCACACGTCCGCGTGCACCGGTCTAACGTTGTATTAACGGCGTTTCTCGCATAGAAGCGCTGCCTCTCCCTTTCGATGCGTGAAGCGGGCGAGGGATA
>CAWJSD010000010.1:0-152080 GCA_963845435.1 uncultured Alphaproteobacteria bacterium
TTCCTGGGCATGTCGACCTTGCGGCTCGGCGGACATTACCTCGCGATGGTGACGATCTCGTTCCAGCAGATCGTCACACTGGTATGATCAACGCGATCGGCTGACGCACGGTCCGGACGGCGTTTCCAACATCGGCCGGCCCGCGTTGTTTTCGATCGGCGCAGGCGCTATCTGGCGTTCTGCGTCGCGATGCTGGCGATCGTCGGCTATCTCGTCTGGCATCTGCCGGATACCCGGCTCGGCCGCGCGATGCGCGCGGTGCGCGACAACGAACTCGCCGCCGGCGTCAACGGCATCGATGTGTTCCGCACCAAGGTGTCCGCGTTCGCGCTCTGCGCCGTGCTCGGCGGCCTCGCGCGGCGGATTGTTCGCCGGCGGCTTTGCCTATGTCAGCCCGGATCAGTTCTCGTTCGCCGAATCGATCGTGTTCCTGACGATGTCGCTGCTCGGCGGCGTGGCGTCGCCGATCGGCTCGGCGATCGGCACCGGCCTGTTGATCCTGATCCCGGAATGGCTGCGCTTCCTCAAGAGCGTGCCGGGGCTCTATCTCGCGATCTACGGCCTGTCGGTCATTCTGATCATCCGCTTCATGCCCGACGGCATCTGGGGCTTTGTCAGCGTCGGCGCTCGATCGCTGGCGCAGCAAGGCCAAGCGCCGCCTGCCGCCGGCCGGCGTTGCAGCTGAAGCCCGCCGACCGTCGGCGGCGACATCGTGCTGGAGGTCACGGCCTCGCCAAATATTTCGGCGGCCTCAAGGCGGTCGATGGCGTCGATATCGCGGTCAGGCGCGGCGGCGTGCATGCGCTGATCGGCCCGAACGGCTCCGGCAAGACCACGACGCTCAACGTGCTCTCCGGCCTCTACAAGGCGACCGCGGCAAGATCTGCTCGACGGCACCGACATCACCAACATGCCGCCGCATCTGCGCACCGCGGCGGGGCTCGGGCGCACGTTCCAGAACATCCGGCTGTTCCGCTCGATGACGGCGCTGGAAAACGTCGATGATCGGCGCCGAGCGGCCCGGCAACACGCATGATCGGCGAGGGCGGCGACGACGCGCTGACCGAGCGCGCGATGGCAGCGCTGACTTTCGTCGGCCTCGGCAGCCGCGCCAACGAACTGATCTCGAGCTTCTCCTACGGCCACCAGCGCCTGATCGAGATCGCCCGCGCGCTGGCCGCCAATCCGACCTGCTGCTGCTCGACGAGCCCGCGGCCGGTCTGAACTCGACCGAAAAGCTGGAGCTGCACGAATTGCTCAAGCGGATCGCCGCGCAGGGCCTGACCATCCTGATCATCGATCACGACATGACGCTGGTCGTCGGAAGCGGCCCAGCACATCACCGTGCTCAATTTCGGACGCCGCATCGCGGACGGCGAATCGATGGCGGTGTTGCGCCATCCCGACGTCGTCTCCGCCTATCTCGGGAGCGAATAATGGCGCTGCTCGAAATCCGCGATCTGGTCGTCCGCTACGGCGAGATCGAAGCGCTGCGCGGCGTCTCGCTCACGCGTCGATGAGGGGCAGGTGGTGACGCTGCTCGGCGCCAACGGCGCCGGCAAATCGACCACGTTGCGCGCGATCTCCGGCCTGGCCAAGCCCGCCGCCGGCGACATCCTGTTCGACGGCAAGTCGATCGCCGGGCTCGGCCCCGAAGCCATCGTGCGGATGGGCATCTCGCACGTGCCGGAAGGGCGGCGGGTTTTTCCCGGCCTGACGGTCAAGGAAAACATCATGCTCGGCGCCTCGAACCGGCGGGTCGCCGAGCGCGGAACTGTCGCGCGAAGCCGACGCGATGTTCGACCTGTTTCCGGACATCCGGCAAGTTCTCCGACGTCGCTCGGCTGGACCCTGTCGGGCGGCCAGTTGCAGATGGTCGCGGTCGCGCGCGGCTTGATGGCGAAGCCGCGGCTGTTGCTGCTGGACGAGCCGTCGCTCGGCCTCGCGCCCGTCATCGTGCAGGCGGTGTTCCAGATCATCTCCGAAATCCGGCGCAACACGACGGTGCTGCTGGTCGAGCAGAATGCGCGCATGGGATTGTCGGTCGCCGATCACGGCTACGTGCTGGAAACCGGCCGCATCGTGCTCGGCGGCAAGCCCGACGAATTGTGGGGCAACGAAGCCATCGCCGCCGCCTATCTCGGCGGCCACGCCAAAGTCAGCGCCTGAACACAGCGAGCTGACGTTCATGGTCACCATTCAAGTTGCAAACCTGATCGATTTCGTCGCCGAGGTTTTCTCCCATGCGGACTCGTCGCCGGAAGAGGCCCGGCGCATCGCGACCTACCTCACCACCGCCAATCTCACCGGCCATGACAGCCACGGCGTGATCCGGGTGCCGGTCTATATCCGCTGGAAGAAGATGGGCTCGGTGGTGCCGAACCAGACCGCGAGCTGGTGGTCGATACGCCGTCGCTGGCGGTGGTCGACGGCAAGTTCGGCTACGGCCAGACCGTGACGCCGCAGGCGGTCAAAATCGGCATCGAGAAGTGCAAGGCGTCGGGGCTGGCCGCGGTGGCGCTGCGCAACGCCGGCCATATCGGCCGGGTCGGCGACTGGGCCGAAATGGCCGCGGCCGAGGGGCTGGTCTCGGTGCATTTCGTCAATGCCGCCGGCTCGGTGCTGGTGGCGCCCTATGGCGGCGTCGAGCGGCGGCTGTCGACCGCGCCTTATTGCGTCGGCATTCCGCGCCAGGGCGAGCGGCCGATCGTGCTGGATTTCGCCACCTCGATCGTCGCCGAGGGCAAGGTGCTGGTGGCGAGCCGCGGCGGCAAGAAACTGCCGAAGGGCGCGCTGATCGACCTCGACGGCAATCTGAGCGAAGATCCGGCGGTGCTGTACGGCCCGCTACACCGCCGAAGGGCCGCGCGATCACAGCCAGGGCAAGGGCGCGATCCGCGCCTTCGGCGAGCACAAGGGCTCGGGCCTGGCGCTGATCTGCGAATTGCTCGGCGGCGCGCTGACCGGCACCGGCGCCACCGGGCCGAACCGGCGCTTCGCCAACGGCATGTTGGCGTTCTATATCGATCCGAAAGTGGTCGATCCCGCCAATTTCTTCGACGGCGAAATCGCGCGCTATGTCAATTATTTCAAGGATACCAAGCCGGCCGCCGGCGTCGATCCGGTGCTGATTCCGGGCGATCCGGAGGCGGCAAATGCGCGCCGAGCGCACCAAAAACGGCGTGCCCTTGCCGGACGATACCTGGGCGGCGATAGTGAACACCGCCCGCGAAGTCGGCGTCAGCGAAGTGAGCATCCAGCGGGCGACGGCGCCGTGATTTCGGGTGCGATGAGCAATCCAGAGCTGCGAAATTCGGACTGTCTTGCGTCGGTCGCGACGCTCTACGGCATGGTTGCTGTAAAGCGCTACGCAATGACGGCCGGTTCGGCCAACAGGGAAGGAACAAGAGAGTGGCAAACAACGTCAAGAAAGTATGGGCGTCCGGCAAGGCCGTGGTGAACGCCTGGCTGGCGATCCCGTCGGGTTTTTCCGCCGAAGTGATCGCGCAATGCGGCTTCGACAGCGTCACCGTCGACATGCAGCACGGCGTGCAGGATTACCAGTCGATGGTGCAATGCTTCCAGGCGATGAACGGCCATCCGGTGACCCCGATGGTTCGCGTGCCGTGGAACGAGCCCGGCATCATCGGCAAGGTGCTCGACGGCGGCGCCTATGGCGTGATCTGCCCGATGATCAACACCAAGCAGGAAGCCGAGAACCTGGTGCAGTATTGCCAAATATCCGCCGCGCGGCACCCGCTCCAACGGCCCGATCCGCTCCGGCATGTACGGCTCGGCCGGCACCTATCAGCAGACCGCCAACGACGAGATCGTGCTGCTGCCGATGATGGAGACCAAGACCGCGGTCGAGAACATGGAATCGATCCTCGACGTCGAAGGCATCAACGGCGTCTATGTCGGTCCCTCCGATCTCGGCTTCTCCTACGGCCTGGTGCCGAAGCTCGATCGCGACGAGCCCGAGATCCTCAAGATCTACGAGAAGATCGTCAAGGAATGCGGCAAGCGCGGCTTCTATCCCGGCATCCACTGCTCCGGCGCCGACGGCGCGGTGCGCGCGATCAACATGGGTTTCAAGCTCGTGACGCTGTCGAACGAAAGCGGCCTGATGGCGACCTACGCCAAGATGCAGGTCGACCAGACCCGCAAGGAATCCGGCCGGCAAGGCGTAAGCGACGAGGCCGTGAGCAATGCCCTCATGCTGAGAAGGCCCGCGGGGCCGTCTCGAAGCACGAGGGCATTGCGACGCTGGCGGCCATCCTTCGAGACGCAGGCTACGCCTGCTCCTCAGGACGAGGTAGTGCGTGCGGAACCACCGAACTTAACTCAGGAGACTGCCATGACCCCAGCACCCGTCATTCGCCTGCATCCCGATGATGGCGTGCTGATCGCGCGCTCGAGTTTGCCGCCGGGCATGGTGGTGGCCGAGGGCGTCACCACGGTCGAGCGGATTCCCGCCGGCCACAAGGTGGCGATCAAGCCGATCGCGGTGGGCGAGCCGATCCGGCGCTACGGCCAGATCATCGGCTTTGCCACCATGCCGATCGCGCCGGGCCAGCATGTCCATGTCCAGAACTGCGGCATGGGCGATTTCGCCAAGGATTATGCCTATCGGCGTCGACGTCACGCCGACGCCGAATTTCGATCTGCCCGCGACCTTCGACGGCATCCGCCGCGCCGACGGCCGCGTCGCGACCCGCAATTACATCGGCATCCTCACCTCGGTGAATTGCAGCGCGCATGTCGCCGGCATGGTCGCCGATATCTTCAAGAAGAATCCGTTCACCGGCGATAATCCGCTGGCGGATTTTCCCAATGTCGATGGCGTGGTCGCGCTGACCCACAAGACCGGCTGCGGCATGACCCAGGACGAGCCGCTGGCGCTGCTGCGCCGGACGCTCGGCGGCTACGCGCGGCACGTGAATTTTTCCGCGGTGGTGGTGCTCGGCCTCGGCTGCGAGGTCAATCAGATCGGCGGCCTGATGCAGGAGCAGAAACTCGCGGGCCGTCTGCGCGCGATGGACATCCAGGAAGTCGGCGGCACCCGCAAGACGGTCGAGGCCGGCGTCGCTTTCGTGCGCGAAGCGCTTGCCGATGCCAACAAGGTCAAGCGCGAGCCGGTGCCGGCCAGCGAATTGACGGTGGCGCTGCAATGCGGCGGCTCGGATGGTTATTCGGGCGTCTCGGCCAATCCGGCGCTGGGTGCGGCGAGCGATCTTCTGGTGCGCCATGGCGGCACGGTCATTCTGTCGGAAACGCCCGAAACCTACGGCGCCGAGCATCTGCTTGACCCGCCGCGCGGTCAGCCGCGAGGTCGGCGAAAAACTGGTCGGCCTGATGCGCTGGTGGGAGGAATACACCGAGCGCGAGGGCGCCGAGATGAACGCCAATCCGAGCCCCGGCAACAAGGCCGGCGGTCTCACCACCATTCTGGAAAAATCGCTGGGCGCGATGGCGAAGGCCGGCAGCACCAATCTGGTCGACGTGCTCAATTATGCCGAAGCCGTCACGAAAAAGGGTTTCGTCTTCATGGACACGCCCGGCTACGACCCGGTGGCGGCGACCGGGCAGGTCGCCGGCGGCGCCAACATGGTGTGCTTCACCACCGGCCGCGGCAGCGTGTTCGGCTGCAAGCCCGCGCCGTCGATCAAACTCGCGACCAACACGCCGATGTACAAGCGGATGGAAGACGACATGGACGTCAATTGCGGCACCATCCTCGACGGCGAGGAAACCGTGCAGCAATGCGGCCAGCGCATCTTCGACCTGATGCTGAAGACCGCCTCCGGCCAGCCGACCAAGAGCGAAAGCTTCGACTTCGGCGGCGCCGAATTCGCCCCCTGGGTGCTTGGCGCCACGATGTAGCGGTTAGTGTCATTCCGGGGCACGCGAAGCGTGAACCCGGATTCCATAACCCCTGCAGCGAATATCAATTCCGGGCCTGCGCCAAGTGGCACATCCCGGAATGACGCCGTCATACCCTTGACCGGGCCAGTGAAGCGCCTGCTATCAATCGTTGCCGGCCGGTCGGATCAGCCGCCAACTCGCCACGCTCGCGGCCACCGCAACAAGCGCAGCGAGCGCGAACGCCGCGCCGAAACCTGCAGCCACGCTGCTGTGTATGATGCCGGTAATTGGCGCGCGTATCGCATCGGGCAGGGCCGACAAGGCGCCATTCGCATCGCCGCCCACGATCCGCAGGCTCAAACCGTGCCAGTCGATGGCCTGGTCTGTTGCAAACGGAATTCCAAGCCGCCGAAGATGGTTTTCGGCCACCACCGACAACACTGCGCCGAGACCCGCGACACCGGCAATGATGCCGATAAAGCGCGTGGTACTCGCCAGGCCGGACGCCATTCCGGCGCGCTCCGGCGGCACGGAACTGATCTGGGCTTTCGCGGTCTCGCTGTTCAGCAGGCCCGCGCCCGATCCCGTGGCCAACATTCCCAACGCCGCCGCCCAATAGCCGAGGTCGGCCAGCACCGCGACCGCGGCCACGGCATCTCCCAGCGCCACCAACGCGAGTCCAATGCTGAGGATCGCGCGGCTGGACAGCCGCGCGGCGAGCTTTCCGCCGACGCTCGGGCCGATCAGCAGCGGCAGCGCGAACGGGATCATCGCGAGCCCCGCGGTCGCCGGCGATTGATCAAAGGCATCCTGCAGATAAAGCGGCAGAATCGTCATCATGACCTGCGCTGCGGCGGCGTAGCCGAGCATCGCGATCGCGGCGCCGACGACGGTGGAATTGCGGAAGATCGTAAGATCGATCATCGGTCGCGGATGCAGGCGTTCGGCGAACACAAAGGCCACCAGCAACGCCGCCCCGATCGCGAGCTTGGCGATCGTGGGCGAACTTCCCCAGCCGACATTGTTGGCGTCGATCAAGGCCCAGACGATGCCGAACAGGCCTGAGCCGAAAAGAATGATGCCGGGATAATCCAGCCGTGATGCCTGCGGGTCGCGGGATTCCCCGACCGACGTGATCGCGAGGGCGATCAGCCCGGCGCCGAGCGGCAGGTTGATGTAGAAGGCCCACCGCCATCCGAGATAGGACGTCACCAGTCCACCCACGATCGGCCCCAGCGGAGGCGCCATGCCCATCACCGTGCCCCAGATCGCGAACACGCGCGCGCGTTCGTGCGTCTCGAAACCATGCGAGATCGCGGCCAGCGACGAGGTCAACTGCAGGGCGGCGCCGACGGCCTGCAGCGCCCGCGCGCCATTAAGCACGGCGAGATTTGGCGCGATCCCGCAAAGCAGCGACGCCACGGTAAAGATCGACAACCCTGTTATCAGCATGCGCCGCCGCCCGAGACGGTCGGCCACGGCGCCGGCGGGCATCAGAAGCGCGGCAAAGGGAAGGATGTAGGCGCTGACGACCCACTCGACGTCGGTGAAGCCGCCGCGCAGATCGCGCGCGATCGACGGCAGCGAGACCGCGACGATGTTGGTGTCGAGCATGATCAGAAATGGAGCGCCTGCGCAGCACAACAGCATGCGAAGCTTGCGGCCGGACAGCGACTGTTTCGGCCTCGGGTCGTCGCCTGTTTGTCTGATGCTCGTCATTCCTCTATCTTATGTTCGTCTTGCTTATGCCGACACTTCCGCGCGTGCATAGCCGCTACACATCGGGTGATGTTTCGATGCCGGCCGAAGCATTCAGTCAGCGATAATCGGCGCGCCGGCCGCGAAAGCCGATGCCCGACGGGCTAGATTTGGTGTGGTCGCGACGTCCAGCCCCATAGCGAAAAATATTCTGGTTCCACATCAGCGCAAATCACCTCCAAATCGGCATCGTCTCGTCCCACTCGAGGGGCGTATCGCGATCGTCACGGACGCGGGGCGGGATGCGGTGGACGCGGGAGGCGCTTCGACGAAGGCGCGGATCGCGGACGGCGAAGTCGTGTGGGCCTGACGCCTCGGTGCCGGCGTCAAGTCAGCGAAAGCCATTTCGCTGGCGACGGTGACAAGAAAGCCGATCGCCGGGGCGAGCACGAAGTAAGCCGTAAACCATTGCGTGCGGGAACGCCGGGCGATTGCCGGTGCGACTGCTGTGAATACTCGTGTGCATTTCCACTACCCATGCGCACACGAGGCTGCGGACGCATTGGGCGTCCGGCGTTCCCCGCGCCCTTTCTCGAGGGTCGTGCCCACGCCCTGTGGGCGAAAGTCTTGCAAAGCCTCGGGCGCATCGCGCGGCGAGAGGAAGAAGCCTGTCTGATGATCTGTCATTCCGGGATGGTCCGAAGGACCAGACCCGGAATCTCGAGATCCCGGGTTCACGCTTCGCGTGCCCCGAAATGACGGAACTAGCCGCCCCTCACATAGGCAACCCGTGCCCGTTGTTAGTGCTTGATCCACACCCGGACCAGTGTTCTGCTCAAAAAAGCTGCTGGAGTTACCGCTCTGTGTCGATCTTCGTCGCCTTAAATCACGTCACGCATTACAAATACGACCGTCCGATCGAGCTCGGCCCGCAAACCATTCGGCTGCGGCCGGCGCCGCATACCCGCACGCCGATCCTGAGCTATTCGCTCAAGGTGACTCCGGCGAACCATTTCGTGAACTGGCAGCAGGATCCGCAGGGCAATTGGCTCGGGCGGTTCGTATTTCCGGAGAAGGCGACCGAGCTGAAGATCGAGGTCGATTTCTCGGCGCAGATGACGGTCGTCAATCCGTTCGACTTCTTCGTCGAGCCTGACGTCGCGAGCTTCCCGTTTCAATATTCGGACGATTTGAAGACCGAACTCGAGCCTTATCTGGTCACGCAGGAGGAGGGCCCGCAATTCCAGGCTTTTCTCGCCGGCATTCCGCGCGAGGCGCCGAGCACCGTCAACTTCCTGGTCGACCTCAACGCGCAACTACAAAAGAAAATCAGTTACGTGATCCGGATGGAACCGGGCATCCAGACGCCGGAGGAGACGTTGGCGCTGGGCTCCGGATCCTGCCGCAATTCGGCGTGGCTGCTGATCCAGATCTTCCGCCATCTCGGGCTCGCGGCGCGCTTCGTTTCCGGCTATCTGATTCAGCTTCGGCCCGACATCGATCCGGTCGAAGGGCCGCGCGAAGTCGAAAACGATTTCACCGATCTGCACGCCTGGGCCGAAGTCTATCTGCCCGGCGCGGGCTGGATCGGCTTCGACGTCACCTCGGGCATGCTGACCGGCGAGGGCCATATCCCGGTGGCGGCGACGCCGCATTACCGTTCGGCGGCGCCGATCTCCGGCAGCGCCGGGTTTGCCGAAGTCGATTTCAATTTCGCGATGAGCGTCAAGCGTATCCGCGAGGCGCCGCGCATCACCCGGCCGTTCTCCGACGACGCCTGGGCGCGGCTCGACAAGCTTGGCGAGCAGGTCGATACCGATCTGAAAGCGGACGACGTTCGCCTCACCATGGGCGGCGAACCGACATTCGTTTCGATCGACGATCTGGAATCGGCGGAGTGGAACACGGCCGCGGTCGGTCCCACCAAGCGTGGTCTTGGCGACGATTTGATCCGGCGGCTGCGCACGCGCTTTGCGCCCGGTGGCCTGCTGCATTACGGCCAGGGCAAATGGTATCCGGGCGAGAGCCTGCCGCGCTGGGCGTTCGGACTGTATTGGCGCAAGGACGGCGTCCCGATCTGGAAAAACCCTGACCTGATCGCGAAGATCGAAAATCCGCGCAAGGCCGAAATCGCCGACGCCGAACGTTTCGCGTTGGGCGCCGCGCAAAAGCTCGGCGTCGATTCCGAATACATCCTGCCGGCGTTCGAGGACCCCGGCCACTGGCTCCAGAAGGAAGCCGGGCCTGCCGAACAATGTCGATCCCAGCGATTCCAAGCTGTCCGATCCGGAAGAGCGCTCGCGCATGGCGCGGGTGTTCGATCAGGGCCTCAACACGCCCAAAGGCTTCGTGCTGCCGATCCAGCGCTGGAACGCCGAAGCAAGCAAAACCGCCACGCGCTGGAAGAGCGAACGCTGGAAGCTGCGCCGCGGCAATCTGTTCCTGACCCCCGGCGATTCCCCGCTCGGCCTGCGGCTGCCGATCGCTTCCCTGCCGCACATCGAGGCCGACGAATATCCCTACATCGTCGAGCAGGATCCGATGGAGCCGCGCGACGCGTTGCCGGTTTACGACGCCACCGCGCAGGCGGAAGCCGCGCCGCATCAGACCGTGCAGGAGCAGCAGATCCGGTCCGGCGGCGTGCGCACGGCGATGTCGATCGAGATTCGCGACGGCGTGCTCTGCGCCTTCATGCCGCCGGTGGAAAAACTCGAGGACTATTTCGAACTGGTGACGGCCGTGGAGGCGACTGCCGAAGAGATGCAGATGCAGGTGCATGTCGAAGGCTACCCGCCGCCGTTCGACCCGCGGGTCGAAGTGATCAAGGTGACACCCGATCCCGGCGTGATCGAGATCAACATCCAGCCCGCGCAGAGCTGGCGCGAGTCCGTGGGTATTACCTTCGGCTTGTACGAGGACGCCGCCAAGGTCCGGCTCGGCGCCAACCGCTTTCTGGTCGACGGCCGCCACACCGGCACCGGCGGCGGCAACCACGTGGTGGTCGGCGGCAGCACGCCGCAGGATTCGCCGTTCCTGCGCCGTCCGGATCTGCTCAAGAGCCTGGTGCTGTATTGGCAGCGTCATCCGTCGCTGTCCTATCTGTTCTCCGGCATGTTCATCGGCCCTACCAGCCAGGCGCCGCGCATCGACGAAGCGCGCCATGACGGCCTCTACGAACTGGAAATCGCGCTGGCCCATGTGCCGGCGCCGGGCGTGAAAGCGCCGCTGTGGCTGGTGGATCGGCTGTTCCGGCACATCCTGGTCGACATCACGGGCAACACTCACCGCGCCGAGATCTGCATCGACAAGCTCTATTCGCCCGACGGCTCGACCGGGCGGCTTGGACTGGTCGAGTTTCGCGCGCTGGAAATGCCGCCCGATCCCCGGATGTCGCTGGCGCAGCAACTGTTGATCCGCGCGCTGATTGCAAAACTGTGGCGCGAGCCTCAACAGGGCAATTTCGTGCGCTGGGGCACCACGCTGCACGACCGCTTCATGCTGCCGCATTTTCTCTGGGAGGACTTCCTGGGCGTGCTCGCCGAACTCAGGCAATCCGGCTACGAGTTCTCGCCGGACTGGTACGCGGCCCAGCTCGAGTTTCGTTTTCCGGCGTTCGGGCAGGTCAACTATGGCGGGGTCAGCCTCGAATTGCGCCAGGCCCTGGAGCCCTGGCATGTGCTGGGCGAGGAAGGCTCGGCCGGCGGCACCGTGCGCTACGTCGATTCATCGGTGGAACGGCTGCAGGTCAAGGCCGAGGGCTTTGTCGAGGGCCGCCATGTCGTGACCTGTAACGGTCGCCGGTTGCCGATGACCCAGACCGGCCGCTCCGGCGAGGCGGTCGGCGCGGTTCGCTTCAAGGCCTGGCAGCCGGCCTCGGGGCTGCATCCGACCATCCCGGTGCACGCGCCGCTGACCTTCGACCTGGTCGACACCTGGAATGGCCGCTCGCTGGGCGGCTTCGTCTATCATGTCGCACATCCCGGCGGCCGCAGCTACGACACCAAGCCGGTCAATTCCTACGAGGCCGAGGCACGCCGGCTGGCGCGGTTTGTCGAGCACGGCCATACCCCCGGCAAGGTCGATCCGCCACGCGAGGAACGCACAATAGAATTCCCGCTGACCCTCGACTTGAGGACGCCGCTCCTGCATTAAAAGGGGTAGGCGGAGTATGGGGATGGCGGGACAAGCCGGCAATCAGGAGAGCAGGGCCCGTCCGGGTCATCGGCGAATGGCGCAATGGCTGCGCGATTATGTCCGGCTGCCCGGCATTCCCGACGAATATATCGGCCAGGACGGCGCGCCCCGCGCGGCCTGGACCCGGTTTTTCGATGCCTTTGCCGCGCTGAGCCCGGCCGATGTCGAGCGCCGCTTCGCCTCCGCCGACCGCCATCTGCGCGAGGCCGGCGTTACCTATCGCGCACCGGGCGACAGCGCCGACCGGATCTGGCCGCTGAGCCATCTGCCGCTGATCATCGACGACGCCGATTGGCGGCAGTTGACCGCCGGCATCGTGCAGCGCGCGACCTTGCTGGAAATGGTGCTGCGCGACCTCTACGGCGAGGGACGGCTGGTGAAGGAGGGCGCGATCCCGGCCGCCGCGATCGCCGGCAGCACGGAATATCTGCGCGCCGTCAGCGGCGTCAAACCGCCGGGCGGCCGCTATCTCCATATCTATGCCGCCGATGTCGGCCGTGGCCCTGATGGCCGCTGGTGGGTTCTAGGCGATCGCACCCAGGCGCCGTCGGGCGCGGGCTATGCGCTGGAAAACCGACTGGTGCTGTCGCGGGCGTTTTCCAATCTCTACAAGTCGATGAATGTCGAACGGGTCGCGCCGTATTTCGAGGCCTTCCGCGACAGCCTGCGCGCCGGCGCCGACCGAGACGATCCGCGCATCGGATTACTGACCCCGGGCAGTTTCAGCGAAACCTATTTCGAGCACGCTACCCTGGCGCGCTATCTCGGTTTTCTTCTGGTCGAGGGCGACGACCTTGCTGTCAGCGGCGACCGCGTCTACATCCGCACCGTCGCCGGGCTGAAGCGGCTCGACGTACTGCTGCGCCGGGTCGACTCCAATTCGCTCGATCCGCTGGAGCTGGATTCCTCGTCGCAACTCGGCGTGCCCGGCCTGATCGACGCGCTGCGCAAAAACGGTGTCGTGGTCGCCAACATGCCGGGCTCCGGCGTGCTGGAGGCCCGCGCGCTGTTGGGCTTCCTGCCCAATCTGAGCCAGCGGCTGCTCGGCGAAGACCTCAAGATGCCGCATATCGCGACCTGGTGGTGTGGTCAGCCCGCCGCGCGCGAGGAAGTGTTGTCGCGGCTCGATCATGTCGCGATCGAAGGCGCCTACGGCAGTGGCGTGCCGGGCTTTCCCGGCCGTGGACCGGTCCTGCCGAGCCAGATGTCGGCGAGCGATCGCGCGCGGCTGAAGAGCGCGATCGCCAATCGCGGCATCGATTATGTCGGCCAGGAAATGGTGCGGCTGTCGACCACGCCGGTGTGGGAAAACGGCAAGATCACGCCGCGGCCGTTCGTGCTGCGGGTGTTCGCGGCGGCAACGCCCGATGGGTGGACCATCATGCCCGGCGGCTTCTGCCGCATCGCCGATCAGCCCGACGCACGCGCGGTCTCGATGGGCGATGGCGCGCGATCGGCGGATGTCTGGGTGGTTTCCAACAAAGCCGTGTCGGCCTCGACCTTGCTGCCGGCGGTCGATACCGTGCGCATCCGTCGCATCGCCGGCGTGCTGCCGAGCCGGGCCGCGGACAATCTGTTTTGGCTGGGCCGTTATCTCGAACGCGCCGAGGCGACCCTGCGGCTGGTCCGCGCGCTGGGCACGCCGATGCGCGATGCCGGCCGAACCTCGGCTTCATCGACCGCGCTGCATTCGGTGGAGCGCATTCAGCGTCTGCTCGCGACCTGGGGCGCGGCCTCGCAATCGACCCGTGCCAACCCATCGAAGGTCGCCGCCGAGGCGTTGCAGAGTGCGGACAAGTTCGGCTCGGCACTGTCGCTGGTGCGCTCGGCGCAACGCACCGCAACCTCGTTGCGCGAGCGATTGTCGCCGGATGCCTGGCAGGTCATCACCGAGATGGCGGAACGGCTCGCGGTCGAAGTCGAGGATGATGACGGCGTGGTCAGCGCCGCCGAATTGACGCTGCAGGAACTGGCGAGCTTTGCCGGATTGGCGCAGGAAAACATGAACCGCGCCGCCGGCTGGCGTTTTCTCGATCTCGGCCGTCGCGCCGAACGCGCCATCAACACCGCGCGGTTCGCGCGGCAATTCGCCTATGATGATGCCGGCGATGAGGATCTCGACGTTCTGCTGACCCTGGCCGATTGCCAGATCACCTATCGCTCGCGTTATCTGCTGGTGCCGCTGCTGGCGCCGGTGCGCGACCTCGTGGTGCTCGATCCCTACAATCCGCGCTCGGTGGCGTTTCAGGTTTCGGTCATGCACGATCATGTCGCGAGCCTGCCGTCGCTGCGCGAACATGGCCTGATCGAGCGGCCGCAGCGGCTCGCGGTCGCGCTGCAAGCGATGCTGACGACGACCGAGGCTGCGGCGCTCGACACCAAAACGCTGTTTGCGCTGGAGCAGGATCTGCTGAGCCTCGCCGAGGCCATCGGGTCGCACTATTTTCCGCACGGAGCTAATGCGAGCCGGCCCGAGAAATTGACGGGCCTGGCGTGATCTACGACATCCGTCACGTCACCACCTACAGCTATGAAAGTCCGGTCAGCTTCGCGCGCTGCTCGCTGCGGTTGGAGCCGCTGAGCGGCGATGGCCAGCAATTGGTGTCGCACACCGTCGATATCCGGCCGCAACCGGCGGATCGCGCGGTCAGGCGCGACTTCTTCGGCACCCGTACCGAGAGCGTGTTGATCGAGACGCCGCATCGCACCTTGCGCGTCGATTCCAAGTCACGCGTGTCGGTATCCCGTCTGGCGCCGGACCGCGATGCGCCGAGCCCGGCTTGGGAAAGCGTGCGCGACGCGGCCTTCGCCGCGACCAGCCTGGGTCCGGAATCGCCTGTTGGTTACGTGTTTCCGAGCCCGCTGGTGCCGGTGCTGCAATCCGTCACCGACTATGCCGCCTTGAGTTTTACGCCCGAAGCCGGTGTGCTCGCCGGCGCGGTCGATCTGATGCATCGGATCCGCACCGAGTTCAAATACGATCCGAAAGCGACCGTGATCTCGACGCCGCTGACGGAAGTGTTCGAAAAACGCCACGGCGTCTGCCAGGATTTTGCGCATGTGATGATCGCGGGCCTGCGTGGCCTCGGTCTGCCGGCCGCTTATGTCAGCGGCTATCTGCGCACCATCCCGCCGCCGGGCAAGCCCCGGCTGCAAGGCGCCGATGCGACCCACGCCTGGGTTTCGCTGTGGTGCGGCGAGGTCGGCTGGGTCGGCTTCGATCCGACCAACGACATCCTGGTCGAGAACGATCACATCGTGCTGGCGGTCGGCCGCGATTTTTCCGACGTCTCGCCGGTCGACGGCATCATCGTCGGATCGCGCAAGCAGAAGCTCAATGTCGCGGTCGACGTGGTGCTGGTGGAGTGACGTGCGTTTTGGCGAACCGGTTACGCGGCGCGCAGATTCTGGAAGAAGGTATCGACCTCGCGCGACAGGATTTCCGCCGTCGATGTCAGGTCTTCCGAAGCCGACAGCACCGACGTCGCCGCCTTGCTGGTTTCGCTCGATCGCATCGCTGAGCGAGCCGATATTGCCGACCAGCGTCTCGTTGCCCTGCGCGGCCGACTGCGCGTTCGCCGAGATCTCGCGGGTCGCGGCATCCTGTTGCCCGACGGCGCAGGCGATGTTCGAGGTGACGTCATTGATGTCGCGCACGGCGCTGCCGATTTCGCGCACCGCATCGACCGCGCTGCGGGTCGAGGTCTGGATCAGCGTGACGTTCTGGCCGATTTCGGTGGTCGCCTTGGCGGTCTGCTCGGCCAGCGCCTTGACCTCATGCGCCACGACGGCAAAGCCGCGCCCGGCCTCGCCGGCGCGCGCGGCCTCGATGGTGGCGTTGAGCGCCAGCAGATTGGTCTGTTCGGCGATGGTCTGGATCAAGGCGAGCACGCCGTCGATGCGCTGGGTCGCCGCCGCGAGGCTCTCGATCTCGCTGATCGACTTGTCGGTCCGCTGGCCGGTCTGCTCGACGACGGTGGCGGACTGCCGGACCTGGCGGCTGATTTCCTCGACCGAAGCCGACAATTCTTCGGTGGCGCCGGCCACCGCGTTGACGCTGTGGGAGGCCTGCTCGGTGGCGCCGGCGGCGACCACCGCCTGTCCGCTGGCGTCCGACGCTACCTGGGCGATGGATTGCGCGGTATTGCGCATCGACGAGGCGCTGTCGGTGACCGCGCGCACCACGTCTTCCATGGCGCCCTGGAAGGCTTCGACCGATCGCTCGATATGCCGGGTCCGTGCTTCCCGCGCCTCGGATTCCTGCCAGCACCTGCGAATTGAGGTTGCGGTTGCGGTCCATCGCTTCCTTGAAGATCTGGATCGCGCGCGCCAGCGCGCCGATCTCGTCGGCGCGCGCGGTATGCGGAACCTCGACATTGTCGGCGCCGTCGGCGACCTGCTTGATGGTCGCGGTGATGACCGAGAGCGGCCGCGCGATCGAGCGGGCGATGATCAGGACGCCGATCACGACCACGATCAGCGCGACAACCGCCGAGGCCGGTCAGGAGCAGCGCCAGTTGGCGGTTGGTGTCGGTGTCGAGCGCCAATCGCTTGCCGCGTTCGGCATAGACCCTGGACAGCGCTTCGAGATCCTTGTTGAGCGCGGAGCGCACTTCGCGGTTGGCGTCGTTATCGCCCCATTCGCGGCCGGCGGCCGGGCCGATCTCGATGCCGCGGCGCACCAGTTCCTTGCGGAATTCGACGAACTTGGTCGATCCGCTTCTTGAAGATGGCGAACTGCTCGGCATCGTCGGCCTGGACCAGGGATTGCCAGTTCTTGACGACGTCCAGCAGTTGGTCGTTGAACTTCAGAAGGCCTTCGCCGAATTTCCTGGCTCCGGCGACGTCGGTCGACATGTAGACGCCGCGGGATTCCATCACCACCGCATAGACCAGCGAGTTGACCCGCTGGACATTGAGCGCGGCCCGGCTGGCGTTCTCGACGGCTTCCGTGAGTTCGGCATTCTTGCGCGAATTATAGTCGGACAGAGCCGTGATCGCCGCGACCAGCACCGCGACCAATGCAAAAATCGAATAAAGTTTGGCGGCAAGCGAAAGGCGGGACATCGGGAGTCCTGACGGAAATAGAGAATTGAAATATATTTGTTGGGGCAACGTGGTCTCGCGTGAGACACGGAGGCTCGGTAGTCTAAAAATTATGCAGAACTTGAATGGATAAACTCTTAATCTGCGAACCTTGGTGGTGCACAATTACTAGTAGTTTCAACTACTTAGTGTGGTGCTTGATTACCGGAGCACCGTGTCTGCCCGGAAAATGTTCGCGCTATCTATCTGCATTACCACTGCTTTCGGGCGGCATGCTTACCGTGAGACACCGGGCATATCGCAGCCACGCACCACGGCGGCGCCAGGATGGTCGCTCGGAATAGCCATGACATATCGCCGCACCATCGATGCCACGAGCTACGCGTTCAGCGATCTGCGCGACCTGTTGGCGAAAGCGACGCCGCCGCGCTCCGGCGACCGGCTGGCCGGGGTCGCCGCCGACAGCGCCCAGCAGATGATCGCGGCGCGGATCGCGCTGGCGGACGTGCCGTTGAAGCAATTCCTGCAGGAAGCCGTCATTCCCTACGAAGACGACGAGGTCACCCGCCTGATCGTCGACAGCCATGACGCCGAGGCCTTCGCGGCGATATCCTCGCTCACGGTCGGCGCGTTCCGCGATTGGCTGCTGTCCGACGCCGCGACACCGGAAACGCTGCGGCAGATCTCGCGCGGCGTGACGCCGGAAATGGCTGCCGCGGTGTCAAAACTGATGCGCAACCAGGATCTGATTCAGGTGGCGAAAAAATGCGAGGTGATCACGCGGTTTCGCAACACCATCGGCCTGCGCGGGCGGATGAGCGTGCGGCTGCAGCCAAACCATCCCTTCGACGATGCCAGGGGCATCACCGCCTCGATCCTCGACGGCTTGCTGCTCGGATCGGGCGATGCCTGCATCGGCATCAATCCGGCCAGCGACGATCCGGCGGTGATCGGCGGCTTGCTGCGGTTGCTCGACGACATCATCGCGCGGCTGCAGATTCCGACACAGAGTTGCGTCCTGACCCATGTCACGACAACGCTCGGCTTGATCGAGCAGGGGCTGCCGGTCGATCTGGTGTTCCAGTCGATCGCGGGCACCGAAGCCGCCAACCGCAGTTTTGGCGTCGATCTGGCGCTGTTGACGACAGGCGCATCAGGCCGGATTGTCGCTGCGGCGCGGCACCGTCGGCAGCAACGTGATGTATTTCGAGACCGGGCAGGGCTCGGCGCTGTCGGCCAATGCCCATCACGGCGTCGACCAGCAGACCCTGGAAGCGCGCGCCTACGCGGTGGCGCGCGCGTTCGATCCGCTACTGGTCAACAGCGTGGTCGGCTTCATCGGCCCGGAATATCTCTATGACGGCAAGGAAATCATCCGCGCCGGGCTGGAAGATCATTTCTGCGGCAAGCTGCTCGGGCTGCCGCTCGGTGTCGACATTTGCTACACCAACCATGCCGAAGCCGACCAGGACGACATGGACAATCTGCTGACCTTGCTCGCCGCCGCCGGCGTCAATTTCATCATGGGGGTTCCCGGCGCCGATGACGTCATGCTGAACTATCAATCGACCTCGTTCCACGACGCGCTCTATGTCCGCGATCTCTTCGGTCTGAAGCGGGCGCCGGAGTTCGACGATTGGCTGATTCGGGCCGGCCTTGCCGATGCCAATGCGCGGCTGGCCGGCGCTGCGGGGCTGCTTCCCGATTTTGCATCCCGGCTGCTTGCCTGACGCGATGAGTTGTCACACTTGGCCTTCGTCAACGTGATCGGCCGGCGCAACCAAATCGCTTGTAGCGAATTGGAATAGCTGACAGAATTGCTGGCTGCCACAATGTTGAAGAATTTGTAGCCCAGCGTTGAACGTGGTTGGTTCGCGAACCACTAAAGTATGTGGTCGCAAGGGAAGCTAGATGCGGGCTCAAGGCATAGACAACGTACGGCGCATCCTGTGCGTGTTCCCACGTTACACCTCCTCGTTCGGCACCTTCGAATACGCTTATCCGCTGACAGCCGGCGTGCAGGCTTTCATGCCGCCGCAGGGGTTGTTGCTGATCGCGGCTTATCTTCCCGAACATTGGCCGGTTCGCTTCATCGACGAAAATATCCGCCCCGCGACGGCGGAGGATTTCGAATGGGCGGAAGCCGTGCTGGTCAGCGGCATGCACATCCAACGCCAGCAGATGAACGACATCTGCCGCCGCGCGCACGATTACGATCTGGCCGTTGCGATCGGCGGCCCATCGGTCAGCGCCTGTCCGGATTATTATCCTTCGTTCGATTATCTTCATGTCGGCGAACTCGGCGATGCGACCAATGATCTGATCGCGCGACTGGCGCGCGACCCGTCGCGCCCCGAACAGCAGATCGTGCTGAAGACCGCCGACCGCCTCGACATGACGCAGTTTCCGATCCCGGCCTATGAACTCGCCGAGATCCCGAAATATTTCCTCGGCAGCATCCAGTATTCCAGCGGCTGTCCCTATCAGTGCGAGTTCTGCGATATCCCGGGGCTCTATGGCCGCAATCCGCGGCTGAAGACGCCGCAGCAGATCACCGCCGAACTCGACAAGCTGCTCGAATGCGGCATCATGGGATCGGTCTATTTCGTCGATGACAATTTCATCGGCAACCGCAAGGCCGCGCTCGATCTGCTGCCGCATCTGATCGAATGGCAGAAGAAGACCGGCTATGTGCTGCGCTTCTCCTGCGAGGCGACGCTCAACATCGCCAAGCGGCCGGAAATCCTGGCCGGAATGCGCGAGGCATTTTTCTGCACCATCTTCTGCGGCATCGAGACGCCCGATCCGGTGGCGCTGAAGGCGATGCACAAGGATCACAACATGATGGTTCCCATCATGGAGGCGATCGAGACGCTCAACAGTTTCGGCATGGAAGTGGTGTCCGGCATCATCCTCGGCCTCGATACCGACAAGCCCGAAACCGGCCAGCACCTGCTCGAATTCATCGATGCGTCGCAGATCCCGTTGCTGACCATCAATCTGCTGCAGGCGCTGCCGAAGACGCCGCTGTGGGATCGGCTCGAGCGCGAGGGCCGGTTGATCGAGGACGAGAGCCGCGATTCCAACGTCGATTTCCGGCTGCCTTATGACGACGTCGTGGCGACCTGGCGTGCCTGCATGGGCCGCGCCTACGAGCCTGCCAAGCTGTTCCAGCGTTACGAATATCAGATCCGCAACGCCTATCCCAAGCGGCTTCAGCCGCGCACGCGGCAGCAGGCGTCATGGAAGAATATCAAGCTTGGCCTTACCATGCTGCGCAACATCTTCTGGAAGGTCGGCATCCTCGGCGATTACAAGATCGAGTTCTGGAAGTTCGCGCTCCGGCGCATGGCGCGCGGCGAGATCGAATATCTCATCGCCTCGATAATGGTGGCGCATCATCTGATCAAGTTCGCGCGCGATGCCTCGGGCGGCCAGACCAATGCCTCGTATTATTCGCTCAAGCTGCAGGAAGCGTCCGTCCCTGCGGAATAACGCAACGACATGACGAGCACTCCCGTCCCGCCCGGACCCACGCTGCGGGATTTGCGCAACCTGACCCCGGCACGCGTCGGACTCGGGCGAAGCGGCGCCGGCGTGCCGACGGAAGCACTGCTCGCCTTCACCCTCGATCACGCCCGCGCCCGCGATGCCGTTCACGCCGCCTTCGATGCGGCGGCCGTGACGCAGGGGTTGGGCGATCTCGGCCTTCCGACCTCCGAAGTGCGAAGCCGGGCCGGCGACCGCAAGGATTATCTCCGTCGTCCCGATCTGGGGCGACAGCTCGACGAAGCGTCACAACAAGCCCTGTCGGAAACCAGCGGCGCGCCGTGCCGGCTTGCGATCGTGGTCGGCGACGGGTTGTCGTCAGCCGCCGTCAACCGCCATGCGGTCGAACTGGTACGACGGTTGGTTCCGCATCTGGCGGCCGCCGGCTTTGGCATCGGACGTGCGGTGGTAGCCTCGGGTGCGCGGGTGGCGCTGGGCGACGAGATCGGCGCCATGCTCGGGGCCGACATGATCGTGATGCTGATCGGCGAGCGGCCGGGTCTTTCGACCCCCGACAGCCTCGGGGCATACCTCACCATCAATCCCCGAGATCGGATTAACAGACGCGGAGCGCAATTGCGTCTCGAACATCCATGGCGCCGGGCTCGGCTACGACGAAGCCGCCTTCAAGATCGCGTGGCTCGTCCGCGAGGGTTCTGCACGGCAAGTCACCGGAGTAGCGCTCAAGGATGAAAGCGGCGGCGGAACGTCGCGGCGCATCGCCGGAGAAGTGGGGCAGGCGGGTAAAGCGACGATTTGAGGTCATTTTCGCCCCTTGCGTGCGCTTGCGAGATGGCCATTCGACCTGCTAAACCGACCCTCGAATTTTTCGCATTGTTTTCAAGGGCTAGCGACACTAATTCACGGCCGGTTGATGGCCTCATTCGCGCCCGAGAACTTACGTTATACCAACCGAGATGATGTGAGGATCGGACAGGTCATGCTTGAGAAAAGTAGCGATAGTGAGGTCCACGCCGACAAGCTCGAGCAGCCGCCGACGGGCACCAGCATCGCTTTCGGACTGGAGAAGATCGGCCTGATCGCGGTCCGCGCGCCGGTGGTGTCCTGCATCATCCTGCTGGCGCTGATCATTGGCGCCGTTTTCGGCATTCAGCGCATCAAGATCGACGATTCGCTGAGCCAGCTGTTTCGTTCCAATTCCAAGGACTACAAACAGTACGAGGCTGAAACCAAGCGCTTCCCGGCCACCGAATTCGACGTGCTGGTGGTGGTCGAAGGCAAGACGCTGCTGGCGCGCGACAATCTCGAGAAGCTGCGCGATCTCGTCACCGATCTGCAACTGGTCGACGGCACCCGCGGGCTGATTTCGCTGTTTTCCGCGCGGCAGGCGCCGGCGCCCGGCAAGCTGCCGGCGGCGCTGTTCCCGAACGAGCTGCCGCAAGGCGCCGACTATGACAAATTCATCGAGACGGTGAAAAGCAACGAGATCATCCGCGGCAAGCTGTTGTCCGAGGACGGCACCCTGGCGCTGATCGTGCTGTCGCTCGAACCCGACGTGGTTGCCAGCAGCAAGCTCAGCAAGACCGTCGGCGACATCCGGAAGCTGATGGCCGACGACCTGAAGGGCAGCGGTCTGAACGCGGAACTGTCGGGCGTTCCGGTGATGCAGCTCGAAATCCGCAACGCGGTCGAGCGCGACGGGTTGACCTACAACATTCTCGGCATCCTGGCCGGCTGTGTCATCGCGATCATCTTCTTCCGCAAGATATCGTTCATGGTGGTGGCCGCTTTCCCGCCGATGATCGCGATCCTGCTGGCGCTCGGCGCGCTCGGCTGGGCCAATTTCAACCTCAACATGTTCCTCAACGTGATGACGCCGCTGATCATGGTGATCAGTTTCTCGGATTCGATGCAGCTGACGTTTGCCGCCCGAGACCGGCTGATCGCGGGCCAGGACAAATACACCGCGTTCAAGAATGCCGTGCTGGTGGTTGGACCGGCCTGCGTGCTGACCCACGGCACCGCCGGCATCTCGTTCATCGCGTTGCAATTCTCCGATTCCGACCTGATTCGCAAATTCGGCGAGGCCGGATTGGCGGCGACCGTCATCGCGCTGATCGCGGTGCTGTCGCTGGTGCCGGTGTTCGGCGTGCTGCTGGTGCGCAACGAAAAGCAGTTCGCGGTCAAGTTCCAGACCGCGGACGCCGGCGTGCAGGCCTTGCGCAGTTTCTGCTACTGGATCGCCGTGCGCATGGTCGGCCGGCCCGGCCTGTTCAGCCTGATCGCGCTGCTCGTTGTGGCAGGTCTCGGTGGGGTCTATGCCAATCTGCAGCCGCGTTATCGTCTGGCCGATCAGGTACCGGACAAGCAGCAGGCGGTGGCGGCTTCGGGCCGGCTCGACGCCAAACTGACCGGCGCCAATCCGATCGACGTGCTGATCGAACTCCCCAAGGGACAATCGCTCTACTCGCCGGAGACCCTGCAGACCATCGCCGATGTTCACGCCACCGTGGAAACCGCGGCGGGCGTCGGTAATGTCTGGTCGCTGGAGACGCTGCGGCGCTGGCTCGCCGAGAAGGCGGGCAGCGACGATGTCGCCACCCTGAAGGAATATGTCAGCCTGATTCCGGAGCATCTGGTACGGCGCTTCATCTCTGCCGACCAGGATGCCGTGGTGGTGTCCGGACGAGTACCCGATCTCGATTCCAGCCAGATCCTGCCGGTGGTCGACAAGCTCGACACCGCGCTCAATGTGATCCGCGAGAAGCATCCGGGTTATGAGATCGCCGTCACCGGCCTGTCGGCGATCGCCGCGCGCAACAGCGCCAACATGATCGAAAAGCTCAATCGCGGATTGACCATCGAGTTCGGGCTGGTTGCGATCTTCATCGGGCTGGCGTTCCGTTCGGTGGTGGTGATGCTGTCCTGCATCCTGCCGGGTATCTTCCCGGTCGTGTTGTCGGGCACGCTGCTCTATGTGATGGGCGAGGGGTTGCAGTTCGCCAGTGTGGTGGCATTGACCGTGTCGTTCGGGCTGGGGCTGAGCGCGACCATCCATTTCCTCAACCGGCTGCGGTTGGAGACGACGCCGGGCGTCAGTCCGGAACTTGCGGTCGAGCGCGCCACGGTGCTGGTCGGCCCGGCGCTGATCCTGACCACGGTGGTGCTGGCCTGCGGCCTGGTCGTGACGGTGTTTTCCGATCTGCCGTCGCTCCGGCTGTTCGGCTGGCTCAGCGCTTTCGCGATGGTTGCGGCGCTGATCGCCGACCTGTTCATCCTGCGGCCGACCGCGATGTTCCTGATCAACCTGTCGGACCGAATTCGCGGCACCGGCCGGCACGCCAAGGAGGCCAGCTCGGCCGGGAGCACCTGATTGTCGTTGATCCGACACAGGAACCCGAAGTCATCGCGCTTGAGGATTGAAATCAAACAAAAAAAGCCCCCGTTCCGATCTCACCGGAACCGGGGCTTTTCTTGTTCAGGGACTGGTTGAAGCCGCGCCGATAGTTCCGCTCAGCTCTTGACCATCGTGATGTTGACGCCCCGGATTTCGCCCTTGGATTCGATCAGGACGGTCTGCTTCTTGCCGAGGGTCCGCATGGTCAGGTTGGCGGCAAATCCGGAGGCTTCGACGAACACATCGATCTGGCCGTCGCCGACGGTGCCCTGCAGATTGCCGAACACGTTGCGGCTGGCTTCGCTCCAGCTGCCGGAGATCCGGTCACCCTGGCTGGTCACGTCGCTGCTGAGGTCGAATTTGTAGCTGTCGCTGGCGCAGTGCAGGTTCTGCTTCAGGTTCAGGCCGGTGCCGTTGACCTTGTAATCGGCCTTGCAACGGATGTGTTCGACGGTGCCGTCGGAGAGCGCGACCGTGCCGTTGCCGGACCACGACCCGTCGAAGCCGGCGAATGGACCCGACTGCGCATGGCTCGATGCGATCGACAGCATCAACGCGACGCCGACAGCGGCGGCCTTCACGGCATGTCCAAACAGGCCGGAAACAAAAAGCTTCATGTTGAATTTTCCCGTTTCAAAGTGAGGTTCCCCGTGCGGGAATCGCCTCGACGCATCGAAAATTTAGTCTCGCCGCGCTGTGCTAGGTTCAAACTTCCGCTGTTCCGCCGCCCTTTCGGATCGCATCAATCCGCCGCCGCCATGAGATTGATCACGGTAAAATACACAAACCCGGCGCAGCGGAACGGCATTTTTTGCGTCATCGTGTCAAAAAACCTTCAGATATCAGCCTGATTTATCGATCATCGCCAAAGGGTCAAAAACCCCGATGAATAGCTCTGTAATATCAAGTGATTATCAGCGTCATTGAGTTGCGGCGCGGGGCCGGTTATTCGAGGGGCCAACGCCGTAAATTTGGCCGCATTTGCCAGCGCTTCTGGTAAGTCTTCGCCGCGGTTCGTGGCGTTTCCAATCCGACAGTCTGTTCCGTTCGGCCCCGCGCTTTCCGGGACAGGCACTCTCCGCGGTATCTTTGAAGGAACACGATGCACAAGTTTTTTCTCGCACTCTCGCTGTTGTCGATTTCCATTCCCGGCGTTGCGATGGCCCAAGGTCAGCAACCGCGCAGTGGTACGCCGCAGGAGCAGGAGGCCTGCTCGCGCGACGTGCAGCGCTTCTGCCGCCCGGTGATCGATCAGGGCGATTTCACCATCCTGGCCTGTCTCAAGGACAATCGCCCCAAAATCAGCAAGGCGTGCGATCAGGTGCTGAAAGACCACGGGCAATAAGCCCTTTCGGGGCCGGGTCATCCGTCAAGATGACCCGGCATCGGCTTGAATTCTGACGCGTCCTTGATTTACGGATGATCGCGGACGGCATTGGTTTTGATGGCGTATTCCCCTATATGGGGGCGGCGCTTCGTCTGCATGCGCGGACACGGGATGCGCTCGGACGCCCAGGTGATCCGGGCGCACATCCGGAGCGATCCGGATTTCTGTGATCTATGTCCACGACCATCCATCCGTTCGGAATGTAGCCCCGTTGCCGATGACGACCACCGCGAGCGAACTGCGATCCGGCAAGACCCACCGTGACGAGAATTTTCCCGTCGCGTCGTGGATCATTCATCGGCGCCATCGGGCGCTGATTCTGGCGTTCTATAATTTCGTCCGGACCGCCGACGATATCGCCGATCACGCGACCCTCAGCGAGCGCGACAAGCTGGCCTATCTCGACCTGTTCGAAGCCGAATTGCTCGGGAAGGGCGACAGTCAGCCCGAGGCAGTCAAGCTGCGTGAGGCGCTGGCGGAGCGCGGGATGCCGCCGCGTCATGCGCTCGACGTCCTGATCGCCTTCCGCATGGACGTCACCAAGCTCCGGTACGAGACCTGGGACGAAGTCATCCATTATTGCCGCTATTCGGCGATGCCCGTCGGCCGTTTCATGCTTGACGTCCATGGCGAGGACACCGCGACGTGGGCGGCCTCCGACGCGTTATGCGCGGGGCTTCAGATCAACAATCATTTGCAGGATTGCGCCAAGGATTTTCGCGATCTCAACCGGGTCTATCTGCCGCGCGATGCGCTCGCCGCCGCCGGCGCATCGGTCGAGCAACTCGGGGAGGCACGGGCGCCGGCGCCGCTGCTGCAATGCCTGCATGCGTTGGCGGTGCGCACCGAAGGCCTGCTCAACCAGAGCAGGTCGCTCAGCGCCGAAGTGAAAGATCTCCGGCTCGGGCTTGAGATCTCGGTGATCCAGAGTTTCGCCGACAAGATCGTTCGCATGCTCAAGGTGCGCGATCCGCTGAGCCAGAATGTCCATCTCGGCCCGACTGAGTTGCTTGTGCATAGTCTGGGCGGCATGGCGAGCGAGATGGCGCGGCGCGCGGTCGGGCGCCGCCCTGTCTCCAACCCGGCGGCCGGCGCATGACGCTGGATACCGTGGCTGCCAATCCGAATTACGCCTCCGCCGCGTCCGGCAGTTCGTTCTATGCCGCGATGAAGATATTGCCGCGCGACCAGCGCGACGCGATGTTCCAGATCTACAGCTTCTGCCGCCAGGTCGACGACATCGCCGACTCCGACGGACCGCGCGGCGTGCGTCTGGCCGCCATTCAGCAATGGCGCGACGATATCGATGCACTTTATCGGGGACGGCCGCCGGCGCGGCTCGCGGATTATGTCGGCTCGGTGCGCCGCTTCGGCCTGAAGCGCGAGGATTTCATCGCCATCATCGACGGCATGGAGATGGATATCCCGCAGGATATCCGCGCGCCGGACATGGCGACCCTGGACCTTTACTGCGACCGGGTGGCCAGCGCGGTCGGACGGTTGTCGGTGCGGGTGTTCGGCCTCGCCGAAGACGACGGCATCCTGCTCGCGCATCATCTCGGCCGAGCGCTGCAATTGACCAATATCCTGCGCGACATCGACGAGGACGCCGGCATCGGCCGGCTCTATCTGCCGCTCGAAGGCCTGCTGCATGCCGGCATTACCTCCAATGATCCGGACAAGGTGATCGCCGACCCGGCGCTACCGAAAGTCTGCGCGCCGCTGGTGGACCGGGCCCGGTCGCATTTCGATCAGGCCGATGCGATCATGAAGCGCAATCCGCGCCGGGTGGTGCGGGCGCCGCGCATCATGTCGAGATATTATCGGGCGATTCTCGACCTGCTGGTGGCGCGGGGCTTTGCGCTGCCGCGGCCGGAGGTGCGGCTCAACAAGGCGGCCAAGCTCGCCATCATCCTTCGTTACGCTTTCATCTGATGTCAAACACCGTTCATATCATCGGCGCTGGAATTTCCGGGCTGTCGGCCGCGGTGCGGTTGGCCAACGCCAATTACAAGGTGGTCGTGCACGAGGCCACCCAGCAGGCCGGCGGCCGCTGCCGCTCTTATTTCGATGCGGCGACCAACCTCACCATCGACAACGGCAATCATCTGCTGCTTTCAGGCAATCGCCACGCGCTGGCCTATGCCAAGTCGATCGGAACCGAGGCCGGTCTGGTCGGGCCGGAGCGCGCGCAATTCCCGTTCGTCGACATCTCGACCGGCCAGCGTTGGCAGCTCGATCTCGGCGACGGCCGGTTGCCGAGCTGGGTGTTCGACGAGGCCCGCCGCGTCCCGGATACCGGTGTCCTCGATTATCTGAAGCTGGCTCCGCTGGTATGGGCGGGAAAAGACAAATTGGTCGGCGACACCATTCCCTGCGAGGGCACGCTGTATCAGCGGCTGGTGCAGCCGCTGTTGCTGGCGGCGCTCAATGTCGATCCGCCCGAAGGCTCCGCCGGGCTTGCCGGCGCGATCGTTCGCGAAACTCTGCTGGCGGGCGGACAGGCCTGCCGGCCGCTGATCGCGCGCGAAGGCCTGAGCGCGGTGCTGGTCGAGCCCGCGATCAAGCTGCTGCAATCGAAGGGCGCCACCGTCCAGTTCGGACACGAGCTGCGCTCGCTCGCGATGTCGGCGGAGCGCATAGGCGAATTGAATTTCGGCGACGACAAGATCGCGCTCGCTCCGGGGGACGCGGTGGTCATGGCGGTACCGCCGCGCCCCGCCGCGTCGTTGCTGCCGGGCCTGAAAACGCCGACCAAGTTCCGGGCCATCGTCAATGCGCATTTCCGGATCGATCCACCGAAGGATTCCGCGCCGATCCTGGGCGTCGTCGGCGGCCTGATCGAATGGCTGTTTGCATTCCCGCAGCGGCTGTCGATCACCATCAGCGGCGCCGATCGGCTGGTGGACATGCCGCGCGAGGAACTCGCGCAGGCGATCTGGGCCGACATCTGCAAGGCAGGCGGCGTGCAGGGTGAATTACCACCTTGGCAGATCGTGCGCGAGCGCCGCGCCACATTCGAGGCCACGCCGGAGCAGAATGCGCTGCGGCCGGGCCCCCATACCAATTGGAAAAACCTGTTTCTCGCCGGCGACTGGACTGATACGGGGTTACCGGCCACCATTGAAGGATCGGTGCGGTCGGGTGACCGCGCCGCCGATCTCGTGCTCGCCATGCGGCAGGCCTGATCGGTGAACTAGCTCACGGTTCTCGTCGAACCGACAGCTTAGAACCACGGGATGTCAAACAAAATGCCTGCCGGTAATTCTACCGTTGGCGTAGCCAGCGATGCCGCCCTCGATGCGAGCATCAACGCGGCGACGCGCGCGCTGCTCGATATGCGCCAGTCCGATGGACATTGGGTGTTCGAGCTCGAGGCCGACTGTACCATCCCGGCCGAATACGTCCTGCTGCGCCACTATCTCGGTGAACCCGTCGACACCGTGCTGGAAGGCAAGATCGCCAACTATCTGCGCCGCATCCAGGGGAACCATGGCGGCTGGCCGCTGGTGCACGACGGCGAGTTTGAGATGAGCGCCAGCGTCAAGGCCTATTTCGCGTTGAAGATGATCGGCAATTCCGTGGACGCGCCGCATATGGCGCGGGCGCGCGAGGCGATCCGCTCCCGTGGCGGTGCCGCCAACAGCAACGTCTTCACCCGTTTCATGCTGACGCTGTTCGGCATAACGACCTGGCGCAGCGTGCCGGTGCTGCCGGTCGAGATCATGTTGCTGCCGATGTGGTCGCCGTTCCACCTCAACAAGATCTCGTATTGGGCGCGCACCACGATCGTGCCGCTGATGGTGCTGGCGGCGCTGAAACCGCGCGCCAAAAATCCGGGCGGCGTCGGCATCGATGAATTGTTCCTGCAGCCGGCACAGTCGATCGGGATGACGGCCAAGGCGCCGCATCAAAGCTGGGGCTGGTTCCTGCTGTTTCGCGGGCTCGACAATGTGCTGCGGCTGATCGAACCGTTATTCCCGAAGAAACTGCGCGCCCGCGCCATCGAGTGCGCGGTTGCCTTTATCGAGAAGCGTCTCAACGGCGAAGACGGGCTCGGCGCGATTTTTCCGCCGATGGCCAACACCGTGATGATGTACGAGGCGCTCGGCCTGCCGCTGGACCATCCGCCCCGCGCGGTGACCCGTCGCGGGATCGACAAGCTCCTGGTGATCGGCGAGCACGAAGCCTATTGCCAGCCTTGCGTGTCGCCGGTGTGGGATACCGCGCTGACCTGTCATGCGATGTTGGAGAGCGGCGGCGAGGGGGCTTTCCCTTCCGCGAAGCAGGGGCTCGACTGGCTCAAGCCGAGGCAGGTGCTGGAGGTGAAGGGCGACTGGGCCGTGAAAAGCCCAAACGTGCGGCCCGGCGGTTGGGCCTTCCAGTACAACAATGATTATTACCCCGACCTCGACGACACCGCGGTGGTGGTGATGGCGATGGACCGCGCCCGCAAGGAAACCCGAAGCAGCGAATACGATGTGGCGATCGCGCGCGGCCGCGAATGGATCGAGGGTATGCAAAGCCGCGACGGCGGCTGGGCGGCGTTCGACGTCAACAATCTTGAATACTACCTCAACAATATCCCGTTCTCGGATCACGGCGCGCTGCTGGATCCTCCGACCGAAGACGTCACCGCCCGCTGCATCTCGATGCTGGGTCAGCTTGGCGAGACCCCGCAGACCAGCAAGGCGCTCGCCGACGGCGTCGACTATCTGCGCCGGACCCAGCTCGCGGAAGGCTCCTGGTACGGCCGCTGGGGCCTCAATTACATCTATGGAACCTGGTCGGTGCTGTGCGCGCTCAATGTCGGCGGGGTCGGCCATCAGGACCCGATGATTCGCAAGGCGGTCGACTGGCTGCTCTCGATTCAGAACGCCGATGGCGGCTGGGGAGAGGACGCCACCAGCTACAAGCTCGATTACAAGGGATTCGAAAGCGCGCCGACCACCCCTTCGCAGACGGCATGGGCCTTGCTTGCGTTGATGGCGGCCGGTGAAGTTGAAAATCCCGCAGTTTTACGGGGGGTGGGGTACCTAAAAAGCACACAGACCGAAAAAGGGTTGTGGGACGAGCAGCGTTACACGGCTACAGGCTTTCCGCGGGTGTTTTATCTGCGTTATCATGGCTATGCGAAGTTTTTTCCGCTGTGGGCGCTGGCAAGGTATCGGAACTTGAACAGCACCAACAGCAGGGTGGTAGGGGTCGGAATGTGACTTTGGGGGCAGGGGAATTAGCGTCTGCGGGCGATCGGGTGGATCCGCGACCAGTGCTCATTGTTACCGGTCTGGTGCAGGAAGCCCGCATTGCGGCGGGTCCCGGCATGGCGGTGATCTGCAGCAGCAGCGATCCCCAGCAATTGCGCTCCCTGCTCTCGACGCTCGACCCGTCCTCATTTCGCGGGGTGATCAGCTTTGGCGTTGCCGGCGGCCTCGATCCCACCCTGAAGTCCGGCGACATCGTGGTGGCGACGGAAGTGCTGTCGGGCGACACGCGCTGGCTGGCCGGATTACCACTCAACGAGGACCAGATCGCCAACGTGGCGTTGAAGCGCCGCCGGGTGGTCAGGGGCGGTCTGGCGGGTGTCGAGCAGGTGATCGCTGCCAAGGCCCACAAGGCCGCGCTGTGGTCGAAGACCGGCGCCGCGGCCGTCGACATGGAAAGCCATATCGCGGCGGCCTACGCCGCCGAAGCCGGGTTGCCGTTCGCCGCCCTGCGGGTGATCAGTGACCCCGCCACCCGCGCGCTGCCGGCGATCGCGATGAGCGCGGTCAAGCCGAACGGCGACATCGATCTGCGCAAGGTGTTGCGCGGCGTGGCGCGCAATCCACTGTCGGTGCGGGCGCTGGTCTCTACCGGGATCGACTTCAATCGCGCGCTGCGCAGCCTGCGGGGCTGCCGCAGCTTCCTGCTCGGCCATGACGATCTGGCTCTCGCGATTCCCGTCATGATCGCAGACATGGAAGCCGCCGCGTAGGCCCGGCTTAAGCCACCCGCTGACGTCAGGGTCAGTATTTTCCCATGGCGTCGAGGAAGCGGTTGCGCCATTGCGCTTCAAAGCCGTCCATTTCGCCAGGCACGCTTGCGCTTACGGGCGCCTTGTCGGCAACTGACGGGCCCGGCGTTTTCGTAGGCCATTCCAGCAGCGATCTCGACAGCATCGGCTTGCCTTGATACCAGCACTTTCGATCGTCGATGATCCGATAGTACCAGTGCGACCGCAGGTCGGCAGGCGCCTCGGCGCTGCATAGCTGTTTCGCCCGTAATGGCGTCAACGGTGAAACACCGACAACGCAGCATATGAGCAGGATCAACGGTGTTCGTTTCATCCGACCACCCACGCAAATTACTAAAAAACAATTAGTTAGCCGAAATTTACGTCGCCGAATTGGACCTAAGTTTGTCCTTAATATGGGCAAGATGCGCCAGCCTGACGCAAGGTTTGGTCGAACCGGCGCATGAGCTTCACGAAAAGAGGCGAGGGACGGGCATCCCAGGGTCTCCTCGATCAATTGGATCGAGGTTGCACTTTGCGCGCCCTAGAAAAAACAGGGCGCGATCGGATCGCGCCCTGTTTTGTTTTCGATCAGTAGCTCTCGACGGCCCGCCTGCTTAGGCGGCGGTCGAGGCCTTCTGCTGCGCCTTGGCTTGCGCCGCGACGGCTTCGTCGCGGCGGATCTCCGACAGCCGCTTCTGAACTTCGGACGAGAAGATGTACTGCGCCGGGCGCTGGTGCTCGAGATTGATCTCCGGCGCCATCGGGCCCGAGGTGCGGATGCCGCGGAACGCCACCCACATCGCCTTCAACGGATTGACCAGCGCCGCATTGGCCGCCGTCGGCTCGTAGCCGCAATGCGCCATGCAGTCGGCACACTTCTCGTACTTGCCGGTGCCGTAGGTTTCCCAGTCGGTGGTGTCCATCAATTCCTTGAAGGTCTTGGTGTAGCCTTCGCCGAGCAGGTAGCAGGGCTTCTGCCAGCCGAAAATGTTGCGCGCCGGCATTCCCCAGGGGGTGCACTCATAGCTCTGGTTCCCGGCCAGGAAGTCCAGGAACAGGCCGGAATGCATGAAGTTCCACTTCTTGCCCTTGCCGAGTGCGAACACGTCGCGGAACAGCTTCTTGGTCTTGGTCCGGTTCAGGAAGTGCTCCTGGTCGGGCGCGCGTTCATAGGCGTAGCCCGGCGACATCGAAACGCCGACCCCAAGTTCGGTGGTGAAGTCGAGGAACTTGGCGATCTCTTCGGCCGGGTGGCCATCGAAGATGGTGGCGTTGACATTGACGGTGAAGCCGCGGGCCTTGGCGGCCTTGATCGCCGAAACTGCGCGATCGAACACGCCCTTTTGCGAGACCGCCTTATCGTGGTGATCCTTGAGGCCGTCGAGATGCACCGAGAAGAACAGATAGGGCGACGGCTCGAACAGATCGAGCTTCTTCTCCAGCAGCAGCGCGTTGGTGCACAGCGACACGAATTTCTTGCGCGCCACCAGCCCGCGCACGATCTCGCCGATCTCCTTGTGGATCAGCGGTTCGCCGCCCGGAATCGCGACCATCGGCGCGCCGCATTCATCGGCGGCGTCCCAGCATTCCTGCGCCGACATGCGGCGGTTCAGGATTGCGTCCGGATAATCGATCTTGCCGCAGCCGACGCAGGCGAGGTTGCAGCGGAACAACGGCTCGAGCATCAGCACCAGCGGATAGCGCTTTCGGCCCAGCAGCTTCTGCTTCATCAGATAGCCGCCGATACGCATTTCCTTGAAGAACGGTATTGCCATTACAGATTTTCTTTCTCGACCTAACCTAAGTTGTCAGCCCGTGTTTAGATCAGCCCGCTGCGAGTTCGGCTGGAAGCCGGAATTCAATGTTCTCTTCGCGACCCGGAAGCACCGAGACCGCCACCGGCCCTATGCGCTTCAGCGCCTCGATCACGTCGTCGACCAGAACTTCCGGAGCCGACGCGCCGGCGGTGATGCCGACAGCTTTGGCGTCCTTCAGCCATTCCGGATTCAGCTCGCTCCCGTCGGCGATCAAATAACTAGCGACACCCACTTCGGTGCCGATTTCGCGCAGCCGGTTTGAGTTGGAGCTATTGGTGGCCCCCACCACCAAGATGACATCTACTAGTTTACTTAAGTCCCTTACCGCAGATTGGCGGTTCTGTGTCGCATAGCAGATATCCCGGATGTCGGGGCCTTGAATATCTTTAAACCGCTGCTGGAGCGCAAGAATTATGTCCTTTGTGTCATCCACGCTCAGCGTCGTCTGTGTGATGTACGCCACAGGGGTATCAATGGGTAGTGTTAGCGCTGCCACATCGTCAACATTCTGCACCAGCAGTACGGTACCGGGAACCTGACCCATGGTTCCCTCGACCTCGGGATGACCGGCATGGCCAATCAGGATCAGCGCCCGGCCCTTGGACATATAGCGCTTGCCCTGGTTATGGACCTTGGTGACCAGCGGGCAGGTGGCGTTGAGCACCGGCAGGCCGCGCGCGGCGGCCTCTTCCTCGACGCTCCGGGCCACGCCATGGGCGCTGAACACCGTGACGGCCTTGGGCGGGACTTCCGACAGGTCCTCGACGAAGATAGCGCCTTTGTTCTTGAGGCTTTCGACCACGTATTTGTTGTGCACGATCTCGTGGCGCACATAGACCGGCGGGCCGTATTTTTGCAGCGCGCGCTCGACGATTTCGATGGCGCGCACCACGCCTGCACAAAACCCGCGCGGCTGCGCCAGATACACTTCCATGGGACGTCCGTTACGCAAGTTTCACCACACTCATGTCGCAGTCCAGTTGGTTTCCGGCGGTTCGGATATCTGCAATATCCGCACCAGCACTCCGCTACCGCACCCATTTCCCCGATAAGGCCATGGGCACACAGCGCTTTGTGTCAAAAAATGAGCGGCTAGAAAAGGCGCATCGCGCCAAGCAACGGTAACGATGCGATCAGTAGTGGTACAATGATACGTTTTATTTTCACTGCCGGTTTAGCAAGGCGGCGACTGGGACGGGAAGTCGCGGAATCCTCACTAGTTCGTCACTTTACCGGGAGGCGATCGTGATTATACCCGGCATTGGCACGATTTAGGCAAGTTTGCTGGTTACCGCTGGCTTCTCCGAGGCAAAAAACACCCAAAAACAACATTAGATCGGCCGCCCGAACTCCGCTAGACAGCGGGCGTTTCGGGAAAGCTCAACATGAGCAATGCCCTTACTGAACAAGCCCTTGCTTGAGAAAGAATAGATGTGCTGACAAGTACTGTCGTATCGATCGTTAGAGCTTGTACGCGATTTGCATCACTCACGGTTCTGGTCGGGCTGATCCTGGCGATCGCCGCCGGCTATTACACGTCGCAGAATTTCCAGATCAACACCGACATCAACACGCTGATCTCTCCGACGCTGGATTGGCGCAAGCGCGACAACCAGTTCGACAAGGCGTTCGATCGGGACAGCACGATCCTGGCGGTGGTGGATTCGCCGACGCCGGAACTGACCAGCGCGGCTCGCTGCGGCGCTTGCGAAGAAGCTTGCCGGCGACACCCAGCACTTCGTTTCGGTGCAACCGCTCGGATCCGGAGAGTTCTTTGAGAAGAACGGCTTGCTGTATCTTCCTGAGGCGGAAGTGAAGCAGCTGACCGGGCAGTTTGCCTCGGCGGCTCCCTTGATCGAGATCATGGCGGGCGATCCATCGATCCGCGGACTGACCGGCGCGCTCGAGACCGGACTGGCCGGGGTCAAGCGCGGCCAGGTCAACCTCGACAGCACCGCACGGCCGTTCAACTACATCGCTCAGACGGTGGAGGATATCCTCAAGACCGGTACCGCCACCTTCTCATGGCGCCAGCTCACCAGCGACAAGCCGCTGTCGGATTCGGATCTGCGCGCCTTCATCGAGTTCAAACCCAAACTCGACTTCAATGCGCTGGAGCCCGGCAAGGAACCCTCCGACGCGATCCGGCAGGCCGCCACGGATCTCGACTTCGCCGGCAAGTACAAAGCGAGGGTACGGCTGACCGGACCGGTGCCGATGGCCGACGAGGAGTTCGCCACCGTCCAGGACGGCGCCGTCGTCAACGGCGTCGGCACCATCCTGGTGGTGCTGGTGATCCTGTGGCTGGCGCTGCACTCCTCCAAGATCATCTTCGCGGTCATGGTCAATCTGTTCATCGGGTTGTCGATCACCACCGCCGCCGGCCTGATGATGGTCGGTTCCTACAATCTGCTCTCGGTCGCCTTCGCGGTGCTGTTCGTCGGATTGGGTGTCGACTTCGGCATTCAGTTCAGCGTCCGCTACCGGTCGGAACGGTTCAAAGGCCACGACCTCAGAATGGCGCTGCTGACGGCCGCCGAATATGTCGCGGTCCCGCTGTCATTGGCGGCGATGGCCACGGCGTCCGGCTTCATGTCGTTCCTGCCGACCGACTACAAGGGCGTCTCGGAACTCGGCGAGATCGCCGGCGTCGGTATGCTGGTGGCGTTCCTGACCAGCATCACCTTGCTGCCGGCGTTGCTGAGCCTGCTCAATCCGCCCGGCGAGAAGGAGGCGGTCGGCTACGCCTTCCTGGCGCCGCTCGATCACTTTCTCGAAAAGCATCGCGTGATCATCATCGTCGGCACCCTGGCGATCTGCGTCGCCGGCTCTGCCGCTGCTTTACTTCCTGCAGTTCGACTTCAACCCGATCAACCTGCGCAGCCCCAAGGCGGAGTCGATCTCGACCTTCCTGGATCTGCGAAAAGACCCCAATACCGGCGCCAATGCCATCGACGTGATGACGAACTCGGACGACGACGCCAAGAAGATCCAGGCCACGCTCGAGAAGCTGCCGTCGGTGCTTGAAGTGAGGTCGCTGGAGAGCTTCGTGCCGCAGGATCAGGCGGCCAAATTGAAGCTGATCGCGGAAGGCGCCAAGGTTCTCAATCCCGTGCTGAACCCGGATCAGATCGATGCGGCGCCCACCGATGCCGAGAATGTCGAGGCGCTGAAGAGCACGGTCGACAATCTGCGCAGGACCGCCGGCGATGCCAAGGGTCCGGGCGCAGTGGCCTCGCGGCGGCTCGCCGATGCGTTGGGCAAGCTCGCGGAGGCCAATCAGGCCACGCGCGAGAAGGCGCAGGCGATCTTCATCGAGCCGTTGCAGGTGACGCTCGGCCAGTTGAAGAACCTGTTGCAGGCCCAGCCGGTCAGCTTGAACACGCTGCCGCCTGATCTGGTGAATTCGTGGAAGACCAAGGACGGCCTGCAGCGGGTCGAGGCGTTGCCGCGTGGCGATCCCAACGACAACGACACCCTGCGCAAATTTGCCGGCGCCGTGCTGGATGCAGAGCCGAATGCGATCGGCGGACCGATATCGATCCTGAAGTCCGGCGAGACCGTGGTGCGCGCTTTCATCCAGGCCGGCATTTGTGCACTGCTTGTGATCAGCGTGCTGCTGTGGCTGGCGCTGCGGCGGATCGTCGACGTGCTGCTGACCCTGGTGCCGCTTGCTGGTGGCGGGCGCGGTGACGCTGGAAATCTGCGTGCTGATCGGGATGCCGCTCAACTTCGCCAACATCGTCGCACTGCCGCTGCTGCTGGGCGTCGGCGTCGCCTTCAAGATCTATTACGTCACGGCGTGGCGGGCCGGCAGAACGAATCTGCTGCAATCGAGCCTGACACGCGCGATCTTTTTCAGCGCGCTGACCACGGCCACCGCGTTCGGCAGTCTGTGGTTATCGAGTCATCCCGGCACCGCCAGCATGGGCAAGCTGCTGGCGCTGTCATTGGTCACGACGCTTGGCCGCGGTGTTGTTGTTCCAGCCCGCGCTAATGGGCAAACCGCGCGATGTCAGGGAGTAGGCAGATGTCGCCGACCGGGTCGGCGGGGTGAGCGGCGGCGAGCTTCTGCCCCGGCTGAGCCGGCGGTTTCGCGGCCAGGGCTGGCCGCGACGGCAGGAGGTTTCGGCGCCGCGCCAACGGTCTTGGTGCCCTTGGCCATGCTGTTGGCGGGACTGGAAGGGATCGGCGGCGCGACACGGGTCCAGGTTTCGCCGCCACACAGGAAGCCGAGCACGCAGCCCTGAATTTCAAGCTGATCGGGTCCGACTGGCTTGATGGTGGAACTGTAGGTCTGGCCGTCCTTGGCGTTGTAGACTTGGCCTTCCCATTGATCGATGCCGGGCTTTTTCTTCATGTCGATCAGGATCGGCATGCCAAGGGTCGGCCTGTTCTTTTTTGAAGCATCGGGATTGTTGTCGTCGTGACCGCCGGAAACTTTTTCCCACGCCACAACGCCCCACATGTCATGGTTACATTCTGCTACACGGATGTTGGCGACGCCGTCGGCGACCCGCCAGTCTCCTGTTGGATCCGCAGCAAATGCCGGTGCAAGGCCTGTTGCCAAAAACAATCCGGAATATGTTACGGTACGTAGAACGCTTCGTGGGCAGTGCAACATGGTTCAACCTATGCGTAAGTAGATGGTCAAAATCGAGGGCAAAACGCCGCATTGAGTGTTTTCAGTTGACGACATGACCATCAACCGAAGTATGTAGCTGATGTTATATCCGAATCTAGACGTTTCCGAGATGTTTGTGGACCGCCAGTCGCAGCGCAGTTCCATGCATACTCGATACCTTAACGAACAATTGGTCCGCGTACTGAAAACGATCGGCTATGACGTCGGTTTCAAGAAGGGCCAGGGCCAATATCTCTACGACCGCGACGACGTCCGCTATCTCGATCTGTTGAGCGGATTCGGTGTGTTCGCGATCGGCCGCAATCATCCGGTGTTGCGCGACGCGCTCAAGAGTGTGCTCGATAGCGACCTGCCCAATCTGGTGCAACTCGACGTCTCGACACTGGCCGGCGTGCTGGCTGAGCGCTTGCTCGAATTCGTGCCGTATCTGGACAAGGTGTTCTTTGCCAATTCGGGCGCCGAAACCGTCGAGGCAGCGATCAAGTTCGCGCGCAGCGCCACCGATCGGCCAGGCATCGTCTATTGCGGCCACGCCTATCACGGGCTGTCCTACGGCGCGCTGTCATTGACCGACGACACCAATTTCCGCGGTGGCTTCGAACCGCTGCTGCCGGGCTGCACCTCGGTCCCGTTCAACGATCTGGCCGCGCTGGAACAGGCGCTGTCCTCGCGCGAGGTCGCCGCCTTCATCGTCGAGCCGATTCAGGGCAAGGGCGTCAACATGCCGACCGATGAATTTCTGCCGGGCGCCGCGGCGCTCTGCAAGAAATACGGTACGCTGTTCATCGCCGACGAGATTCAAACCGGCATCGGCCGCACCGGACGCTTCCTTGCGATCGAGCACTGGAATGTCGAACCCGACATGGTGCTGCTCGCCAAGGCGCTGTCCGGCGGACACGTGCCGGTCGGCGCGCTGCTGACCCGCAAGCACATCTTCGACAAGATCTTCAATCGCATGGACCGCGCCGTGGTGCACGGATCGACCTTCGCGAAGAACGATTTGGCGATGGCCGCCGGGATAGCGACCCTCGAAGTGATGAAATCCGAAAAGCTGGTCGAGGCTGCCGCCAAGCGCGGCGCCGAATTGCGACTGGCGTTGACGCGGATGGTGCCCGGTTACGAACTGTTGAAGGAAGTTCGCGGCAAGGGCCTGATGATCGGAATCGAGTTCGGGCCGCCGAAATCGCTGCGGCTGAAAGCTTCGTGGAACGTGCTGGAGACGGCCAACAAGGGACTGTTCTGCCAGCTCATCACGGTGCCGCTGTTCAAGGACCACAAGATCCTGACCCAGGTCTCGGGCCACGGCAGCCACACCATCAAGCTGCTGCCGCCGCTGACCATCACCGAGCAAGACTGCAACTGGATCGAAAAGGCGTTCGACGACGTCATCGCTTCCAGCCACAAGGTCCCGGGCGCGATCTGGTCGCTCGGCAAGACCCTGGTCGACAACGCCGTCCGCAAGTCGGCGTAAGTCTTCGCAGGGTGGATTAGCGCAGCGTAATCCGCCACGCACACGCGGTAGCTTTCGCAGGACGGATTGAGCTCAGTGATATCCATCGGGGATTTGTCGCGATGCCGCGATGGGTATCGCTGCGCCCAACCCCTTCTGCGAATCCGCAAAATTCCCCAGGCTCATAGACTATTGACGCGGTGCTATCCCGCAAACAAGGCCGACACATCTTGAAATTGTGCGGACATATCGGCGTCATTGAAGCCCGCTAAGCGCTCGGGCTAGCACCCTATCTGGCCGTTGGAGCACTTCCTTGCCATCATCACATTGCCGCGTTGCATGGACCGCCGCTGTGCTGTCGGTCATGCTGTCCTCGTTGTCGCTCGAAGCCTCGGCCAGCGCCGAGGATGTCAGCGGCGCGATCGAAAATTACCGAGCGCAGGCCAGTGCGGCGGCGCTGGACGACAAATGCGCGATCCTGAAACCTGACGAGCGCGCCGTTCTGAAAGCCTTCCGTGACGGGCTGGTTGGTTTCATCGGACAGAAGAACGCGCGCTTTGTTTCGGTCGAGAAGCAGGCAGTGGATGCGGCAAGCCGTTCCGTCGCGCAAACGGGCGAATGCGAAAACGCCGCCGCCAGCGTCAGAGGAGTTTATGAGGATACGGTGGCGACCAATCTCGCAATCAAGCCGGCCTTGCTCACGGTCGCCATGAGCGTGGGCGAAAGCTGCAAGGCGATTTCCGCTGCCGACAACGGCATTCTCATGCAGGCGTGGACCAGTCTTGGAAATGAAGTCGTCAAGGACTACAGCGCCGCGATCAGGATAAAATATCTGCTGCACGCGCACGCCGCCGAGCAAGCCGCCGAGAAAGTGCCGTGCTCGGATGCGCGGCGGACCGTTGATGCGGCGCTGAGTCTCGCCCGGCAAGTCCCGCACCCGTGAATCGCATCCTGCGCGCCGACTGTCGCTATCAACTGCTGCTCGGCAGCGCGGCTTCGAACTTGTCGCCGAACTCGGCGAGTTCGTCGGCGCCGATGTCGCTGACCGCCCAGAAGTTCATGCCTTGCTGGCTCCAGCGCCGGACATTGAAGCCCTGCATGGTTTCCATCCTGGCCGCACGGCTCTGGGTGTTGGCGGTCCGGGCGATGAACAGATTGATGATGTGCTGGCGCCGGCGATAGACCACGGCGCCGATCGCCCGCGCGTCGACGTAATCGAGCCGGCCGCCGATCAGCGTAAAGCCCTGCGCGGTGAGGTCGACCACCGGCGGCGAGACGTCGAGCTTGCCGTTGAACCACGGCTTGACCGTGTGCTGGTCGGTCGAGACCACGTCGATCAGATGGCCGGCCTGCAGCGAGCGCAGGTGCGCGGTGACGACTTCAGACAACAACTGTTGTTGGTCGTCGTTGCGCAACACGATCGCGAACAGGCCGGTCGCCGCCAGCGCCGACAGCGCCGAGCCCATCGCAAAGCCGCGCAGCACCGAGCGCCGGTTTGGCGCCGGCTGCAGCAGCGGCAACACCTGCGCCGTCGTCGCCTGTGCAATGGCTTGCTGAGGCACGGCGCGCGGCAGCGACGCCTCGATGCGCTCGCGCAGTGCCGCCGGCGCGGCGTAGCGCATTTCGGAGCCCGCGAAGGCCTTGCTCATCTCGCGATAATCGGCCAGCGCCGCGGCGCAGCGCGGGCAATCGGCGACATGGGTTTCGACGTCGCGGATATGTCCGGCGTCCAGTTCGTCGTCGAGCAAGGCGTGAAGAAGGATTTCCGCTTCGTCGCAGGTCATGTCTGTTGCTCCTGTTCCGCCAACCATGCGGTTCGCAGCATGGCGCGGGCGCGCGCAAGGCGCGACATCACGGTGCCCACCGGCGCGGCGACGATGTCGGCGATTTCGCGGTAGGAAAGATTATGGATTTCGCGCAGCACGAAGGTCTCGCGAAACGGATCGGCGAGCGCCGCCACCAGTTTCTGCACCGACGAGGCGTCGCGCTGGCGCAGCATCTGGGTCTCGGGCGTCTCCTGCGCCTCGTGCCACAGCGGAGTCTGGTCGGCGCCCTCGGGCAATTCGTCGATGTCCGCGGTCGGCGCATGGGCGCGCCGGGCATATTCTGCGTGACAGACGTTGCGCAGGATCGCGAACAGCCAGGGTTTCATCGCGGGACCGCGATAGGTATCGAAATGCTTCAGCGCGCGCAGATAGCATTCCTGTACAGCGTCCTCGGCATCGTCGGCGTTGCGCAGCAGATAACGCGCCAGCGTGTAAGCGTCGTCGAGATAAGGCAGCGCGGCGTCGCGAAAACGCTGCGCTTTCTCGGTATCCTCGCTCGATGAAGTGATCGGCATCGCCTCTTGCCCGACTGTTGACGGAGATGCATGTGCCCGGCCGGAAGCAATCCACCGGCCGGGCAGGGTTGTGATGCCTTGGTTTTGAACGCTATTCAACCTTGATCGTCCCGGTCATGTGCGGATGCAGCGAACAAAAATACTTGTATTCGCCGGCCGAAGTGAACGTGAACGAGAAGGTGCCATCGGTATCCATCGCCTTCGACCGGAATTTTCCGGCCGACACCACCGTGTGCGGAATGTCGTCATGGTTGGACCAGGTCACGGTGTCGCCGACCTTCAGTTTCAGCTCGGCCGGTGTGAAAGTGAAGTTGTCGATCGTGACCTTGCTTTCCTCGGCGTGAGCGGCGCCGAGGAACAGCGAGAACGCGGCGGCGATCGCGATGCGAGCGCCGTGCTTTCGAGGATTTGCCGAAATCATCTTAGATGTCCCTTTAGCCCACCAGCGGGGTGTCGATGATCGCCAGCGGCGAATTGACGTGCTTGAAGTTGACGCTGGCGATGCCGAGCATGGTGCGCAGCTTGTCGTCGGCGACCTTCATCGGGCCGGGCGAGGGCGCGGTGCCCGGCGTCGGCTGCGGGAATGCGGTCGAGCGCGCGGTGTGGAAGGTGACGTTGCCTTCGACTTTCTGCATCACCTGGTGGATGTGGCCGTTGAGCACGGTGACCGAACCGAAGCCCTTGAGATAATCCAGCACGCGGGCGCCGTCCTCGGTGCCCCAGCCCCATTCCGGATAAACCGTCCATAACGGGATGTGCGCGAACACCACGATCGGGGTCGATTTCGAGCGGCCCTTGAGATCCTGCTCCAGCCATTCGAGCTGCTCGGCGCCGAGATTGCCGAGCCCGCCGGCCTTGAGATCGACCACGTTGACGAGTCCGATGAAATGCACGCCGTTGGCGTCGAACGAATAATAGCCGGCGCCCTTGGTGCCCTTGCCGTAGCGGTCTTTGTAGAACTTGATCTCCTCATCGAGGAAATCGTGCTCGCCGGGCACGTAATGCACGTCGAGCTTGGCCTGCGAGATGATGCGGTCGGCGTCGTCGAATTCCGATGCCTTCGACAGATGGCTGATGTCGCCGGTGTGGATCATGAACGACGGCTTGATCGGCATCGCCTTGACCTTGGCGATCGCCTCTTCAAGGGTGCCGAGCGCGTTCGGGTTGGCCGGCTTGTCGAAACCGACATGGCTGTCGCTGATTTGCAGGAAGGTAAAACCGGCCGGCTCCGCGGCCATCGCCGAGCCCACCAGTCCCAGCGACCGGGGTACCCCGCCTGAAACGGTCCAGAGCACGCCGGTACCCGCCCAGGTCATGCACTCCAGCACCCGGCGGCGGCTGGGGCCGTCATTGTGATCGTGATCGTGTTCGCTCATCGCCAATCTCCATGGCTCCCTTGATTGGGTTCCGGGGATGTGATCGGGCGGGGGGTGGGTTTATTCCCGGGACTTTTGCGTCGGGCTGGAATTGCCCTGGGCTCGCCGATGACGATCCCGTGAGCCCCGGGAGCGGCTATGGTTACCGGAAGGCGTTCGTTCTGGAGCCCGGATCGGACGCCACAAAGCTGTCGCGCCGCCGTCAGCACAGTGTCAGATGACCGGCGTACACAGGGTATGCATCAGCCACGATCGGGAGAGCCATATGAGCGATCACCCAGGCGTCGAGCATCACAACAAGGCCGCCGAACATCACGAGCATGCCGCGAAGCATCATCGCGAGGCCGCCAGGCATCACCAGGCCGGCGACCACGAGAAAGCCGCGCACCACGCCCACACCGCGCATGGCCACGCCAGCCACGCCGAAGAACATCACGCCGAAGCCAGCCGTCATCATGCCGAGCAGCACGGTCACTGAATAACAAGATCAATAAACGTTAGTATGGCGTAGCGTTTTGCCGTCTCTGTCGAAAGGGACGGCTTTTTTTTGCCCGGCAAGAGGCGGCGGGCTGTAGCTGGATGAGCGAAGCGATGTCCGAGAGCCCATGCCGATTGGCTGAGTGATCAAGGTCACGTCCGTTCTCGAACGCGGATCGATTTCGTTGCGACTATCCCATCGATAGCGCTGTTGCCTGGCAAGAACGCGGGAGCAGCAAAGCATTGTGGTTGATGGGCAATCACAGCCTGAATTAAATGGGAGACTTGCAATGAACCCGAAGATCATTCTCGCCGCGGTGTCGTTTTCTCTGGCTCTCGCCGCGCTCCAACCGGTGCTGGCTGGCCCCAGGGTCGACGCGACGAACAAGCAAACGGCGATCGAGCGGCCGGCCGGCTTCGCGCCGATCCGAGGCGATTTGCACGTCTTCCTCAAGGCCTTCTAGACTCAAACTGCCCAGCGCGATCCAAGGACGCGCTGTGCCCGTCCCGCAGGAAATGGTAAGGCTGCGCCGAAGCAGAGTGGCAGGACTGGCGCGGCGCATGCCTGGACGGATAATCTATTGCGACGAGCCGATGATGGCCTATCGGTCGGCAAGACGGCTATTCCAACCCGGCGAGCGCGCGCTTTTCGAGGAGAGTTATCGGCTGGCGCATCTTCCGCTGGTGAATCCGGATCACCCGGCGGTGATCCCCGAAATCGACGGCCGCGATTATCGAAACGGCACCTACGAAAAGCCACGCTACGCTCTCGTCATGCCGATATCCGGCGATGCCCTGCAGCAATCCGAAGCTTTTCAGGCGCTCGAACGGGCGATGAAATCGACCGCCTTCGCGCCGAAGATCGCTTGGGAGCTGGGCGAAACCCGTCATTCAAAACTGCATGCAACCCTTGCAAGCGGACTGTCGGAGGCCGATCTCGATCGCTGCGCGGCGGCGATCGAAGACGTTCTCGCTCGCGCAGGTCCGATATCCGTCTGCCTGAAAGGGCCGTTCGCGGGCACCCGAAATACCGGCCGTATCTATTTTCCGGTTTATCCGCGGAATATCGGCGGCGAGGATCCGTTCGCCCTGATGCAAAGAAGCATCGGCCTTGATCCGACGCGGCTGTACCTGATTGGATACTATCACATGCGGGACGAACTGGATCCCGCGGAAACCAGTGAATTGGCCGGTCTGCTCGATTCCTGGCGCGATCGGGTCGTCGTCACCGCGACCATTCCGTTTCTGGAATTGCACGCCACCCATGACGATCTCGCGCTTTCGGCTCACAGCCATCGGCAAATCGCCTGTCGGACGGATTAGCCATCGGGGCCGGAGAAAGCCTGTAGGAGGAGATTTACATGCCTGACGTATTTCCGAACTGCGATCTCCCTGATGATCTCATCAAGTTTGATTTTCCGCTCACGAATATGGTGAGATGCATCAAGAGCGGGACGCCGGTCACGATTGTTGCGGTCGGCTCTTCGTCAACGGAAGGCGATGGCGCAACCGATCCTTCACTGTCTTATCCGCGCCGGCTCGAAGCGATCCTGAGACTTCGCTATCCGCATTCGACGATCAACGTCCAAAACATGGGCAAGGGTGGCGAGGAGGCGGCCGACGAAATCGCCCGATTTACCCCGGACGTTTTAGGTCAGCGACCGACGCTGGTGATATGGCAAGTCGGGACCAACGCCGCGTGGAAGGGCTACAATCTGTACGACGTTGCATCTTGCATCAGAACCGGCCTCGGGCTGCTCGGCAACATTCCGGCGGACGTCGTGCTGATGGACCTGCAATATGCACCAGCCTTGCTCAAACAGCCCCAGGCCTCGGAGGCCATGGTTGCGATGATCGAAGATGCCGCGACCCGAGCGCGCGTCAACCTGTTCCGTCGATTTGCTCTCATGCGGCATTGGAACGTTGACGACAAGATTCCGTTCGACGCGATGATCAGCAATTTCGACGGCAACAATCTACATCAGAATGACTGGAGCTATAATTGCGTGGCGGAGGCGCTTGCAAAGGCCATTTCGAACGCCATGGTGACGGTCTAAGGCTCGCGGGACGCGTCGACCGTGGCGACACCCGTTCCCGCTACCGAAGGTCGTTTTCATTGTTGGATTTGTCGGCGCCATCCGGCAACAGAAACACCATGCCGCTGATGACGAAGGCAAATCCCAAAACGATGATCGACTTGGCTAGAACTTGCAGGTCCAATTGCGCTACCAGATCCGACAATTGCGTTTTCCTGTCCCGGCCGACCGCAAACATTCCACGTAATGACACCGATGGAAAGTAATTACGGCGCACTGTTTCATGAGCCAATTCAACCGGCGCCGCGCTTCGGGCGAACCAGATGGCCCATTCGGCTACTCCTTCAATGAGCTACTTTCCGTCGGCCAGAATCATCGCGGCGCCTTTTTCGGCGATCATCGCGGTCGGGGTGTTGGTATTGCCGGAGGTGATGGTCGGCATCACGGAAGCGTCGACCACGCGCAAGGCCCGGATGCCGTGAAAGCGCAGGCGCTCGTCGACCACCGCCATCGGGTCGCTGGCGATGCCCATCTTGGCGGTGCCGACGGGATGAAAGATGGTGGTGCCGATATCGCCGGCGGCTTTGGCCAGCGCAGCGTCGTCGTCGCCTACCGAAGGACCCGGCAGATATTCGTCGGGATGATAGGACGCCAGTGCGGCCTGCTTCATCAGCCTTCGCGTGGTGCGGATGGCGTCGGCGGCGACCTCGCGATCATCGGCGGTCGACAGGTAATTCGGCGCGATGGCCGGCGGCTGGTCCGGCTGCGTTGACTTGATACGGACGGTGCCGCGCGAGGTCGGCTGCAGATTGCAGGCCGAGACGGTGATGGCGGGGAACCGATGCAAGGGATCGCCGAACTTGTCGAGCGACAGCGGCTGGACGTGAAACTGGATGTTCGCGCGCTCGCGGCGCGGATCGGAGCGGGTGAAGATGCCGAGCTGCGACGGTGCCATGGTCAATGGGCCACGGCGGCGGAGGGCATAATCGAGGCCCATCAATCCGCGGCCGATCAAGGAGTAATAGGTCTCGTTGAGGGTCTTGATGCCGTCGACCTTGTAGATTGCGCGCTGCTGTAGATGGTCCTGCAGATTGCGCCCGACGCCCTGGCGGTCGAGCACCGGCGCGATCCCGAGCGGCGCGAGCCAGTCCGCGGGCCCGATGCCGGAGCGGTGCAGCACCTGGGTCGATCCGATCGCGCCCGAGCACAGGATGACTTCGCCGCTGGCGCGGGCCTCGACGATCTCGCCGCCCTGCATGAAGCGGACACCGACCGCGCGGCCGTCCTCGACGATCAGGCGGTCGGCCAGCACATGCTTTTCCAGCCGCAGGTTCTGGCGGTGCAGTACCGGCTTCAGAAAGCCGCGTGCCGACGACCAGCGCCGGCCGCGCTTCTGGTTGACGTGGAAATAGCCGACGCCCTCATTGTCTCCGGTGTTGAAGTCGGGGATCCGTCGAATTCCCATCTGCTCGGCCGCCCGCTCGACCGCATCCAGCACCGCCCAGGACAGCCGCGGCGCTTCGATGCGCCAGCCGCCACCGATGCCGTGGTGTTCGCTGTCGCCGAGGAAATGGTCCTCCAGTCCCCGGAACGCCGGCAGCACGTCGTTCCAGCCCCATCCGGTGAGGCCGAGCTGGCGCCAATGGTCGTAATCGGCCGCCTGGCCACGCATCGAGATCATGGCGTTGATGGCCGAGGAACCGCCGATCACCTTGCCGCGCGGATAGGCCAGCGCGCGGCCGTTGAGGCCGGCTTCCGGCTCGGTCTTGAACATCCAGTCGGAGCGTGGATTGCCGATCGCGAACAGGTAGCCGACCGGGATGTGGAACCAGATCCAGTTGTCGTTGCCGCCGGCTTCCAGGATCAGCACCCGGTTGGCGGGATTGGCCGACAATCGGTTGGCGACGATGCAGCCGGCGGTGCCGGCGCCGACGATGATGTAATCGAAATTGCCCTCAAGTGTTTTCGCCATCGCTGGATTTCCGCCCGGTCTTCGATGCTTCGTGGGCTGCATAAAGTCAGACGTCGGCGGCCGGGACAAGCCTCGGCCGGGTCCCGGAATGGTCGTTCCGGACCTTGCGGGAGGGTGGTGGGCGGCTGGCACGCCTCGTGCTAGAATACGCTGTCTTATTTAGCCCTTACCCGAGAACCCTCATGCCCATCATCAACCGCGTCGCCGATCTGCAACCGGATATCCAGGCCTGGCGCCGGGATATCCACCAGCATCCCGAATTGCTCTACGACGTGCACCGGACGGCGGCCTTTGTCGCCGAGCGGCTGCGGGAGTTCGGCTGCGACGAGGTCGCGACCGGGCTTGGCCGCACCGGCGTGGTCGGCGTCATCAAGGGCCGCAAGCCCGCGGGCTCGGGCGACCTGAAGGTGATCGGGCTGCGCGCCGACATGGACGCGCTGCCGATCGTGGAAGAGACCAATCTGCCTTACACCTCGCGAAATCATGGCCGCATGCACGCCTGCGGCCATGACGGCCACACCGCGATGCTGCTGGGCGCGGCGCGGTATCTGGCGGAGACCCGGAATTTCGCCGGCGACGCGGTCGTGATCTTCCAGCCGGCCGAGGAGGGCGGCGCCGGGGCCGATGCGATGATCAAGGACGGCCTGATGGAGCGTTTCGGCATCGAGCAGGTGTTCGGGATGCATAATGGGCCGGGGCTCCCCGTGGGCTCGTTCGCGATCCGCACCGGTCCGATCATGGCCTCGACCGACGATATCGACATCAAGATCGAGGGGCTCGGCGGTCACGCGGCGCGCCCGCATCTGTGCATCGATACCGTGCTGGCCGGCGCGCAATTGATCACCGCGCTGCAATCGGTGGTGTCGCGCAGCGTCGATCCGCTGGAATCGGCTGTGATTTCGATGTGCGAGTTTCACGCCGGCAATGCCCGCAACGTCATTCCGCAAACCGCCGAACTGAAAGGCACCGTGCGGACCTTGCGGCCGAGCGTGCGGACGCTGATCGAGAAGCGCGTGCGCGAGGTCGTGGCCGGCGTGGCGCAGACCGCCGGCGTCAAGATCGATCTGCAATACCGGCGCAAATATCCGGTGACGGTCAATCATCCCACCCAGACCGAGACCGCGACGCGGATCGCGAAGGAAATCGCCGGCGACGGCAATGTCCACGAAATGCCGCCGATGATGGGGGCGGAGGATTTCTCCTACATGCTGGAGGCGCGGCCGGGCGCGTTCATCTTCTGCGGCAACGGCGACAGCGCCGGGCTGCACCATCCCGCCTACAATTTCGACGACGAGGCGATCGTGTACGGCACCTCCTATTGGGTCAAGCTGGTCGAGAGCACGATGGCGGCCTGACGGCAAAACGAGGTCGCATGAAAAAGGCCCGCGCTGTTGGCGCGGGCCTTTTTGTTTTGTTCGCGTGTTGACGGCGGGTGTCGGTGCCTGCCGCGACGCGCGCGGCAGGCCAACGATCCGGCTCAGAAGATATGCGAGAAGATCAGGTACAGCACGCCCGACAGCACCATGGCGATCGGCAGGGTCAGCACCCAGGCCATCGCGATGTTGCGGATGGTCGCCCACTGCAATCCCGATCCGTTTGCCGCCATCGTGCCGGCGATGCCGGAAGACAGCACGTGGGTGGTCGAGACCGGCAGGCCGTAACCGTCGGCCGCCGCGATCGTCAGCGCCGCGGTGATTTCCGCTGAAGCGCCCTGGGCGTAGGTCAGATGGGTCTTGCCGATCTTCTCGCCGACGGTGACGACGATACGCTTCCAGCCGATCATGGTGCCGAGGCCGAGCGCGATCGCGACCGCGATCTTGACCCAGTACGGGATGAACTTGGTCGCGCTGTCGAGCGAGGCCTTATAGGTGTTCAGCGTCTTGACGTCGTCGGCGCTGAGGTCGGCTTCCTTGTCCTTCATCAGGAAACGAAGGGCTTCGGAGGTCAGGTACATGTCGTTACGGGTGTTGCCGACGAGGTCGGCCGGCACCTTGGAGAACGAACCGTATTGCCCGACCTGGTTGCCGATGTCCTTCACCAGCACGGCCAGCGAGGGGAAAGTACCCTCGTTGATCTGGTGTTCCGCGACATAATTGGTCACGGCCGGACGCGGGTCGCCGATCACGTTGAAGCCGGCGGCCTTGCCTTCGATGACCTTGCTGGCAGCCGTCGAGTTGATGGTGAACGCCGCGACCTGGCTGTCGGGCAGCGCGCGGTTGAGCGCATAGGCGGTCGGGACGGTACCGATCAGGATCAGCATGATCAGGCCCATGCCCTTCTGGCCGTCGTTCGAACCGTGGAAGAAGCTCACCAGGGTGCAGGTGAGGATCAGGATGCCGCGGATCCACAACGGCGGCGGTTGGTCGCCCTTCGGCTCGGCGAACAGCGCCGGGGTAGCCTTGAGCAGCACAGCCTTGAGGATGAACATCAGGCCGGCCGCCAGGGCGAAACCGAACAGCGGCGACAGCAACAGCGCCTTGCCGATGCCAGCCGCCTGGCCCCAATCCACGCCCGAGGTGCCGCTGCGGCCGCGCAGCAGCGCATTGGTGATGCCGACGCCCATGATCGAGCCGATCAGGGTGTGCGAGCTCGAGGCCGGCAGGCCGAAATACCAGGTGCCGACGTTCCAGATGATCGCCGCGATCAACAGCGCGAACACCATGGCGAAACCGGCGCTGGAGCCGACCTGCAGGATCAACTCGACCGGCAGCAGCGACACGATGCCGAACGCGACCGCGCCGCTCGAGAGCAGCACGCCGAACAGATTGAACATGCCCGACCACACCACCGCGATGTTGGCGGGCAGCGAGCGGGTGTAGATCACGGTGGCGACCGCGTTGGCGGTGTCATGGAAACCGTTGACGAATTCGAAGCCGAGCGCGATCAGCAGCGCGACCATCAGCAGCAGGTAGGGCAGATAGGACGTGACCCGCGTGCCGGTCGCGTCGACGTCGGAGTAGATGCTGTAGGCAACAAACAGCAGCGCGGCCGCAATCACGCCGAGATAGATGATGCCCTGCAACGGATTGACGGTCCCATCGAGCTTGGGCCCCTTAGCTGTGGCGGGCTCGATCGAGCCCGGTAACGCAACGTCAGCCATCGTAATTCTCCCCAAAAATAGATGGGGTAACCTTGCGTTACGCATGTGACAGGCGCGTGAAATAGCCAAGAAAGTCCTGTGTTTACGGTATTTAATGACCGGTCGGCGCGCGGTTATCTTCCGCAGGCCGCGCGCCGGACCAGGCCGCGAAATTTGCGCCGGAGTGGCACGAGCCGGGGGAGCAACCATCCACGCAAATCGGTATTTGGGGAGGCTCAACCACTTGCGAACAAAAGCTGATTTTGTTTGTAATCGGATCGAACGAGACGTTTGACCGGTCAGTGCCGGCAAACCAACAAAAACAACCAGAGGAAACAACGTGCAGATCAAGCAATTCGTGGAAAAAGTACCGGGCGGCCTGATGCTGATCCCGCTGGTTCTCGGCGCGCTGTGCAAGACGTTCGCGCCGGATGCGGGCAAGTATTTCGGCTCGTTCACCAACGGTCTGATCACCGGAACCGTGCCGATCCTGGCAGTGTGGTTCTTTTGCATGGGAGCGGTGATCGATCTGCGCGCCACCGGGACGGTGTTGCGGAAATCGGGAACGCTGCTGGTGACGAAGCTGATCGTCGCCTGGGTGGCGACGATGCTCGCCCTCAAATTCCTGCCCGATGGCGGCATCACGACGGGGCTTTTCGCCGGGCTTTCGGTGCTGGCCGTCACCGCATCGATGGACATGACCAATGGCGGTCTCTACGCGGCGGTGATGCAGCAATATGGCACCAAGGAAGAGGCGGGCGCGTTCGTCCTGATGTCGATCGAATCCGGGCCGCTGTTCAGCATGCTGATCCTGGGAGCCACGGGAGCGGCGGTATTCGAGCCGCGCCTGTTCGTCGGCGCGGTGTTGCCGTTCCTGCTCGGTTTCGCGCTTGGAAATCTCGATTCCGAGTTGCGGGATTTCTTCGGCCGCTGCGTGCATCCGCTGATTCCGTTCTTCGGTTTCGCGCTGGGATGCGGCATCGACCTCAACGTCATTGCGACCACCGGCACCGCCGGCATCCTGCTCGGATTGGGGGTCATCGTGGTGACCGGCATTCCATTGATGCTGGCGGACAAATTCATCGGCGGAGGCAACGGGACGGCCGGCATCGCGGCTTCGAGCACGGCCGGCGCCGCGGTCGCTAATCCGACCATCATCGGCGAGATGATTCCCAAGTTCAAACCGGTGGTGCCGGCGGCCACCGCCCTCGTTGCGACGGCATGCCTGATCACGGCTATTTTGGTGCCGATCCTCACCGCAATGTGGGCGAAGCGCTCCGGAAATGTGGTGGAGGAGCGGGGTGTCGGCGTCGGCACGGGACGTTTGGAAGCCAAGGAAGTGGTCTAGAGATTTTAAAAGCGTCGCACGCGGTCTTGTCAGAGCCCGATTCTGATAGAATCAGAACCGGGCTCCAGCTTTTTGTTCGACGCGCTTTCTTTTCGCGAACCGGTATCCCCGTCGCTCGAAAACGCTCTAGGCCGCGTGCGTGATCTCTTTCAATAGCTCGGCGGCGATCCGAAGGTCCTCGACGAAGCGCTCGTATTCGCGCGCCTTGGCGTCGGCATCAGGCAATCGCAATAGATAGGATGGATGCACCGTCACCAATGCCTTGATACCGTCCTGGAGATCGATCAACTGGCCACGACTTTTGTTGATCGGCGTTGCTCTGCCCAACACGCTTTGTGCCGCGGTCGCGCCCATCGCCACCACCAATGAAGGTTTGATGGCGGCCAGTTCGCGCTCATACCAGGGCCGGCACGCCCTGATCTCCGGCGTGGCGGGTTTCTGGTGCAGGCGGATCTTGCCGCGCGGCACAAACTTGAAATGCTTCACGGCATTGGTGACGTAGACTTTGGAGCGGTCGACGCCGGCCTCCAGCAGCGCACGGTCGAGCATCTGCCCGGCCGGTCCGACGAAGGGCTTGCCGGCGAGATCTTCCTTGTCGCCGGGCTGCTCGCCGACCAGCATGATGGGCGCATGGGGTGGGCCTTCGCCGAACACGGTCTGGGTCGCGTCTTTCCACAGCGGGCAGGCGCGGCACTCGGCGGCTTCCTCGCGCAAGGTTTCGAGATCGCCGGGCATGCGTGGGTCTGTCGAGGTCTCGCGGGTCATCACGGGCTCCGGGCGTCTCTGGGCTTTATGCGGCTCGGTGGCGGCTTCGGCGATCATCGCGCCGGTGGCTGCCTCGGCGCCTGATATCAGGGGTTTAATCAGCGAGGCCTCCGGCAGGTTCCTCCAGTATTTCTTCGGCATCTCGGCCTGCATCGCCTTCACCTTGAGCCGGGCGGGATTGAAGATGCTGGCGTAATAACGCCGCCAGGTTTCCTCCAGCCGGTCTTCGGTCGGCGCCTCCGCCTTGCTCACTCCCGGCGTGATCGAGACCTCGTGGCCGTTCCAGTGCGCGCAGGCGTCGGGCGTCAGGATCGACCACGGCATGTCGGCGAAACGGCGGGCGAAGAACGGCGCCGCCAGTTCGACGATGTGATGCTCGGGTTCGAACCAGGCGACGAAATGCGCGCTCTGTTCGCGGCCGACTTCGCGAAAGCGGACGAACGCATGCATCTTGTGCTCGTCGCGCCGCACCGCCTTGGCCATCGCGCCAACCAGCGCCACGTCGGGATCGGTCGCGACCTCGAGCAGATCGTGATCGCCTCGCAGCCGCCACAGCAGCCGGTACAGGATCGCGAACCGCTCGGGGTCGCGATGCAGGATCGCGGATTTTGCCAGGTCGACGAATTTGGCGGGGACGTTGAAGGTAGCCGCCGGTTTTGCCGGCTCGTGTGGCGATGGTTCGGCGACGGCTGCGAACAATTCCGGTTCGTTGCCGCGCACGGTCCATGTCACGTCAGCCGGTTTGACGTCGTTGAGGATCAGCGTCCGCGCCGCCGTGCGCCAGCCTTTGAAATCAGTTTCATTATCGAGGTTGATGAAATGCATCTATTTTCTTACTCCCACGCATGGTTCGAGACGGCGCTGGCGCGCCTCCTCACCATGAGGTTTTGTTTGTGGCCGACGCTGCAAGATCGACCTCATCCTGAGGAGCGCGCTCTTGCGCGCGTCTCGAAGGATGGTGTTCGGCACAGTCCTCGCAACCATCTAAAACCCAAATCCCAACTGTTCCGCTTTCGGCTTGAACCGCTCCGCCAGATTCGCCTGATCAAGCAGCAGCGGCGAGGGGCGGTGATCGCTCAGCACGATGAAGGGCAACGCCTTGCGCCGCGGGATGTTCAATCGCGCCAGGTCGGCGACGCGAATCGAGGTGACGCGGCGGGTGGCGATGATGCGGTCGACCGCCTTGGTGCCGAAGCCCGGAACCCGCAGCAGATCCTCGCGGCTGGCGCGGCGAAATATCGAGCGGGAAGCGGTCGCGATGGCGCAGCGCCCAGGCCAGTTTCGGATCGATATCGAGCGACAGCATGCCTTGGCTGTCGTCGACGATCTCGTCGGCATCAAAACCATAAAACCGCATCAGCCAGTCGGCCTGATAAAGCCGGTGCTCGCGCACCAGCGGCGGCGCGCTCAGCGGCAGGGACCGGCTGGCATCGGGGATCGGGCTGAACGCGGAATAATACACCCGCTTGAGCTTGTAGGAGCCATAGAGATTGGCTGAGGTATCGAGGATGGTTTTGTCGCTCGCCGCATCGGCGCCGATGATCATCTGCGTGCTTTGGCCGGCGGGCGCAAAGCGCGGCGGCTTTGTCTTGATCGCGGTTTTCTGGTTGTCCCTGGCCTCGTCGAGCTTCAGCCGCAGCCGGCCCATGGTGCGGCGGATCGCCCGCACGTCCTTTTCCGGCGCCAGTCTGGCCAGGCTTTTTTCCTCGGGAACTTCGATATTGATACTGAGACGATCGGCATATTTGCCGGCCTCGGTGATCAGCGCGTCATCGGCCTCGGGAATGGTCTTGAGATGGATGTAGCCGCGAAAATGATGCTGCTCGCGCAAGGTTCGCGCCACGCTCACCACCTGCTCCATGGTGTAGTCGGCGCTGCGGATGATGCCCGAGGAGAGAAACAGGCCCTCGATGTAATTACGCCGATAGAAATCCAGCGTCAGCTTGACGACTTCATTCACGGTGAAGCGCGCCCGCGGCACATTGCTGGAGGTGCGGTTGACGCAATAAAGGCAATCGTAATTGCAGGCGTTGGTGAGAAGGACCTTCAACAGCGAGATGCAGCGTCCGTCTGGCGCATAGGAATGACAGATGCCCATGCCGGGCGCGGTCGAGCCCATGCCCTTGCCGTCGCTGGAATCCCGCCGTTCGGTGCCGCTGGAGGCACACGACGCGTCATACTTGGCGGCGTCGGCCAGAATCTCCAGCTTGCGTTGCACGTCCATCGTGAATCCCCTTGATTCAGTTAGTGAATCGCCTGATGTGCCAATTCGATTGACTCCACCGGCTGCGTTAGCTTTATATTAGAACATATCATGAACAAATGAGCCAGCCGCGGGTTCATTCAAATAACCAGCGGTGTCCAATTAATTTCAAGGAGCGGCGCAAGATGAGCGCGCGCACGAACACGCTTGCGCATCTGCGTGGCAGCATCGAGCGCCTTGAGGCGCCTGGCGACTCGCATGCGCTTCATCGCGTGCCGCTGGGCCATGCCGGCGCTGATGCGACCTTGCGCGGCGGTCTCGCCACCGGCGCGATGCATGAGGTATTTTCCGAGGGACGGCAAATCAGCTCGGCCACCGGGCTGGTTGCGGGCTTTGCCGGGAGGCTGATCAGGCGGCGTCCCTTGGTGTGGGTGCGACAGGATTTTTGCGAGCTTGAATCGGGCGCGGTGTCGATGAGCGGGTTGGCCGAACTCGGCCTCGATCCACGGCGGCTGGTGACGGTGCGTGCGGCCGATGTCGATACGGCGTTGCGCACCGCCGCCGATGCGCTGGCCTGCGACGCGGCCGGCGCGGTGGTGCTGGAAGTCTGGGGCGAGGCGCGTCAACTCGATCTGGTCGCCAGCCGCAAGCTGACCCTGGCTGCGCAAACCTCCGGCGTCACCTGCCTGGTGCTGCGAGTCGCAGCCGAGCCATCGCCTTCCACGGCCGAGACCCGATGGATGGTGAAATCAGCGCATTCGCCACCTGGTCCGGCCTGGTCCGCCTGGGGCGCGCCGATGTTTGACGCCGAACTTGTTCGTCATCGCCACGGCCAGGTCGGGCGCTGGATCATGGAATGGAAAAGTGATGAGTGCCTTTTCAGCGAACCCGCGCCGCATTCTCAGCCTGTGGCTGCCGCGCCTGCCCATCGACCGCATCAAGCGCGAGCTTCGGCGCAACAACGGCGGGCGGGTTAGCTATACCAACAAAGCTCGTTGCGACACGGATGATCGGCTCCCTCTCCCCTTGTGGGAGAGGGCGGGGGGAGAGGGGTAGCCGCGAGTCCGGCGTATGTGGCTCACCCCTCTCCCTGACCCTCTCCCACAAGGGGAGAGGGAACCATGCAGAGTTTGGCGATGGCGCCAGCATCGTCGTCGCCAAGCAGAACAACGCAATGCAGGTCTATGCGCTGGATGATGCCGCGGCCGGTCTCGGCCTCGAGGTTGGGTTGCCGCTGGCCAATGCCCGGGCGATCTGTCCGGATTTGAAAGTCTTCGATGCCGATCCGGCCGCCGATCTCAAGACGCTGAACGACATCGCCGACTGGTGCGATCGCTTCACGCCGCTGGTGGCGCTCGATCCGCCGCATGGCCTGTTTCTCGACATCACCGGCTGCGCGCATCTGTTCGGGGGTGAAGCCAACCTGATGAATCTGCTGTGCGCGGCGCTGTTGACGCAGGGTTTTGCGGTCAGCGCCGCGGTCGCCGGCACGTCGGTGTGCGCGCGCACCATCCGAAGCCATGTTCATGGCCGCGTCGTCGGGCATGACGGGGAGGCCGAGGCGGTCAGCCCGCTGCCGGTTTTCACGCTCGGCGCCGACGATGCCGTCACCCGCGGCCTGCGCCGGGCCGGGTTGAAAACCATCGGGGACGTGGCTTCGCGCGAGCGCCATGAGATCACCGCCCGGTTCGGCGCGGCCTTCACCAATTTGTTGCAGCATGCGCTGGGGCAGGGCGATGCGCCGATCAATCCGCGCAAACCGCTGCCGGATTACATCGTCGAGAAACGTTTTGCCGAACCGGTCGCGACCGACGAAGTTATCGCGGCGACCTTGTCACGACTGGCCGAAATGCTGGTCGCGACGATGGACAAACAGGGCAAGGGCGCGCGGCGGCTGGAGGCGTATTTCTTCCGCACCGACGGCATCGTGCGGGCGATCGCGGTGGATACCGGATTGCCCGTGACCAAGGCTGCGGTCATGGACCGGCTGTTCCGTGAGCGGCTCGACGCCCTGCGCGATCCGCTCGATCCCGGTTTCGGCTTCGATCTGATCCGGCTGGCGGCCAGCCGCACCGAGATCGTGGTGCAACAGCAGCACGATCTCGATGCCAATGTGCACGACAATGACGAACTGGCCGACCTGATCGACCGCATCGCCGCCCGCATCGGCGGCAAGCGCGTCGTGGTGCACCTGCCGCAGGATACGCATATCCCCGAGTACGCGGTAGAGGCGGCTCCGGCGCAGCATCATCTGGCGGCGGCGATGCAGGCGGTGTGGCCGGAGCGCGTTGCCGGCGAACCGCCGTTGCGGCCGCTGCGGCTGTTCGAAAGGCCCGAGCCGATCAAGGTGATCGCCGAAGTGCCGGACGGACCGCCGGCCTGGTTTCAATGGCGCCGCGCCACCCATAACGTCATCAGGGTCGAAGGCCCCGAGCGGGTCGCGATGGAATGGTGGCGTGCCGAGGGCGCTGATTCTGACGCGGGATTATTTCCGGGTCGAGGACGAGGCGGGCTTGCGGTTCTGGCTCTATCGCGACGGTCTCTATGATCGCGAGATCGAGCAGGTGGATGACAAGCCGGTGCAGCCGAACTGGTTCGTGCATGGATTGTTCGCATGAGCGCGCCTGACTATGCCGAGATCGGCATCACCAGCAATTTTTCGTTCCTGCGTGGCGGTTCGGATCCGCGCACCTATGTGCATCAGGCCAGCAGGCTTCGGCTGCCGGTGATCGGTCTCGCCGATCACAACACGCTGGCGGGCGTGGTACGGGCCTACAAGGAACTGGAAAACCCCGAGATCACGCACAAGCCGAAACTGTTGATCGGCGCGCGCATCGTTTTCACCGACGGCACACCGGACATTCTGGTCTATCCGCGCCATCGCGAAGCCTATGGCCGGCTGTGCCAGTTGCTCACCCGCGGCAAGCGTGGCGATGATCTCAACAAGATCGCGAAAGGTGAGTGTCATCTTGAGATTCGAAGACCTGCTGGAATTCGCCGAAGGCCAGCTTCTGATATTGACCCTGCCGCATCGTTTCGATCAGGCGAGCGCCTTGAAAATCCTGGACCGGTTGCGGGGCAGCCGTGCCGACGGGGTGTGGCTGGCGGCGAGCCTGCTGTATCGCGGCGATGACAAGCGCCGCCTGATGCGGCTCGGGCATGTCGCCGCGGCGGCGCGGGTGCCGCTGCTCGCGACCAATGAGGTGCTGTACCATGATCCGGCGCGCCGGCAACTGCAGGACGTGCTGACCTGCATTCGCGAAAAGACCACCATCGATGCGATCGGCCGCCGGCTCGAGGCCAATGCCGAACGCTATCTGAAGCCGGCGCAGGAGATGGCGCGGCTGTTTCGCGACCTGCCTGAGGCGATCGCGGAAACCATGCGGTTTGCCGGCCGCATCCATTTCTCGCTGGATCAGCTTCGCTATCAGTATCCTGACGAGCCGGTGCCAAAGGGCAAGACCGCGCAGCAGCATCTGGAAGACCTGACCTGGGCGGGAGCCAATCGATATTTCGACGGCAAGATAAAAGAGAACGTTCGGGCAACCCTGCGCAAGGAACTCGATTTGATCGCCGAACTTAAATACGCGCATTATTTTCTGACGGTCCACGACATCGTTCAGTACGCGCGCAGCCAGGATATTCTTTGCCAGGGCAGGGGCTCGGCCGCGAACTCGGCAGTGTGTTATTTTCTGGACATCACCTCGGTCGATCCGACCAAGGTCGACCTGCTGTTCGAGCGTTTCATTTCCAAGGAGCGGTTGGAGCCGCCGGACATCGACGTCGATTTCGAGCATTCGCGGCGCGAGGAGGTGATGCAATATGTCTACCGGCGTTACGGTCGGCACCGCGCCGCGATCATCGCTACCGTGATCCACTATCGTCCGCGTTCGGCGATCCGCGATGTCGGCAAGGCGCTGGGATTGACCGAGGATGTCACCGCGGCCTTGGCCGATACCGTCTGGGGGAGTTGGGGCAAGGGCCTCAACGAAATGCAGGTCCGGCAGGCCGGACTCGATCCGCAGAATGCGATGATCGAACTGGCGGTGGAACTCGCGACCGAACTGATCGAGTTTCCGCGGCATCTGTCGCAGCATGTCGGCGGCTATGTGCTGACCCAGGATCGGCTCGATACCTATGTGCCGATCGGCAATGCCGCGATGGACGACCGTACTTTCATCGAATGGGACAAGGACGATGTCGATGCCCTGAACATGATGAAGGTCGATGTGCTGGCGCTGGGCATGCTGACCTGCATCCGCAAATGTTTCGATCTGATCGACCAGCATAAAGGAGAGCGCTGGGAACTGGCGACGATCCCCCAAGACCCGGAGAACCAGAAACCGGTCTACGACATGCTGTGCCGAGGGGAATCGCTCGGCGTATTCCAGGTCGAGAGCCGCGCCCAGATGAACATGCTGCCGCGGCTGAAGCCGCGCACGTTCTACGATCTGGTCATCGAAGTCGCGATCGTGCGGCCCGGCCCGATCCAGGGCGACATGGTGCATCCGTATCTGAAGCGCCGCAAGATGAACCCGGAGGATATCGAATATCCCTATCCCAAGGGCAGGCAACAAGGATGAGTTGCGCAACGTCCTGCAGAAGACGCTCGGCGTGCCGCTGTTCCAGGAACAGGCGATGCGGATCGCGATCGAGGCCGCGAAATTCTCGTCCGAAGAGGCCAATGGGCTGCGGCGCGCAATGGCCACGTTCCGCAATGTCGGCACCATCGGCTCATTCGAAGCCAAGATGATCGGCAACATGATCGCGCGCGGCTACGATCCGGAATTTGCGAAAAACTGTTTCAACCAGATCAAGGGATTCGGCAGCTACGGCTTTCCGGAAAGCCATGCCGCGAGTTTTGCGCAACTGGTCTATGTCTCGTCATGGCTGAAGCATTATCACCCCGACGCGTTCTGCTGCGGCTTGTTGAATTCGCAGCCGATGGGGTTTTATGCGCCAGCGCAGATCGTCGGCGATGCCCGCACCAATGGCGTCGAGGTGCGTGAAATCGACGTGTCCTACAGTTTTGCGCAGAATACGCTCGAGCCGGGTAAGAAGGATAGTAAGTATTGCGCGGTGCGGCTCGGCTTTCGCCAGATCGACGGATTTAGATGGGCTGATCCGGACAAAGAGGGGTTGAAGAAAATTCAGGCGTCATTCCGGGATTCGCCGCCAGCGCGAAGACCCGGAATCTCGAGATTACGGGTTCGTCGCTTGCGCGACGCCCCGGAATGACAGTGCAGAAACAGACGACTGGGCCGACAGCATCGTCGCCGCGCGCAGGCGCCGTCCGTTCACCTCGCTGGAAGACTTCGCCCGCGAAACCAAGCTGCCGAAACGCGCGCTGATTCAACTGGCGGATGCCGATGCGTTCCGCTCGATCGGGCTTGATCGTCGCGCTGCGCTGTGGGCGGTGCGGCGGCTGCCCGACGACGTGCCGTTGCCGTTGTTCGAAGTGGCGGCCGCGCGCGAGCAGCCGGATGAAAACGCCAAGGCGTTGCCGGCGATGCTGCTGCCGGAACAGGTGGTCGCGGATTACCAGACCATCCGGATGTCGCTGAAGGGGCATCCGATGGAATTCCTGCGGCCGATGTTTGCCGCCGAGCGCGTGATTGCCTGCAAGGACGTCGCCCATGACAAAGACCGGCGCCGGGTGCGCTGTGCCGGCGTGGTGCTGGTGCGGCAGCGTCCGGGCAGCGCCAAGGGCGTGGTTTTCATGACCCTGGAGGACGAAACCGGCATCGCCAACATCGTGGTCTGGCCGAAGGTGATGGAACAGTTTCGAAAAGAAGTGATGGGCGCGCGGCTGATCCTGGTCGAGGGCTATATTCAGAGCAGCCCGGAACAGGTGACGCATCTGGTGGCGCAGCGATTGTTCGACCGCTCGCACGATCTGGTCGGCCTGGCCAACGACGCGTTCGGCCGCAAGCGCATTCTGCCCGCAGGGCCGGCGCTGATCGAACCGCTCAACGACGACCGGCGCGAACATCCGGACAATCCCGCCCAGAAAATCCGCCACCCGCGCGACGTGCGGATCCTGCCGCGCTCGCGGGATTTCCATTGACCCGGGAAGCGAAGCTTGCTGAATCGCTGCCGATGGACGAGCAGAACCCCAGAGACGAGATTTCGCGGATCGAACGGCGGCTCGAGGAGCTTGCCGAGGTCGCCGAGCGCTGCCGCAAGATCATTCTGGTGTCGAAGGCCGCGATCGTCGTCGGAATCGTATTGCCGCTGCTGATGCTGTTCGGCCTGTTCGTATCGACCGAAGTCGCGCTCGGATCGATTGCCGCCGTTTTGGGCGGCGTCGTGTCGCTCGGCTCCAATGTCAGCACCTTGCGCGAGACCGTGGATGCCATCAGCGATGCCGAAGCGCTCCGCTCGGAACTGATCGGAGGCATCAACCTGCGTGTGGTCCGGGACAGCCCCCTCAAACTGGTTTGACGCGCGGGAAATCATGCCGCAGCGCGCGAAAAAGCCCCGGCCGTGGCCGGGGCTTTCGATCCGCCGAACTATTCACCTACAACTAACAAACTCGTCTCACGGGTATCAATCCAACTTTTGTTTGATTCAACTCGGCGACAGCGGGATGCGAAAGGTTTTGAAACCCTTGATCTCGGGAAACCAGTCCGCGGCTTCCGGCGACGCCAGCGTCAGGATCGCCGCCGGCTGTTCTCCCGACACCAATCGATCGATCGCACTGGCCTTGCCATCGCGCAGTTCGATCATCGGCGCGCCCGCCGCGACAAGGCCGCTGCGGATCCGGTCGCGGAATTGATCCTGCTTGCCCTCGATCGCGATGTCCTTGTTGGCGAGATCGGCGATCGATTTGATGTCCGCGCGGGCCAGAATGAGCACGACGAGATCCGGCGCGCGTGGTTGCGAGACCGCCGCGGTTTCCTTGCTGTCGCCGTTATCCTCGGTGTCGTCCTTGGCCACGATGCTTCTGGTCTGCTCAGCGTTCTCGGCGACTTGCTTTTCGTCCATCGCAGGGGTCGAGATCGCCGTGACGTGGTCGGCAAGGGCCGTCGCGGCCAGAATTTGCGCTTCTATCGTTTTGTCGCTCGAACTGGCCGGAACGGCTGCTTTGACCTCAGGAGCCGCCGGTTGGATGGTCAGGGCTGCGGTTCGGGTCTCCGGAGCCGCCGCCTGAGCCTCCGGCGCCGCCGTTTTCGTCTTGAGGGAACGATCCTCGGGAATTGGGACCAGATATTCCAGTCCCGCGGTTTGGTCACGCGGCGCCTGTCGCGGAATGGGTATCGCTTCCTTGGTCGGCGGCAGCGGCGTCAGGCGTTTCGGTGTCGCCACCGAGGTCATCCTGGTGCGGTTGACTTTACGATCCGTGGAGCGCGCGGTCGCGCGCGGCATCCCTGAATTGCTTTCAAGCGTTTTGCGCGACCACGCCATGTAGGACTGGCACGCGCTGTTGCACGGCACGCCATCGATGTAGACCGTCTCGGGCGAATCCAGTGGATGGGCTTGCGCACCGGCGAATGCGCCGAGCGATATTGCGCTAATCAAAACAAGATGTTTGCCGAGCTTTGCGCCTTCTGAAATGCGGGCGAGGTGCGTCGAAAAAGACATATGACTCATGAGCAACCTCCCAATGTCATATTTTGAAAAAACAATTTCATTTCTAAAAAAGCGGCTGTGCCGCAGCGCGAACTTGAAATTCGAATGTGGCCTTTGAGAGATGCAATTACGGCGATGCGCCGGAGTTTTGGTTGAATCGCCGAGTTTGAAATCGCGCGTTTGGATACACCAAGCTAACTGCGAATGAAAAATTCACCATCGTTCCGGACCTAATTAGGACCAGCTTCGAGCTTCCGCGCGTGCCCGGCAGGAAATTCCTGGGCTGCAGCAGCGAAATGTGAAAGCGAGCAGGGGGCTACTGCTTGACGTATTTCTGCACGCGCCAGTTCAGCGTGTCGGCCACGAAGATCTCGCCGCGCGGGCTTTCCGCGATATAATGGGCCTCGCCGTATTTGCCCGGAATCTTGCCGCAACCCGCGCCGGCCATCTCGCCGATCACCTTGCCGTTGAGATCGAGTTTCATGATCTGGCCGCAGTGACCATGCGCCAGCCAGATGTGCTGATCGGCGCCCATGAACAATCCGCACGGTGTGCCGGGATGCTGCGAACTCCCTGATATAATTGCCGTCGGCGTCGAACACCTGGATCCGGGCATTGTTGCGGTCGGCAATGTAGAGCAGCCCCTGGGCGTCGAACACCAGCGAGTGCGGCAGATTGAACTGGCCGGGTTCGCTGCCCTTGCCGCCCCAGTCCTTGATGAAATTGCCGTCGCGGTCGAATTTGAGCACGCGCGAGTCGCCCTTGCCGTGTCCTTGCAGCACGAAGATGTCGCCGGATGGTCCGACCACCGCTTCGCTCGGCTCGTGGAACAGCCGCAGGTGTCCGTACGGGTGCCACTCGCCGCTGTGGCCCTTGACGCCCAGCACCATTTCGAGCCGTCCCGACGGATCGAACTTGTAGACCAGGTTCGAGGCGACGTCGGTGGCCCAGATGTTGTCCTGCGCGTCGATCCGCAGGCCGTGCGCCCGCTCGAACAGCCCGTCGCCGAAGCCGCGGATAAAATTTCCGTCCGGATCGAATTCCATCAGCGACATCGGCCCGCGATGGATGACGAAGATGTTGCCTTTGGAATTGAAGGCAACGCCCGACGTGCCGCGGAAGTTCATGCCGGCCGGCAGCTTGAATGCTTCGGCGACCGCGACGTAGGGCAGGGACGGATATTCGTTTTGCATGGTCATCGAGTATCACACCGGGTCAATCGGGAGTCCATTTCAAACAAAGCGGATCTCCGCCTTTACTTTTTGTTCAGGTCATTTGTTGGCGCCAAAATAACCATTCCACTTCGTTGCGGCCGATCCGAGCCGATAACCATAAAGCCGAACGAAGTTTTGAAGATTGGTCGGTGTATATCTACCGCCCAGCGTTCGCATTCAAGGTAAGGCGTGTCATGCATCCGCGGCGGTTCACCCGCATCCGGCCTACGGGCAAGATGTCCAATGCCGCAAAGCTCAACGTGGGCCCGAAAGCGCCGTTGATCGATTGCACGATCGTGGATATTTCAGCCGGCGGCGCCTGCATCCAGGTCTGGGGCGAGGTCAAGCTTCCCGAGCGGTTTGAAATGATCCACGGCGTCACCAAGAAGCGTTGCCGCGTCGTCTGGAAGGCCGGACGGCGGCTCGGATTGTCGTTCTAGCTCGAATGGGTGTCGTCGCGTTACGCACCGGTGACACGCCAGATCACGTCGCCGACATCGTCCGCCACCAGCAGCGCGTTGTCGGGGCCAAGCGTCACGCCGACCGGCCGTCCGTAGGACACTTTCTCGTCGGGGGCGAGAAAGCCGGAAAGGATATCGCGCGCCGGGCCGGACGGCAGTCCGTTCACGAACGGCACGAACACCACCTTGTAGCCGCTGAGCTTGCTGCGATTCCACGAGCCGTGCTGGCCGATCGCCATGCCCTCGGGAAATCCCGGCAATGCGCCGGCCGGCAGCCAGCACAGGCCGAGCGAGGCGGTGTGACCGCCGAGCGCATAGTCGGGCGTGATCGCCTTGGCGACCAGGGCTGCATCCTGCGGCACACGATCGTCGACGGTCTGTCCCCAGTAGCAATAAGGCCAGCCGTAGAAACCGCCGTCGCGCACCGAGGTCAGATAGTCCGGCGGGGTTTCGTCGCCGAGACCGTCGCGCTCGTTGACCACGGTCCACAGTGCGCCGGTGGTCGGCTCCCAGGCCAGGCCGACCGGGTTGCGCAAGCCGGCGGCAAAGATGCGATTCGAGCCGGTGGCGAGATCGAGCTCGTAGACGCAGGCGCGGCCTTCCTCGACCGCCATGCCGTCATCGGCGATATTGGTCAGCGAGCCGACGCCGATATAGAGCTTTTGGCCGTCGCGGCTCGGCAGCAGGCTTCGGGTCCAATGGCCGCTGGGCTTGAAGGTTGTCAGCCGGCGTCCCGGCGCGGTGATGCGGTCGGCGCCCGCCACATAGGGGAAGGCCATCACACCGTCGGTGTTGCCGACATAGAAGGTGTCGCCGAGCAGCGCCATGCCGAACGGCTGGTTCAGCCCTTCCATGAAGACCTCGCGCTTTTCCGCGACGCCGTCGCCATCGTGATCGCGCAGCAGCGTGATGCGGTTGGCGCTGTCGCCGAGCGCCCGCGCCCGTCGCATGGTCGCCTGCATCGCATAGTGGAACACGCTCCTGGGCGGCCCCGCCACCTGATTGGACTCCGCGATCAGGACGTCGCCATTGGGCAGCACGTCGATCCAGCGCGGGTGTTTCAGGCCGGTCGCGAAAGCATTGACCTTCAGCCCGGGTGCCGCCACCGGCAACTGCCCATCGCTCCAGCCTTGGGCAGTCGGCATCTTCAGCGTCGGAATGGCGCCCTGCGGCTTGGCGGTCGGCACGACAGGCGCGTTGCCCCAGGCCGGTTCGTGGTCCTGGTCCTTCAGCCGGCGCCACGCCAACGCGACTCCACCAATTGCCGCGACGACGCGCGCGAAACCACCCGACGAACCCATGTCATTCCCCCGTTGATCGCGCGCACCATATCCGACGCTTGCGCGCGTTGAAAGCTGGGTACGATGCGGCCGGCCCCGTAAGCCCATTTGAATCATTCGCCAGCCGCAATAGAGTGGCCCGATTGGGCAACACGGCAGCGACAAGTCCGTGGCCCCCGGGGAGAGAACCATGAAGAAATCGATCAGTGGCCTTGGCTTTGCGATTGCGCTGTTGGCGACATGCGCCGGTCATGCCGAGGAGATGGCCCGCTTTGCGCCGCTGAAGCCGGAAGAGTTGACGCCGCCGCAGAAGGCGTGGGCCGACGCACTCGCGGCGCCGCCGCGCAACGGGAAAATCGGCAATCCGCCGTTTCGCGCCTATATCCGCGATCCCGATCTGGCGACGCGGCTGATTGCGCTGGCGGATTATCTGCGCTGGAACAGCACGCTGCCGCCGCGCCTGAGCGAAATGGCGATCCTGATCACGGCGCGGGAATGGACCGCGCAATATGAATGGTACGCGCATCATCCACTCGCGCTGAAGGGCGGGCTTGATCCCAGCGTCGCCGCGGCGATCGCGGCCGGCAAGCGTCCCGACAACATGCGGGGCGACGAGACCGCGCTGTACGATCTGGCGACGGCGCTATATCGGGACAAGAAGGTTTCGGATTCCGTCTACAAGGCTGCGCGCGACCAATTCGGCGAGCGTGGCATCATGGACATCATCGGCATCATCGGGTTTTACGACATCACGTCGATGACGCTGATCACCATGCAGGGCGGGGTGCCGGAAGGCAAAACGCCACCGCTGCCTGAACTCGCAAAATAGGCCCGTGGCGGCCGAGACACCGGCAAGATCTACTTGCCGACCAGCGGGCAGCCGCCATCCTTGATCGGACGGAACGCCTGGTCGCCGGGCACTTCGGCGAGCAGCTTGTAATAGTCCCATGGTCCCTTGGATTCCTCGGGCTTCTTGACCTGGAACAGAAACATGCTGTGCACCATGCGGCCGTCTTCGCGCAGCGTGCCGTTGCTCGTGAAAGCATCGTGCACCGGCGTTTCGCGCATCTTCGCCAGCACCGTCTTGGTGTCCCGGCTGCCGGTGGCCTTGACGGCGTTCAGATAATGCAGGGTGCCGCTGTAGGTGGCGGCCTGGTTCATGGTCGGCATCCGCTTCATGCGTTCGAAGAAGCGCTTGCCGAAGGCGCGGGTCTGGTCGTTGAGATCCCAATAATACGCTTCGGTGATGATCAGCCCCTGCGCGAGATTGAGGCCGAGGCTGTTGACGTCGGAAATGAACATCACGATCGCCGCCAGGTTCTGGCCGCCCGCGACGATGCCGAACTCGCCGGCCTGCTTGATGGCGTTGATGGTGTCGCCGCCGCCATTGGCGAGCCCGATAATCTTGGCCTTGGACGCCTGGGCCTGCAGCAGGAACGAGGAAAAGTCCGCGGTGTTCAGCGGATGCTTGGCGCTGCCCAGCACCTTGCCGCCGGCAGCCTTCACGACCTCGCCGGTGTCGCGCTCGATCGAATGGCCGAACACATAGTCGGCGGTGATGAAGAACCAGCTGTCGCCGCCATTCTTCACAATGGCGCTGCCGACCGTGTGGGCATTGGAGTAGGTGTCGTAGGTCCAGTGCGCGGTGTAGGGCGAACAGGATTTGCCGGTAATATCGGAACTGGCCGCGTCGGTGACGATCAGGATCTTTTCATATTGCTTCGACAATTCCATGACGGCGAGCGCGGTCGCCGATGTCGGCATGTCGATGATCATGTCGACGCCTTCGTCGCCATACCATTTGCGAGCGAGCGAGGCGGCGATATCGGGCTTGTTGAGCACATCGGCGGTGACGAGATCGATCGGCTTGCCGAACATCGAGCCGCCGAAATCCTCGATCGCCATTTTGGTCGCCTCGACATTGCCCATGCCGCCGATGTCGGAATAGACCGAGGAGAAATCGGACAATACGCCGATCTTGAGCGGCGCGGCCGGCTGTTGCGCCAGCGCCGGTCCGGCCAGACCCGCGACCACCAAGGCCGCCGCAAATATCGATGCGATGATACGCGTCATGTTGCTTCCCCCTGCTTTTTGTAATTGGCGGAGACGCTATTGTTTAGTTTTGGCGCCGTCAATCGAAGTCGGCATGGTGGCCGTATTTGACGAGGGAAGGCGCCCGAATTAGCGTTCCGAACCGACAAGAATAACATCACCGAGGGGGAGACATGTCCGGCGATATTTCGAGCACCATCCTGAGGGCACGGGAGCACAGCATTGGCGATCTTCTGCGCCGCTCCGCCAGGCGCCATCCGGACAAGACCGCGGTGATCTGCGGCGAAGTGAGCTGGACGTTTGCCGAGATGGACGCGATCTGCAATCGCCTCGGCCGCGGATTGCTTGGCCTCGGGATCGCCAGGGGAGATCGCGTCGCGGTCCTGTCGCGCAATTCGCACGCGTTTGCCGCATTGAGATTTGCGGTCGCCAGGATCGGCGCGGTGCTGGTGCCGGTCAATTTCATGCTGAAGCCTGAGGAGATCAGTTTTATCCTGACCAATTCCGGCGCCCGGTTGCTGGCGGCGGGGCCCGATCTCATCGAGACCGCGAGGGCGGCGACGGCGATCGGTTCGGCCGTAGAAAAACTGATCTGGCTGCCCGGCGAGGAGGCCTCGGTGCCACCGGCTGATATCACCACCTTCGATGCGTTGCTCGATCAGGAGGACGCGAGCATCGATGTATCGGTCGATAATCGAGAGCCGGCGCAGATCATCTATACCAGCGGCACGGAATCGCTGCCGAAAGGCGCCATCCTGACCCATGAAGCCGTGATGTGGCAGTATGTCAGCTGCATCATCGACGGCGGCATGACGTCCGACGACAGCGTGTTGCACGCGCTGCCGCTTTATCATTGCGCTCAGCTCGACGTCTTTCTCGGGCCCGCAATCTATCTCGGCGCCACCAGCCTGATCACCAGCAAGCCGACCGCCGACAATATCCTGTCGCTGATCGCCGGCCACAGGATCAGTTCGTTCTTTGCGCCGCCGACCATCTGGATCGCGATCCTGCGCTCGGCTGCGTTCGATACAGTCGATTTGTCGAGCCTGCGCAAAGGCTATTACGGCGCCTCGATCATGCCGGTGGAGGTGTTGCTTGAATTGCAGCGGCGGCTTCCGGATGTGAAACTCTGGAATTTCTACGGTCAGACCGAGATAGCACCGCTGGCGACGGTGCTGGAACCGCGGGATCAACTGCGCAAGGCAGGATCCGCCGGGAAGCCGGCGATCAATGTCGAGACCCGGGTCGTCAATCCCGACATGGAGAATGTCGGCGTCGGCGAAATGGGCGAGATCGTCCATCGCTCGCCGCAGCTGTTATCCGGCTATTACAAGGACCCGGTGAAGACCGCCGCTGCCTTTGCCGGTGGCTGGTTTCACAGCGGTGATCTCGCCACCGTTGACGCCGAAGGCCACATCACGGTGGTCGACCGGGTCAAGGACATGATCAAGAGCGGCGGCGAAAATGTCGCGAGCCGCGAGGTCGAGGAGATGATCTATCGATTGCCCGGGGTCTCGGAGGTCGCGGTGATCGGGCTGCCCGATCCGCGCTGGATCGAGGCGGTGACGGCCGTCGTCGTCGTCAAGAACGGCGAGACGCTTGATGAGAATGCGGTCATCACGCATTGCGCGGATGCGATGGGGCATTTCAAAGTTCCAAAGCGCGTCATTTTCCTGGACAGCCTGCCGAAAAATCCAAGCGGCAAGTTGCTGAAGCGCGAGTTGCGCCAGCGGTTCCTGGGAAGCGAGACGCTCAACGCGGCGATCCAGTCCGATGTCATTGGTTGAACTAAGAAATTAGCTCATATCAACGAAACTGATACCGTAGTTATACGATCTTGGTGACGGAGGGAGAATCACCGAGAAAGCGTGCGCGCTCCCGGACGGAGCGCTTCCTCCCTAGACTTGGCCCGCCAGATTTGGCGGGTTTCTTTTTGCAGCCCGTATGCAGTGGGAGCAGCCAAATTTTAAACGCAGGCGAGGAGGCTATTCTGCTCGGCCGTCAGGTCGGCGCGCCGCAGGCCGACTTGCACGCCGACCTGCTCGATCGAATGGGCGATCGGCGGGCTGCTCTTTGCCACCGCCACTGTCACGCTCTCCATCTGGGCGAAGCGCTGAAGCAGACCAACGGCCATCGTCTCGCCGAGCGCTTCCAGCGTCCGAAATTTGCCGGACGTCGCGATCTGCACCGCTTCATCCACGACGGCGTCATATCTGACCGACGAGTTCAAATCGTCGCGGCGATGGGTCTGAACTTCAACCAGCGTCGCCTGGATGTCGAAGGTGAATTTTTGACCGAGCGTGCGCTCTTCCTCAAACAGGCCGTGATAACCGAAGGTTTTCAGTCCGGTGATATGGATCGATGTCAGCATGGGCAGGCTCCAATGGAAGCGTTATCGGGATGTTCCCGATGGCCCAGGCGCGCGGCAGGTTATCCCCGCGCTTCCCGATGGTGCTCCATCCAAGTCGCCAGTCGCGCGAGAGCGCTATCGTTAGCGGTTTTGCGCGACAGCCACAATCAGTAAAAGGGCTCGCCGGCAATCCACTTTTCGTTCACACAGTCGGTCTATCTGAAAACGCAAATTTCGATATCATCGGAACAGGCGGCAAAGACCGCTGGAAGATTGCTGGATGTCAGGAGGATCGTACAGATGCTGCGCAGGGATTTCCTGAAAGCGGCGGGCTCGTTTGCCGGTGCGGTTTATGTCCCCCTGATCGGGCGCGCGGCCTCCGACGATTTGGGCGGTGGGCAAATTCGCCTGATCGTTCCGTTTCCCGCCGGTGGCCCGACCGATATCGTCGCGCGGCCGCTGGCCCAGGCGCTCGGCGAGGCGCTCAAGGCGGTGTTCGTGATCGACAATCGCGGCGGAGCAGGTGGCGCGATCGGCGCTGCCGCAGTGGCGAAGTCGGCGCCCGACGGCCGGACCTTGCTGATGGCGACCGTGGGCACGCAGGTGATCAATCCCGCACTCTATCCTGATCTTCAATATGATGCCGAGCGCGACTTCACGCCGATCGCGCTGGTCGCGGTCGCACCGGTCGCGATTGTCGTCAATCCGTCGCTGCCGGTAAACAATGTCGCCGAACTGGTCGCGATGGCCAAGCGGATGCCGGGCAGATTGAACTATGGATCGGCCGGCCCCGGCACGCCGGGCCATTTGACCGCCGAGATGTTCAAATCGGCGGCCGGGATCGATATCCAGCACGTGCCATATAAAGGCAGCGCACCCGCTTTGACCGATCTGCTCGGCGGTCAGATCCAGATCATGTTCGATCCGCTGCAATCGGTGCTGTCGAATGTCGAGGGTGGCAGGCTGCGCGCGCTCGCGCTCAGCAGCAGAATCCGCAATCCGATTCTGCCTGAGGTCCCGACCATCGCGGAATCAGGATATGATGGTTTTGAATCGACCGCCTGGTGGGGCTTGTTCGCGCCGGCGGGATTATCTCCCGAACTGGCCGCATCCCTGGCCGCTGCAACCGGTCAGATCGTGCGGGACGCCGACTTCGTCGCGAAGCTGGAGCCGTTGGGCGTGGTTCCGACATTTTTGGCCGGCGACGCCCTGGCCGAATTTCAACGCGGCGAATTGACGAAGTGGGGCAAAGCCGTGCACGATTCCGGCGCAAGGGTGGATCCATGAAGCTGAACGAAGAAGAACGGGGTATGCTGGCCGGGCAATTCGGCCCAATTCCGCAGCAGGCATTGCAGCACCAGATCAAGGTCGGCGATTTCTTTGCCGCCCGCGATTTCGTACCGGTGACGCAGGCTCACATCATGGCCGATACCGAAAGCCTCGGCGAAGCCGGCGTGCAATGGCTCGAGAGCCTCGCGGCGACGAGCGAAGGCCACCGCACCGTACGGGTGCCGACCATCACCGATCCGCGCGGCACCGATTTCGCTCACGCGACTTTTCTGGGCCAGACCGCCGGCATGGTCGATCTCGAACGTCGCGCGATCGACGCGTTTGTGCGGCTCGGCGTCAGCATGACCGACACCTGCATCAACTATCAGACCATTCAGGCCCCGATCTATCACGAGCACGTCGCCTTTGGCGACACCGGCGTCGTGATCTATTCCAATTCGATCTGCGGCGCGCGCTCGAATTTCGAGGGGGGGCCGTCGGCGCTGGCCGCCGGGTTGACCGGCCGCACCCCGCGCTACGGCTTTCATCTTCCGGAAAACCGCCGCGGCACGCTGAAGATCCGCACCGAGTTCACGCCCGTTACGCTCAACGATTGGGGCGCGCTGGGCGGCGTGATCGGGCGCATCGCCGGAAATTACTGGGCGGTGCCTGTCATCGAGGGCATCGAAGATACGCCGAGGTCGGATCAACTCAAGCACTTCGGTGCGGCGATGGCGAGCTTCGGCTCGATCGCGATGTTTCATATTGTAGGGCTGACGCCGGAAGCCGGCCAACTCGGTGACGTGGCGGCAGCGAACCTGCCGCTGCACCGTGTCGCCAGGCAGGACATCGATGCGTTGCAGAAATCCTATCATAGCGATGACCGGGTCGACGTCGTGGTGTTTTCGGCGCCGCAATTGAGCCTGTATGAATTGCGCGACCTCTCGGCATTGTGCGAGGGCAGGCAGTTCAAGGTGCCGCTGCTCGCCATCACCAGTCCGCAGGTCAAACCGGATTCGGACCGCATGGGTTACACGGCACGGATCGAAGGCGCCGGCGGCACCGTGATGTCCGGCATGTGCTTCTATCAGTCCTATGCCCGCGAGATCGCCGAGGCCAACGGCTGGAAACGCCTCGTCACCAACAGCGCCAAGCTGGTCAACATTCTCGGCGGCTACGGTTACCGGCCGATGATGGCCTCGATGGAAGCCTGCGTCGATGCCGCGGCCAGCGGCAAACTGGAGCAACTCTGATGACCACCGTTTTTCGTGCCCGTCACGCGATGGGCCAGACCGTGCGTGGATCGGCGCTGGTGGCCAATGACGGATTTTCCGCGCGCTACGATCTCGACCGCATCGCCGGCACTTTTTCACGGCCGGCGCACAAGCTGGTGGGCCAGTCCTATGTCGACAGGATCCTGGTGCTCGATACCGCCAAGGGCGGCGTCGCGTCGGCCTGGATGCTGCGCGAGATGCAATCCCGCGGCGTCGTTCCGCTGGCGCTGGTGTTCAATTCCGTCAATCCGATTCTCGCCCAGGGCGCAGCCTTCGGCGATGTCGCGATGCTCGCCGGCTTCGACCAGGACATCACCGCGGCGGTTGCCGATGGCGCTGACGTCGAGGTCAATCCGGAAGCGGGAACGCTGACCTTGCTCGATTAGAGTTGTGCGATCGCGCGGCCGGTGTTCCGGATCCGCGTTCATTCACACGACGGATGGATGATTACCCAGACCAGACAACCTGACATCATGGGATCGTGTTGAAAGTGATGCGCTCCACGTCTGTCAGGAACATGAACAACCTTTGCAAGACGGGGGAAGGGGTTTTATCGAATTGTCGATCGCCACGCGGGGCGCTATTTTGCGCCGAACTAACGTGCCGGGGTTCGGTTCGAATCCCGGTCCTTTCTGGAGTACCTGATGACCGCCATCCGTGGATCCGCCGCCGCTCTGACCGGGGCAGCGAGCGGCATCGGCCGCGCGTTGGCGCTCGAGCTTGCGACCCGGGGCTGCGATCTCGCGCTCGCCGATCGCGATGAGGCCGGCCTGCAGGCTGTCGCGGCCGAGATCACCAAACTCGGCGGCTGTAAAGTTACGATCCATCGCGTCGAACTGTCGGAGCCGGGCCAGATCCAGGACTTCGCGGAACAGGCCGCCTCGAGCCACCCCGGTCTCAACATCTTGATCAACAACGCCGGCGCAGCCCTGATTGGCCGCTTCGATGAGATCGACCAGGATCAGATGGATTGGCTGATGAGGGTCAATTTCTGGGGCATGGTTCACACCACGCGGGCGCTGCTGCCGCATCTGGCGCGGCAATCCCAGGCCCACATCGTCAATCTCTCCAGCATTTTTGGCATCATCGCACCGCCCGAGCAGGCCGCCTATGCGGCGACCAAATTCGCGGTACGGGGATTTTCCGAAAGCCTGCGCCACGAATTGCAGTCGGCGGCAAGTCCGGTCCGGCTTTCGGTGGTTTATCCCGGTGGGGTCGCCACCAATATCGCCCGCAACGCCCGGTCCGGGTCCTGCGCCATCGACAATGCACGCCGGGTCGAAGCGCTCGAGCAATTCGACAATGCCGCGCGAACCAGCGCCAGTGCCGCTGCGTTGTGCATCGTATCGGGCATTGAGCATAACAGCCCGCGAATCCTGATCGGCTTCGACGCCAAGTTCGTCGACGTGTTGCAGCGGTTCCTGCCCGGAACCTATTGGAAGGCGCTGCAGAAAATCTTCAACAAACGCACCAAGCTAAGCACGAGGCGCGGCTAGCCTGGCGGCACGAATCGACCGCCGTTCCAAAGCCGGCTCGCCGACACTTCTTCTTGAATAAGATGACCGCCGATCAGCGCAGCTAAATCGTTGACTGTGCAAAAAAACCACAACATTAGTGTGTTTCCGATTATTCCAGATCGAAGCAAGGTTGTGATGCGCCTACGCAAATTCTGCGCCTTCGTGGCGGTTTTGTCCCTTTTCTCGCAACCAGGCTTTGCGCGCGCGGCGCTGGTTCATCCCCATGCGCCTCGTCCGCACGTGCGGGTCTATCTGTTGCGCGGCTTCCTCAACGTGTTCTCGCTCGGAATGGATCAGCTCGCCGCCGAACTGCGCCAGCGGGGCATCGAGGCCGTGGTGGCAAACCATACGCTTTCAGGTGTCTACGCCAACGACGCGATTCGCGACTGCAAGGCGGGAGTCATTTCTTCGATCGCCATCGTCGGCCATTCGCTCGGCGCCACCGCGGGCGTCGGCATGGCGGACCAGATTGGGCAGGCCGGGTTGAAGGTCGGGCTGGTAGCGACGGTCGACCCGGTCACGCCGACGGCAGCTCCGGCCAATGTGCGGATCCTGAAGAATTACTACATCTCCGACGGCGTCGGCAAAACCGTCGAGGCCGGGGCGGGTTTCCGCGGCACGCTGCAGAATATCGACGTCAGGAACGACCCGGGCACCGGTCATGTCGCGATCGCAAATTCGATGCGTGTGCATCAGGATATCTTGCGCGCGATCAGCGCGGCGGCCGCTACCCGGTGCCAGTGACCTGATCTCGGCGGCCCGCCGTACGCCGTCACGTCGGCGGCCAATTGGCCGCCCTAAAGGATGCGTCCCCGGTGGGGAATGGGAGCAGCCCGATGCTTCGGGCTGCGCTTTGATGGGAATTTCGGTGAGTGGATCGCGATCCATTTTGGCTGCAATACTGACGGCGTTCGATTGGCGGCGCCCGGCGCGCACGCGCCCGGTCTGATGGACGCTCTCGCCCTTAACAATAAAGGCCGTGACCGCCGGGTCTGCGTCGTTGGCGCCGGACCGTGCGGCCTGACCACGGTGAAGAATCTCCTCGCCGCCGGTGTTACCGGAATCGCCTGTTACGATGACGGCGCGTCGATCGGCGGCAATTGGGTATTCGACGAGACCTCCGTCCGTGCCAGCGTCTACGACGCCACCCATCTGATTTCCTCCAAGCGGCTCTCGGAGTTCGAGGACTATCCGATGCCCTCGGATTATCCCGATTATCCGTCGCACCGGCTGATGAGAGCCTATTTCGAAAGCTACACGACGCATTTCGGCCTGATGCCCTACATCCGGCTGGGCGTGCGGGTCGATAAGGCGGCCTTGCAGTCAGACGGCACATGGGTGGTGTCGGTCTCGGATGCCGACGGCGTCTCGGAGCAGCGGGTGTTCGATGACCTGATCGTCTGCTCCGGACATCATCGCGAGCCATTCACGCCCGATCTCGCCGCGGAATTCGCCGGTCAGACTTTGCACGCGCGCGATTTCCGGCGCGCGGCGTCGTTTCGGGACCAGCGGGTTTTGGTGGTCGGCGGCGGCAACTCCGCCTGCGACATTGCTGTCGATGTCGCGCGGGTGGCGTCGAAGGCCTGTATCAGCATGCGCCGCGGCTATCATTTCGTTCCGAAGGTGATGCTTGGCCGTCCCAGCGACATCCTGTTTCAGCGGTTTCGCCGGCTCAGGCTGCCGAGATCATGGACCCGCGGCATCGCCGATGCCTGGGTAAAGTTTTTCGTCGGGGCGCCGGAAAAATATGGCTTGCAGTCGCCGACCGGCCGGCTGTTCGAAACCCATCCGACGGTCAATTCCGATATCCTGAGTGCGCTGCGCGACGGCAGGGTATCGGCGCGGGTCGGCATCGACCGCATCGAGGGAAATCAGGTCCGGTTTCACGATGGCCGTTCCGAGGCATTCGATGTCATTATCTGGGCCACCGGCTACCGCGAAACGTTTCCGTTTCTCGATGCCGGCATCATCGATTGGAAACCCGGCGAACCGCCGCCGCTGTTGCTCAAGATGATGCATCCGCGGATCGCCAGCCTGTTCTTCATCGGCCTGTTTCAACCGATCGGTTGCATCTGGCGGCTGGCGGATTACCAGGCGCGGATCGCGGCATTGCAGATCACGAATCGGTTACAGCGCCCGGCCGATATCGCGGCGCGCATTCGCAAGCAGATCGATAGCCCGCATTGGCGCTTCGACAGCGCGCCGCGTCACGCTTACGAAGTCGACTATCACGATTTCCGCACAGAGTTGTGCAATGAATTGGCCGCGGCCACACACACGGAAACTCACGCGCGTGACTAAGCTACCGACTATACGCGCCGCTCCACTTGGCGCGCTGCTGGCGGCCTGCGTGCTGTCGGCCGGCGTCACCCTTGCGAAGGCAGGCCCTGCCGCGGTCTCGCATCATCCGGCGAGGTCGGCGCTGTTCAGTCAACCCGAACCACCGACGCTGCGTCCTGAATCGGCATTGCGCGGACGCGCTTATCTGGTGCGCGGCATTCTGGGTCTGATCTTTTCGCGCGGCATGAATGGTCTGGCCGACCAGCTCTCAGGGGAAGGGGTCGCCGCCGACACCTATGATTTTCCATCATGCGACACCGTTGCCGAAACCGCGGCGAGGGATTATCGGGCCGCGCCGGCGCCGATCGTGTTGATCGGCCATTCCATGGGCGGGCGTTGTGTATTGCTGGTTGCAGAAAAACTCCGCCAGGATCATATCCCGGTGAGCTTGCTCGTCACGGTCGATCCGGTACATGCCAGCCCCGGCGTGCCGCCGAATGTCGAGCGCTACATCAATATATTTCTGTCGGACAGCCTTCTGGGCGGAGGCGACATCAAGTCCGAGCAGGGCTACCAGGGCCACTATGCCAGTTTCGATCTCTCGACCCATTCCGACGTGTCCCACATTACGATCGACAAACTGGATACGATTCACAGCCAGTTGATCGGCAAGATCGCGAAACTCGCCGCCACCCCGTCGAAAGGCGAGGGCGAGACGGTTGCGCTTCGTTATGTCGTTCCGCCGGACACGCCGGTCGAATTATGGGATAGTGGCATTCCGGTGGTCGCGCGCGCAGGGGACACCTTGCAGACCATCGCGACCGCGCATCGGGTGCCGCTGTGGGCTGTCACCCAGATCAATCCCGGCGTCGGCGACCGGTCCTTGATTCCGGGCGAGCGTGTCATCGTGCCGCGTCACCTCGTGCCGATGGGCCCGCTCGCCAGACAATCGCATCCAAGGCGTTGAAAATCCTGACGTGAAAATCCTTCGGCATCGGATGCGTTTGTCCTCATGACATCGGGCCCGCGAATTGGCGTTGGCTTCAAACGCCGCGCAGCAGCGTTCCCGCCAGCAGGATGACATAAGCGATCAGAAGGAATGCGAAGCCGCCGATGCTGTGCAACTGTGGCAAATGGCCGTAAGCCGCGAGCACCGCGACGATCGCCAAAAGCACTGAAATAACAAACGTCGGAACGGCGGGTGGCGTCAAATAAAAGCGCCGGATGGGGCGGGTATAGGGCATGGGATGTTTCCTGGGTTCGTTGGCCGCTTGGGAAACATCCGCCTTCGACGATAGTTCCGCGGGCGCGGAACGATATGCGGCGTGCGAATCAAAGAACACGCCGGTGAATCGCTCACTCGTGCGTTGCGAATCAAAGCGCGGGAGCGGGGACGGGCGTGCAACTGTTCGTAACGCGGTCTATGCGATCGAATGGATCAACCGCAATGGGGCGAACCGGCGAACGTTTTCAGCAAGCCGCTCAGGCCGTCCGTTTGGGAACAGTTTTTCGGATCGATCGCGGCGTTGTCCGGGTTGGCGTTCTTCGCCACGCGAACCTTGGGGCGCTTCCTCGGCAGCATCACGGTCTTCGGATGCACGTTCGGAACGGACAGATGTTTCGAGCGGAGCGTCGATGGCTTTTCGACAACGACATCGTTCAACTCCACCGGCAGCGAACCGGTCGCTTCCGCCTCGGGAGCCACGTGCGCGGCGTCGGCTTTGGTCAGGGTGTCGACGACAATGGCGTCGCTGACCATCGGCTGGATCTGCGATTGATCGGGGACGCTCTCCTCGTACGGATAGATCGATGCCGTTACCTTGCTGGCGCACAGGCCTCCGAGGCCAGCGAGACAAAACGCGGCGAGCCAGATAGTCCTGATCATGTCGATCCCCAGATGTCACCGGCTCCGCGAGAAAATGCTCAGCGAGCGCGGTCGAGAACGCGATTAATCAACCTTAATTTTGTGTTACGCACAATAAAAGACCGCGGTTTCGCGGTATGCGACTGGAAACGTGGTTAACGCGCACAGCAGTTCGGCCACTGAACTAATTTTATCCGGATTGCCGCAGCATTTCGCGTTAGCGCTTCCTGCGCCGGCTTTCGTCGGCCCCGAACTGAGCAAAGATTTCCCGGATATGTTCCGCGGGAGTTTCGCTGGGCGCGAGCAGAAGCTCCGCCACTGCGATGGTGGCCTCGGGCCGCGGAACATAGGTCGCGCTATCGAATAGCGACCGGTCGAAGCGTGCCTCGCCATCGTCGCTCAAATAAGCCTCCGAGACGAAAAGCAGTACCAGCAAGGCTGATCCCGCGATCGCGAAGTATCTGAAGATCGGCGTTTGCAAGTTGGCCCCCTGTTCCTGCAAACAAGGGTGCAAGGTGCGCGATGAAAGTCGGGTTTAATCGTGCCCGGCGTTTGCCGACAGCGTTGCCGCCCGCTTGAGAATTTGAGTAAAATTTTAGTTGGCGGTGTGAATGTAACCTGGATGTCGCTGCACTCATCCGGGTTACAAAATGTAGAGTGGGCAAAGCGCAGCGTGCCCACCAATCGATGGCGCGACGAAAGATGGTGGGCACGGCGCAAGAGCGCCTTTGCCCATTCTACGAAGCAGCGACACGCTGCGACGCGGCAACACGCTCGTGGTCATCCCGGGCATGACGGCTGCGCATGCAGCCCGGTCGTCGAAGGGCGCCTCTCCATCATTGTGACCCCATCCGACCGCTGGTAATACGCTTCAAACGATCAGGGAGCCCCAAGATGCAAACGCCGCGCGAAATTCTGGCCGATTTGTGGAGCCTGGCGGGCGGCGACAGCGTCGCGCTCGACGATGTCACGCTGACCGGCGAAGAGCCGCAATTGCCGTCGTCGTTTCGGGTTGGCGCTTCCGCGCAGGTCGGCATTGCCGCCGCGGGCCTGGCCGCCGCGCAGATCTGGAAGATGCGCAGCGGGCAATCGCAAAAGGTCGCGGTCGACATGCGCCACGCGGTGATCGAATGCCGCAGCGAGCGCTATCTGCGCGTCGACGGCAAGCCGCCGGCGCCGACCTGGGATGTGATCGCGGGCGTCTACAGGACCCGCGATGGGCGGTTCGTGCGGCTGCACACCAATTTCCCGCATCATCGTGACGGCCGTCTGCAAGGTGTTGAGTTGCGCGCCGGAGCGCGAGCAGGTTCAGGCCGCGCTGATGCAGTGGGACGGCGAGGCGTTCGAGACCGCGGCCTATGCCGCAGGCGGCGTGGTCGCGATGATGCGCTCGCATGATGAGTGGTCGGCGTCGCCGCATGGCAAGGCGCTGGCCGAGCTGCCGGTGCTGTCGATCGAGAAAATCGGCGATGCCGCGCCAAAGCCGTGGCCGTCGGGCGACCGTCCGCTCGCGGGCCTGCGCGTGCTCGATCTGTCGCGGGTGATCGCAGGCCCGGTCGCGGGCCGTACGCTTGGCCGCGCACGGCGCCGACGTGATGCTGATTTCCGGTCCCGATCTGCCTGCGATCCCGTGGCTGACGATCGACACCGGCCGCGGCAAGCTGACCAGTTTTGTCGATCTCAAGCAGCGAGCAGGGTCGCGGCGTGCTGCGCGATCTGCTCGCGGAGGCGGATATTTTTTCGCAGGGCTATCGCCCGAGCGCGATCGCCGGGGTCGGATTTTCGCCTGACGAAGCAGCCGCGGATCAATCCCGGCATCGTCTATGTGTCGCTGTCGGCCTACGGCCATGCCGGACCGTGGGCCGAACGCCGCGGGTTTGATTCGCTGGTGCAGACCTCGACCGGCTTCAACCATGCCGAGGGTCAGGCGATGGGCGTCGAAGGCCCGAAGGAATTGCCGGCGCAGATGCTCGATCACGCCTCGGGCTACCTGATGGCGTTCGGCGCGATGATGGCGCGGGCGCGGCAGGCGCGCGAGGGCGGCAGCTGGCATGTGCGGGTGTCGCTGGCGCAGACCGGACGATGGTTGTGGAATCTCGGGCGGCTCGACGACGGCCCGAAGGCGCCGGATTACGACAAGGAAACCGTGGAAGCCTTGATCGAGGATTTGCCCTCCGGCTTCGGCCCGCTGCGTTCGGTGCGCCATGCGGCGCGTGCTGTCGAAAACCCCGGCGCATCTGGGCTCGTCCGGCGATGCCGCTCGGCAGTCATCCGCCGCAATGGCCCGGGCAATCCTGACACCAGCCTTACAGCCGAGCCCGCGAATGCCGTGCGTTGCGTAATTTTAACCAAATCCGAGGCGGCAATCGGCGTTTTTAGTTTGTTTGAAACACCAAATGGGCACTATTAGCGCAGCGATGAGGCTGTTATCGCCAGAATCATCGCTTGACCTGACCGGATCCCATGCCGCCCGAAATTAACCAGCAATCGCAGTTGTTTAGTGGAAGGGCCGTGGCCGTTGCCGCGGCCCTGCTGGTGCTCGCCGGCGCGGTCTATTACGGGGTGACGCATCTTGGCGGAACACCGCCGCGCAATTCCGAGGTATCGAGCCAATCGCGCAAGGGTTCGGGCCGCTATACGCCGACCCCGGCCGAATGGGCCAGCCTGACCGTCGAGCCGGTCACCGAGCACAATTTCCGCGCCGAGCATGTCACCGAAGGCAAAATCGCGGTCGACGAGGATCGCTCGACGCCGGTGTTCTCGCCCTATGCCGGCCGGGTCATCCAAGCTGCTGGCGAAGCCCGGCGACACCGTCACCCAGGGGCAGCCGCTGTTCGTGATCGAGGCCGCCGATACCGTGCAGGCGCAGAACGATTTCATCACCGCGATGACCGGCCTGAACAAGGCCAAGTCCGCGCTCGATCTGGCGCAGTTGCAGGATACCCGCGCCAAGGATCTGTTCGAAGGCAAGGCGGTGCCGCTGAAGGATTACCAGCAGTCGCAGGCCACCCTGATCCAGGCGCAGAACGATCTGCGCTCGGCGCAGACGGCGCTGGAGGCCGCGCACAACAAGCTGCGGATCCTCGGCTTCAGCGATCGAGGCCATCGCGACCTTCCAGGAAAAGGGCACGCATCGATCCCAACACCACCGATCTTCTCGCCGATCGCGGGCACGGTAGTGCAGCGCAAGGTCGGCCCCGGCCAGTACGTCAGCGCCGGCGCCAGCGATCCGGTGTTCGTGATCGGCGATCTCTCCACGGTCTGGCTGGTCGCGTTCGTTCGCGAAACCGACGCGGCCGCGGTGGCCGTCGGGCAGGAGATCGCCTTCAACGTGCTGGCGCTGCCGGGCCAGCCGCTGACCGCGCAAAATCGACTACGTTTCGGCGGCGATCGATCCCAACACCCGCCGGCTGCTGGTGCGCGCCACCGTCGACAACAAGGCCGGACAGTTGAAGCCGGAAATGTTCGCCAACGTCACGATCTACTCGGCCGGCGATCATCCGGCGGCCGGCGTGCCGAAGCAGGCGCTGATCTATGAAGGCGACCAGGTCCGGGTCTGGGTCGCGCATGACGACAAGTCGATCGAACTGCGCCAGATCAAGACCGGCCTGATCAACGGCGATCTGGTCGAAGTGAAGGGTAACTTGAAACCCGGCGAACAGATCGTTACCAAGGGCAGCCTGTTCATCGATCGCGCGGCGTCCGGTAGCTTATCCCGCGTCTCAGCCATTGAAAGCCCCGATCTGAATGGATCGTCTCGTCGCCATTGCCGTCAGACCGCCGCTATCTTGATGGTGGGCCTGTTCGTCGTCGTGCTGATCGGCGGCCTGATCGCGTTCAAGCAGCTCAACATCGAGGCCTATCCCGATCCGACGCCGCCGATGGTCGACGTCGTGACGCAAAGCCCGGGCCTGTCGGCGGAAGAGATCGAACGCTACATCACGATCCCGATCGAGACCCAGGTCGCCGGCATCAAGAACCTGAACACGATCCGCACCGTCTCGCTGTACGGCCTGTCCGACGTCAAGCTGCAGTTCTCGTTCGACTACACCTACGACGAAGCGCTGCAGCAGGTGTTGAACCGGCTGTCGCAACTGGCGCCGCTGCCGGGCAACGTGCAGCCGGGGATTTCGCCGACCAGCGCGATCGGCGAAATCTATCGCTACCGGCTGGTGGGGCCGCCGAACTACAGCGTGCTCGACCTCAAGACGCTGCAGGACTGGGTGCTGCAGCGCCGCTTCCGCGCCGTGCCCGGCGTGATCGACGTCACCGGCTGGGGCGGCAAGACCAAGACCTACGAGATGCAGGTCGATTTCAACAAGCTGGTCGCCAACGGCCTGACGCTGCCGCAACTGCTGCAGGCCGTCAGCAATTCCAACATCAATGTCGGCGGCAACACCGTCAATATCGGCACCCAGTCCGCCGTGGTGCGCGGCGTCGGCCTGATCCGTTCGATCGACGATCTCGCCAACACCATGGTGTCGCAGAGCGGCGGCAATCCGGTGCTGGTCAAGGACGTCGCCACCGTCACCGTCGGCGAGAAGCCGCGGCTCGGCATCGCCGGCCTCGACGACGCCGACGACATCGTCCAGGGCATCGTGCTGATGCGGCGCGGCGAGAAGAGCTCGCCGACCATCCAGCGGGTCGAGGAACTGGTCAACTCGATCAACAATTCCAGCATCCTGCCGCCGGGCGTCCGCATCGAGCGGATCTACGACCGCAAGGACCTGATCGACATCACCACCGCGACCGTGCTGCACAACATGGTGGTCGGCATTCTGCTGATCGTGCTGCTGCAGTGGATTTTCCTCGGCGACCTGCGCAGCGCGCTGATCGTCGGCGCCACGATTCCGTTCGCGCTGTTCTTTGCGGTCATCATCCTGGTGCTGCGCGGCGAATCCGCCAATCTGCTGTCGGTCGGCGCGATCGATTTCGGACTGATCGTCGACGCCACCGTGATCATGGTGGAAGCGATCTTCCGGCGGCTGTCGCAGACCACCGCGTTGTCGGAGGCCGAGCAGAGCCACATCTCGACCGACACCACGATGGGCATGAAGAGCCATGCCATCCTGTCGGCGGCGGCCGACGTGTCGCGATCGATCTTCTTTGCCGCCGCCATCATCATCGCGGCGTTCCTGCCGCTGTTCACGTTGAGCGGCGTCGAAGGCAACATCTTCGGGCCGATGGCGCGGACCTATGCTTATGCGCTGGCCGGCGGTCTGCTCGCGACCTTCACGGTGACGCCGGCGCTGAGCGCGATCATCCTGCCGGCGCATGTGCAGGAGACCGAAACCTGGATCATGCGCGTTCCTGCACCGGCTCTATGTTCCGGTGCTGAACTGGGCCGTCAGCAACCGCAAGCTGGTGATGGCCGGCGCGATCGGGCTGGTGGTCATGACCATCGTGTTCGGCCGGCTGCTGGGACTGGAATTCCTGCCCAAGCTCGAGGAAGGCAATCTGTGGATTCGCGCCACCTTGCCGCCGACGATCTCGCTGGAGGAACGGCAACACCTACGTCAACGAGATGCGCAAGCTGATCCGCAGCCGGCCCGAAGTGGAATCGGTGGTGTCGCAGCATGGCCGTCCCGACGACGGCACCGACGCCGCCGGCCTGTTCAACGCCGAGTTCTTCGCGCCGCTGAAGCCGGTCGAGCCAGTGGCCCGGCACCCACGACAAGGACGAACTGACCGCCGAACTGCTTGCAGCAATTGCAGGACAAGTTTCCCGGCGTCGAGTTCAACTTCTCGCAATATCTGCAGGACAACGTCTCCGAGGCGGTATCCGGCGTGAAGGGCGAGAACTCGATCAAGCTCTACGGCAACGATCTCAGGCGCTGACCGAAACCGCCAACAAGATCAAGTCGGTGCTGCGACCGTGCAGGGCATCACCGATCTGGCGGTGTTCACCTCGCTCGGCCAGCCCACCATCCAGATCGACATCGATCGCGCCAAGGCCGCGCGCTACGGCCTGGCGCCGGGCGACATCAACGCCACCATCAAGGTCGCGATCGGCGGCGATACCGCCGGCGATCTCTACGAGCCCGGCAGCGACCGGCATTTTCCGATCATCGTCCGGCTGGCGCCGGAATATCGCAAGAGCGCCGAGGCGATCCAGAATTTGCGGATCGGCGCGCCGGGGCCGAACGGCACCATCACCCAGGTGCCGCTGAGCGAAGTGGCCACCGATCAAGCTGGTGTCGGGCGCGGCCTATATCTATCGCGAGCAGCAGGAGCGCTATCTGCCGATCAAGTTCTCGGTGCGCGAGCGCGACCTCGGCGGCGCGATCCGGGAAGCGCAGGAAAAGGTCGAGGCGCAGGTCAAGCTGCCGCCGGGATCGCGGATCGAATGGGTCGGCGAGTTCGGCAATCTGCAGGACGCGATCCGGCGGCTGTCGATCGTGGTGCCGATCAGCCTGGCGCTGATCGCGGTGTTGCTGTGGTTCAATTTCGGCTCGATGGCCGACACGCTGCTGGCGATGAGCGTGATCCCGATGGCGATCTTCGGCGGCGTGCTCGGGCTGTTGATCATCGGGCATTCCGTTCAGCGTCTCGGCCGCGATCGGCTTCATCGCGCTGTTCGGCATCGCCGTGATGGACGGCATCATCATCCTGTCGCAGTACAATCAGTTGATCGACGAAGGCTTCGACCGCATCAGGGCCGTGATCCGCACCGGCGAGTTGCAGCTTCGCCCGGTGCTGATGACCTGCGTGGTCGCCGGCGTCGGCCTGTTGCCGGCGGCGCTGTCGGCCGGGATCGGCTCGCAGGTGCAGAAGCCGCTCGCGGTCGTGGTGGTCACCGGCATGATGCTGGCGCCGCTGGTGATCCTGGTGACGCTGCCGGTGCTGATCTCGTTGTTCTCGCGCCGGGCGCGTTAGCGCAGCGCGGCCCGAATCTCGCCGACCAGGTCAGGCAGCGGCCGCGATCCGTCGAGACGCAATACGGGGCAGGGCAGGGTGGCAAGCCACGCTTCGTGCTTCGCAAGGCTGCGACCTTCGCGATCTCCATCGTCGTAACGCGACGCCCATTCGATGAATTCCTCGCACTCCCGGTTACGCCAGCCGCCGGGCGCGACCGCATCCGCGCCGAAGTGGGCGGCCTCGCGAGCGCGCAAACGCCGGATCCGGACCGTCGTTGGCGTCTGGAGGAAAGCGACCAGATCGAAATCGGAAATAAGCGGGTCTCCCCAGCCTTCGAGCGATCCGCTCAGCACCCAATCCGCGCGCGGCAGAAACATCTCGCGCATCAGCCGTAAGCGGTCGGCGGCTTCGCGCTTGGCCTGGTACGGCGGGATCGTCGGCTGCCAGAAGTAATCGTCGGTGTCGTGATGCGGAAAGGCCAACGCCTGGGCCAGTGCCCGGCCAAGCGTCGTCGCGCCCGATCCCGACGCGCCGGTGATGTGAATGCGGCATCGCTTCATCATGCCGGCCTCGTGCCGTTATTGTCCCGATGGCGTGCGGACCCGCAGCCCTTCCCAGGCGTCGCGCACCTGGTGGTAATGCACCTCGGGCAGATAGTCCGGCGTGTTGAGCGCCAGCGTCTTGACGTCGAGCCGGCCGATCGCGCTGAGCAGCGTGTAGGACGCGATCACGCGATCGCGCTGCGCGCCGATCAGCCGGGCTTTGGCCGCGATCAGGTCAGCCTCCGAGTTCAGCACGTCGACCGTGGTGCGCTGGCCGCCCTGGATGCTTCCTTCTGCACGCCCTGCAGCGCCACGGTGGCGGCGCGGACTTCGGATTCGGATGCCGTCACCGCGATCTTGGCGCCTTCATTGGCGACCCAGGCGCCGATCGCCGCGGTGCGCGCCTGGCTGCGCACCTGGTCGAGCACCAGCCGGCTTTGCGCGGTGACTTCCTTGGCCTGCCGGGTCTGCGACGCCGCCAGTGCCGCCGTCATAGATCGGCGCGGTGATCTGGCCGATCACCGAGGCCTGATCGGTGCGGAAGGTGCCGAGCGTCTGGTCGCTATCCGCGCTGTGGCTGGCGCTGCCTTGCAGGGTGACCGTGCGGCAGCAGGCTGCTTTCGGCGACGCGGATATTGGTCGAGGCGACATCGACGTCGAAGCCGGCCGCGAGCACCGCCGGATTTTCCTTGAACGCGAGGGTGGTGGCGTCGTCGCGGCTGCGCGGCAGAAAGCGGTCGACGGTATCGGCGGCGCGCAATGTGCCCGGCGGATTGCCGATCACCTGGGCGTAGGTCGCCTGGCTGATCGCGAGATTGACCTCGGCGGCGTTGAGATCGGATAGGCCGCGGGCTCAGCCGCGCCTCGGCCTGCGAGGTGTCGGTCGGCGTGACGTCGCCGGCCTTGAGGCGGCGCTGGGTGATCGCCAGGGTCTCCCGCAGGAAGCGACAGTTGGTGCGCTGCGCTTCGACCAGCGACTGGTTGGCCAGCACATTGGTGTAGGCGGTGACGGCGTCGAGCAGCACGCCCTGGCCGACATTGCGCAGCGCTTCGCGGCCGGACTGCACCTGCAATTCGGCCACCCGCACGCTGTTGGCGGTCTTGAAGCCGTTGAACAGCGTCTGCGTCACCGTCACGCCGATGATCCACGGCTTCAGGGTCGCGGATTGGATGTGTTGCCGGGCAACAGATCGCGCACCGCCTGCAGACCGCCGCTCAGGCTGGCGAGGATCTGCGGCCGGTAGCCCGCCAGCGCCTGCGGCACGTTTTCATCGGTGGCGCGCTGCCGCGCCCGTTCGGCATTGAGCTGCGGATTGGTCTGATAGGCCTTGGCCAGCGCTTCCGGCGAGGCTTTCGGCGGACGCGGCGGTCGCGGCCAATCCGAGCCACGCAAGGCACGCCAAGACAGATGCCCGATCGAAGCATGTGCCTGCCCAACTGGCCAGTCCTGGTGGCACGCCCAACCATTTGATCCCGCAATCAATCCCGGCCGTCTGCCCCCGCCGACGCCAGCAACTCCTTACCTGTTTAGAGGGCGCCGCCGCCACAGGCAAACTGCCGGCCGGCGTAACCCCCAACATTCGGTCTTGCGCTGTTGCCGGTTCGTCACAGCCGAGTCAGCCTGGTGTAAGCAAGTGCCCGGTGCCGATCCATCGCCGCGAGTGGCCTTTCGGAATCCGTGGTAGCTGTTGACCACTGCGTCCGATCCCCGGTGCGCCGGATCCTCATTCATGCCGAAACATTTCTCCGATCCCGAGGCGATGGCGGAGGATATCATTCGCGACGTCGGAACTAATCTGGTGGTCGGGCTGCCGCTCGGGCTCGGCAAGGCCAACCACATCATCAACGCGCTTTATGCCCGTGCCGTCGCGGATCGGCGCATCAATCTGACGTTGTTTTCCGCGCTGACGCTGGAAAAGCCAAAGCCCTCCAATCTGCTGGAGCGCCGCTTCATCACGCCTGTCATCGATCGCCTGTTCGGTGGCTATCCCGATCTGGCCTATGCCGATGCGCTGCATGCCGGCGAACTGCCGCCCAATGTCCAGGTGATCGAGTTTTTCTTCCTGGCGGGAAAATGGCTGCACGTGCCGTTCGCGCAGCAACATTACATTTCGGCGAACTATACCCATGCCGCGTCTTATCTGCTGGCGCGCGGGCTCAATGTCGTTCCCCAACTGGTCGCCAAGCGCATGGTCGACGGCGTCGCGCGCTACAGCCTGAGCTGCAATACCGACACCACGCTGGATGTATTGCGCGCCCGTGCGCGGGGGACGGCCGCGTTCAAGCTCGTCGGCCAGGTCAATTCCGAATTGCCGTTCATGCCGGGCGCCGGCGATCTGCCGGCCGAGGAATTCAGCGCCATTCTGGAGGGGCCGGCGACCGAATTTCGCGTTGTTCGCGCCGCCGTCCGAGCCGATCACCGACACCAAATACGCCATCGGCCTGCACGCCGCGGGCCTGGTGCGCGATGGCGGCACCTTGCAGATCGGCATCGGCCAGGTCGGCGATGCGCTGGCGCAAGGACTGATCGTGCGTCATCGCGACAATGCGCAGTTTCACGATATCATGAAGCGGCTGCAGCCCGCGGCGGAAACCGTGCCGGAGCTGAACACCGGCTCGTTCGAAAAAGGCCTCTACGGCGTCAGCGAAATGCTGTTCGAGGCGTTTCTGGGCCTGATCGACGCCGGCATCCTCAAGCGCGAGGTCGACGGCGTCGTGCTGCACGGCGCATTTTTTCTCGGGCCCAAATCGTTCTATCGCGCGCTTGCGCGAGATGGATCGCCGAACAGATCGCGCGAATCCAGATGATGCCGGTGTCGTTTACCAACGAACTCTATGGCGACGAGGACAACAAGCGCCGCGCGCGGATCGATGCCCGCTTTGTCAACAACGCGATGATGGCGACCTTGATGGGGGCGGTGATCTCCGACGGGCTCGAGGACGGGCAGGTCATCAGCGGCGTCGGCGGCCAGTATAATTTCGTCGCGCAGGCTTTTGCGCTGGAAGGCGCACGCTCGATCCTGACGGTGGAGGCGACCCGGCAGGCCGGCGCCAAAGTCCAATCCAACATCCGCTGGCGCTATGGCCACGAGACCATTCCACGCCATTTGCGCGACATCGTCGTCACCGAATATGGCGTCGCCGATCTCAGGGGAAAATCCGACGCCGAGGTGATCGCCGCGATGCTGGCGGTCGCCGACTCGCGTTTTCAGGACGAACTGATGCGGCAGGCCAAGGACGCCGGCAAGCTGCCGAAACATTTCGAGATCCCGGCGGATCGTCGCGACAATCATGCCGAACGGATCAGCGCCGCCCTAAAGCCGGCGCGCGACGCGGGCTTGCTGCCGTCTTTTCCATTCGGCAGCGATTTCGATGATGTGGAGCAACGCTTGATCCCGGCGCTGCAGATCCTGCAGGACGCGCAGCGCACGCCGTTGCATCTGGCGGGATTGTTGTGGCAGGGGTTTACGGGCACGCCCGATGCGGCCGACCGCGAATGCCTGGCGCGGCTCGGATTGGATCGGCCAACGACATGGGCGGAGCGCGGTTATCGCGCGCTGGTGAGCGCGGCGTTGGCGCGAAGCCGTCAGTGACGCCGACGCTTGCAAATGCTCGCACCTCTGAGCCTAACCGAAAGCAGTTTCACTTTCGTGGCGCATGGTTCGAGACGCCGCTTTGCGGCTCCTCACCACGAGGCGGTAAGACGCCTTACCATGAGGCCGTAAGAAAACACGAGGACCTCATCCTGAGGAGGCCGCAAAGCGGCCGTCTCGAAGGATGGCCGCAAGCACTGTGCGGAACATCCTTCGAGACTCAGGATGAGGGCATTCGGTCGTGGCACAGCCACATGGTGAGGAAGCGCGTCAGCGCCGTCTCGAACCATGACGTCGCATGCGCCTTACCGGTTTTTGTTCACCGGCTTGCGCTTCTCGATGAACGCCGCCATGCCCTCGGCGCGATCTTCCAGCGCGAAGGTCGAGTGAAACAGATTGCGTTCGACATTCATGCCTTCCGACAGCGGGGTTTCGAAGGCGCGGTTGACGGCTTCCTTGGCCATCGCGACTGCCGGACGCGACATGCCGGCGATCTTCTCGGCCGCGGCCATGGCTTCTTCCATCAATTTGTCCGCCGCCACCACGCGGCTGACCAGGCCGGAACGCTCGGCTTCGGCGGCGTCCATCATCCGGCCGGTGAGGCACAGGTCCATCGCCTTGGCTTTGCCGATCGCGCGAGTCAGCCGCTGGGTTCCGCCGATCCCGGGAATGGTGCCGAGCGTGATTTCCGGCTGGCCGAATTTGGCGGTGTCGGCGGCGATGATGAAGTCGCACATCATCGCCAGTTCGCAGCCGCCGCCAAGCGCGTAACCGCTGACGGCAGCGATGGTCGGTTTACGACAGGTCGCGACGCGGTCGCCGCCGATGGCGGTGAAATCGCTTTCGAACATGTCGATGAAGGTCTTCGGCTGCATCTCCTTGATGTCGGCGCCGGCCGCGAAGGCCTTCTCGCTGCCGGTCAACAGGATGCAGCCGATCGTGTCGTCGGCTTCGAGCGCGTCGACCGCCGCGGCGATCTCCTTGAACACGCCGAACGATAGCGCATTCAGCATTTTCGGACGGTTGAGCGTGATGACTCCGACCGCGCCCTTGTTCTCGACGATGATGTGTTCGAAGCTAGCCATGATCCGTCCCGCTGCTGTTTTTCGCTGGCGAATGTGCCCGCAGCGGGCACCAGCTTCAAGGGGACATAAGACCAATCGGGGTACCCGGACACGGGCGCAACGCGACAAGGCTGCGTCCGATGTCGGGGCTGGGGCGGGACCGGATCAGGCCCAGAACATCCGCAGGGCCGAAGCCATCGTCAGCAGCGCGCCGCAGCCGACGAAGATCTTGCCGATCAGCGAAGTCTTGTCCCAGGTCGAACTGTCGGAGGACGTGGCGCTGCTGCCCACCGTCGCGGCGGGCGCGGGGTCGGCGGCAGCCACGGCGACCGGCGGCGGGGCAGCGGCCGCCGGCGCGCGGTCGGCATCGCTGGGCTGGTTGGGAGCGGCTCCGATCACGGGCGGAGGACCGAACACGGCCTGCGGCGAATTCAGGCTGCGATCGGATGCCACGGGGTTACCGTTCGCCGAATCGGCGGCCGCCAGTTGCGCATTGGCGTTGGCGACGGAGGGCGGCAGGTCGGCTGAACTTGCGGGAGCAGCGCCGTCATCGTTGTCGTTGGCCTTTGCGGTCTCGGCCGGTTTGCTCGAAGCGTCGCCCGACGCGTGATGGGTGGTTTTCCTGGAATGATGCGCGCCGGGTGTGTCGGTCGCGGCGTTGGCGGCGTACGGCGATGGACCGGCCAGACAGATCCAGAGCCCTGTCGAAAGCAGCAATAGCGCGCGCCCGCTGACTGTGATTGTCATTTTGGCGATCTCCCCAATTGGCTCGCCCCCAGAAGTCGCGCAATGAGACCCCGCCGCGTGTTCTCAGAGCGGCGAAAAAAGGGAATCTTCGGGCGCGAGCCGGCGAAAAAAGGGCAGCCCTGGTCGACGGTGCAATCGATCCGTCGGCGAGGCGTCGGCCCGTGGATGTAAGCCTTTGCAATCGGTGTTATGAGCCTTGAACGGCGGGGGTGGCCGGGCTGATCGAGCCGGCGCAGGTCGTTAAGGCCTGCAGGGGTCGATTGAGACACATTATCACGATCCCGTGATCAATTTCTGCGCGCGTAACAAATTGAAAGATCGACCGAATTGTACCGTGGGAGCGCTTGTGCGCGAACGTGAAGACGAATGGACGGGCCTGATGCGGCTGGCCATCGCGGGCGACAGCGCCGCGTATCACCGGCTGCTGAAGGCGGTGACGCCGGTGTTGCGGGCTGCGGCGCGCCGTGGTCTGGCGCGGGCTGGCCAACCGGTCGATCAATCCGAGGATATCGTGCAAGACATTTTGTTGGCGGTGCATCTGAAACGGCATACCTGGGACGCGAACGCGCCGTTCGCGCCGTGGCTGTTTGCGATCGCGCGCAACAAGCTGATCGACGCGCTGCGCCGCCGCGGCCGGCGCATCTTCGTCAACATCGACGATTTTGCCGAAACCCTTCCGGGCGAAACCGTCGCCGAGACGGTTCCCGCCAACGAGGTCGCGGCGCAGTTGCAGTCGCTACCGACGCGGCAGCGCGAGGTGTTGCAGTCGATCGCGGTCGACAGCGCTTCGATCCGGGATACCGCCGCAAAATTCTCCATGAGCGAGGGCGCTGTGCGGGTGGCGCTGCATCGCGCGCTGGCCAGTCTGACCGCCAAATTGCGGGAACAATCGTGATGGATACCGATCAACTGATTCGAACCCTCGCCGCCGACAATAACGAGCGCGCGCGCCCGGTCGGCTTCGTGCTGGCGCTGTCGCTGGTTGCGGCTGCGCCGGTGTCGGTGCTGATCTTTTTGGCGACCCTGGGTGTGCGCCCGGATTTCGCGACCGCGATGCATAATCCGTTCTTCGACCTGAAGTTCGCGGTGACGCTGGCGCTGGCGATCTCGGCGATTGCGATCAGCCTGCATATGTCGCGGCCGGAAGCGCTGCTGCGCGGTTGGGCGATGCTGCTGCTGGTACCCGTCGGGCTGCTGGCCGCCGGAATCGGCGGTGAAATGATGGTGCCGCAGCGGGTGCCGATGATGACGCGGCTGATCGGTCACAATTCGCGATACTGCATGTTGTCCATCCCGGTGATGTCGCTGCCGCTGTTGGCGGGGGCGCTGTACGGCCTGCGTCACGGCGCGCCGTCGCGGCCCGCGCTGGCCGGCGCGCTGGCCGGGTTGCTGTCGGCGGGATTGGCCGCGACGCTGTACGCGTCGCATTGCACGGATGATTTGCCGTTGTTCGTGATGACCTGGTACACCATCGCCACCGCGGCGGTCACCGCGATCGGCGCACTCGCAGGCTCGAAGGTGCTGCGGTTCTGATGACGACGGTGCGACCGGCGTCTCAGGCCGCCGATGTCGAGGTCTGCTGCATGCGGTGGAAGCGCAACACCTGTTGCGCGGTCGAGGGCCGCAGCCGTTCGTAGGTATCCTTGCAGACCGAAAGATCGGTCGGATCGCCGCCGACGATGTCGTCGCGCATCTTGATGATCGACCTCACGGTCGACCACGACATGCCCGCGACCTTGGCCAGGATCATGACTCCCTCGGCGCGGGTTTCGACCATCATGTTTTCGGCGATGGCCACCGTAACATTGGCGAGCGCTGCGATCGCCGCATTGGCTTCGTCGAACTTGCCGGCCTCGGCGAACGCCTCGACCTGGTGCTCGTCGAGCCGGCCGTCCTGGTAGAGCGATTTGACCAGCGCGTGGGCGATGGCGGTTTCCTTGGTGATCGCCGCGGGGGTCGAACGCGCCAGCCGCGTCGCTTCGCGAACCGCGGTCGGCACTTCCTGCGCGAATGTTGGGATTGGCGGCTTCCAGTCGCGACCGCACCGTCGCCGACGCCTTGGCGACCAGCTTGAGATAGAGATGTCGCGGAATGGTCGGCCGCAGGCCGACGCAGGTGGCCAGATCCTCGTCGCCCTCGGCGCGGCTGACCAGACGGGTGAAGCCGCGCTCGGAAAATTCCGCGCCGGGATTGTTGACCGTGCTCTGCACCACCTCGTCGTCGCCGCGCTGGACCAGAATGTCGGTCACCGCGCCGCTCAGCACCCGTCGGGTCGAGATCGCCATCAGATGCGCCTGGCTCTTGGTGCGCGCGGTCTCGATCAATGCCTCGTCGTCGAGCCGCTCCGACAGCGACAACACGGGCGCGGCGACCTCGATCAGATCGTCGAACGCCAGCGCGCGAATGGTCTGCGGCGGCGCGGTGTCGATCGGCGCCAGGCGGTTGGACAACAGCGCCTTCGCCGACGTTTCGATGTGATGGATCAGGCACTGGAATACGTCATCGAACAGGCCGACCTGTTCGTCCGAATAATCCACCGCGCCGTTGATGAACAGATCGGTCACCCGGCGCAGGGTTTCCACCCGACGCGCCACCGTGCCATGCGCGAGTGTGGCCTGCAATTCGTCGAGCAGATTGGTCGGGCGAAGACGCGGTTTTCGAACTCATGACTCTATCCTGGAGCATTCAGCTATGCATTGCAGTGGCGGTTCTCCGCCTCCGATATGAAAATGATTTTGTCAGGCACAGGCGATCCGATTGCGTCCCTGCGCTTTGGCGGAATAAAGCGCGCTGTCGGCGCGCGCGAGAAAGGTGTCCGGCGTTTCATCCGGCCGCAGTTCGGTGATCCCGGCGGATATCGTCACCCGCATGCCGGGCGAAAATGCGCTCCAGTCGAGATCGGCAATGATCTGGCGCAGCCGTTCGAGAATCTGCGCGGCGCCCTCGGTCGGCGTCGCCGGCAGCACCAGCAGGAATTCCTCGCCGCCGTAGCGGCCGAACCGGTCGATGGTCCGGATATTGGCAAACGTGGTGATCGCGAAGGTCCGCAGCACTTCATCGCCGGTCGGATGGCCGTAGGCGTCGTTGATGCGCTTGAACCAGTCGAGGTCGATCAACGCGATCGCGCAGGGCGCCTGCTGGCGGCGGGCGCGGGCGATCTCCTCGTCCAGCATCCGCATGATGCAACGGCGGTTATAGGAACCGGTCAGTTCATCGAGTTCGGCAAGTTCCTCGATCCGCTTGTAGGCGTCCTTGAGCTTGAGGCCGCTTCTGTAAAGCTTCTTGCGCAACGACTCGCCGTAAAGGCCGACGAACGCGCATTGTCCGATGGTCAGGATAAAGCACAGCGCGGCGGCGAAACGCTCGGTGGGGGTCTCGACCGGCATGCCGATCGGAATTTGGGTCAGGACGAAAATCGGAGCGACCCCCGCCGTCGTCAGCCCCCAGGCCAGCGCCGCCTGAAGCGACGTCATCCGCAACGACGCCACCGCGAAGATCAGGAACAGCACGTTGAGAAACGCGTAGCCGATCTGGGGCGCGGCCAGCAGGAATCCCAGTTGAACCAGGACGTGGCTGCCGACCTGATAGACCGTGAGAAAATGATCTTCGAAGCGCTCGGCGAATTGCGTTTCCGAAAGGACCACGAAGATCCCGATCAGGGTGACGCCGCAAAGAAAGAACGCCGTCGGGATCAACAGCGAGATCGTGCCGGCAAAGGCGTAAAGCAGCAGCGCCGTCGTGCCGAGTGCGTAGCTCAGGATCTGGACGGCGAAGGTATGCCGCCGCTGCCTGACGCGCCACGATAACGTCGACCGGGGGGCGACGCCCTCCAGTTCGGTCGCGGTGGGATCGAGGAACAGAGACGCAGCGGAATTCATGACCTTGACGTCGATACCTTGTTAAGACCTTGTCGTTTCGCGGAACTAAAGTTCCGCAAATCTAAGAGGTAAAGCCTTTAGGTTTGGTATCTTTCGGGCCCAAATTGCGAATGGCCGGCCGGTGATTTCCCTTGTTTGCCAATGGAATATTCGCCGGATCAGGGTAGTGGTAAACATCAGGCGAAGCGGCCTTTGGCGTGGGCAAAAGGCTGCGTTGCGCATTAGGCTTTGGTAAGATTCGCGTTAACATCGTCCGCGAACGATCGCGGTGATAGAGGGTGCTGCCGTACTATGATACCGTATTTGTCATTCCTGGGGCTTCGGCGGCCCGGCGCCTGCCTTTTTACGTCCTCCTGTGCGATGCATCACAAATGATCCTGTGTTGTTGGGATAATTTCGAAATTCTTGCCTTTTTCATCGAACCGCAGGCCGGTTTCGCTCGACCAATGTTGCGAGACGGCCATTGAGCGCGGCACAGGCGGCTTCGGACGAAGTCCTGATCGCCCGGATCGCTCAAGGCGACCGGCTCGCCATGCAAGTCCTCTATGGCAGGCACCACGTCAGGGTGTTCCGCTTTGGGATACGACTTGTGCGGGACGAGCAGATTGCGGAAGATCTCATCAGCGAGGTTTTTCTCGATGTCTGGCGCCAGGCGGGCAAGTTCGAAGGCCGCTCCGCGGTCTCGACCTGGCTGCTGGCGATAACGCGTTTCAAGGCCCTTTCGGCGCTCCGCCGCCGCAAGGATGCTGAACTGGATGAAGAGGCCGCCAACGCGATCGAGGATACGTCCGACGATCCGGAAGTGTCGGCACAGAAGAAGGATACCGGTGAAGCCTTGCGCAAGTGCCTGACGGCACTTTCGCCGGATCATCGGGAAATTGTCGATCTGGTTTATTACCACGAAAAATCGGTGGAAGAAGTCGCCGAGATCGTCGGCATCCCGGAGAACACCGTGAAGACGCGGTTGTTTTATGCGCGCAAGAAATTAGCCGATCTGCTCAAGGCAGCCGGCATCGAACGAGGCTGGCCATGATGGCAGTGAAGAAGATGCTGGAGCAAGAGCCCAGTGAAATCGAAATGCTGTTGCCATGGCATGCGGCAGGCACGCTGAACGCGCGCGACGCCAGGCGGGTCGAGGAAGCGCTGGCGCGCGATCCCGCGCTCGCCACCCAGTACGCCGTGATCCGGGAAGAATACGCCGAGACCATCGGGCTCAACGAAAGCCTCGGCGCGCCGTCGATCCGTGCCATGACCAAGCTGTTCGCGGACATCGACGCCGAGCCTGAGCGCAAGCCGTCGATGTCGCTGAATGTGGGGACGCGGATATCGGCGTTTTTCGCCGCGTTATCGCCGCGTGCGCTCGCCTGGTCGGCCAGTCTTGGCGCGGTGGCGCTGCTGCTGCAGGCCGGCGTGATCGGCGCGGTGCTGTTGAAGAACCAGCAGACCGGCTCGTTCCAGACCGCCTCGCTGAGCAGCCCCGATGAACCGATCACCCGTTCGTTCGGCCCCGAGGCGCCGCACGCGCAAGTGCGGTTCGCGCCGGACGCCCGCGTGTCCGATATCAACGCGCTGCTCGACAATTACCACGCCTCGATCATCGAAGCCCGCGGCGGCATGTTCCGGCTGCAATTCGGTACCGATCCGATGTCGCGGGACCAGGCAGCCGCCCTGATCAACAGGCTGAAGGGTGAGAAGATCGTCAATCTGGTGGTACCCACGCGCTAGGCCGCAACTGACGAACGGCCAACTGACGAACTGCCGCGTGACAAAAATTAGATAACGTCAGCGCTCGGTTCTCGGCGGAAAACGTGCGGCGCCTTTGCTTGCGAGGACCGGTAACCCGGGCATCCTGCGGCACAATATCGCTCCGAAAAAAATCGGCCGGGAAGCCTAAAAAAAGCATCCATCGCTTTGAACATTTCTTAGCTCCCCGGCGACGAATGAGGGTGGGAGCGGTTACCCCTCCCCAACGAGGCTGTATCCGGCGCGAGCGCCCATCCACCCCAGCGCCCCATATAGCTTGACCCGTCCGGTTGTCCCCCCGGACGGGTCTTTCGTTTTTGGGGCGACATTTTCCTGAAGTCGAGTACGCCGGCCTGGGTCCGTCGCCGTGCGCGTCCTCGCGTTGCGGACGCCTGAAGCGCGGCCCTACCGCTGGTTGCTTGACTTAACAAATGGTTAAATAGTCCGTAGTTTTTCGGGAAAATGCACTGTCGGCGGCAAGTAACTACGCCGTTCGCTGGACAAAACGAAAGATTTCCACAGAATAAGAATTGTTAAAACCAAGTGATTCGTCGTCGTTGCGTCTGCGTCCGTTTCTCTCTTGCGGGCTGAATTATGGCACATCGATACGACCTGGGACGTGAAGATCCGGCACCAAAAGATCTGGCCCGTGGCCGCGATCTGGTTTCGCGCTGGTGCGATCTCGCCGAGCGAAGGCTGGAGCATCTCACCGAGCTGTTCGAAACCGGACGCTGGCGGCTCTATCACAGCGAAAGCGCATTTATCGAAAACATCCGCGAAGCCAAAGCCGCGGTCGAGACCTGGCGCGATCTTTTGACGCGTGAGGCGTCGCGCGACAATTACCCATTGGATCTTTCCTGGCTCAGTCGCGGTACGCCGACCTTGCCGCTGGATGCAAAACCACGCTGGGCTCGCCCGCCGGCGTCGTGGCCGACCGCAGTTCTGGCCGAACCATCAACGTCTTTCGCGCCATCCATCGCGCCATCCATCGCGCCCTCGATCGCAGCGGCAGGCACCGAGGATATCTGGATTGGTCCGGGCGCTTCCGCCGACGAGGCCGACACCGCGCCGGTGATCGATATGGAGGCCTTCGAGCGCGAGCTGTCGTCGATCTTCAGGTCACAGCCCGAACCGGAGCCGGCGCCGTACACCGCACCGGAGGTCGTCCTCGACTTCGCCGCGATCCAGGACCGCTACCCGCTGCTGCGCAACGCGCTGTAGAGCAGGCGGGGGATCCCGCATCCTCGCCACGAAGCCACCGTCATCCTGAGCTGTAAGTGGGCAAAGGCGCGCATGCGCCGTGCCCACCATTGCACGCGGTGCAGAATTTGGTGGGCACGCTCCGCTTTGCTCACCCTACAGTGCCAGGTTAAATCCGCACTGCATTGGTGCCGATCACGACCTGTGCGAAGCGTTGCGCACCTTCGGCGGCGAGATCGGCGGTGACGGGGCGGGCGTGGTCGAGGCCGACGACCGCGCCGCGCGGCGTGTCGGAAATCGAATTGGTGTTGACCAGCGCGGTCCCGGCGCCCGGTGCCACCGAAACGCCGATGCCGACATAGGCCTTGCGGACCACATTGCCCGAGATGACGACGTCGCGCAGATATTGGCCCCAGCCGGCCATGATGCCGAACGACGGCGCGTTCTCGATCACGTTGCCGGTCACCGAACTGTCGGCCTCGACATAGATGCCGACCCCGGCATCATCATCGGGCGCGGTGCCGATCGGCCGCTTCGGCAAGAGATTGCGAATAATATTGCCTTGCACGACCGCGATGCGGCCGCCCTCGTTGAAATTACAGACCGAAACACCGAACGCCGCGCCGTCAACGGTGTTGTTGGCGATCACGGCGCCTTCGAATGAAAATTCCGAATACAGCGCCACTTCGCGGACGTCGCTGACGCTGTTGCCGGTGATCTGGATATTCGCCGCGGAATTGCCGCGCACCGCCGAATAATCGCAGTTGCGGATGCGGTTGCCGCGCACGATGACATTGCCGGCGCGAAACGCATTGATGGCGTTGCCGTACTGTCCGGAGCCGCCGGGGCCGGCCTTGATGTCCTCGATGCGATTGTCGAGCACCAGCGTGCCGTCATCGCCGATGGCCGTGCGTAAAATCTCAATGCCGTTGTCGTTGGTGTCCTGGATGGTGTTGCGCGACACGATCAGGCCCTGGGCGTCGAACGAGACGATAGCCGTCGACGCCGTCCTGGTGATGATGTTGCCGCTGATGTCGCCGGAAACCTGTTCGAGCCAGACGCCCGCACCGCCGCTGCCCGATATTTCGCAGTCGGTGATGCGAATGTCGCTGCCGCCGAGACAGTGAACAAGCCCGCGCCGCGCGGGCAGCGTGATGCCGCCGCCATCCAGCGTGACGTTGCTGATGCCGATGTGGCCGGCGCCTTCACTCAGCAGCAGCGACTGGCCGCCGTTGAAAACAAATCGGGTCGCGCCGCGCACGCCGACCAGTTGCGAGCCGGTCTGCAGCCGCAGCATGCCGGTGCGATAGACACCGGGCGGCAGCGCCAACGGCGCCTGTGCCCGCGTGGCTTCATCGATCGCGCGTTGCAACACGCGAGTCTGATCGTCCGGGCTGCCGGGCCGCACGCCATATTGCGTGGCATCGCGTCCTAGCGTCGACGTCAGCGGCGCCGCGCGCGCAGCCTCGGGCGACACCGCCAGCGCACCGGCCATACCGGTGACCGAAGCTCCGATCAGATGGCGGCGATTGAGGTCCATGCCGTCGAAATAACGCAAAACACGATTGCTTCAGGTGAAAAGGGCGAACGGAGCAGGCGGATTGTTCGGAGCAGGGTTAACCAACGGCTAAGTTGCTTGATGCGGATCGCGTAGGGTGGGCAGAGCGACCCAGTCCGCCGTAGTTCAACGAGCGAAGGGGAAGCGTGCCCACCATCGCGCGGAATGCCGACATTGGTGGGCACGGCGCAAGCGCTTTTGCCCACCCTATGAACCCGAACCCGCCCGCGCCAACCTTACCATCTCCATCAGCATGGCTTCGCCGGCATCGACCAGATGGTCCAGCGTGATCCGTCCCGCCACCTGCGAGGCGCTGTCACGCGCCAGCAGGGGGATGTGGATGAAGGCGGCGAGGCGAGGGCCATCGTCGCGGCGGGTGGCCTCGATCGCGCGCCAGCTCAGATAATTGCAGAGGTAACTGCCGGCATTGCGCGAGGCGCGGGCGTCGATGCCGGTGCCAAGCGCGGCACGCAGCAGCCTTGCGGTGTGCGGGCCGAACGTCAGGTCATCGCTGGCGCCGTCGATCGATCCTTTGCGCACCCGCGCATGATCGGCGTCAGGCCAAAGCATCGTAACGGCGTTGCGGGCACGGGTTTCGATCCGGACCCAGGAGGTGCGCGCGGCGAGCCCGAACATCAGCAGCGCCTGCGGCCGATGCTCCCTCAGCAAATCAGGCAATTGGCGGTCGACCGCGCTGTAGGTGACCGGAAAGATGTGACTCGACAGTGCGACATCGGCCAGGGCCGGGCGGCGCAGCCGCGTCAATCGCTCGACCAGCGGCTCCGTCGGATTGAACGGCGCGCCTGGGAATGGCTCGAAACCGGTGATGAGGATGCGGAAGTTTTGGGCCACTTTGTTTTCTTTTCGTTACTCTAAAGACCTCATCCTGAGGAGCATCGCGCAGCGATGCGTCTCGAAGGATGGCTGTGAACATCATGGTTCGAGACGCGCAGCGTTGCTGCGCTCCTCACCATGAGGTCGTGCTGCAAACACGAAACCCTCATCCTGAGGAGCGGCCTCTTGGCCACGTCTCGAAGGATGGCTTGATCGCGCATGGTTCGAGACGGCGCCGAGAGGCGCCTCCTCACCATGAGGGTTGCTTCGCGGCTTGCCCAGCACTCGCTCACCGCAGCAACTCCGCGATCTGCTCGGCCGCCAGCGCCGGCGTGATCCTGCCGTCGGCGACCTCGGCTTCGGTCTTTTTCACCTTGGCACGGATCGCAGGATCGGCGCGCAGCCGCGCCATCAGGCGTTGTTCGAGCATCGACCACATCCATTTCACCTGCTGCTGCCGGCGCCGCTCGGCGAATTCGCCCGATGCATTCATTGCGGTGCGGTGGTCGAGAATCTTCTGCCAGAGTTTTTCAAATCCTGCGCCGGTCAGCGCCGAATAGGTCAGCACCGGCGGTTGCCAGTGCTCGGAACGCGGAGCCAGAATGTGCAGCGCGGCCTGATACTCGCCGGCGGCCAGATTGGCGCGCTTGATGTTGTCGCCGTCAGCCTTGTTGACCGCGATCATGTCGGCGAGTTCGACCAGGCCCTTCTTGATGCCTTGAAGTTCATCGCCGGCGCCGGGCAGCATCAGCGCCAGGAAAAAATCCGTCATGTCGCAGACCGCGGTCTCGGATTGCCCGATGCCGACCGTTTCCACCAGCACCACGTCGAAGCCGGCGGCTTCGCACAGCAGCATCGCCTCGCGGGTCTTGGCGGCGACGCCGCCCAGGGTGCCCGACGCGGGCGAGGGCCGGATGTAAGCCTCGTCGGAGGCCGATAGCCTGTTCATCCGGGTCTTGTCGCCGAGGATCGAGCCGCCGGTGCGCGCCGAGGAGGGGTCCACCGCCAGCACCGCGACCTTGTGGCCGCGCTCGATCAGGAACATCCCGAGCCCGTCGATGGTGGTGGATTTGCCGACCCCCGGCGAGCCGGTGATGCCGACCCGGATCGCCTTGCCGGTGACAGGCAATAGCGCCTGCACCAGGTCGCGCGCCGCGGCCTGATGATCGCTGCGCCGGCTTTCGACCAGCGTGATCGCACGCGCCAGCGCCGCGCGGCTGCCGGCGCGGAGGTCGGTTGTCAGTTTGTCGAGGTTGAGCGGATCGCGGCTACTCATCGCGAGCCATCATCGTCGCCCTTCGGACGGGCACCGCCGAAGATCGACGCGCCTTCCGGGGTCAAATACGGCTTCAGGGTTTCCCATGGCACGAAGGCGACGTACTGACCTTCGACGTAAGGGCCAACCGCGTAGGGTGGATAATGAAACGTCAGCCCGGCGCTTTTGCCCGCTTCGGTCGACGGCGCCAGGGTCACCGCGCCGATCTTCAACAGTTTGGGTTCTAGTCCCTTGTACCATTCCGCTGTGGCGGTCTCGCCAGTGCCGCGTTTCTTCTTTTCGATGTCGAGCGAGGCGATCACGCCCTTGAGCATGGCCTTCATGGTCGGGCCGTTGTCGGCGGTCTCGGTGAAGAATGGCCGGATGCTGATGCGCTTCTTCGTCGTGGTGTCCCACAAGATGGTGTCGATATCGCTGTTGGGGTGCGCGCCGCCGGTGTTCGTATAATCGTCGCGCACCACGCTGACATAACGATCGGCAACGACCGACCGGACATCATATTTGCGCTCGAAACTCCAGGCGCCATTGCGAAACGCCTCCGGATCGTCCTTGCGCGACGCTGCGGCATCAGCGGCATTCTTGTCGATCCACTTTCGGCCCTCGGCAAGGCAATCCGCCGCCAGCGCCGGGTCGGCCTTGATCCTGTCGCCAAGAAAAACGCTGGCCCCGACGTTTTTATTCTTGATGATCGCGTCGGGTTTGGGATCGGCGGCGAGGGCGATCGTCAGGATCGCAAAGGAAGCGACCGCGCCAATCAAGAACAGCCTACGGACAAGCATGAATGCGGCGTAGTGCACTGAACATTTCCTGATGATCGAACGCAGCTATTCCGCCGCCTCGCTATGCCCGAGCCGGGCGTTGAGCTTGTGGATCAGCTCCTCGGCGGCGTCGGCAATGACGGTGCCGGGCGGGAAGATCGCCTCGGCGCCGGCCTTGTAGAGCGCGTCGTAATCCTGCGGCGGCACCACGCCGCCGATGATGATCATGATGTCCTCGCGGCCCTGCTTCTTCAGCGCGGCCTTCAGCTCCGGCACCGCGGTCAGGTGCGCCGCCGCCAGCGACGACACGCCGAGAATATGCACGTCGTTCTCGACCGCCTGCCGCGCCGCTTCGTCGGCGGTGGCGAACAATGGCCCGATATCGACGTCGAAGCCGACATCGGCGAACGCCGAGGCGATCACCTTCTGGCCGCGGTCGTGGCCGTCCTGGCCGATCTTGGCGACCAGAATCCGCGGGCGGCGGCCCTCGGCCTCCTCGAAGGCGTCGATCAGCGCCTGTACCTTCTCGACCCGGTTCGACATGGTGGCGGCCTCCCGCTTGTAGACGCCGGTGATGGATTTGATCTCGGCGCGGTGGCGCCCGAACACCTTCTCCATCGCGTCGGAAATTTCGCCGACCGTGGCCTTGGCGCGCGCCGCCTCGATCGCGAGCGCCAGCAGATTGCCGCTGCCTTCGCCGGCGCTGCGGGTCAGCGCGGCCAGCGCCGCGTCGACGTCCTTCTGGCTGCGTTCGGAGCGCAGCCGCGACAGCTTGTCGATCTGCAGCCGCCGCACGGTGGAATTTTCCACCTTGAGCACGTCGAGCGGCGCTTCGTCGACCGGCTTGAACTTGTTGACGCCGATCACCGCCTGCTTGCCGGCGTCGATCCGCGCCTGCGTCTTGGCGGAGGCTTCCTCGATGCGGAGTTTTGGGACGCCGGCCTCGATCGCCTTGGCCATGCCGCCGAGTTGTTCGACTTCCTGGATATGGCCCCAGGCCTTGGCGGCGAGATCGCGGGTCAGGCGCTCGACGTAATAGGAGCCGCCCCAGGGATCGATGATCCGGTTGGTGCCGCTCTCCTGCTGCAGGAACAGCTGCGTGTTGCGGGCGATCCGCGCCGAAAAATCGGTCGGCAGCGCCAGCGCTTCGTCGAGCGCGTTGGTATGCAGCGACTGGGTGTGGCCCTGTGTGGCCGCCATCGCCTCGATCGTGGTGCGCATCACGTTGTTGTAGACGTCCTGCGCGGTCAGCGACCAGCCCGAGGTCTGGCAATGGGTGCGCAGCGACAGCGAGCGTGGGTCTTTCGGATTGAACGGCTTCAGCAGCTTGGCCCACAGCAGCCGCGCCGCGCGCATCTTGGCGACTTCCATGAAGAAGTTCATGCCGATCGCCCAGAAGAACGACAGCCGCGGCGCGAAGCGGTCGACATCGAGGCCCGCCGCGAGCCCGGCGCGCAGATATTCGACGCCATCGGCCAGCGTGTAGGCGAGTTCGAGGTCCTGCGTCGCGCCGGCTTCCTGCATGTGATAGCCGGAAATGGAAATCGAGTTGTATTTCGGCATCTTCTGCGAGGTGTAGGCGAAGATGTCCGAGATGATCCGCATCGAGGGCGTCGGCGGATAGATGTAGGTGTTGCGCACCATGAACTCTTTCAGAATGTCGTTCTGAATGGTGCCCGATAGTTTTTCCGGCGGCACGCCCTGTTCCTCGGCGGCGGCGACGAACAGCGCCAGGATCGGCAGCACCGCGCCGTTCATGGTCATCGACACGCTCATCTGGTCGAGCGGAATGCCTGAAAACAGCGTGCGCATGTCGTAGATCGAGTTCGATCGCCACGCCGGCCATGCCGACGTCGCCCGACACCCGCGGATGATCGGAATCATAGCCGCGGTGGGTGGCCAGATCGAACGCCACCGAAAGGCCTTTTTGGCCGGCGGCGAGGTTGCGGCGGTAGAACGCGTTGGAATCTTCCGCCGTCGAGAACCCGGCATATTGCCGGATGGTCCAGGGCTGGTTGACATACATGGTCGGGTAGGGGCCGCGCAGATAGGGCGCGATCCCCGGCCAGGTCTCGAGGAAGTCGATGCCATTGAGGTCGGCTTCGCTGTAGCCGGACTTCACTGGAATGCCTTCGGGCGTGAGCCACGGCTCGGCGTGGCTTGCGGCCGCGGCGCCGGCGGTCCTTTCGAAGGCGATGGTCGAAAAATCAGGTATTCGGCTCATGACAATATCTTAGCACAGTTGAAGGTGACGGGCGCGGGCTCAATCATGGTCCGGGTGCTGGTGGCTGACGATACCGCCGAGCTTGTCCGGGCCGTAATTCTGCAAGGTGGTCTGGCTCGGCAGATTGGAGATCGCGACCACCCAGCCGAGCCGGGATTCGGTGCCATACTGCCGGGTCGGGACCAGCCGATCGGGGCGGTCAAAGGCGCCGATCATGATCTCGATCCGGGGGCCGTCGATGCGGCGAAAGCTCAGCGGTGTGCCGCACCTGGCGCAGAAATCGCGCTCGGCGAGGGACGAGGACTGAAAAGCCGACGGGGTTCCCCGGGTCCAGGCAAAGTCGCCTTTTTCGATCTCGGCAAGCGATGCGAATGGCGCGCCGCTGGCCTTCTGGCACATCCGGCAATGGCAGATGCTGACCTTGACCGGTGCCGCCGATAGCGCAAACCGGATCGCGCCGCATTGGCAGCCGCCGGTCAGCACGGGTTTGGTCGCCTCCGCCATGGTCACTCCATCCGCCGCCAGGCTTCGTTGAGCATCGCCAGCGCGTCGCCGCCGGCTGCGACGAAGTCGCCGACGCCGGCTTCGCGCAGCGCGGTTTCCTGTTCGCCGGGCCGGCCGGCCAGATAGATATGCTTGGCGCCCGCGGCGTGAAGGGCTTTTGCTGCGGGAACAGCGTCTTGCGCGTACATCTTATCGGATGAACAGAGGCAAACTAAAGCGGCGCCTGAAGTCTTGAATGCGGCAACCAAACCGGAGAAGTCCTTCACCTCTCCCGTAGGGAGAGGTCGTTCCGGGGCCGAAGGCGCCGGAGCGGGTGAGGGGTTATGGCTTGAAGCAGACGCCCCCTCACCCGACGCTTGCAGCGTCGACCTCTCCGCGGAGGGGAGAGGTGAAGAGGGCGTCTCGCCGGCAAATTCGATCGCCTCGATGCCGCCGGTCTCGAACAGGCTTTTGGCGAATGTCGCGCGCGCGGTGAAGTCGGCGGGCGTGCCGAGATTGGCGAGAAAAACCTTTGGCCTGTTGCCACTTGTCTTGAGGATCTCATCCGATTTGTCGCGCAGTCGTTCGAACGGCGCCGCCAGCCGGATCGGCGCCAGCGGCTCGAAGGTGATGGCGGCGTTGGCTTCGATCGCCTGCGTAACCGGCTTCACATCCAGCGTGGCCGCGCGCGCCTCGCGCAGATTGGGAAACTCGCTGGCGCCGGTCAGCACCGATTTGCGCCGGGCGACGTCCTTTTCGCGCACCGATCGCACCTCGGCGACCTTGCGCTGGATCAGGTTTTGTTCGAGCGCGGCGAACACGCCGCCGGCCTTCTCGATATCCTGGAACAACGACCAGGCGGTTTCGCAAAGCTGCCCGGTCAGGGTTTCGATGCCGCCGGAACCGGCTGCGGGATCGGATACTTTGGCCAGATTGGACTCTTCCAGCAGCACAAGTTGGGTGTTGCGCGCCACCCGCCGCGCGAACGCGTCGGGCAATCCCAGCGCCAGAGTGTGCGGCAGCACGGTGATGGCGTTGGCGCCGCCGAGCCCGGCCGCGAAGGTCGCCATGGTCGCGCGCAACATGTTCACATCGGAATCGCGCTGGGTCAGCATTCGCCAGGCGGTTTCGGCGGCGACGAAGATCGGCTTGGGCGCAAGACCGCAGGCCTGTTCGACCCGCGCCCACAGCAGCCGCAGCGCGCGGAATTTCGCCATGGTCAGGAACTGGTCGGCGTCGGCGGCGAGCCGGAACGAGATCGCGGCGCGCGCCGCGTCGAGGTCGATGCCGCCATCTTCCAGCATCCGGAGATAACCGATCGCGACCGCCAGCGCGAAAGCCAGTTCCTGCGCTTCCGAACCGCCGGCATCGTGTACCGCGCGGCCATCCGCCAGCACGAACGGTCCCTTGAAGCCGCGACCCATCAAACCGCGAACCACGCCGGCAAACGGCTTTGCCATTTCGCGCCACGGCGCCGGCGCCGTGCCGCGCACCGCCATCGTGGTCAGCGCCTGATAGTTGAAATGGATGTCGGTCTTGGCCGGATCGAAGCCGCCGGCCTCGATCAAGTTCGCCAGGGTCTCGCCGGCATTGCCGCGCCCGACCACCGGATGCAGCGCGATCGGCACCCCGGCGTCGAAAATGATGCCGGCAAATGCACGCGCCATCGTATCCGGGTTGGCGTCGGGAAGACCGAAACCGCGCGCGCCGGGGCCGCCGGCAAATTCGAATGCAAGCGCGGTGGCGCCGTTCTCGAGATCGTGCAGCGCCTGCGCGTTGGCCTTGACGGCGTCGGGATGATCGATCCGCTGCATGATCTGCCAGGGCATCGCTTCCGGCCGGCCCGCGATCGGGGCGGCATTGGCGGCGCGCCGGTAGATCGGGTCGATCCGCAGCCCGTCGGAGGTCTTGCCGACCAGTTTGTCGAACGGCGCGCCCTTCAGCACGCCGTCGACCAGCTTGCGCCAGTCGTCATAGCTGGCGGGGGCAAAATCCGCGGCCAGAAGCAGATCGTCGGTCGACATTCGGCAGGGTACTCCCGGGGGCCGTTGTTGCTGAATTCGAGCCGAAATTGCCACGTCGGGGCGGCCAAGCCAAACGGTTGTTTTGGGGCGCCTTTGGTTCCGGAATCCTAGTTATCGGAGGTCCGGCAGCCGCTCGATACCGTCGGTCGACAGCCCGGCCAGCGCCGCCTTGACGCTGCGGCCCGCCGATCAGCCGATCGGGCGCGATTTCCGTCAGCGGCACCAGCACGAAGGCGCGCTCGAACAGCCGGGGATGCGGCAGCGTCAGTTCCGGCTTGTCGATCGCCACGTCGTCATAGGCGATCAGGTCGAGGTCGAGCGGTGCGCGGGCCCCAGCGGGTTTCGCTGGCGCGGTCGCGGCCGAACTTCTTCTCGATCTTGTGCAGCGTGAACAGCAGCGCGTGCGGATCGAGGCGGTGTCGATTTCGATGCAGGCATTGATGAAGCGGGCCTGGTCCGATCTCGCCCCAGGGCGGCGTCGCGTAATCCGACGAACGCGCCAGCAGCGCGCCTGCGTCATGCCGCAGATATTGGCGATGGCTTTCTGAAACGTCGCGCGGACATCGCCGACATTGCCGCCAAGCGCGATCAGGGCGTCGGCCATGGTCAGCCCTGCGCGGGTGGCCGGGTGCGCGTCAGCACCACGCCGACATCGTCGAAGATCGCGGCGATCGGGGCGTGCGGCTTGTGCACGGTGACCTTGACCGCGCTGATGCGGGCAAAGGTCGCCAGGATCGCGTCGGCGACGGCGCCGGCGGCGCGTTCCAGCAATTTGTAATTGGCGTCCTTGAACGCCGCGGTCGCGGTCGCCACCACATTGGAATAGGACACGGTGTCGGCGAGCCGGTCGGTGCGCGAGGATTCCGACAGGTCGGCCGAGAGTTCGAGATCGATCACAAAACGCTGCCCGACCTCGGTCTCGTGTTCCATCACGCCATGGCGGGCATGGATCACGACGCCCTTGATGAAGATGGTGTCGCTCATCGCTTGTCCTCGATCGCCGCCGTCACCCGCAACGCCTGCACGGTTTCCGCGACATCGTGGGCGCGGATGATCCGCGCGCCGGCGCCTGCCGCGATCAGATGCGCCGCGATCGAACCGCCGAGCCGCTGCTGCGGCTCCGACGGCGTCACCGTGTCGATGAAGCGTTTGCGCGAGGCGCCGACCAGCAGCGGGGAGGTTGAAGGACATCAGGTCTTGCAGCCGGGCCAGCGTGACGATGCTCTGTTGCGGGGTCTTGCCGAAGCCGATGCCGGGATCGAGCACGATGTGGTCGCGGGAGATTCCCGCATCGGCGGCGATGTCGAGCGATCGTCGAAAGAACGCGGCGATATCCTGCATGATATCGATGTCGGCATCGGCCTGTTCGCGATTATGCATGATGATGATGGGCGCGCCGCGCGCCGCCACCACCTTCGCCATGTCGGGATCGCGCTGCAGTCCCCAGACGTCGTTGGCGATCGCGGCGCCCTGATCCAGCGCCCAGGCCACCACCGACGATTTCATGCTGTCGATCGACACGGGAACGCCGAGCGCGACGATGGCCGGCAGGATCGGCCGCAGCCGCTGCATTTCCTGCTCGGCCGAGACCGGCTGCGAGCCGTAGGGCCGGGTGGATTCGGCGCCGATGTCGATGATGTCGGCGCCCTCGGCGATCATCCGCCGCGCTTGCGCCAGCGCGTGCTCCGGTGCGATGAACTGGCCGCCGTCGGAAAACGAATCCGGCGTCACGTTCAATACGCCCATCACGGCCGGATAGGAGCGGGACAACAGCGCGGGCAGATTCGCGTGATCGGCCACCGCTTGGGTGGTCGCCGGCGCGGACCCGGTTGACCCGGATCCAAGGGGCCTGGATGTGGTCGCGATCATGCGCTGGCTTTGCGCGGTCCCCGCATCGGAGTCAAGATGCGGAGGCAGGCCTAACCCAGTGTTGATGCAGTGGTATTCGAACGGCCTGAAGATCAGGCCGGCGTCGGCAATTAATCTTCTTTAATAGGTGATCTTCGGCTGCAGCTTGCGGGCCTGCGCGATCAATTGCTCGACGGACTTTTCCGAGGGCAGCACCCGGACCAGTTTGCGCCGCGTGTTGATCTCCCTCATGTTCTGCGCCAGCCGCGCCGGATTGCGCAGCGCCAGTTCGCGAACCGTGGTGACGCCGGCCGCGCGCACCAGCCCGACCTTGGCCTTGCCCATGCCGGGAATCCGCATGTAGTCGGAAATATTGGCCCATTCCAGCAATTGCTGTTCGCTGATGCCGGTCTTGGCGGCGATGGCCTTGCGTCCTTTCACGGTGCGGGTGGCCTCCAGCAGGCCGTCGGTGGTTCGAATGCCAAGCGCCTTGAGTTTCGACGCGGTAAAGGCGGTGATGCCGTCAATCTCGGATATAGGATATGTCATGATGCTCGATATAAAATGAATGTGCTTAAGCGACTTGCGCTGCCGTCCAACTCAAATTGTCAGGAAAACTGACGAAGGCCCGGCGTTGCCGCGATAATTTCGCCCATCTGATCCGCTCCAATCTTGTCGCGGCCGAACTTCAGCAGTTCGCGCGCGATGTTTTGAATGTCGGCCATGCCCAGGCCCAGCCCCATCAATCGGGTGCCGAGCGCCATCAAGCCGCCGCCCATCAAACGGCTGAAGCCACCACCATTGCTGGAGGCGGCGATCGCGGCTTCTGCGCCTGGGATATGGTCAATCAGGGCCTGAACTTTGTCGGAAGGTCCCTCGTTGCGAAGGAAACCGAGAATGATGCCGACGGTTTTTTCGGCAACAGCATTCTCTATCCCGGCTTTTGCAGCCAGTTGCCCGATCAGCTCGTCCATCTGCCCCGCCTCAACCGGTGTTCACCGGCCCCATTAGCTTAGCTTCGTATCTTGATCTTGCATCAAACGAATTACAAGCGATCACGCCGCAAGAAAGCCCGAATTCTGATTGAATCGCGTCGCGAGTGTTGCAGCGTTGCAAGAGTGAACGGTTCGATCACGCCATATTGTCACAGTCGAACCTACGACTTTACCGCGCTTGACGACGTTGCGATGTGAGATCGATGGGCGTGCAGCTACGCCATCTCGGTTCAACGGTTTCAATCCGCGTTCAAGATGCAGTATGGTTAAGTTCGATGGCGCCCAAATCCTTGATGCGCTTGAGTGAGGCGATGCAATGGCTCCGTCCGACGACAAAGATGGCCGACACCGGCGACAAGATTTTTATCGGCAAGGGCGAGGAGACCGGCCTGGCTGACGCTTGCGCTCGGCAATCGGCACGGTCTCGTCACCGGCGCCACCGGAACCGGCAAGACCGTGTCGTTGCAGGTGATGGCGGAAGGCTTCGCGCGCGCCGGCGTGCCGGTCTTCGCCGCCGACATCAAGGGCGATCTCTCCGGCATCGCCGAAGTCGGCGAGGCCAAGGATTTTCTGGTCAAGCGCGCCAGCGATATGGGCTTCAAATATCAGCCCGATCAGTTCTCGACTGTGTTCTGGGACGTGTTCGGCGAGCAGGGCCATCCGGTGCGCGCCACCGTCACCGAAATGGGACCGCTGCTGCTGGCGCGGATGCTGGATCTCAACGACGTCCAGGAGGGCGTGCTCAACGTCGCGTTCCGCGTCGCCGACGACAATGGGCTGGCGCTGATCGACATGAAGGATCTGCGCGCGCTGCTGGATGCGATCGTGCCGGATCCGGCGGCAAAAAGAGTGCCGATGCGCGACCCGATCCGCTGGCGACGATCCGCAAGGCCGCGCAGAGCTTTCGGCAATGTGACCCGGGCGACGGTCGGAACCATCCAGCGCCAGCTGCTGGTGCTGGAAAACCAGGGCGGCGACAAATTCTTCGGCGAGCCGGCGCTGGCGCTGAAGGATTTCATGCGCACCGACCGCGACGGCCGCGGCATGGTCAACATTCTGGCCGCCGACAAATTGATGCAGAGCCCGCGGCTCTACGCCACGTTCCTGCTGTGGATGCTGTCGGAACTGTTCGAGGAACTGCCGGAGGTCGGCGATCCGCCGAAGCCGAAACTGGTGTTCTTCTTCGACGAGGCGCATCTGTTGTTCGACGATGCGCCGAAGGCGCTGATGGACAAGATCGAGCAGGTGGTGCGGCTGATCCGCTCCAAGGGCGTCGGCGTCTATTTCGTCACGCAAAACCCGGTCGACGTGCCCGACACCGTGCTCGGCCAGTTGGGCAACCGCGTCCAGCACGCGCTGCGCGCCTTCACGCCGCGCGACCAGAAGGCGGTTGCCGCCGCCGCGCAGACGTTCCGGCCCAACCCGAAGCTCGACACCGCGCAGGTGCATCATGGAACTGGGCAAGGGCGAGGCGCTGGTGTCGTTCCTGGAAGGCAACGGCACGCCGGCGATGGTCGAGCGCATCATGGTGCGGCCGCCCTCGGCGCGGATCGGGCCGATCACGCCGGAGGAGCGCAAGGCGATCATGGATGCGAGCCCGATGAAGGGCAAATACGACACCGCGATCGATGCCGAATCCGCCTACGAGATCATTCAGAAGCGCCTGGCGGGCACCGCGGCGCCGGCCGGTGGCGATGCCGCCGGCGGCGGTGAAAGCATTCTTGGACAGCTCGGTGCGATCGTCGGCACGCATCTTCGGCACCAATGTCTCGTCGCGGCCGATTGTCGACCGGGCAATTGATCGCACGCAACGTCACGCGGTCGGTGACCGACAAGGTGGTCGGCGGCGTGGTGGCCGATCTCGGCAAATCGGTCGGCGGCTCGATCGGCGGCTCGATCGGCCGCGCGCTGGTGCGCGGCGCGCTCGGCGGCCTGCTGCGCCGATAAATTCACTTCGCCATCGGCGAACTATTCCTCCGACCTCTCCTTCGAAAGGCGCGTGTGCTGAGATATCCGTCGTTGCGAGCGCCGCTCGATCTGTTGTTCCTGCTCTGCTGCCTCGTGCTGACCGCCGACGTGCTGGTTCCCGAGATCTGGGGCCACGGCAAGACCAAGGACTATCCGCTGTGGTTCTGGGCCGGTCAGCAGGTGCTGCAGGGGCACAATCTCTATCCCGACGACCCCCGGGTCTATTTCGAGTTCATCTATCCGCCGCTGTCGGCGGTGCTGCTGGCGATCCCGGCCTATTTCGGCAAGCTGCCGCTTTATACGTTGTTGTGTTTCCTCAACGCCGTGGCGTGGTGGATGACCGGGCAATTCTCCAACGCGATGACGGGCTCGGGCCGGACTCCCGGGCCGTGGCTGTTCGCGCTGCCGGGCTTTGCGACCGTGTGCATTCGTGTTCGACATGTTCGACCTCGGCCAGCCCAATCTCGTGCTGCTGGCGCTGATGCTGTACGGGTTCTGGCTGTTGCAACACCAGCGTCCCTGGATGGCGGGCAGCATGTTCGCGCTGGCCACCGCGATCAAGGTGTTTCCGGTGGCGGTGCTGCCCTATCTGCTGTGGCGGCGGCAATGGGTCTGCCGCGGCCAGCATGGTGATCTTTACCGGGGTGTTTCTGTTCGTGGTGCCGGCGCCGGTGCGCGGCTTCGAGCACAACATCACGGAATTGAAGACCTGGTACCAGGGCATGGTCGGCACCAGTTCGGAAAAGGGGTTCGGGCAGCGCGACGAGCAGAACTGGTCGTGGGTCAATCAATCCATCATCGCGATGACGCACCGGCTGACCCGTCCGGTCAATTACAATCAGGACGATCCGTCCAAGCCGCCGCACTACATGAATCTGGTCGATCTCGATTTCAAGACCGCGAACCTGATCGTGGTCGCGATCTCGCTGCTGATCGGGCTCGGCTATATCGCCGTGATGCCGCGCAGCGACGCGGCGCACGCCGCGCTCGGATGCCGAGGAACTCGGCATCCTGTTCTGCCTGATGACGGTGGCGTCGCCACTGGCGCGGCAATATTACTTCATGTGGCTGTTCTTCCCGATGACCATCCTGATCCACCGCGCCGCCTATGATCCGCGGCCGGCGGTGCGGGCCTGGACCTGGGCCGCGCTCGCGGTCGCCGGCTTGTTGATGTGCCTGTCGTTTCCGATTTTCCCGAACGACCTGCAGGCCTACGGCAACAATCTTGCTCGCGACGGCCGTGATGGCGGGCGGCTTGGTCTGGCACATCCTGCATCCGCCGCAACAGGCCGGTGCCGACGCGCAAGCCCCGGATGCCGTCGCCGGCGCTTTGTCTGCGGCCCCGACCGGGTTAGACTTTAATCTGAAACGTCAGACCTAACGGCCTTCAACATCAAGGGAAAACCGGACATGTCCATCGACCGCGCAACTGCAACCGGTCCTCGACCGCATCGACGCCGATTTCGACAACAGCCTGCGAGCGGCTGTTCACGCTGTTGCGGATCAAATCGATCTCGGCCGATCCGGCCTTTGCCGGCGATTGCAAGGCGGCGGCCGATCATCTCGCCAAGGATATCGCGCTCGCTCGGCTTTGCCACCGAAGTGCGGGCCGACCGCGGGTCATCCGGCCATCGTCGCCAAAACCCAGGCTAACGCGGACGGCAGCGCCAAGGATCGGCCGCATGTGCTGTTCTACGGCCATTACGATGTGCAGCCGGTCGATCCGCTCAATCTCTGGCATCGGCCGCCGTTCGAGCCCGTGGTCACCGATCACGCCGATGGCCGCAAGATCATCGTCGCGCGCGGCGCGCAGGACGACAAGGGCCAGTTGATGACCTTCGTCGAGGCCTGCCGGGCCTGGAAGTCGGTGACCGGTTCGCTGCCGATCGATCTCACCATCGTGATCGAGGGCGAGGAGGAAGTCGGTTCGAAGAACTTCGTGCCGTTCCTCGAAGCCAACAAGCAGGATTTCAAGGCCGACTACGCCATGGTGTGCGATACCGGCATGTGGGATCCGAACACGCCGGCGATCACCACCTCGCTGCGCGGCTTGCTCTACGAAGAGGTGCGGATCAAGGCCGCCAACCGCGATCTGCATTCCGGTATCTATCGGCGGCGGCGCGCAAAATCCGATCCGGGTGCTGACCCGGATTCTCGGCGGCCTGTTCGACGATGACGGCCGCATCACCATCCCCGGCTTCTACGATGGCGTGAAGGACCTGCCGCCGGACATTCTGGCGCAATGGTCGAAGCTCAATCTCACCGCGGACAGCTTCCTGAAGCCGATCGGGCTGTCGATTCCGGCCGGCGAAAAGGGCCGGCTCCTGATCGAGCAGATCTCGTCGCGGCCGACCTGCGACGTCAACGGCATCATCGGCGGCTACACCGGCGAGGGCTCCAAGACCGTGATCCCGGCGGAAGCTTCGGCAAAGGTGTCGTTCCGCCTGGTCGAAGGCCAGGAGCCCCTGAAGATCCGCAAGGCGTTCCGCGATTACGTCACCGCGCGGCTGCCCGGCGATTGCCGCGCCGAGTTCGGCGATCATTCCAACGGACCGGCGATCGCGCTCGACTGGAACATGAAGCCGCTCGCCGCCGCCAAGCGCGCGCTGACCGAGGAGTGGGGCAAGGAAGCGCTTCTGATCGGCTCCGGCGCCTCGATCCCGATCGTCGCCGATTTCAAGCGCACCCTCGGCCTCGATACCCTGCTGGTCGGCTTCGGTCTCGACGACGACAACATCCATTCACCGAACGAGAAGTACGACCTCAAGAGCTTCCACAAAGGCATCCGCTCCTGGGCGCGGATCCTCGCGGCATTAGCCGAAGTGCCGAAGTAGGGCGGCCATCGTAGTTAGCCGTAGGATGGGTTGAGCGCAGCGATACCCATCTCTTTTGTTTCTGAGCACGCCAATGACCAGCTATCGTCGTAACTTCATTGCCGGAGGCAGTTTCTTTTTTACGGTCAATCTGGCGGAGCGCCGTCGACGATTATTGACAGATCACATCGCTGAATTACGCGCCGCTTTTCGCCGGACGCGCCAAGACCATCCGTTCACCACGGATGCGATGGTCGTGCTGCCAGACCATCTTCATGCGGTATGGACATTGCCAAACGAAGACGCGGATTTCTCCACCCGATGGCGGCTGATCAAGTCAGCTTTTTCGCGGGGTATCCCGATTAACGAGCGAATTTCGGTCAGTCGTGCCGCCAGGGGCGAGCGGGGCATCTGGCAGAGGCGTTATTGGGAGCACACCATTCGGGACGAGATCGATTTCGAACGCCACATCAATTACGTCCACATCAATCCTGTCAAGCATGGGTTGGTAACGCGGGTCAAGGATTGGCCGTTTTCATCGATCCATCGCATGGTGAAACTGGGAATATATCCCGAGGATTGGGCCGGAGACGTCGCGGAGAAGGGCGGAGATTTTGGCGAACGATCGTGAAGCTTCGAGCGGTGAGATGATGGGTATCGCTTCGCTCAACCCATCCTACGGCCTGCCGCCGATTGCGTCCTTGTAGGATGGGTTGAGCGCAGCGATACCCATCTCTTCGGACAGGTCCCGCCTCAAACGCACACGTCGCCTGCTTCCGCGCGTGTTGTGTCCGGCTAACGTCTGCGCTGTAACAAACCCCATGACCGAAGCCACTTCACCCGCCGCGGGGGCGGCGCCGGCCGCGCGGCGATCGTTTGCGGCGATGCGCCATCGGCGGTTTTCGCGCCCAGTTCATCACCTTCGTGCTCGCCATGATGGCGGACAATATCGAGCACGTGATCAGCTACTGGGTGGTGTTCCAGAAATTCCATTCGCCGGCGCTCGGCGGCTTTGCCATCGTCTCGCACTGGCTGCCGTTCCTGCTGTTCTCGGTGGCGTCGGGCGCGCTGGCGGACCGGTTCGATCCGCGCCGGGTGATCCAGATCGGCATGGGGCTGTTCATCCTGGCCTCGCTCAGCTGGGGCTATTTCTTCGTCACCGATAGCTTGCAGATGTGGCAGGCGATGCTGATCCTGGTGATCCATGGCTGCGCCGGGGTGCTGTGGCAGACCCCGAACCAGATGCTGCTCTACGACATTGTCGGGCCGGCGGATCTGGAAAGCGCCGTGCGGCTCAACGCCATGGCGCGCTATCTCGGGGTGCTGGTCGGGCCGGCGGTCGGAGGCGCGATCCTGCTCGCGCTCGGGCCGGCGCATGGCATCATGCTGAACACGGTGTTCTATCTGCCGCTGGTGCTGTGGCTGATCAAGGCGCCCTACGGTCCGCGCTTTCGTGCCGGCGCGCCGCCGCCGCGCCGCGCGGTGCGGGGACTGGCCGACATCGTCCAGACCATGCGCGACGTGAAGAAGCACGGCGTGATCGTGTCGATGACGCTGCTGGCCGGCGCGGCTTCGTTCTTTGTCGGCAACGCCTACAGCTCGCAGATGCCGGGGTTTGCCGCCGACCTCGGCCACGGCGATCCCGGCGTGTCTTACAGCCTGTTTCTGGCGGCCGACGCGGCCGGCGGCTTGCTGGCCGGCTTGGCGCTGGAGGGCGGGGGGCTGCTGCCGCCGCGACCGCGCACCGCGATCCTTCTGGCAATGTCGTGGGGCGCCGCGCTGGCAGTGTTCGCCTTGTCGCGCAGCTACGTGCTGGCGCTGGGCTTCCTGTTCGCCGCGGGCTTTCTCGAATTGTCGTTCAACGCAATGGCGCAAAGCCTGGTGCAGCTCAACGCCCCGCTCGACATGCGCGGCCGCGTTATCGGCCTGTTCAACATGGCGAGCCTCGGCTTGCGCGCCTTCAGCGGGATTTCGGTCGGCCTGCTCGGCAGCGCGATCGGCATCCACTGGTCACTCGGATTATCGGCGCTGGCGGCGATGATGGTGGCGGGGGTGTTGCTGGCGATGCAGTGAGGTCCACCGTTAAAGCAGCAGCGTCTGAATATTCTGGCGCGCGCCGAGACTCATTTTGTTCTCCCGAGAACGAACAGGGGGCAGGAAATCCGCCCCGCTGCCCGCTTAATTTCTCGTTACTTTTCCTGCTCCATCGTCACGGCGACATCGGCGTTCGCCGACAGCCGGACCTTGTTGCCTTCGATCTCCGCGACCAGACCACCGTCGATGTAGTGATGGTGGCCCTTATGGCTGCCTTCGCCGCTGTCTTTTTTGGTCAGCTTGATGCGCTGTCCTTCGACCTTGTCGACCGTCCCGACATGGGCGCCGTCGGCGCCGATGACTTCCATGTGTTCTTTAATTCCTGCAACGCCTGCCATTGGATGTTCCTTTCCTGGGGGAGCGTATAACGAGTTAGCCCTCAATAGGTTCGAGGCCAACCGTGGGATCGATGACGAGGCCGGATTTCCCGCCGCACGAGGCGTCATTGGCGATGCGTGCCGAAGGAAATTTCTTTAGAAATTTCAAGGTGATTTGCCCTGTCCAGCCCTGCGCCGAAAAACATTCCGCTTCCCGTCTGACGCAAATCATCAGCTTATCTCCGTCGTCCTGTCCCGGAGGAGGGGCGTTGGCCATCGTCACGAACGTTGGGGCGGGATGCGGTGGACGCGGCAGCGTCGTCGCGCGAGGAGGTCGCCGGGCGAGTCCTACGGATCTCGTGAGCGATCGGCCGGCGCGGGACGAACGGCGTTGCTCCCGTCTTTACCAATGTTTGCCGGATGTGCACTTGCCGGCAAAACCTCTTGGCGGAGGCGGTTCGCGTACGGCGAAGCCGCGTGGTCCTGGCACCCGTTGCTGGTGCTAAATCGGCGGAGGATTTGCGAGCCCGACCGGGCGGACAAGACCTTTATCCGCCGATGACGGTGACAAGACGAATTCGTCGCCGGGGAGAGCGCGGAGTAAGCCGCTAAAACCATTGCGTGCGGGAATGCCGGGTGATTCCGGTGCGACCGTGGTGACTACCGTGTGCTTTCTACCATTGCACACGGGCTGCGGGTGCACCAAGCACCCGGCATTCCCCGCGCCCTCTATCTTTTGGGGCGAACGATTTTCAAAGCTCGGGCACAGGATGTCGCGGGGATGTGGAGATGTGCCTCAATGACGGTGTGGCAAAGCGCCCCCGTCCGCCGTAGCTCAACGAGCGATGGCGGAAGCGTGCCCACCAGTCGCGTCGCTGACGAAAGATGGGGCACGGCGCCAGGGCGCCTTTGCCCACCCACGAAGCGTGCATCGACAGACAAAAACGCCGCCCGGAATTGGGCGGCGTTTGGATTCGAAGTGCAGAGGTCGTTGGAAGCGAACCTACACCGGAATAATGAAAAGCTCAATTCTTGTAGCTGGGATCGAGGCGATCGACCTTGCGCAGCAACGCCGGCCAGACCAGCTTGGTCGAGCGCAGTTCCTGGCGATCGGGGTTGGCGAGCACGGCGGTGTTCTTGTCGATCACGGCCTGTTCGACCGGGTAGGCGGTCGGGCCGAGCATCCGGGTGCGCACCTGCATGGTGCAGGCCCGTTCCAGATGGAACATGCGCTCGAATGCCGAGGCCACCGAGCGGCCGACCGTCAGGGTGCCGTGGTTGCGCAGCAGCATGTGGTTCTTGGTGCCGAGATCCTTTTGCAGGCGCGGGCGTTCGTCGTGATCGAGCGCGATGCCTTCATAGTCGTGATAGGCGAGGTCGTAGGTGACGAGCTGCGCGGTCTGGTTCATCGGCAGCAGGCCTTCCTGGCAGCTCGCGACCGCGGTGCCGTCGGGCGTATGCAGATGCAGCACGCAGCCGGCATCCTCGCGCACTTCATGGATCGCCGAATGGATGGTGAAGCCGGCCGGGATTGATGCTGTATTGGCTCTCGGTCAGCTGGTTGCCGTGGAGATCGACCTTGACCAGGCTGGAGGCGGTGATCTCGTCGAACATCAGGCCGTAGGGATTGATCAGGAAGTGATGGTCCGGGCCCGGCACCCGCGCCGAAATATGGGTGTCGACCAGGTCGTCCCAGCCGTAATGCGCGATCAGGCGATAGCAGGCGGCGAGATTGACCCGCTGGGCCCATTCGCCCTCGGTCATCTCGGACGGCACTTCCTTCAAACGGGCTTCGGCTGGCGACATGATCGAATGCTCCAAGGGCTGTTCATTGTTACGCGCAGGGTAGTCCCGGCGGCAGGAGGCAGCAAGCCTCGCGGCCCGGGAGGCTGTCATGTTTTGCCCGACCGGGTCGAGCCGGGAGCGTCGGCGCTAGGGCGCCGGAATCGACAGCAGGCTGGAAATGCTGCGACCACGGATGTCGTAAACCCGCGCGAACACCACATCATCGCGCTTGATTTCGACCATGCACAGGCGCGGTCAGGCCCTTGCAGTAGAACTCGCCCAGGGTCATCGCGAAGTCGGCGGCGTGGCTATCCCAGCCGATCGTAAAGTCGGGGCCGAGCGCGACCTGGGCCGGGCGCTGCGGACCGCACACCGCGACCTTCCATTTGCGACCGCGGGGCGGGGATTCCTGCCGCTCGTCGAGTTCCTCGCGCAGGCCGTCGGAAGCCTGTTTCAGCGCGAGGCCCCAATAATCCAGCATGAAGCGATCGTCCGCTTCGCGAACCGTGCCGGCGATGTGGTTGAAATGGGTGTACTGGTAAGGGTGCAGCCGGATCATTTCGGTAAGCGGCAGCGCCAGGCCGAACGCGAACACCGCCACCACGGCCGGTTGCCAATGGCGCTGATTTTCCTTCAGCCGGTTGATGATCCAGGCGAAGGCATTGCCGCCGAGCACCGCCATCGGCGGAATGACGAAGATGAAGTGGCGAATGCCGTTGTAGAGCGCCGGCCGCTTCACGATCGCGATCAGCAGCGGCAAGGTCGCCGCCGAGGTCAGCATCAACAAGATGGTCTTGCGGCGCGCCGGTACGTCGCGGCGCGACAGCGACACCAGCGTGCCGACGACGCCGGCGATGAAGAACGCCAGCAGCACTTCGGGCATTTGCAGCGCGAACAGGGTCGGCAGATACGACCACGGCATGTCCGGCACCGACACCAGCGCGCCGTCGAACATCTCCTTCCACGGTTTTTCGAAGAAGGTGGAGAAGTAGGTCAGCGCCCGGAACGGATTGCCGACCTGAATGACCGACCACGGCCAGATCAGGCCCATGATCAGATAACCGAGGATCAGGCTCGGCAGCAGCACGTAGAGCACGTGCGCGAAACGCCGGACCGATTCACGCGCGCCCTGGACGCGGAGTTCCTCGACGAACAGCGGCACGAAGCCGATCGTCGCATACAACAGCGCCAGGCCGCCCAGCACGCGCGAGCCGAGCGACAGCCCGGCGCCGATGCCGACGATCAGGATCGTGGAGGGCGAGGGCGCCGGATATTCCTCGGCGAGACGCACCAGCCCGAGCATCAGGATCACCATCGCCACGGCGAAAGGCGCGTCCTTCGGGTTCATGAACATGTGGCCGTAGAACGTCGGGCACAGCGCCAGCAGCAGCAGCGCGGCGAGCCCTGCCAGCGGGCCGCCGACACGACGGCCGAGCCGCCATGTCACCGCGAGGCCGATCATGCCGACCACGGCGCCGAGCAGACGACGGGTTTCGAACAATTCGAGCGGGATCACCCTGTGCAGCAGCGCCGCCGCCATATCGAAGCCGCCGCCATACATATAAAGGTTGGCGAACGACAGCGCGCCGGTGTCCTTGAAGCCGGACCCGTACATCTTGAGCAGAAGATCGGCGTATTCGGCGTGGGTGTAATCGTCCCAGCCCAAGCCGTAGTCGCGAAACGTAATGCTCGCGATGACGCCAACCGCCGCCAGCACCAAAAGCGCGAGGTCGTCGCAGGTCTGTTCCACCGAGCGCCGCGTGGGCGTATCGATGGTCGACGTCGTGATTGATGACATGGCTATTGGTAACCCGGCGTCCCTTGTGGCCCAGCGGTGGCGCTTTTGGGCCTCATTCCCCGGCATCCATATAGCGCAGTTCAGTTTCGAGGTAATTGAGAATTGTGGCGTAAATGCCTTAATGCGCTGCAACATTTCGAAGAGTTAATTCGCTGCCGCCCATCGCGGGTTGTGCGAAAATTAGCGTTGTAATGCTACCATAAAGGCCCGGTTCGACCGGTTTTTGGCGCGGAACTTAGGCTGCCATTGCCGGTTGGCGGTGCACCCAATATGACGGTACCGTGGCGCGGCGGCTGCGCGACATTCCGGCGCAGGTGGGGTAAAAGTAGATGTTGATGGCGCTTTTGATTGCCGGGATCGTGTTCCTGCTGGCCGGTTTGGCGGGAATTGCGTTGGGCATTCCGGTCAAGGAATTCAGCTTCGGCAACACCGAGATTCTGGCCGGCGTGATCGTTGCGTGCACCGGCATGATCATGGTGAGCCTCTGGATCACGATTCGGGAGTTGAAGAAGGTGGCGCGCCGGATGAACTCGGCCGTTGTGCCGCCGATGCCGCGGCCGCCATTCGCGCTGCCTTCGGCGCTGACGGACCCTTCGCCCTATGAAGGGGGTCTCGAAGATAACGGCGTGCTTCCCGATCTGGACGATGTCGAGCCGGAACCGGAGCCTGCGCGGGCTACACCACCGGCGTCGTCGCCGCGGCCCTGGCGGGAAGAAACCACCTCGCGCGACCGTCGCGTCGAAACGCCGCTCCCGGAGGAAGAGCTTCCCGCCGCTCCGTCGACGCGGCGCAATTTGATGTTCAGTTCTTCGCGAAGGGACCGCGAGCGCGTCGAGGAGCGCGCGGCCGAACCTGATATCGCCGATCCCAATCCAGTGATGGCCGCGCCGCCGCCGCTGCCCTTCAAACCGGCGGAGGCACCGCAGCCCGCGAACTTCGAAAACACATGGCCGCAGCCGGAACGCGGCAGGACCATGGATGCGGCATCACGCCGCGCCGCCGCCCGTGCGCCTTCGGCCCTCGCGGAACGACGTCCCGCCGCCACAGAGCGCGCCATGCCGCCGCTGCCCAGGGAAATCCCAAAGGAAACGCCCAAGGAGGCGTTGGAGGAAGAACAGTCCGAAGTGGCCATTCTGAAGTCCGGCGTGGTCGATGGCATGGCGTATTCGCTGTATTCCGACGGCTCGATCGAGGCGCAGATGCCGGAGGGCATGATGCGGTTCGCCTCGATCGACGAATTGCGCGCACATCTCGACCAGCGCGGCGGCTGATCCGGCGCTCTACTTCGACGAGATGATGCCGAAAAATAAAACAAGGTAGTTCTTGTCAGTCCGGCAGCAATTCCCCCATATTCGGCAAGTAGTCCACGATTCCGCCAGCGTATAGAACCGGCGGGATACTATGGTGCGCAGGGTTCTCCCGCGCACCGGATCGTCGAAAGGTTCAGTCCATGACCGACGCCGCCGGCAAGAGTTTCATCGACCTGACCGCGGATATCGTGTCGGCCTATCTGCGCAACAATCCGACGCCGGCCTCCGAAATTCCCGCCTTGATCAGCCAGATCCACGCGGCGTTGCAGCGGGTCTCGTCGGGCCGGGTCGAGACGCCGATGGAGCCGGCCAAGCCGGCGGTGTCGGTGAAGAAGTCGATGACGCCGGATTATCTGGTGTGTCTCGAGGACGGCAAGCGCTTCAAATCGCTGAAGCGCCATCTGCGCACGCAATACAACATGACGCCGGAGCAATATCGCGACAAATGGGGCCTGCCGGCCGATTATCCGATGGTGGCGCCGAATTACGCGGTGGCGCGCTCGCAACTCGCCAAGAAGATGGGATTGGGCCAGCAGCGGCGGCGGCGGAAATAAGACGCCAGTTTCGAACCGGTGTCAGGACGCTGCCGCGCTTCGCGCGCATCGGAGCGGATGCGTTCGACCATCGCGCGCAGGCCGTTGGAACGTTGCGGCGTCAGGTGATCGCGAAATCCGAATTCGTCGAACACCTGGATGGCGATCGGTGGCGAGAATTTGCTGCGGGGTTTGGCCGGAATACAGCGTCAGCAGGATCGCGATCAGTCCGCGCACGATATGGGCGTCGCTGTCGCCGAGATATTTCAAGTGTCGGTTCGCCGGCTTCGCCGCGGTCGATCTGCTTGGACAGCCAGACCTGGCTGGCGCAGCCCTGCACCTTGTTGGCCTGCGGAATGTTCGGCTTCGGGCATCGGATCGAGCGTGCGGCCGAGTTCGATGACATACCGGTAGCGGTCGTCCCACTCGTCCAGCAGCGCAAAATTATCCCTGATTTCGTCGATCGTCATGCTGTCCCGCGCTCGAAGCTTCAGGACGTTATATAGGGTTATGCACGATCGAAAGCGAGTTTGGCCGGCGCGGAAATATCCGCGGTATTCACGGGCTCGGCGGCTCCTGCCATTCGGCGGCGAGATCGTCCGGCGTCAAGGTGTCGCGCGGCGCCTGGTTCGGTGGCGCGCTCATCATCGGTCTCGGCGCCGCCGATCGAGCCGGTATGGTCCGGCGCCTTCTTGTCGGTGATGATCTGGTACATCTTGCGCGCGCCGTCCTCGGCGCGTTGCCCGATCACGGTCGCGGCCTGGCCGCCGACTTCGCAGGCGGCCGGCTGGCGCTTGCAGAACTGGCTCATGTCCGACACCGCCGCGGTCGCCGCCTGCACCGCGTCCGAGGCGCCGATCTGCGGCAGCTTTTCCAATTCCGGTGTCTTGTCTCGCGGCAGCAGCACGAGCACGAGCCCGAGCCAGAATGCCATGCGGAGCAGAAAAAACATCTCGCGACCCTAGCCGTCTATCTTGATCCCTTTGCGCTTGATCCCGCGCAATCGTTTCCCTGACTAGCAGCCGTCGATAAATCGCAAGTGTTTGCATTGAGATTAATGCGGCGAAAATTCGTGAAAAATGCGATTGATTTGATTCGGCGTAAATTTTCGATTGATGCGTGGCGTCGCTGCCGAAACGGCGGTTCCACGCGTCCACACTTTCGAAACCATAGCGGGCCGGTTCCGGAAACCGGTCATTCACCATTCGGATCGAATGCGCCGGCATACGGGGTTAGGAAAACCCCGCGAAAACAGCGTGCCGGCCGTTTGCCTCGCACCGGGCCGGGCGCCCTTAGCGTTCGCTTAATGTCGCTCTGACACGGTGGCGCAACGACAAGGAGGCGTTCCGGCGCGTCTGTTCGACGAACGAAACGAAGCGCGAGAGCCGTGACAATTTTGAACATCATCCGCGATTGTCTTGATGCGCTGCTGCACCCTTCCGCGCGATACGACGTGCTGATGCGTGCCCGCCATCGCGCCTTCATTGCGCCGCGGCTGCTCGGCAGCCTGGCGGCACTCGCCGCGTTCCCGGTCTATCTGGCGATGCGTGGCGCACCAAGCGCGCTCGAGGTGGTCGCGTTCGCCTGGCTGATCGCACCGATCCTGTTGTCCTGGTTCCTGTCGCGCACCGGCCGCTACGAGGGCGCATATTTCTTGTCGTCGCTGGCGTTGGCAGGTCTGGTCATGACCATCGCGATCAGCACCGGCGGTATCGAATCCTTTGCCGCGATGTGGCTGGTGCTGATTCCGCTGGAGGCCTCCTTGTCGGCCTCGCGCCGCGTCGTCGCATTCGCGTCCGGGGCGGCGCTGTGCTGCGCGGCGCTGCTGATCGTGCTCGGCCATTTTGCGATGTTGCCCGCACCACATGCCAGCCTGGTGATGCTGCGCGAATGGTGCATGACCGTCGGCGTCGCGGCCGGCACGCTCTATGCCGCCGGTCTTGCCTTCAGCGCCGAATCGCTGGCGCACACCAGCGTGGAGTTGCTCTCGGTCGAGGAAGATCGCTATCGGCTGCTGGCTCGCAATATGAGCGACGTAATTTCGCGGCATAGCCGCAACGGCGCGGTGCAGTTCATTTCCCCGGCCGCCGAATCCATGCTGGGCATCGTGGTGCCGCGGCTGCTCGGACACGGTCTGTTCGATCGCGTCCATGTCGCCGACCGGCCGGCCTATCTGACTGCGTTGTCCGACGCGGCGAGGGGCGGTGAAGAACGCAGCGTCGAGTTCCGTCTGCGACGCGATGCGCCCCGCGGCGAGCGCGGTGGAAACCATTCGTTCGATTTCATCTGGATCGAGATGCGGTGCCGCCCGCTGTCGCCCGGGCCTGCGAACACCGCTCCGGAAGAGATCGAGGTCGTCGCCGTCATGCGTGACGTCACCGATCGCAAGCTGCAGGAACAGGCGCTGGATCTGGCGCGGACCGCGGCCGAGCAGGCGGACGCCGCCAAGAGCCGTTTCCTCGCCACCATGAGCCACGAGTTGCGCACGCCGCTCAATGCCATCATCGGCTTCTCGGAAATGATCGCGCAGGAAGACGTGCTGATGCTCAATGCGGCGCGCCGCAAGGAATACGCTCAGCTGATCAACGATTCCGGCCAGCATCTGCTGTCGGTTGTGAACGGCATCCTTGATATGTCGAAAATGGAATCCGGCAGTTTCGAGATCACGCCGGAACCGTTCGCTCCGCGCACGGCGCTATTAAATTGCTGCAATCTGCTCGCATTGAAAGCCCGTGAAAACGGTATCGATCTCGTCACTCGTGCACCGCAGGATCTGCCGGACGTGACCGGCGATCCGCGTGCATTCAGGCAGATCCTGCTCAATCTGGTATCGAACGCGATCAAGTTCACCGAGCGCGGCGGTACGGTGACGGTGGCAGCTGCGATCGAAGGGGAACGGCTTGTGCTGCGCGTCAGCGACACCGGCGTCGGCATCGCCGCCGACGATCTGAAGCGGATCGGCGATCCGTTCTTCCAGGCCGGCAAAACCTATCAGCGGCGCCACGAGGGCACCGGGCTGGGGCTGTCGATCGTAAAGAGCCTGGTCGGTATGCATGCGGGCGAAATGAGCGTGCAGAGCAAGCTCGATGAGGGAACGACTGTCATGATTGCGTTGCCGTTGGCGTTTAAGCCGCCCGCGCAACCGTCGAGCAATATCGCGACGCTGACGCCGGCGTTGCGATCCGGACCGCCGGATCAAACCTATCAGGTGAAGAAAAGTGCCTAGACGAATTGCCGACGATGCAGAAGAGGCGCCGCGCCGCCGCCGCAAGCCCAAAGCGGTTGCGATCGAGGCCGTCGTCGACTCTGGTTCCATTTCCGAGCGCGGTCTGCTGCTGCGCGCCTTGCTCCACAGCCCGAAAGACACCGTGGCTGCCACGCTGGCCGTTGCGGCGATTGGAGCCATCATCACCAATGCGCTGTTTCTGCAATCCGGGCCGCATCCGTCGCCGATGTTCGGCTCCGTGGTGACGCTGCCGGCGCCCGGCGTGCCGCAAGCGAACCCGTTGCCGCGCCCGCGTCCGATGGACACGACCAACGCTGCGCCGTCCATCGATTCCAGGCCGGCCGACCCCAAGGCTGTCGATCCGAAAGCCGCGGATGCCAAAACGCCCGATCAGAAATCCTCGGATGCGCGGACCGCGGATCCGTTGGCCAATCTGGTGAAGTCGACCACCGCCGCGCCGGCGGCGACGTCCTCGATTGCGCGACCGCCGGTGTCGGTCCCGGTCAACCCGCATGACGACGCACTCAGTCCGGGCGGCTCGCGCAGGGTCGCCGCTGTGCAGCGCGCGCTGACGGAATATGGTTATGGCCAACTCAGGACCACCGGCGTCGTGGGTCCCGACACCCAGGCTGCAATCATGAAGTTCGAACACGCGCGCAAGATCCCGGCAACCGGGCAGATCACCGAGCGCATGGTGCGCGAACTCGGCACGATGATCGGTCATCCGATCGACTGATCATGAAGAGATGAGCGATGTGGTACTCCGCTGCGCTTGTCTTGTCGGTGAGTGAAATCAAACCTGCTAGATAAAGTTGATTTTCGACTCAGGCGATCGAGAATGTCGCTCCGTATTGCTGTTGCGCGTTTGTGACATTTTTCGAAATTGATCACCAATCTTCGCGCCGGGGCTACCAAACGCCTAAAAAATCACCATTTGCCTGTTTATGACACTACGGCTGCCCAATTTGTGCATTGCACCAAACACTTCGGCGGGTGTCCAATCGCATAGTGCTGATGACGATTCGCGGATGGCGGATCACGCCTCAGTCGGCGGAGATTTCTGCAAACGCGTTCGATCATGCAGCGGATCAGATGTGGAGATAGGGATCAATGTACAACAATTCTCTGTTCAACGCGTTCGCTCGGTCCTTCGAAGCTCGAAGCCAGACCGACATGTCGATGGCGGAATATCTGGAGTCGTGTCGAAGTGATCCACTGAAATACGCCAACGCCGCCGAGCGGTTGTTGGCCGCGATCGGCGAACCGACCATGATCGACACGGCCAAGGACCCGCGCCTTGGCCGTATTTTTTTGAACCGTACCATGCGCACCTATCCGGCATTCGCCGGCTTCCACGGGATGGAAGAAACCATCGAGCGCATCGTCGGGTTTTTCCGCCACGCGGCGCAGGGTCTCGAAGAGCGCAAGCAGATCCTCTATCTGCTCGGACCGGTCGGCGGCGGCAAGTCTTCGCTGGCCGAGCGGCTCAAGGCGCTGATGGAAGTTCATCCGATCTACGTGCTGAAGGCCGGCGACGAACTCAGCCCGGTGTTCGAAAGCCCGCTGAGCCTGTTCGATCCCGAATCGCTCGGACCGATGATCGAAGAGAAATACGGCATCCCGCGCCGCCGCCTCAACGGTCTGATGAGCCCGTGGTGCTACAAGCGGCTCGAAGCGTTCGGCGGCGACATCTCGCAGTTCCGCGTCGCCAAAATCCAGCCCTCGCGGTTGCGCCAGATCGGCATCGCGAAAACCGAGCCCGGCGACGAGAATAACCAGGACATCTCCTCGCTGGTCGGCAAGGTCGATATCCGCAAGCTCGAAACCTTCGCCCAGAGCGATCCCGACGCCTACAGCTATTCCGGCGGCCTCAACCGCGCCAACCAGGGCGTGCTCGAATTCGTCGAGATGTTCAAGGCGCCGATCAAGATGCTGCATCCGTTGCTGACCGCGACACAGGAAGGCAACTACATCGGCACCGAGAATATCGGCGCGATCCCGTTCACCGGCGTGATTCTCGCGCACTCCAACGAATCGGAGTGGCAGAGCTTCAAGACCAACAAGAACAACGAAGCCTTCATCGACCGCATCTGCGTCATCAAGGTGCCGTACTGCCTGCGGGTGACCGAAGAGCAGAAGATCTACGAGAAGCTGATCTCGGGCTCCGAGCTCGCCACCGCGCCCTGTGCGCCGGCCACGCTCGAAACCCTGGCGCGCTTTTCGGTGATGTCGCGGCTGCGCAAGCACGAGAACTCGACGGTGTTTGCCAAGATGCGGGTCTATGACGGCGAGAGCCTGAAGGAATCCGATCCCAAGGCGCGCAGCGTTCAGGAATACAAGGACGCCGCCGGCGTCGACGAGGGGATGGACGGGGTCTCGACCCGCTTTGCCTTCAAGGTGCTGGCCGCCACCTTCAACCACGACACGACCGAAGTCGGCGCCGATGCGGTACACTTGATGTACGCGCTGGAGCAATCGATCAAGCGCGAGCAGCTGCCCGAGGAAATCGAGAAGCGCTACCTCGAATTCATCAAGGCCGAACTCGCACCGCGTTACGCCGAGTTCATCGGCCACGAGATCCAGAAGGCCTATCTGGAATCCTACTCGGATTACGGCCAGAACCTGTTCGATCGCTACGTCGACTACGCTGACGCGTGGATCGAGGATCAGGACTTCAAGGATCCCGACACCGGGCAATTGCTCGATCGCGAACTGCTCAACCAGGAACTGACCAAGATCGAGAAGCCCGCCGGAATCGCCAACCCGAAGGATTTCCGTAACGAGGTCGTGAAGTTCTCGTTGCGCTCGCGCGCACAGAATGGCGGCAAAAATCCGTCCTGGACCAGCTACGAAAAGATCCGCGAGGTGATCGAAAAGCGTATATTCTCCCAGGTGGAGGATTTGCTTCCGGTGATCTCGTTCGGTTCGAAGAAGGACGGCGAGACCGAAAAGAAGCACGGCGAGTTCGTCGAGCGCATGGTGGAGCGTGGCTACACCGAGCGTCAGGTACGACGCCTCGTGGAATGGTACATGCGCGTCAAGCAGGCCGGGTGAGGCAGGTATAAAAAGGCAACCATGCACATCGTTGATCGGCGCCTGAACCCAGGCAGCAAGTCTCTCGAAAACCGCCAGCGCTTTCTGCGCAGAGCAAAAGCACTGGTACAAGGCGCCGTCAAGAAATCGTCGCAGGAGCGCGACATCAAGGATGTACTCGAGGGTGGTGAAGTATCGATCCCCCTCGATGGCATGAACGAGCCGCGCTTTCGCCGCGAAGGCGGCACGCGCGACATGGTTCTGCCCGGCAACAAGAAGTTCATCGAAGGCGACATGCTGCCGAGGTCCGGCGAAGGCCGCGGCAAGGCCTCCGATCCCGGCGAGGGCGACAGCGAGGATGCGTTCCGGTTCGTGCTGAGCCGCGACGAATTCGTCGACCTGTTCCTTGACGATCTGGAATTGCCTGACCTTGCCAAGCGCAAGCTGGCAGAGGCCGAAGGCGAGGGGGTCCATCGCGCCGGCTACTCCACCTCCGGTTCGCCGGCCAATATCTCGGTCGGTCGCACCGTGCGCCTGGCGATGGCGCGACGGGTGGCGTTGCGGCGGCCACGCCCCGAGCAGATCGCCGAACTCGAGGCCGAGGCCGAGACGGCCGATGAGGCGCGCCGCGCCGAATTGCTGGCCGAGATCGAGGCGCTGAAATCCAAAATTCGGCGGATCCCGTTCATCGATCCGATCGATATCCGCTACCGCCGTTTCGAGACCACACCCAAGCCGGTGGCGCAGGCCGTGATGTTCTGCCTGATGGACGTCTCGGGCTCGATGACCGAGCACATGAAGGACCTGGCCAAGCGGTTTTACATGCTGCTCTACGTGTTCCTGAAACGGCGCTATCGCCACGTCGAAATCGTCTTCATCCGTCACACCGATCGCGCCGAGGAGGTCGACGAGGATACCTTCTTCCACGGCCCGGCATCGGGCGGCACGTTGGTGTCGAGCGCGTTGCAGGCGATGCACGACATCGTGCGGTCGCGGTTCCGCCCATCGGACTGGAACATCTATGCGGCGCAGGCCTCCGACGGCGACAATTCCGGTTCGGACGGCGAGGTCGCGGGCCGCTTGCTGACCGAGATGATCCTGCCGGTCTGCCAGTTCTTCGCCTATCTCGAAGTCGGCGAGAGCGGCGGCCATACCTTCGATCTCTCGGATTCGTCTTTGTGGTCGCTGTACCAGCGGCTGCGCGCCGACGGTGCGCCGCTGTCGATGCGCAAGGTCAGCGACCGCAGTGAAATCTTTCCGGTGTTTCACGACTTGTTCCAGCGCCGCGGAAAGCAGGAGAAGGTCGCGCCATGACCGATACATCCGAACGGCTGTTCGAGGGCGCCGATTGGGATTTCCGGACCCTTGCAGCGCATCCACGACGCCTGCGAGGAGATCGCGCACGCCGAACTGGGGCTCGACGTCTATCCCAACCAGATCGAGGTGATCACCGCCGAGCAGATGCTGGACGCGTATTCCTCCGTCGGCATGCCGCTGTTCTACAAGCACTGGTCGTTCGGCAAGCATTTCGCCCACCAGGAGGCATCCTACCGCAAGGGCTTCATGGGCCTCGCCTATGAAATCGTGATCAACAGTTCGCCGTGCATTTCCTACCTGATGGAGGAAAACACCGCGACCATGCAGACGCTGGTGATCGCCCACGCCGCCTTCGGCCACAATCATTTCTTCAAGAACAACTATTTGTTCAAGCAGTGGACCGACGCCGACGGCATCCTCGATTATCTCGACTTCGCCAAGGGCTATGTCGCGCAATGCGAGGAGCGCCACGGCCGGCTCGCGGTCGAGCAGACGCTCGACGCCGCGCACGCGCTGATGTCGCACGGCATCGATCGCTATCCCGGCAAGAAGAAGCTCGATCTGCGCACCGAGGAAAAGCGCGCCGGCGAGCGCCGCGCGCATGAAGAGAGCGAGTTCAACGATCTGTGGCGGACCGTGCCGACCGGCCCGGTCAAGAGCCAGGTCTCGCTGAACACCGAATTGCGCCGCAAATTGCTCGGGCTGCCGCAGGAAAACCTGCTGTATTTCCTGGAGAAGGCGGCTCCCCGGCTGAAGCCCTGGCAGCGCGAATTGCTGCGGATCGTGCGCCACATCGCGCAGTATTTCTATCCGCAGAGCCAGACCAAGGTGATGAACGAGGGCACCGCCACCTACGTGCATTATCGCATCATGAACCGGCTGCATCAGCAGGGCCGGCTGACCGACGGCAACTTCCTGGAATTTCTGTCGTCGCACACCAACGTGGTGTTCCAGCCCGATTTCGACGATCGGCGCTTTTCCGGCTTCAATCCCTACGCGCTCGGCTTTGCGATGATGCAGGACATCGAGCGCATCGTCACCAGTCCCGACGACGAGGACCGCGCGTGGTTTCCGGATATCGCCGGCAAGGGCGACGTGATGGGTGTGCTGCGCGACACCTGGGCCAACTATCGCGACGAAAGCTTCATCAGCCAGTTCCTCAGCCCGCGGCTGATGCGGCACATGCGGATGTTCCATCTGCACGATAATCCCGCGATTACCGAAGGCATCCGGGTCGATGCCATCCACGACGATCGCGGCTTTCGGCGGATTCGCCGCGAACTGGCCAAGCAATATGATGTCGGCTTCATCGATCCGAACATCGAGGTGATCGATGTCGATCTCGCCGGCGATCGCCGGCTGATGCTGCGCCATGCGGTGGTGAAGGGCGCCCGGCTGAACGAGGTCGACACCAAGCGCGTGCTGCAGCATCTCGCCGATCTCTGGAGCTACGACGTCTCGCTGGTCGAGGTCGATGCGAACGAAACCGTGCTCAAGGAATACGTTTTGACCCCCCGAGGTATCGCTGCCGCGGCGTAACAGATCGGCGCCGGCCGCGCCGCCGCCAAGGAACCCGCGCCGCCGGCAGGGGTTCTTCTTGCGGAGGATCTCATGCCGACAGACCAGCAAATCGCGGTGTTGTGCGATCTCGGGCAGGCCGCCCAGTTCGAACCCGACAAATTGAGGGTGGTGGACGACCTCATCGCGCAGGGCTTGGCGGAGCGGCGCGGCGAGTTGTTCAAGCTGACCAAACGTGGCGAGCGGCTTTTGAGCGAGCGCGGCGTCGGCATCAACGAATTCCTGACGGGGACTGAATCTCGATGGACCCCGATTCGATTGTTCGGTATCTGTAGCCCGGTTCCGGCGCCGGCTCGATCCGAAAACTTGCAATCACAAACTCCCTGGCAACATGGCCCGTCTGAAGTCCAGCATCTGGGTGGCTGCCTACCTGCGCCGCTGTCAGACCGAAGGTGTGTTCGGCGCCGTGCGCAAGCGCGGCTCGGAGGACGCCGGCGCGGTGTTCGTCAAGGTGGCGACGCTCGACGGCAACGCCGATGCTGTACGCGCCGGCGCCGCAGACGGTCTACGACGAAAGCCGCCCGGCGGAGCGGCTGTTCATCGCGACGTCGCCGCAGCCGGTTGCGGAAGCGCGCGGTCGAGGAGCGCCTCGCCAAGGAAATCCGGTTCGATCCGGATGTCTGGATCGTCGAAACCGAGGATCGCGCCGGGCGGCATTTCCTCGATCTGGCCAAAACGTGACGCGATAATCCTGCAAGTCCCTATTTGTCCGACCCGGTCCGCGGCAGCACGTGCGCGCCGGGTTGCACCGTGGGGCGGGTCTGGCCGGACGCGACGCGGGCGCGATGACGTTCGTCGTCGTGCAGCACCGGGCGGTATTTGGCGCGCACCACCGCCATGGTCGAGCCACGCCACGCCGCCAGCATGATCAGGGCGGAGCGTTCGCTCAGGCGGTCGTACAGCCGCGACAGCCGATAGACATGGGTGACCGACGACCCGGACTCCGGATTGAGAAACATCAGCACCCGCTGAAACATCGCACTCGGCATGTCCAGCGCGCGCGCGGCGCAGGCGAGCGGCTCGCCGCCGGGATCGTTGACGATCTGCGCCGCGATCCGCGCCGGCAGAATCAGCGCCTCGCTGATCTCGAGCGTGAAGTTCTCGATGTCGGCAGCAAAGGCCGCCATCTCCAGGGTCTGCATCGCGCGCACCGCGCGCGCCGCCGGGATGCGCGCCGACGCCCGCAGCGGCGTTTGTACCAGATTATGCAGGATCAGGGCGCGTTCGCTGGAATTGGCGCTGAAGAAGATGTCGCTGATCTCGGCGGCGTCTTTCGGCTGCATCGACAGATTGGATGTCATGCGCAATTCCGCGTCGGTTGGCGTCTTGATCGGCGGTGCGGCTTTCGGCGCCGGCGTCAGTTGCACCACTGGTGCCGGAATTTTTTCGGCGAGCGGCGTGCGCGCTGTCGGGTTGCGCCGGCCTGAGCCCGAGTTGTTGCAAGGTTTCCACCGGCGTGCCGGGGTAGATCGCCAGCCGTGCCCGCACCGCGGCGCGGGTCGCGTCATCGACCTGATCGATCAGACGCGAGGTCAGTTCGACGAACTGCCGTACTTCCTCGACGCTGTGCGCGCGGGCCTGAACATAAAGATCGGTCAGCACCCGCAACAATGTCGGGCGGATATCGACGCCTTCCCTGCGGGACAGCGTCATCAGCCCATCGAAGCCTGGAAAGGAGGGAGGTGGGGTCATGTCTGTGTACGCAAACTGAGTAATCACTGCGAATAACCTATGCCGGTTCCTTTAATGGCTCGTTAAGGAAAACACTTCGTGAAGGAGTGTGCCGTTTTCCGACAGTCATTTATCGCCACGGCTTTTGCGGGTGATGCAGCCCGGCAACAGCAAATTAAGATGCCATTAACCACGTCCTGTTCTTAATGATGACCGTCGCCGGCAAACAACAGTCAGAGCGGCGATCAGAGAGAAAATATTAATATGGGTACCATCCTTGAATTTCCGGCGGATGCGGCTTCGCGGCGGCCGGCCCTGAGCATCGATGGCAGTCCGCGCCGGGCTTCGACCAAACAGGACGTCGCCAAACAGGACGTGACCAGGCAGGTAATGGGCAAGGTTCTGATCCTCCCGGTTGTCCGCATCGAACGTCAGCTGGAAGAAACCAGCGGCGGCAGCGGACCGGAAGAGGGCGCCGCCACGCCGCGTCGTCGCCGGCGTCGCCGCTGAACTGAAACCAACGGACATTTTCAAGATGCCGGAGACGTATTTTCCGATCCGGACCGCGCGACGGGCTTCGATTGCTTCGAAGGCACTGACGTTGATGTTGATGGGCGTCACGCTCGGCGCCTGCAGCGGCGGCGATTTCGGCCGCACCCGCGAGGATTTTCGCAACGACGACATGCATCGCTGGATGGGCGGCGAGGTGACCGGAAGCGTCGGCCTGCATCCATCGCAATTCCAGCTCACTGATTACGAGCGCCAGCTTCGCGACCAGGCCTATCCGCTGATCGAGCCGCCGCATTCGCGCCCGGCCTGGAAAAGCGTGTTCGGCGATTACAAGCCGCTGCCCTCGCCATGGCGGCAGGGCGTGCCGCCGTTCGATCGCACCACCTATGGCCGCATGCTGATCGACGAGCCGCATCGTTCGGATACGTCGCGCTACTCGCAACTGGTCGACGACGTCCGCGACGACATCACCCGGTTCGAGCCGTTCTTCACTACCGCGATTCACGTGTTCGACCTCGACCGCAAGCGCAACGCCAGTCTCGCGCATGTGTCCGGTCTGTCGCCGCGCGAAAGCGCCGACGCAGTCGCGCGAATGGAAGAGAACACCCTGATCGTGCAATGGGTGCAGCAATGCCTGGAGCGGCGGATTTCGTCCTATCGCTGGGCGCTGGAGCGGCTGGTGATCCAGGCGCCGGACAACATGGCGGCCGAGGCTGACCGCCTGATCAACGAACTCGCCGCGCAAACCGCCAATCCGCCGGTCGCCGCCCAGCCGGTGATCGGCCGGGCGTTGACCACGCGCGGCTAGACGTGATGCACGTGCGTCAGTCAAATTCAGCATGATGCTCCGCCAGACACGACTCCGCGATCCCGCGGCGGGATACGCCCGAGTTTCGTAAAATTCATTCGCCCGAAAAGAAGAGGGCGCAGGAAATGCCGGATGCGCGATGCACCCGCAGCCCGTGTGCAAAGGTAGAAAGCACACGGTAGTCACCACAGGTCCACCGGAAACAGCCGGCATTTCCTGCGCGATGGCCTTACGGCTTACTCCGCGCTCTCCCCGGCGACGAATTCGTCTTGTCACCGTCGTCGACGGATTAACGGCACTGCGCGACCCGGTCGGGCGCGCAACACCTCCGCCGACTTGACACCAGCAACGGGCGCCAGGACCACACGGCTTCACCGTACGCAGCTCGCTTTCACCAACCGCTTCGCCGGCATGTGCACCACAGGCGAAAAATTGGCGACGGCGATTGTCAGCATCGTTCGTCCATGCGCCGGCCGATCGCTCACGCACCCGAAGGCCGCGCCCCGCGATTCCCTGCGCATCCGACGCTGCCGCGTCCACCGCATCTCATCCCAACGCCCGTGACGATCATGACACGCCCCTCGTGCGGGATGAGACGCACTGAATACGCAGGTGATTTGGCGACGAAGGGAAGCAGCATTTTTTAACGCGCAGGGCTAGACCGAGATATTGGTGTTTCGCCCGCGCTAAAAAACCATCCCTCGTGTCCCGGACACGATGCAGCGCGCAGCGCTGCTACGCAGAGCCGGGACCCGCATAGTGGTCGCACGGCGCGGACCGATGGGCCCCGGATCAGCAGCGCACCACGCCGCAAGCGCGGCGTGTTAGCAACGCCTTACCACCATCGTCTTGGGCTCTTTTGCAATTAAACAGCGGCCAGTCGAATAGGGTTATTAGCTTTCGTGCCGTCGTCCGCTGATGTTGTGGTAGCGCGCGGTGCATGGTGATGAAAATAATATTGAATCTTTATCACGTGAGAGAATCGCGCTTGTCAATTTGGCGGCGCTACCCCAGCTTGCGGCGCGTGAGCGACGACGTGTTCTGGATTTCCGCTGTGTCGCGCACCGGCATCGGTTGTGTCGGCCGCCAATAATTTAGCTGAGGGATCGCAGATGGCTGAAATTTATTCACACGCCAAACCGAATTCGTGGACGATGCGGAAGCTAACCGACGCGGTCAGGAAAGTGTTGCGCACCGACGGCGGCAAACCCATCGAAACCGCCTATACCGGCGGCAGCCTCACATTGCGGCCGATCGAGCCGTCCTGGGTGATCGAGGGACAGCCGGAGTCACGATCCAACGTGCTGGCGCAAAGCAGGGACGGGCAGGCGTGCACCATCGAGTGGGAATGCACCGCCGGCAAGTTCAACTGGTACTATGATTTCGACGAGACCATTCTAATCCTCGAGGGATCGATCGTGATCGAAAGCGACGATATGCCGCCGACCCGCTACGGCGCGGGCGACGTGATCTTCTTCAAGCACGGCGCGCATGCCAAATGGCACGTCGAGACCTACGTCCGCAAGCTGGCGTTCTGTCGCAACATCGATCCCGTATGGCTGGCCTTTCCGGCGCGGGTGCTGCGCAAGCTCTACAAGATGATGCTGCCGGCCGCTGGGCGCCAGGCGGGGAGTTCGTCAGCTCGTCCTGACGCCGAGCCACGGGCGATGTGCCGAATATCCTGAACCCGGAGAGTTGCCGAACAGCAAATTCACCGGTTGGCCGCTGCCCGGACGTCGTATGCCGAGACGATCCTAGATCCGGGCCAGTGCAAACGCGCAACAGGCCAGCAACGCCGCCAGGCTCAGCACGCAAACGAAAAGTGCGTGCTCGCTGTTGGCCCGTGCATTGTGCTCATTCATGTCGAACGAATGCTGGACAACTTCATCCGGCTTCCTTCTCATCGAAATGAAGCGCCAGCTTTTGCTTCTCGAGGCCTGCAATGAGGTGGTCGGCAGCTTCGTGCGTCCGACTGTCACTGGTCTGATGCCGGAGCCGCCGGTAGCGGGCAATCGTCGTATCAATGCTTTCGCACTCATTGCACATCAGGCGCGCCCCAGCGGAGCGACCCCAATCAACCCGCTCACCAGTCTCTAAGTGTCGATGTGCACACAACGTTCCCAAATCAATTTAATTAGGAACAATGCCGACAGCATACCAATGCATCGCGCGATCGGCCGGACGGCCGCGTGGCGGCACATATGCGACATGCAACGCTCAACTCACCGTTTCGCCGCTGGCCCCAGCGCCTTTGCCGGTGCGGCGGGCGGGTCGGTCTGCACCTTGCAACTGGCGGCGGCGAGCGAGGCTTGCGCCTGCGGCATCAGGCCGGGTTCGGCGGCCAGCGCCTTCAGCACGATCAGGCCGCTCTTACTTGGCGAGTCGATGATCAGGCGGTCGGCCGACGTGACCTCTTCGTCTTCGGGCAGGTCGCCATGCTGGGCCTCGGTCATCAGATCGAGCTCGATCACCTTCTTGCCCGCGGAGCGGTCGTTGATGGCGTAATAGGCGACGTCGCTCCGGGTGTAGAACGACACCGACGTGTAGGACTGGCTGACGGGCACCGCGAGCTTGATCGGGCCGCTGCTCAGATCGTAGCGGCAGATCGCGGTCGCGAACGCGGGGTCCATGAATGGCATCAGCGTGTTGTTGGGATCGGCCAGCGGCAGCGGGGTAACGGCGTTGAGCTTCGTGATCGGAGACAGGCGCGAATAGGCGTCCTGGCTCGCGATCCGCGGCAGCGCCAGCACGCTGACCAGATGCACGATGCCGCCCAGCAGCACGCCCGCGATGATGGTGAACAACAGCCGGATCATGGGCACCCCACCGTGGCGATGGAGGGCATCGGAGCATCGCGCGGCGTGCGGGTGGCGACGCCCACCGGCGTATCGTACAGCCGCATCACCAATCCGTAACGCTCGATGCCGCCGGTCGGCAGCCAGTTGCCGGCGCGCGACCGCGCCGCGATCCGGACCTCGAAGGCGCCGTCCGAGCCGCGGATGATCTCCTGGCTGGTGAAGCCGTAGCGCTGCAGCGAATTGGCGACCAGGCGGCCCTTCTGATCGTACAGCGTCAGGGTCCAGAACCGCGCCGCCGGCGTGACGCCGCTGACCACCACGTCGCAGCGGCCGTCGAGCGGCTTCTTCTTGTCGTCGGTCGTGGCGAGGAAGGCGACGCCGTCGCCCTGGCCGATCGGCAGATCGCCGCGCGGGCGATCGAGGCGCGCGAATAGGGATCGACATCGGCGGTGCCGGTCTTCGGGCCGCGCGGTCCAGGCGCCGATTTTCAGCGTGCCGAAATTGGTGCCGCGGGTCGCCGTCATCCAGGTCGCGCCGAGGCCGACGAATGAGGCGAGAACGAGCGCCAGCAAAGTGATGAAGACCAGCCGCACGGTCAGTTCTTACGCGCGACCGACGTGGGATCACCCGGCGTCGCCGCGGCAAAGCTCTCCGGGAAAGCCAGCGACGAGGAGAACCGGCTTGGCGGGTTTGGCCGGATTGGTCGCCGCCGTGCCGCCGGTGGTCTTCGCAAGATCGTCCAGCATCTTTTCGACCTGCACCAGCATATCCGCGCCGCGCCGGGTCAGAACCGGCGGCGGCCCGGGCTTGACCTCGAGCACCTTCGGCGCGCCGTTGGCGGCGACGGCGCCTTCGCTGGCAGGCGGGGCGGGCAGCTTGGTGCCCATGCCGACACCCGTCAGTTCCTTGATCTCGATGCCCTGATGCGCGACGGTCATGATGTCGTGCCAGGTCTGCGCCGGCAGCGCGCCGCCGGTCATGCGGTTGGTCGGCGAGTAATCGTCATTGCCGTACCAGACCGCGCAGGTGAAGTTGCCGGTGTAGCCGACGAACCAGGCATCGCGATAGGCATTGGTGGTGCCGGTCTTGCCGGCGGTCGGAATGCCGTCGAGCGCGGCGCGGCGCGCGGTGCCTTCGCTGACCACGTGGCTCATCATGCCCGCCATGTCGGAGGCGACCGAAGCGGGGATCGCCTGCCGCGGCTTCGGGCCGTCGCGATCGAAACGCCAGACCAGATCGCCGGCGCCGGTGCGCACTTCCAGCACCGAATGCGGCGTCACCGCGCTGCCCTTGTTCGGGAAGGTCACATAGGCCACCGCATGTTCGAGCACGGTGACTTCGTCGGCGCCGATCGGCAGCGACGGCGTGTCCGGCAGCGGCGCGGTGATGCCGAAGCGGCGCGCCACTTCGACGATCTTGGCGCGGCCGACCTTGGCCGGGTTGTGCGATTTGGGGTCTTCCTTCTGGCCGAGCGCGATCGACAGTTTCACCGGCACGACGTTGATCGAATGGGTGATCGCCTGCGTCAGCGTCACCGCGCCGGAATAGGAGTGGCCGTAGTTCTGCGGGCACCAATTGCCGATGCAGACCGGGCCGTCGACCACGATCGAGGTCGGCTTGAAGCCGTTCAGCAGCGCGGTGGTGTAGACATAGGGCTTGAACGACGAGCCGGGCTGGCGATAGGCGTCGATCGCGCGGTTGAACTGGCTGGCGCCGTAGTCGCGGCCGCCGACCATGGCGCGGATGCCGCCGTCGAGATCGGAGACCACGGTCGCGGCCTGGGTGGCGTGATAGTCGCGGCCGAACTGGCGCAACTGGTTTTCGATGGCGTCTTCGGCGGCGTGCTGCACGTTCATGTCGATCGCGGTGCGGACCACGAACACGCGCTCATTGTAGGATTTCGGAAAGGTGTCGACCAGCTTGCGCATCTCGTCGAAGGCATAGTCGAGATAGTAGTTCGGCGAGTTTTCGTCGCGGCGGTCGACCGCGGTGGCGGGATTGCGCCGCGCGCCGAACACCTGGCCTTCGGTCATGAAGCCGGCGTCGACCAGATTGTCGAGCACCACGTTGGCGCGGGCGCGCGCGGCGGGCAGGTTGATGTGCGGCGCGTATTTGGTCGGCGCCTTGAACAGGCCGGCCAGCATCGCGGCTTCCGCCAGATTGACGTCGCGCGCCGACTTGTTGAAGTAGAAATGCGCCGCGCCGTCGACGCCGAAGGTGCCGCCGCCCATATAGGCGCGGTCGAGATAGAGCTTCAGGATTTCGTTCTTGGTCAGCCGGGTCTCCAGCCAGATCGCGAGGAACGCCTCGTTGACCTTGCGCTCGATGGTGCGCTCGTTGCTCAGGAACAGGTTCTTCGCCAGCTGCTGGGTGATCGACGAGCCGCCCTGGCGAACGCCGCCGGCCTGCGCGTTGGTGACCAGCGCGCGCGCCAGGCCGGGGATGTCGATGCCGAAATGGTCGTAGAAGCGGCGGTCTTCGGTCGCCAGCGTCGCCTTGATCAGGTTGTCCGGAAAGTCTTCCAGCGGAATCGAATCGTTGTGCTTGATGCCGCGGCTGCCGATCGGATTGCCGTAGCGATCGAGAAAGGTCACCGCGAGATCGGATTTCTTCAGCCAGTCCTCGTCGGCGGTTTCGCGAAACGCCGGCACCGCCAGCGCCAGCATCAGCACCAGGCCGCCGAGCCCGATGGTGGCGGCTTCCGACAGCGGCTCGATGAAGACCCAGCGCTTCCAGCGGCCGACATAAAAGCGGTCCATGAAGGTCGAGTAGCGCTCATAGAGTTCGCGCGACGCCCTTGCCCGACGAGAACAGCGTGGAGTCGATGCGCGCGTCGAGATCCAGAAAGAAATGCCGGATCTTCTGCTTCCATGCCGGTGGTATGATCTGGCGCACCGGGGCCCTTGGTCAGTTCGAAAGCGCTCGGGTGCCCGACCGGGCACCATGAGACGTCTTGCGGGAATGTTGCGGCAAACCCAAGGCGCATCTTGCGCACCGCGCCATTGGGAGACTCGGCCGGTTTTGTAGCCGAGCAGGGGCCATAAACCAATGGTGCGGCTGCGATTTTGATCGGCAGGGCTAACGTTCCGGCACCGTTGCTCAGCCGGTCTGGCCTTGCCGCTTGCCCGGCTGCCGCTGCAGCCCCTAGAAGGGACGTTGAGGCCGATTCGCCCGGAACCTACTGACACTCATGACCGCCGCTCCCAAGCCACCCTCGGGTCAAGAGGGATTCTTCTGGAAAACCAAGACGTTGGAAGAGATGTCCAACGCCGAATGGGAAAGCCTGTGCGACGGCTGCGCGCGCTGCTGCCTGGAGAAGCTCGAGGACGAGGATACCGGCAAGATCTATTTCACCCACGTTTCCTGCAAGCTGCTGGATGCCGGGCTATGCGCCTGCAAGGACTATCCGAACCGTTCCGACAAGGTTCCGGATTGCGTGCGGCTGACGCCGGAAAATGTCCGCACCCTGAACTGGCTGCCGCCGAGCTGCGGCTACAAGCTGGTGGCCGAGGGCCGCGATCTCTATTGGTGGCATCCGCTGATCTCGGGCGATCCCAACACGGTTCATGAAGCCGGCGTTTCGGTGCGCGGCCGGGTGCAGGGCACCGAGGACGAGATCGCCGGACGCCGATCTCGAGGATCACATCGTGCAATGGCCGGCGCTGTTGCCGAAGCGGGCGCGGCTGAAAAAGCGGCCGCAACCTGATCCGAGCGGACTCGATCGATCACGCGAATTGCGATTGATGCCTCGCGGGATGCACCCATGCGCGCAACCCGCTGCCGCGATGACGGATTTGCCGCCTAAATATGGGCGACACAGCAATTCCATCGCGCGGCTCCCGCGCGCATCGTACAGCAATATCATACATCCACATGAACAAGTTCGAACGGCAGAGCCGTCAACCGGCCGACCACCAGACATTGTCCGAAGAGCTCGCGCGCGAGCTGTCGCAAATCACCGGCCGAGGTCATCGAGCTCAGCGATGCGCCGCCGATCGCGCCGCGCGCGCCGCTGACGCAGAGCGAAGTCCGCACCATCCTGATGAGCCTGATGCTGACGATGTTTCTGGCCGCGCTGGACCAGACCATCGTCGCGACCGCGCTGCCGACCATCGGCCGCCAGTTCCAGGACGTCTCCAGCCTGTCATGGGTGATCACCGCCTATCTGCTGGCCTCGACCGCGGTGGCGCCGGTGTTCGGCACGCTGAGCGACATCTACGGCCGCCGCGCCATGATCATCGCCGCGCTGAGCCTGTTCATCGCGGGCTCGATGCTGTGCGCGCATGGCGCCGAACATGCCGGTGCTGATCCTGGCGCGCGGCCTGCAGGGGCTCGGCGGCGGCGGCATCATGCCGATCGTGCAGACCGTGATTTCCGACGTGGTGACGCCGCGCGAGCGCGGCCAGTATCAGGCCTATTTCAGCGGCGTCTGGATGGCGGCCGGCATCGGCGGGCCGGTGCTCGGCGGCGTGTTCGCCGAACATCTGCACTGGTCGATGATCTTCTGGATCAACGTGCCGCTCGGGCTCGGCGTCGCTGGCGCTGCTGCTGCCGAAGATGGGCAAGATCCCGGTGTTCCACCGCAAGCGCAAGGTCGACTGGCTCGGCGGCGTGCTGCTGATGGCCTCCGCCGTCGTGTTCATGCTGGTGCTGACCTGGGGCGGCAACCGCTATCTCTGGCTGTCGCCGGCCATCATGGCGATGGTCGGCGCGTCCGTGGCGCTGGCGTTCGCCTTCGTCTGGCACGCCGGCAGTGCCGACGAGCCGTTCCTGCCGCTGCCGCTGATGGGCGGAACGCGTGGTGCCTTACGCGATGGCCGCCGGCGGCTGCGCGATGGGCGCGATGATCGGGCTGACCGTGCATCTGCCGCTCTATTACGAGGTGGTCTATCACCTCAGCGCCAGCGAGGCGGGGCTTGCGCTGATTCCGCTGGCCGCGGTTTCGACCGTGCGGCGCCGCGATCGCCGGCCGGACCATGGCGCGCGCCAAACACTACAAGCGGGTCGCGATCATCGGCACTGTCGTGTGCCGCCGTCGCGGCATGCGCGCTGACGCTCGACAACGCTGCCGCTGTGGGGGCTGCTGGTGCTGCTGTCGGTGTTCGCGCTGGGGCTCGGCACGGCATTTCCGATCAGCGTGGTCGTCGCTGCAGAATTCGGTGGCGCGGTCGCAGGTCGGCACCGTCACCGGCGCGATGAACTTCTTCCGCGCGCTGATGGCGTCGTTCACGGTGGCGGCGTTCTGCCGCCATCCTGCTGATGGCGCTCGGCGCCGACATTTCGCTTGGCGGCGAGCATCGCGGCCCCGTGAGTTCGATTCCCGCGGCCGACATGATCGCGGCGTTCCGCTATGTGTTCGGCGCCGCCGCGGCGCATGATGGCGCCGCAGCGCTCTGCATGATGCTGATGGAAGAGCGGCCGCTGGCCGGGCCGCCGCAAGCCGGTCGGAGATGGCGGAGTAGGGAGCGCCGCCAGCGCCGGGCCGCCGGCCTCGTCGGCTGCGGCTATCACAGCCGCGAATTGATCTAACAGCGGCCGCGAGCCAGATCAGACATCTCGAAACGATCCAAGGAGCCGGCCATGAGCAAACCCACCATCGAGCAGACCCAGATGGGCACGGAGGCGATCGCCTTCTGCATCGCGCGGACCCTGATCGAACGCGATCCGTCGCTAAAGGCGCCGATGCGCGCCAATCTGCGCAAGATGTGGGAGCTTTGGAGGAGCGCGAAGACCACGCCGCCGCCGACATGGTCGACACCATGATCAAGGCGCTGAACGATCCCGCGTTCTTCAAGCCGTAAGGTCAGCGGCTTCAATTTGCCCGCTCCAGCCGGGTGTCGATTTCCTCCCGAAGCAGCGTGAAGTCGATCGGCTTGGTCAGTAACCGCTCGCGCCGCTTCTCGATCGCCTTGCGCTTGGTCTCGGCATCGCCATAGGCGGTGATCATGATGACGGGAACGTCGGGCCGCAATTCCCTGGACTTTCGGCAGCATTTCAAGGCCGCTCATGCCGGGCATGTTGATGTCGGACAGGATCAGGATCAGCGACTGCTCGCCGGCACGGCGATCCGCGCCAGAGCATCGGTGCCGAATCGCAAAATCCATCATGAAGCGCTGCGCGCGCAGGTCGCGCCGAAATTGCTGGCGAAACAGCGCCTCGACATCGGGTTCGTCATCGACCACTAGAACTAACACGCTCACGTCTATACCTCCCGATCTTGGTTGGTGGACTTGCTGGCGCGCGGCAGCACGATGGTAAATTCGGTGAATTGCACCGGGCTCGGTCATCGACCTCGATCGTCCCGCCATGTTGTTTCACGATGATGTCGTGGCTCATGGACAGGCCGAGCCCGGTGCCTTCGCCCGGCAGGCTTGGTGGTGAAGAACGGATTGAACATCTTTTCCTTTACCTCGGGCGGAATGCCGGTGCCGTTGTCGCGGATGCGGATCTCGACACTGTCCCCGAGATTTCTGGTCGTCGCGCGACAGCGGCTCGAAGCCTGCTCGCCGGTCTCGGCCTTGCGCTTGGTCGCCGCGTAAAAGCCGTTCGAGATCAGGTTGAGGAGTACGCGGGTGATTTCCTGCGGAAACAGCTCGATGATGCCGGCGTCGGGATCGAAATCGCTTCGCAGCGTGACATTGAAATCCTGTTTCTCGGCGCGCGCGCCGTGATAGGCGAGGTTGAGGCTCTCCTCGACCAGCGCATTGATATCGATCGGCCGGTGCTCGCCGCAGCCCTCGCGCGAATGCAGCAGCATGTTCTTGACGATGGAATCGGCGCGCTTGCCGTGCTGCACGACTTTTTCGAGATTGCCCTTCAGCATCCGGTCATCTCGTCGATCTCCTGCGCGCATCTTGTCGTCGAGCGGTCGCCGGCCTGAGCACCTCGCTCAACTCGTCGATCAGTTCGGCCGAGAGCGCGGAGAAATTGTTGACGAAATTGAGCGGGTTCTTGATCTCGTGGGCGATGCCGGCGGTGAGCTGGCCGAGCGAGGCGAGCTTTTCCGTCTGCACCAGGCGGTCCTGCGCGGTGCGCAAGTCGTCGAGCGACTGCGACAATTCGCGCGTGCGCTGCCTGCACCTGCGTCGAACAGCCGGGCATTCTCGATGGCGATCACCGCCTGGTCGGCGAAGGTCTGCATCAGCTGCGACGTGATGTGCGGCAAACGCGCCGGGCTCCGGCCGCGTCGAGGCACGATCATGCCGATGGAGACCCGTTGTCTCATCAGCGGCGTAAACAGCATGCTCCGGAAGCCGCGCGAGCGCGCCATTTCCTGTGATCAGGAGCGTACATCGACTTCAGCTTCGGTATCCGGTCATAACTGCACGGTCTCGTCCGTCGCGGACCAGCGTTCAAAGACAGCGATTCCGCAACCGGCGGGGGAATAGGATTGAAGGATTCATCGGCGGCTGGATTGGTTCGCGTGAAAGCCGTCAAGTGCATCGCTGTCACCGATGAAGAGAAGACCGTCGTGGAAAAGCCGCCGATCAGCCGATTGGCGCTGGCCGCAATGGCTTCAAACACCGGCTGCACGTCGGACGGGCGAACTGGCGATGACCTTCAGGATGTCGGCGGTCGCGGTCTGCCGCTCCAGCGCTTCTCGGGTCTCGTTGAACAGCCGCGCATTCTCGATGGCGATCACCGCCTGGTCGGCGAAGCTTTGCTGGAGCGCCAGTTCGTCGTCCGTGAAGGGCACAGGCCGGTCGCGATGCAGGATGAGGACGCCGATCGCCTTGCCCTCGCGCCGCAGCGGCGTGCCGCACATTGTACGCGAGCCCGCCGCGCGAGCCGGTGGCAGGCCGGGCCAATCGGCCATGTCAGGATCGATGCGGTCGAGATCGGGGATGTGAATCTGGCGATTTTCCGCAACCACGGTGCCCGGCAGGTTACGGCCCCCGACGCGCAACGCTGCGGTCGGAACGGCGGCGCTGACGTGTTCCGAACTGATGCCGACGGAAAACGACGCGATCCACTCACCGTCCTGGGCAAGCCTGATCCGCGCACTGGAAGCGCCAAAGAAACGTGCCGTGGTTTCGACGATCCGCTGCAGCGACTGTTCGGCGTCGGTGGGCGCGGCGGCGATGGTGCGCAGGATTTCCGCGCTGGCGTTCTGGCGATCCCGGGCGATGCCGAGTTCGTTTTGCAGCCGGGCATTTTCGGCGACGGCGCGTCGCGTTGCGCGAGGGCCTGGTCATGCGCGGCGAAACTGGATTCCAGACGCTGCTCAAGCTCGGCCACCAGCCGGTAGAGATCGGTCACCACGTTTTCTGGCAGCGCGGTCATTCATCGAAATCCGATTTGCCCGTGCCTGCTGGCGCTGGCCCAATACCTATTGGCCCGCCACCATCAGGGGCGGCCACTACCCAAGTATTGGTCAAACCCCGCCGGGGCTCAAGTCCCCGGCCTGGAAACCTCGGTCTCCTTGCTGGTGATGAACTCCAGCAGCACCGGAATGCCCTCTCTGGTCTTGGCGATGCCGCGCTTGATCGCGGGAATGATGTCTTCCGGGCTTGGTCACCCGCTCGCCATAGCCGCCGAAGGCGCGCGCCATCGCGGCGTAGTCGCCGGAGATGTCGGTGGAGCGGTATTTCTCGGTCGAGATCGGCATCACCTTCAGCTCGATCGCCATGCTGAAGTTGTTCAGCAGGATCGACATGATCGGAATCCGCTCGCGCACCGCGGTCTCGAAATCCATGCCGGTGAAGCCGATCGCGGCGTCGCCCCAGACGTTGATGCAGAGCTTGTCGGGCTTGGCCAGCTTGGCGCCCATCGCCAGGCCGAGCCCGTAGCCGAGCTGGGTGGTCTTGCCCCAGCCGATATAGGACAGCGGCTCGGCCGTCTTCCAGAACGGCGAGAGCTGGTCGCGCGGGCTGCCGGCGTCATGGGTGATGATGGTGTTGGTGACGTCGACGGTGTGCTGCAGGTCCCAGAGCACGCGATAGGGATTGAGCGGCGCATCGTTGCTGGTGAGCTTCGGCATCCACTTCGCCAGCCACTCCTTGTGCGAGGCGGCGATCTCGCGCGGCCACGCGCTGCGGCGTCGCGGTCGGCGCTGACGGTCTTGCCGATTTCCTCGAGCAGCGCGTCGAGCACGAGGCCGGCATCGCCGACCAGGCCGATTTTGGCTTCGACGTCCTTGTTGAGGTGGTTGGGATCGAGCGTGGAATGGATGATGGTCTTGCCCTTCGGCATGGCGATGCCGAACGAGGTTTCGGTGAACGAGCAGCCGATGCCGAAAATCACGTCGGCCTCGGCAAGAAATTTCGGCACCGCGTGCGGCATCCGCGAGGCCGCCGGAGCCGAGCGACAGCGGGTGGGTTTCCGGAAACGACGACTTGCCGCCGAGGCTGGTGCGTGACGGGAATGGCAAGCCGCTCGGCCAGCCGCTTCAGTTGCGGCCAGGCCTTGGCGTAATGCACGCCCTGGCCGGCATAGATCACCGGCCGCTTGGCGTCGACCAGCAGCGCCGCGGCTTCCTTCACATGCACGGGATCGGCGCCGTAGCGGGTGCGCAGCACCGGCGTGTAGTTCAGCGGCTCCGGCACTTCCTCGTTCCACATGTCGGCCGGGATTTCGACGATCACCGGGCCGCCGCGGCCATTTTTCAGCTTGGTGAAGGCGCGGCGGAAGATGTTGCCCACCTCGGCGGCGAGGTTGATCGGCTCGGACGATTTGGCAAACGCGCTTCATCGCCTGGCTGGAATTGAAGTTGGGTCGATATTGGCGATCCGCCGCGCATAGCCCATCGGCAGCACCAGCACCGGCACCGACTCGCCGTAGCATTGCGCCACGCCGCCCATGGCGTTCTCGGCGCCGGGGCCGTGCTGCATGCAGAACGCGCCGATGGTGCGGCCCGAGGTGACGCGGGAGATCGCGTCCGCCATGTGGAGGCCGATCCGCTCCTGGCGGACCATGATCGGGCCGGATGTCGGCGGCGGCGGCGTGCTCGATGAGGTGATTGACCGGATAGCCGCAGAGGATCTCGATCCCCTCGCGCTTCATGATTTCCGCAATGGCGGTGCCGAGCTTCATGGCGGTCTCTCCCTGGCGAGGCCGGTTTATCCCGCCGATTTTCGACAGTTGGAACAGGATTTTATGGATCGGTAAAGCGCATCGCACGGTTTCTCTGGAGGGAGGGGATGTGCCTTCGGCCCCCCAGTGCGGCGCCGGTGCCGGCCGCGATATCAGGGAGCCGCCCGGGTCGGAGGATGCGAGGGGAGATCGCGCTGCGCAATTTTGCCTTCTTCCTAACCGGCCGTTAACCATGTCGTGCAAATCTTTCCGTGACGAAAGTCTTTGTTCAGCTTCTTTCATCCGGAAATTTAGATGTCGTTCGGCATTCTGTACGGGGCTCCCCCGTATCGCTTCAAGCGTTTGCGCTCTCTCCTGTTCATTCTGGCATTCTGGCTGATCGGCGGCCAGGCCGCGTTGGCCGCGGTCACTGTCAACCCGTCGTCGCTTCCCGCCGGTACCCAGGGCGTCGCCTACGACGAGACCCTGACCGGCAACGGCGGCAGCGGCCCTTATACATTCGCGGTCACGACGGGTTCGCTCCCGCCGGGGATCACGCTCGACGGTGCCAGCGGTGACCTGACCGGCACGCCCTCGGCCCAGGGTGTCTACAACTTCACCATCACCGCGACGGACCAGCTTTCCGCCACCGGTTCGCGCGCCTACACCACGAGTGTTGGATCGTTCTCTCTCGCGGTGCAGCCCAACACGTTGCCGAACGGCACGCAGGGCGTCGCCTATAGCCAGACGCTGACGGCGGTGGGCGGCAATGCGCCCTACACATTCACGGTCTCTTCCGGCACCTTGCCGACCGGCCTCACGCTCGCTTCGGATGGGACCTTGAGCGGAACGCCGACCGCCGGCGGTCAGTTCACGTTCATCATCCAGGCGCAGGATTCCACTGGCGATACCGGATACCGCACCTACAGCAACGTCACCATCGGCGCCAATTCGCTGACCATCAGCCCCTCGACGTTGCCCAACGGCACCCAGGGGACGAGCTACAGCCAGACCGTGACTGCGAGCGGCGGCACCAGCGGTCCCTACACCTATTCGGTCAGTTCGGGTGGACTGCCTACGGGGTTGTCGCTCAATACCAGTACCGGCCTGATCAGCGGCACCGCGACCGCCAGCGGCAGCTTTGGCTTTACGATCCGGGCGGTGGATTCCAGCAATAATTTCGGCACGCAAAATTATACGGTGGTGATTGGCGGCGCCTCGCTCAGCATCAACCCGGCCGGCCTGCCCAACGGCATGGTCGGAACCGCGTACAACTCGACCGTGACGGCAACGGGCGGCACCGGCGGTCCCTACACCTACTCGATCGCCTCCGGTTCGCTGCCGACCGGTTTGTCGCTGAATGCGAGCACCGGCGCAATCACCGGCACACCCAGCGCGGGCGGCTCCTTCGGCTTCAGCGTGCATGCGGTGGACGGCAACAACAATTTCGGCAACCAGAGTTACACGGTCAATGTCGGCACCAATTCGCTGACGGTCAATCCGAACGCACTGCCGGGCGGTACGCAGGGGTCGGTCTATAACCAGAGCGTGAGCGTCAGTGGCGGCACCAGCCCCTATACTTTCGCGGTCATATCCGGCGCGCTGCCGAACGGATTGTCGCTCAATGCCGGCACCGGCGCGATCAGCGGCACACCGACCGCTTCCGGCCCGTTCAATTTCACCATCCGCGCCACCGATGTGAACTTCAACACGGGCTCGCAGGCCTACACCATCAACATCGCGCCGCTGCCGCTCACGGTCAATCCACCGACATTGCCGAACGGCACGCAAGGCACCCCCTACAGCCAGACGATCACGACATCGGGCGGTACCGGTCCTTATACTTACCTGGTGCTGGCGGGCGCGCTTCCGCCGGGGCTCTCGCTCAATGCCAGTACCGGCGCGATCACGGGCACGCCGACGGCCTCGGGCGGTTACGGCTTTACGATCAATCGACCGACAGCACGCCGAACACCGGATCGCGCAGCTATTCCGTGAATATCGGAACCAACTCACTGACGGTCAGTCCGTCGGGACTGCCAGCGGTACGCAGGGAACACCCTACAATCAGACGGTGAGTGCCACTGGCGGCACCGGTCCCTATACATTCGCGATTGCCTCGGGCGCACTTCCGGCCGGTCTGTCGCTCAATTCCGGCAGCGGGGCGATCACGGGCACGCCGACCGGCGGCGGTGTAGCGAACTTCACGGTCCGGCACCGATAGCATTGGAGACACCGGCAGCCACGCCTACGCCGTGAATATCGGCACCAACGCGCTGACGGTGAACCCGGCGAGCCTGCCGAACGGCAGCCGGGCATGTCTACAATCAGACCGTACCGCGAGCGGCGGCACCGGCCCCTACAGCTTTGCCGTCACCTCGGGGGCGTTGCCGGCAGGCTTGTCGCTGAATGCAAGCAGCGGCGCCATTACCGGTACGCCAAGCGGCAGCGGCGCATCCGCCTTCACGATTAAGGCAACCGACAGCAACGGCAACGTCGGCAGCCGCGGCTACAACGTCAACATCGGCACCAGCATTCTCAGCGTCAATCCGGCGAGCCTGCCGCCGGCTTCGCAGGGCTCGGCCTATAACCAGACCGTGAGCGCCAGCGGCGGCACAGGTCCTTATGTCCTGGTGCTGATTTCCGGCAGCCTGCCGGCTGGGCTCTCATTCAATGCAGGCTCGGGCGCGATCACGGGCACGCCGACCGGCAGCGGTCTATCCACCTTCGCGATCCAGGCCACCGATGCAAACGGCAACATCGGCTCGCGCAGCTATGCGCTGAACGTCGGCAGCAACTCGCTCACCATCAATCCTGCGACGCTGCCGGCGGCGCCGCACGGGCGGGCCTACAGCCAAGCGCTCACGGGCAGCGGCGGGACCGGGCCTTATGTGTTCTCGCTGCAGTCCGGCGCACTGCCGCCCGGCCTGTCGCTCACGGGTGGCGTGATCACGGGCATGCCGACCACCGAAGGCAGTTACAGCTTCACGCTTTTTGTGCGGGATGCGAACGGCAATTTCGGAACACGCGCCTACGTGCTCTCGACCTTGCGCGCCAATCCGGCCAACGACCCCGATGTGCAGGGGCTGGTTGCCGCCCAGGCCGCCTCCGCGCGGCGATTTACCGACACCCAGACTTCGAATGTGCTGCGGCATCTCGAGGGATTGCACGACAATTTCAATCCATGCGGGCTGAATTTCGGCATCAACGCCTCGACCTATAACCTTCCTCAACCCTATCCGGATCCCACGATTCCCAGCGCGTCGATCAACAAGGATCCCTATCCGCCGCTGGCGCAGCAACCGCCCCAGGTTGCCGCCTTGCCGGGGTGCACCACATTATCCGCACCGCCGGTTGCGATCTGGGCCAGCGGCGCGGTAAAATTCGGCCGCATGACAAGCGCGGGCCTCACCGACTCCAACAAGTTCACGACGTCAGGCGTGACCGCGGGCATCGAGGCCCACGTGGCCGACCCGCTGATCATAGGCGGTGCTGTCGGCTTTGGCCTCGATCACACCGACATTGGCCTGAAGGGCACGCTCAGCGACGCCGACAATCTCAACGGGTGCTTCTATACGCTAGCTACAAGGCGACGGAGCAGCTCTTCGTCGATGCGCTGGTCGGCTATGGCTCGCTGCCACTACGACAATACCCGCTGGGTGACACTCGACAACACGACGGTATCGGGCAGTCGCAACGGCAGCACCTGGTTCGGCTCGATCAACGTCAACTACGAGATCAAGCGCGGCGCATTCAAGTTCTCGCCTTACGTCGGGATCAATGCCATGACGGCGCGGCTCAATCAGTACAGCGAGGCCGGCGATGCCAACCAGGCGCTGACGTACCTGGCGCGCCCAACATATCCTCCACCGCCGGCGTGGTCGGCTTGCGCGGTTCGGTCGATATCACCGACGGCGGTAACATCTACACCCCAAACCTGCGGGTTGAATACAAGCGCGCTTTCGATGGCGGCTTCACCCAGTCGATGTTCTATAACCAGACCGGCGGCGGCGAACTCTATGCCATCAACCAGGGCGGTACCGCGCAGGACATCTTCACTGCCGCCTTTGGCGTGCGGGCCCGGATCGGGCCGAGCGCGACGCTCGAAGTCGAATATGGCGTCAGTGGCACCCCGTCGGGCGCTGCCTCCTGGCTCAGCCGACCATACGCGCCATGGCGCGATGGAATTTCGAGGCGAACTGACGCCCGCTTCGGGAAAAAAATGCGGAAAAGGCCCTGATCCAGCTTAAGCGAACGTTCAGTGTTTTCGTCAACACGCTGGCAACGAATGCAATCTAGGTTGGAAAGCAACTATGGCGGGAGCAACCCGCGACGCTCAACAGGAATTCCAGGATGCGCCGGCTGCTCTCAAGGTTCCTCAGCGACCAGTCTGGCGCTACCGCGATCGAATATTGCCTGATCGCGACCGGCCTGAGCATCGTGATCCTGGCGGCGGTCAACGGCATTGGCGCCACGCTCAATACCAAATTCACCTCGGTGAATACGTCGCTGAAGTAGCGCGCCGCGAGGAGCCGTCAGCTGCGGCGCTATCCTGCCTTTTTCGATCGCGCGGTCGCGCGCACCGGTTCTGAGTTTTTTTCGGTTCTTCCTTGGCGGCGCGCTTGCCGCTGCCATGCCACTGATCGGCAGCAGCATCTCGCGCTGGCCTTCGACTCGTTTGGCGGGCTTCTTGCCTTTACCCTTTGCGGCAGGGCCCTTGCGGCGGGAGCGGACTGTTCGCTGGCAAGGCTGCGCTTCAACGCATCCATCAGGTTGATGACGTTGCCGCCGGTTTTCGGCGCCGGTTTTGCGGGGTCTTCAGGCCGTTGCGCTTTTGATTGATGAGTTCGATCAGCGCCGACTCGTAGCGATCCTCGAACTGTTCGGGCTCGAACGATCCGGATTTCTGCTCGACGATGTGCTTGGCGAGGTCCAGCATGTCCTTGGTGATCTTCACATCCTGGATGTCGTCGAACAACTCCTTCTCGTTGCGCACCTCATAAGGGTAGCGCAAGAGCGTGCCCATCAATCCTTTGTCGAGCGGCTCGAGCGCGATGATGTGCTCGCGGTTGGTCAGCACCACGCGGCCGATCGCGACCTTGTTCATGCTCTCGGATGGTTTCGCGGATCACGGCGAAGGCGTCATGG
>CAWJSD010000011.1:0-127695 GCA_963845435.1 uncultured Alphaproteobacteria bacterium
GTTGGCCCGGCGCGATCGGCATGGTGGCAAAACCGATGATCTGGCCGTAACGCCGGATCGGCTCTCCCACCGCGATCGGCTTGATCGCCACTTTGTGCCCGGCGGGGATCCGCTCGACCGTGGTGACGCCCTCGGCCACCACCATGCCCGGCGGCAGACTCGAGCGTGCGATCAGCACGCCATCATCGGGATGCAGGCGAATGACGGGTGCTGGGGTCATGGGAGTCTCCTGAGCTGTTCGGTGTTCCGCACGCACGTACCTCGTCCTGAGGAGCAGGCGTAGCCTGCGTCTCGAAGGATGGCCGCTAGCGCGCAATGCCCTCGTGCTTCGAGACGAGCCCCTCGCCGGGCCCTCTCAGCATGAGGGCATTGCTAACGCCTCGTCGCTTACGCCTTGCCGGCCGAGTCCTTGCGGGTCTGGTTGACCTGCATCTTGGCGTAGGTGGCCATCAGGCCGCTTTCGTTCGACAGGGTCACGAGCTTGAAACCCATGTTGATCGCGCGCACCGCGCCGTCGGCGCCTGAGCAATGGATGCCGGGGTGAAGCCCGCGCTTGCCGCACTCCTTGACGATCTTCTCGTAGATCTTGAGGATCTCGGGCTCGTCGCGATCGAGCTTCGGCACCAGGCCGTAGGAGAAGCCGAGATCGGAGGGACCGACATAGACGCCGTTGATGCCTTCGACGTCGAGGATCGATTCCATGTTCTCGATCGCGGTCTTGGTTTCCATCATCGGCAGCAGCACGATCTCGTCATTGGCGGTCTGCTGATAGGTGCCGGCCGAGCCGTACATGCCGGAGCGGATCGGACCGTTGGAGCGGGTGCCGCGTGGCGGATATTTGGCGAACTGCACCAGGTCTTCGGCTTCCTTCTTGGAGTTGATCATCGGGCAGATCACGCCATAGGCGCCGCCGTCGAGCACCTTGCCGATGATGCCGGGCTCATTCCACGGCACGCGAACCATCGGGGTCACCGGATGGCCGTTCATCGCCTGGAAGCATTGCACCATCGACTGGTAATCCTGCACGCCGTGCTGCATGTCGACGGTGACACTGTCGAAGCCGCATTGCGCGATTACTTCGGCGGAAAACCCGGACGGGATCGCCAGCCAGGCGTTCACCACGGCCTTGCCGGACGCCCATACCTTCTTGACGTTGTTTGCCACTCTCTTGTTCCTTCCCTGTTGGCCGAACCGGCCGTCGTTGCGTAGCTTTACAGCAACCATGCCGTAGAGCGTCGGACCGACGCAAGACAGTCCGAATTTCGCAGCTCTGGATTGCTCACCGCACCGGATTACGGCGCCGTCGCCCGCTGGATGCTCACTTCGCCGACGCCGACTTCGCGGGCGGTGTTGACTATCGCCGCCCAGGTATCGTCCGGCAAGGGGACGCCGTTTTTGGTGCGCTCGGCCCGCATCGCCGCCTCGGGATCACCCGGGATCAGCACCTGATCGACCCCCGCGGCCGGCTTGGTATCCTTGAAATACTTCACATACCGCGCGATTTCGCCGTCGAAGAAATTGGCGGGATCGACCAGTTTCGGGTCGATATAGAATGCCAGCATGCCGTTGGCGAAGCGGCGGTTCGGCCCGGTGGCGCCGGTGCCGGTCAGCGCGCCGCCGAGCAGTTCGCAGATCAGCGCCAGGCCGGAGCCCTTGTGCTCGCCGAAAGCGCGGATCGCGCCCTCGCCCTGGCTGTGATCGCGCGGCCCTTCGGCGGTGTGAGGGCCGTACAATACCGTCGGATCCTCGCTCAGATTGCCGTCGAGGTCGATCAGCGCGCCCTTCGGCAGCTTCTTGCCGCCGCGGCTGGCCACCAGCACCTTGCCCTCGGCGACGATCGAGGTGGCGAAATCCAGCACGATCGGGCGTTCGCCCTGGCGCGGAATGCCGACGCAATACGGCGCGGTCGACAGCCGCCGCTCGACGCCGCCATAGGGCGCCACCAGCACCGAGCCGGCGGCATTGACGAAATGCACCGAGACAAGTCCCTCGGCCGCGGCCATTTCGGCCCAGTCGCCGACCCGGCCGATATGGCCGGCGTTGCGCAGCGCCACCGCGGCCAGGCCCGACGCCTTGCACTTGTCGATGCCGATTTTGACCGCCTGCGGCGTCACGGTCTGGCCATAGCCGAACTTGCCATCGACCACGGCCAGCGACGGGGTATCGACCACCAGCTCCGCGGTCTGGTTCGGCACCACCGAGCCCATCTTCTTCCAGCGGATATAGACCGGCACCCGGATCACGCCGTGGCTGTCATGGCCGGTGAGGTTCGCCGTGGTGAGGTAGGTCGCGATGCGCCGGGCCTCTTCCGGCGACGAGTTCGGCGTGGGAGAAAACCTCGTCGACGAAATCGATCAGCTTTGCAACTTGAATAGTGACCATAAGAGATAGCTCGCTGTGATCAGGCGCTGACTTTGGCGTGGCCGCCGAGATAGGCCGCGGCGATGGCTTCGTTGCCCCACAATTCGGCAGGCTTGCCGCCGAGCACGATGCGGCCGGTCTCCAGCACGTAGCCATGATCGGCGACCGACAATCCCATCCGCGCATTCTGCTCGACCAGCAGAACCGTGGTGTTGCGACGGATCTCGGAGATGATCTTGAACACCGCCTGCACGATCACGGGCGCAAGTCCGAGCGATGGCTCGTCGAGCAGCAACAGCCGCGGCTTCGCCATCAATCCGCGCGCCACCGCGACCATCTGCAATTGGCCGCCCGACAGGGTCCAGCCCAGCGCCGAGGAGAACTTCCGGATGTCCGGAAACAGGTCGAACATCGCGTCGGCTTCGCGCGACAGCTCCGATCCGCCGACCTTGCGGTTGGAGGCGCCGAGCATGATGTTTTCCTTGACCGTGAGGCCCGGAAAAATCCGCCGCCCTTCCGGCACGTGCGAGATGCCCATCCGCACAATGGCTTCGGGGCCGAGCCCGGCGATCGACTTGCCGTCGAACAGGATGTCGCCGGCCGCGGGTTTGGCGAGGCCCGAGATCGCGCGCAAGGTGGTGGACTTGCCGGCGCCGTTGGCGCCGAGCAGGGTCACCACCTGCCCCGGATCGACCGTCAGCGAGACGCCACGCAGGGCCTCGATTTCGCCGTAACGCACGACCAGATCGCGGATTTCGAGCAGTGCCATTACTCGCTCCCGAGATAGGCGGAGACAACGTCGGGATGGCGCAACACCGCCATCGACTCGCCGTCCGCGATGCGGCGTCCGAAGTTGAGCACGGTGATGTGCTGGGCCGCTTCCGAGACCAGCGTCATGTCGTGATCGATGATCAGAATGGTCAAACCCTGCGCTGCGATCCGCTTCAGCAACTCGTGCAGCTCCAGCTTTTCGGTGGAGTTCAGACCGGCCGCGGGCTCGTCGAGCAACAGCAGGGTTGGGTTGGCGGCGAGCGCGCGGGCGATCTCGATCAGGCGCTGGTGTCCATAGGAGAAGCTCGAGATCAGTTCATTGGCCCGGCTGCCGAGGCCGACGAAGGTCAGGGCTTCCATCGCGCGCTCGGTCAGCGCCCCGCCGTTCTCGCCGATCATGGTGTTGCCGGGCCGCTCGGCGCCGATCTCGACGTTTTCGAGCGCCGTCATCGAGCGGAACAGCCGGATGTTCTGGAAGGTACGACCCAGCCCCGCCGCGGTGCGCAGATGCGGCGCCATGTTGGTGATGTCGGTGCCGTCGAGCACGATCTTGCCGGCGGTCGCCTTGTAGAGCCCGGACAGCACGTTGAGCGTGGTGGTCTTGCCGGAGCCGTTCGGCCCGATCAGCGCATGCACGCCGCCGCGCCTGACCGCGATATCGACGCCATCGACCGCCTTGAGGCCGCCGAAATATTTGGCGAGGCCGGTCACTTCGAGCACGATATCGCCGCCGACGGTCGCGGGCTTGAGCTGCAACAGCGGATGCGGCAGGCGGTGTCTTCACTTTGCTGCGCAGCCGGTCGAGCCCTGATGCTGACAAAGCCCCAGATGCCATCGGGCATGAAGCGGATGATCAGGATCACCGACAGGCCGTAGATGGCCAGATACAGCCCCGGGATGCTCTTGAGGAAGCGCAGCCATTCCGGGATCAGGATCAGCAGACCCGTGCCGATCGCCGAACCGATCGGCGACGCCACGCCGCCGAGCAGCGACATGGTCAGGAACACGATCGATTCCGCGAACGAGAACTGATCCGGGCTGACATAGGCGAAACCGCCGGCGAACAATCCGCCCGCAAGGCCGCCGAGCGCGGCGCAGAGCGCGAACGCCGACACCTTGGTGCGGAAGATATCGATGCCGTTGACGCCGGCCGCGAGTTCGTTGTCGCGCACCGCGCGCATCGCCCGGCCGAGCCGGGTATCCGGCAGATGCCAGACGCAGATAGCCGACGATCGCCAGCATCGCGACGCAGAACGCGAGATAGGCTTGCGAATTCGCGAACAGCTCGGGCCGGCCGATGTTGGAAACGCCGTCCGGTCCGTGCGTCAGCGCGATCGTCGTTGATCATGACCAGCGTGACGATCTGCTGGAACGAGATCGTCACCATCGCGAGGTAATGTCCGCCGAGCCGCAGGGTCGACATGCCCAGGAACGCGCCCGCGACCAGCGCGACCACGCAGCCCGCCGGCAGGCAGAGCCAGTAGCTCAGATGCAGGTCGGTGGTTCCGATGCCGACCGCATAGGCGCCGAAGCCGAAGAACGCCGCCTGCGCCAGGTTGATCTGGCCGCACAGGCCGAGCACGACCGAGAGCCCGAACACCGCGATCGCAAACGTCGTCGCCTGCATCAGGATGTTGAGGATGTAGCCGTCGAACTGCAGCTCGGCGGCCAGCGCCACCAGGATCGCGGCGGCGATGAAATACGGCAGGTGCCGCAGCAACAGCGGCTTCGGGCGCAGCACGGCCGCGCGGCATCGGCATGTTTTCGCTGGGGGCGCTCATGCTTTTTCCGCCACGCGTTCGCCGAAGATGCCTTGCGGCCGGAAGATCAGGAAGACGATCAGCACCAGGAAGGCGAAGCCGTCCTTGTAGGGCACCGAGACATAGGCCGCGCCGAAGGTCTCGATCACGCCGAGCGCCAGCCCGCCGATGATCGCGCCGGCGACATCGCCGAAGCCGCCGATGATGGTGGCGGCAAAGGCCTTCAGCGCGATCGTCGATCCCATCTGGATCGAGACGAACAGCACCGGCGCCACCAGGATGCCGGCAAGGCCGCCGAGCACCGCCGAATAGATGAAGGTGATCATGATCATGCGTGGAGACGGAAATGCCGAGCAGCGAGGCCATCTCCTTGTCCTGCGAGGTCGCCTGCAGTTTCTTGCCGAGCATCGTGCGTTCGAAGAACCAGTAATTGAAGATCACCAGCACGATCGTCACCGCGATGATCAGCAGATACTGGCTGTCGAGATAGACCGGCCCGAGCTGGATGCCGGGCGTATCGAACCAGCCCTGCAGCACCTGCGGCTGCGGGCCGTAGATCGCCAGCACCGAATTGGCCAGCAGGATCGAGGCGCCGATGGTGGCGATGATCACCGGCAGGAAGCTGCGGTGCCGCAGCGGATAATAGACCCCGAGATTGAAGATCACGCCGAGCAGCGCCATGCCGGCCAGCGCCAGCAGAAACGACAGCCAGTACGGCCAGCCCAGATCGACGGAGAACACCACCATCAGATAGGCCGCGACCATCGAGAACTCGCCTTGCGCGAAATTCACGACATTGGTGGCGCGGAAGATCAGCACGAAACCGAGCGCCACCAGCGCGTAGACGGCGCCGATGCCGATGCCGGTGAACAGCAACTGAAGAACGAGATCCATGACCACCGATCGGTTGAGAGGAACGAGACCGCTGCTTGGTTCGCCGATGCAGACGGCGGCCGCCTCGTCATTGAGGCGGCCGCGTCGCGATCGGGACGTTCAGTCGTTGAACTCGATGTGCTTGTCGAAGACGATATTGCCCTTTTCGTTCTTCACGATGTTGTAGCCGTGCAGACCGTCGCCGTTGGCGTCGAAATTATATTCGCCCTCGGCGCCGGCGAACTTCTTGGTCGCCAGGATCGCTTCGCGGATCTTGCCGGGGTCGGTCGAACCGGCGTTCTTGATCGCCATTCGACAGCACGTTGATCGCGTCGATAGGTCCAGGAGCTCTGGTTATCGGGCGCCACCTTGACGGCATCGCGGTAGAGCTTGCCGAACGCCTTGGAGCCGTCGCTGGAATCCTCGGCGTAGTCGGCGACGCCATAGGTGCCGTACAGCGCCGGACCGGCAAGCTTCAGCGCCGTGATGTTGACGATCGAGGGCGAGCCGACCCAGGGGATGTTGACGCCGAGCTGGCGCAACTGGCGGGCGAAGATGCCGAGGTCGTTTTCGAAGGTGAAATACGAACCGAGGATGTCGGCGCCGGATTGCTTGATCGCCAGCACGACCGGGGTGAAATCCTGGCTCTGGTTGGCGTAGGGCTGATCGAGGATCGAAGGCGCGCCGAGCTTTTCCAGCGCCCCGCTCAGCGCCTTGCCGCCGGCGGTGCCGAACGCGTCGGATCGAATGCAGCACGGCCCACTTCTTCTTGCCGAGCGTATTGACGCCGTAACTCGGCGATGACGCGGCCGGAATAGCTGTCGTTCGGGCGGCAGCGGAACAGCCACTGATTGCCCATATGGGTGAGGTTCGGATCGGTGCCGCCGATCATCACGGGCTTGCCGAGCTTGAGCACGTCAGGCGCCATCGCGTGCACCTGGGTCGAGCGGATCGAGCCGAGGAAGCCGACGATGTCGGGCTGCGAAGCCAGCTTGGAAAACGCCAGCACGATGCCGGGATTGGTGGTCTGGTCGTCCTCGACGATCAGTTCGAGCTGCTTGCCCATCACGCCGCCGGCCTTGTTGACGGCGTCCAGCGCCAGCTTGGCGCCCTTCACGGCGTAGCCGCCGGATTCCGCGGCCGGGCCGGTGATCGGGGCGCACATGCCGATCTTGATGGTCGCGCCCTGGGCGCGCGCACTTCCGATCACGTAGGGTGCGGTGATACCCGCCGCCAAGCCAGCCGTAAAATCGCGTCTCGTAAGCTTCATCGACTTCTCCCTGCGGCCGAGTTGTGTGTCGGCCTGTTCTTCAAATTGGCAATCCGCGACGGGTGCGAAACCGACAGCGTATCTACGGACTCTTTGGCTCCGAGTAAATTGATATCCCTGTGCTTTCGACTAACGACGCAGGCCGCGTCTCCCAAAGATGATTAACGCTCGCGAGCCCTGCCTATTCCCGTCGATGCGGTCCGAGGCCGCCGATAATTATGCCGAAATTGCGGGCAGCCGAGCTCGCCGAAGCGTCAATTTGCCGTCACTCTTTTCCGCGCGTCATCGCGGCTCAACAACTTCCGCCAGACGTAATGAGCCAGTTTGCACTGCAACATAAATCGTCGCGCGAGAAAATGGCCTCTTCCGCGGGGAAGAGGCCGCAAAGGACCTCAGTCGTTGAACTCGATATGCTTGTCGAAGACGATCGTGCCCTTGTCGTTCTTGACGACATTATAGCCGTGCAGTCCGTCGCCATTGGCGTCGAAATTATATTCACCTTCGGCGCCCGCGAATTTTTTGGTGGCCAGTATCGCGTCGCGAATCTTGCCGGGCTCGGTCGAGTTGGCGGTCTTGATCGCATTCGACAACACGTTGATGGCATCATAGGGCCACGAACTCTGGCCATCCGCGACGAGCTTGAGCTTGTCATGATACGCTTTGGCAAACGCTTTTGAAGCCGCGCTGGAGTCTTCGGCAAAATCGGCCACGCCGTAAGTGCCGTAGAGCGCGGGTCCGGCCAGCTTCTGGGCACTGGTGTCGACGATCGAAGGCGAGCCGACCCAGGGAATGTTGACGCCCAGCTGGCGCAGCTGCCGGGCAAAAATCCCAAGATCGTTTTCGAACGTAAAGTAGCTGCCGAGCACATCGGCGCCGGATTGCTTGATCGCCAGCACCACCGGGGTGAAGTCCTGACTCTGGTTAGCATAGCCCTGGTCGATCACCGGCGTGCAACCGAGCTTGGCCAGCGCCGCGGTCAGCGCCTTGCCGCCGGCAGTGCCGAACGCGTCGGTCGAATGCACCACCGCCCACTTCTTGTTGCCGAGCGTGTTGGTGCCGAACTCGGCGATGACGCGGCCCGAGTAGCTGTCGTTCGGGCGGCAGCGGAACAGCCACTGATTGCCCATGTGGGTCAGGGTCGGATCGGTGCCACCGATCATGACAGGCTTGCCGAGCTTGATAATGTCGGGCGCGGTGGCATGCACCTGGGTCGAACGGATCGAGCCGAGGAAGCCGACGATATCGGGTTGCGAAGCGAGCTTCGAAAAAGCCAGCACGATGCCGGGATTGGTGGTCTGGTCGTCCTCGACGATCAGTTCGAGCTGTTTGCCCATCACGCCGCCGGCCTGGTTGACCGCCTCCAGCGCCAGCTTGGCGCCCTGCACGGCATGGGCGCCGGATTCAGCGGCCGAACCTGTTATCGGGGCGCACATGCCGATCTTGATGGTGGCACCCTGGGCACGCGCGCCCGAGATGACATAGGGCGCGACAATGCCGGCGGCGATCCCGGCGCCGAAGTGGCGTCTCGTGAGCTTCATGGAGTTCTCCCTGATGGCCGCGCTTTTCTGTCGGCCTATTGCTTTTGGCGGTCCGCGATGGGCGCGAGACCAGCTTCGTGTCTACGGGCTCTTTGATGTCGAGTAAATGCGGGACCGATTTGCACCGCAGCAAACACCGTTGAAGGCGGCGCGAACATTTTATCGTTTGTCTGCATCCGTTTTACTCGGCAAAGTCCGGCAAAAATCAGCGAGGAACCATGCCCCACTTCACGCTCGAATATTCCGGAAACCTCGATGCCCGCGTCGACATCGGCAAGGCGGTCGAGATCGTGCGCCAGGCCGCGGTCGAAACCGGAATCTTTCCGGTCGGCGGCATTCGCGTCCGCGCCATCCGCTGTGAACATTATGCGATCGCCGACGGCAATCCCGATCTCGGCTTCATCGCGATGGTGCTGCGGATCGGCGAAGGCCGCGATCTCGCCACCCGGCAGAAGGCCGGCAAGCACGTATTCGACGCGCTATCGGCCTTTCTCGACCCGGTCTTTGCCGGCAGCACATTCGCGCTGTCATTTGACATCCAGATCAATGACAAGGATATGAGCTGGAAACGCAACAACATCCACGAAGCCCTCAAAGTGGAGACCGCCGCTCATGGATAAAGCCACGCCGAAATCCGCCGATCCGTTCGCCGCCAATCGCGACCTCGTCGCGCCGTTGTTGGCCAAGCTGAAGCAAGACGGCATCGGCCATCTGATCGACGGCAAGATCGTGCCATCGGTCTCCGGCGAAAGTTTCGAGACCACCTCGCCGGTCGACGGCTCGGTGCTGGCGTCGGTCGCGCGCGGCAATGCCGAGGATATCGACCGCGCCGCCACCGCCGCGGCGCTGGCGTTCAAATCCTGGCGCGACATGCCGGCAGCAATGCGCAAGAAGCTGCTGCATCGGGTCGCCGACGCGATCGAGGACCGCGCCGACGACATCGCGGTGCTGGAATGCATCGACACCGGCCAGGCGCATCGCTTCATGGCCAAGGCGGCGATTCGCGCCGCGGAGAATTTCCGGTTCTTCGCCGATAAATGCGGCGAGGCCCGCGACGGCCTCAACACGCCCAGCGACGAGCATTGGAACGTGTCGACCCGGGTGCCGATCGGCCCGGTCGGGGTGATCACGCCGTGGAACACGCCGTTCATGCTGTCGACCTGGAAGATCGCCCCTGCCCTCGCCGCCGGCTGCACGGTCGTGCACAAGCCGGCCGAATGGTCGCCGGTTACGGCGGACTTGCTGGCGAAACTGGTCAAGCAGGCCGGCGTGCCCGACGGCGTGCTCAACACCGTACACGGCATCGGCGAGGAAGCCGGCAAGGCGCTGACCGAACATCCCGCGATCAAGGCGATCGGCTTTGTCGGCGAAAGCGCGACCGGCTCGGCGATCATGGCCCAGGGCGCACCAACCCTGAAGCGCGTGCATTTCGAACTCGGTGGCAAGAACCCGGTGATCGTGTTCGACGATGCCGACCTCGACCGCGCGCTCGATGCGGTCGTGTTCATGATCTACTCGCTCAACGGCGAGCGCTGTACGTCATCGAGCCGGCTGCTGATCCAGCAGAACGTCGCGGAAAAATTCATCGAAAAACTCACCGCCCGGGTCAAGGCGCTGAAAGTCGGCCATCCGCTCGATCCCGCAACCGAGATCGGACCGCTGATCCATGCGCGACATCTGCAGAAGGTCTGCTCCTATTTCGATATCGCGCGCAAGGACGGCGCGGTGATCGCGGTCGGCGGCGCGCCACATGACGGTCCCGGCGGCGGCCATTACATCCAGCCGACTTTGGTCACCGGCGCCAACGCGAACATGCGCGTGGCGCAGGAGGAAGTGTTCGGACCGTTCCTGACCGTGATCCCGTTCCGCGACGAGGCCGAAGCGATCGAAATCGCCAACGGCGTCAATTACGGCCTCACCGGCTACGTCTGGACCGGCGACATGGGCCGCGCGCTGCGCGTTGCCGACGCGCTGGAGGCCGGCATGATCTGGCTCAATTCCGAAAACGTCCGCCATCTGCCGACGCCGTTCGGCGGCATGAAATCCAGCGGCATCGGCCGCGACGGCGGCGACTATTCGTTCGAGTTCTACATGGAAACCAAGCACGTCTCGCTCGCGCGCGGGACCCACAAGATCCAGAGGCTGGGAACGACCTCATCCTGAGGAGCGGCGGCTTCGCCGCGTCTCGAAGGATGGGCCACAAATTACATCATGGTTCGAGACGGCGCTGACGCGCCTCCTCACCATGAGGTCACACAGAGCGCCAGGAAAACCAGCATGCCCGTCCCTACCCACGTCTTCGATCCGCCGTTCAACATCATCCGATCCAGCCATGTCGTGCTCGACGTCGCCGACCTCGAAGCCAGCCGCACGTTTTACGAGACCGCCGTGGGGCTGCATGTCGAGGATCGCGACGACAGGACGGTGTATCTGCGCGGCAGCGAGGAGCAGCAGCACCATTCGGTGGTGCTGCGGCAGGCAAAGACCGCTGCCTGCGACCGGCTTGGCTTCAGGGTCGGCAATGACGGCGATCTCGACAAGGCCGCGGCGTTCTTCTCGGCGAACGGGATCGACTACGCATTTGCCGAGCAGCCGTTCCAGGGCCGCACCTTGCAGTTCACCGATCCGCTTGGCTTCCGGATCGAACTCTATGCCGCGATGGACAAGCGCCCGAGCCTGCTGCGGCGCTACGACCTATATAAAGGCTGCCATCCGCAACGGCTCGACCATTTCAACGTGTTCGCTCCGCAAGTGCAGGACACCGTGGATTTTTACGCGCGGCTCGGGTTTCGCCTGACCGAATATGGCGAGGAAGACGGCCCGAACGGCCGCATCGCGGCGGCCTGGATGCACCGCAAGGGCAACGTGCACGATTTCGCCATCACCAACGGCCGTGGCCCTCGCCTGCATCATTTCGCGTTCTGGGTGCCGACCGCGATGAACATCCTGCATCTGTGCGACGTGATGGCGTCCAGCGGCTATCTCCCGAATATCGAGCGCGGGCCGGGCCGCCACGGCATTTCCAACGCGTTCTTTCTGTATGTCCGCGATCCCGATGGCCATCGCCTCGAGCTCTACACCAGCGATTATTTCACCGGAGATCACGACCATGAGCCGCTGCGCTGGTCGCTGAAAGATCCGCGCCGGCAAACGCTCTGGGGCGCGCCGGCGCCGCGCTCCTGGTTCGAACAGGGCTCGCCGTTCACGGGCCAGGCGGTGCGCGAACCGGCCTTTCGTTGCGGATGTCACGATTGCGGATTAGATGCGTCAGGAGATATTGCCGTATGAAAGTTGCGTCAGTCGGCGTCATCGCCATCGCATTCTGGCTCGCACTGGTGCTCGCCATGTCATCCACCGCAGACGCCGCCGAACTGCAGATGATCGCGGGCGGCTCGATGACGGGTCCGTTGAAGCAGCTCGTGCCGCCGTTCGAGCAGGCGACCGGCCATAAGCTCGTGATTCATTTCAACTCCACGCCCAACCTGATCAAGCAGGCGATTTCGGGCGCGCCGCTCGATGTCGCGGTGGTGCCGGTCGATGTCTTCAAGGACGCCGGCGCGAGGGCGCGCTTTGCCGCCGGGCCGACCATCGATATCGCGCGCGTCGGCTATGGCGTCATCATCAGAGCCGGCGCGGCGAAGCCCGATATCGCGACGCCCGCGACGTTGAAGAAGGCTTTGCTGGATGCGTCCTCGATCAGCACGGTTCCGAACAGCGCGGCCGGCAGCTATGTGCTGAAAGTGTTCGAACGGCTCGGCATTGCCGAAGAAATGAAAGCGAAAACAAAATCGCTGAAACTGCCTGACGAGATCGCACCGTCGGTCGCCAGCGGCGACGCCGCACTTGGGGTGTTCCTGATCAACACCCTGATCGCGCCCGGCGTCGAACTGGCCGGTCCGCTCCCCGCCGAACTGCAGCAGGAGCTGGTGTTCACGGCGGCCGTCACCGCCGACAGCCAACAGGCCGACGCGGCCAGGGCGTTCATCGATTATCTGCGCACGCCCGCCGCCACCGCGGTCATCGCAGCCGCCGGCATGACGCCCGGCTAAACCAGCAAGTATCCCTCCAGCGATCGGACAGCATGATGAGTTCTACTTCCGGCGGCGAAGCCATCGTCCAGGGCCTTGTCGCGCATGGCGTCGACACGGTGTTCGGGCTGCCCGGCGCGCAGATCTACGGCTTGTTCGACGCCTTTCATCAGGCCCAGCTCAAGGTGATCGGCGCACGCCACGAACAGGCCTGCGGTTACATGGCCTATGGCTATGCGCGGTCATCAGGCAAACCCGGCGTGTTCAGCGTGGTGCCCGGCCCCGGCGTGCTCAATGCGGGTGCTGCCATGCTCACGGCCCTCGGTTCGAACGAGCCGGTGCTGTGCCTGACCGGCCAGGTGCCGAGCGCCTTCATCGGGAAGGGCCGCGGCCATTTGCATGAAATGCCGGACCAGCTCGCAACCATGCGCACGTTCGTAAAATGGGCCGAGCGGATCGAGTATCCTGACGCGGCGCCGTCCCTGGTTTCGCGCGCGTTCCAGGAAATGATGTCGGGACGGCGCGGCCCGGTCGCACTGGAAATGCCGTGGGACGTGTTCACGCAGCGCGCACAGATTGGCTCGTCAAAACCGTTCGATCTGTTGCCGGCACCGCAGCCCGATCCCGATCGCATCAAGGCCGCCGCGGCGCTGATATCCGGCCAGCAGGACGCCGATGATCTTTGTCGGCAGCGGCGCGATCGACGCCGCCGATGAAATCCTGGAACTGGCGGAATTGATCGACGCGCCCGTGGTGGCGTTTCGCAGCGGCCGCGGCATCGTCTCCAACGCGCATGAGTTGGGGCTGACGATGGCGTCGGCCTACAAGCTGTGGCCGCAGACCGATCTGATGATCGGGATCGGCACAAGGATGGAATTGCCGGCCTCGTTCCGCTGGCCGTTCCAGCCGGCCGGGCTGAAATCGATCCGGATCGACATCGACCCGTCGGAAGTGCGGCGCCTGAGCATCGATGCGTCGGTCGTTTCTGATGCAAAAGCCGGCACACGTGACTTGCTCGCGGCGGTGCGCAAGCAGGGCTACGTCAAAACCAGCGGCCGCCGCGCCGCGATCCGCGAGGTATCGGCGACGACCTTGAAGGAGATCCAGAGCGTCCAGCCGCAGATGGCTTACCTCAACATCCTGCGCGAGGTGCTGCCGGCGAATGCGATCGTGACCGATGAATTATCGCAGGTCGGATTTACCTCCTGGTACGGTTTCCCGATTTACCAGCCGCGCACCTTCATCACTTCGGGCTACCAGGGCACGCTCGGTTCGGGCTTTCCGACCGCGCTCGGCGCCAAGGTGGCCCATCCCGACCGGCCGGTGGTCGCGATCACGGGCGACGGCGGCTTCATGTTCGGCGTGCAGGAACTGGCCACGGCGGTGCAGTTCGGGATCGGCGTGGTCACTCTGGTGTTCAACAACAACGCCTATGGCAATGTCCGGCGCGACCAGCGCGAGCGCTTCGACGGCCGCGTGGTGGCGTCCGACCTGGTCAACCCCGATTTCGTCAAGCTCGCGGAATCCTTCGGCGTGGGCGCCGCGCGCGTCTCCGCGCCCGATCAGTTCCGCGCCGCGCTGGAAAAGGCGCTGGCCGATGGCGGGCCGTATCTGATCGAGATCGAGGTGCCCCGGGATTCGGAAACCAGCCCGTGGACGTTCATCCACCCGGCGAAGCCTTGAGCGTCCCGTCTCGCCATTCCGGGGCGCGCTCTCGCGCGAGCCCGGAATGAGGGCGGTGATTACTTGGCCTTGCGAAACGTCAGGTTGATGCGCTGCCGTCCCATCACGGCGTGCTCGCCGTCGGCCAAGGGGGCGACGCCATGAAAGGCCAGCCGCGCCGGGCCGCCCCAGACCACGACATCGCCATGCTCGAGCCGATAGCGTGTGGTCTTGTCGCTGCGCTTCAGGCCGCCGAACAGGAAGGTCGCCGGCAGCCCCAGCGATACCGACACGATCGGTGCGCCGAAATCGCCCTCGTCGCGGTCCTGATGCAGCGACATCCGCGCGCCCGGCGCGTAGCGATTGACCAGGCAGGCATCGGAGGCGAAGTTGTCGAAGCCCGCCTCCACCGCCGCCTGTTGGGCCAGCGCGAGAAACGGCGGCGGCATCGGCGGCCACGGCTTACCGGACTTCGGATCGGCCGTCTCATAGCGATAACCGCTGCGATCGGAGACCCAGCCGGCGCTGCCGCAATTGGTCATCGCCACCGACATCGTATGCCCGCCCGGCGTCGTCATATGCCGGAACGGCGCTTGCTCGACGATCTCGCGCAGCGCCGCGATCACACCGGCTTCGACCGGTTTGGCGAACCCGCGCAGCAACATTGCGCCCTCGGCGATCGCCTCGCGCGACGGCCGTACATCGGGCAGGCCTGCAAACAAATCAGCCGTCAAACCGTTCGACCTCACTTCGCGTCGTGAAAGATCACCCCGACGGTGTGGCGATGGCCGGAGCGGATCCGGCTGACGCCGTGGCGCAGATTGACCCGATAGATGCCGCGCGTCCCCTGCACCGGACGGTGATGCACCGCAAAGGCCACCGCATCGCCCTGCGTCAGCGGAACCACCTCGGGGCGCGACTGCATCCGCGGCCGCTGCTCGGTCAGCACGAATTCGCCGCCGGAAAAATCGCGGCCGGGTTCCGACAGCAGGATCGCCACCTGCAACGGAAACACATGCTCGCCATAGAGATCCTGATGCAGGCAATTGTAGTCGGCGGGACCGTATTGCAGCAGCAGCGGCGTCGGCCGGGTCTGGCCCGCATCGTGGCAGCGCTTCAGGAACGCCTCGTGCGCCGTGGGATATCGGATGTCGATGCCCATCGCCTCGTTCCAGCGATTGGCGACGCCCTGCAGTTTGCCGTACAGCGCCGGCCGCAATTGCGCGATCAGATCGGGCAGCGGATAGGAAAAATACTTGTACTCGCCGCGGCCAAAGCCGTGGCGGCCCATCACGACCTTGCTGCGGAACCGCGCGTCGTCGGGATAGAGCGCGGTGATGGCCCGGCATTCGTCCGGGGTCAGCAGGTTTTGCAGCACGGCGCAGCCCTGGGCGTCGAGATCGGCGGTGGCCTCGGTCCAGTCGATCGCGTCGATGCGGGCGGGAATGGTGGGGGCAGTCGATGGTAGTTTTGCGCGCTGGGCGACGGACATGGAATTTTCCTGAACAAGACAGTCGTCGTTCCGGGGCGTGCGCAGCACGAACCCGGAACCTCGAGATTCTCGGATGTGCAATTGCACATCCCAGTTCGCGCTTCGCGCGCCCCGGAATGACCGTGCATGTATTCGCGGGCCAGCACGCCTTCAGATCCACCCGATTCCCGGCGGCCACTGCCCTCACCCCAAAACCGGCATCTCCACCACGTCATAGGCATGGCGGATGCTGCGCTTCAGCACGGGGTCTTCCAGTTCGATCTCGAACCGGCTCGACGGGCGGATGCCGCCCTTGGCGGCGAAGGTGCCGCCGAACATGGCGCAGCCGTCGGGCAGGCCCGATTTGCCGAACTGGCCCTCGATCAGCGTCTTGACCGGCAGCATCGCATCGAGCGTGCCTTCCTGGTACAGCACCCGCTCGCCGTTGATCCAGGCGAACGAGCGCAGGATCAGCCGATCCCAATGGTCGATCACGTCCTCGAGTTCCCACAGCTCGGTTGCCACGGGTTTGTCGCACATCTGCTTCGACACCGTGACGCTGTAAGCCTCGACCTTGCGGTCGGTGTGATCGGAGCCGAGGCCGACGAAGGTCCGCCCCTGCCAGCCGATCAGCACGAACTCGACTTCGCCGCTGGAATCGCTCCCGGAGACCTCGATGGTGTCCTCGGTGGTGATTCGGCAGGCCGAAACCCGGTAATAGATCGGCGTCGTCGCCGGCCGCGCGATGCCGATCGCTTCCAGCTCGGCGATATGCTTGTCGCGCGCCACCGGATCGCGGCCGGTCCAGCCCGCGATCACCGCTTGATCGATCGCCAGCGTCAGTCGGGTCGGCGCGCCGCGATCGGCGACGGTGAAAGTCAGGTCAAACACGGATCGCCGCCTCCATGCCTGCCGCCAGTTCGAAGATGCGGCGGTCATTTCCGCCCGCTGCCGCCAGCATCAGACCGACCGGCACTTCGCCCTCGCGCTGCGCCGGCAGTGAGATCGCACAGCCATCGATCATGTTGATCATCGTGCAATTGCGCAGCGCCCGCACGTTCTGCACAGCAAAGGCCTTGTCGTCGGCGAGATCGGCGATCCGCGGCGGGGTGTTTGCGGTGGTCGGCAGCACCAGCGCGTCATAGGGAGCGATGCGGGTCTCGATCCGCGCGATCATCGAGCGCCGGGCGCCGAGCAGATCGACATAGTCGGCCGCGCTCATCGCCTCGCCGCGCATGATGCGGACCGAGACCCGGGGATCGTAGACCTCGCCCTGGCTGGTCAGCAGATAACGGTGCCAGGCGTAGCTCTCCGCGGCCGAGAAGCCGCCCTTGGTGTTCATCACGCCGATATCGAGGAATTCCGGCACCTCGATCCGTTCGATCAATGCGCCCTGCTTCGACAAAATTTCGATCGCCCGGTTGAAGGTCTGCGCCACCGCGTCATCGAGATCGTCGAGCACAACCGTGGTCGGAACTGCCAGCCGCATGCCTTTGATCGGGCGCGGCTTCAGCGGCGTGATCGGCTCGTCGGCCAGCACCGCGTCCATGATCGCGCAGCACGATACCGTGCGCGCCAGCGGGCCGAAACTGTCGAGCGTAAACGACAGCGGCACGCCGCCGTCGAGCGGGACGCGCCGCTGGGTCGGCTTGAAGCCGACGATGCCGTTGAAGGCGGCCGGGATCCGGCAGGAGCCGCCGGTGTCGGTGCCGAGCGCGCCATGGGCCATGCCGTCGGCGACCGAAACCGCCGCGCCCGACGACGACCCGCCGGGAACATGGCCGACATCGCGCTGCCCACGCGCTCTTCGGCGTGCCGTAATGCGGATTGATGCCGATGCCGGAATAGGCGAACTCGGTCATGTTGGTGCGGCCGATCACGACAAAGCCGGCGCGGCGCAGCCGGGCCACCACCGTCGCATCGGCCTCCGCCGGCGGGGAATCGTCGAGCGCGCGGGAGCCGGCGCGGGTCACCTGGCCCTTGATGTCGAACAGGTCCTTGATCGAAACCGGAATGCCGGCAAAGCGCGACGGCGCGGCGTTGGCCCTGCGCAGGTGATCCATCGCGTCGGCCGCCGCGAGCGCGGCGTCCTTGTCGACATGGATGAAGGCCCGCTGCCCCTCGCCTGTGGGATCGGCGATTTTGGCGATGCAGTCCTCGACCAGTTTGCGGGCGGTGGTGCGTCCGCTTTCGAGATCGTCGGCCAGGGTGGCAAGGGTCGGCGTATTTTTCATTATAAATTCTCCGTCATGGCCGGGCTCGTCCCGGCCATCCACGTCTTTTTCACGGCGAAGACGTGGATGCCCGGCACAAGTCCGGGCACGACGACTATGGAACAGGACCGTCTTCAATGTCGAGATCGAGCAGCGCGGAGCTCAGCGACTTGCCGTGCGCGTCGAGCGCCAGCGACCGGGTCACGCCGCCGCCGAGCGCGCCTGTCATCACGAAATTGAGCGCCGAAATATTGGGCAGCTCGTAGCGGACCACCTCGCCTTCGACCACGCCGGCAAAATGCGCCTTGACCCGCGCGCTGGTGACCTGCTCCAGCAGCAGCGGATAATGCCTATCGTCATAGGCGATCACCGAAATATTGGAGGTATTGCCTTTGTCGCCGGTGCGGGAATGGGCGATCTCGCGCAGCTTCATAGCCTCATGCTCCCACGAACCGGATCTGCGGCTTGGCAAGTTCGCGCGGCAACAGGACCGAGGCCACCGCGACCACGTCGCGCGCCGATTTCCAGGCGCCGCCGCCGGCCGCCGGGCCGTTGGTGTAGAGCGTCTCGACCTCGTTGCCGATCCTGATCGCTTCGCGCAGGCTCTCGGTGCGGCCGGCGACGCGAACCCGCACTTCATAGGGCTCGGCCGCGTGCGGCGGAAACTTCGGCGCCGTGCAGCAACTCGACTCCGACCAGTTCAAATCGCAATTCGCTTGAGGCAACGCCGGTAAGCTTCAGCCGCTCGCGCACGATTTCCAGCGCCAGCCGGCCGCGCGCCAACGCGCCGGGTCCGGCATAGGAAATCTGCCCCTCGCCGATGAAGCTGTCGACATAGCCGACCGAGACCTTCAGCGTCTCGGTCCGTTGGGTGCCGCGGCCGCCGCTGACCCGCACCCGGTCCGGCCCGATCTCCTCGACCTTCACTTCCGAGAAATCCGCGACCACGTCGGGCTGCAAATAGCGTTTGGGATCATGCACCTCGTAGAGCAATTGCTCCTTGCAGGTCTGCGCCGTCACCGCGCCGCCGGAGCCCGCCACCTTGGTGATCACGAGCGCGCCGTCCTCGCCGACTTCGCCGATCGGAAAGCCGAGCCGCGCCAGACCTTCGACGTCCTTGTAGCCGGGATCGGCGAAATAGCCGCCGGTGATCTGTCCCGCGCATTCCAGCAGATGGCCGGCGACCGTGCCCTGCCCCAGCAAGATTCCAGTCGTCCATCGCCCAGCCGAAGGCGTGGATCATCGGCGCCAGGAACAGCGCCGGGTCGGAGGCCCGGCCGGTGATGACGATGTCGGCCCCGCCGTTGAGCGCGTCGCGCCATCGGCTCGGCGCCGAGATAGGCATTGGCCGACAGCAGCCGGTTGCCGAGCTGGCGTGATGGTGCCGTCGAATTCCATGATCGGCAGGTCGCCGTCCTTGCAGGCGTCGAGCACGTCGTCGCCGATCACGGCGGCGATCTTCAGCGACGACAGCCCCAGCGACCTGGCGATCTCGGCGGTCTTGCGCGCCGCGGCCTCCGGATTGGCCGCGCCCATATTGGTGACGATCTTGATGCCCTTGGCGGCGCAGACCGGCAGCACCGCGCGCATCCGCTCTTCCAGCAGCGGATCGAACCCGGTTTCGGGATTCTTCATCCGCGCCTGCTGCGCCAGCGCCACCGTGCGCTCGCCCAGGCATTCGAACACCAGATACTGGATGTCGCCCTTCTCGGCGAGTTCGAGCGCGGGCTCGATGCGATCGCCCGAATAGCCCGCGCCGGATCCAATCCTGATGGTTCGCATTACTTCAATCCGAAATAAGCCCGCCGCAACGCCTCGTTATCGGTCATTTCCGCGACCGTACCCGGAGAATCGGATACGGCCGCCTTCCAGCACGAACACCCGGGTTGCGACTTCGAGGAAGCCGATATTCTGCTCCGCGATCAATAGCGCAAGGCCCCTTCCGCGCAGATCGCTAAGGATCCGCAGCACTTCCTTGACGAACAGCGGCGACAGCCCGGCGGAGGGTTCATCCATCACCAAAAGCTTCGGTTCGGCCGCCAGCGCCTTGGCAATGCCGAGCATTTTGCGCTGGCCGCCGGACAGGCTGGAGGCCGGGGTGCGGCGCTTGTCGCGCAGCACCGGAAAGATGCCGTAGAGTTCCTCGACCCGCGCGCCGGGATCGGCATGGCCGAGCGCCTGCGCGCCGACCCGAATGTTTTCCTCGATCGACAGATCCGGAAATACCGCCAGCTCCGACATGTAGGTCATGCCGAGCTTCATCCGGTCGCTGGAGCGCATCCGGGTGACGTCCTTGCCGGCGAGCGTGATGTTGCCGCCGCGCGCCTCGATCAGGCCGACCAGCGATTTGAGGAAGGTGGTCTTGCCGGCGCCGTTGGCGCCGAGCAGCAGCACCGTCTCGCCGGGGCGGACGTCGAGATCGACGCCCCACAACACCTGCATGGTGCCGTAGCCGGCATCGACGCCGGCCGCCTTCATCAGGGGGGCAGTCTCAGGCGGCATGTTCGCCTCCCAAAAATACCTCGATCACCTGCGGCACCTTGACCGCGACCGCGAGCGTGCCCTCGAAGATCTCCTTGCCGGCATTCATCACGATGACCCGGTCGGTGATCTGCTCGATGAACCCCATCAGATGCTCGACCACGATGATCGCAATGCCGGACTGGGCCAGCGCCTTGATGCGGCCGGCGATCCAGTCGAGTTCGGTCGGATTGAGCCCGGCCGCGAGTTCGTCGAGCAGCAGCAGCCGCGGCCGGGTCGCAAGCGCGCGCACCAGGTCGAGCGTCTTCTGCTGCACGTTGTTCAGGTCGGCCGCCGGCGCGGTCGGCGACCTCGGCCAGACGGTATTCGTCGAGCAGCGCCTGCATGGTCGGCGGGGTCACCGAGGCGCGGCCATAGGCCAGAGCGACGTCGATGTTCTGGCGCACCGTCAGCGACATGAACGGCTTCGGCACCTGGAAGGTCCGGTTGATGCCGCGATGCACCAGCTTGTGCGAGGCCATGCCGCCGATCGACACGCCATCCAGCATGACTTCGCCACCGTCGGGCGCGTAGAGCCCCGAGATCACATTGATCGCGGTGGTCTTGCCGGAGCCGTTGGGGCCGACCAGACCGAGGATTTCGCCCGGGGTGACGTGGAAGGTCAGACCGTCGAGCGCGTGAAACCCGCCGAAGCGCTTTACCACCTTGCCGACGGTGAGAATCGGTTTGCTGTCAAGGGACATTGATGCCCCTTCGCGTTGCAAGCGAGACCAGCCCGGCGGGCAGGAACAGCACCAGCCCCATGATCAACAGCCCATAGATCAGCTGGAAATATTGCGGCGTCGTGAACCCGATCAGATTGTAGATGCCGTAGAGGATGACGACGCCGACGATCGGGCCGGTGATGGTGGCGACACCGCCGAACAGCGCGAACACGATCGCGAAGATGCTGAAATCGCCCGAGAACACGTTGTCCGGATAGAACACCGAGACGTACCAGGCGTAGACGCCGCCGGCGAGACCCGCGACCAGCGCCGACACCAGCCACGCGATCACGCGCATCTTGACCACATTGACCCCGGCCATCGAGGCCGAGACCGCGTCCTCGCGGACCGCCTGCAACGCCAGCCCGAAGCGCGAGTTCTTCAGGTACACCACGCCGGCCAGGGTCAACGCCAGGATCACCACGCGCCCCGGCATAGGCCATATTGGGGTTAAAGGTGCCGGTCAGCGAGACGCCATACGGTCCCTTGGTGATGCCTTCCAGCGCCGGGTTGGCGACGAAATGCAACACCGCGAGCGAGGCCGCCAGATTGGCGATGGCGAAATAGGCGCCCGACAGCCGCAGCAGCGGCGTCAACAGCAGCCCGAGCAGCACACCGACCACGCCGCCGACCAGAACCGCCGGCACCGCGGGCATCTGGAAGTGCATCACCATGATCGCGAAGCCGTAGGCCCCGGCGCCGAAGAAGCCGACATAGCCGAACGGCAGATAGCCCGTAAAACCGTAGATGATGTTGACGCCCTGGGCGAGCACCAGAAAGATCACGAAATTAAAGAGCAGCAGATGGTTCTGATAGACGCCCGGCAGCACCGCCAGGATCACGATCAGCGGCGCCACGATGAACAGCAGATGCTTGACGGTGCTAGGCAACGCGCACCCGCCTTCCCAAGCAGGCCACTCGGCCGCAGCAGCAGGATGAAGATCAGGAGGACATACGGCAACAGATCCGCCCATGAGCTGAGATAGGTCTGCACCATCATGTAGCAGACGCCATAGACGACACCGCCGAGCGCGGTGCCCAGGGGATTGCCGAGCGAACCCAGCACCACGATGGCGAACGAGGTGACGGTGGCATCGGCGCCGAACGCCGGGGTCACCGAACCGAACATGAAGGGCGCGAACACGCCGGCCACCGCGGCAAGGCCGAGGCCGATGCCGAAGGCGGCGGCCGACACCCGGTCGACGTCGATACCGGTCGCCAGCGCCTCGTCGCGCCGCGACATCACCGCGCGCGTCAGGGTGCCGAGCCGGGTACGGTAGAGATAGAAATACACAAAGGCGATCGCGATCAGGCTGGTGACCGCAGCGATCACCCAGGGCGCCGGAAACCCCTGCCCCAGGATCGAAATCGGCCCCGCACCGCCCGGCTTGCCGCCGAACCATTTGACCTTGATGGTCGTAAACACCGTGCCGAGCAACCGGCTCTGGATCGAGCGTTCGCTGGTGCCGGCGAAAATCGTGGTGATCGCCTCGATCACCTGCGACAGGCCGAAGAACAGGATGATCGACAGCATCTCCGGATTGACCGAGCCCTGCAGCCGCGGCACCAGCACCCAGTACAGCAGCACGCCGACCAGCACGAACACCACGAACGCCAGCGGCACCGCGAACAACGGATCGATGCCGAAAATGCTCACGATGCCGAACGCGATGAACGCGCCCAGCATCAGGATGTCGCCATGCGCGAGGTTGACGATGCGCATGACGCCGAACACGAGATTGAGCCCGATCCCGACCAGGCTGAAATACAGCCCGAACAGGACGCCGGCGACCAGCGCGTAGATCAGCATCGACGCAACGCTCCCGGCGCCCGGCGTTCAGTTCGCGACGCAATCATGGACGCGGGTAGACCGGCTTGCCGGTCGCGGTCTCATGCGGATAGATCGAGATGAACTTGACCTTCTCGGGGTTCTTGTCGTCGAGTTCAAGCTGCCCCAGCGGGGTCAATTCGCCGATCTGGCCGCCCATCTCGTCCAGCGCGTAGGTGCCGTCGAGGGTCTTGAGCTCGTTGGACAGGCTGAAATTGGCGCGGCGCAGTTCAAGCTGATCGAGGCTGGTCGCAACCGAGAGGGTCTTTTCCATCACCAGGCCGGTGGTGTAGCCGGCCACCGCGTTGAAGCCGAACTCGACCTTGCCGTCCGGATAGGCCTTCTCCCAGGCCGCCTTGTACGCCTTCATGTCCATGCCGAAATTGACTTTGTAGTCCAGCTCCGACGGCGGCACGTAGGTGAAGACGTGCTCGAGGCCCTTGGCGCCGACGTTCTTTTCCAGCAATTCGGTCTCGAGGCCGGCATAGATGCAGAACAGCATTTTGAAGTTGGTGCCGACGTCCTGCACGTTGCGCAGGAAGGCGATGTCGTTCGGCGCGAAGCCGAGATGGATCACCGCGTCCGGATTGGTGGCGGCGATGTTGTTGATGATCACGGTGTAGTTGGTGGTCTCGGTCGGAACGCCCTGGTCGTAGACGATCTCGATCGGCGCGCCGGAATCCTTGACGAATTTGCGGAACGCGTTGGCCTGGGTGCCGGTGAATTCGTTGGTCGCGTACAGAATCGCGATCTTCTTGATGCCGAGCGCCGGACCGTCATGGGTGATGAAGTCGGCCACCGGCTTCGGCCACACCGTCGAGACCGGATCGGCCATCAGCGCGATGTAGGGATTGTCCTTGGAGAAGAAGCTGGCGCCGGTGCCGGTCTGGTCGAACAGGAACATCTTGCGGTCGCGGGCGATGGTCGCGGCCGGCGCGGTCAGCACCGAACCGGAATCGGAGGCCAGCAGATCGACCTTATCCTGGGTGACGAGCTGATTATAAAGCGTGGCCGCGGTCGCGGTGTTGCTCTGGTCGTCATAGGCAATAAGCTTGAGGGGAATCTTCTTGTCGAACGCCTTCACGTAGACGCCGCCCTCGGCATTCTTCTGGTCGGCCCAGAGCTTCAGACCGTTGAAAACCGGCATCGAAATCGACGCGTAGCGCCCGGATGACGCGTAAAGCGTGCCGACCTTGATTTCCGCCGGCGCGTCGGCCGCCATCGCCTGGGTGGCCAATGCCACCCCCGCAACCAATACCGCGCCCGTAACCTTCAACATCTAATTCCTCCCGGTTTTCTAAAGCGGCGGGACCATACAAGGGGGGTCGGAGGGGCACAAGCGCCCCGGCCTAATCCATTGTGCCCGTGCCGGAATACGCGGCATGCGGCAGCCAAGCTGGACCGTTGACGCGCCCCGGTCCAATGTCGCATCAAGGTTAAAATCAGCGAGGCAAAAGCCCGCTCCAGGGAGGAACCAGCGACATGGCCGAGCCGACGCGCGCGCGACCGAAACCAACGCCGGAAACCCAGCATTTCTGGGATGGCACCAAGGCCGGCGAATTGCGGCTGCAGCGCTGCGACGCCTGCGCCAATGTCTACTTCCCGCCGCGACCGTTCTGCCCGTCCTGCGCCTCACGCAAGGTCAGCCAGTTCAAGGCCTCGGGCAAGGGCACGCTCTACAGCTACGTCATCAACCATCGGCCTGCCGCGCCCGGCTTTACGCCGCCTTATGCGATTGCTGTCGTCGAACTCGAGGAAGGCCCGCGCATGATGAGCAACATCATCGACTGCCCGCAGACGCCCGAAGCGCTCGAACTCGACATGAAGCTCGAAGTCGCGTTCGAAAAGCTCGACGACAAGATCACCCTTCCCCTGTTCCGTCCGGCGAAGGGGTAACCATCATGCGCAGGAACCAAGTTGCGGTCGTCGGCGCAGCCGAGACCACCGAACTCGGCGTTATCCCGAACATGTCGCAGATCCAGTTGCACGCGGACGCGGCGCTGAACGCCATCGCCGACGCCGGGCTCAAACTGTCCGACATCGACGGCATCGCCACCGCGGTCGAGACCCCGCAGCAGATCGCGCATTATCTCGGCATCACCCCGACGTGGGCCGACGGCACCTCGGTCGGCGGCTGTTCCTTCATGCTGCACGTGCGGCATGCCGCCGCCGCGATCGAGGCCGGGCTGTGCAAGACCGTGCTGATCACCCATGCCGAAAGCGGCAAGTCGATGATCGGCAAGCAGCCTCGCTCGACCCCGCCCGACAGCCTGAACGGCCAGTTCGAAGCTCCGTTCGGGGTCTATGGGCCACCCAGCATGTTCCCGATCCCCGTGCTGCGTTTCATGAAGACCTACGGCATCACCCACGAGCAGATCGCAAATGTCGCGGTGGTGCAGCGCGAATGGGCGGCGAAGAATCCGCGCGCGACCATGAAAGACGCCGATCACGGTCGCCGACGTGTTAAATTCCCGGATGATCGCCTACCCGTTCCGCCTGCTGCAATGCTGCCTCGTCACCGACGGCGGCGGCGCGCTGATCCTGACCTCGGCCGATCGCGCCAAGGACTTTCCGAACAAGCCGGTCTACATCCTCGGCACCGGCGAGAGCGTGGAAACGCCGATGGTCAGCCAGATGGAGACATTCAACTCCTCCCGCGCGTTCAAAGTCGCGGGGCCGATGGCCTTCAAGGAAGCCGGGATCACGCATGGGGATGTCGACCATCTGATGATCTATGACGCCTTCGCGCATCTGCCGCTGTATGGACTCGGCGATCTCGGCTTCATGCCGCATGAAGAGACCGGCAAATTCATCGCCGACGGCAACACCCGCCCCGGCGGCAAGCTGCCACTCAACACCAATGGCGGCGGACTCAGTTACATGCATTCGGGCATGTACGGCATGTACGCACTGCAGGAAAGCGTGCGCCAGATGCGCGGCATCGCACCGGCACAGGTGCCGGGTGCGAAGATTTCGGTTTGTCACGGCGTCGGCGGCATGTTCGCGGCAAGCGGGACGATCATTTTCACGAACGAGAAATAACCCTCTCCGTCATTCCGGGGCGCGCATAGCGCGAACCCGGAATCTCGAGATTCCGGGTCTGGTGCTTCGCACCATCCCGGAATGACGGAGCAAAAACCGGAGAAACGTTATGGCCAAATCGTTGCAAGACAAAGTCATCATCGTCACCGGCGCGGGGCGCGGCATCGGGCGCGAGATTGCGCTGCTTTGCGCAGCGGAGGGCGCCAAAGTCGTGGTCAACGATCCCGGCGGCGCGTCGGATGGTGCGGGAAGCAGTGCTGCGCCGGCCGAGGAAGTGGTCGAGGAAATCAGGAAGCTCGGCGGCACCGCGGTCGCCAACTTCGAGACGGTTGCCGAAGCCGTTCCGGCGAGCAAGATCGTCAAAACGGCGACCGATCATTTCGGCAAGCTCGACGGCGTGGTCAACAATGCCGGCATCCTGCGCGACATGATCTTCCATCGCATGAGCATCGAAGCCTTCGAGGCCGTCATCAAGGTGCATCTGATGGGTTCATTCTACGTCGCGCACTCCGCAGCGCGGCTGTTCCGCGAGCAGGAGAGCGGCTCGTTCGTGCACTTCACCTCGACCTCGGGGCTGGTCGGCAATTTCGGCCAGGCCAATTACGCCGCGGCCAAGCTCGGCATTGCTGGATTGTCGAAATCGATCGCGCTCGACATGCAGAAGTTCAATGTGCGCTCCAACTGCATCTCGCCGTTCGCCTGGAGCCGCATGATCGGCACTATTCCGACCCAGACCGACGCCGAGAAGGCGCGGGTCGAGAAGATCAAGCAGATGGGCCCGGAAAAGATCGCGCCTGTCGCGGCCTATCTGCTCGGCGATGCCTCCAAGGACGTCACCGGGCAGATCTTCGGCGTGCGTATGAACGAGATTTTCCTGTTCAGCCAGAACCGCCCGCTGCGCTCGGTGCACCGCGGCGAAGGCTGGACCCCGGAGACCATCGCCGAGCACGGCATGCCGGCCTTGAAACCGTCGTTCTACAAGCTGGATCGTTCCGCTGACGTGTTCAGCTGGGATCCGATCTAGCGAACACGCCGGAACTCCGTTCAAGCGCTTGCGGCCATCCTTCGAGACGGCCGCTATGCGGCCTCCTCAGGATGAGGTCGGTGATGGGGCGAGGTCTCCCACATCGGAAACATCATGGTGAGGAGGCGCGAAGCGCCGTCTCGAACCATGGCCACGCAGCGCCGGCCCACACATCTTGCGGTTGCTCTCAACAAAACCCGCCCGCTTTATGCCGGATTGAGTGCATATGATTTCCTCCCAACAAAAAAATGCCGGAGGAAATCATGACAAGCTTGCTGACCTATTCTGATCAACAGCCCCAGGGCGACGCCGGTCGGGTCGATCGCCGCACCCTGTTAAAGGGCGCCGCGACCCTCGCCGCCACCACCACGATGCTCGCCTCCGAAGCTTCCGCGCGCGACTATGGCCGCAACGCCGAACCGCAACGCTATCCAGACCCCGACATCGTCGTGATCGACGAGAAGCGCTTCAAGGCCAAGGTCGGCAACACCTCGATCAAGCGGCTCTACACCGGTTGCCTGTGGGCCGAGGGCCCGGCCTGGAACGCGCAGGGCCAATACCTGGTCTGGAGCGACATCCCCGCCAACCGCCAGCTTCGCTATCTCGACGACGACGGCCACATCTCCGAGCAGTTTCACAAGCCATCCAACGAAGGCAACGGCAACACCTTCGACTTCGAGGGACGACAGATCACCGCCGAGCGAACCCGGCTGGTGCGCTATGAACACAACGGGTCACTCACGGTGCTGGCCGAACAGGCCAACGGCAAGCAACTGAACGGCCCCAACGACATGGTGGTTCATCCCAACGACAAATCGATCTGGTTCACCGATCCCGGCTATGGCGCGATCAGCATTTACGAAGGCCAGAAGGCCAATACCGGGACCGTCCAGCCGTACCAGAAGGAAGCGGTGTATCGTCTGGACGCCCAGACCGGCGCGCTGACAAAAGTCGCCGACGAGCCATTCAAGCCGAATGGGATCGCCTTCAGCCACGACTACAAGAAGGTCTATGTCTGCGACACCGGTATCACGCATTATCCCAATGCCAAGAACATCGTCTGGCAATACGACCTCAATGGCGACAAACTCTCGAACCCGCGCACCCTGATCGACATGACGCTCGACGGCAAATCCGGCTTTCCCGACGGGATGCGGGTCGACACCGAAGGCAACATCTGGGTCGGCGCGGGCTGGGTCGGCGACGGCTATGACGGCGTGCAGGTGTTCGCGCCCGACGGCGCGCGGATCGGCCAGATCAAGCTGCCTGAAACCTGCGCCAACCTGTGCTTCGGCGGCAAGAAGCGCAACCGGCTGTTCATGACCGCGAGCCAGTCACTCTACGCGGTGTATGTGGAAACGCAGGGCGCGCATAATTGCTGAGGGGGCCGAATAGCGAATAGGGAGTGGCGAGCCGCAAACTCTCTCCGTCATTGCGAGCGAAGCGAAGCATCCAGGGGCCGCGTTTTGTGACTCTGGATTGCTTCGTCGCTTCGCTCCTCGCAATGACGCGGAGACCCATTCGCTATTCGCCACTCACCATCTTCCCTACCCGCTATTGCGCAATCCCGCCGAGATCCCGTTGATGGTGATCTGAATCCCGCGCAGCACCTGCTCATCGGGATTCTGCGCGCGGTGTTCTTTCAACAATTCGACCTGCACGTGATTGAGCGGATCGAGATAGGGAAACCGGTTGCGGATCGAGCGGTCCAGCAGCGGATTGCCTTGCAGCAAGCGTTCGTGGCCCATGATGTCCAGCAGCGTCTCGATGCAGAGATGCCATTCGCGCCGGATGCGGCCGAAGATCTTTTCACGCAGCGCTTCGTCGGGCACCAGTTCGGCATAGCGCGAGGCGATCGCGATCGAACTTTTCGCCAGCACCATGTCCATGTTGGACAGCAGCATGCGGAAGAACGGCCACTCCCGGTACAGTTCTTTCAGGAACGGCATGCCCTGCTCCGGATGCTCCGCGATCCAGGTTTCGACGGCGCTACCGAAGCCGTACCAGCCGGGGAGCATCAGCCGGCATTGCGCCCAGCTGAATACCCAGGGAATGGCGCGCAGGTCCTCGATCTCGCGGGTCTTCTTGCGCGAGGCCGGACGGCTGCCGATGTTCAGGGTCGAGATTTCGGTGATGACGGTCGAGCCCCAGAAATAATCCGCAAAGCCATCGGTTTCGTACACCAGCCCGCGATAGGCCTTGAACGCCAGCGCCGACAACTGCTCCATCGCGGTCAGATATTCGTTCCGCGGCGCGCTCTGCCGCGGATGCAACAAGCTCGCCTCCAGGGTAGCGGCGGCGAGAATTTCGAGATTGTTACGGCCGACTTCGGCGTTGGAATATTTGCTGGAGATAATCTCGCCCTGCTCCGTGATCCGGATCTGCCCATTCACCGCACCGCCGGGCTGCGCGATGATTGCTTCATAGCTCGGGCCGCCGCCGCGCCCGACCGAGCCGCCGCGGCCGTGAAACAGCCGTAGCCGGACGCCGTGACGCTCGAACACCTCGACCAGGCCGATCTCGGCTTTATAAAGCTCCCAGCCCGAGGTGACAAAACCGCCATCCTTGTTGCTGTCGGAATAGCCCAGCATCACTTCCTGCACCGAGCCGCGGCTGTCGACCAGCTTGCGATAATCGTGCAGCGACAGCATCCGGTCCATGATGCCGGACGATGCCTGCAAATCCTCGATGGTCTCGAACAACGGAACGATATTGATCGCGCTGCGTCCGGAAGGATGGATCAGGCCCGCTTCCTTGAGCAGCAATGCGACTTCCAGCATGTCCGACATGCCCTTGCACATTGAGATGATGCATTGGGGAATGACGTCGGAACCGAATTTGGCGTGGGCCTCGGTGGCGGCATGAAACACCGCGAGTTCGCCCGCGGTCTCGTCGCTGTACTTGACGTAAGGCGAGGCCAGCGGCCGGGCGCTGCGCAGCTCGTTCATGAGCAGCGCGACCCGCGCCTCCTCGCTCAGCGCCAGATACGACATGCCGGGCGTCGCGGCATCGAGCAGTTCGGCCACGGTGCGTTCGTGCACGGCGGAATTCTGCCGCATGTCGAGCCGGGCGAGATGGAAACCGAAGCAATCCACCGCGCGCCGCAGCAGCCGCAGACGACCGCGCGCGATCACGCGCGAATTACTCGCCATCAACGAGCGATCGAGTACGTCGAGGTCGGCCTTGAATTCCTTGACGCTCAAGTAGGGCGACGCCTCGCCGACCGGCGGCCGGGTGGTTTCGACCTCGAGCCGCGCCGCGGTCGCGGTCAGCCGGGCATAGATGCCGGAGACCGCCAGCCGATACGGCTCGCCGCTGCGATGCGGCGACGGATCGGGCGAACGCTCGGCCAACGCGCGCAGCTCTTCCGAGACATCGGCGAGATGCGCCGCCATCGACAGTTCCGCGCCGAGCAGATGCAGCTCTTCGAGATAGAAATTCATGATGAGGCTGGATTGCAGCCGCAGGGTCCCGCGCATCACATCGGCGGTAACGAATGGGTTGCCATCGCGGTCGCCGCCGATCCAGCTTCCCATCTTGAGAAACGATCCGAGTTCCGCAGGCTCGCCGCCCTGCTCCTGGTTGAGCCGGTCCTCCAGATAGGAATGCAGCCGCGGCACCTCTTGCAGGAACGTATAGTCGTAGAACGACAAGCCGTTCTCGACTTCGTCGAGCACGGTAAGCTTGGTCCGGCGCAGCAGATTGGTCTGCCACAGGGTCACGACTTCGCGGCGCAACTGCTCGTCGCTGGCCTCGCGCTCCTCCGCGCTCATCCTGACCCGTTCGCGCCGATCGAGCAGCGCGGCGATCTCCATCTCGCGGTCCATCGTGCTCTTGCGGCGGACCTCGGTCGGATGCGCGGTCAGCACCGGGCTGACCTGCGCCTCCGCGAAGAAACGCCGGAGATCCGCCGCGCCGAAGCCGGCGTCGCGCGCATGCGCCAACGTATCGGCCAGCACGCCCGGACGCTCGCGCATGTTGCGGATGTTATGCTGGTCCTCGGCGATGTTGGCAAGGTGAGAGAAATAGCTGAATGCGCGCACGATGCGCACGGTCTCGCTGATCGACATGCTGTCGAGCATGGTTTCCAGCTCGCGCCGCGCCAGCCGATCCTCGTCGCGGTGAAATCGGATCGAGGTCTGACGGATACGCTCGACCAGGTCGAACACATCGGCCCCCTCCTGATCCCTGACGGTGTCGCCCAGGACCCGTCCAAGGAGCCGGATATCGTCGCGCAGCCGCGCGTCGAGCGCGGCAACGTCTTCCCCGCGAGTGACGCGGAACTCAGTCTCGGAAGGCATCATCTGGGACGACATCACTTGGCTCCAGAATTTGCCCGGCGACATATGACTCGCAATTTTTGCGTCGCAGCGCAAGGTCAAGATGGAGCTGCCGCACTCAAAAACAAAAACCTCATCCTGAGGAGCGGCCGCGGCGGCGTCACGAAGGATGGCGACACGAGATGCCATGGTTCGAGACGCCGCGCAGCCTGTCATCGGGCCGCTTTGCGCGGACCCGGTGGCGGCTCCTCACCAGGAGGCCCTTCTTCTAGATCCTTCGTCCGGCGCGCTCCCAATAGGGATCGCGCAGGCGGCGTTTGAAAATCTTGCCGGAATCCTCGCGCGGCAGCGCGCCATGGATTTCGAGGTGTTTCGGCACCTTGTAATCCGCCAGCGCAGAGCGAAGCTGCGCGCGGATATCGGCAATTTCGAGGTGGACTCCGGCTTCCGGCTCGACCACCGCCATCAGCGCCTCGCCGAACTCCTCATCGGGAATGCCGAATACCGCGCAATCATGCACGCCGGGCACCGCATGCAATGCGGCCTCGATCTCGGCGGGATAGATGTTCACGCCGCCTGAAATCACCATGTCGCGCTTGCGGTCGCAGATGAAGACATAGCCGTCCGGGTCGATGTAGCCGACATCGCCAGACGTAATAAAACCGTCGCGCTCGATCTCGACGCGCTTTTCCGGTTTGTTGTGATAGGTAAAATCCGGATGGGCCGGGATCCGCGAATAGATTTCGCCGATCGCGCCTTGCGGCAATTCGACGCCGTCGTCTCCGATGAATTTCAGTTCGGCGCCCGGCGAGATCTTGCCGACGGTGCCGGGTTTCTTCAGGGCATCCTCCGAATTGGCGAAGGTGACCGCGCTCGACTCGGTCGAGCCGTAGAATTCGTAAATGATCGGTCCCCACCATTCGATCATCGCGCGCTTGACGTCGGGCGGACATGGCGCCGCGGCATGGATGATGTGGCGCAGCGACGACATGTCGTATTTGCGCCTGACCGACTCCGGCAGTTTCATCAGCCGAATGAACATGGTCGGCACCATGAACATGGTGTCGATCTTCTGCGTCTCGATCAGGCGCAAAAACTCCTCCGGCTCGAATCGCGGCATTAACACCAGTGCGCCGCCGAGCCGGCCGGTGTGCAGCCCGAACGAATTCGGCGCCGAATGATACAGCGGCCCGGGCAGCAGGCCGCGAATGTCCGGCTTGAGCCCATAGATCATCGCCCGCATCCGCTGCACGGCCGCCGCCTGCTCCGGCGTTGGCGCGCTGCGGCGCACGCCCTTGGGATGGCCCGTGGTGCCCGACGTGTAGATCATGTTCTGCGGTTGTGGCACGACCGGGCCGTTATAGGGCGCCTGCGCGCCGAGCCAGCTTTCCAGATCGAGCGCGAAGTCAGGCGGCGCCAGCAGCTCGGGATTGATCTTGTAGTTCGCAAGAATTTCCGGTGGCGGCGGAACACTGAGCACGGTCACCCCGACCGGTATCGCGCCGCGCAAGGGATGCAGCAGGTCGGCATGGCCGATCAGCACCGAGGTGCCGGAGTCCTGCAGGATGTAGTTGATCTCTTCCGGCTTGAAGTGCCAGTTGACCGGCACCCCATAAGCGCCGAGCCGCATCGCCGCATAGGCGGCCTCGATGAACGTGATGTCGTTGCGCATCAGCACGCAGACGCTATCGCCCTGCCTGACGCCAAGCTGGTGCAATCCGCCGGCAATGCGCGCCGCGCGATCGGCGATTTCAGCGTGATTGCGCTGGCGCTCGCCGCTGACGATGCCGAGGAAAAGAGAGTTTCCGCCCATGTGTTTTCCGATCTTGTGTCGGGTTTTTGGAAAATTCGTCATTCCGGGATGCGCCCCTTGGCGCAGGCCCCGATTTCATACTCCCTGCGGCGATTTTTAAGTACGAAACCGCAACACAGGGGTTATGGATTCCGGGCGCGCGCTGCGCGCGCCCCGGAATGACGATTAGCCATCCGCAAACTTCGGCGCGCGCTTTTCCATATTGGCACGGACGGCTTCGCTTTGGTTAGCGCTGCCCAGGAGCTTCTGCTGCTCGACGGACTCAGCGAGCAAGGCCGGACCGGGATCGACCGAGAGCTTGTTGAGCAACCGCTTGGCGGCACGGATCGCGTCCGGACTTTTGCCGGCGATTTCGCGCGCGACTTCGAACGCCGCCGCGCGGGGATCATCCGTCACCCTGGTCGCCAGCCCATAGCCCAGCGCCTCCTGCGCCGAAAAAATGCGTCCCGTAAATGTCAGGTCGCGCAGGATGTCGTCGCGCACCAGGCTGGCCAGGATCGGCGTTCCCGCCATGTCGGGCACCAGACCCCATTTCATTTCCATGATGGACATCCGGGCGTCGGGCGCCAGGAACCGCATGTCGGCGCCGAGCGCGAGCTGGAAGCCGCCGCCGAACGCGACGCCCTGGATCGCCGCAATCACCGGCACCGGCAATTGACGCCAGCCCCACACCGCCTGCTGCGGAAAATTCGCGAGGCCGTGGCTGCGGATGGTCAGATCGCGCTTCTCGCCGCCGGCGATGCCGTTGCCGCCACTTTCCTTCATCGCGGCGAAACGTCCCATGTCGAGGCCGGCGCAGAACGCCCGGCCCTCGCCGGACAATACTACCGCACGCAGCCCTTTCTCGCGGGACAGCCGTTCGGTCGCCGCCACCAGCGCCTCGAACATCGCGGCGTCGAGCGCGTTCATCTTGTCGGCGCGCACCAGGCGGACATCGGCGACGCCGTCCGTGATCGATATCGAGACGCGGTCTTCCATCGGACATCTCCTCCGCTGTATTTCTTTCTTCTGCTTTACAGAACGGCGTTGTCCGGATTTAGTCAATCAAGCAATCAACAATCTCTCGCGGGTGGAAACGATGTTCAACGATCAGCTTCTCGTCGGGCGACGCATTCTGGTGACCGGAGGCGGCACCGGTCTCGGCAAATCGATGGCCGGCCGCTTCCTCCAACTCGGCGCCGAGGTTCACATCTGCGGTCGCCGTAAGGCGGTGTGCGACGAGACCGCCACCGAATTGATGGGCGAACATGGCGGCCGCGTGATCAGCCATGGCGTCGACATCCGCAACGCGCTCGCGGTCGACGAAATGGTCGAACAGATCTGGGCCGACGGTCCCCTCACCGACCTGATCAACAATGCCGCGGGCAATTTCATCTCGCGCACCGAAGAGCTCAGCCCGCGAGGTTTCGACGCGGTCGCCAACATCGTGATGCACGGCACCTTCTATGTCACCCACGCGATCGGACGGCGCTGGATCGCCGCCAAACAGCGCGGCAACGTGGTGTCGATCACCGTGACCTGGGTCCGCAACGGCTCGCCCTATGTGGTGCCGTCGGCGATGAGCAAATCCGCGATCCACGCCATGACCATGTCGCTGGCGGCGGAATGGGGCCATTACGGCATCCGGCTCAACACCATCGCACCCGGTGAAATCCCGACCGAAGGCATGAGCAAACGCATCAAGCCGGGCGACGAGGCCGGCGCACGCACCAAGGCAATGAACCCGATGGGCCGGGTCGGCACCATGGAAGAGCTGCAGAACCTCGCAGTGTTCCTGATCTCCGGCGGTTGCGACTGGATCAACGGTGAGACCATCGCGATGGACGGCGGCCAGGCGCTGGCGATGGGCGGCAATTTTTATCAGCTCCGCGACTGGTCGGATGCCGACTGGAACCAGGCGCGGGAGTTGATCAAGGCGCAGAACGAAAAGGATCGCGCGTCGCGGGGTTAAAACGATCGCGTTTGCTGTCGTCCCCGCGGAGGCCGGGCGTTATTCCAGAAAACAACGTCATCACCCGCGAAGGCGGGTGATCCAGTATTCCAGAGCGCTCGCGATTCATGACCGGCAGTAATTACTGGATCCCCGCCTTCGCGGGGACGACGTGGAGTAGACCCCGTACCCGATCTCAATGCTTGCCCGCGCCCATGTAGCCGAACAGGAACCCCGCCACCTTGCGCTTCTGGATTTCCTCGCTGCCTTCGGTGATGCGGTAGCGGCGATGATGGCGGTAGATGTGTTCGAACGGCTTGTGGCGCGAATAGCCCATGCCGCCGTGCACCTGCATGGCGCGGTCGGCGGACTCGCAGCACAAACGGTTGGCCCAGAAGTTACACATCGAAACCTTGTCCGATAGCGTGTGTTCGACCTGGGCCTGGGTCAGTTGGTCCATTTCCCACGCGGTCTTGCGGATCAACAGCCGCAGCATCTCAGCCTGGGTCGCCAGTTCGACCAGCGGCCACTGGATCGCCTGGTTTTCCGCCAGCGCCTTGCCGAACGGCTTGCGCTCACGGGCGTACCTGACGCTCTCGTTGATGCAATAAACGGCGGCGCCGAGCGAACTCGCCGCCTGCCGGATCCGGTTCTCGTGGACGAAACATTGCGCCAGCGACAATCCGCGCCCGATCTCGCCGAACAGCGCGTCGTCAGGCACGAACACATCGGTAAAACTGACTCGCGGATGGTCGGTCGGCATGTTGAAGGTCCACATATACTCCTCGACCTTTACGCCCGGGCTTTGCGCGGGCACCAGGAAACAGGTGATGCCGCGGGCGTCGCCATCATTGCCGGAGGTGCGGGCAAACAGCGCGCAATGGCTGGCGATGTGCATGCCGGTGGTCCACATCTTCTCGCCATTGATGACCCAGCCGGCAACGCCGTCCCGCACAGCCTGCACCGCGCGGGTTTCCATATGGGTCGCATCGGAGCCGTGCTCAGGCTCGGTCAGGCCGAAGGTGATGCGGTATTTACCCGTGATCGAACCCTCGATCATGTCCTTCTGGTCGTCGCGGCCGTAGCGATCGAGCATCGTCACCAGCGGCAGATTGCCGACGATCGAATGCTCATTCTGCAAATCGTTGTGCAGGCCGAGGCCTTTCGACGCAAAATGCTCGCGGATCACGGCCATCCAGAGATTGGAACCGTCCTTGCCGCCATAGCGCTTAGGGATCGCAAACCGCAGATGTCCGGCGGCATCGGCAAGGTTTTTGGCCTTGCGCAGCAGCGCTTCCCATTCATGGCGCGGCAGGCCGCCTTTGTCGAAATCGGTGCGCGCCCATTCGCGGCGATGGTCGAAGAAGCGGATGTTGTCATCGGCCTCCTCGAGCGGCTTGATCTCGCGGGTGATAAAACGATCGAGTTCATCGAGATAGGCGACAAGGTCGGCCGGCAATGCGAAATCCAAGGCGATCCTCCCGAACTGTTGCTTGTTTTCGTTGGCGACGGACCCGCGTCGGCGAAGCTCGCGCATCGGCGATTAGCTGAGAAGACGGCACCCAAGTCAAGCAAGCCGATGCGGCCGGAGCCATGCGGCTTGTGACGCATAGCCGGCCGGCGTAATGGGGTGGCAACGTCGGCCACCGCCGCGCTAGGATGGCAAGCGAAATTCCTCGACGCAGAAAAAGACCGCACGCAAACAGGGAGCGAGCAAACATGGATCTCAAATTTTCCAAGGTGACGCGCAAGGGGCCGATCACGATCGTCACGCTGTCGCGCCCGGAAGTGTACAATGCGATGCACATCGACGCGCATTTCGAGCTCAACAAGGTGTTCGACGATTTCGCCGCCGATCCGGAACAATGGGTCGCGATCGTTACGGGTGCCGGCGACAAGGCGTTCTGCGCCGGCAACGACCTGAAATGGCAGGCCGCCGGCGGCAAGCGCGGCTGGGACAAGGGCGGCTTTGCCGGCCTCACCACGCGGTTCGATTGCAACAAGCCGATCATCGCCGCGGTCAACGGCGTCGCGATGGGCGGCGGCTTCGAGGTGGCGCTGGCCTGCGACCTCATCATCGCCTCCGAAAACGCAACCTTCGCACTGCCCGAGCCGAAAGTCGGCCTCGCCGCACTGGCCGGCGGCCTGCAGCGGCTGCCGCGCCAGATCGGCCTGAAGCGCGCGATGGGCATGATCCTGACCGCGCGCCATGTCTCGGCCAAGGAAGGCCTCGAACTCGGCTTCGTCAACGAGGTGGTTCCGCTGAACCAGTTGATGGAGACCGCCGAGCGCTGGGCCGAGACCATTGCCAAGAACTCGCCGATGTCGATCCGCGCTTCCAAGCAGGCGATGCAAATGGGAATGGCGGTCTCGCTCGAACAGGCCATGGCCGAGCAGCGCGACTACCCGGCGGTGAAGGCGATGGCGGCGTCGCAGGACTACATCGAGGGCCCGAAAGCGTTTTCGGAGAAGCGCGCGCCAAAATGGCTGGGGAAGTGACGCTGCCGTCGTTGGCAAAAACACCTCGTCATTCCGGGGTACGCCGCTTGGCGCAGGCCCGGAATGACGACCACTCTTATTTGTTTGCCAACTCCCTCTTGTACGACGCATAATTCGGCTGATCGACGGCGAGCTTGTCCATCGTGGTTTGCCAGAGATGTTCGGCCAACCCGGCTTGTTCGAGATCGACCTCGCCGCTGGCGATGCGATCAGCTAGCGCCTGATTGAGCTCGCCGAGCGGGCCTTCGATCGCCGAGCAAATCATGCAACCGCCCGACCTCCGCGGCATCGCTTCCCTGCTGCAGCGCCAATTGCCGCGTCACCAGATCGAGCGCGTTGATGCCGACCCGGAGCTTGAACGCGTGGTGGCCTTTCATTACGGGCGCGATCTCGTTGCGCAGAAAGTCGGCGACGGCCTTGATCAGTTCGGTGGGTGTCGGCTCGTCCTGCATCTATCCTCCCCGCGGCGCCAATAACCGCAGTAAATCGATCTCGGTTTCCGACGCGCGCCGCCCGATCATCGCGCGTTCCATCGAATGGTCGGGCCCGGCGCGAAAACGCTGCATCATGCCGCAGCACATTACGCCCCAGCGTAACGTGCCCATGACTTCCCAGAACATCACCCTGTCAGCATCGACCTTGCGGCCGGCCGCCTCGTAGCCGGCAAACAATTCCTCGCGCGAGCCGAACCCGCCGACCGGTTTGTCGATCTCGCCGAACCGCCATGAATTGACGCAGATCCAGCCGAGATCCTCCATGGGATCGCCGAGATGCGCCAATTCCCAATCCAGCACCGCGCGCAAGCCGTCGGGGCCGATGATGAGGTTGCCGTGGCGGAAATCGCCATGCACGAGGGTCACCTCGTCGGAAGGACCGGGATCGTGCTCGCGCAACCAGCGCAGCGCCAGTTCGAATACCGGCCGCGGCCAGCCATAGCCGCGGTATTCGCGACCAAGGTCGGCGATTTCCCTGGCGGCGCTCATCCGCCGCAATGCCGGCAGCTGCGATGCATCGAGGCCGTGGATGCCGGCCGCGACTTCACCGAGCTGGCGCGCCAGCAGCGGGCGCGCTTCGGCATATTGCGCGTCGCGCAGGATCTTGCGCGCGATGGTCTCGCCCGCGATCCGCGTCATCACAAAGCCGGTGCCGAGGCCGTCATCCGGCCGCAGCACATGCATCACTTTTGGCGACGGCAGGCCGGCATCGTGCGCCAATTGCATCAACGCCGCCTCGGCATCGAGCCCGGCGGCCCGGGTCGGCGCCGCGCCATAGCCCTGCGGCGAGCGGCGCAGGATGGCGCCGATATTGCCGCCGGGATGCACGATGTCGAACGACCAGGTCTCCTGGCTGGCGCCGCCGGAAAGTTTCTCGGCCGCGGTCACGCCGGTCGCCCCCGGACACCACGCGGCGACGCAACGCCCGAGTTCGGCCTCGATCATTTGCCCTGAAATTTCGCGGGCCGTTTTTCCAGGAACGCGGTGACGCCCTCCTTGAAATCGGCCGTTGCGCCGGCGGTGCGCTGCGACTGGAATTCGAGGTCGAGCTGATCCTCGAACGAATTGTCCGGGCTGTCCCAATAGAGTTTGCGGATCAGCGACAGCGCCACCGTCGGGCCATTGGCGAGATCGTGCGCCAGCTTCATGGTCTCTTCCATCAGCGTCGCATCGTCGCACACCCGGTTGACGAGGCCCCATTCCAGCGCCTTCTCCGCCGGCAGCTTTTCTCCCATCAGCGACAATTCGACCGAGCGCGCCTTGCCGATCATACGCGGCAGGATCCAGGTCGAGCCGCAATCCGGCACCAGGCCGATGCGACGGAACGCCTGCAGGAAATAAGACGAACGGGCGCACAGGATCATGTCACCCATCAGCGCGAAGCTCATGCCGGCGCCCGCCGCCGGTCCGTTCACCGACGTCACGATCGGGCAATGCAGATTGCGCAGCCGCCGCAGGAACGGGTGAAATCCAGTTTCGAGCGTTGCACCGGCATTGCTTCGGCCGGGCTTCTGGTTGTTACGACCCTGCAGATTGGCCCCGGTGCAGAACGCGCGTCCGGCGCCGGTCAGGACCAGGCAACGCACCTCGTCGCGCTTGTCGTCGATCGCGTCGAGCGCCTCGGCGAGGCCGCCGAGCATGTCCATCGATACCGCATTCATGACTTCCTGATGGTCGAGCTTGAGGACGGCGACAAGGCCGTCGAACTCCAGCGTAACGTGCTTGAACTGCATGGTTTCCTCGCAAGATTTTTGCCCGCTCTATGGAATTCGCGGCGGGTCATGTCCGAACGCTCGGACCATATTTGATTTTTCGGACCAGCTTGTCCATGCTTGCGAAGCCGCTTCGGGCTGCTTAAGACGCGGAGCCGAATAATAAGGAAAGGGAAACGCGCCATGACTTCCCAAAATATTTTCGATCTCTCCGGCCGCGTCGCGGTCATTACCGGCGGCAATGGCGGTATCGGCCTCGGCATCGCGCAGGCGCTCCATGCGGCGGGGTGCAGTGTCTCGATCTGGGGCCGCAACGCCGACAAGAACAAGAAGGCCGCCGCGACCCTGACGAGCGGGTCGGGCAAGGTCGAGACCCGGATCTGCGACGTGGCCGATCCCGCCTCGGTGAAGGCCGCGATGGCGGCGACCTTGGACGCGCTCGGCCGGGTCGATGGTTGCTTTGCCAATGCGGGCATCGGCGGCGGTGGACGGCGCGCTTTCATCGACCGTACCGAGGAGGAATGGCGCACCATGTTCGCGACCAATCTCGACGGCGTATTCCACGTGTTCCAGGCTGCCGCGCGCCATATGACCGAGCGTGCCGAGGCCGGCGACAAATTCGGCCGCCTGGTCGCGACGTCCAGCCTTGCCTCGTTGTTTGGTACCGCGCGCAACGAACATTACGCCGGCACCAAAGCAGCGCTGAACGCGCTGTGCCGCGCGCTGGCGGTCGAACTGGCGCGCTACGGCGTCACCGCCAACGCCATCCTGCCCGGCTGGATCAGGAGCGATATGACCGCGGGCTTGATGGGCAATGACAAGTTCGTCGCCAATGTCATGCCGCGGATCCCGGTGCGCCGCTTCGGCGAGCCCTCCGATTTCGGCGGCATCGCGGTCTATCTGATGAGCCGCGCGTCGAGCTATCACACCGCGGATTGTTTTGTCATCGACGGCGGGTACACCGCGTTTTAGATTCTGTTTCGTCATTCCGGGCGCGAAGCGCGAACCCGGAATGACGCGGCGACGATGCCGCGAAATCTTCGTGAAAAAACCAAAAGGGAGGAGCTAAACCATGTTCTCGCATGTGATGGTCGGAACCAACGATCTGGACAAAGCCAAGGAATTTTACGACGCGCTGCTTGGTACGCTCGAGGTGCGGCCCGCGATTGTGGACGGCCATCGGATTGCCTATCGGACCAAGACGGGCACGTTCCTGGTCTCGAAACCGATCAACGGCCAGCCCGCGACGATCGCCAATGGCGGCACGATCGGTTTTTTCTGCAAATCGGCCGAGCAGGCCGACGCCTGGCACGCGACCGGCGTCGCGCTTGGCGGCACGTCCTGTGAAAATCCGCCCGGCATCCGCGAGGGCTCGGCAGGGAAGATGTATCTGGCCTATCTCCGCGATCTCGACGGTAACAAGCTGTGCGCCATGCACTGGATGGGCTGAGATCGGCGACAGTCGCCGTATTCTCTTACCCGCGCCACCGACATCCTGAGGTGCGCGCTCTTGCGCGCCTCGAAGGATGGGCACGGGCACGGTGTTGAACATCATCCTTCGAGGTGCGCCGAAGATGGCGCGCACCTCCGGGATGACGTTGCCGTTGTAGTTTGGGCCCGCGCAGTTTCATCGGCATATCGAGGCCGAAGGTGAACTTCGGCACCTTTTGGATGTCGTTGGTGATCACGCCGGCCGACAGTCCCGGGCAGCGAACGGGCCGCGCATTCGGCCTTCACAACCCTGGCGTGGATTGAAACTGCCTCTTTATCAGAGGCTGATAGCGGATTAAGCTGCACCCGATCAGGCCGTCAGAGCCAGACGTTTCGGGAGTGCAGCATCATGACCAAAGCCGCGAAGTGCCTGCTGCTGTCCGCTTCCCTTGCCGCGATCGCGCCGGTCCCGGCCCGGGCCGAACTCGATGTCGTCAAGCTCAAGCCCGCGATCGAGGCGTCGATCGAGAGCAGCTATCCAAAGCTCGACGCGCTTTACAAGGATATCCACGCCCATCCGGAAATTGCCTTTCAGGAGGTGAAGACCGCCGCAAAACTCGCCGCCGAGATGCGCGAGCTGGGCTTCGACGTTACGGAAAAAGTCGGCAAGACCGGGCTGGTCGCGATTTACAAGAACGGCGACGGTCCGACCGTCATGGTGCGGACCGAAATGGACGCATTGCCGATGGAAGAAAAGACCGGCCTGCCCTATGCCAGCCATGACAAGGCGACCTGGTTCGGCCGCGAGACATTTGTGGCCCACAGCTGCGGCCACGACATTCACATGGCGAGCTGGGTCGGCACCGCCGGGACGCTGATCGGGTTGAAGGACCAGTGGCACGGCACCTTGATGTTCATCGCCCAGCCGGCGGAGGAAGCGGTCGAGGGGGCCAGGGCGATGCTGGCGGACGGCCTGTTCACGCGATTTGCCAAGCCGGACGTGGCGTTCGGCCTGCATGACGGCGCCGGCTCCTATGGCAGCGTCAGCTATCGCGACGGCGTCGGCTCATCGATTGCCGACCTGCTCGAAATCACGTTCCACGGCCGCGGCGGTCACGGCGCGTCGCCGCATTCGACCATCGATCCCGTGATGATCGCGGCGCGCTTTGTCGTCGACGTGCAAAGCGTGATCAGCCGCGAAAAGGACCCGACCGAGTTCGGCGTGCTCAGCATCGGTGCGATCCACGGCGGCACCGCCGCCAACATCATCCCCGACGACGTGCGCTTGGCCGGGACCATCCGCGCCTTTAAGCCGGAGGTCCGCGCCAAATTATGGGCCGGGATCGAACGAACCGCCAAACAGGCGGCCGCGATGTCCGATGCCCCGCCGCCGGAAATCAGAATTACCGAGGGCGCCAAGGCCGTGATGAACGACCCTGACGTCGTCGCGACCGCCGCCAAGGTGCTGAAGGCCGCGTTCGGCGACAAGGCGCGGGTTTCGCAACCGGTCACCGCGAGTGAGGATTTCTCCGAATATGCCGGCGCGGGCGTGCCCTCGATGTTCTTCAATATCGGCGTCTACGAACCGGAACAGGTCGCCGCAGCGGCCAAGGGCGCCATCCCGCCATTGCCCGGCAACCACTCCCCGCTATTCGCGCCGGTGCCGAGGCCCACCATCGAAACCGGGGTCAAGGCGATGACGCTGGCGGTGCTGAGCGCGTTCGACGCACGTGCGCGGGAGCGATGACAGGTCGGCCTCGCCGCGCACATTTCGCGCGCCGTTCCGCTTGGCGTTAAGCGGTCACGCCACGGCATCAGCCACGTGAGTCATCTGCTTTCGGCATGGCCGGTACTCACCAGAAATATTGCGGCGCCGGCTCGCAATGGCCGCATTCCTCCCTAAATTAGAGCTTCCAGACCGGCCCGAAATGCGGGCGATTTCAGCAAGGTGGGGGTCATGTCTTCATCCAGGACGCGTGGGCGTTTCCAGAACAAATTGCGCAAGCTGATCGCGCCGATCGGGCGGCTCACCAGTGACGTCATCGCAGCGACCGGGCGCGCGCTTCGGCCGCCGCCGGTGCTCGTGCCGATCCGGATTCCGGTGAGTCAGCAGGGCCAGCGCCGTCCGCGCCGTTAATTTATGCGATGGCCGGCGGACTTACCGCCGGACGGAAATTCCGCGTCTCGCTTCAGCTTGTACATCCCCTGCTTCGCCGTCTAGATTGTCTCCCAACGCGCCGCGCGCCCGCACAACAATAATACGCGCCCAGACCGCGCTAATGGGAGAGCCAGATGAAGCACGCCTATATTCCCCGCACCACGACCTACAACCTCAATCCCGGCGAGGAGCTCAACGACTTGCGGATGTCGGACGAAGTCCGGCCGCTGTACGAGCACGTCAAGAAATTCATCCGGGAAACCGTCGATCCGATGTCGGTCGAGTTTTACCGGCTCGGCGAGGACAAGAAGGACCGCTGGAGCTTCACCGACGGCCAGCTCGAGGTGCTCGGCAAGGCCAAGGCAAAGGCCAAGGAAGTGGGCCTGTGGAATTTCTTCCTGCCCGATGACGAGACCGGCCAGGGCCTGAAGAATCTGGATTACGCCTACATCGCGGTCGAACTGGCGAAGAACCCGCTGGCTTCGGAAACCATGAACTGCTCGGCGCCGGATACCGGCAACATGGAAGTGCTGGAGCGGGTCGGCACCAAGGCGCAAAAGGACAAATGGCTGAAGCCGCTGCTGGCCGGCGAGATCCGCTCGGCCTATGCGATGACCGAGCCCAACGTGGCCTCCTCCGACGCCAAGAACATCTCGACCACCGCCAGGCTCGAGGGTGACGAGTGGGTGATCAACGGCGAGAAATATTACATCTCCGGGCTCGGCGATCCCCGCTGCAAGATCATGATCGTGATGGTCAAGACCAATCCGGACGCGGCGCCGAGCAAGCAGCAGTCGCAGATCCTGGTGCCCAAGGACACCCCCGGCGTCGAGATCATCGGGCCGATGCATGTGTTCGGCCACGATCACGCGCCGCGCGGTCACATGCATCTGCGCTTCAACAATGTGCGGGTGCCGAAGGAGAACATCCTGCTCGGCGAGGGCCGCGGCTTCGAGATCTCGCAGGTCCGGCTCGGGCCCGGCCGCATCCATCACTGCATGCGCACGATCGGCAAGGCCGAAAAGGCGCTCGACCTGATGGTGTCGCGCGGGCTGACCCGCGAAGCCTTCGGCAAGAAGATCGCCCATCTCGGCGGCAACCTGCAGATCATCGCGCAGGCGCGCTGCGAGATCGAGGCGATGCGGCTGATGGTGTTGAAGGCCGCCAAGGCGATGGACGTGCTCGGCAACAAGGAAGCACGGGTCTGGGTCAGCATGGTCAAGGCGATGGTGCCGGAACGCACCTGCAAGATCATCGACCAGGCGATCCAGATGCACGGCGCCACCGGCATCTCGCAATGGACCCCGCTCGCCGAAATGTACCAGGACGTGCGCCATCTGCGCTTTGCCGACGGGCCGGATGAAGTGCACTGGATGGTGGTCGGCCGGCATGAACTGAGCATGCCGTAGGGATTGCTTCGCCGCATTTCGGCAGCGACGCCGTAAGGCGGGCAAAGGCGCTCTTGCGCCGTGCCCACCACATCGCCAGCACAAATCGAGATGGTGGGCACGCTTCGCTTTGCCCACCCTACAGCCCCTCCCCTGGAGCTCTGCAATGGAATACACGCCTCAAGATCTCGCGCCGCGCGATCGCTACAAGATCCTCGCCGGTTTCGTGCTGCCGCGGCCGATCGCCTGGGTGACGACGATCGGCCCCACCGGGGTGGTCAACGCCGCGCCGTTCAGCTTCTTCAACGTGTTCTGCGAGGATCCACCGCTCTGCATGTTCGCTTCGAACGTGCGTCCCGAACGGCACGCGTGAAAGACACCGCGATCAATGTCGAGCGAACCGGCGAATTCGTGGTCCATATGACCGACGAGCCGCTGGCGCAGGCAATGCATGAGACCTCAGGCGATTTCCCTCCCGATGTCGGCGAGCCCGACTATCTCGGCCTGAAACTCGCCGCCCTCCTCCAAGATCTCGGTGCCCCGCCTCGCCGATGCGCCATGGGCGATGGAGTGCAAGGTCTGGAAAACCATGGACGTGAAAGGCAATCGCCTGTTGATCATGGGCGAAGGCGTCAATTTCCATATCCGCGACGAATTGTGGGATCCTTCGTCGATGCGCGTGCACATGGAGCACTATCACCCGATCGGCCGCATGTTCGCGGATCGCTATTGCCGCACCGACGATCGCGTGGTGTTTCCGACCGCGGAGGGCGTCAAAAAGTAGGGCGGGTCAGGCGTAAGCCGTAACCCGCCGTGCAACACGCGCGGAGCGGCGGATTACGGCTGCGCCTAATCAGCCCTACACTGACTACGCCTTCGCCGCCTCGCCGATCTTGTCCTGCGTGTTGGTGTCGAAATCGCCGGCGTCGTGGCGCTCATGGAGCTGGTTGGCCGGATCGCCGGAAACGCGGTTGACGATGCGGCCGCGCTTTACCGCGGGGCGCTTGGCAATGGCGTCGGTCCAGCGCTGCACATTCTTGTAATCCTGCACCGACAGGAATTCGCCGCCATTATACAGCAGGCCCTTCGCCAGCCCGCCGTACCACGGCCACACCGCGATGTCGGCGATGGTGTATTCAGCGCCCGCCAGAAACTCGTTGTCCGCGAGCCGCCGGTCGAGCACGTCGAGCTGGCGCTTCACTTCCATCGCAAAGCGGTTGATGGCGTACTCGATCTTGGTCGGCGCATAGGCGTAGAAGTGCCCGAAACCGCCGCCGAGATAGGGCGCGCTGCCCATCTGCCAGAACAGCCACGACAGGCATTCGGCGCGGGCCTGGCCGCTCGCCGGCAGGAAGGCACCAAACTTTTCGGCGAGATGAAGCAGGATCGAACCTGATTCGAATACCCTGATCGGCGTCGGCCCGCTGCGGTCCATCAGCGCCGGAATTTTGGAATTCGGATTGACCTCGACAAAGCCGCTGCCGAACTGATTGCCGTCGATCCGGATCAGCCAGGCATCATATTCGGCGCCCTTATGGCCGGCCGCCAGCAGTTCCTCGAACATGACGGTGACCTTCTGTCCGTTCGGGGTCGCCAGCGAATAGAGCTGAAACGGATGCTTGCCGACCGGGAGCTCCTTGTCGTGGGTCTTGCCCGCGATCGGACGGTTGACGTTGGCGAACCGGCCGCCGCTCTCCTTGTCCCAGGTCCAGACTTTGGGCGGTACGTAGGCGTTCGAATCGGCGGGGGCGTCGGTCATGAAGGGCTCCAAGTTTGTTTCGTCATGGCCGGGCTTGTCCCGGCCACCCACGTTCTTTTTGCACCTAGGCAGTTAAGGTCGTGGATGCCCGGGACAAGCCCGGACATAACGAACTTCAAGGTTGGCGGTACCCTAAAATACCGCCGTCCGCTTCCGCTCCGCCGCCCCCGTCACCCTGAAACCTTCATAGTCCTTCGCCGCGACGTCGTTACAGATCTGGCGATAGACGCCGACGCCGCCGATGTAAGGCATGAATATCCTCGGCTTGCCGGGTATATTGGCGCCCATGTACCAGGAATTGGCCTGCGGATAGAGCGTGCCGTAGGCGACCTCGTTGACATGGGCGACCCATTTGTCCTCGGCGTCGCGCTCGGCTTCCATGGTCGCGTCGCCGCGATCTCTGAGATAGCCGATGCAATCGGTAATCCAGTCGACATGCTGCTCGATCGACACCATCATGTTCGACAGCACCGAGGGACTGCCGGGCCCGGTGATGATGAACAGATTCGGAAAACCTTCGCTCATCAGGCCGAGATAGGTGCGCGGCCCCTCCGCCCATTTCCGGTTCAGGGTGACGCCGCTGCGGCCGCGAATGTCGATTTTGGCCACCGACCCGGTCATGGCGTCGAAGCCGGTAGCCAGCACCAGCGCGTCGACCTCGTAATCACGGCCGTTGGCGCGTACCGCGTGCGGCAATACCTGTTCGATCCCATCGGACTTGATATCGACCAGCGTGACATCAGGGCGGTTGTAGGTCGCGTAGTAATCGGTATCGACGCAGATCCGCTTGGAGGCGATCGGATGATCGTTCGGCTGCAACAGCTTTGCCGTCGCCGGATCTTTTACAATTTCAGCGATCTTTTCGCGGACGAAATCGGCGGCGGTGTCGTTGGCGGCCTGGTCGAGCGCGATGTTGTTGTAGGTCGCGGTGAAGGTTAGCCCGCCGCGGGCCCACCGTGCTTCGTAGCGGGCGCGGCGTTCGTTGTCGCCATCGTCGAGCGCGCCGCGATCGGGCAATTCCTGGTAGATGCCGTTGCGCATGTCCTCGCGGGCGGCGCGGCGGATTTCCGGATAGTTGGAGCGGAATTTCTCACGCTCTTCCGGCGTCAGCGGCGCGTTGCGGGCGGGAATCGAAAAATTCGCGGTGCGCTGGAATACCGTGAGATGGGCGGCCTGCGCGGCGATCACGGGCACCGACTGGATCGCCGACGACCCGGTGCCGATCATCGCGACCCGCTTGCCGGTGAAGTCGACGGGATGATGCGGCCAGTGGCCGGTGTGGTAGACCTCACCCTTGAAATCTTTCAGCCCCTTGATGTCGGGCACCCGTGCATTGGAGAGGCACCCGGTCGCGAGGATGACGTAGGTCGCGGTCACGGTCCTGGTCTCGTCCCCCTGCGATGTGGTCACCGACCAGATATTATTGCTCTCGTCGAACTCGGCTTGGTCGACCCTGGCGTTGAACACGATATCCGGCCGCAGGCTGAACCGGTCGGCGACGTGGTTGGCGTATTTCAAGATCTCCGGCTGCGGCGCGTAGCGCTCGCTCCAGTCCCATTCCTGCTGCAGTTCCTCCGAGAAGGAATAAGAATATTGCATGCTCTCGACGTCGCAGCGCGCGCCGGGGTAACGATTCCAGTACCAGGTGCCACCGACGCCATCGCCCTGTTCGTAAACCCGGACCGACAGGCCGAGCCCGCGTAACCGGTGCAGCAAATATAGCCCGGCAAATCCCGCGCCGACCACGACCGCATCATACCTTTCAATCCCTGCTGCGGCGCTTTTGCTGGATGCGGTCTGCAAGGCGGACATCGGTTTAGCTCCCTGAGATTCTTGATTTGTTGCGAACAGCATTCCTGCCGAGAGATCAAAGTGCAAGGGACAAAACGTCCGACTTGAGGCGCATATTTTGCGAGGTGGAATGTTCATCCCTCATGGTGAGGAGACGCTCTTGCGCCGTCTCGAACCATGAATGCCCCAACCGCGGTCATCCTTCGAGACGCGGCGAAGACGCCGCTCCTCCGGATGAGGCTTTTGTCTGCAGCCCGCTTGGCTTTAGCTCCCGTAATGCGCTAGCCTTCCCGCCAAGGCCCGCGACAAGGGCCACGCCCCAGGGAGGGATGCATGAAATCGCCGATCTGCGACATGCTGGGAATCGAGTTCCCGCTATTGGCGTTCAGCCATTGCCGCGATGTAGTGGCCGCGGTCAGCCGCGCCGGCGGCTTCGGGGTGTTGGGCGCCACCCAGCATTCGCCCGAGACCGTCGAGCAGGAACTAAAATGGATCGACGATCACGTCGACGGCAAGCCTTACGGTCTCGACGTGCTGATCCCGGAGAATATGTCGACCGCGGGCGAAAAGGACGTCACCTGGAAAAACCTGGAGACGCGGATATCGCCGGCGCATCGCGATTTCACCCGCAGCTTGCTGAAGAAATATGGCGTGGAGCTGACGACCAGCAATGTCGCCGATAACCAGCCGCAGCCTTACGACGCGCAGATGGCGCTGGACGTGTTGGAGGTTTCATTTCGCCATCCGATCCGGCTGATCGCCAACGCGCTCGGCGTGCCGCCGAAGGCGATGGTCGAGATGGGGAAGAAACACGACGTGCCGGTGGCGGCATTGGTCGGCGCCAAGGAACATGCGCTGCGGCAGGTGGCGGCCGGGGTCGATATCCTGGTGGTGCAAGGCACCGAGGCCGGCGGCCATTGCGGCGAGGTCTCCACCATGGTGCTGGTGCCCGAGGTGATCAAGGCGATCAAGCCCATCCGCGACGTCCCGGTGCTGGCGGCGGGCGGCATCATGACCGGACGGCAGATGGCGGCGTGCATGGCGATGGGCGCGGCCGGCGCCTGGACCGGCTCGATCTGGCTTTCCACCGTCGAGTCCGAAACATCGGAGATCTTCCGCGAGAAGATGATCGCGGCTTCCTCGCGCGACGCCGTCCGCTCCCGCAGCCGTACTGGCAAGCCGGCGCGGCAGCTGCGCTCGGTGTGGACCGATGCCTGGGATCGCGGCGCCGACAGCCCGGGCCCGCTGCCGATGCCGCTGCAGTCGATGATCAGCCGCGACGCCTTCAATTCGATCGAGCGCTCGGCGGCCGCCGGCAACGCCAAAGCCCGCGATCTCGTCAATTACTTTGTCGGCCAGGGTGTCGGCCTGATCGACAGCGTGAAATCCGCCGGCGCCGTGGTACAGGAATTCAAGGAAGATTTTATCGACGCGGTCGAACACATGAACGCGCTGGTGGCGGAATAAGGTGAGGAGCGCGTCTTCGCGCGTCTCGAACCATGCGTCCCCTGTGCGGCCATCCTTCGAGCCGCGGCCAAGAGGCCGCTCCTCAGGATGAGATCGGTATTTGTTTAGAAGTGGATAGAAAGAATGACCAACTCCCCCTCCTCTCCCGACCGCATTCCCGTGATTGTCGGCATCGGCGAGATCGTCGATCGTCCCAAGGACATCGCCGATGGCCTCGAGCCGCTGACCCTGCTGGAGCAGGCGCTGAAGCGCGCCGAGGACGATAGCGGTGGAAAGTTTCTCGGCGAAATCGGCTCGCTCGACATCGTCAACTTCCTGAGCTGGCGTTATCAGGATCCGGCGCGGCAATTGTCCGAGCGGCTCGGCATCAAGCCGGCGCATGCCTATTACGGCCCGGTCGGCGGCGAGAGCCCGATCCGCTATCTGCACGAGGCGGCGCAGCGGATCGCGCGCGGCGAATGCAGCGTGGCCGCGGTGTGCGGCGCCGAGGCGCAGTCGACCGCGACCAAGGCCGAGCGCGCCGGGATCACGCTGCCATGGACACCGTTTGCGAAGGACGTCGAGGAGCCGAAGCGCGGCGCGGCGTATCAAAAGCCGATCGCGGTCAAACTCGGCGTGTTCCGGCCGGTCTCGGTCTATCCGTTCTACGAGGCGGCCTCCGCGGCGCATTGGGGTCAGACGCCGCGTCAGGCATCTGCCGAATCCGGCGCGCTGTGGTCGACCTATTCCGACGTCGCGTCACACAATCCGAATGCATGGTTGAAGCGCCGGTATACGCCGGAGGAAATCACCAACCCGACCGCTGACAACCGGCTGATCGCGTGGCCTTACACCAAGCTGATGGTGGCCAATCCCAGCGTCAACATGGGCGGCGCGATCCTGATGACGACACTGGCAAAAGCGCGCGCGGCCGGGATCGCAGAGGATCGCTTGATCCATGTCTGGGGTGGCGCGTCGGCCGAAGAACAGCGCGACTATCTGGAGCGCGACCAGTTCTACGAAAGCCACGCCCAGAACGCGGTGCTGAAAGCGGTGATGGATCTCGCCGGCGGCGACGGCACGAAATTCGATGCGATCGAACTCTATAGCTGCTTTCCCTGCGTGCCCAAGATGGCGCGGCGAACGCTGGGCCTGGGCCCCGACGTGCAGCCGACCGTCAACGGCGGGCTGACGTTCTTTGGCGCGCCGCTCAACACTTACATGACCCACGCCGCTTGCGCGATGGTCCGCAAATTGCGCGACGGCGCCAAGCTCGGCCTGCTCTACGGCCAGGGCGGATTCGTCACCAAGCACCACGCGCTGGTGCTGTCACGGCAGGCGCCCAAGGCCGAACTGGCGCAGGACACCAGCGTGCAGGCCGAGGCGGACCGCAACACCGGCGCGGTGCCGGCATTCGTGACCAAGGCGACCGGCAAGGGAACGGTGGAAAGCTTCACGGTGCTCTATGGCCGCAACAACGAAGTCGAGCACGGCGTGGTGATGCTGCGCACCGCTGAGGGCGCCCGCGCCCTGGCCCGCGTCCCGGTCGGCGACCTCGCGACCCTGGCGCATCTATTGAACCCCGATCACACGCCGGTGGGGACGTCAGGCAAGATCAGCACGGCCGACGAAGGCGTGCTGGAATGGCGGGTGGGATGAGGAGTTAGCCGACGGCAGGGCCTCTTTTCCTTCTCCCGTTGCGGGAGAAGGTGGCGCGCGAAACGCCGGATGAGGGGTAGCGGCGTCGAGAGTCAGAGACCCCTCACCCGTCTCGCCGCCGCTTCGCGTCGTCGATCCACCCTCTCCCACAAGGGAAGAGGGAAACAACACGAGCCCTAGCCCTTCACGTCCTGCTTTTCCGAGACCTTCGCAGGCGCGGCCTTGGGACCGACGACGCGGACCTGGTCGCCATCGGCGATACCGTCCGGCGGCGCGACGATGACGCGGTCGTCGGGCGACAGGCCGGAGCCGAGCTCGATGTCGCGGCCGAGATCGCGGGCGATGGTCACGGTCTTGAACAACACCTTGTCGTCGGAGCCGACGGTGGCGACCCGCAGGCCGCTCTGGTTGAAGATCAGCGCGCTGGCCGGAATGTGCAGCGGCACCGCATCGCGCGACAGCGACAGCTTCACATTGGCGTAGCCGCCCGGCATCAGCTCGCCCTTGTCGTTTTCAAGCCCGAGTTGCATCCGCGTGGTGCCGGAGGCGACATCCACCGCCTGCGACGAGGCTTCGACGGTGGCGAGGAAGGTCCGGTTCGGATATTCCGGCATCGAGATCACGGCCTTGGCGCCGATCTTGATCGCGGGCACGTAGTTCTGCGGCACGTTGACATAGACGCGCAGCTTCTTGATGTCGGAGACCACGAACATCGCCGGGCCGCTATTGCCGCCGGCGTTGATCAGGGCGCCGACGTCGGTATCGCGCGACGTGACGACGCCGTCGAACGGCACGGTGATCTTCTTGTAGCCGGCCAGTGCCTCGAGGCGTTCGACATTGGCCTGGTCGGCCTTCACGGTGCCGTTCTTGTTGGAGAGGTCGGCGGTGCGCTCGTCGATTTCCTGCATCGAGACGAAGTTCGATGCGATCAGGGTTTTGCGGCGGTTCAGGGTGGCCTCGGACAGCTTGGCGCTGGCCTCGGCGCTGGCGAGATCGGCGCGCGCCTGCAGCAATTGCTGATCGAGATCGGGGGCCTCGATCTCGGCGATCACCTGCCCGGCCTTGACCCGGGCGCCGATATCGACGCTCCAGCTCTTCAAATAGCCGCTGACGCGAGCAAAGATCGGCGCACGATAATAGGCTTCCAACCGGCCCGGCAGATCGAGCGTGGCATTCAACACCTTGGCATCCGGAGCGATCACCGCAACCGAGGGAACCGCCTGGTTGTCGGTCCATTCGCGCAACTTGGTGTCGGAATCCTCGCGGGCGCGGATGCCGGTCACCACCACGAGCACGAGGGCTATGCCGACCAAAAGCCCGACAATGCTCAACTTCCGGCGAGAGACCGGTGAGCGGGATTCAGTGGGCATGCGAGTTCTCCGGTGATGCGGCGTGTGATGCGCCGTGAGGCGCCTGGCCGTCGGGCCCTTGTACCTTAGCACCCTGCATTTTGTGTACCATGCTGAACACGACAGGGACGAACATCAGGGTTGCAATGGTAGCGAAGATCAATCCGCCGATCACGGCGCGGCCGAGCGGAGCGTTCTGCTCGCCGCCCTCGCCGAGGCCCAGCGCCATCGGCGTCATGCCGATGATCATGGCAAGCGCCGTCATCAGCACCGGTCGAAACCGCACGAAGCCGGCTTCGATCGCCGCGGCGATGGGATCGCCGAGTTCCTCATAGCGTTCGCGGGCGAAGGAAATCACCAGCACGCTGTTGGCGGTAGCGACGCCCATGCACATGATGGCGCCGGTCAAGGCCGGTACCGACAGCGTGGTGTGGGTGGTGAACAGCATCCAGACGATGCCGGCGAGCGCCGCCGGGAGCGCGGTGATGATCACGAACGGGTCGGACCAGGACTGGAAGTTGACCACGATCAACAGATAGATCAGCACCACCGCGCCCACCAGGCCGAACAGCAAGCCGGAAAACGCGCTGTTCATGGTCTGCACCTGGCCCAGCAACACGACCTGGCTGCCCTTCGGCACGTCCTTGGCGGTATCCGCGATCGCGGTCTGTACGTCCGCCGCCACCGCGCCGAGGTCGCGGCCCTGCGGTGTCGCGTAGATCTGTACCAGCGACTGAATGTCATATTGCGACACCACCGCGTTGGAGGTGGCGCGGCTGATCTTGGAGATACCGCCGAGGATCGGCGCGCCGCCGGTGCCGCCGGTGATCGGCAGCGTCTCAAGCGCGTTCATGGAATCGATCTGGTATTGCGGCGTCTGCATCACGATCGAGTAGGACACGCCGTTTTCCGGATTAAGATAATAGGTCGGCGCCACCTGGGCGCTTCCGGCCAGGTTGACCACCAGGCTGTTGGTGACGTCGCGCTCGGTCAGTCCGACATATTGTGCGCGCGTGCGATCGACATCGATGTTGAGGCTGGGATTGTTGGGCGATTGCTGGATCCGCGCGTCGGCGATGCCGGGAATCCGGCGCACCCGGCTCAGCAACTGGTTGGCATAGGCGAAGTTGGCGGCAAGGTTGGCGCCGCGGATCTGCAGATCGATCGGCGCCGGCGCGCCGAAATTCAGGATCTGGCTGACGATGTCGGCGGGCAGGAACGCGAACGACATCCCCGGAAACGCCGCCGGCAGTTTCTCACGCAGCGCCTGGACATAGTCGATGGTCGGCCGGTGGCCCTCTTTCAGCTTGATCTGGATGTCGCCGTCCTGCGAGCCGATCACGCCGGTGTTGTTGTAGGTCATGTTGATGCCGCTGATCGGCATGCCGATATTGTCGGCCAGCGTCTCGATTTCCCCCGGCGGGATGACGGTACGGATCACCTTCTGCACGTCGGCGAACTGGTTGGCGGTCTCCTCGACGCGGGTGCCGACCTGGGTGCGGACGTGCATCAGGATCGAGCCGGCGTCGACCGACGGGAAGAAGTTGCGGCCGAGGAACGGCACCAGCAGGAACGAAACCCCGACGAAGCCGAGGAAGCCGATCACGAACACCGGACGTCGCGCCAGCGCCATCTCGAGCAGAGCGCGATAGCCGCCGCGAATCCGCTCGAACCGGGCCTCGAAGCCACGCTGGAATTTGACCAGCGGATTGCGCGTCGGCGGCAGGCCGCCTTCGTGATGGGTGTGCGGCTGCAACAGATATTTCGCCATCGTCGGCACCAGGGTGCGCGACAGGATGAACGACCAGATCATCGCGAACATCACGGCTTCGGCCATCGGCACGAACAGGAACCGCGCGACGCCCTGCAGGAAGAACATCGGCACGAACACGATGCAGATACAGAGCAAGGAAACGAACGCCGGGGTCACGATCTGGTTGGCGCCGTCCAGGATCGAGACTTCGACGCCCTTGCCCTGCTCCAGATGGTAATTGATGTTTTCGATCGTCACCGTGGCGTCGTCGACCAGGATGCCGACCGCGAGCGCGAGACCGCCGAGGGTCATGATATTCAGCGTCTCGCCGATCGCCGACAGCATGATGATGGCGCCAAGCACGGCTAGCGGAATCGAGGTGGCGATGATGATGGTCGAGCGCCAGCTTCCCAGGAACAGCAGGATCATCACGCTGGTCAGCAATGCCGCGATCACGCCCTCATAAGCCACCCCGGTGATGGCGCCGCGCACGAACACCGACTGGTCGCCGATGAAGCCGATCTTGAGCGCGTCCGGCAGCGAATCCTTGACGTCGATGACCTTCTGCTTGATCCCCGCGATGATATCGAGGGTCGAGATCGAGCCCGCCTTCAGCACCATCATCAGCACCGAGCGGTTGCCGTTGACATGCACGATGTTGGTTTGCGGCGGATTGCCGTCGCGCACCGTGGCGACGTCGTGGACATAGACCATCGCGCCGTTGACGGCGCGGATCGGCAGATTGCCGAGGTCCTCGATCTGCAGCGGCGAGTTGTTGAGCTGGATGTTGTACTCGAAGCCGCCGATCTTCTGGGTGCCGACCGGCGTGATCAGGTTCTGGGCTGCAAGCGCGTTGGAGACGTCCTGCCCGGACAGGCCGCGGGCCTGCAACGCGGGCAGATTGAGGTCGATCTGGACCTGGCGCTGCTTGCCGCCGAACGGATACGGGATCGCGGCGCCCGGCACCGTCACCAGCGGCGTCCGCAACTGGTTGATGCCGATGTCGGCGAGGTTCTGTTCGGTCAGGCCCTCACCCGACAATGCGACCTGGATGATCGGCACGGTGGAGGCGCTGTAATTGAGGATCAACGGCGGGGTCGCGCCCGGCGGCATCTGCTTCAGCAGCGTCTGAGAGATCGCCGTGACCTGGGCGTTGGCGGTGCGAATATCGACGTTCGGCTGGAAGAAGATCTTGATGATGCCGAAGCCGTTGTAGGAATTGGCGACGATATGTTCGATGTCGTTGACTGTGGTGGTCAGCGAGCGCTGGAATGGCGAGGTGATACGACCGGCCATCTGGTCCGGCGGCAGACCGGTGTATTGCCAAACAACACCGATCACCGGTATCCGGATGTCGGGAAAGATGTCGGTGGGTGTCCGGAGCGCCGCCAAAGGTCCAAGAATTAGCAGCAGAAGCGCCAGTACGACAAACGTATACGGCCGGCTCAGCGCAATACGGACCAGTGCGATCATAAGTCAGTTATTCCCCATGCCCGCGCAATAGCGAGGATTGGCCCTTTATCGGGCCAATTCGGTTCTTCGGGCTGATTTAGCCGAAACGAAGAAAAAAAGCCAATGGCTGGGAACTTTATTGCGCTCACTTCCCCGGCACCCGTCCACAGGGTGCCCGGGGGTTCCCGTCAGGCCGCCCGAACCGTATTAAGGAATTTGCCGAGTTCCTGCTTGAGGCGGTTGCTGTCACTGGACAGCGACTGGGCCGCGGCCAGCACCTGCGAGGAGGCCGACCCGGTTTCGGAGGCGCCGCGCTGCACGTCGGTAATATTGGAAGAGACCTGCTGGGTGCCGTGCGCGGCCTGCTGGACATTGCGGGAAATCTCGGAGGTCGCCGCGCCCTGCTCTTCCACCGCCGCGGCGATGGTCGAGGAAATCTCCGACAGCCGTTCGATGGTGCCGCTGATTTCCTTGATCGCGCCGACGAACTCCTGGGTCGCCGCCTGGATGCCGCTGATCTGCTGGCCGATCTCACCGGTGGCCTTCGCGGTCTGTTCGGCGAGCGCTTTCACTTCGGACGCCACGACCGCGAAGCCGCGACCGGCCTCGCCGGCCCGCGCCGCCTCGATGGTGGCGTTCAAGGCCAGCAGATTGGTCTGGCCGGCAATGGTGTTGATCAGTTCGACGACGTCGCCGATCCGGCTGGCCGCCTTCGACAATTCAGAGACCCGGTCGTTGGTCTTGCGGGCCTGATCGACCGCTTCGCTGGCCATCCGGGCCAATTCCTGCACCTGGCGGCCGATCTCGTTGATCGACGACGCCATTTCCTCGGTGGCGGAGGCCACTGACTGGACGTTGGTGGCGGCTTCTTCCGAAGCGCCCGCGACCAACGTGGTCAATTCCTGCGACCGCTCCGCGCTTGAGGTCAGCGTGCCGGCCGAAGCCTCAAGCTGGGTCGAGGCCGACGACACGGTCTGCACGATCTGGCCGACGGTGCCTTCGAAATCATCGGCGAGCTTGACCATCTCGGCCTTGCGGCGCCGGGCGACAGCCTGGTCCTGGCCGACCTGGGCCTCGGCTTCGTCGTGCGCTTTGTGTTCGGCATTCTGACGGATCACGGTGACGGTTTTGGCGAGGTCGCCGATCTCGTCGCCGCGGTCGGCGCCGGGAATCACCACATCGAGATTGCCGCCGGCCATCTGGCCCAACGCGGCATTCAGCAACGTCATCGGACGGGCAATGCCGAAGAAGGAAAACAGCACAGACGCGATCAGGGAGATCACTACCGCGATCCCGATCGCAAAACTGATCCGACCGGCCGAAGCGGTCTTCTCGACCACCTCTGTTTTCTGCACCTTGTTGCTGGTTTGCGCGCTGGACGCCGAGAGCTCCATCAGCTCATTGGCCTCGGTGACAAGCTTCAGGCCGCGCTTCACGACGTCTTCCTTGATTGCTTCATTCTTCATCGATTCATCGTTGGCGGCGATGAACCGCTTGACGATGGAATCCAGCGAAGCGATCGCCGCCTGAAAATTCTTGTCGTCATCCTTGGCGACGATCCGCTTGAACACGTCCTCGAGCGCCGTGCGCGCGCGGGTGATCTGGTCGACCAGCTTGGTGTCGCCGGTGGCGGCGAACCGCCAGACCAGCGCCCGCAATGAATTCACGGTGGAATCGGCCTGATGGAGCAGGCTCTCGACTTCCAGGCGGGCTTCCGAGTCCGTCACCGCCGGCGAAACCAGCGCCGCGGCGAAGGTCTTGGTCCATTCGGCGGAAATGCCGTCGCGCTTCTCGATCAGGGTCAACAGCGCATGCTGTGCCGTGCCGAGCTGTTCGATGCCGGCGATGTAGCCCGCGATCGCGGCCTGCATCTTCTGCAGCCGTTCCTTCACGTCCGGATTGGTCGCGGCAGCCATCGCTTCCTTGATTTCATCGGCCTCAGTGGCGGCGGCCGTGTGCAGGTCGGCAACGGCGGCATCGACGACCGCGGCATTCTTGCCCAGCCGGATATTACGGCCGCTCAGTTGCAATTGACGCATGTTGGCGCGCGCGCTGAGGACATTTTCAGCAACCGTCTGGGCATGATCGGCGCGGTCGCTGACCTCCGCCACCGTGGCTTCGGACATCAGCTGGTTGGCGAGCATGCCGACCGACAGCAAAATGCCGACGGCGCCGGCAAGCCCCAGCTTGTTTCCGATCCGATTGAGCTTCATGTCCCCGACCCCTGAAAAAAATTGGTAATTGCAATAACAATGGCAATCGCGCGAGCGCAGCGGTTACCACCTCCAGACATACCGCCACCGCGCGTACAACCCGTTAACTCTCTCTCGGTGGAAGTACGGAGACGGCTCAATCCGTGCGGCCATAGCCTGGACCGCAAGACGCGCAGAAAAGCCCGGCCGCTCGTGGCGCCGGGCTTCGTGTCGATGGTCGGGAAGGGTAAAGGTCAGGCAGCCCTCACCGAATTCAGGAATTTACCGAGTTCCTGCTTCAGCCGGTTGCTGTCGCCGGACAGCGACCGCGCCGCGGCCAGCACCTGCGACGAGGCTGATCCGGTCTCGGACGCGCCGCGCTGCACGTCGGTGATGTTGGAGGAGACCTGCTGGGTGCCTTGCGCCGCCTGTTGCACGTTGCGGGAAATTTCGGACGTCGCAGTCCCCTGCTCCTCCACCGCCGCGGCGATGCTCGACGAGATTTCCGACAGCTTTTCGATGGTGCCGCTGATCTCCTTGATGGCGCCGACCAATTCCTGGGTCGCAACCTGGATGCCGCTGATCTGCTGCCCGATCTCACCGGTAGCTTTGGCGGTCTGTTCGGCGAGTGCTTTCACTTCGGAAGCCACGACTGCGAAGCCGCGGCCGGCGTCGCCGGCGCGCGCGGCCTCGATGGTGGCGTTCAAGGCCAGAAGATTGGTCTGACCCGCGATGGTGTTGATGAGTTCGACGACGTCTCCGATGCGGCCGGCAGCCTTCGACAATTCGGAGACCCGTTCGTTGGTCTTGCGGGCCTGGTCGACCGCCTCGGTGGCCATCCGCGCCGATTCCTGCACCTGGCGACCGATTTCGTTGATCGACGACGCCATCTCCTCGGTCGCCGATGCGACCGACTGCACATTGGTGGCGGCCTCTTCGGAAGCAGTCGCGACCACGATGGTGAGCTGCTTGGAGCGCTCCGCGGTCGAGGTCAGCGTGCCTGCCGAGGCTTCGAGCTGGCTCGAGGCCGACGACACGGTCTGCACGATCTGGCCGACCGCGCCTTCGAAATCGTCGGCGAGCTTGACCATCTCCGCCTTGCGGCGCTGGGCCACGACCTGGTCCTGCCTGACCTGAGCATCGGCTTCGTCGTGCGCCTTGTGTTCGGCATTCTGGCGGATCACGACGACGGTCTTGGCGAGGTCGCCGATCTCGTCGCCACGGTCGGCGCCGGGAATCGTCACATCGAGATTGCCGCCGGCCATCTGGCCCAACGCCGCATTGAGCCTGGTCATTGGACGGGCAACGCCGAAGAAGGAAAACAGCATGGAAGCGATCATTGCGACCATGACCGCGATCCCGACGCCGAAACCGATCCGGCTGGCCAAGGCGGTCTTCTCGGCGACCTCCTCCTTCTGCGTCTTGTTGCTGAGCTGGGCGACCGAAACCGCGGATTCGATCAATTCTCCGGCCTCGGCGACAAATTTCGCCGCGCGATTCTGGATGATGTCATCCTTCAGCGCCTCGGTCTGAACCAACTCATCGCTGGCGGCGATGAACCGCTTGACGATGGCGTCGAGCGAGTCGATGACGACCTGAAATTCCTTGTTGTCATTCTTGATCAGCGTCCGATCCAGGAGGTCCTCGAGCTGACCTCGGGTCACGCGAATCTGTGGCACCAGCCTGGAGTCGCCGGTCGCCCCGAACTGCCACACCTGCGCCCGCATCGAATAGACCTTGGCGTCAGCGCGGTAGAGCAGGCTTTCGATTTCGCTGCGCGCTTCCGAATGCGCCAGCAGCGGCGAATGCAGCGTCGCCTCGAACGCCTTGTTCCATTCGTCGGAAATCGCCGTGCGCTTGTCGATCTGCGCCAGCAGCGCCTGCTGGGCCTTGGCCAGTTCCTCGATGCCGCCGGCATAGCGGCCGGTCAGGTCCTTGAGTTTCTGCAGCCGCTCCCTGGTGTCCGACTTGGTCGCGCTGGCATAGGCGACGTCGATCTCGTTGGTTTCGGCTGTCGCGGCCTGGCGCATCGCGGCGAGGGATTTTTCGAGATCGGCCGGGCTTCTGGCAAAGCGGATGTCGCGGGCGTTCAATTGGACCTGGCGTAGATGGGTCTGCGCCGCCAGCACGTGCTCCGCCACCATCTGGGCATGCTCGGCGCGGTAGCTGACTTCCCACGTGGTCGCCTCGGTGTAGATCTGATTGGCGAGTAGACCGATCGACAGCAGGATGCTGACGGCGCCGGCCAGACCGAGTTTGTTTCCGATGCGATTGAGCTTCATGGGACAGAACCTTCGATTTTTTGGGCAGCGGCGGCTGCCAGTCGCGCATTTACCGAATTGCCACCATAGGAATACCGCTATCGCACCTACAACCGGTTAATTTGGGCCCGTGAAACTACGGAAATGATCAAAATCAGCGGCGAAGACGTTGGCGCCCGACCGCGTGAGCCCAAACAGAAAAGCCCGGCCGCTTTCGGGGCCGGGCTTTGCACGCCTTCTTAGTGTTGCTCTCGTACGGGGTCAGGCTGCCCGAACCGAGGTCAGGAATTTGCCGACCTCCTGCTTGAGACGCTGGCTGTCGCCGGACAGCGACCGGGCCGCCGCGAGCACCTGCGAGGAGGCCGCCCCGGTCTCCGATGCGCCGCGCTGTACGTCGGTGATGTTGGACGAGACCTGCTGGGTGCCTTGCGCCGCCTGCTGCACGTTGCGGGAGATCTCCTGAGGTGGCCGCGCCCTGCTCTTCCACCGCCGCCGCAATGGTCGAGGAGATTTCCGACAGCCGTTCGATGGTGCCGCTGATTTCCTTGATCGCGCCGACGGACTCCTGGGTCGCCGCCTGGATGCCGCTGATCTGCTGGCCGATCTCGCCTGTAGCCTTGGCGGTCTGTTCGGCCAGGGCTTTCACTTCGGAAGCCACGACCGCGAAGCCGCGACCGGCCTCGCCGGCCCGCGCCGCCTCGATGGTGGCGTTCAAGGCCAGAAGATTGGTCTGGCCGGCAATGGTGTTGATCAGTTCGACGACGTCGCCGATCCGGCTGGCCGCCTTCGACAATTCAGAAACCCGGTCGTTGGTCTTGCGGGCCTGCTCGACCGCCTCACCGGCCATCCGGGCGGATTCCTGAACCTGGCGACCGATCTCGTTGACCGACGAGGCCATCTCTTCGGTCGCTGACGCGACCGACTGCACATTGGTCGTCGCCTCTTCGGAAGCCGCGGCGACCGCGGTGGTCGTGCTCTCCGCCCGCTCGGCGGTGGCCGACAGCGTGCCGGCGGAGGCTTCAAGCTGGGTCGAGGCCGACGACACTGTCTCGACAATCTCGCCGATCATCGATTCAAATTCCCGGGTGATGCCGTCGACCCGGCGGCCGCGCTCGATCTTGGCTTCGGCGTCGGCCGCGGTGGCCTGGTCCGCAGCCTTTTTGGCGATCAACGCCTGCTTGAATACCTGCAACGCGTCAGCCATGGCACCGATTTCGGTGCTTTCGCCCTGATGCGGCACCTCTGCCGTCAGATCTCCCTGGCCCAACGCCTGCATCGGCTTCACGATCGAGCCGATGCCGGTCGAAATGTCGCGCACGACGAAATAGCTGACGGCGACGCCGACGATAATCGCGACCGCGAGGATGGCAGCCACCGTCATGAACGCCGCGTCGAAGGTGTTGTCGGCTTCCCGAGTGGCCTTCTCCGAACCCGTGTTGCTGAGGTCGATGTCCTTCTTGAGGATTTCATCCGCCGCGATCGAAATCTTGTTGACGGTGTTGGTGTTCAGCGTGTGGGCCTCGTGCGGCGCATGGCCGGCCTCCTTGCGGGACAGCGCCAGCACCTCGTCGACACCCTTCCGGTACTCCTGCCAGGTCTTGACCCACTCATTATAGAGTGCGCGCTCGTCCGCAGACGTAATCATCGCTTCGTAAGTATTCCGGATCTTGTCGTCGCTCTCGACCACACCGGCCAGCGTCTTTTCCGCGGCCAGCTTCTCTTCCAGCGTCTCCGCCAGCATGTGTTCGCGCACCACGTTACGGTAGGTGATCACGCCGGCCCGCAGGTCGCCGAGCACGCGGATACTGGGCAGCCAGTTCTTCGCGATGTCGACGGTGTTGGCGTTGAGCGCCTTCATGTTGCGGACCGCGAGCAGCCCCATGCCGGTGATGGACAGCAACAGAAATGCGACGACCGCAATCAATTTGGTGCGGATCGAGAGCTTGGCAAACATTTTCAGGAATCTTCTTCGGTTGGGCGCAAACGACGCTCGCGGAGAGCCGGGCCGAGGGTGGTAATCGCCGCATTAAAACCACCGAACCCTGCATTTACGTTAACAGTTCCTGCCCGTATTAGTACGGGAAGTTGTAACGCCGCGAGCGCCAGTACCGATGCTCAGCGCATCAGCCTGAGCGCATCCGAAAAGAACTCCGGTCCGCCGAAATTGCCGGACTTCAAAGCCAGCAACATATCGCCGGCTTTTGCCCCCACGGCACGCAAGACCGGCACCCCCGCGGCGATTTCCGCGCCAACTAAAAAGCCTGGAATCGCGAGGCGATCCACCGCCGCGCCCGATGTTTCGCCGCCGGCGATCACCAGCCGTCGCACCCCCGCTTGCACCAGGCCGTCGGCGATCTCGGCCATCGCCTGCTCGATCGCATGCCCGGCGGCATTGCGGCCGTGACGCGACTGCAGGGCGGCGACCTCCTCCGGAGTCGAACTGCTAGCGATCAGGATCGGGCCGTCCTTTAATCGGTCATTGGCCCAGGCCAGCGCGCGACGGACTTCATTCTGGCCGGCGACGATCTGCTCGGGGTCGAGATGCAGCACCGGCATGGTCTTCTCGGCGTTGGCGACCTGTTGCAGCGTCGCCTGCGAACAACTTCCGGCCAGACAGGCCGCCGGACCACCGACCGGCGCGCCCAGGTCGGCCGATGCGTGGGATGCAGCCCGTTCCGACTTGACCAGCGCCCGGGCGAGCCCAAGGCCTATGCCGGAGGCGCCGACCGACAGCCGGTGGTCCAGCGCAACGGCCCCGATGGTCTCCAGATCGGAGTCGAACACGGCATCGACGATCACGGCGCCGACGCCCTGGGCGGAAAGCTCGGTGAGTTTTGCGCGAACTGCGTCAGCGCCCCGCGTGAGGGTCGCGAGTTCGACCAGGCCTATTTTAGTCTGGCTCTGCCGCGCCAGCACCCGCACCAGATTTGAGTCATGCATCGGATTGAGCGGATGATCTTTCAGCGGGCTTTCATTGAGCGGCACCGAACCGACGAACAGATTTCCCTTGTAGATGGTGCGGTTGGTTTCCGGGAATGCCGGGGTTACCAACACCATGGCATCGCCACTATCGGTGCGCAGCGCATCCATGACGGGACCGATATTGCCGGCGTCCGTGGAATCGAAGGTCGAGCAGATCTTGAACAGCACGTGACCGGCGCCGCGTCCGCGCAGCCATTTCTCCGCCGCACGCGAGCGGCTCACCGCCTCGCTGGCCTCGATCGACCGGCTCTTGAGCGACACCACCACGGCGTCGACCTCGGGCAGCGACAGATCGTCCGATGGCACGCCGATGGTCTGCACCGTGCGCAGGCCACATCGGGTCAACGTGTTGGCGAGATCGGAGGCGCCGGTGTAATCGTCGGCGATGCAGCCGAGCGAAAGTTCCCTGGCCCGTTTCACGGCTTCACTCCGGCATAGGAGTTGAACCAGCCGAGCCCGTCGGTGGTCTTGCCGCGCGGGTTGTATTCGCAGCCGACAAAGCCGCGATAGCCGAGCCGGTCGAGCTCGTCGAACAGGAACGGATAGTTCAGCTCCTCGCCATCGGGCTCATTGCGTGAGGGAATACTGGCGATCTGGACGTGGCCGATGATCGGCATCATCTCGCGCAGCCGCATGGTGACATCGCCGTGAATGATCTGGCAGTGGTAGATGTCGAACTGCAGTTTCAGGTTTGGTATCTTCAGCTCGTTGATCAGGTCACGTGCGAACATGAAGTCATTGAGGAAGTAGCCGGGCACGTTGCGGGGATTGATCGGCTCGAGCACGACATCGATTCCATGCGGCGCAAAGAATTCGGCCGCCACCGCCACCGATTTGTAAAACGCCTCGACCGCCCTAGGATTTTTCCGGTCGGCGATCCCCGCCATCAGATGCACCCGCTTGACGCCGGTGGCCTTGGCATAAGGCAGCGCGGTATGCAGGCTCTTCTGCAGATCCTCGAAGCGCTCCGGCAGCGATGCAAAACCCTTTTCGCCCGCGTCCCAATCGCCCGGCGGCAGATTGAACAGCGCCTGGGTCAGGCCGTTGCGCTGCAGCCGTTCGCCGATCGCCTCCGCTGGATGCGCATAGGGAAACAGGAATTCGACCGCGGTGAAACCCGCCCTTGCCGCGGCATCGAAACGGTCGAGAAACGGCACTTCGGTGAACATCATGGAAAGATTGGCGGCGAAACGGGGCATCGTCTGTCCTCTTCTTGTATTGAACCTATTATTTCGGTTCGCCGGGCAAATGCGTGCCGGTGACCCTGGCATACATCCGCGCCACCGACGCGTCGTCGTCGCGACCCATGCCGGAGGCGGCGGTCATCAGGAACATCTGCAGCGCCGCGGCGGACACCGGTACCGGGAATTTCGCCGTGCGCGCCATGTCCTGGATGATGCCGAGGTCCTTGACGAAAATCTCCACCGCGCTGCGCGGCGTATAGTCGCCATCGAGCACATGCGGCATGCGGTTCTCGAACATCCAGGAATTGCCGGCGGAGGCCGTGATCACCTCATAGACCTTGCGGATGTCGAGGCCCTGCTTGGCGGCAAAGGCAATAGCCTCTGAGGCGGCCGCGATATGCACCCCGGCCAGGAGCTGATTGATCATCTTGAATGCGGCGCCCTGGCCCGCGGCATCGCCGAGTTCGTAGAGTTTCGCCGCCATCGCATCGAGCGCGGGGCGCGCTTTGGCGAAAGCTTTCTCGCTGCCGGAGGCCAGGATGGTCAGTTCGCCCTCGCGCCGCGCGCTGCGCGCCGCCCGAGATCGGCGCGTCGAGATAATGCCGCCCGGTGGCTTCCAGTTGTTTGGCCAGCCGCCGCGCCACATCGGGATCCATCGTCGCCGATGAAATGAACACGGCGTCCTTGGCCAGGGTTTCGCCGACGCCATCGGCGCCGAACAGAATGGCTTCGGTCTGCGCGGCATTGACCACCACACTGACGACGATATCGGCGGCCTTGGCCGCGTCCGCCGGCGTCTTGGCGCCCTTGCCGCCATCGCCGACGAATTTCTTGACCGTATCCGTCGAGACGTCGCAGCCGGTGACCTCGAATCCGGCGCGGCGCAGCGAGGTCGCCATGCCGAAGCCCATCGAGCCCAGCCCGATCACGGCGACATGCGGTTTGGTGGCGGTGGATTCGGGCATGGACGGTTCCTCGGCTTTTTCGATCATCGCGTTGCCTCTGGGTAACACGGCTTGGCCGCGCTGCCAAAGCATGAGACAAGCCGGATCGGAATACTTTCGGAGCTGCCAGGGAATGCTGCGATGCCGGAAACGAAAATCCGCGAGGAAATCTGCCGCCTCGGCCGCTCGCTGTTCGAGCGCGGGCTGACGCCGGGCTCGTCGGGCAACATCAGCGTCAAGCTCGACGACGGCGGCTGGCTGGTGACGCCGACCAACGCCTCGCTCGGGTTCCTCGATCCGGCCCGGCTGTCGCGGCTCGGTCCCGACGGCAAACTTCTGTCCGGCGATGCGCCCGACCAAGGAAGTGCCGCTGCATAGCGCGCTCTATCAGACCCGCGAGGCGGCGCGCGCGGTGGTGCATCTGCATTCGACCCATTCGGTGGCGCTGTCGATGCTGCCCGAGATCGACCCGCGCGCCGCGCTGCCGCCGATGACGCCCTATTACCTGATGAAGTGCGGCCAAACCGCGCTGGTGCCCTATTTTCGTCCCGGCGATCCCGCCGTCGCCGACGCCATCAAAGGGCTGGCCGGGAAATATTCATCGGTGCTGCTGGCCAATCACGGCCCGGTGGTGTCAGGCGACAGCCTCGAAGCCGCCGTGTTCGCGATCGAGGAGCTGGAGGAGACGGCAAAATTGTATCTGCTGCTGCGCGGGTTGAACCCGCGGTATTTGTCGCCGCAGCAGGTGGCGGATTTGACGAAGGTGTTCGGGCTGCAATTGCCGGAGCATGGCCACGAGCATTGAATCGTAGGGTGGGCAAAGGCGCACTTGCGCCGTGCCCACCACCGCGCATGGCGCCCGCGATGGTGGGCACGCTTCGCTTTGCCCACCCTACGATCCGGCATCGCGTCCGGGACGTGAATATCACAATCCCAGATACGCCTTGCGCACGTCGGGATTGCCCTTGATGTCGGCGGCGCTGCCCTGCATCAGCACGCGGCCGGTTTGCAGGATGTAGGCGCGGTCGGCGATCTCGAGGCATTCGTTCATGCGCTGCTCGACGATCAGCACGGTCATACCCGCGTCGCGGATGCGTTTGACGGCCGCGAAAATCTCGTCGACCAGCTTCGGCATGATGCCCTGCGACGGCTCGTCCAGCATCAGAAGCCGCGGCCGGGTCATCAATGCGCGGCCGATCGCCAGCATCTGCTGTTCGCCGCCGGAGAGCGTTTCGGCGCGCTGCTCCAGCCGCTCGGACAATCGCGGAAACAGCTTGAACACCAGCTCCAGCGGCGCATCGCGATCCTTGTCGCCGCGATACATGTAGCTGCCGAGCCGCAGATTGTCGTGCACGGATAAGCGCGGAAACAGCCGGCGGTTTTCCGGCACATAGGCGATGCCGCGCGCGGTGACGACATGTTGCGCCAGTCCGTCGAGCCGTTCGCCGTCGAAGGTCACGGTGCCGGAGCGCGGCCGTTCGGCGCCGGCGATGGATTTCAGCAAGGTCGACTTGCCCGCGCCGTTGGCGCCGGCGACGCAGACGATCTCGCCTTTTGTCACTTCGATGCTGACGGCTGATATCGCCACCAGCCCCTGGTAGGCGGTGGTGACTTCATGCACCGACAGCATGACGATCCCCAAGATAGGCTGAAATGACGCGCGGATCGCGCACGATATCGGTCGGCTTGCCCTCGACCAGCACCTTGCCGAGATCGAGCACGATGGCGCGATCGACCAGCGGCATCACGATTTCCATCACATGCTCGACCATCAGCACGGTCACACCGGTAGCGCGCACCCGTCGCACCAGGTCGACGCCGGTCTGCGCCTCGACCGGCGTAAGACCCGTGAGCACTTCATCGAGCAGCAGCAATTTCGGCTCGGTTGCCAGCGCCCGCGCGACTTCGAGCCGGCGCTTTTCAGACGGCACCAGATCGCTGGCTAGCACATTGGCGCGGGCATCGAGACCCGCGAACTCCAGCACCTCATGCGCCTTGCGGCGCGCCTCGCGCATCACGGTATTACGGATCAGCGCGCCGACGATGACGTTGTCGATCACGGTCATGGTCTCGAAACTTTTGACCACCTGAAAGGTGCGCCCGATACCGCGCCGGCAACGCTCGGCCGCGCGCATTCGCGTCACGTCTTCGCCATCGAACCGGATCGAACCCTGTGTCGGCGGCAGCACGCCCGCGATCAGGTTGAACAGCGTGGATTTGCCCGCACCGTTGGGGCCGATCAATCCGACGATCTCGCCCCGCCCCACCGAAATCGAAACGTCGCTGTTGGCGATCAGGCCGCCGAAGCGCTGCCAGACGCCTTTGGTTTCCAATAGCGCCGTCATCGGGCGGGCGCCTTCTGCCGCCGTGAGAACACACCGACCAGACCTTCAGGCCGCGCCAGCGAAATCAGCACGATCAGCGTGCCGTAGACGATCAGATCGACGCCACGGCCGGAGCCGCCGATGAACGAGCGCGTCAGTTCGGTCAGCGGGATCAGGATCACCGCGCCGAGCACCGGTCCCCACAAGGTGCCGATGCCGCCGAGCACCGCCGGCAGCGCCATCAGCAGCGAGAACTGAAAGCCCATCACGCTGTCGGGGTCGATATAGGACACGAACTGCGCGTAGAAGCTGCCGCCGATCGCGGTCAGGAACGCCGACACCGCCGCGGCGCCCATCTTGGAATTGAACACCACCACGCCGAGGCTTTCGGCAGCATCCGGATTGTCCTTCACCGCGCGCCACCAGAAACCCCATTTGGAATCTTCCAGCCACCAGGTCACCAGCCAGGCCACACAGGCCAGCGCCAGCGCGAAATAGAAGTACGGCAATTTGCTGCGGGTGAACTGGAACGTGACCCAACTGTCGTGGCGCACCGGGATATCGATCCCCATCGCCGCGCCCGCGTAGTTCCAGTTCTGGAACAGCAGCAACGCGGTCTCGGCGATGACGATCGTGGCAATGACGAAGTAATGCCCGCGCAGGCGGAAACAGGGATAGCCAAGCGCCATCGCGATCAGCGCCGAAATCAACCCGCCGCCGATCATGCCGAACCAGGGCAGCACGCCGAACTTGGTGAACAATAACGCGGTAGTGTAGGCGCCAAGCCCGAAATACAGCGCGTGCCCGAGCGAGATCTGGCCGCAATAGCCGGACAGAATGTTCCAGCTCTGCGACAGCGCCGCATACATCAGGGTCAGCACCATGATGTTCTGGACGTAGACGTCCTTGACGACCAGCGGCACCAGCGCGGCGAGCACCGCACAGATGGCGGCGATGATCAGATCGCGGCGGCGGCGCTGGGCGAAGTCGCTATCCATCACAGCGACCCGAACAGGCCACGCGGCCGGATGAACACGACCAGCAGATAAACCGCGTAGATGCCGACCGATTTCAGCGACGGCGGCAGGATCAAGGTGGTGCCGGCTTCGACCAGACCGACGATCATGCCGCCGGCGAAGGCCCCGAACACGCTGCCGAAGCCGCCGAGCGCCACCGTGACATAGGCGATCAGCGCAAACGAAGCTCCGACATCGGGATAGATATAGAAGAACATCGCCATCACGGCGCCGGCCAGCCCCACCAGCGCAGCGCCGAGGCCCCAGCCCAGCGCGAACACGCGGTTCTTGTCGATGCCGACCAGCGCCACCGCGCCGGCGTCCTCGCGGGTGGCCTCAAGCGCGCGGCCAAAGTCGGTGCGGTTGATGAAGAAGTACAGCGCGGTGAAGGCCGCGATCGAGATCGCCGCACCGGCCAGTTGCGGCACCGGCAGGAAGATGCCGCCGAGCGAGATGGTTTTGCCGCCGAGCCAGGACTGGGTGACGCTGCGATAATCCGGCGTGAAGAAGAACTGCGCCAGCCCGCGCATCACGATCGCAAGCCCGAAGGTCGAGAAGATCTGCACCATGCCGGCATTGGCCTTGGCGCGGACCGCAAAGCGCACGATGAACAGATAGACCACGGCCCCGAACACGAACAACGCCGCGGCGACCAATGGCGCGGCCAGCAACGGATCGATCGCGAAGAACGTGAACAGGAAGAAGGTCGCGTACATCGCGATCATCAGGAATTCGCCATGGGCGAAATTCACCACGTCCATCAGGCCGAAGATCAGCGCCAGCCCGGCGGCGATCAGGCCGTAAAGCAGGCCCATCAAGAGACCGCTGGCGAGACTCTGAATGATGGTTTCGATGGTCACTGAGCTATCCCCAAGCAGCCCGTGTCATCCTGAGGAGCGCGCTTGTGCGCGCATCTCGAAGGATGGACGAAAGTCCCCCTTCGCCGCCATCCTTCGAGACGCTTGCTTCGCAAGCTCCTCAGGATGAGGGCACGGTCTGCGGTACAAGCTCGCATCACTTCATCGGCCAGACGGCATCGGCGATGGCGGCTTGCGGCGGGTAGATGGTGACGAACTTCTGGCCGACATATTGCAGCAGCACCGGATCGGCGTCGTTGTTCTGGCCCATGTCGTCGAACTTGATGCGCTTCCACGGCATGATGGTGACGTCACCCGGCATGTCGGTGGCGGCCAGCGCGTCACGGATCTTTTCGCCGTCGGTGGACTTGGCGCGGTTGATGGCGTCCGCCATCACGATCAGGCCCATGAATTGCCGCGACGTCAGGTCGTTGAAGTCCTTGCCCGACTTCTCCTTGAACATCGCATTGATCTTGCCGACCATCGGCCGTTTGGCGGCGAGGTCGAGCGAGAACGTACCGCGCGAAATCACGCCTTCGAGCTTGTCGCCGACCGCGTCGTACAGCGCCTTCTCGGAGAAGCCGGCGTCCTGCGCCACGATCGCGTTGGCCTTGTAGCCGAGTTCGGCCATCGTCTTGATCAGCAAAATGCCGTCGGTAGTATAGCTCGAGGGCATCAGGACGTCGGCATTGGCGGCCTTGAGCTGCTGCACTTCGGCCGACAGCGTCGGCGAGTTGGCGCGGTATTTGATGTCGGCAAGCACCTTGTAGCCGCGATCGGCCGCGAGCTTGAGCTGGGCGTTGCCGGAGTCGGTACCGAAGATGGTATCCTCGTGGAACAGCGACAGGGTGTCGATCTTGGTGCCCTTCTTCTTCATGGCATCGAAGAAATCGAACATCGCCTGCGAGTACATCTCGTCATGCGGCGCGGCGCGGAAGTAATATTTCAGACCGCGGCGATGCAGGCTCGGCGACGAATTATCCGCCGAGATGAACGGGATCTGGTAGCGTTCGCAGACCTGGCTGACGGTGACGGCGACCGCGCTCTGATAGGTGCCGATCACGGCGCAGACCTTGTCCTGGGTGATCAGGCGTTCGGTCTCGGCGCGGCCCTTTTGCGGATCGGACTGATGGTCGGCATAGACCAGCTTGATCTTGGCGCCGCCGAGCCCGGGCAGACCCGCGGTCTTGGCCATCGGCAGATTCGAAATCGTAAACGTTGTTGATGATCTCGGCCGCGGTGTCATACGCCTTCTGGGCGTCGATGCCCTGCTGGGCGCTGGCGCCGGAGAATGGATAGATGACGCCGATCAGCACCTCGGGCGTGTCGGCGCGCGCCGCGATCGGCGCCAGCGCGGCAGCGGCGGTGGCTCCAAGCAATACATTTCGGCGGGAAATCGTCATGTCACATCCTCTATTGGTCGGCTGGTCGGCTGCTATCGATTAAACGGTTGAAGGTTGCGGTAAAGCCTCAAAGAACGGCACAGGTTGCCTGCAAAACAGCTTCTTGCTGCGGACTTTACCGGAGCGGCGCGTGTCATCAAAGCACGGCCAATTGCTTGTTCTTTAGATCGGTCACCAACATCAACCCGGGCGCATGGGTGATCGCGAACGGCAGCTTCGCCGCAGCGATCACGGCTTGTGGGGTAACGCCGCAGGCCCAGAACACCGGAATTTCATCCGCCGCGATCGGCACGGCGTCGCCGTAGTCGGGCCTGGCGATATCGGCGATGCCGATCGAATGCGGATGACCGAGATGAACCGGCGCGCCGTGCACCGAGGGGAAGCGCGAGGTAATCTGCACCGCGCGGATCGCATCCGCCGGCTTCAACGGGCGCATCGATACCACCATCGGTCCGGCGAACGGACCCGACGGGCTGCATTGAATGTTGGTGCGGTACATCGGCACGCGCACGCCGCACTCGATGTGGCGCAGCGGCAGGTCGTCGGCCATCAGCGCCTCTTCGAACGAGAACGAGCACCCGAGCACGAACGCCACCAGATCCTCGCGCCAATGCGCCATGATATCGGTCGGCTCTTCGGTCACCTCGCCGTCCTGCCAGACCCGGTAGCGCGGCACATCGGTGCGAATGTCGAGATCGATCCCGAGCGACGGGAATACGGGGATCGCCGACATCGGACATGCCGATGATCGGACACGGTTTGGGATTGAGCTGGCAAAACCGGTGAAACGCGCCGGCGAGCTTTTCCGGCAGGATCGCGAGGTTGCCCTGAACAAAGCCGTTGGCGATCCCCGCGGTGGTCGCGGCCATGCCGGCGCGGCAGGCATGTCGGGCGGCGACGCTCGGCAAAAGATCGGTCGACGACAGGTCGGCCCCTGCAAGTCGTTCTTGTCTCGCCAAGCTGGTCATCATTGATCCCGCTCCATTTCGCTCGACAGCCAATGACGCATATGGCAACTATAATGTCTAATCGTGGTTTTTAATCAAGATCGATAATATGAATTTATCGATACGCGGGCTTTGATAGCATGACCGATTTCAAGGCAATCGAGACCTTCATGTGGGTCGTCACGCTCGGCAGCTTCCGCGGGCGCGGCGCAAAAGCTCAACACCACCCAGCCGGCGATTTCCCAGCGGATCGCGCAACTCGAACAGGAGGTCGGGGTTCGGCTGTTGCAGCGCGACCGCCGCATGGTGCTGCCAACTCCGAGCGGGCGGCAGATGATGGTGTATGCCGAAAAGCTGATCAAGCTGCGCTCGGAAATGCTGGCCGTGATCGGTGACCGCTCGGCGATGCGCGGCGTGCTGCGGCTCGGCGTCGCCGAGACCATCGTGCACACGTGGCTGTCGCAGCTGATCAAGAGCGTCAACCACACCTATCCCAACCTCACCATCGAAATCGAGGTCGACATCACCGCGAACTTGCGCAACCGGCTGCTGGCGCAGGAAATCCAACTGGCGTTCCTGTTGGGGCCACTGACTTTGCCTGAGATCAGCAACCGCGCGCTATGCGATTATACGCTCGGTTTCCTGGCCAGCCCTTCCCTCGGGCTCGGCCAGCGGCGGCTGACGGTGCACGATCTGGCGAAATTCCCGATCATCACCTTTTCCGCGCAGGACCCAGCCCTACGAAATCGTCAATTCGCTGTTCAACCGGCCGGACCTGCCGCCGATGCGGCTGCATGCCAGCGCGTCGCTCGCCACCGTGATCCACATGGCGATCGAGGGCCTCGGCATCGCGGTGATCCCGACCGCGATCGTCGAGAACGAACTGGCCGACCAGCGGCTGCAATTGCTGTCGACCAATCTGCAGATCCCACCGCTTACTTTTACGGCAAGCTGGCTGACCTCGCCGGATACGGTGGCGATCGAGCGGGTCGCCGAACTCGCCGCGCAACTGGCGCAGGGCAGCGTCATTGTTGACGCGCCGAACCAGGCGCGTCATGAAATGAGCACGTGAGAAAACTCACCCGTTGATCGTCTGATTGTTCGGAAATGACTTCATGACCCAAGCCTCCAACCTGCAGATCGATTCCGGCCGCCTCTGGGACACGATCCACGAAACCGCCAAATTCGGCGCTACGCCGAAAGGCGGCGTGCGGCGGCTGACCCTGGGGCCCGAAGACAAGCAGGTACGCGACTGGTTCCGCAAAGCCTGCGAGGCCGCGGGCCTCGACGTGCATGTCGATGCGCTCGGCTCGATGTTCGGCCTGCGCAAGGGCCGCGACATGTCGAAGCCGCCGATCGGCCTTGGCTCGCATCTCGACACCCAGCCGACCGGCGGCAAGTTCGACGGCGTGCTCGGGACCCTGGCGGCACTCGAGGTGGTGCGCACACTCAACGATGCCGGGATCGAAACCGAACTGCCGATCTGCATCGCCAACTGGACCAACGAAGAAGGCTCGCGCTTCGCACCGGCCATGATGGCGTCGGCCGCCTATGTCGGCGATTTCACCACCGACGATATTTTGTCGCGCAAGGATGCCGAAGGCGTCAGCGTCGCGGAAGCGCTTGACGGCATCGGCTATCGCGGCGACACGCCGGTCGGCACGCAAAAATTTTCCGGCTTTGTCGAATTGCACATCGAACAGGGGCCGATCCTCGAGGCCGAGAACAAGACCATCGGCGTGGTCGATTCCGGCCAGGGCGTGCTGTGGTACGACGGCAAGATCACCGGCTTCGAGAGCCACGCCGGCACCACGCCGATGCCGTTGCGCCGCGATGCGCTGGCCACGCTGGCGGAGATCGTGCTGGCGATGGAAGCCGCCGCCAAAAAACACGGCCCGATGGCAGTCGGCACCATCGGCGAGGCCGTGATCGCCAATCCCTCGCGCAATGTCATTCCCGGCGAGATCGCCTTTACGATGGATTGCCGCAGCGCCGATGCCGCCGTGATGGATACGCTCGACAAGGATCTGCGCGCCGCCTGTGCCGAGATCGCCGCCCGCCGCAAGGTCGAGGTCGCGCTCGATCTGGTCTGGCGCAAGCCGCCGACCCATTTCGATCCAAAACTGGTCGACGCGGTGGAGAACGCCGCGCAGGCGCTGGGCTATTCGCACCGGCGCATCACCTCCGGCGCCGGTCACGATGCCTGCAACCTCAATACCATCATGCCGGCGGCAATGGTGTTCGTGCCCTGCAAGGACGGTATCAGCCACAACGAACTGGAAGACGCTACGCAGGCCGATTGCAGTGCCGGCGCGAACGTCTTGATGCACACGGTGCTGGCGCTCGCCGGCGTCGCTTCCTGAGTTCAATCAACGCCCAAACAAACGGAGATGCCGGTGCGCGGGGTTTTTGTCGATGCCAACGGATCGCTGGCCGATATCTTTGAACACCAGAATGCTGCCGGCGATCCGCCGGTGCGCGTCAACCGCAACGCCGACATCGCGTCGGACCAGATGCCGGCACTGCTCGATGGCGCCGAGATCGTGATTATCGATCACACCGCGCTGCCGACCGATGTGGCCAAACGCTGCAGCGGATTGAAGCACGTGGTGTTTCTCGGCACCGGCGCGCGCAGCTACATGAATCCGGAAGAACTCGCCGAACTCGGCATCAGCGTTCATCTGATCAAGGGCTATGGCGACACAGCCGTCGCCGAATGCGCCATCGCGTTGATGTGGGCGGCAGCACGCGGCCTCGCCGCGATGGACGGCGGCATGCGAGCCGGCAATTGGCTGCGCGAGGATGGCATGCAACTGACCGGCAAGACGCTGGGCCTGATCGGCTTTGGCGGTATTGCCGCCGAAGCCGCGCGAATTGCATCAGGCAGCGGCATGCGGGTGATCGCCTGGAACCGAACCCCCAAGACGGCTCCGAACGTCGAATTCGTTTCGCTCGACGCGCTGCTGGCGCAGAGCGACGTGATATCGCTGCATCTGCTGCTCAACGACGAGACCCGCGGCTTTGTCAGCGGCGATCATATCGCGAAAATGAAACCCGGCGTGCTCTTCATCAACACCGCGCGCGCCGCGATCGTCGACGAGACCGCGATGATCGCGGCGCTGAAATCCGGCCACATCCGTCACGCCGGCCTCGACGTGTTCAACACCGAGCCCCTGCCGGTAGACCACGTTCTGACCAAACTGCCCAACGTGACCCTGTCGGCGCATTCGGCGTTCCGAACGCCCGAAGCCAATCGAAAACCTGATCCGCGCCGCGTGGGAGCATTGCCGGCGGATCGCGAAGGGTTGAGGCTTCTGCTTCCCTTCTCCCCTTGTGGGAGAAGGTGGCGCGGACGAAGTCGTGCCGGATGAAGGGTAGCGGCATAACGAGAGTCAGAGACCCCTCACCCGTCCGCGATGCCTTGCATCGCGTCCACCCTCTCCCACAAGGGGAGAGGGGAAGATTCGCGCGGCCTAGTACAGAAGCCTCCCTCTAATCCACCATTTCCGCGACCGCTTTGCCGCACGCCGTGGTGTCGGCGTTGCCGCCGAGATCCTTGGTGCGCAGGGTGCGTTCGCCGAGGGTGCGTTCGATCGCTGCGACGATGGATGCCGCGGCGGTTTTTTCGCCGAGATGTTCAAGCATCATCGCGCCGGACCAGATCATGCCGATCGGGTTGGCGATGCCCTGCCCCGCGATGTCGGGCGCCGAGCCGTGCACCGGCTCGAACACCGAGGGGAAGTTGCCTTCCGGATTGATGTTGCCCGATGGCGCGATGCCGATGGTGCCGGTGCAGGCCGGGCCGAGATCGGACAGGATGTCTCCGAACAGATTGGAGCCGACCACGACATCGAACCAGTCCGGATGCAGCACGAAGTTCGCGGTCAGGATATCGATATGATATTTGTCCCACTTCACCTTGGGATATTGCTTGGCCATCGCCTCCACGCGCTCGTCCCAATACGGCATGGTGATCGAGATGCCGTTGGATTTGGTCGCCGAAGTCAGGTGCTGCTTCGGCCGTGACGCCGCCAGATCGAACGCGAATTTGAGGATACGATCGACGCCGATCCGGGTCATCACGGTTTGCTGGGTGACGAATTCACGGTCGGTATCCGGGAACATTCGGCCGCCGACCGAGGAATATTCGCCTTCGGTGTTTTCGCGCACCACCCAGAAATCGATGTCGCCAGGTTTGCGGTTGGCCAGCGGCGATGGCACACCGGGCATCAGCCGCACCGGGCGCAAATTGACGTATTGATCGAACTCGCGCCGAAACTTGATCAGCGACCCCCACAACGAAATGTGATCAGGGATTTTCGCGGGCCAGCCGACCGCCCCGAAATAGATCGCGTCGTGCTTGCCGATCTGCGCCTTCCAGTCCTCCGGCATCATCTCGCCGTGCTTGGCGTAATAGTCGTAGGACGCGAAGTCGAAATGGTCGAAATGCACGGCCACGCCGTGCTTTTTGGCGGCCGCCTCCAGCACCCGCAGCCCCTCCGGCACCACTTCCTTGCCGATCCCGTCGCCGGGAATAACCGCGATCCGATATTGTTTTTTGCTCATTGAAAGGTCCCTTTGGCCGTACCGGCGGGCTGAATATTGACGGAATTTGAATGGACCAAACCGCGCTGCGGTGCAACGCTGCAGTGCAATGTTGACCCTCTCGGGGACGGCAGCCTAACAGTTGAATTCCTACCCCGCGACATCCGAACACGTCCCAACAAGAGAGCAAATCCATGGATCTTCATCTGCGCGGCAAGCGCGTCCTGATCACCGGCGCTTCCAAGGGCATTGGCGCCGCCGCTGCTGAAGCATTTGCCGAGGAAGGCGCCCATTTGATACTGGCCGCGCGCAACGGCGAGCAGCTGAAGGCGCTGGCCGAGCGGCTGCGCGGCGCGCACCAGATCGACGCCACCGCGCATGTCGTCGACCTGCGCAAGCCGGAAGATCTCGCCAAACTGGCCAAGGACGCCGCCGAGATCGATATTCTGGTCAACAATGCCGGCGACATTCCCGGCGGTTCGATCGACAAGATCGACGAGCCCACCTGGCGCCACGCCTGGGAATTGAAAGTGTTCGGCTACATCAACCTCACGCGCGCGATCTACGCCCAGATGAAGGCGCGCGGCCACGGCGTGATCATCAACGACATCGGCGCGGCCGGCGAGAAATTCGACGCCAATTACATCTGCGGCAGCGCCGGCAATGCCGCGCTGATGGCATTCACCCGTGCGCTCGGCGGCAAGAGCCTCGCCGACAATATCCGTGTGATCGGCATCAATCCCGGTCCGGTCGGCACAGATCGCCACGTCACGCTGTTGAAGACCCGCGCCAAGAACCAGTTCGGCGACGAGAACCGCTACAAGGAATTCCAGAAAGGCATGCCGCTCGGCCGCCCCGCCCATGCCCGCGAAATCGGCGACCTGATGGCCTTCCTGGCCTCCGACCGCTCGGGCTACACGTCGGGCGTGATCTACACGGTGGATGGCGGTATCAGCGCGGGATTCGGTTAGGCGGCTTGTGGCCATGATCGAACGTCGCCTACGCGTCCTCACCTGGCGCGGGTGCGAATCATCGCAACGCAGCGCTCCCATGTGCCTCATCCTGAGGAGCGCCGCTCTGCCGCGTCTCGAGGATGGCGCGCGCAGGCGGCAGCGACGACCTACCGTCCTGCTCAAACAGCTCCCTGATCAGCGCCGTGATCCTGCCCTGCGGCGACTGCATTTCGTGCATGATCGTAAAATGGTTGGCGCCGGGGATTTCTTCGTAGGTCACCGGCAAGCCGTATCGCGCGCGGTGGCCGGCGAAGTCGGCGGTTTGCTTGCGCAGCAGCGGCAGTTCGGCCGCGCCCACAACGAGCGACAGCGGTTTGGCGACGCCGCTATGTTCGGCCATCGGCGAATTGCGTTTGGCCATCGGACCGTCGAGCTTCAGTTTGACGTTAAGATAACTGTGACGGATCGGCTCCAGGTCGTAGATGCCCGATATCGCCATGCCGGCTTTGACCTTCGGATGCGCCAGCGCCATCGCAGTGAGATGGCCGCCGGCAGACCAGCCCGACACCACGATGCCGTCGGCCGCGGCGCCCACCGCCGGCAGTTGCGCGGCGAGCGCGTCGATGCCCTGATGGATCTCGGCGACGATCTCATCCAGGGTCGCGTCGGGGGCCAGCGTGTAACCGATCAACGCGACATTGATGCCGTGCGCCATCGGGCCTTCGGCAAAGATCGAGAACACCTCTTTCGAGCGCATCTGCCAATAGCCGCCATGGATGAACAGCAGCGTCGGCGCGTTGTCGCGGGCTTTGAGAAAATCGATCCGGTTGCGCTCGCGCGGGCCATATCTCACATCGAGGTGATCGGGATACCGCTTGCGCAATTCGGCGGAGCGCTGCTCCCAGCCGGAGGCGATTTCGGCGCTGCCCGCCACGGCGGCGCTGTTATTGAAGCCGTCGTCGAGCGCCTGCTGGCTCAATTCGCGCCAATCGGGCGCATCGGATGGCGTCGTCATCTTTTTTCTCCGGAACTCGCTGTGTTGCCACTTTGCCGGAAAATGTTCTACAGCACCAACCATCCGCGACCAACCGAGCGACTTCAGCAGGAGAGATACGCGTGGCCGATCATCACAGTCTGGTTCGGGAAACGGCCTGCGCCGTCGTCGACAAACTGAATGCCGGCGAGGTCACGCCGCTCGATCTGCTCGACGTGCTGGAACAACGCATCGCGGCGGTCGACAGCCAGGTCAACGCGCTGCCCACCCTGTGCTTCGATCGCGCCCGCAGCCATGCCAAGGCGCTGATGGACAAGCCGGTCGGCGAACGCGGCCTGCTCGCGGGGTTGCCGATCCCGATCAAGGACCTCACCCATGTCCAGGGCGTGCGCACCACGCAGGGATCGCCGATCTTCAAGGATGTCGATCTCGGCGCACTCCGACATCGTGGTCGAGCGCCTCGAGCAGAACGGCGGCGTGGTCTACGCCAAATCCAATACCCCTGAATTCGGCGCCGGCGCCCATACCTTCAACGAAGTGTTCGGTGCGACCCGCAATCCCTGGAATCCGGCGCGATCGGCTTCCGGCTCCTCCGGCGGATCGGCCGTCGCGCTGGCCACCGGCACCGCCTGGCTCGCGCACGGCACCGACATGGGTGGCTCGCTGCGTAATCCCGCCAGCTTCTGCGGCATCGTCGGCATGCGCCCGAGCATCGGCCGGGTGCCGCATACGCCCTCGTTCAAGATCGACCGCAATCTCACGGTCCACGGCCCGATGGCGCGCAATGTCGAAGACCTTGCATTGTTGCTCGATGCCATGGGCGGCGAGCATCCGGCCGACCCGTTGTCGCTGCCGCTGCTGCCGCAATCATTTCGCTCGGCGCTGCGTTCCGGCGCCAGGCCCAAACGCGTCGCTTATTCACCCGATCTCGGCATCACGCCTGTCGATCCCGAGGTGGCCGCGATCACCCGCAAGGCAGCGGAGCGGTTCGCCGAAGCCGGCGTGATCGTCGAGGAAGCGCACCCCGATCTGCGCGAGGCCCATGAATGCTTCCACGTGCTGCGGGCATTCGATTTCGCGGTCACCAAGGCCGATCTCTTGCGCTCCAAGCGCGATCAGCTCAAGCCGGAAGTGATCTGGAACATCGAGGAAGGCCTCAAGCTGACGGTCGAACAGATCGCCCGTGCCGAGGCACAGCGGGTCGCGATGGCGACGCGCACGCTGGCATTCTTCGAAACCTACGACCTGCTGTTGGCGCCGGCGACCATCGTCGCGCCGTTCCCGATCGAGAACCGGTATGTCGCCGAATGCGCCGGCGCCAAATTCGACAATTACGTGCAATGGCTCGGCATCGTCTACGCCATCACGCTCGCCTGCTGCCCAGCCTTGTCGCTGCCCTGCGGCTTCACGGCCTCCGGCCTGCCGGTCGGACTGCAGATGATCGCGCCGTCACGCAGCGATGCGCAATTGCTGGCCGGTGCGAAGATGCTGGAGGATATGCTCGGCGTCCGCGGCACTACGCCGATCGATCCTAAGCCGGCGCGGTAGTTCGCGCCGCGCTCTTTTTTGGAATTCGCTTGTTTAGAACGGGCCTGGCGAAAGCGGCGGGCTGGTTTCCATCGTCGGGCCGGCGCGCACCGCGGCCTCGACCGCTACATTCAGCGCCAGCTTGGTCTGGGCGACGAACTCCTCGACCAGTTCCGCGCGGCTGCTCTGGGCGATTTCGCCGGTGAACATGCCCTGCTCGGCCAGCATCACCACGCCATGCAACGTGGCCCAGACCGTCATCGCGCTGCGCTCGCGGATCGATCCGATCGCGGGAACTTCCAGCGCCTCCAGCGCCAGCGCGAATATTTCCATCGCCACGCCGTGCAATTCGCTGTCTTTCGGCGCAGTAGCCGTCAGCCGCGAGACAAACATCAGACGGTAGAGGCCGCCGCGGCGAAGTCCAAAATCCACTGTCGCCTGCGCCAGGCGCGACAGCTTCGAGCGTTTCGACTGCTTGGCAAGCGCCGCGCGCAATGTGGCCAGGAACTGACGAAAGGCCTCAACCGTCACCGCCGTCAGCAACGCCTCGCGATCGGCAAAATGTTTGTACGGTGCCGGCTGCGACACCCCGAGTTGCTTCGCCAATGCGCTGATGCTGACGGATTCCGGGCCGTCAAGCTCGACCTGTCGCAGCGCCGACTGAACCAGCGCATCCCTCAGATCACCGTGATGATAGGCGTTGTTCCGCTTGCGGATTATTCGCGGCGGCATGCGCAATAGTCCCCGGTTCCAAAAAACCCGTCGATAATGTAATACGCTATAACATCAAGATGCGACCAATATCCACCGTTGAATCATGTGGCGGTGGGCGTGCCACGCGTTCTGCAACCGTGGCGCGCTGCCGGCGGAAATCGATATTGCCTGGAAACGCGAGCCGGGTTTCCGGCTATAATGATCCCGTGGGCGCGCACATTTGGCCGTCATCGGAACCAGGCTGTTCAGACATGACCGACGACGATATCCCGCCTGCGGAAAGCAAGCTGACGCGCAGCAAGCAAGGCTGGGCGCGCGAAGGCCGATTCCTCACCGGCAAAACGTCCCGTCCCGACGCGCAGCGGCTGCCGCCGGGACAGCATCTGACCAAGGACTGGCCGACACTCGACCTCGGCCTGACGCCACGGATCAACAAAGATCGCTGGCGACTCGATGTCTACGGTGCGGTCGAAAATCCGATCTTCTGGGACTGGAAGCAATTTTACGCGCAGCCGCAGACGCAATTCGTCTCCGATATCCACTGCGTCACCACCTGGTCGCGTTACGACAACGCCTGGGAAGGTCTTGCGACCCGCGATCTCCTGATGGCCTGCCGCCCCCGCGACGAAGCGCGCTTTGTCGTGCTGCAGGCCCATGACGGCTACACCACCAATCTGCCGCTGGAAGATTTCGCCGCCGAGGATGCCCTGCTCGCCCATAGCTGGTCCGGCGCGCCGCTTGAGCTGGATCACGGCGGCCCGGTGCGGCTGGTGGTGCCGCATTTGTATTTCTGGAAGAGCGCGAAATGGCTGCAGCGGATCGAATTCGTCGCCGAGGATGCGCCGGGCTATTGGGAAGTGCGCGGCTATCACAACCGCGGCGATCCCTGGGCTGAGCAGAGGTACTCGGGCGATTGAACGTTACGCCAGACTTCATCCCACCTCTCCCATCGAAGTCGGTTTATCCGACTTCGACAGATTTAACGCCTAACTCGGGCAAACCCGAGTTAGGTGGGAGAGGCGAAGCAAGGAGCATCACCATGCCAGTCGAACGCTTTCAGTTTACCGGCTCGGACGGCCATCAACTCGCGGCGGCTCTGGATCTACCCGAGCGCGAACCGCTGGCCTACGCGCTGTTCGCGCATTGCTTTACCTGCGGCAAGGACGTGCTGGCCGCCAAGCGGATCGCGGTCGCCCTCGCCGCGAAGGGCATCGCGGTGCTGCGGTTCGATTTTACGGGGCTCGGCTCCAGCGAGGGCGATTTCGCCAATTCGACTTTCTCCTCCAATGTCGAGGACCTCGTCCGCGCCGCAGATCATCTGCGCGAAACGCGTGGGCCGCCCTCGATCCTGATCGGCCACAGTCTCGGCGGCGCCGCGGTGCTGGCGGCGGCCGGACGAATCCCGGATGCCAAGGCCGTCGTAACGATCGCCGCGCCGGCCGACCCCTCCCACGTCACGCATTTCTTCAAGGATCAGATTGACGACATTCGCAGGCAGGGCCAGGTGGAAGTCTCGCTGGCCGGACGGCCGTTTCGCATCAAGCGCGAATTTCTCGACGATATCGCCGAGCACGGCCTGATGACGCATGTCGCGAAGCTGCACAAGGCGCTGCTGATCATGCATTCGCCGACCGACGACACCGTCGGCATCGACAGTGCGACCAAGATCTTCATCGCGGCCAAGCATCCCAAGAGTTTTGTCACGCTGTCGGGCGCGGATCATCTGCTGAGTCACAGAAACGACGCGGCCTACGCCGCCGACATCATCGCGGCCTGGGTCACGCGCTATATCGAGCCGATCGCCGCGACGTCGCCGATCGATCGCAGCGACGCCCCTCGCCATGTCGTGGTGCAGGAAACCCGCAACAGCCGGTTCCAGCAGGCCATCACCATCGGGCCGCACCATCTGATCGCCGACGAGCCGGGCGGCGTCGGCGGCAACGACAGCGGCCCCGGTCCCTACGATCTGGTGCTCGCGGGCCTCGGCGCCTGTACGTCGATGACGATGCGGATGTATGCCGAGCGAAAATCGATGCCGCTGGAGCGGGTCACGGTGACGCTGTCGCACAACAAGATTTCATGCGGAGGATTGTGCCGAGTGCGAGACCAAGGAAGGCATGCTCGACCAGTTCGACCGGGTAATTTCGATGCAGGGCGCGCTCGACGCCGAGCAGCATCAGAAGCTGATGGAGATCGCCGACAAGTGCCCGGTGCACCGCACCTTGACCTCGGAGATCCGCATCGTGACCAGGTCCGCGGATTGACCGACAACGGAGCCGGCGTATCATCTACCGCAACAAGGAGCCGCTGATGCCGGTCGTGGCGCGCGTCGATCCCAAGACGGTCTTTTCGCCCGAGCAATGGAGCCGCCTGACCGCGCGCAATTCGTGGCGCGGCATGTGGCTGGTCGCGCACGCCTGGGGCACTATTGCCGCGGCGATCGCGCTGGTGACATTGTGGCCCAATCCGCTGAGCTGGCTGGTCGCGGTGATGGTGGTCGGCACCCGGCAACTGGGGCTCGCGATCCTGATGCACGAAGCCGCGCATGGCGGGCTCCACCGTAACCAGGCGATCAACGAATGGGTCGGGCAATGGCTGTGCGCGGTGCCGGTCGGCGCCGATCTCGCCAGCTACCGTGCGTATCATCTGCAACATCATAAATTTACCCAGCAGCCGGAAGACCCTGATTTGTCGCTGTCGGCTCCGTTTCCGATCACCAGGGAAAGTTTTGGGCGCAAGGCGGTCCGCGATCTCACCGGACAGACCTTCGTCAAACAGCGGCTGCCGTTATTGCTGTCGTTGTTCCAGCGTCCAGTGCAGGACGAGACCGTCTCGCATGAAAGCTTTGTCGCCAGTGGCCGCGACAAGATGGTTCGCTTCCTCGGTGTCAATGCGCTGCTGCTTTGCCTGTTCTGGCTCGCCGGCGCCGGCGTCTGGTATGTCGGCGTCTGGCTGGTCGCGATGGCCACCTGGCTGTCGCTGGTGACGCGAATTCGCAACATCGCCGAACACGCCTGCACCTCGACCGGCGAAGACCCGTTCAGCCACGCCCGCACCACGCTGGCCAATCCGCTCGAGCGGCTGCTGATCGCGCCTTATTGGGTGAACTATCACGCCGAGCATCATTTGTTCATGTATCTGCCGTGCTACCGGCTTTCCGAAGCGCACCGGCTGCTCGCCGAAAAGGACCTTGTCCAGCGCATGGAAGTAAAGCCCGGCTATCTCGACGTAATGCGGCTGGCGACCGCGCGGGGGCTGAGCCAGGGCTGATCTCGTATCCCGGACGCGATGCAGCGCTTTTCCGCGCTGCTTCGCAGAGCCGGGACCCATTTTGATGGCCGTGCAACTTGGACCCGGATCAGCTGCGCACCACGCCGCAAAGTGCGACGCGCTGCACAGCATCCGGGGAATGCACAATTTGCGGTGACGCCTAGACTAAGCCGCCGTCGACGCCAGCGGCCGTACGCGGAGTGCGCCGCGCAGGCCGATCCCGGTGCCGAGCATGATCCCGGCGACCGCGATGAAGGACGACAGCGCCAGGGTCGACAGCCCCGTCAGGCCCTGCCCGACCGAGCAGCCCAGCGCCATCGCGCCGCCGGCGCCCATCAGCACCGCGCCGCCGATCGATCGCAGCATGTGGCCCGGCGAGGTGTAGCCCTCCCAGCGAAAGCGCTGCGTCGCCAACGCGGTCACCAGGCTGCCGGCGAATACGCCGGCCACCGTGACAATGCCGAAATTCAAGGTCAGTCCGGTCGACAGCATCATGTATTGCAGGGTGTCGGCGATCGGCGCCACGAAAGTCAGCGAGGTCACCGGCACCGGATTGAAATCGTCAGCGCCGAGATGACCGGTGGCGTACCAGCCGGCCGCGATCAAGAGCCCGACGATGAGCCCTGCAGCAATCTGCCCCCAGGCGCGCTGGAACGGCGCATGCGCGAACGCAAAGATGATCAGCGCCGCGCTGATCACAGGCGCAACCAGTGAGCGCGCGAACGCCTCGCTGACCCCTGCCTTGGCGACCAGCGCCGGCAGGGAAGTCAGGCTGATCGTGGTCTGGGTCCATTGCAACGCGAAGATGCGTCCCGGCGCGATCAGGCCTTTCAGGGTCATCTGCGCGGTGACGCCGAGCACGATCACCACCACCAGCGAGCGCAGATTGCCGCGCCCGAGCAGCACCAGCGCCCGCGAGCCGCAGCCATTCGACAGCACCATGCCGTAGCCGAACAGGATGCCACCGAAAAACATCACCGGTGCGGAAAACGTCGGCTGCAGATAGATCGATTTGCCGAGATCGACCACGTCGCGCACCGCCAGCAACTGGGTCGCGGCGATCGCCACCCCCATCGCCAACGCATAGGTGCGCACCAGCCGGCTGTCGCCCTGCGCCCACCAGCCGCGGAGGCCGCTCATCATGCAAAACCCGCTCAGCAATGCGACCGCGCCGTAGACGAGGCCGATCAGCAAACCGGAGAGGATGACGATATTGGCGGGGGTCGGCATGCTTGTTTCCCTGAGTTACTCTTTCGTCATTGCGAGCGAAGCGAAGCAATCCAATCTTGTGCAGTGGCTCTGGATTGCTTTGCTTCGCTCGCAATGACGCGATTTAGTCCGGCCGCAGGATCACGCGGTCGCGCGACGAACCGGCCACCGCGACGAAAGCCGCCCTGGCCTCCTGCAGCGGATAGATCGCCTTGGCGTTGATGGAAAAGGGCTTCAGAAATCCACCGGCAAAGCCGGGGCCGAGTTCGCGCAGCACCGCACCGGTCGCGACCGACGACAGCCCCAGCGTATCGATGCCCACATAGGTGTGCTGGCCGCGATAGAATTCCAGAATGTTGAACGGCACCACCCGCTCGATGGTCGCGATCAGGATCTGGCGCCCGCGCAACGCCAGCGATTTGTGCGCGGCCTCGAAATACGGATCGCCGACCGTGTTGAACACGATATCGGCACCCTTGCCGCCGGTCATTTCGCGTAGCCGGGTCGCGATGTCGACGGCCGAGGCATCGATGATGTCGACGGTGGAGTTGGCATGACCTGCATAGGGCTCGCTTTTGCGCACCACGCCAATCACGCGCGCGCCGTGCCATGTGGCGATCTGCACTGCGGCCTGGCCGACCTTGCCGTTGACCCCCAGCACCAGCACGGTTTCTCCGGATTCAGGAATTCCGGCGCGGCGCAGGCCTTCCATCGCGGTGACGAACGGAACCCCGATGCCGGCGGCCTGCTCCCAGGACAGGCCTTTAGGCTTTTCGACCACCGCGTCGGCTTCGACCGCCAGATGGGTGGCATGGGTGCCGTCGCGCCGGATCCCGAGGTCACCTGACGAGCCGAATACCTCGCGCCCGACCCAGCCTTCGGGGCCATCGATCACGACGCCCGCATAGTCCCGGCCGGAGGTACGCGGAAACACGGCATACGGCATCAGCCCGGTGGCGGCCTTCACGTCGGACGGATTGACCGCGGAAGCCCGGACCTCGATCAGCAGCTCATTGGGGGCACGCGATAGCGCCAGCTTCTCGACGTGTGGCGCGATCGATGCCGGATCGGCGGCCTTTGCGAGCAGCCGGACGCAACTCGCCTCAACCGATCGAGCACCCGGCGTTGCGGCAGTCGCCATTACGGCTGTTCCCTGTCTCTCATGACTATCATGAGAGCAGGAGTTACCCTTTCGGCCGCCGGTCGTAAACCCGTTTGGCCTTGCCTAACGACCGCTCCAGCGTATCCGGCGCAACGATCTCGACACCGGCGGATATGCCGATGGTGTTCTTGATGAACGTCGCAATCTTCTCGGCGTGTACGGTCAGCCCGTTACCATCCCAGCGCTCGGCACGGGCCTCGGCCTTGACGTTCATCGCGTCCATCCGCCCTTCCCGGGTCAATTCGATGATGAAGTGACCGCCGCACCAATCGGTCGCCAGCAGCACCTCCTCGATCTGGGTCGGGAACACGTTGACGCCGCGCAGGATGATCATGTCGTCGGAACGCCCGGTGACCTTCTCCATCCGCCGCATGCCCGGACGCGCGGTGCCGGGCAACAGCCGGGTCAGGTCGCGGGTGCGATAGCGGATGATCGGAAACGCCTCCTTGGTCAGCGAGGTAAAGACCAGTTCGCCCTTCTCGCCGTCCGGCAGCACCTCGCCGGTGTCGGGATCGATCACCTCCGGAAAGAAGTGGTCCTCCCAGACATGCAGGCCATCCTTGGTCTCGACGCATTCCTGCGCGACGCCGGGCCCGATCACTTCCGACAGGCCGTAGATGTCGGTGGCGTCGAGGCCGAACGCGTTCTCGATCTCGGCGCGCATCGCGTTGGTCCAGGGCTCGGCGCCGAAGATGCCGAACCTCAGGGAGGACTGGCGCGGATCGAGCCCCTGTTTCCTGAACTCGTCGAGGATCGCCAGCATGTAGCTCGGCGTCACCGTGATGATGTCGGGCTTGAAATCGTTGATCAGCTGCACCTGCCGCTCGGTCATGCCGCCGGACACCGGCACGACGGTGCAGCCAAGTCTTTCGGCGCCGTAATGCGCGCCGAGGCCGCCGGTGAACAGGCCATACCCATAGGCGTTGTGCATGATCATGCCGGTGCGGCCGCCGGCGGCGCGGATCGACCGCGCCATTACCGTCGACCACATGTCGATATCGGCCTGGGTGTAGCCGACCACGATCGGCTTGCCGGTCGTGCCCGACGACGCGTGCACGCGCACCAGTTTTTCGCGCGGCACCGCGAACATGGCGAAGGGATAATTGTCGCGCAGGTCGGTTTTCACCGTGAACGGAAACCGGGCGAGGTCGGAAATCTGCCTGAACTCGGAGGGATGCACGCCGACGGCGTCGAACGCTTTCTTGTAGTGGGCGACATTGTCGTAGGCGTGCGCGAGCGTCCAGGCGAGGCGCCGGGTCTGCAGCGCCAGGATCTCGTCACGGGACGCACGCTCGACATCGTCCAGTTCAGGGCAGTACCCGCCCCCGGGCTTGAGCTTGGTCTGGGCCATGATGCGTTTCCCCTGATTTTATATTTTTGTTTTTGGTTCTAAGTTTGTCGTTCTAGGTGCCGCCCGTCTCCGTCGGCAGCCAAGTGCCTGCGATGGTGCGGGAATGGCCGCGGAATTCGGCGATCACGACATCGTTGGCGGTAACCTGAATATCGTAAATTCCCGAGCGCCCGCTGCGCGAGATTTCACGCGCGGTCGCGACCAGGCGGTCGCCGAGTTGGCCCGGCTTGATGAACGTTATGTCGCACTGCGCCGCCACCGCGCGCGCGTTGCGTGAGTTGCAGGCGAACGCGAAGGTCGAATCCGCCAGCAGGAAGATAAAGCCGCCATGGGCGATGCGCTGGCCGTTGACCATGTGCGGCTGCACCGTCATCGCCAGGGTCGCGGTCCCCGGGCCGACCGCGAGGATCTCCATGCCGAGCCCTTTGCTGGCATCGTCATCCCGCCACATCGCATCGGCGCAGGCACGAGCCAGTTGATCGGTCGACAGTCCGGGCTTCGCATCAGACATGATCGTAATCCACCTCCACCCGATCCGACGCCGGCCGCGCCTGGCAGGTCAGGATAAATCCCGCTTTCAGCTCCCACGGCTCCAGCGAGTAGTTGACCTCCATCGGCGCATCCCCTTCGACCAGCTTGGCGCGGCAGGTCGAGCACATGCCGCCCTTGCAGGCGAACGGCAGCTCCATGCCCGCGCGCAACGCGGCGTCCAGAATGGACTCGCCTTCGGCCACCGGCACCTCGCGACGCTTGCCGTCGACCACCAATGACGCCATCGCTTTCGGCGGCGCGGAGGCCGCGATGGCGATTTTGGCGCGCGGCCTGCCACCGAATTCCGAAACAAAGCGCTCGACATGGATACGCTCGCCGGCAATGCCGATGTCGCGGCAAGTCGCCTCGATATCCTCGCTCATGCCGGCCGGACCGCAGATGAAAACGTGATCGACCTGCGAGGCCGGCACCAGCGAGCGCAGCAGCACCCTCACCTTCTCACCATCGAGACGGCCATGCAGGATAGGAATGTCCTGCTCCTCGCCCGAGATGACGTGAAACACCGAAAGCCGCTGCAGGAAGCGATCCTTCAATTCCTCCAGCGCTTCGCGAAACAGCATGCCGCCGGTGGATCGATTGCCATAGAACAGAAAAAACCGGCTGTCTGGTTCGCGCGCCAGCACACCCTTGACGATCGACAGGATCGGCGTGATGCCGGATCCAGCGGCGAAGCCGACGTAAGTCCGGGCTTCGCCGGGCGTGTGCGTGATTCCAAAGCGCCCGGTAGGTGTCATCACATCGAGCTTGTCGCCGGATTTCAATTCATCCGCGGCCCAGCTTGAAAACGCGCCGCCGTCGACCTTCTTCACCGCGATGCGCAACTCGCCGTCATCGGGACCGGAGCAGATCGAATAGGAGCGGCGCACTTCTTCGCCGTCCAGCGTGGTCCGCAAGGTGAGATACTGGCCGGGTTCAAAGCTGTAATCACCGGCAAGCTGGTCTGGAATCGCAAACGTCATCGACACCGCGTCGGCGGATTCGCGGCGCAGATCGTGGACGGCGAGACGGTGAAAGCGTGGTGCTGTGGCGGACATGTTTAATGACACTTGAAATAATCGAACGGCTCGCGGCAGTTCCTGCAGCGCCACAGCGCCTTGCAGGAGGTCGAGCCGAACTCGGACAGCACTTCGGTATTTCCCGAGCCGCATTGCGGGCATGCCACCTCTTGCTCACCGAACAGCGCGCGACGCGAGCTTGCGGGCTGCGGCGGCGCGATACCGTATTCAAGGAGCTTGCGGCGGCCGTCGTCGCTCATCCAGTCGGTGGTCCAGGCTGGTGATAGCACGGTGCGAACCCGGGCCTGATGAATCCCCTCGCGCGCCAGTGCCAGTTCTATTTCAAGGCCGATCATGTTCATGGCCGGGCAACCGGAATAGGTCGGCGTGATCGCGACTTCGACCCGGCCATCGCTCACCGCGACATCGCGCAGCACGCCGAGATCCGCGATGGTCAGCACCGGAATTTCCGGATCGACCACGGTCGCCGCGGCATCCCATGCACGCCGGCGTAACTCGCTATCTCCGGAGGCGACCGTCACCATGTCGCCCCCGGAAAACTGCGCTGCATCGATTGCAATTCGCTAAGCAAATGACCGAGATGCTCGCTGTGCCGGCCGCTGCGGCCGCCCTGTTGCATCCAGTCGCCGTTCGGCACCGCCAGAGTTGCCTCCTCGACCACGGCGGAAACTGTCTGGCGCCATGGCGCGCGCAGCGTGGTGGGGTCGATCGCGATGCCGCGGTCGATCAGGCTGCATTCGGCATCGTCGCTTTCGAACATCTCGCCGGTATAGGCCCAGAGATCGTCGATCGCGGTCTGGGCGCGGCGGTGGCTTTCCTCGGTGCCGTCACCGAGCCGAACCATCCATTCCGAGCAATGCCGCACATGATAGGCGCTTTCCTTTTCGGATTTCGCCGCGATCGCGGCCAGCGTTATATCGGTCGATCGCATCATCACGCGCCAATAGAGATCGGCGAAGGTTGCGTAGAAGAATTGCCGCACCATGGTACGGGCGAAATCGCCGTTCGGTTGCTCGACCAGCAGCAGATTGCGGTACTGCCTGACGTCCCGCAAATAGGCGAAGGTGTCCTCGTCGTTATCCCCGCCTTCGACCTTGGCCGCGTAAGTATAGAGCTCGCGCGCCTGGCCGAGCAGATCGAGGCCCATATTGGCCAGCGCCATGTCCTCTTCCAGCATCGGCGCGTGGCCGCACCATTCCGACAGCCGATGTCCGAGGATCAGCGCATCATCGGCGCGGCGCAGCGTGTACAGCACCAGCGGGGTTTCGGCGACTGTTATCGATGCGACGGACATGCGTTCTTCTCCTCCCCCAACTCTGCCCTCATCCTGAGAGCCTGAACGAAAAAGCGGTCTCGCCCTTGTGGCACATGGCTCGAGACGCCGCTTGGGCGGCTCCTCACCATGAGGCCGCAAGAAAGAACGAGGACCTCATCCTGAGGAGCGCGTCTTCGCGCGTCTCGAAGGATGGCTGCGAGTCTGACCTTGCCGCCATCGTTCGAAACGCTTGCTGCGCAAGCTCCTCACGATGAGGGCCGTGTTTCTCACATATGCCCGACTTCATCCGGCACGTCGTAAAACGTCGGATGACGATAGATCTTGGATTCCGCGGGCTCGAACATCATGCCCTTCTCGGCGGGATCGGAAGCGGTGATGGCGTTCGACGGCACCACCCAGATCGAAAGGCCTTCGCCGCGTCGGGTGTAGATGTCGCGCGCGGCCTGCAGCGCCAGGGTCGCATCGGTCGCATGCAGCGAGCCGACATGCTTGTGCGCCAGCCCGTTGCGGCTGCGGATGAACACTTCCCAGAGCGGCATGTTCGGTGTCGCCATGATGACCTCCCTACTCGGCGGCTTGCAGGCTGGCGCGCTGCCGGCGCTTTTCGGCGTACGCCGCGGCGGCCTCGCGCACCCAGGCGCCCTCGTCATGCGCCTTGCGCCGCGCCGCGAGCCGCTCGCGATTGCACGGCCCGTTGCCGGCCAGCACCTGGTTGAATTCGGTCCAGTCGATCGCGCTGTATTCCCAATTGCCGGCTTCGTTCTGCTTCATGCCGGGATCGGGAATGGTCAGGCCCAGAAATTGCGCCTGCGGCACCGTGGCATCGACGAATTTCTGCCGCAGCTCGTCATTGGAAAATCGCTTGATCTTCCATCTGGTCGACGCGTCGCTGTGCTGGCTGGCCTTGTCGGGCGGCCCGAACATCATCAGCACCGGCCACCACCAGCGATCCAGCGCGTTCTGCGCCATCGCCTTCTGGTCTTCGGTGCCGCGCGAAAGCGTCACCATGATCTCGAAGCCCTGACGCTGATGGAACGATTCTTCCTTGCAGACGCGGATCATCGCGCGCGCGTAGGGACCGTACGAGCAGCGGCACAACGGAATCTGGTTCATGATCGCCGCGCCATCGACCAGCCAGCCGATCGCACCGATGTCGGCCCAGGTCAGGGTCGGATAATTGAAGATCGAGGAATATTTGGCTTTTCCCGCCAGCATCAGGTCGACCAGTTCTTCACGCGAGCTGCCGAGCGTTTCGGCGGCAGCATAAAGATAGAGCCCGTGGCCGCACTCGTCCTGGACCTTGGCGAGCAGCGCCGCCTTGCGGCGCAGCGACGGCGCGCGCGTGATCCAGTTGCCTTCGGGCAGCATACCGACGATTTCGGAATGGGCGTGCTGGGAGATCTGCCGGGTCAGCGTCTTGCGGTAGGCTGCCGGCATCCAGTCGTTGGGCTCGATGCGATCGTCGGCGTCGATGCGGGCCTGAAACTGCGCGGCGCGCCCGGCGTCCTCGATATTGCGATCTTCGGCTGTCAGCCGAGTTGAGCGCCTGCGTATACATGGCCTTCCTCCCGCGGAAGTTCGTTGCAGCCAATGTATAACAGAAAATACGTATTGCAAGCTAATTATGTAACACGATCATGCGCTCCGGAACCGGCGTCTCAGTCCCGCACCGGCCGCCGGCAGCGCTCCGCTTTCATTGACGGCGTTGTCGTCAAGCCATTGTTCGGACGCGGGAAGCAAGCCGCGATAGATCTCGGCGCAAAGGTGTCGTGCCGCCCGCCCCGGCCAATCCGCCGGCAATAGCGGCGACGGCAACAGCGGATCGCGCAGCACGACACGCCGGTAATAGTGGATCAGCAGGATCCGTGCGGTGAAAGCGTCGAGGTCGGACAGTCTGTCGCGGCGCGCGATCGAGCCATGCAGCGGCTCGAACGTCTTCATGAATTTCACATAGGCGTCGGCGGTGCGATGCAGCGGCCAGCTCTGGCTCAGCAGCCGGCGGCCGCTATCGTCCTCGGCGGAGACTTCGAGCCGGATCGCGCCCGCCGCCTCCAACGGGACCGGAACACCCGATGGCGCCACCCAGACACCCGGCAGCGGACTACCGAAGCCGGCGTTTTTCAGCGCCTCGCGGCTGGTGTCACGCTCCTCGCCGCCGGTGATCAGCAACAGTTCAAAGCGGCCGGTCCAGTCCGACGACGGAGGATCGTAGATATGGGCGGTCGCAGCCTCGAAGGTCTGCCGCCCCTTCTCGACCAGCCGATAATAGCTGTTGCGCCCCACCTTGTGGCGCTCGAGCCAGCCATCTGCGGTCAGCCGCGACATTGCGGTACGCACCACCCCGCTGTCGATGGCCAGGGTTTCGAAGAACGCCAGCAGCGTCCCCAGCCAGACCGAACCGCCGCGCGGTACGATGGCGTCGCCAAACAGGGTGATCACGATCGATCCGGTGCGCGAGGTCTCGCGTTTGAGCTGGTCGATGATGCGGGAGAGCGGCTGCGGCATCCGCCACGCATAGCGCGATTTGCGCGGACGCGACAACGACCCGCCGGAGGATGGGTTTATTCATTGAGGCTGTTGCTTGGAAACGCAATCGTGTCCCGGACGCGGTGCGGCGCGAAGTGCCGCTCGATAGCGCCGGGACCATCGCCCCACAATGAGCCTTGGTTGTTTGGTCCGTGGACCCCGGATCAGCAGCGCACCACGCCGCGAAAAGCCGAGTGCTGCGCAGCATCCGGGGAACGTTGACCTCTCGGCAAAAAAGAAGGCCCGCCGGAGCGGGCCTTCGAAAACAATCGTTAGCCAGCCAAAGCCCGCTCAGGCGGACTTGGTGTACGCCTTGGACAGATTGTCCTGGGCGGTCTTGGCGGTGTCGGCCACGAGTTTGCCGAGATATTCGGTCGACGACTTGGCGCGTGCCGCGAAGGTTTCGCCGCCGGCGCGGATCATATCGGTCTGAATCTGCGCCGCTTCGCTGATCGAATTGGCGGAGGCCAGTTTGTGAATTCCAGCGAACAGGCTTTCGGCGTCCTGAAACAAAGCCTGCTGGATGTTGCGGCTGATCTTCACGGCCTCGGTGATCGAACCGGTCACAGCGCTTTCGATCGCGGACGTTACCTTCTCCGACCCGGCCTGGAGATCGGCGGCACGGTCCTTGGCGGTGCTGGCGCTTTGCTTGACGAAATCGCGGGCGGCCTCCGGAACCTGCAGGTTCTTCAGCGCGTCGGTGACAGGAGCAAAGGCGTTCTTGAAGCTGTCGAAGGGGGAATTGAATTCGGTGGTCATGGTGCACTCCATCCTCAGGGGTTGAGCTATGGGCTCGCCCCGTCCATCATGGCCCGGGGCAATTCGTTATGCCACATCTCTTGGTGCATTGCAACATTGATGCTGCATTGCAATATCACGGAACTGTGATCGCTCCAAATAACCGCTCCTGTCGTCGGCCGGCGCCGAAAACCGTGATAGAGGCCGCCCCCCGCCCTGGTTTCCAAAGGGATTGCCGCCCGTGAATGCTTCCGCCCATCAGCCGCCCCGAACGGTCCGCGCCAACGGTGTCGACCTTTGTTACGAGATTTTCGGCGACGCCGAGGCCGAGCCGATGGTGCTGATCATGGGGCTTGGCGCCCAGATGATCCATTGGGACGACGATTTCTGCCGGCAGATGGCGGCGCGCGGGTTTCGCGTGATCCGGTTCGACAATCGCGATATCGGCCAATCCAGCCAGTTCAGCGGCGGAGGACGACTGACGCCGGTCGAGTTGTTCAAGCTGCGGTTTCTGAAAATCCCGGTCGCGGCCCCCTACAAGCTCCACGACATGGCGCAGGACACGATCGCGCTGATGGATGCGCTTAAAATCAGGTCCGCGCACATTGTCGGCGCCTCGATGGGCGGCATGATCGCGCAGGAAATCGCGATCGAATTTCCGGAGCGCGTGCGCTCCCTGGTCTCGATCATGTCGACCACGGGCAATCCCCGAATTCCGCCGCCCTCGCGCGAGGCCACCGCCGTGCTGATGGCACCGCCGGCGAAGACGCGGGATGAGTACATCGCGCGCTATGCGCGCACCTGGAACGTACTTCGCGCCGGAAGTTTTCCGGAGGACGAGGCGCTCGATCGCGGTCGTGCCGAACGCACCTTTGCGCGCGGCATCAATCCGGCGGGGTCCGGACGGCAGTTACGGGCGATCCTGGCGTCCGGCAGCCGCAAGCAACGGCTGCGCGCCGTCAAGGCGCCGACATTGGTGATTCACGGCACCGTCGATCCGCTGGTGCGTCCGGAGGGCGGCAAGGACACCGCGGCCTCGATACCCGGTGCCAAACTGATGATGGTCGAAGGCATGGGCCACGCGCTGCCGATCTCGATGTGGCCGCCCATTATCGACGCGATCGACCAGCACGCGAAAGCGGCGGCGTATCCTGATGCGTCCGCGCGTACGTGACGCATCGAGACATTGATATTGTGGCTCATGGTTCGAGACGGCGCTTCGCGCTTCCTCACCATGAGGTTCAGCAACCCCCATCGGCCGAGCGACACCACCGACCCTCATCCTGAGGAGCCGCGCAGCGGCGTCTCGAAGGATGGCCGCATAGTATGTCCCTCACCCGAACCGCTTTCTACGCCATTCGATCAGCTTGGCGCTGACCTCTTCGGGTTTTTCCTGCTGGGTCCAGTGGCCGCTGTCCCGCACCAGATATTTTTCGAGGTCGGGCACCAGTTTCTCCATGCCGTCGGCCGCGGACGGCGGCAGCACGGCGTCGTTCTCGGCCATGATCATCAGCGACGGCACCCGCACGGTATGAGTCCAACTCCGCCGCGCGCCGCCAGTTGCGCGACATGTTGCGATACCAGTTGATGCCGCCGGTGAAGCCGGATCTGGTGAAACTGTCGACGAAACCTTTTTCTCCTCCGCTGACAGGATCGGCGTCCGCGTATCGTTTTTGACATCGTAAGCTGCGATCATCTGCGGGAACGCCAGATTGACCTTTCGGTGCGTCGTCCTTGCGCGGAAGCGGTTTGCGCATGAACGCGTCGAACATCTGTTCGACCCGGCCATTGAAAATCCGGTCCGGCTCGCGCGCGGGGTCCTGAAACTGCACGATATACATGCTGTCGCCGAAGCGCTTGCGCATGATGTCGATGGGGTCGACGGGTGGGCGCGCGCTGTGGGGCGTGTTGACGCCGACGACACCTGCAACGCGATCGAGATGCCGCAGCGGCATTTGCCAGACGACAAAGCCGCCCCAGTCGTGGCCGACGAAAATCGCCTTGTCGATCCCAAGGTGATCCATCAGCCCGATGAGATCGCCGGTCAGATGCTCGATGTCGTAGGCCTCGACCGGCTCCGGCCTATCGGTCGAGCCATAGCCGCGCTGGTCCGGCGCGATCACCCGGATGCCGGCCGCGCTCAGCGCCTTGATCTGGTGACGCCACGAGAACGCGAGCTCGGGCCAGCCGTGACACAGGATCATCGGCGGCTGGTCGGTTTTGGGGCCGGCTTCGTAATAGCCCATGCGAATGCCGTTGGTCTCGGCAAACTGCAGCGGCGGCATTTCGATGGTCATGTCTCTCTCCCGCGAATGAAGTACGGCGCCTTGGAACGGCGCTCTCGCATTCAGCCGGAGTTTGCCCGTTCAGGAGACGCATAGGCAATGGCAAACGGGCCCGAGCGATCAAATTGCCGAAACTCGCCCTCGGGCCGAGCGAGCCGGTCCGCGATGGCCCACAGCACCGCCGGGTTGACGCTGAGCCCGGTGTGGCTGGCGAGATGCACCTCGATATTTTCTGCGGTGTCCGACGGGCGAACGAGGCAGGTGCGCCAGTTCACCACGCCGTCGCCGCGCGAATAGATCGAAGTCACCGGTACCGGCAGCTCGCCTGCGATCGCCTGCAATTCAGAACTTTCCTCGATTTTCTCACCCGACAGCGCTTCATACAGCCGCCGCGCATTGGTGGCACGGACATCGCCCGCGAACGGACTTCCCAGCGTTATCACGCTGCGTATCTTGTCCGGCGCCTGCAAGGCCAGATCGCGCGCATAAATGCCGCCGAGGCTCCAGCCGACCAGACTGACCTTGCGGCCGCCGGCGTCGTGGATTGCGTTCAGTCGATTGAGCAGCGCCGGCCGCATCCGGGCAATGCCGCCGGTGTTACGGCCCATCCGCCAGGCCTGCGCGTCGTATCCAAGCTCGCGCAGATAGCGCCGCATCGGCGCCATCGACAGATCGCTGGCGAGGAATCCCGGCAGCGCCAGCACCGGATGGCCGTCGCCCCTTGGTGCGCGCATCAACAAGGGCGACAGCAACAGGCTGGCGTTGAACTCGACCAGCCCCCTCACCTCGGCCAGCATCAAACCAATGCCGGGAGGACGAAGCGCGCGGGATTCGCCCGCGGGCGCGCCATCACTTTTTCTTGTCGCCGCCGCGGACGCCGCCGAGCCCCGCCATGGTCGCGAACATATCCTGGAATCGCTCGGCGAGCTTGGGATCGAACGTGAACCAGCTCTGCATCAACGCTTCCGGCGAGAGGCTCGTAATGTTGGTCATCATCTGCTGCTGCAGCTTTTCCATCACCGCCGTTTGCATCGGCTGCACATCCGGCAATCCGAAGAACTGCCGGGCTTCCAGCGGCGTGCAATCGATCTCGATATTAACTTTCATGTCCGCCGCTCCTTGGATGCCGCCGCTGTTCCGTAAGTGCGGCGCAGTATCACCGCGACCGGCGGCGGGACGCAAGCGGCCCGAGCCAATAAGCAAGCGTCCGGGCCATCAAATTAGCAGAATGGTCAACCGAAGCGCTCGACCTCATCGGGAGGATCGGGTGAACGGCGTTTCGCCGGTCGCCAATTAAGGCATTGGGCCGCACCGGTCGCCGGAACCCTACCCGCTACACATGGCCGGACGTCGACCGCGGCGCGCAAAGGCGACGTCGGCGGTGAGGCTGACCATCCGTGGAATCACGCTTGCGCGGCGGCGAAGTTCTGGCAACATGCCGCGGCGATACCATTGATTGCGGGCAGTAGCGTTTCACGGAGAACGGGTGCACATGGCGGTACGTCAGATTTTGCTTGCAGCGGCTACCGTTTCTTTCGCCGCTTTTGCGATGGCACCGGCATCCGCCCAGACCCTGCGCTACGCCAACCAGGGTGATCTAAAATCACTCGATCCCGACACGCTCAACGAAACCACCACCCACGCCCATCTCGGCCAGATCTACGAAGGCCTGACCGCGCGCGACAAGGATCTGAAGATCATCCCGGCGCTGGCGGAAAGCTGGGAAACTCCGGAACCGACCCGCTGGCGTTTTCATCTGCGCAAGGGCGTCAAGTTCCAGAACGGCGACCCCTTTACCGCCGACGACGTGGTGTTCTCGGCCGACCGCGTCCGCGCCAAGGGTTCGAACCTGCAGACCCGCATCGACGCCGACGTGAAGGTGGTCAAGGTCGACGATTACACCGTCGATTTCGTCCTGACCAAGCCCAATCCCATTTTGTTTTCGCAATGGGATACCTGGTACATCATGGACAAGAAATGGTGCGAGGAGAACAACGCCACCGCACCGACGCCGGCTTCCGCGACCTCGCCCAGCTACGCCTCGCTGCACGCCAACGGCACCGGCCCGTTTTCGATCGAGAGCCATCAGCCCGGCGTCAAGACCGTGTTCAAGCCGAATCCGAACTGGTGGCGCAAGCCCGAGCATAACCTCAAGGAAATCGTCTTCACGCCGATCGCGTCGGCATCGACCCGCGTCGCCGCGTTGCTGTCGGGCGAAGTCGACATCATCGAGCCGGTTCCGATCCAGGATATTTCGCGCGTCGATTCCAGTCCCAACGCGCAGGTGCTTAAAGGACCCGAGCTGCGCACCATCTTCCTGGGCTTCGACCAGACCCGCGACGAGTTGCTGTACTCCAACGTCAAGGGCAAGAACCCGTTCAAGGACATCCGGGTTCGCGAAGCCTTTTACAAGGCGATCGATATCGAACTGATCAAGAACCGCGTGATGCGCGGGCTGTCGACTCCGTCGGCGCTGATGGTCGCGCCGCAGCTGTTCGCGCTGTCCAAGGATTTCACGCGGCCGAAATTCGATGCGGTCGAAGCCAAGAAGCTGTTGACCGAAGCCGGCTATCCCGATGGCTTCGAAGTCACGATGGATTGCCCGAACGACCGCTACGTCAACGACGCCCAGATTTGCGAGGCGGTGGTCGGCATGCTGGCCCGGATCGGGGTCAAGATCGACCTGCTGGCGCAGCCCAAGGCGCAGTATTTCGCCAAGATCCTCAAGCCCGGCGGCTACCAGACCTCGTTCTACATGCTGGGCTGGACCCCGGGCACGCTCGACTCGCACAACGTGATGTACGACATCATGGGCTGCCGCGACGATCCGAAATCGCCGCGCGGCGAAACCAATCTCGGCGGCTATTGCAACAAGCAGTTCGACGCCCTGACCGATCAGGTGTTGCAGGAGACCGACACCGCCAAGCGCGATCAACTGATCAAGCAGGCATTCGAAATCGCCAACAAGGATTACGCCTACATTCCCCTGCACCAGCAGGCGCTGGCATGGGGCGTCTCGAAAAAGCTCTCGGTGGTGCAGCGCGCCGACAACGAAGTGCTGCCCTACTGGATGGTGAAGCAGGAATAGGACAGGCTGATCCCAGTCCCGGGGCTCGAAAGCTTCCGGGACTTTTTCATTTGAGCGATTATTCATTTCAGCGGTTTGCGATGATGCAAACCCATCAATTGTACGCAGTGAAAGGAATTTATGCTCGCTTTCACGCTCCGGCGCGCGTTGCAGGCCATCGGCGTCATGATCGCGGTCGGGATCATTTCGTTTTCGATGTTCCGTTTCGCGGGCGATCCGGTCAACCAGATCGTGTCGCTGGATACGCCGCCGGCCGAACGCGCCGCGGTGCGCCAATCCCTCGGGCTCGACGACCCGGTGCTGGTGCAGTTCGCGCGCTATTTTGCCAACGCCGCGCAGTTCAAATTCGGAGTCTCGTACCAGTTCCGGCAGCCGGTCGCGAGCCTGCTGGCGGAACGCATGCCGGCGACCCTCGAACTCGCGGCCTGCGCCACCGTGTTGTCGATGGTATTCGGCATCCTGATGGGCGTCTATTCGGCGTTGCGGCGCGATAGCGTGCTGGCAAAGCTGTTCCAGGCGGTGTCGCTGATCGGCATTTCGCTGCCGACCTTCCTGATCGGAATCCTGTTGATCTACCTGTTCGCGGTGACGCTCGGCTGGCTGCCGTCGTTCGGCCGGGGCGACGTGGTGCGGATCGGCTGGTGGACCACCGGATTGTTGACCGTCTCGGGTCTGAAGGCGCTGATCATGCCCTCGATCACGCTCGGCCTGTTCCAGATGACGTTGATCATGCGGCTGGTCCGCGCCGAGATGCTGGAGGTGCTGCGCACCGACTATATCCGCTTTGCCCGCGCCCGCGGCCTGACCACGCGCGCGATCCATTTCGGCCACGCGTTGAAGAACACGCTGGTTCCCGTCATCACTGTAGCCGGCCTGCAATTTGGCTCGGTTATTGCATTCGCCATCATTACCGAAACCGTCTTCCAGTGGCCGGGCATGGGGCTGTTGTTCCTGCAGGCCGTGCAGAACGTCGATATCCCGATAATGGCAGCCTATTTGCTGATGGTGTCCCTGATCTTCGTCACCATCAATCTCGTGGTCGATATTCTCTACACCGTGGTCGATCCGCGCCTGCGCGCGACAATCAGCCGTCCGGCCTAACCGGTCGCTATCAAAGAGATCGCATGTCCGACACCGTGGCCCCGCGTCAAGCCGAATCCAATGCGCCGCACGCCGGCGCAGGCCGATTCAGGCGCGCGCTCGACAGCGACCTTTTCTACTCGTTCCGGCGCTCCCGCCTCACCGTGATCGCGGCCGCGGTCACCCTGCTGTTTTTCCTGGTCGCAATCCTGGCGCCATTGCTGGCGGTGCAGAACCCGTTCGATCCGGCGCAACTTCAGCTGATGAATTCGCGGATCGCGCCGTTATGGACATCGGATGGACAAAGCCCGTTCCTGCTCGGCACCGACGAGCAGGGCCGCGACGTGCTCTCGGCCATCCTGTACGGCCTGCGCATCTCGCTCACGGTCGGCGTGCTCGGCGTCGGTTTCGCCGGTGCGCTCGGCATCGCGCTGGGACTGATCGCGGGTTATCTCGGCGGCTACGTCGACGCGCTGATCATGCGGGTCGCCGACGTGCAGCTGACCTTTCCCGCGATCCTGATCGCGCTGCTCGTCAACGGCGTCGTCAAATCGGTGTTCGGCAATCGGCTCGACGCGATGAGCACGTTGGCGGTTCTGGTGTTCGCGATCGGCCTCAGTTTCTGGGTACAGTACGCCCGCACCGTGCGCGGCTCGGTCATGGTCGAGAAGAACCGCGATTACGTCGCCGCCGCGCAATTGATCGGCCTGCCCGCGCCCGTGATCATGTGGCGGCACGTGCTGCCGAACACCACGGGCCCGATCCTGGTGATCGCGACCATCAACCTCGCGCTCGCGATCATCACCGAGGCGACCTTGTCGTTTCTCGGCGCCGGCATGCCCGACACCATGCCTTCGCTGGGCACGCTGATCCGGATCGGCAACAATTATCTGTTTTCCGGCGAATGGTGGATCGTCGCCTTTCCCGGCTTTGCGCTGGCAGCGCTGATCCTCTCGATCAATCTGCTCGGCGACTGGTTGCGCGACGCGCTCAATCCAAAGCTTCGGTGAATTTTGCATGCCCTCAGGTGATAGCAACGAATGACTGAACCCGTGCTCTCGGTGCGTGGACTGCAGGTGGAATTCGCCACCCGTCGCCAGGTGCTGCGTGCGATCGACGGTGTTTCCTTCGACATCGGGCGCGGCGAAGTGCTGGGTGTGGTCGGTGAATCCGGCGCCGGCAAATCCGTCACCGGCCTTGCGGTGATCGGCCTGATCGATCCGCCCGGTCGCATCGCCGGCGGCGAAATCTATCTGTCGGGGCTGCGCATCGACAAATTGTCGCCCGAGGAGTTGCGCCGGATTCGCGGCCGGCGGATCGGCATGATCTTTCAGGATCCGCTCACCAGCCTCAATCCACTGTATCGGATCGGCGATCAACTGGTCGAGACCATCACCACCCATCTCGAATCTATCGGAAGCCGCCGCGCGCAAACGCGCGATCGACCTGCTGGCCGAAGTCGGCATCCCCGCACCCGACAAGCGCATCGACGCTTATCCGCACGAGTTCTCCGGCGGCATGCGTCAGCGCGTCGTGATCGCGCTGGCGATCTGCGCCGAGCCGGAACTGATCATTGCCGACGAGCCGACCACCGCGCTCGACGTCTCGGTGCAGGCCCAGATCATCGCATTGATCAAGCGCCTCGGCCGCGACCATGGCACCGCGGTAATGCTGGTCACTCACGACATGGGCGTGATCGCCGAAACCTGCGATCGGGTCGCGGTGATGTATGCCGGCCGCATCGCCGAAATCGGCCCGGTGCAGGACGTGGTGCGCAGCCCGCTCCACCCCTACGCCAAGGGCCTGATGGGCGCGATCCCGACCCTGGCGCGCGAGGAAGCGCGGCTGGTGCAAATTCCGGGCGCGATGCCGCGGCTGTCGGCGATTCCGCCCGGCTGCTCGTTCAACCCGCGCTGCGATCTTGCCTTCGACCGCTGCCGGATCGAACGGCCGGAGCCGATCGAGCATGGCGCGCAGGCCGTCGCCTGCCATCTTTACGACGACGCTACGAAAGAAGCCGTCAAGGAAACCGCGGCATGACGGCAGCGCCCTTTGTCGACGTCAAAAACCTGCGCTGTCAATTCGACGTTTCGAAACCGTGGCTCAATCGCGTGCTGGAAGGCGGTCACCTCGAATTTCTCAAGGCGGTCGACGGCGTCACTTTCGACATCGCCAAGGGCGAGACATTCGCGCTGGTCGGCGAGTCCGGCTCGGGCAAAACCACCGTCGCCCGGATGGTGGTTGGGCTATTGCCGCCCACGTCGGGCGAAGTGACCATCGAGGGCATCTCGATGAGCGATGTCAGGCAGATGCAGGCGCGCCGGCTGCTGCGCCGCCGCATCCAGATGATCTTTCAGGATCCCTACGCCAGCCTCAACCCGCGCTTCCGGGTCGATGCCATCATCGCCGAGCCGATCCGCGCATTCGACCTGATCCAGGGCGAGCGCGAGATCAAGGCGCGGGTCGGCGAACTCCTGGGGCTGGTCGGATTGCATCCCGACGACGGCCTGAAATTTCCGCACGAATTTTCCGGCGGCCAACGCCAGCGCATCGCGATCGCCCGCGCGCTGGCATCGGAGGCCGAGTTCATCGTCTGCGACGAGCCGACCTCGGCGCTCGACGTATCGGTGCAGGCACAGATCCTCAATCTGATGCGCGATCTGCAGGACAAGTTCGGCCTGACCTATCTCTTCATCAGCCACAACCTCGCGGTGGTCAGGCACATGGCGAGCCGGATCGGCGTGATGTATCTCGGCCGCATCGTCGAGATCGCCAAGGCGCGCGATCTGTTCGATCAGCCGCGCATGCCCTACACCAAGATGCTGCTCGGCGCAGTGCCGGACCTGGCGATGTCCGGGCGGCAGCGGATACCCGTCAAGGGAGAGATTCCCAACCCCATCAACCCGCCGGCCGGATGCGCCTTCAATCCGCGCTGCCCGCTGGCGTTCGATCTCTGCCGCCAACAGGCGCCGGCGTTGATCGGCGGCGTCGCCTGCCACGCCGTCAACGATCCCGCCGCCGTCACGGTTCCGGCATGATCACGCGGATGAGAGCCAGGCTGTCGCCCGGGCCGGTTGGCAGCCAGCCTGCGCTGTGGTCAAGTGCGGCCGCCCAGACCGGCGCCAAGCCGGCATTACCGAAATGATGGATTCACATGAGCAACATTAATCCCGATCCGTTCACCACGCGCCCGGAAATCGAAGGCACGTTCGGCGTCGTTACCTCGACGCACTGGATCGCCACCGCGGTCGGGATGGGTATTCTGGAAAAAGGCGGCAACGCCTTCGACGCCGGCGTCGCCACCGCCTTTACGTTGCAGGTGGTCGAACCGCATCTGAACGGTCCGGGCGGCGACGTGCCGATCATCGTGCACGACGTCAAGCGCGCGCGCACCGAAGTGATCTGCGGCCAGGGGCCCGCGCCGCAGGGCGCGACCATCGCGCATTATCGCAGTGAAGGCCTCGAGATGGTGCCCGGCACCGGATTGCTCGCCGCCTGCGTTCCCGGCACCTTCGAGTCCTGGATGCTGCTGCTGCGCGACTACGGCACCATGAAACTGCGCGACGTGCTCGAGCCCGCGATCGCCTACGCGCGCGACGGCTATCCGCTGGTCGAACGCGCCGCCGCGACCATCCAGATCGTGGAAAAACTGTTCCGCAATCACTGGACCACCTCGGCCGCCGTCTATCTGCCGAACAACGAAGTGCCCAAACCGGGCACGCTGTTCACCAATCCAAAGCTGGCCGAGACCTACTCCCGCATCCTGAAAGAGGCGGAGAGCGCCGGCGGCGATCGCGACGCGCAGATCGAGCGCGCGCGCAAGGCCTGGTCGCATGGCTTTGTCGCCGAGGCGATCGACAAGTTCTGCCGCACCCAGGACGTCATGGATGTCACCGGTTCGCCGCACCGCGGCGTGCTGACCGCCGACGACATGGCGCGCTGGCAGCCGACCGTCGAGGCCCCGCTGACCTATGATTACGGACGCTACACCGTGTGCAAGCCCGGGGTCTGGAGCCAGGGCCCTGTCATGCTGCAGCAACTCGCGCTGCTCAAAGGCTTTGAACTCGACGGCCTCGATCCCGCGGGGCCAGAGTTCATCCACCTGCAGATCGAATGCGCCAAGCTGGCGTTCGCCGATCGCGAGAAATTCTACGGCGATCCCAAATTCACCGAGATCCCGATCGAGACGCTGCTGTCGGACGCCTACAATGACCAGCGCCGCAAACTGATTTCGAAAGACAAGGCCTCGCTCGATTTCGTTCCCGGTTCGGTCGAAGGGTTCGGCTCCGTGGTCAAACTGCGCCGTGCCGAAGGTCATCGCGAGGCGGTCGGTGCAATGGGCGCCGGCGAACCCACCGTGGGGCGGTTCGGCGAAGTGCGCGGCGACACCGTGCATTTCGACATCATCGACCAGGCCGGCAACATGATCTCGGCGACGCCATCCGGCGGCTGGCTGCAATCTTCGCCTGTGATCCCCGAGATCGGCTTCTGCCTCGGCAGCCGCGCCCAGATGTTCTGGCTCGAGGAAAACCATCCGGCGGCGCTGGCGCCGGGCAAACGCCCGCGCACCACGCTGAGCCCGACCATGGCGCTGCGCGACGGCGAGCCCTACATGGCCTGGGGTTCGCCCGGCGGCGATCAGCAGGATCAATGGACCACGCAATTCTTCCTGCGGCATGTCCACGCCAAGATGAATCTGCAGGAAGCGATCGACGCGCCGGCCTGGCATTCCGAGCACTTCCCGATTTCGTTCTGGCCGCGCACCGCGCGCCCGGGCGTGCTGGTGCTGGAAAACCGGGTGCCGAAGGCCACCGTCGACACCCTGGAAAGCCGCGGTCACATCGTCGAGACCGGGCCCGACTGGTCGGAAGGCCGCCTCACCGCCGCCTCCAAAGTCGGGCGGCGCCGCCGTGCCGCCGCCAATCCGCGCGGCATGCAGGGCTACGCGGCCGGTCGATAAGGCACACGCGCAGATGACCTGGTCCATCATCACCCGCGACGCCAAGACCGGCCAATTCGGCATCGCGGTGGCGACCCGGTTTTTCGCGGTCGGCGCCCGCGTACCCCATGTCGCCGCCGGCATCGGCGCGATCGCGACCCAGGCGCTGGTCAATCCGTATTACGGCATTGATGGCCTCAAGCACCTGCGCGACGGCCGCACCGCCCACGACACCGTCGATGCCCTGATCGCCGACGATAGCGGTCATGCCAGCCGACAGGTCCACATCATGGACGCCGCCGGCAACATCGCAGCCTATACCGGCGACGAATGCATCGACTGGTGCGGACACATCGAGGGCGATGATTTTTCCATTGCCGGCAACATGCTCGCCGGCCGCACAGGTGCTGGACGACACCGCCGGCGCCTACGCCGAACACAGGAACCTGCCGCTGGCGCAGCGCCTGATCGCGGCGATGGTGGCCGGCGAAGCCGCGGGCGGCGACAAGCGCGGCAAGCAATCGGCGGCACTGGTGATTTATGGCAAGGAAGAATGGTCCGAACTCGATCTGCGAGTCGACGACCATGTCAATCCTCTCGCCGAGTTGGCCCGGCTCGAGGCGGTCAGCCGCGAGCAATGGGTGCATTTCCGTCCGGTGCTGCCGACCCGGGAAAATCCAGGCGGCATCAGCGACCGCAGCGCGATCGAGGCGCATATCCAAGCGAGCATCGCCGCCGCCAACACGGGCACTCGATGAGCAGCGCACCGCTCATCGACATCAAGGGCTTGCAGGTGATCTTTCACGGCGATGCCGGCCGCAATATCCATGCGGTGGACCGCGTCGACCTCAGCGTCAAGCAGGGTGCGACTCTGGGGCTGGTCGGTGAATCCGGCTGCGGCAAGAGCGTGACCTCGCTGGCCATCATGGGGCTGTTGCCGAAGCGATCCGCCGATATCGCGGGCTCGATCCAGTTCGACGGTTTCGATCTTCTTCAAGTACCGGACGCGACCTTGCGCGACCTGCGCGGCAACCGGCTGGCGATGATCTTCCAGGAACCGATGACCTCGCTCAACCCGAGTTTCACCATCGGCGACCAGATCGTCGAGACCATCCTGCGCCATCGCGGCGGCTCGCGGCGCACGGCGGAGCAGCGCGCCATCGAGCTGTTGCGGCGCGTGCACATCCCCTCGCCCGAACGCCGCATCAACGATTATCCACACAAGCTCTCCGGCGGCATGCGCCAGCGCGTCATGATCGCGATGGCGCTGGCCTGCGATCCCAAGCTTTTGATCGCGGACGAGCCGACCACGGCGCTCGACGTCACCCTGCAGGCCCAGATCCTCGAACTGATGCGCGAACTGAAGGCGGCGAGCAACGCCGCGATCATCCTGATCACCCATGATCTCGGCGTCGTCGCTGAAGTCTGCGACGAGGTCGCGGTGATGTATGCCGGTGAGATCGTCGAGCGCGCACCGGTCGATGAATTGTTCGAGCGTCCGCAGCATCCCTACACCGTCGGCCTGCTCGGTTCGATCCCGCGGCTCGACCGCCAGACCGATCATCTCGCCACCATCGAAGGCATGGTGCCGAATATGGCCAACCCGCCGCGCGGCTGCCGTTTCGCGGCCCGCTGTCCGTTCGTCGGTGAAATCTGCGTCGACGCGCCGCCGCCTCTGGTCGCGGTCAGCGACGCGCACTGGTCGCGCTGCGTCAAGGCCCCCCTCGAAAGGTTGGTGTCATGAGCACAGCACCATCCAGACTCGTGCCCCGGGCGCGGCGCAACACAAGCGCAGCGCAGTGGTGCGCCGCTGACCCGGGGCCCATTCTTCCTTCGCTGCGCGGGTCCCGGTTCAGCGGAGCAGCGTTACACGCTGCACCGCGCCCGGGACACGAGGTTGCTTGCGTTACTCCGTCCGCGGAGACCCACAATTGACCGCGCTGCTCGAAGTCGAGGGCCTGCAAAAATACTTCGTCGCGGAGCGCTCGGTATTCGGCCGGCCGACCGCCCATGTCCGGGCGGTCGACGGCGTCTCGTTCCAGGTCGAGCGCGGCAAGACGCTGGGGCTGGTCGGCGAATCCGGTTGCGGCAAATCGACCGTGAGCCGCCTCGTGTTGCGGCTGATCGAACCGGATGCGGGCCATATCCGGTTTGAAGGCCGCGACCTGCTGGCATTCAACGCCAACGAACTGCGCAGCTTCCGTCGCGAGGCGCAGATCATTTTTCAGGATCCCTACGCCTCGCTCAATCCGCGCATGACGGTCGGCCAGATCCTCACCGAGCCGCTGGCGCTGCATGATCTGGTGCCGTCGGCCAGGCGTCCGCAGCGCGTGCAGGAATTGATGCGGCTGGTCGGGCTGGAGCCACGTTTCGCCCGGCGCTATCCGCACGAATTTTCCGGCGGCCAGCGCCAGCGTATTGCGATCGCGCGGGCGCTGGCGGTCGAGCCGAAGCTGATCGTTTGCGACGAGCCGGTATCCGCGCTCGATGTCTCGATCCGCTCGCAGATCCTGAACCTGTTGCGCGACCTGCAGCAGCGGCTCGGCCTCGCCTATATCTTCGTCTCGCACGACCTCGCGGTGGTCAAGCACATCGCCGACCGGGTCGCGGTGATGAATCTCGGCGAGATCGTCGAGACCGCCGAAACGCAGGCGTTATTCGCCGCGCCGCGCCATCCCTACAGCCGCGCGCTACTGTCGGCGATTCCGATGCCTAATCCGCGGGCAAGGCGCAGCCCGATGCTGCTGCAAGGCGAGATGCCGAGTGCGCTAAATCCGCCGTCCGGCTGCCGCTTTCACACCCGTTGCCCTTATGTGGTCGAGCGCTGCCGCATCGAGCGGCCGCCGCTGCTCAACGACGCGGCAGGCCACGCCACGGCGTGTCATCGCGTCGACGAATTGCCGCCGCCTGATGCGGCGCTTTCGAACAGTCATTTCTCTCCGGCTCTGGAGCGATTGGTCGCGGCCTTCAGCAGGCCGGTGGAAGTACCCGCGACTTCCGGGGTTGATATAGTCGGGTCACCACCAACGGCGGTGTGACTCCTGGATACGAGGACGGTGCGATGAGATTGATGCGTTTGGCGTTCGCCGCGGCGGCGCTGCTGCTATCCTTCGGAACGGGCGCCGGCGCCCAGACCACGCTGCGGATCGGGCTCGCCGAAGACCCCGACGTGCTGGACCCGTCGCTGGCACGCACCTATGTCGGACGCCTGGTGTTCTCCGCGTTCTGCGACAAGCTGTTCGACATCGACGACAAGCTCAACATCGTGCCGCAATTGGCGCTGTCCTACGAAACATCCGGCGACGGCAAGGCGATGACCATCAAGCTGCGCCCCGGCGTCAAGTTTCAGGACGGCGAGCCGCTCGATGCCGAGGCCGCAAAGTTCTCGATCGAACGCCACATGACGATCAACGGCTCGTTCCGCAAATCCGAATTGTCGAGCGTCGATCATGTCGAGGTGGTCGATCCTCTCACCATCAAGCTGGTCTTGAAGACACCCTACTCGCCGCTGATCTCCCAGCTCACCGACCGTTCCGGCATGATGGTTTCGCCGAAGGCCGCCAAGGAAGAAGGCGACAAGTTCGGGCTGCATCCGGTCTGCGCCGGTCCCTACAAGTTTGTCGAGCGCGTGCCAGCAGGACCGCATGGTGTTCGAGAAATTCGCCGACTACTGGAACAAGGACAACGTCTTCATCGATAAAATCGTGTTCCAGCCGATCGTCGACGCCACCGTGCGGCTCGCCAACCTGAAGTCCGGTGGCCTCGACCTTGCCGAACGCGTGCTGGCGACCGACCTGAAGGACATCCGCGCCGATCCCACAGCTGGTACTCTCGACCGTGCCCGAGCTCGGCTATCTCGGCCTCACCATCAATCTCGCCAACGACAAGACCAAGGGCCCGTTGAGCCAGTCGGAAAAAGTGCGGCAGGCGCTCGACCTGTCGATCGACCGCGAAGCTCTCAACCAGGTGGTTTTCAATGGCGAGTTCACGCCGGGCAATCAATGGGTCAGCCCGACACATCCCTATTATCAAAAGTCATTTCCGGTTCAGCCGCGCAACATCGAAAAGGCCAAGGCGCTGCTGAAGGAAGCCGGCGTTACGCTGCCAATCACGGTCAATTATATCGTCACCAAAGGCGCCGAGAACGAAGCCGTCGCCCAGGTCATTCAATCGATGGCGGCCGAGGCCGGCTTCGACCTCAAAATCAACGTGATCGAATTCGCAACCGCGTTCAAGCAGGTGCAGGCCGGCGAATTCCAGGTGTTTCAGATCAACTGGAGCGGCCGCATCGATCCCGACGCCAACGTGTATGTTTTCATGCACACCAAGGCGCCGCAGAACGACGGCGGCTATTCCAACCCGGAAGCCGACAAAATGATGGAGGACGCGCGCCTGGTCGCCGATCCCGCGCAGCGCAAGGCGATTTACGAGAAGCTGACCAGGATCCTGCTCGACGAAGAGCCCATCGTCTATCTCTATCACCGCAAGCTTTTGTTCGCGAGCACGTCGAAACTGCAAGGGTTCAAGCCGATGCCGGACGGGCTGGTGCGCGTGACCGGCCTGAAACTGAAATGAGCGCGACCAAACAAGCCGCGTGTCCCGGATGCGGTGCAGCATGTAATGCTGCTCCGCTGATCCGGGACCCATCGGCTCACAACTGGATCCCGGTTCTGCGGCGCGTCGTTGCACGATGCACCGCGCCCGGGAAACGCGCTAAATCATGCTGAGCTTCCTTGCCAAGCGCCTCTCGCAACTGATCCCGACGCTGTTCCTGGTGTCGATCCTGATCTTTTCGCTGCAGCATCTGCTGCCGGGTGATCCCGCGCTGGTGATGGCCGGCGAGGAGCGCGATCCCGCGGTGATCGAAAAGATCCGGCAGCAATACCGGCTCGACCGGCCGATCCCGGTGCAATATTTTTACTGGGCCAAGGGCGTGGTATCCGGCGACCTCGGTCAATCGCTGCGCATCAACGTGCCGGTGCTGACATTGATCGAACAGAAGCTGCCGGTGACCTTGCAGTTGGGCGCGATGGCGATCGTGATCGCATTCCTGATCGGGATTCCCGCCGGCATCGTCTCCGCGGTCAAGAAAGGCACCGCGTGGGACTATGGCGCCAATCTGTTCGCGCTGTGGGGGATCTCGACGCCGAATTTCTGGCTCGGCATCATGCTGATCTTCCTGTTCTCGATCAAGCTCGGCTGGCTGCCGGCCTCGGGCTACGTGCCGCTGTCCGAGAACTGGCGCGCCAGCCTTGCCTCCACCATCATGCCGGCCTTTGTGCTCGGCAACGCGATCGCCGCGGTGCTGATGCGGCACACCCGCGGCGCCATGCTGCAGGTACTGGAGAGCGATTACGTCCGCACGGCGCGCGCCAAGGGATTGTCGGAGCGGGTCGTGATCCTCAAGCATGCGATGCGCAATGCGCTGACGCCGGTGATCACGCTGGCTGCGCTCGAACTCGGCACCCTGCTGTCGGGCGCGGTGCTGACCGAACAGATTTTCTCGATCCCCGGTTTCGGCAAGCTGATCGTCGACGCCGTGTTCAATCGCGACTACGCCGTGGTGCAGGGCGTCGTGCTGGTGACCGCGACGATCTACATTTTGCTCAACCTCATTGCCGACATCGCCTACATCCTCGTCAATCCGCGGCTGAGGTCCTGAACGCATGACCGACGCAACGCTGGACGCCGTTCGCTTCGCTGCCGACGATGACATCGAGAGCCCGGCGCGCCGCGCGCTGCGCCGGTTGTTCCGGCGCAAGGGCGCCGTCATCGGCATGGCCGTGATCGCCATCTTCATCGTGCTGGCGCTGATGGCGCCTGTTATCGCGCCCTACGATCCCGTCGCCACCAGCTGGTCGCTGGTGCGCAAGCCGCCCTCGGCATTGCACTGGTTCGGCACCGACGATCTCGGACGCGACATTCTCAGCCGGACGATTTACGGCGCCCGCGCCTCGCTGCTGGCCGGCGTGATCGCGGTCGGGATTGCGCTCGGAGTTGGGGTGCCGTTCGGCCTGCTGGCCGGCTACCGCGGCGGCATTATCGACGCGCTGATCAGCCGGGTGACCGATGCGATGCTCGCCTGCCCGTTCCTGATCCTTGCGATTGCGCTGGCGGCGTTTCTCGGACCCAGCCTCGGCAACGCCATGATCGCGATCGGCATCACCACCACCCCGATCTTCGTGCGACTGACGCGCGGCCAGACCATGAGCGTCAAGGTCGAGGACTATGTCGAGGCCGCGCGTGCGATGGGCAATCCGCGCTGGCGCATCGCCTTGTTTCACATTCTGCCCAACATCATGCCGGCCCTGTTGGTCCAGGCGACGCTCTCGATCGCCGCCGCCATCATCGCCGAAGCCGCGCTGTCGTTCCTCGGCCTTGGCCAGCAACCGCCGGCGCCCTCATGGGGCAGCATGCTCAACGCGGCGCAGCGATTTCTCACCAACGCGCCGTGGATGGCGCTGTGGCCCGGGCTCGGGATTTTTCTCGTGGTGCTAAGTTTCAATCTGGTCGGAGACGGCTTGCGCGATGCGCTCGATCCGAAGGCGCGCTGATCGCTTCCGTCAATTCGTGTCGGTGATGATGCCGAAGCTCACCGATGACACATTCGGCAACAGATTTCGATGTTGCCAAAAACACGACACGGCCGCTTTGCCGCGCCGCGATTGTGTCATTTTGTTTCCTGGGGAAACAGCCGCGACAGCGCGATGCGCCCCGCAACATAGATGGTGGCAATCCCCACCACAGACGCAAGAACCGTGTACACAATAGCCTCCATACGTGCTTCGAAAACGATAGAATATTGGTGTTCCCGCGATGGAGCACCGCGACAGAATAACGCAGTTCCGGCGGCATAATTGGGGCGACGGAAGATACGCGGGTAAAATTAGTTTGCACCATTATGCCGTGAATGTGAGCGACTAAATCACCACCTCATGCAACACGCGACGACAATCCATTTCATATTCGAGATCGACAACCGGCGGTCGGGCAAAATGCCACGTCAATCCCGAGCGCAACGCTCCGTGGCGGACCAGTTCATCGGCAACCAAATGGTGAAAATCACGAATCGAATAGGCCTGCGCCGCAGTTGTATCGTTCCAGCTAAATCCGAATGTCTCAAGCCGGGTTTCCATCTCATCCACAGTGCGTTGCACCTTTTCTTTCAACCCGTCCGGGCTCGTATCACGATAGCGCACGATGCGTTCGGGATAGCTGCCACTGCCGCCGCGCGTTTCGGCGCCGCCGGCGATGACGAAGGTCGGCGTCGTGCCGGTACTCGGCCGCGTAAATGAAAACGCATAGAACGACGGCTCGGACGGCGGATCGATTTCGGGACAGACGTTGCTGCGCGCTACCGGATTGGTGGTGCCGTCGAACAGCGACCATTCCGCCAGCGTCTTGACGTAGTGCTGGTTGAAGGCGCGAAAGCCGTCTTCGGTGAACGCCGCGGGGGATCGCAATTCACAGGCGCAGAACGATGTCAGCGGCCGTCCTGCCGCGCGGATATGGTCGGCGATCGCGACAAACCCTTTCGCCAGCGGCAGCATCCGGTCGAAGCGCACCCGCACGACCTCGAAACCCGGATCGGCCGCGGCGCCGCTCGAATACTGAAACACCGCGGGAATGAAGCGATAATTGCCGGCCGGAAAATCCTGAGTCTGCATCTGCTCTGGTGTCCTCTGCTTGCTCAGGTCGGCTTGAGCGCCGCCTTTTCACCGAGATCGAAATCGGCGATCTCACGCGCCCGTTTGGATTCCGCGCCGGCGCGGTGATCGGTGGCGATCGCGACATAAACCGCGGGCAGCACGAACAACGTGAACAGCGTGCCGATCGACATGCCGGCGACCACCACCAGGCCGATCGAGAACCGGCTGGCCGCGCCGGCGCCCGACGCGGTCAGCAGCGGGATCAGGCCGGTGACCATCGCCGCCGTGGTCATCAGGATCGGACGCAGCCGGACCCGCGCCGCCATCTCGATCGCCGAGCGCCGGTCGAGCCCTTCCTTGAGCTGCAGTTCGTTGGCGAACTCCACCATCAGAATGCCGTGCTTGCTGATCAGCCCGACCAGGGTCAACAGCCCGACCTGGGTGTAGATGTTCATGGTGGCGACGCCGAAGAACAGCGGCAGCATGGCGCCGACGATCGCCATCGGGACGCTGATCATGATCACCAGCGGATCGCGCAAGCTCTCGAACTGCGCCGCCAGCACCAGGAAGATGATGATCAGCGCAAAGCCAAAGGTGATCGCGAGCTGGTTGCCCTCCTGAACATACTGCCGGGAGTCGGCCAGATAATCATGGCTGAACCCGGCCGGCATCTTCTTGGCCTCGCCCTCGAGGAAATCGACCGCCTGACCGACGGTGACGCCGGGCATCGGCACCGCCGAGAAGGTCGCGGAATTCAATTGATTGTAATGCGTCAGCGCGTTGGGATCGGTCCCGGTCTCGATCGACACCAAAGTCGACAGCGGCACCTGCTGGCCGGTCGTGGTCGGCACGTAGTATTCACCGAGCGATTCCGGCGACAGGCGCTTGTCGCGCGGCACCTGCGGGATCACCTGATACGACCGCCCTTCCAGATTGAAGCGGTTGACGTAATTGCCGCCGAGCAAGCGTCGCCAGCGTATTGCCGATGCTCTGCATGGTGATGCCGAGGTCGCTGGCCTTGGTGCGGTCGATCTTGATCCGCACCACCGGCTGGTTGAAGTCGAGATCGCTGTCGGAGACGATGAACAATCCGCTCTTGCGCGCCGCCGCCTTCAGCTTGTCCATCTGCTCGAACACCGACTGGAAGCCGTTGGTCGAGTTGATCACCATCTGCACCGGCAAGCCGCCGGGACCGCCCGGCAACGGCGGCAGGTTGAAGGCGAAAGCGTTGACACCCTCGATCTTGCTGAGCTCACCCTGCACCAGCGGCTTCAGCTTGATCGACGAACGGGTGCGCTCGTCCCACGGCTTGAGCAGCATGCCGGCGATACCGCCCTGCGGGCCGTTGATGCCGTTGAGCACGAAGCGCAGGTCGGTTTCGGGAAACTTGGCAAACGCCTTGTCGAGCTTCTCGCCGTAATAATCGACATAATCGATGTTGGCGTATTTCGGCGCCTTGGTCACCGCGAACACGATGCCCTGGTCTTCCTCGGGCGCCAGCTCCTTCGAGGTGTGCATATAGAGGAAACCGACCAGTCCGAGTATGGTCAACGCGAACATCGCGGTGATCGGCCGATAGTCCAGCGAACGATCGAGCTGACGGCCATACCAGCGCGTCATCGAGCCGAACACCCGGTTGACCAGCCTGGCAAAGCGGCCTTCCTCGGTGTTCTTGAGGAACACCGAGCACATCATCGGCGACAGGGTCAGCGCGATCACGCCCGACACGATCACCGAGCCGGCAAGCGTAAACGCGAACTCGCGGAACAGCGCACCGGTGAGACCGCCGAGAAAGCCGATCGGCGCGTACACCGCGGCAAGCGTAATGGTCATGGAAATGACGGGGCCGACGATTTCGCGCGCGCCCTGCAGCGCCGCCTGAACCGGCGGTTTGCCCTCTTCCAGATGGCGGTGAATGTTCTCCACCACCACGATGGCGTCGTCGACCACGAGACCGATCGCCAGCACCATCGCCAGCAGAGTCAACAGATTGATCGAGAACCCCATCACCAGCATCAGGCTGCAGACGCCGACCAGCGACAACGGGATCGTCACCACGGGGATGATCACCGAGCGGAACGAGGCCAGGAACAGGAAGATCACCACGATCACGATCAGAATCGCTTCGCCCAGCGTCTTCTCGACCTCGTCGATCGAGGACTGAATGAACTTGGTCGAATCGTAAGCCACCTTCATCTTCATCGACGGCGGCAGGTTGCGCTCCAGTTCGGGGAACAGCGCGCGCACGCCCTTAACCAGAATCAGCGGATTGCCCTGCGGCGTCGCCTGCACGCCGATGAAGATCGCGTGCTCGCCGTTGAAGGCGACGCTGGCATCGGTGCTTTGCGCCGCCAGTTCGACGGTGGCGATGTCCTCCATGCGCACGAAGCCGCCATCCCTCGATTTCACGATCATGCGCTTGAACTGATCGAGGTTCTGCAGGTCGGTGTTGGTCGAGACGTTGGAGACGATGAAATAGCCTTTGGACTGACCTGCCGCGGCCTGGAAATTGTTGGCGGCGATCGCGGCCGACACATCCAGCGGCGACACGCTGCGCCCGGCCATCCGCACCGGATCGAGCCACAGCCGCATCGCGAACGTCTGCCCGCCCAGGATATCGGCGGAAGCGACGCCGTCGACGGTCGAGAGCACCGGCTGCACCACGCGCGTCAAATAATCCGAGATCGCCGATCCCGACAGCGTTTCACTGGAGAAGCCGAGATACATCACCGCCGTGGTCTGGCCGGTGGTCTTGGTCACGATCGGATCGTTGGATTCTTTCGGGATCAGATATTTGACCGAGTTGGTCTTGGCGAGCACTTCGGTCAGCGCCTGGTTCGGATCGAAATTCAGCTTGATGTAGACCTGGATCGTGCTGGTGCCGAGCACCGACGATGACGTCATGTAGTCGACGCCTTCGGCCGAAGCCACCGCCTGCTCGATCGGCGTGGTGATGAAGCCCTGGATCAGATCGGCCGACGCACCCGGATACACCGTGGTGATGTTGATCACGGTGTTCGACAGTTTCGGATATTGCCGGATCGGCAGGCTGGTCGCGGCCTTGAATCCGATCAGCAGGATCAGCAGGCTGACGACGATCGACAGCACCGGCCGTTTGATGAAAATGTCGGTCCATGACATGGTCTAGGCTCCCGAGATCTGTAGCGTTCGAGATCAATAACGCGGCGGATTGGCCGGCATCGGCGGCGGCCCGTCGGACGAAATCGCGACCGCCGCGCCAGACTGCAGTTTGAGCTGGCCGACCGCGACCACGCGATCGCCCGGCTTGACGCCTTCGAGGATCTCGGTGCGGCCCTCGATCCGGTTGCCGGTACGCACGAAGGTGCGAACCGCGGTCAGGCTGGTTTTGCCGTCGGCGTCTTTCTTTTCGGTCAGCAAGAACACCGAGTCGCCATAGAGCGTGTAGTCGACCGCGGTCTCCGGCACCGTGACCACCGCCGGCCTGTCCGGCAGCACCACGGTCGTGGTGGTGAACATACCGGGCTTGAGGATGTGGTCGGGATTTTCGATCGTGGCCTGGACGTGGATGTTGCGGGTGTCCGCCGAGATCTGCGGCTCGATCGCGGTGATCTTGCCTTCGAAATTGCGCTTCGGATACGCGTCGACCAGGATCCGCACCGTTTGTCCGACCTTGAGCTGCGCACTCTGCTTTTCGGTCACCGTGAAGTTGGCATACAGCATCGACAGATCGGTCAGGGTCACGATCTGCGTGCCCGCGGTCAGGAACTGGCCGACCTCGACGTGGCGCACGCCGAGTTCGCCGTCGAACGGCGCCCGAACCAGCTTTTGCGAAATCAGGGCTTCGGTCTTGGCGATGCCCGCGGTGGCCTGGTCATAGGCCGCCTGAGCCTGATCGACGGTCGCCTGCGGGCCGAACTGTTTGGCCGCGAGCTGCTTGGCGCGATCGAGCGACAATTGCGCCACTACGGCCTGCGCCTTGAAGCTTGCCAGGTCGCCCTGCTCCGGCGCGTCGAACAGTTGCACCAGCGGAGCGCCCGACTTCACGCTCGAACCGGCGTCGAACATGATGCCGGTGATGCGGCCGCCGACATCGGAAGTGACGTTGACCTGATGCACCGCGGCGAGATCGCCGACCGCGCTGAGCAAATTCGGAATCACCTCCGATTTGGCTTCGGCGATGCTGACGAGAGCAGGCGGCGGCTTGTTGTTGGCAAAGTACTGCGCGATCATGCTGGCCGCGGAACCAGTTGAACCAGACCAGCCCGGCCACCAGCGATGCCAGCAGCAAGCCGACGATGATGAACCACAAGCCGGTTCGGGCCGGCCGCCGCCGCGGCTTTTCCAGGGTCGGTTTGCCCGCCACGTGAGATTCGGTCGCAAGGGTCATGTCATGCACTCTCTGAAGCATTGCGCAGCGCCGGATCGGGCGAGGCAGCGCGGGCTACATGGGACGTGATCGCGGCTTCGCTCAATCCGATGCCGCGCAGCAGGAATTCACACAGTTGACGTTCGAGGCCGGAGCCGTCGCCGTAAGGCAGGCATGGCACCGCCGGAAGCCTGGTCAGCGCCACCGTCAGCACGGTGTGATGCGCAAACCAGAACAGATTGAGCGGGTCGATGCCGACGCGCACCGCGTCGCCGGCCTCGATCGCGCGCTGCAGCGACGCGGCAAATGCCGGCCCGATCAAATTACCGACCTTGGCATAGAGCAGCCGCGCGAATTCGCCGTCATCCAGATGGCTGTTGACCATCAGCCGAAGCCGCTGCGCTTCCTGTTCATCGGGGCCCTCCGAGATATGGACGAAATGCCGAACCATGCCCTGGATCAGTTCGACCAGCGTCGCGGTCGATGGCGCCTTCCCCAGCAGATGCGCCAGATCCGAATCGGCCTCGCACTCCTCCGCCAGAATTTCTGCGTAGAGCGCTGCCTTGGATGGGAAGTGCTTGAACAGCAGCGCTTCGGAAATGGCTGCGGCCGCCGCGACGCTCTTGGTCGTGGTGCCGGCAAAGCCGTGACGGGCGAAGCAACGCTTGGCTGCACCGAGAATCAATTGCCGCCGCAGGTCGCTGGTCATGCGTAAGTTGGACATGGTTGCGTGAGTAATCACTCACCAAAACCATGTCAAGAAATTTTATTACCTCATAACACCGGATAAGACGCTAGATCGGCTGAAATCCGAGCGAGCCTCGGATCCGGTTGACGATGAAAGTACCGTCGCGGTTGGACAGCGCCCGCTCCAGATTGGCCGCGTCGATCTTGACGCTGGCAAAGCGCGGTCCGGCGGAGACGTCCTGCATCGTCGGCGCGAACGCCTTGATTTCTTCCATCGTGGTCATCGAGGACGTCTTGGCGATGCCGCAGGATTTCGCGACGCCGACCAGATCGACCCCGGCCGAGGTGTGGCTGGCCTGTCCGCCGGTCTCGCCATAGGCCTCGTTGTCGAGCACAACGATGGTGAGATTGCCGGGCTTCTGCAGCCCAACGGTGGCGAGGCTGCCGAGGCCCATCAGCATCTCGCCGTCGCCGGTGATCACCACCACCGGCAGCTCCGGCTGTGCCAGCGCGAGGCCAAGCCCGATCATCACGGCGCCGCCCATGGCGCCCCATAGGTAGAAATTGCGGTCGTGGTCGCCGGCAGCGGCGATATCGTAGGTCGAGGCGCCGAGGCCGCCGACGGCGATGGCGCCCTTGCGGTCGCCAAGCAGGCTGGAGACGACCTGACGGCGATCGAGAAGATTGGCTTTGCTCATTTGGTGAAGACCTTTGCGCCGATCAGGCGCTGTGACAACAATACGGCGGTCGGCGTGCAGGCGTTATAAGCCTGCCCCGCTGCAGCCTCGACCACGTCGCGGACCTCGTCGGGGTGCGTTGCACGCAGCGTCTTGATCCCGGACAATTCGAACACGGCCTCGGTGCTCGACCCCATCGGCACCTGCCAGGGATTGAACTCGCCCCATTCGCCCCGCATCGTCACCAGGGTCAGGAACGGCAACCGCAGGATCTGGGTCAGCGAGAACATGTTGATGCAATTGCCGACGCCGCTCGACTGCATCAGCAGCACGCCGCGCTGGCCGCCGGCCCACGCCCCCGCCAGCAGCGCCACGCCCTCTTCTTCCGTGGTCAGCGACACCGCCCGCATCGAAGGCGTCGCCAGCACCCGGTTGATCAGCTGGGAATGGCCGGCATCCGGCACATAAGGAACCTGCCGGACATCGAAGCGCTGCAGAATGGAAAAGATATCGTCCGGCCAATTCGGCTGGGTTTCAGGGCTTGCATCGGCGCGGGCGTGCATTTTCACTTCCAGTCGGTTGACGAAGCGTAATTTCGGTGCGGGACTGTAGACGGGCCTGCCGTTTTCGAAAGAGCAAAAACGGCATATCGGTCTCCACAATGGGTATGGCAGCATGACAACGGATGCGCGAGAACTCGCGGCTGGCTTCGACCTCGAAAAGCTTTCTCCGGAATTTTATGTCGACCCCTACCCGACTTATCTTGCACTGCGGGAGAACGACCCGGTCAAGCGGATGCCGAACGGCTCCTACTTCCTGACCCGCTACGACGACCTGGTTCAGGCCTACAAGAATACAAAGCTATTTTCGTCTGACAAGAAACGCGAGTTCGCGCCGAAATACGGCGCCTCGCTGCTATACGAACATCATACCACCAGCCTCGTCTTCAACGATCCGCCCGCGCATACGCGGGTGCGCCATTTGATCATGGGCGCACTCTCGCCGCGCGCGATCGCAGCGATGGAGCCGGATCTGGTCGCGTTGGTGGAGCGTCTGCTCGACGGACTCGCCGCAAAGGGCCACGTCGATCTCATAGAGGATTTCGCCGCCGCGATCCCGATCGAAGTGATCGGCAATCTCCTGGACGTGCCCCACGACGAACGCGCGCCGCTGCGTGATTGGTCGTTGGCAATCCTCGGCGCGCTGGAGCCAGTGATCACGCCCGAAGCCTTTGCGCGCGGCAACAACGCGGTAAAGGATTTTATCGCCTACCTCGAAGTGCTGGTCGAACGACGGCGGGCCAAACCGGGCGACCCGCAGCACGACGTGCTGACCCGGCTGATCCAGGGCGAAAACAATGGCGAGCGGCTGACCTCGAAAGAACTGCTGCACAATTGCATCTTCCTGCTCAACGCCGGCCACGAGACCACCACCAACCTGATCGGCAATGGCCTGGTGGCGCTGTCGAAAACTCCTGCGCAGAAAAAACGGCTGATCGAGCAGCCGGAGTTGATCAAGACCGCGGTCGAGGAAATCCTGCGCTATGAAAGTTCGAACCAGCTCGGCAACCGCATGACCACGGGCCCCGTCGAATTCGGCGGCATCGCGCTGCCCGCCGGCACGCCGGTGACCTTGTGCATCGGCGCCGCCAACCGCGACCCCGCGCAATTCGCCGATCCGGAGTGTTTCGACATCGCACGCACCCCCAATCGTCACCTCGCCTTCGGCACCGGCGCCCACCAATGCGCCGGCATGGCCCTGGCCCGCCTCGAAGGCGCGATCGCGATCTCAAAATTTCTGGCGCGATTTCCCGGATACGCGACTGACCGGCGCGCCGGTGCGCGGCGGAAGGGTGAGGTTCAGGGGGTTTGCGAGCGTGCCGTGCGAGGTTGGTTATTAGACAATTTTGGCCAGCCTCATATCCGTCAAGGCCCTTTAGACAGGCGTCATGATGACCTCTTCGCCGAACAGCAGTTGGCCCATGGTCGCCCTCGTCTTGTGCTGTCCCATGATGTGATTGGACATCGTGATGAGGTCACGACGGCGGCGGTCGAACGGTGACGAGGCGTACAAGGCAGCACTTCCTGCGGCCTCGCATACGACCTCGCCAACCCTGAGCGCTTCCTGAACGCCGTGAATAGCCATCATTCCGACAGCAGCGCGTTGGGCGGTCGTTGGCGTTTCGCCTCTCGACACTGTCTGCCATATCGAACGTAAACTCGAGTCTTGATAGGCGCGAGCCGCGTCAAGTCGCGTGGTCGCCTCCGCCAAAGCGACTTGAGCTCTGTATTCATTCTTCAGCGGAGTTTGAGCCGGCGGCAAGATTTTACGCCCCGCAAGTTCGCGAAAATCGTCGACCATGCGCCGTGCGCAGCCGAGCGCGACCGACGGTAGATTGGCAACGAAGAAGCCTTGATAGCGGTACAGCGGCTCCAATCGAGCGCCGGCGCGAAATGGATGAAAGCTCTGTGCTCGCGTGACCAGGACGTCTTGCACCGAATAGTCGTTGCTGCCGCTTCCGGCCAGCCCGGTCGTATACCAGGTATCGTGGATTTCCACCTTATCCTTTGGCAGCCAAAAGGCACGAAATTCCGGCCTGCCCCCCGGTCCCATCTGAGGCTTACCGTTCTCGAACAGTATGCATCCGGCAATCAGCCGATCGGCATGCAAGCAACCGCTGCCAAACGTCCAACGACCGGTGACCTTAAATCCGCCGTCGACGATGTGCGCCTGTCCCATCGGCGCAATCACACCTGACGTAAGGAGATCGAGGCTTGGGTAAAGGGCGCGGGCTTCGGTCTCGTCAATACGGGCGGCATAGTGTCCGCCGTCCGAGCAGATCATGGCGACCCAGGCCGCCGACGCGTCGTGATAACCGAGCGATTCCATCACTTCGCATTGACTTAGAATGTCCATTTCCGGTCCGCCCCACGTTTTGGGGAAGGCAATCCTGAACAAGCCCGCACGCCGCATCAGCTCAACGGCATTATCGGTCAGGCGTCGCTCCTTCGCAAATTTGTCGGCCTCTTGTTCAATAATCGGACCGATAACCCGTGCATTCGAGATAATCGCTTCTGAATTCACTGGCGAGCGCAGTTGCATAGAAGTTATTCCTTCTGAGGCAGCCGGTTTCCGAATGAGCGCATATTAAAGTTTTGTCGCAATACGAGCAGCAATGCCATCCTAATGGGTCGTGCTAAAGCTCAACCATTTCGGCACCGCTCGAGCGATCGTACGGCTGCCGTCCAGCGAGATCGACTTCCCTACCTTGTCGTTCCATTTCGCATGCCGTAGGAAGATCGCAACCAGGGCCGCGATATCGCCTCTGATGGTGAGATCCACCGGATATCCAGGATCCTTGACACAGATTTCAACGGCCGTTCGATCCAAAGCGAGCCACATCAAGCGAAGGCTGGTTCGGCTTTTAGGTACCCCGGTGAACTCGAAGCGAAGAAAGATACGTTTGCTGGGCAACGTTCGCTTGTCGATGTGCGTACGCAGCTTCCACATGTAGAGGCCCGGATCGAGATCGTGCGCCTCCAACCGATCGCGCGCGTGCTGCAGGCCCCATTTGGCAAGCCCACCGATCACTTCGCGGAATGCTTCACCGGCGGCCGTGGGACGATACTCGGGATGGGTGCCGGTGCGATCGACCGTTTTCTCGATGATCCCTTCCTGTTCGAGCTGGCGAAGCCGCTCCGAGAGCAGCGCACGAGACATCAAGGGCACACCGCGATGGATGTCGTTGAAGGTGCAAGCGCCCGAAAGCAGCTCCCGCAGCACCAGCGGCGTCCAGCGGGTTGCGAAGATCTCGGTTGCCTTCGCGATCGGGCAAAACTGGCCATATCCATCTTTCATGGGATGACTCAATCATTTCTCAGGATGCTGCGCCAGTTCAGAAATTGAACTTGAGGTGAAGGGTCCCGGACGCATACCGTTCAATACGGCCAAACGCGAGCGACCTCGGTACCGGGAGATTGCAATGAATAAGTCATCTTGGCTATTGGCAATGGGCTTGATCTCGTCATGCATCTCCGCGGTGGCCTTGCAGGCAGCGAGGGCGGACTGTCCGCAGGCCGTCAAAATTATCGTCCCCCAGCCGCCGGGCGGGCCAGACGACCTCATCGCTCGCATTCTTGCGCAAAGACTGTCCCAGGCCGGCAGTCGGTTCTATGTCGAGAATATGCCCGGCGCCACCGGCGCGATCGGCACAGCCGCGGCCGCCAAAGCAGCGCCGGATGGATGCACGCTGATCATCGTCAATCAGAACCTGGTGACGCAGCCTGCGGTGGGCGCGAAAAATCCGTACAGCGTGCCGGACGATTTCACTGCGGTGACGTTGCTTCTGTCAGCCCCGGAAACGATCTCGGTCAATCCATCGGTACCTGCCAAGACCATGCAGGAGCTTATCGCGCTCGCGAGAGCGAACCCGGGAAAGTACAACTACGCATCGCCCGGATATGGATCTTCACCGCATTTGGCAGGCGAGCGACTGTTCGCGCGCACACTTGGGCTCGATATCGTCCACGTTCCATTCCAGGGCGGTCCGCCCGCCATCAACGCGACCGTTGCCGGCCATACTCAAATCCTGGCAATTACCCTCCCGCTCATCGCGCCCTTCGTTAAAGAAGGAAAACTTCGGTTGCTGGGAATCGCTGACAAGACCCGATCGGCAGACTTTCCTGACGTGCCGACGCTGGCGGAAGTAGGTATTCCGGACCGCGAGGTTGGATTCTGGAATGGCGTATTGCTGCCCAAGGGAGCGTCCAGCGCCGTCGTTGAACAGCTGCACCGACAGATCACCCAGGTCATGTCGTTGCCCGACGTGAAGGAACAGCTGGCGGTGGCCGGATATACGACGATCAATGGTTCGCCGGAAGCGTTTGCAGCGCACCTGAAGACGGAGTTGGCCAGTTGGAGCGCTATTGCGCAAGAGCAGAATATCAAATTGGGCAACGACGGTTTGCCCGCGGGGGTTCCGATTTCGGTCCGACAATAGCCAGAGCGTCGACAAGAAACAGCCCGACGGGCAAATCACCCAAACCCTGTCCAGCCCCTCTCGCAAAAATATTTCCATTCTCATCCGACCCAAATCACTTTCATATCCTCACCGTCCTGCCCCCAGAGGGGCGGCTCGCGATCGTCACGGACGTGGGGCGGGATGCGGTGGCCGTGCTGATGTCGCGAGACGGGCGATATTGGCGCGGACGGCGAAGTCGTGTGGTCCTGACGCCCCGACGCTGGCGTCAAGTTGGTGATGATGTCGGCGCATTACGCAAGTAATGTCGCCTGCGCATCACACCGATGATGGTGGCAAACAAGCCCGGTCACCAGGGAGAGCTCGAAGGAAACCGTAAAGCCATTGCGCAGGGAATGCCGGGGTGACTCCGGTGAACCTGTGGTGACTACCCTCGTGCTTTTTGCACGAAACCATGGGTGCATCGAGCGCCCGGCATTCCCTGCGCCCTCTCTTGAGGGTCGCCTGCGCCCTCTGATTTTTCAAAGGGCGAACATCGATGGCAAAACTCGGGCGCTTCCAGCCGCGGGATCGCGAAACCGTGCTTGCGAGCGTCCCACGTTGTTTGACAAGTCGAAACGACTACACGAGACCTCATGGTGAGGAGGCGCGGTAGCGCCGTCTCGAACCATGAATGTTCTGCGCGGCGTCCCTCGCGGAGCGCGGCCATCCTTCGCGACGCCGCTTCGCGGCTCCTCAGGATGAGGGCTCCGCATTGTCGCGGTCACTCGATCTATCCTTGGCGCTCACACCACCGAACGGTGCCGTTCGATACAGATCCGCAGCACCTCGTCGATCGGCCGTTCCCACCACGTATTGGAAAAGATCTCGATCTCGGAATAGCCGGCAAAACCCTGCGCCTCGACCGCGTCGCGCACCGATTGGATATCTATCACGCCGTCACCCATCATGCCGCGGTCGTTGAGGATATCTTTGGTCGGCACCATCCAGTCGCAAACATGAAACGCCAGCAGGCGATCGCGGCCGGCGCGGGCGATCTGCGGCATCAGCTCCGGATCCCACCAGATGTGATAGACATCGAGCGCGACGCCGAGCATGCCGCTGCGCGCAGGGTCAAGCCGGTCGCAGATGTCGAGCGCCTGTCTGGTTGTATTGACGCAGGCACGGTCGGCGGCATAGGCCGGATGCAGCGGTTCGATCGCCAGCGGCATGTTGGCGTCGCGCGCATATTCCAGCATCTCGGCGATGGCGTCGTCGACCTGCGCGCGCGCGGCGGCGATGTCCTTCGAACCCGCACTGCCCGGTCGCGAATATTGCGGCAGGCCGCCAACGACCAGCACCACGCAGGGCGCGCCGAGCGCCCTCGCTTCATCAATGGCGCGGCGGTTGTCGTCGCGTACCTCGGTGCGGCGTGGTGCATCGGACGTGAACATGCCGCCACGGCAATAGCCCGACAGTTCGAGCCCGGCGTCGCGCACCGCGCGAGCGGCGCGATCGAGCCCGACTGCTGTGACCTGATCGCGCCAGGGATCGATGGCGCGGATGCCATGCCGCGCGCAGGCTTCGATGATATCCGTCAGATCGCCCTGCTTGCGGACCGTCGCGGTGTTCAACGACAGCCAGCGGTGGTCGTTGGAAAAATCCCGCATCAGCTTTCGACACCGCGTAGCGCCAGCACCGCCTTCATGCGTTGGGTCGCAAGCTCGGGGTTGGCCAGCAATCCGGCCTTGTCCGCCAGACGAAACATTTCGGCCAGATGCAAGGTCGAGCGCGCACTCTCCTGACCGCCGACCATGGTGAAATGGTCCTGATGGCCGTTGAGGTAGGCCATGAACACCACGCCGGTCTTGTAGAAACGGGTCGGCGCCCTGAACATATGGCGCGACAGCGGCACCGTCGGCTCCAGCACGTCGCGGAAGCCGGCTTCGTCGCCGCTCGCCAACCGCGACAGCGCATAGGAAGCCGCCGGGGCGATGGCGTCGAAGATGCCGAGCAGCGCGTGCGAAAAGCCTTGTTCGTCCCCCGCGATCAGTTCGGCGTAATTGAAATCGTCGCCGGTATACATCTTCACATCCTTGTCGAGCCGGCGCCGCATGTCGATCTCGCGCTGCTTGTCGAGCAGCGAGACCTTGACGCCGTCAACCTTGGCGGCATTGCGGTTGATGATCCCGACCGCGATGTCCATCGCCTGGTCGAGGCTCGCCGTGCCCCAGTAATTCGCCAGCGCCGGATCGAACATGTCGCCGAGCCAATGGATGATCACGGGTTCGCGGACCTGCGACAGCACGCGGTCGTATACCGCAGCGTAGTCGTCGGCGTTGCGGCCGAGCTTCGCCAGCGCCCGCGACGCCATCAGGATGATCCGGCCACCGGCCTTCTCGACGGCGGCGATCTGCTCTTCATAGGCCCGGATCACATCGTCGATCGTTCTGGCATCCTCGACCGCGAGGTGATCGGTGCCGGCGCCGGAAAACACCAGCGCGCCGCCGCGCGCTTTGGCTGCGGCGACCGAGCGCGTGATCAATTCCAGCGAGGTCGGCCAATCCAGCCCCATGCCGCGCTGCGCGGTGTCCATCGCCTCGGCGACGCCGAGGCCGAGATCCCAGACATGCTCACGGAACGCAATGGTACGGTCCCAGTCGACGGCCGCGGACAGCCACGGATCGACATCGGCCAGCGGGTCGGCAACCACATGGGCCGCGGAAAACGCCACGCGGTTCAGCGAGCCCTGAAGTTTCGACGGAAAGGTGCGCGGGGCTGCAAGACGATAGGTCTCGATGGTCCGATCCGCGGTCGGCAGTTTGAGCGACAGAGACGACACAGGCATTACCGGTCTGTTCATGGCTTGACCTCACACGCTCGTCTTCATGCCTTGATCGGCGCGACGTCGATCCAGCGCCGTTCGCGCCAGCTTTGCAGCGCGCATTCGGCGAGCTGCACGCCCTTGGCGCCTTCCAGCAGCGTGAATTTGTACGGCGCGTCTTCGCAGACATGGCGGATGAACATCTCCCACTGCTCCTTGAAGCCGTTGTCGTAGGTGACGTTCTCCGGCAGCTTCTGCCAATCGGCATAGAAATCGTGCATCCGCTTCTCGTCCGGATTCCACACCGGCCGCGGCGTCGCCTGGCGCGCCTGGATCATGCATTCGGTGAGCCCGGCCACCGCCGAGCCGTGGGTGCCGTCGACCTGGAAGGTGACGAGGTCGTCGCGGTACACCCGCGTCGCCCAGGACATGTTGATATGCGCGATCGACGCCGCCCTTGAGCTGGAAGGTCGCGTAGGCGGAGTCGTCCGCGGTCGCCTTGTACGGCTTGTTCTTCTCGTCCAAGCGCTCGGGGATGTCGGTGGTGCCGAGGCAGCTCACGCTCTCGACCTCGCCGAACAGATTGTCGAGCACGTAGCGCCAGTGGCAGACCATGTCGAGAATGATGCCGCCGCCGTCCTCGCTGCGGTAATTCCACGACGGCCGCTGCGCCTCCTGCCAGTCGCCCTCGAACACCCAATAGCCGAACTCGCCGCGCACCGAGAGCATGCGGCCGAAGAACCCGGAATCGCGCAGGAACGCCAGCTTCTTCAGGCCCGGCAGGAACAGCTTGTCCTGCACCGTGCCGTGCTTGACGCCCTTGGCGTTGGCGAGCCGCAGCGACCGCCACCGCTTCTTCGAGATTGGTCGCGATCGGCTTCTCGCAATAGACGTGCTTGCCGGCGTTGATCGCCTGCGTCAGCAGCGTCGGCCGCGCCTGCGTGGTCGCGGCATCGAAGAAGATGGTGTCGTTCTTGTCGGCGAGCGCCTTGGTCGAGATCGGTGGTCCAGCGCTCGACCTTGAAGCGCTTGGCGAGCGCGCTCGACCTTGTCGGCGTCGCGGCCGACCAGGATCGGATCCGGCATCATGCGGTCGCCGTTCGACAGCAGCACGCCGCCGTGAATCGCGGATCGCGATGATCGAGCGGATCAGATGCTGGTTCAGGCCCATGCGGCCGGTGACGCCGTTCATGATCAGGCCGAGACGTTTGGTTGTCA
>CAWJSD010000012.1:0-538534 GCA_963845435.1 uncultured Alphaproteobacteria bacterium
TCATTGAAGCTGGTGTTGAGAAAGCTGCGCGACGGACTGGTCGCCAGCCGGAACGGATGCGCGTCGTCCGCTTCCTCGATGATCGCCCAGTGATCCGGCAAGGTCGGCATCTGGTCCCACGCGCCCATCATGCCGGCATTAGCGAGCGGGACATGGGCCCAGTCGGCCTTGAAGTGATACTTCTTGTCGGTATGGGCAAAGCCGTCGAGATAATGCGCGGTGCGAAAATCCGGTTGCACGTCGCGCCATTTGTCGGCCTGCAATTCGTCGACACTGCCGCGGCCGCTCTTCTTCAGGGTGACGTCGATCAGCTCGCGCGGCGACATCTCGAAGGCCGGATGCTCGGCCTTTAAACGGCTGGCGAGACCGGCGAACACCTCGTGGTTGGAGCGGCATTCGCCCGGCGCATCGATCAGTTTTGGTCCGACCGAAATATGCATATGGCCGCCGCCGTAATAGAGATCGTCGTGTTCCATGAACATCGTCGCCGGCAGCACCAGATCCGCCATCTGCGCGGTTTCGGTCATGAACTGCTCGTGCACCACCGTGAACAGGTCCGGTCGCGCGAAACCCTCGCGCACCAGCGCCTGCTCCGGCGCCACCGTCATCGGGTTGGTGTTCTGGATCAACATCGCCTTGACCGGCGGGCCGCCCTTCAGCGCCGTCGGCGTCGCCGGTCAGGATGCGGCCGATCTTGGACTGGTCGAGCACCCGGATGCTGGGATCGATCGCCTCATGGGCCTCGATCACCGAGCCGTTGAATTTCCAGATCGCGAAATTGTTGAAGAAGGCGCCGCCGCCCTCGTACTGCCAGGCGCCGGTCACCGCCGGGATCGACAGCGCCGCATGCATCTGCGCCGCGCCGTTGCGGCTGCGGGTGAAACCATAGCCGAGCCGGAAGAAGGTGCGCTTGGTGCGCCCGACCTCGCGGGCAAAGGCCTCGATCTCCGCCACCGGCACGCCCGAGATCGCCGACGCCCATTCCGGCGTGCGGGTCGCCAGATGCGCCTCGAGTTCGGCGGGGCAGTCGGTATAGCGCTCGAGATAATCCCGATCGGCAAAACCTTCGCGGAACAGCACATGCATCACGCCGCAGGCGAACGCGCCGTCGGTGCCGGGCCGCAGCAGGATCTTGATGTCGGCCTGCTTCATGGTGTCGTTGTTGTAGATGTCGATCGCCGCGATCTTGGCGCCGCGCTCCTTGCGGGCGCGCGCGGCGTGGGTCATCACGTTGACCTGGGTGTTGACCGGGTTGGTGCCCCAGATCACCACCAGATCGGAGACGCCCATCTCGCGCGGATCGACGCCGGCAACCCTGCCGGTGCCGGCCGCAAACCCCACCCGCGCGATCGACGAGCAGATGGTGGCGTAGAAGCGGGAATATTTCTTCACATGGGTCAGACGGTTGATGCCGTCCTTCATGATCAGCCCCATGGTGCCGGCGTAATAATACGGCCACACCGACTCCGACCCGAACTCGCGCTCGGCCTGATCGAACCGCGCCGCCACCTCGTCCAACGCGTCGTCCCAGGAAATCCGCTCGAATCTGGCCGGAGCCCTTGGGCCCGACCCGGCGCTGCGGATACATCAGCCGTTCCGGATGATGGATTCGCTCGGCGTAACGCGCGACCTTGGCGCAGACCACACCCGCCGTGTAGGTCTGAAGTTTGGAACCCCTGACACGACCGATGGTCGACTTATCGATCACCTCGATGTCGAGAGCGCAGGCCGACGGGCAGTCATGCGGACAGGTCGAATTCCGGACTTCGATCTTGGCGAGCTTGTTCATGACAAAATAGTTATCATCAAAAACCATCTCCGCCAGCGCATTTATCCAGCAGCCCCTGCGCAAAACTGCGTACAGGGCATGCAACGCCCCCGATGCAGCGGGCCGATCCGTCCGGGAACCGCGCGCATTGCGGCGGTACCATTCAACGCCAACAGGCGCTGCCAAATTTTGCTGCTAAAAAAGCGGCTTATGCCGGAACGCTCCTCCTGATCTGAAAGCCGAAGCGCGGGAAATGAACGTGCACCGTGCCGGCGCGGGGGTCGACGCGACGGATCACGGACTCGGTGTCCGACAGGCCCACCAGCGTGCCCGCGACCGGGTCACAGCCGTAATCCGTGGCCGCCACCGTAACGGCTTCGTTTGGCTCAAAACCCTGACCCGCGGCCACGGCGGCCGGCGCATGACCGGCGGCCGACGCGGCGACGGCAATCGCGTCGGCGCCGCTCATCTCCTCGTGCGTGGCGTGGCCAATCGCGAGCATCCGGTCGAGCCAGGGACCGATCGCCGGGTAGTCATCGAGCAATGCGGCCACCGGCTTGGCGCGGCGGATGAACCACAGGCAATGCGCCACTGAAAAATCGGCGATGCACGGTGCCGCGCCGAACAGCCACGGTCCGCCCTTGGCCAGTTGCGCATCGATGTGCGGGCAAATGGCTCCTCAGTTGCGCCGCGCTATCCGACAAATTCGGCCGCGGCGAGTTGCCCCGCATCGCCGTCCGATCGGCCGCGAAGATCTTGAGATGTTCCGGCGATACCCCGGCCATGATGGTCGGCGCGCCCGCCGGCTGCATCGCCCAGATCACCAACTCCCAAAACAGGAAGCTGTCGGCCCACTGCCCCATCGGCACCGCCAACGGAGCATCAACCGGGTACAGCGTCGGCGCGGGCTGCCGCGCCTCCAGCACCCGGGCGATCAATGCCGTGTCGCAATACACATCGGCACCGATCTGCAACACCGGGGTCTTGCGGTAGCCGCCCGTCAGCGCGATCACATCCGGCTTGGGCATCACGGGCGGGATCAAGACCGAACGCCACGCCAGTTTCTTGTATCCGAGGATCATCCGAGTTTTCTCGGCGAACGGCGACATCGCGTAATGGTGCAGGATCAGCTCGGACATGGTTTCTCCCGATCGCGTTGGCAACGATCTGTTTTGTAATTCAGTTCAGGCGACACGATACCGCCGCTACGGACGAAAGCGAGCGCAACGACCCCGTCACCCATACTTTATTCCTGCAGCTGTTTTCCCGGCACGGCCGTCGACATCGACATTCCCTTGCCGCTAAAATGCACGGCATAACAAGAATGTATCGTGGGAGTTTCGAGTGATTGGTCCAAGGCTTGTGGTGGCGCTGACGGCCGCTTTCGTCACGGCTGTTGACCGCCTCTGCGCCGCAATGCCGCGCCGAGGACTATCCATCGCGGCCGGTCCGGATCATCGTGCCCTTCGGCGCCGGCGGTCCGGCCGATGTTGCCGCCCGCTTGATCGGCAACAGCCTGCAGGCGAGTTTCGGCCAACCCTTCGTGGTCGAAAACCACACCGGCGCGGGCGGGGTCATCGGTACGGTCGAAGTCGTAAAATCGGCGCCTGACGGCTACACATTGCTGCTGATGTCGAACACCCAGACCGCCAATGAATCGCTGCTGCCGCAGCGCAAATATGAGTTGATGCGCGACCTGGCGCCGATCGCGCCGATCAACTATTCCGATCTGGTCATCGTCGTGAACCCGCAGGTACAGGCCAAGACACTGGCTGAATTCATCGCGCTGGCCAAGTCGCAGCCGGGCAAACTGAACTTCGCCTCGTCCGGCCAGGGCACGCCCTATCACATGGCCGGCGAGTTGTTCAAAAGCATGGCCGGGATCGACGTCGTGCACGTGCCCTACCGCAACAGCGGCGAAGCGCGCAGCGGCGTGATCGGCGGCCAGGTGCAGATGATGATCGATGCGGTAACGACGATGGCGCCCGAATGTCGGCGCCGGCCAGGTCCGGGCGCTGGCCACCACCGGCAAGACACGCTCCGGCGTGCTGCCCGATGTCCCGACGGTCACGGAGGCCGGCGTTCCCGGATATGAAGCCACCATCTGGCTCGGCCTGATGGCGCCGGCCGGAACGCCGAAGCCGATCATCGACAAGCTCAACGCCGCGGTGAACGACATGATCAAGCGGCCGGACGTGGTCAAGCTGTGGGCCGAACAGGGCGCGGAGCCGATGTCGATGACGCCGGAAGAGTTCGACAAATATCTGCGCGGCGACATCGTAAAATGGGGCAATGTCGTCAAGCAGTTCGCCGACAAGCCGTAAGTTAAAGCAAAGGATCACTTCTCTTGATGTCTCACGCTCTCAACATTCTCAGCGGCGGTGCCGCGCAGGGGCTGGTCGGCAGCCTCGCCTCAAAATTCGAGGCTGCGACCGGGCTCAAGATCGCAGGCGAATTCGGCGCGGTCGGCGCGATGGCCGACAAGTTGCGACAGGGAACACCGGCCGACATCGTGATTCTGACCGCCGCGATCGTCGCCAAACTGGCCGACGAAAATCGGGTCGTTGCCGGTTCAATTGCCGATGTTGGACTGGTCGAAACCGCCCTCGCCGTCCGGTCTCGCGATCCCCAGGTCAAGGTCGCCGACGCGGCGACGCTGCGCTCCGCATTTCTCGCGGCCGACGCGATCTTCGTGCCGGACACCAAGGCCTCGACGGCGGGCATTCACGTCGCCAAAGTGCTGGAGCAGTTGGGGATATCGGCCGAGGTGGCTTCCCGCCTGCAAATCTATCCGAACGGGGCCACCGCGATGCGCCATCTTGCGGCGTCGGACTTCAAAACCCCGATCGGTTGCACGCAATCGACCGAAATCATCAGCACCGAGGGCGTGGTGCTGTCGGGTTCGCTGCCCAGCGGATGCGATCTCGCGACCATGTATACGGCAGCGGTGACGACGCGAGGCCCAACAGGTAAAGGAAGCGCAGGCGCTGATCGCGTTGCTGATCGGCGCCGATCAGCATGCGCTGCGCGTTTCGGCCGGCTTTCTCGGCGGCACGAAATAGCCTCCGGGACTGCTCACCCCGCCAGTTGCGTCAGGCCGGTCGGCGGCCCGTCGATCCCGGTCCAGCCGCCATCGACGAACAGCGTGCTGCCGCTGACATAGCTCGCGGCATCCGAAGCCAGATAGGCGACGGCGGTCGCGACCTCGTCGGGCCGGCTCCAGCGATTGAGCACGGTATGCCCGGCATAGAGATCGTAGATGTCCGGCCGCTCGGTGATCGGCCGGGTCAACGCCGTCTCCGTGATGCTCGGTGCGATTGCGTTGACGCGCACCCCGAAGCGGCCGACTTCGGAAGCAAAGCCTTTCACCAGCAAACCGATCGCGGCCTTGGTCGATCCATACACCGCCAGCCCGGGCTCGACGGTCACCGCGCGGACCGAGGAACACGCAATGATGCTGCCGCCCTGCTGCTTCGTCATCGGCGCGACCGAATGCCTGGAAGAACCGAACGGTGCCTTTGAGGTTGAGATTGACGACGCGGTCGAGATCGTCCTCGGTATAATCGAGGATGGCCTTGCGAATGTTCAATCCCGGCGTCGTGACGGCGATATCGATGCGGCCAAACTTCAGCATTGCGCTGGTCGCAAGCGCGGCGACATCCGAGCCGCTGGCGGCGTCGCAGATCGCCGCTTCGGCCAGGCCGCCGCTTTCGCGGATGCCGGCCGCGGTGGCAACCGCGCCTTCCGCCTCCACATCGGCGCACATCACGTCGGCGCCGAGAGCTGCCAGCGCCTCGGCCGAGGCCTTGCCGATCCCCGACGCCGCGCCCAACACCACCGCGGTCTTGCCTGTAAGGCCGAAAAGCCTGCGATAATCCGTTGTCACGCGAAGGGCCCTTGCATCCAACAAATGCGTATCGTGAACGCCGTCGCCACGGCTAATCTCGATCCCGCGTTTTCGTGAGAGCCCCAAATGGACTCGATTAAAAGCAGCCCGCGGGCCAAGAATCTCGTAGCCAGCCACCACATCATATACTAATATATCAATTCGAGGACAAGAATGCCTGTGCGGATAACAGACAATAATGGAGGTCGTTCAGTCAGCCGGCCCGCGACGGATCGGCCGACCCGCGCGCAACCGCATCATCCAGGATCTATGTCGGACCTGAGAAGCGAACTGGTGTCGCTGGCGCGCCGTCCCGGCGAAGCGATCTCGGAAGCAGAGATCGCGCTGTCCTACGGGGTTAGCCGGACCCCGGTTCGCGAAGCGATCCTGAAATTGTCCGATGAAGGGCTGCTGGAGATATTTCCGCAGTCGGGCATCATCGTCTCGCGCATCCCGGTGGCGGAGCTTCCGGAAGCGATCATCATTCGCAAGGCGCTGGAGGAGACCACCGCGCGGCTTGCGGCCGAGCGCGCCACCGCCAGCCAGATTCTGGCGCTGCGTGCGATCCTGGAACGCCAGCGCGAGGCCGACGCCGCAAAGGACGGCGACGCCTTCCATGCGGCGGACGAAGCGTTTCACTCCACCATCGCCGAAATCGCCAGACATCCCGGAATCTGGAAGCTGATCCAGCAGGTCAAGGTCCATGTCGACCGCTATCGTCTGCTGACGTTGCCGCAAATCGGGCGGATCGCGCGAAGTGATCGCGCGAGCATGAAAAGATCGTGGCCGCGATCGCGGCGCACGATCCGCGCCGGCGCGCGAGACTCGCGATGGATCATCATCTGGAAAATCTGCTCGACAATATCGACGCCACGCAGAGCATCAATCCGGAGTTCTTCGACAAAAGCTGAACGAGTGGGCAAGACGAAAGTCCGGTCAGCAAGGTCACGATCGAACAGGTGATGCGCGGGATCTGTCAAAGGTTTGATCGCCCGGGGCTTGCACGATCCCGCCGCGTCCAACATCATGATCCACGTCCCAAACCTGACAAGGATGCGTAGCCATGGCGATCGACAACGTTGCCGACCTGATCGCGGAAACATTGATACAGGCCGGGGTCAAGCGCGTCTTCGGTGTCGTGGGCGACAGTCTCAATGGCCTGACCGAGGCGCTGCGCAAGCGTCCCGCCGTCGAGTGGGTGCACGTCCGGCATGAAGAAGTCGCGGCCTTTGCCGCCGCCGGCGAATCCCAGATCACGGGCGAGCTCGCGGTCTGCGCGGGTTCCTGCGGCCCGGGCAATCTCCATCTCATCAACGGCCTGTTCGATGCGCATCGCAGCCGCACGCCGGTGCTGGCGATCGCCGCGCAGATTCCGTCGGCCGAAATCGGCGGCGGCTACTTTCAGGAGACCCATCCGCAGGAATTATTCCGCGAGTGCAGCCATTACTGCGAGCTGGTTTCCGATGTCGCGCAGCTTCCGTATGTATTGGAAAACGCCATTCGCGCGGCCGTGGGACGGCGCGGAGTCGCGGTCCTCGTGATCCCCGGCGACGTCGCGCTGAAATCGGCGCCCAAGCGGGGCATATCTCCCAATGCCGGATTGTTGCCGCCGGTGCCCGTTGTTCGCCCGGCCGATGCGGAATTATCGGCGCTGGCCGAGCTGCTGAACAGCGCCAAAAATGTCACGCTGTTTTGCGGCCGCGGCTGTGCCGGCACCCATGACAGCCTGATGAAACTGGCCGAAGCGCTCAGGGCGCCGATGGTGCACGCTCTCGGTGGCAAGGAATATGTCGAATACGACAATCCCTACGACGTGGGCATGACCGGATTCATCGGTTTCTCGTCAGGCTATGCCGCCATGCACGCCTGTGACGTGCTGCTGATGCTGGGGACCGATTTCCCTTACAAGCAGTTCCTGCCGACCGATGCAAAGATCGCGCAGGTCGATATACGCCCGGAAAATCTGGGCCGCCGTTGCAAACTCGATCTCGGCCTTGTCGGCGATGTCGGCGCCACCATCGAAGCGCTGCTACCCAAGCTGACACCGAAGAGCGACGGCAAGCACCTCGACGCCAGCCGCGCGCACTACAAAAAAGCCCGCGCCGGTCTCGATGAACTCGCCAAGGGCACGGCCGGCAACAAGCCGATCCATCCGCAATATCTGGCTCGCCTGCTCAGCGAGCAGGCCTCCGACGATGCGGTCTTCACCGCCGATGTCGGCACACCGGTGATCTGGGCGGCACGTTATCTCGCGATGAACGGACGCAGACGGCTGATCGGCTCCTGGGTCCACGGCTCGATGGCCAACGCGATGGCGCACGCGATCGGCGCTCAGGCCGCGCAGCCGAAGCGCCAGATCATCTCGATGTCGGGTGACGGCGGCTTCGCCATGCTGATGGGCGACCTCATCACGCTGACGCAAATGAAACTGCCCGTGAAGACCGTGATCTTCAACAACGGCGTGCTTGGCTTTGTCGCGCTGGAAATGAAAGCTTCCGGCTTTGTCGAAACCGGAACCGATCTGCAGAACCCTGATTTCGCGGCGATGGCCCGCGCCATGGGCATTCATGCTGTCAGGGTCGAGGATCCCGGCGAACTGCCCAATGCCATCCGCAACGTACTGGCGCATGACGGCCCGGCGGTGCTCGATGTCGTGACGGCCACCCAGGAACTGTCGATGCCGCCGACGATCACCGCCGAGCAGGTCAAGGGCTTCAGCCTGTGGGTGCTTCGCGCGGTCATGAGCGGCCGTGGCGACGAAGTTCTCGATCTCGCCAGGACGAATCTGCTGTCTCGCTGAAGGGCCCGCACAATCGGTGATCAGGACGCCACGGCGGCAGCCCGTGCCGCAGCTTCCGGCTACGTTCCTCGGCCTGCGGACGCCTTGCTCCGGCCTGCGGCCGCCTTGCGAAATTGCCGGAAAAACGCCAGCATGGCGCTGCAAAAAATCGTCGGGGCCACTCCCGCATAATAAAAAGGCAAAGCACTGTGAAGATCGTCGATCTCAGCCGCGAACTCTACCACCGCACCCCCAGCTATCCCGGTCATCCGCCGACCATCCATGGGGTCTGGAAGAACCACGAGGACTCATTCGTCGAGTCCGGCAATGTCCACGGACTGTCGTCGATGTTCATCCCGATGGTCGATCACGCCGGCACCCATATCGATGCGCCCCGGCATTTCGGCAAGGATGGCATTTCGATCGACCAATACCCGCTGGAAAAATGCATCGTGCCCGGCATCTGCATCGATCTGCGTCACATCGCACCGCGCGCCGAGATTTCGCCGTCGGAGCTCGAGGCCGCGGTGAAGAAGGCCGGCTTTCCGGTGCCGAAGGGCGGCACCGTCCTGCTCTGCACCGGCCATCACGAGCGCACTTTTCCGCGCAAGGAATATTCGACCGACAATTGCGGCGTGAATGTCGAGGCCACCGAATGGCTGGCCGAACAGGGCGTGGTGCATTTCGGCATCGACTCGATGCGGCCGGGCCCCGACGGCAAGGTGAACTCGCTGGTCCACAAGGCCTGTCTCGATCTCGACATCACCCATATCGAGAGCCTGTGCAATCTGGAAGCGCTGCTCGGCAAGGGCCAGTTCACCTTCATCGGCTTGCCGATGAAGTGGCGCGACGGCACCGCTTCGCCGATCCGCGCCGTCGCGGTGTTCGACATGTAGCAAGCCGGCTCGCGACCAACGCCGAAAAGGCCGGACCGCCGTAGGCGGGCAAATACATTTGGGAGAAAACAAAAGTGCGCACCAAAAAATCATTGCCGTCGCGTCGTGCGGTTTTGCGGGCCGCCGCCCTGCTCACCGCGACGCCTGCCATCGCCAGCCTCGCATCGGGGCGGGCGAGGGCGGCGGGCTATCCGGATCGCCCGATCAAGATCATCGTGCCGTTCGCGTATTCCGGCCCGACCGACATCATGGCCCGCATCCTGACCAATCCCCTTGGCGAGGCCATCAACGGCAACGTCATCGTTGAAAACAAGGCCGGCGCCGGCGGCAATATCGGCATCGGCTACGCCGCGCATGCCGATCCGGATGGCTATACGTTGCTGGTGACGTCGAGCGCCTATGTCGTCAATCCCGGCCTCTATGCGTCCGTCCCCTACGATCCCTACAAGGATTTTGCGCCGATTGCCGAACTCGGCACTTCGCCGAATGTGATCCTGGTCAATCCCTCGCTGCCGGTGAATTCGATCGCCGAACTCGTCGCCTATGCCAAGGCCCATCCCGACGAACTGAATTACGCCAGCCCCGGTGTCGGCACCACGCCGCAACTGTCGGCGGAATTGTTCAAGATCATCGCCGGCATCCAGATCGCCCATGTGCCGTTCTCGGGCGCCGGACCGGCGATCCAGGCCATTCTCGGCGGCACCACGCAGGTGGCTTTCGCGGCGTTGCCCCCTGCCCATCCGCAGATCGAAGCCGGTGCGCTGAAGGCGCTGGCCGTCACCGGCGAGCATCGCTGGTTCGATCTGCCCAACGTGCCGACCATGATCGAACTCGGCTACAAGGATTTTATCTCGGATACGTTCCAGGGCTTGTTGGCGCCCGCGAAGACGCCGCCAGCCGTGATCGACCTGTTGGCGAAAAAATCGACCGAAATCCTCAAGCGGCCGGAGATCACCAAGCAAGCTCGCCGACAACGGCTTCGAGGTAATCGCCAACGGCCCCGACGGCATGAAGAAGCGCATCGACGACGAAGTGCCGAAATGGCGCGAGATCATCAGCAAGGCCGGCATCAAGCCGGTCTGAATCGGATCATCCGACGCCAGACCACAACGAGATCACCGGAGGCAACGCCATGGCGCGAAAACTGATCGACATTTCCGTTCCGCTGCAAAACGACGTTCCGGCCGATCCGCCCGGCATTCATCCCGTGATCGAATACAACGATCACCAGAAGAGCCTGCCACGGATGCTGGGGTTCTTCGAAGGGCTAAAGGCGGAGGATTTGCCCGAAGGACAGGGCTGGGCGATGGAGACGGTCACGCTCTCGACCCACAACGGCACGCATCTCGACGCGCCCTATCATTATCATCCGACCATGAATCGCGGCGAGCGGTCATGGACCATCGACGAGGTGCCGCTGGAATGGTGCCTGCAGCCGGCGGTGAAACTGGACTTCCGCCATTTTCCCGACGGCTATGTCGCCACCGCCGGGCGATGTCGAGGCCGAGCTCAAGCGCATCGGCCACACGCTGTCGCCGCTGGAAATCGTCGTGGTCAACACCAGCGCCGGCGCCAAATATGGCCGGCAGGATTACGTCAATTCCGGTTGCGGCATGGGCTACGAGGCGACCATGTATCTGCTGGAGCGTGGCGTCCGCCTCACCGGCATCGATGGCTGGAGCTGGGACGCGCCCTTTGTCTACACCGCGAAGAAATATGCCGAGACCAAGGATGCCAGCCTGATCTGGGAAGGCCACAAGGCCGGACGCCACATCGGCTATTGCCATATCGAGAAGCTGCACAATCTCGAACTGCTGCCGTCGACCGGGTTCATGGTGTCGTGCTTCCCGGTCAAGATCGAACGGGCATCCGCCGGCTGGACCCGGGCGGTCGCGATCATCGACAGCTGAGGTGCGGGGTAGCGGGAGTCAGGTGGATTCGGTTTCGGATCCCGCTTCGGCCAACGCCTGAAGCGCGGCGGTATCGAGCACGACGATGGCGCCGTGTTCGAGGCGAACCCAGCCGCGCGCAGCCCAGACCCGCAACTGCTTGTTGATGCTTTCGCGGGTCATGCCGACCATCTCGCTGATTTCCTGCTGCGTGATGGAAATCGCACGGCCCGCGGGCAGGATCTTGTCCTTTTCCGCCAGACGAATCAGCGCGCCGGCGAGTCGGCCCGGCAGGTTCTGCAGGATCACCTGTTCGACCTGGTCGCTGGTCCAGCGCAGCCGCGTGCACAACAGCTCGATGATCTTCATCGAGAGTTCGGGCTGGCTGCGCATGAAGGGAAGGAATTCGCGGCGATCGAGCGCGAAGATCTCGCAATTGCTGTTGGCCGTGGCATCGGCCGAGCGCACCTGCCCGTCGAGCACCGACATCTCGCCGAAAATCTCACCGGCGCCGATCAGATTCAAAATCGCGTTACGGCCGTCGGCGGAGGAAATGCTGATTTTCACGGTACCGCTGATCACGGCGAAGAGGCTGTTGCCGGCATCGCCTTTCGAGAAAATCGTGGCGCCCCGCTTCAGCGTGGTGTGTTTGGCATAGCGACAAAGCTGATCCAGCGCATCGGGATCGAGATCGCAGAAAATCGGATGATTGCGTAGAACCGATAGCGTGCTGCGCGCTACCGATCGAGGCGCGGCATTCTTGTCTTGTTTATCTTGGGGCACACTGGTTACGACCATAACTCGCGCTGTCCGCAGCCTGAGGGATCACGCTGAATGGCTGATGCACATCTTCTATCAGCCGCAGGCGTTATACCCCGGCAACATCCGTACAGCAAGAAATGGCTTAATTATCGCAGAAGATTCAATACGTTGTCGATTAAAATTGCGACTTTAAGTTGTCACCATTTTAACTATCACTGCGAGGCGAGCAGCGCTTCCAGCCGGGACGAGCGTCCTTCAATCCAGCTGATGCCGAAACGCGGCCGTCATTTTCTCCATCTCATTCAATGACAATCCCCATATCCTTGATCACCCGGGCATATTTAGCGAGCTGATCGCGGGTCATGGCGCCGAGTTCTTCGGGTGAGCTGCCGCGGGGCGCAAGACCGACCTCGTCCAGCTTGTGGAGCACATCCGGATCCGCGAGCGCCTTCAGCGCCTCGGCATTCAACTTCGCAACGATCGGCTTGGGCGTGCCTGCCGGCGTCAGGATCGCAAACCAGGAGTTGAACAGAAATCCGGGCAGTCCGGATTCGGAAACCGTCGGAACATCGGGGAATTGCGGCAGCCGCTTTTCGGTGGAGACTCCGATCAGCTTGACCTGGCTGCCGCGCACCAGCCCCGCGACGGTGCCGAGGCCCTGAAATGCGACCGGAATCTGGCCGCCTGCGACATCGGTCGCGGCCTGTGTGGCGCCCTTATAGGGCACATGGGTCAGCGATATCTTGGCCTCCGAGGCAAACATCGCCATGGCCAGGTGCTGCGGGCTGCCCGGGCCGCCCGAGCCGTAATTGATGGTGCCGGGCGCGGCCTTGGCGGCCGCGATCAGGTCCGCCGCGGTCTTGTACGCGGGTCTGGTTGCCTGCAATCAGCCCCCACTCCACCGTGGCGACCAGCGAGACCGGCTCGAAATCCTTCAGGATGTCCCAACGCATGTTGGAATACAGGTTCGGCACCATGGTCATGATGCTGTCGTTGAACCCGCCGATCGTGTAGCCATCCGGCGCCGCCTTCGCGACCTGATCGGCCCCGATCAACCCCGCAGCCCCCGGCTGGTTGATGATCACGATCTGCTGGCCCATGTTCTCGGACATCTTCTGCGTCACGATCCGCGCCGCGACATCGACCGCGCTGGCCGCCGCCAGTGGCACGATCATCCGGATCTGGCCGATCCGGATAGCCCGACTGCGCCATCGCGCCGGAGCCGACCAGCAGTGCCAGCACCGCGACGAACGATTTCAGCAGACGCATAACCGGCTTCTCCCTGGCAGGTTCGATCACATTTCCGGATAACCGGCTGCAATCCTTGATCGAAGCATGATTGCTCTATCTCTCCCAGTCTTGGCAATGTACCGGGACAAGAATTGAAAAATGGCCGGCGCCTCGATCGCCGGCCGCAAGGGAGCGAACCAATGACCACCCGCAGGAATTTCTTCAAGGGCGCGGCGGCGCGGGATCGCCTTCTGCAGTTGCGGCATGCTGGATGCCGCGCGGGCCCAGCCGGGGCCGCCGCGGCTGCCGGTCAAGGTCGGCGGCAAGCAGGTCATGACGGTCGATGCGCACGCGCATTGCTATTTTCACGAAGCCATCAATCTGATGGGCGACGAGGCCGACAAGGTGCTGCCGCCGGTCAAGGGCGTGCCCGAGCATTTCATCGTCATCGAGCAGCGTCTCAAGGAGATGGACGCGATGGCGATCGACATGGAGGTGCTGTCGATCAATCCGTTCTGGTACGGCAAGGATCGCGACACCGCCGCCGCGATCGTCAAGCTGCAGAACGAAAAGCTGGCCGAACTATGCGCGTCGCGGCCGGACCGCTTTGCCGCCTTCGCTTCGCTCAGCGCTGCAATTTCCCGATCTCGCGGTGCAGCAACTCGAAACCGCGGTCAAGAAGCAGGGCCTGCGCGGCGCCGCCATCGGCGGCAGCGTGACTGGGCGACGGATTTCTCCGACGCGAAATTCCATCCGGTCTGGGCCAAGGCCGAAGAACTCGGCGCGGTGCTTTTCATCCATCCGCAAAGCACGCCGCAGCTCGCCGCAGCGCTTCAAGGGCAATGGCTGGCTGTCGAACACGATCGGCAATCCGCTCGACACCACGATCGCCCTGCAGCATCTGATCTTCGAGGGAACGCTGGATCGCTTTCCCGGCCTCAAGATCCTCGCCGCGCATGGCGGCGGCTATCTCGGCTCCTACGCCGCGCGCGACGACCACGCCTGCTTCGTGTCGCCGCAGAACTGCAATCCGAACATCACGCTGAAGAAGAAGCCTTCGGAATATCTCAACCAGCTCTATTTCGACGCCATGGTGTTCACGCCGGAAGGCCTGCGCCATCTGGTGGCACAGGTCGGCGCCAGCCAGATCGTGCTCGGCACCGACCACCCGATCCCCTGGGAGCAACACCCCGTCGACCACGTCTTCGCCACCACGACGCTATCGGACAAGCAGAAGATCGCGATCCTCGGCGGCAACGCGGCCAGGCTGTTCGGGTTAAAGGAAGCTTAGGCGAGACGAACTCAAGGCCCTACAGCAACTTCCCGTCCGGCCCGAAGAACGGGTGCGGGCCGTCGAAATCGCCGATCGGGACCTGGTGGGTGACGACGCTGCCGAACCCCTCGCCCGGAAACCAGGTGTGGAGATGGAAGGACGGCGGTTCGACCTTGAAGGACGGCTCGCGCAATTCGTCGAGGTCGAGATCGACGGCGTGATTGGGCGCCGGGCAGATCGTGGTCGGCACGCCCGCGAACATCGTGAAGGTCGCGCGATGGACGTGACCGGTGGCGATCAGCTGCACGCGCGGATGACGCCGGACGATCGGCGCGAGATCGCCGGCATTGAGCAGATTCTGGCGGTCCATGTGCCAGATGCCGGTCCTGAACGGCGGATGATGCAGGAACAACAGCGCCGGCCGCTCGGCAAACGACGACAGCGTCGCGTCCAGCCATTGCAGGGTCGGCGCTTCGAGTTCGCCATAGGGTTTGCCCGGCACGCTGGAATCCAGCAGCACCAGATCGAGGCCGCCGATTTCGATGCGCTGATTGAGCGGCCCCGACGCGACGGCGTAGCCGGCTTGCGGAAATGCCGCGCGCATCAGATCGCGTGAATCGTGATTGCCGGGAATGCCGGCAAACGGCAGCTTCAGCGGCTGCCAGCAGCCTTTTGAGATAATCATATTCCTCCGCCGTCGGCGTGTCCGCGAGATCGCCCGAGATCACCACGAAGTCCGGCGCCGGCCTGAAACCGTTCAATGCCGCCACACAACGTTCCAGCGCTTTGGCGGTATCGACGCGGCCATAGGCCAGCGAGCCCGGCGGCTTGATATGCAGATCGGAAATCTGCGCAATACGAACGGGTCTTGACGACATCGTTCTATTTCAGTGTCCCAGCGGCAACAGACGAACCGCGTCCGGCGCAATCAACAGGCCGACTTTTTCACCGGCCTTGGCCTTTATGGTGTTGGGCGCGTCGACGGTGAGCAATTTATCGGAAGCGCCGCTGACGACGCATGCGCTGGCGGTCGCCGATAAAACTGACGCTATCGATGGTTCCCGACAAGCGGCGCGCTTCCGGCTTGCAACGATCCCGATCGTCTCGGGACGGATCATCGCGACGGCGGCTGCAAGGTTCGCATCGCCGCCGATCGGTTGCCGGCCGCCCGGCAGCAACAGATGGCCATTTTCCAGCGGCGCTTCGATGATGTTCGCGGCGCCGATGAATTCGGCAACGAAGCGGCTATTGGGTTCGAAATAGATTTCGCGCGGCGTGCCGATCTGGGCAATCACGCCCTTCTGCATCACCACGACCCGGTCGCCGAGTTCCATCGCCTCGGCCTGATCGTGCGTGACATAGATCGTGGTGATGCCGAGCGCGCGCAGCAGCCGGTTGAGTTCGCCGCGCAGGCGGTCGCGCAACGCGGCGTCGAGCGCGGTCAGCGGCTCGTCGAGCAACAGGATGCCGGGCCGGATCGCGACCGCGCGCGCCAGCGCCACGCGCTGACGCTGGCCGCCGGAAAGCTGATCGATGCGGCGATTCTCGAGCCCGGCGATATTGGTCAGCGCCACCAGTTCGGCGATCCGCGCCGCCCGCTCCTGCTTGCCGACGCCGCGGATTTTCAGGCCGTAGCCGATATTGTCCGCTACCGTCATATTGGGGAACAGCGCATAGGATTGAAACACCATGCCGACATTGCGCTTCTCGATCGGCACCGACGTCATGTCCCTGCCCGTCGAACAGCACCTTGCCGCCGGCGTCGGGCAGTTCGAGGCCGGCGATGATGCGCAGCATGGTGGTCTTGCCGCAGCCGGACGGTCCGAGCAGCACCAGCGTTTCGCCGCGCGCGATGTCGAGCGTGGCCGGTTCCAGCGCGCGCGTACCGTCGGCAAAGGTCTTGCCGCAGGCCTCGATCCGCACCGATGCGCCGTGCCCCGCGGTCACATTCATCTGCGTTGTTCCTTGTCGGCGAACATCTGCATCGCCACCAGCAGCGGGATGATCATGACAAAGAAAATCAGCGTGTAGGCCGAAGCCACTTCCAGCCGCATCGATGCGTAACTATCGGCGAGCCCGATCGGCAGCGTCTTGGTCAAGGGCGTGTGCAGCATCCAGGTCAGGTTGAATTCGCCGAGCGACAGCGTGATCACCATCAGCGCGCCGGCCAGAATGCCGGGCACGGCGTTGGGAACGATCACCTCGATAAATCGCCGCGCCGGCGATGCCCCCAGCGACGCCGCGCCCTCGTCGAGCGTCTTGATATCGACGGTGGCAAACACCGCCATCACGGATCGCACCATGAACGGCATGGTGAAGATGACATGGCCGACGAGAATGAACAGCCAGGAACGGCGAAACCCGCCGAAGCCGCCATAGGTCAGGATCAGCGCCAGCGCGATAGCAAGGCCGGGAATGGCGATCGGCAGCGTAATGATTTCCTCGACGATGCGCGACAGCCGGCCGCCATGGGTATGCAGCGCATAGGCCGCGGGAACGCCGACAACAAGCGTCACGACAAGCGTGGCGAACGCGATCAGGAACGACAGCAGGATGGTGCCGGCATAGAGATCCCAGACCTGGAATACCCATTGCAGGGTCACGCCGGAGGAAATCCCGCGAAAGTAATTCACGGTGACCCCGGCGGAGATCGACAACACCGCCGGCACGACCAGGAATGCCGCAACGAGCCAGCGTGAACAATAATTGGCCGGTGAAAATCAGGCGATCGCGCATGGTCTCATCCGGCCGCCGCGACCGTGCCGCCGCTGAACGAGCGGGCCAGCGCCAGGATGGCCCAGGCGATGAACCCGAGCCCGACCGATAGCGCGGCCGAGGTCGCGAAATTCGCGGCCAGCGTGAATTCGGTATAGATCAGCATCGGCAGCACATCGATGTTGGTCGCCAGCGTGAACGCCGTTCCGAACGCGCCCATCGCGGTGGCAAAGGCGATCGCGCCCGACGCCACGAACGCCGGACCGAGCGCCGGCAGCACGACATCGCGCTGTACCGCCCACGGGCTGGCGCCGAGCGAGCGCGCGGCCTCCTCGAGACCGACATCGAGTTTCTGGACCGCGGCCATGATCGTCAGAATGACGCGCGGGATCGAGAAATACAGATAACCGAGAAAAAGCCCGTAGATCGAATAGGCGAAGACGATTTTCTGTCCGATCAGGCCGTTTGAGATCGCGCCGATCAGCCCCTGGCGCCCGGCGAGCAGAATGATCAGGAAGCCGACGACAACACCCGGAAACGCCAACGGAAACGTCAGCATCGCGATCAGCACGGCGCGGCCGGGGAAGCGATGCCGCTGCAGAAACATGCCGGCGATGGTCGCGATCACGAGCGTGGCAAACGTGGTCGCGGCTGCCAGCACGATGGTGTTGATCAGGGTCGAGCGGTAGCGTGGGTCGGTCAAAATCGCGAGATAACCGGCCAGCCCCTGCGGGCCTTCGGCGCCCACCACGACGAGCCGCGCCATCGGCAACAGGAAAAACGCCGTCGTCACCACGGCGAGCGGCAGCAAACACAGCCAGACAAAGGATCTATGCGGCATGAAACGATGGTGCCCCTCAATCGAGGACACCATTTTGCATCAGCGAACCTCGGCGAGATAGCGGTCGACGAAGGCTTTTTGCACGTTTTCCATCTCGCCCCAATCGACCGCCTTGGCGCGGGCATAGTCGCTGTCAGGCAGAAATTTCGCCTTTACCGAATCGGGCAATTCGATCGGCCGCGCCGGGCGCAGATAGGCGTTGGTCCAGATCGCCTGCCCTTTGTCGGACAACAGATAGTCGATCACCTTCTTGGCCTTTTCCTTGTCCGGCGCATTCTTGACCAGGCCCACGACGTAGGGGAACACCACCGAGCCTTCGCACGGAATGACGAATTCGAAATTGCCCTTTTCCGAATATTTGGCGCGATAGGCGTTGAAATCGTAGTCGAGCAGGATCGGCATCTCGCCCGACACCACGCGGGCATAGGAAGTCTGTTTGGGAACGATCGGATCGTTCTTTTTCAGCTCCTTGAAGAAATCGATCGCGGGACTGAAATTGGTCGCCGAACCGCCGAGCGCCATGATTGATGGCAACCGCGCCGACATAGCCGACCGCCGCAGATGAAGGGTCGAGATAGCCGACCATGCCGCGATATTCCGGTTTCAGCAGGTCCTTCCAGCAGGCCGGCACCGGCTTGCCGCCCAGCGCGTCCTTGTTGACGAACAGACCCAGCGTGCCGGAATGGATCGTGGTCCAGTAGCCGTCCGGATCCTTCAACCCGGCGGGCACCTCGTCCCAATGCGCGGGCTTGTAGGACTCCAGCGCGTCCTGGGCTTTCGCCTTCATGCCGAAGGTGACGCCGAAGTAACCGATATCGCCGACCGGATTGCTCTTCTCGGCCAGGATCTGCGCCAGCGCCTGGCCGGAATTCTTGTTGTCGTGCGGAATGTCGTAATTGAGGTCGGTTTTGATGGCCTTGAGCATGGTCGCCCAATCCGCCCATTCCGGCGGACAATTATAGCAGACCACGTCGGCGGCCTTGGCGGAATGCAAGGGCGCAAAGAGCGACAGCGCGAGCAAGGCCAGGACAAAACGGACAGCCTTCATGAGGTAGCTCCGGTTGCAGAGAATAAGTGCCGCGGCGCAATCTGAACGCTAACGGAAGCCTCAAGTATAGGCTGCAGATGAAGAATTTGCGACGGTCTGATTCGGTCCCAAAACCGGGCCGGCACGCTGCGTCCGACCCATGTCAGGTCGCCAACCGGCGACCGATCCATCCGGCTGCTCAGCCTGCCGACAGCGCGGTCACCCAGCTGAATCCATAGTGCATGCTGGCCGCCTTCATCAGCACCGCGGCAGTCAGCACGAAGATGATCTGCAGCAGCGTTCTGGTGGTGAAAACCTTGTTCAGTAGCGTCATGTGATGATTACCCCCTGCCCGCCCTATACGACATCGGATTGCCCGCGACAATGTCGCCACAGGCACACCCAAAACGAAAAAAGCCCGGTGGCGCGAGGCCACCGGGCGGTACGGGTTCGGCTGAAATGCTGCAATGCGGTTCGGGCCACGGCTCTCCAAATCGCGGTGACAGCGCGCTCTCATCTCAGCGACTTCACCCAGTACAGAGTATGGGGCCAGGCCCACGGATGCGGCGGCTGATACAGGCGGTAGCCGGCCCGGATAAAATTGTTGGCCGAAGCAATGTTATCGGTGGTGTCGGAAACCACCCGGTTCCATCCGATGTTGCGGGCGCCGGCCTCCATGGCGCGCATCAGGCGCAATTGCAGGGCATTGCCGCGGTGATTGCTCAGTACTCCCACTCGGGAAAAATATCCGGCATTTACGGCGCGGGTCGACGGAATGACGCCGGCAAAAGCGACGGGCGTACCCGCGCGGAAAGCAAGCCACCAACGGCCCTGATCGAATAGCGGGATCCGGGCACTGTCAAAGAACGTGAGCAGGTGCAATTCCCTTAGCGCCTCCGCGACTTCCTCGTCCTCTCCATCGACCTCGCGAATCCTGTACATGGCTCAAACCTTGCTCAGCTCTTTCCGAGGCCTCATCGGGTGAAATAGGATGAAGCCGTCATGATTATTCGGGATGCCATTCCGGAAGACGCTGTGGCCGCCTGCGAGACCCTGCGGCGCTCGATCGAGGAACTGTGCGCCGCCGATCACCACAGCGATCCGGCCATTCTGCGGCGATGGCTGAGCAACAAGACGCCGGAAATGTTCAGATCGTGGATCACACCCGGTAACGCGATGCTCGTTGCGATCGAGGATGATCGCGTCCTTGCGGTCGGCTGCGTCACTGATTTCGGTGAGATCACGTTCAATTACGTATCGCCCGATGCCCGCTTTCGCGGCGTCAGTTCGGCCATGCTTGCTGCACTCGAAGCCCGCGCCAGGGAGCGCGGCAATACGCTATGTACGCTCGAGAGCACCGAAACCGCCCGGCGCTTTTATCGTGCCCGAGGCTATGTGGATTCAGGCTCCAGCACCGCCAAATTCGGGAGCGCTGGCGGTCATCGGATGTCGAAGTGCCTGGATAGTCCGGCCGGATGATCATTTGCCTAGCATCGCCTTGACGCCGAGCCATACCGCGCCGACGAATCCGGTGACGATGATGGTGATGACGGCCTTGAACGTATAGCTCTGGGCCTGCTCGACACTCTTGCGCCATCGCCTCAGATGCTGGAAATCGGCCCGCAGCTCCTGGCGGTCGCCCTCCTCTATTCCAAAGGAGGTCAGGATCGTCATCATCGCCTTGAGCACCACGGCTTCGATATCGTCGTGATGACGCCTCTGCTGTTCGGCCAGCGTTTCGGCGACCACCGCACGGATATCGTCTTCCTCCATCATCGCTTGATGATCCGCGCGACGTTCTCGAATCCGCGTTTGGCGAAATAGAACGAGACCACCAGATTCGACGTGACGGAGGCGAAGCCGGCGAGCGGGTCGGTGGTCCCGAGCCCGAGCACCTTGTCCCAAACCAGGAGCTTTCCGGATCCTCTGCCGCCGTACACCCCTTTGTATCTGTTGGCTGCGAGCAGCGGCTCGAAGATCTCAGCTGTCGGAATTTTCAGAGTGGACAATGACGCGCTCGATTCTGTGGACGAGTTCCAACGGGCCTTCGCTGCCGGTCTCCAGCGGCTGCGTGGCCTTGCCCCAACCGCGATCGAGGATCGCATTGGCGGCCGAAACGCGGGCTGCCGGCGTCGCGTCCTTGCAGCGCATCACGCCGACCAGGACGTTGACCGCGGTGCGGCTATGGCTGCGCGCCAGCGAACGAATTTCGGTGAGAGTTTTGGGCATCTGGATCCGGGAAGGCCCTTTCGAGCAAATGAATAAAATTGCGGCATGATCGGCGGCAGGCGCGATCATTTCGGGCGCGAACCTTATCCCTAGCGGGGCCGCTGCGGCGCTGGACTACCCCACGCCGCGGCCGGCGCGTTCGCGCGTGCCGGCCAATGAGGGTGGTTCGGACGACGGCGCGATAAGGACGCCCCTGGCGTCAAGCACCGACATACGACTATACGGGCGCCGTGAATGCGCGCCGCCGTCCGATTGGAAATTCGAAAATGGGATGTTGGAATTCTGGAATCAAAAAGCCCGCGGCGGTTTCTCCGGCGCGGGCTCGATGGTTGTGACGATGGCTATACGCTACTGATTTGCCCGACGAGTCAAATCGTTTATGGAATGAGCGCTTCGCCGCCGCGATCGCGGCTTGCTCCGCGGTCAAGAAGGCCCGCAACCCGGGCGCGGGCACAGTCCCGTCGTGGGCTGCAGGCTGATTGCTCCGACCTTCGACATACGCAGATGATTTGCCCGACGATGCAACTTTTTTTAGAACTTCAGCGGCGCTGCCGTGGCGCGAGTTGGCGGCGGCGAGCAAGCTAAAAGTCGTCATCTGCGACATTTCGGCATCAGTTTTGCGACCCTGGGAAATTGACATCCAAGCTGTCATTCGTATGGTCAGCATTATTGACCTAAGGTATTTAAACATGACGCGAGAGCAGATCTCGGAGTTTTGCGTTGCTTCGCTGGCCAACGTGCTGCGGGTTGCAAAGAACACCATCACCACCGATACGAAGTTTACCCGGCTCGGGCTCGATTCCGCGATGATCGTGTATCTGATGATGGAGCTCGAGGAAAAACTGAACCTGGAATTGTCGCCGGATGATTTTTACGATTATCCGACGGTCAACGATCTCTCCCTTTATCTGCTGCAGCGGCAGGCAAAGCAGCCCGCATAAGTCGGACTTTGGCTTGGACCCGGGCTCAGGCTCGATCGCGACATGGAAACATTCTCATCGCTGGTGACGCTGCTGGCGCGGCATGCGGAAACCCGGCCGGAGGATCGAGCCTATATTTTCCTCGGCGATCGCGGCGCGGAAGAAGCCGCGCTCAACTATCGCGATCTGCATGATGCGGCAAACGCTCTCGCCGCGCAGTTGCGCGAAGCGACAAACCCCGGTGACCGCGCCGTCCTGGTGTTTCCGCCCGGCCTCGAATTCATCGTCGCGTTCTTCGGCTGCCTGATTGCGGGCGTGATTGCGGTACCGATGATGCCGCCGCGTCGTCACAGCGCGCGCGATTCCAGCGCCGCCATTATCGCCGACTGCGATCCCGCGATCATGATGACCAGCGCTGCCTATCTCGCCCGCGACGATTTACTCACCCGTTTTACGGGCCGCGATCGTCCGTGGCTGGCTGTCGATATGGCCGCGCGAATCGCGCGCGCGGTGGGGTCGATCGCTGCAAACCCCGACGACATCGCTTTCCTGCAATACACCTCGGGTTCGACGTCCGACCCCAAGGGGGTCGCCGTCAGTCACGCCAACCTGCTCGCCAATCTGGAAATGATCCGGATCGCGCTCGGCAACACGACGCAATCGACCTATGTCAACTGGGTGCCGCTCTATCACGACATGGGCCTGATCCTGAACGCACTGCAAGCGTTCTATGTCGGCGCGCTCTGCGTCTTGATGGCTCCGAACGCGTTCATGCAGCGCCCGCTTAACTGGTTGCGAGCGATCCACACCTACCGCGCCGAGGTCGCCTGCGGCCCCAATTTCGGCTACGACCTTTGCGTCAGCCGCTACCGCGCCGAACACATGCAGGACGTCGACCTCTCGTCGTGGAAGATCGCGCTGAACGGCGCCGAGCCGGTACGCGCCGCCACCATCGCCCGGTTCGCCGAAACCTTTGCCAGGCACGGTTTTGATTCCCGCGCGAGCTTTCCCGCCTATGGCATGGCCGAGGCCACGTTGTTGATCACGGGCGGCGGGCGCGGTGCGGGCTGTTGTACGAGAGACGTAAGTATCTCCGGCCTTCAGGCGCATGAGGTGCGCGCCCCCCAATCCCCGGCCGAAGCACAAACATTGGTCGGTTGTGGCCGCGCACTGATCGGCGAAAGGATCGCGATCGTCGATCCCGATCATCGTACCCGTCTTTCGTCCGATCGGGTCGGCGAGATCTGGGTGAGCGGACCGAACGTCGCGCGCGTTTATTGGCGTAACAGCGAAGCGACCCGGACCGGCCTGAACGCATATATCGACGGCGAGGACGAAAACACGAACTGGCTGCGAACCGGCGATCTCGGTTTTCTCGACGCCACAGGCGAGTGTTTCATCACCGGCCGCATCAAGGATCTGATCATCGTCCGGGGCGTCAATCACTATCCGCAGGATATCGAGCGCAGCGTGCAAGCCGTTCATCCGGCGCTCCGCGAAAACGGCGGCGCGGCATTTTCCGTGACCGATGATCACGGCGAGGAGACGCTTGTCATTGTGCAGGAGATCGAGCGCACCGAGCGCAATAAAGTCGACGTCGCCGAGATCACCGGGCTGATCCGCGAGCGCGTCACTGAACAGCACGAGTTGTTCGCGCGGCACGTCGTGCTGGTCAAACCGGGCAACCTGCCGAAGACCACCAGTGGCAAGATTCAGCGCAATCTGACCCGTCAATCGTGGCTCGACGGGCGTTTTGACGATCTGACCGTAGGCAGCGCCTGATCAGAACTCGATCGTGGCGGCGGCGCCGGAACGCAGGCTGGCGGAGATGCCTCTCAGGATCACTTGCGCGATCGGCGCGCGGTAATGGATGAAATCGACGAAGTTGTTGGGATCCCGGGCCAGCACGGTGTCGACGCGGAAGTTGATGAACTTGCTGTTGGGTCGGCCAGCAACCACCTGCGCCAGCGCGGCGTTGCAGGAATCCCGTTCCATGGCTGCAACACTACCCCGCTCCGGAAGCCTGGTATGAAACAGCGGCGGCACAAAGAGAACGATCCGGACATCAGACGAAAGTTTGTCGATCGCGGCATCCAGCAGCGCGATTGCCGGAAACACGCTGCGCCCCGCCGTCGTCGCAGCGGGCGCCGGCTGCCAGGGATCGGCAACCTCGCGGAGGGGACCCGGGGGCCAGATCTCCTCATAATTTAAATAGCCGTCGACGAAGGCCCGCCGATGCAAACCGAGCCCGATCGCAAGACGCTGGAACGCGTGCTCGAATGTCTTCCAGGAAATCAGCCGCACGGCGTACTCGAAGAAACTCCGGTCGTACAGCCAATACGGAAAATCCCGCGATGGATCTGATTGGTCGTGGGTGCACCAATACGGATCGGCGCCGATCACCAATGCAGCCGGGTGCGGATGATGCCGTACGAACAGATCGAGCACCGCAAGTTCTTCGCGCGGACTGGCGCCGATCTTGTAAAGCTGCACGAAACGCAACCCGCTGGCGCGCGACAGCTCAGCCGGATCGAGCGCTTGCACGGTTGAATTGCCGATCACCGCCGAGTCAAATTGAGCATCGCGCGCACGGCTCGGAATCGCCGTGCTTGTGGTGCCGTCGTCGACCCCGTCGATATCGAGCAAACCGAACTTGCCGGTGTCGTAGGGATCCACCGCGACCAGAAAGGCGACGATCAGGCAGATCCCGAGCAACGGCACGCTGAAAAAGGCCACCAGCCAGCCGCGCCATTCCGGCGCTTCTTTCTGGTCGACCGGCGCTTCAGAATTGAAAATAGATGAACTCATTGGCCACATGATCTCCAGTAGGAATGAGCATCGCCAGCAGCGCGAGGCCCAGCAGCAGGGCCGTCCAGATCCTCGGCCGCGACGTCAGCCGCAGCGCGATGTCTTGACTGGCCGGCAACAGGAAAGCGACCAACGCCGCAATGACGATCGGTGACAGATGCCGCATCTGGCTGAGATCCGGCATGACGCCCAACCCCCGGAAGACATGCAACGCCGCGTCGAGCGTTCCGGCACGAAATATCACGCCGGTCACCAGCACGAAGCCGGTGGTCAACGCCCATCCGATTGCCCGCGGCAACCTCGGACAATAGTGGCGCCACAGCGAGCAGATCACCAGCGCGCCGCCGTGCAGCACGCCCCACAGCACGAACGTCCAGGCAGCCCCATGCCACAACCCGCATAGCGTCATGGTCATCATCATGGCCGCGAAATACTGCACCAGACGAAAGCGCCGGGGAACGATGCGCGTGTTCGCCAGCGGGTGAAACACGTAATCGCGCAAAAACAACATCAGCGTGATGTGCCAGCGTTGCCAGAACTCCTGGATGTTGACCGAATGAAACGGCGCGTTGAAATTGAACGGGAGTTGCACGCCGAACAATAGACCCAGGCCGATGGCGATGTCGGAGTAGCCGGCGAAGTCGAACAGGATTTGAATATTGACGCTGAGCGCGGGCCAGGCCTGTCCTCCCGGCACTTCGCCGAGCAAAGCCTGGGCAAAGATCGGATTGACGATGTTTCCGATCCGGTCGGCAAGCTCGATCTTGGTGATCAGGCCTCCGACGATAAAAGTGAAGCCGAGCGCGAACCGGCGCTGCCAGCCCGGCGCGTAGACCTGGCGGCCGAACTGATGCATCACCTCGGACCAGCGGGCCAGCGGACCGGCGATCGCCTGCGGGAAAAACGAGATGTAGAGCGCATAGCGGCCGAGCGAATAGGACGGTCCCTTGCCGCGCCGCAGATCGACCAGATACATGATGTGATGAAAGGTGAAGAACGAGATGCCTAACGGCAGCCCGATATCGAATTCCGGCATCGGGCGGCCCAACAGCACGCCGAGATTGGTGACAAAGAAGTTCGCGTATTTGAACACGCCGAGCACAGCAAGATTCGCAACGATCGCGACCGTTACGATCGCCTTCGATCCGGTCGCGACGAAGGCCCGCGCCGCCAGCCAGTTGATCAGGATCGACAGAACCAGCAGCGCTACGAACGGCGGATTCCAGTAGCTGTAGAAGATGAACGAGAGCGCGACCAGGACGCCGATCCGCAATTGCGGATAGGGGTCGGCGAAACGATAAATCAGTATGGCCGCCGGTAAAAATCCCAGCAGAAACGGATAGCCGTTGAAAAGCATCTAGTTCTAATCTTGGGCATTCGTTCGTTGCACGCCGACGGTTGCCCAAACCCGTGGCGCTTGGCGTTGCCGGCCGATGGCCGCCTTCCGGTTATCCGGCCTCGAAATCAGGTAAATCCAGCGCGTTCTCGTCAAGGAGTGCGGCGTCTGCTTTGTCACGGCGCACGAGGCGGCGCGCGATCTTGTCGGCACTCGGGACTTTCACGTTCCACACCAGCCCGACCGCCTCCAGCGACCGGATCAGCCACAAGCCGGGATCGATCTGGTACCAGCGCAATCCGAATGCCGCCGAATACGGAAAGGCGTGATGGTTGTTGTGCCACCCCTCGCCCCACGCCAGCAGCCCCATGACGGCCAGATTGCGGCTATTGTCGTCGCGCGTTGCGAACGGCTGCTTGCCGAAGGTGTGCATCACCGAATTGATCGCCGACATGGTTTGCTCGACCACGAACATGCGCACGACACCGCCCCAGAGCAACCCGCTGAACGCGCCCCACCAGCTCGCGGTGGCTACGCCACCGATCGCCGCAGGCAGCACAAGCCCCAGGATCACCCAGCTGTAATAATAGCGGTTGACCGCCACCAGCGTGCGTTCGGTCATCAGGTCCGGGACGTAATGCGCGACATTCGGGTAATCGTGCTCGATCATCCAGGTCAGATGGGCGTGCAGGAAGCCGGTCAGTCGCTCGAGCGGACTCTCGCCATGGAGGTTCGGCGAATGCAGATCGCCTTCATGATCGGCGAGTTCATGGTGCCTGCGGTGCATCGCGACCCATGACAGCATCGGCCCCCGCCCCGCCATCGATCCGGCGATGATGAAGAGACAACTCATCGCGGTGCCGGTCGAGAAGGCACGGTGGGTGAACAGGCGATGATAGCCGACCGTCAGGCCGAAACCGGTGAACAGCCACATCGCCAGAAACAAGACGATATCGACCGCGCCGATCGGCCGGTAGAACAGCAGGCCCAATGCCAGCACCGTTCCGAAGAACGGCAGTACATCGAAGATAATGAAGTGCCGCCGCTGCAACTTGTGCAGGTGGCGGCTTCTGATGACTCTTGGATCACGCATCGAAGGACAGGCAGTTCCGGTTCAGGAACAATCGTACACAGTCCGTCCAGGCGTCGCAACATTATGTTCACATTGGTACACATGGGCATCGAAGCCACAGTGCGGATTAGATTGCGCATAATCCTCAATGGAAACTTCGTTCAGCTTGATTTGGCGCGTGCGTTTTGGTCGGATGGGCCAAGCAGGGGTGGCGTGATGAAGTGGTTAAAGGAACGCGACGAGTTGATCGCGCAGACCGAGGCGTTCGTGAAATCCGTCACCGCGCGGCGGGCCGAAGTCGCCGCCAAGCCGGTTCAGCGAACGGCGCCGATCGAATATCCCTCCGCCCACGTCGCGGCGCGTCCGATGCCGCCCGGTCATCCACCCGCAAGCCCTGCGTCTACAAGTCCTGCGTCTACAAGTCCTGCGCCCGCAAGTCCTGCACCTGGAGGTCCGGTACCTGCAAGTGCTGCGCCCGTAAGTGCTGCGCCGAAACCGCTTCCGATGCCGACGCCCTTCCCGGTCGAGAACTTGCCGGTCGAGGATTCGGTCTCCGCTCAACCGATCGAACTGGTCGAACCGCCCGCCGCATCACCGCGAGCGGAGCCGCCGCCGATCAATGCATTCGCCCGGGGCGAAGTCAGGCAGGAGATCCAGAATAGGGTCGCCGCCTTTCAGGCAAACCAGCACCGTTTCCAGCGCGAACGTGAAGCCTATTACAATTCCGTTCTGACCAAGGCGCGCTCGACCGGCGAAGACTTTCCGGGCTCATCTCGATCTTGACGGTATTATATTAATCCAGGCGTCTTGTTGGCCGATCGGACGTGCAGAAGCACTCCGATGAGGTCGGCTCTCCGCGCATTTGTCTCAAATTTGCCGCCGCCCGTTAAGTCTGTTGGAATTTAGAGGTGTCATTATCCCTGCTTAGCCGAATCCGGTCGAAGGGAGAATGTCCGATGTACTACGCGGCCGCAGTACTAACTGTGCTGTCTGGTCTGTTCTATGCCGCCAGCCATCATGAGATCGGCAGTTGGGGCAACACCATGTGCCAATACGGCAGCACGTTTTGCGACAGTCCGTCATACGTTCTAGTCGGCGCCATCCTTGCCGGCATCTGGGGCGCATTCGTCAGCGTCCGCTAGATCGACCGTCTGCGGACCTAATCCGACGATGCGTCAAACCGGTTATTCCAGATTTACTGAGCCACCGGGTTCGCCGGCGCCACCGGCTTCGGTCCGGGTATCTCGGGCTCAAGCGCCGGCTTAGGATCGGTCGGCGTCACCGTAGCACCGACGGCAGCCGCGGCAGCCTTGGTCGAGGGGTAGTGCACTTCCGCGGTCTGCAGATGCGGTTTGTTCCACGGCCCGTGATCGACCAGCAATATGCCGGCGACACCCAGCGCCGCGACGACGATCGCCGCGGCAAGTGGCGTATGAATGCGCTTCCAAACAATCCGGGTCATCGTACCGCACCCATCTGAAATTGCGTTTCCTGTCCCCAACTAAAGCGTTGCCTGGTCGAAGGTTCCCGCTTGGCCACGGAGTTAACAGCATGTTCTACAGGAACAATTTCTCGCGCTGGCGGTTGCTCGCACTCATCAAGGGAGCACAGCCATGGTTACAGAAACCAATGAAACGGGAACGCTGATCGGCAGCGACAAGGTCGAAGGCACCGCGGTCTATGGCCCGGACGATACCAAGATCGGATCGATCGAACGCGTCATGATCGACAAGAAAAGCGGTCGCGTTTCCTACGCCGTATTGAGCTTCGGTGGCTTTCTCGGCATGGGCGACGACCATTATCCGTTGCCCTGGCAGTCGCTGAAGTATGACACCAACATCGGCGGCTATCGCACCGGGATCACGGAAAGCCAGCTCAAGGGCGCGCCGCGATACGGCAACGACAATGCCTGGAACTGGAGCGACCCGGCCAGCGCCGCCTCGATCAATTCCTACTACGGCGTCGCAATCTGACACCACGTCGATATCGACAAGAAAAGCTCGAAGGAAATCGAAGGCCCGCGTCACCGCGGGCCTTTATTATTGCGCTGTATGGCAACAGCCTCCGCTCAAACCTTGAATAGCTTGACGTAACGCGCCTTGATGTCCTCGCTCTGCGCCAGCACCGCCGCCGGATCGGACTTCAATAATTTCAGCGAGGCTAATGGTGGATGGCCGGGCTTTTCCTTGGCCTGCGAATGGAACGAGCGCAGCGCGTAATTGTCCACCAGCAATTGCTGCCCCTCCAAGCTGAGGAAGAAACTCTGGAACAGCCGCGCCGCGTTCGGGTTCGGCGCGCTGCGAAAAACGCCGCTGGGAACGATGATCAGCGGCGAGCCTTCGGCGGGGTAGACCACGTCGACCGGCTTACCCTCGTCCTTGGCGAGCAGCAGGTTGTAATCATTGCCATCGGCCATGATCGCCCGCTCGCCCTGCAACAGCTTCTTCGGCGGGTCGGCCGCCGACTGCACCTGCATCACCTTCTGCTTGGCGAGACCTTCGAAAAACGACCATCCAAGATCGCGCGAGAGCACGAAGGTCGCGGTCATGATCGCGCCGGAATAGCCGGGATGCGCCTTGACGATCTTGCCCTGCCATTTCGGATCGAGCAGATCGGCATAGCTTTTCGGCGCGTCTTCCGGCTTCACCAGACTGGAATTGTAGCCGATCACTTCCATCCACGCGCAAGACGTCGCGTAGGTGCCGTCAGGGTCGAACTGGTCGGCCGGGAAATATTTGGCGACATCGTCGGGCAGATACGGCGCCAGCCAATCCCTGGCTTTCCAGTCGAGGTAATGCGCGGGGTCGGTGCTGTTGGCGACATCGACCGCGTTGATGCCGCTGCCCTGCTCCTGGGCGATGCGCTGATAGATCCGCTCGGCGCCGGAACGTTCGACATGAACGGAGATCCCGGGATATTTCGTCTCGAACGCCTTGCCCAGCCGCTCCGCGACATTGAGCTCCAGCGCCGAATAATACGAGACCTTGCCTTCCTTGCGCGCCGCTTCGATCAGTTCCGGCGTGACGCTTGAAGGCGACGGCGCCGCCGCGCGGGCTGGCTCGGCGAATAGCGCGGTCGCCGCGAGCCCGGTCGAGGCCGTCAGCACATCGCGTCGCGACCAGTTTCGATCCGGCATGGTTTCATCCCTTTTTTCCGCCCTTGACGACACACCATCGATGCTGGCCGTCCGGCGACTTTATGGCTTGCAGCCCATGATGGCCTGAAACGATATCCCGCGCCAGTTCGGAAAGCACTCTCGGCATTGGGCGAACGCACAGCGCGCCGGCGGTTCAGTCACCGTTCAGCCTTCCGCCCGTAGCGTCGGCGCGCGGCGGCCTTCTTGTCGCGACAACGATGACATTCGTCGCAACCGGGCGGATGGGGTTGGCGATAGTGGCGATGATCGGCTCGTCGACGATGCACTAGCCGGGGCGCATCGCGGTCACTTGTGCTCGAATTGCCATGACCCATCCCAGTCGCCGGCCGGCGGATGCGCGTCGAAATCATCCATCCGCCTGATCATGCTGTTCGACGGTTCATCGCCCGGCACGGCGTCGAGACCGGCTCGAAAAGCGTTGCGGGCGTCGGCCCAGCGCCGCGCGCGATAGGCCGCCAGGCCTTCGGCATAGCGATCCCGCAACGTCGATTGCTGCGGCGTCAGGTCGCCTTTCCTGGCCATGATCTCGAATACCGTTTCGGAATGGGTGTGGCCCACGACCACCAGCCGGTCGATCTCGCGCGTCTCGATCGCCTCTCCGGCGGCGATCATGGCCGCCTCCGAAATCAGGCAGTTGCTGCCATATCCCTTGTTGGCGCCGACCAGCCGCGAGGCGAAATTCACCGCATCACCCATCACCGTGTAGCTCATCATGAACTCCGAGCCGATGCTGCCGACCAGCACCTCGCCGGTCGCGATCCCGATCCGCACGTCGCATTCCGCGCCGGCGGCGCGGACGCCAAGCAATTCCGGCAATTCCTTGCGCAGCGCCCCGATGCGGCCCAGCATGCCAAGCGCCGCGAGACACGCCAGCCGCGCATCCTCGCCGTTCCCGGTGAACGGAGGACCCCAATAGGCCATGATGGCGTCGCCGATATATTTATCGATCACGCCGTGATTGTTGCGGACCTCGGCCGACATCGCCGACAGAAAATGATTCATGACCTTGACCAGCCCCTGCGGCGTCATGCCTTCGCTCAGGCTTGTAAATCCCTTCATGTCGCAGAACAGTATCGTCATGACGCGACGCTGGCCGTCGGTCGCGGCCAGTGCCGGCCGGTCGATCAATGTCTCCACCACCCGGGGATCGATGTAGCGGCCGAACGTCTCCCGCATCTTTTCGTTGCGCCGCAGCTGCTCGACCATGGCGTTGAAGGCGGCCGTCAACTGGCCGATCTCGTCGCTTGTCGTAATGTCGATCTGTCCTTCCAGACGCCCGGCCTCGACCGCGCGAGTGCCGTCGAGCAGACGGCGGACCGGCCGGGTGATGCCGGAGCTGACGAACATCGAGAAGGTCAAGCCGAGCACCGCAGCCAACGCGGTCAGGACGGCGGATATCGCGATGTTGCGTCCCTGGTCCCGCATCGTGATCGCGGCGTCGGCGCGGACCTGCGCCATCATGTCCGCCCGGATGCTGTCGATTCGCTGATTGAGTTCGTCGCGAAGCGCGTCGATCCGCTCCAGGCTGCGCCTGATCTCGGCGAAATCCTGCGTGCTGGCTTCGAGCATCGGAAACAGACGCCCATGTTCCTCGTCGATATAATGCAGCAGATCCCTGCTGACGTCCTCGATCCGGCTGTCGATCCGTCCCAGTGCTGCATCGTTGGATTCGGTGCTTTGATCGGCGATGATGTCATTGATCAGCGCATGCACCGCGCTGGCCTCCTGCGCGATCGCGACCGCTGCCGCGTTATATTGCTGCTTGCGATCGGCGTAGCCCGCGTCGTCGGGCGGCGACTGCATCTTGGCGATCACCATCCGGCGCAATTGCAGCGATCGCTCCAGCGAGTTCGCCTGCATCCGCGCCAAATGATTGTTGGCCTCGACATATTTCGTCGTCAGTTCGTCGAGCTGATGCGCGACCTTCGCGTCATCACGGTCGACAGTGCCGAGACGATCACCATCAGGACGATCAACCCGACGGCAATGCCGAGGATCTGGGTTCTAATCGACGACCGCATCATTCCTGGCCAGCCCCCTTGCCTGGCACTCAGCTACCACCGATACCTGCTTTCGCCGCAAACTGGAAGGTGGCCATGGCAGGCCGGCAACGAAAAAGCCGCCGCTGGCTTGGTCCAGCGACGGCTTTTGGAAGGCGCAATCCACGGGGATCGCGACGTTGGCGATCTCGCGCGCTTAACCCGAGGTTACGCTCGCGCGAAAGCCGGAATGACGCTTACTTCAGCGACGTATTGATCGACGCGAACTTGCCGTTCAGGGTGGTGCCGAGGCCGTTCACTGCCGCGATGATGGCCAAAGCGATACCAGCTGCGATCAGACCGTATTCGATGGCGGTGGCGCCGCTTTCGTTCTTCAAGAATCGGGAAATCAGTTGCATCAAAAGCTCCTCGTTTAAACGGAGCGCTTGATATGCGCGCGAATGATTACTTCCGTTTTAAAATAAGTCGCGCCGCCGGTGGTAAGAACGCAAACCGTTAATGCCCGGTTACCGCGCGCCCCGAAATCCATCCGATGACCGGGTTGGTTAAAATGAGCCATGCCCTCACAGCCGGGCGCCTATCGCGCCCGGCTCCAGGTATCCGCTGGGCATAGCGGAAGACGTATTCACATCGAAGCCGGTTGCTCCATCTCGACAACCTTTTCGGCCTGAAGCTTTCGGAAAAACAGCGCCGAAAATTGCTTCGCAGCCGCCAGCGCCTGGTCGGTCTCAACCCGAGACGAGCGCACAGCAGCACCTTGATCGGCGGCAACGCCGGCAAATAATATTCCCTGGCCTTGACCAGATTGGGCGGGACCATGCTTTCGGGCACGACCGCAAGACCGAGGCCGGCTTCCACCGCGGCCAGCTTGGCGTGGTGATCGGCGCTGTTGAACGCGATCTTGTAGGAGATGCCATGCCGGGTCAAAGCGCGGATGGTCCAATCGTCGCCGGGCCAGGTCAGCACCGGCAGTGGCGCGCCGGGGCTGAGTACAAAATTGCGCGCCCGTATCCACACCAGCGGATCGGTGCATTCGTTGACGACCAGTTCTTCGATTCCGGATTCAAACGCTGAATTCTCGAAGATGCAGCCGATGTCGATATAGCCGTCGATCAGTCCCTTGGCGATTTCGAGCGAATGATCGGCCCGGATGAACACATCCGTCAGCGACGCCGTGGTTTGCTGCTTGATGAATTTCGGCAAGAACAGCGTGCTCATGCCGAGCCGCAGCGGCTGCGGACCGTCGGTGTTGCCGCCGAGCCGCAACAATTGATCGTTGGCTTCCAGGATTCGACGCGCCTCGCGCAGCGCGAGCTTGCCGAGTTCGGTGGTCGTGGTGCCGTTCGCCGTCTTCGAAAACAAGGCGCCACCGACCAGGCTTTGCAGCCGGTTGATCTGCGAACTTACCGCGGGCTGGCTGAGTCCAAGCCGCTCGCCTGCCTTCGAGAGGCTACCGGTCTCCGAAATCGCGACCACAGTGCGCACGATCTCGATCGGAATGTTCAAATGCTGATGACGTCTGTGCATGGGGGCCCCCTCCCGAGCCAAAAAACAGAACCTCGGCGCTGATCCTCCAATCAAGACGCCGCGACCTGAAATAACGTGATGGATTTCGCCGCGTGACGTTGAACGCGATCCGACCGCGTTTCTTTATTGCGACGCACGGCAACGCTGAAAACTGAAGCAAGGTTCGACATTCAAGCAACGCGACAGCGACAGGTGTTCTGAAATTCCGCGTTTGCCCTACGCGGTTGGTATCATGGAGAGTTTACAACTGCCTCGCGGCAAATGACAACGGGATTGCTGTCGCACTTTTTGCTAATGAATTCCGTATGTCGGGTAGCGGGAATATGACCAGGGAAAGTGATGATTTTTCTGTGCCGCGTTGCTCGCGCGCTTGCCCGCGGCGAGTGTCGGGGACCGCACACAACTTGGTCCGACGTCGGCCACCAAGGTGGTAATAGCGGATGTTTTGCAACTTATACTAGTTGTTGAATTTTAGCGACGCTCCTTGATTGCCGAATCAAGGCAATGTTCCCGGCGCAGAGAAATCTCCTGCAATACGTTCCCGCGATCCGGACGGCGCGCCTCCGCAAGGCGCGCCGTCCGCTCGCGATCCTTACTCCAGGTCAATCGCCTGATAGACGCCATTCTGGTCGAGCGCGGTGCCCCAGATCTTGTGCGAGGCCTGATGTTCGGCGCGACCGAACGCCAGCGAAGCGCCCAGCCCGAGATCGAACTTCTGCATGCCCTCCAGTGCGTCAACCAGCCGCTCGGTCGTGAGCGGGTTGGCCTGCTGCAAACCGCGGATCAGGATGCTGGCGGAGACGTAGCCTTCGAGGGAAGTGTAATCCACGCCTTCACCGGGGAAATATTTGTTCAGCGCGTTCTTGTAGTTGAGCACCAGGCTCGAATAGCCCGACACCGCGGGAACGCCCTGCGTGACGATGACGCCGTCGGTATAGCGCGGGCCGAGCAGCTTCAACTCTTCGGCCAGCGACGTCGAGCCCACGGTGGAAACGTTGGCGTAGATCAGGCCCGGCACGAGATCGCGGGACTTCTCGATGAATTTCGCCGCCGCGCGGTCCGTGGCAATCATGATCACGGCCTTGGCCGGCGGCTTCTGCAACTGGAGGCGCCTGACGTCATCATCGACGTCGAGCGTGCCGCGCGGGAAGCTGTAGCGCGGGGTCTGTTCGTTGTAACCGATGGCGCGGAACGCCTTTGCTACGCCGGCGACGCCGTCGTCACCGTAGGCATCCTGCTGTGCGAACGTAACGATCTGGTGTGGGGACAAACGCCGAACCTTGACCAGATAGCGCACGATCGCCGCGATCTCTTCCGCATCGCTGGCGCGGTAGTTGAAGACGTAGCGATCGGGCGGATCGCGACGAACGACGGTCGCACCGCCATAGGGAGCGAAAAACAAGGCGCGATGATCGAGCGCGTAGGGAATTCCCGCCACCGAATTGGCAGTGCCGAGATTGCCGATGAAGCCCATCACCTGGTCTTTCTCGTAAAGCTGCGTCATCGCGGCGACCGTGCGGCTCGGATCGTATTGATCGTCCGCGGCAAACAGCTTCAGCATGCGACCATTGATCCCGCCGGCATCGTTGGCCTGATCGAAAGCGGCTTCAATGCCCATCTTCATCTGCCGCCCAGGCTCCCTGCGGACACCGGAAAACGGAATCACGATGCCGAACCTGATCTCCTTGTCGGTGACGCCATGCACCGGCTCCGACGCGATCGGTCCTCCAGGCGGCGTCGCGGCCGCGGCAGACGACGGAGCCAGAGAAAATGGCGCACTTGATGCAACCGACAGGTTGAGCGATCGCTCAAGTTCAGCCAGTTGTCGGTCCGTGGACTGGCAGTCGAGCTGCAAGGTCGTCATGCGGCTGCGGCCGTCGGCGATGTAACTGTTGAAGCCGCGGGTGAGCAGATCGCGCTCGGCGTCGTTCGACGACGATTGGCGGATCGCCTCGCGAAACTGATCGATGATCGCCTGCACGCGTCCCTGGGCAATGGTCTGGCACGTCGATGCCTGGCCGACGAGCGGCCCGATGCGTGCGGCAAGATCGCGAACGGTGTCGGCGGGAGCCGCGGAAGCGACGCCGATGGGCACGGCGAGTAGTGATCCGAAAAGGAGTGCAGGAAAGCGAGCAATCATTCGACCAATCCGATTTTTTTCTGAACAGTTGACGTTATGTACGGCAACATACGGATGAGTTCGAATTAAAGGCAGGTTTCGTAAAATCGTTAGCAATCGCTTGCATCGCATATTTTATGGACGCCGGCGGTATCTCAATGGCGCTGTTCATGCCTTAACGACACGCGTTCGCAATCGGCAATAGATTTCACGCGCGCACTTCAACCAACGACGTCGAGCGCGGCGTTGCAAGCGATGGTGGCAGTCCGGCTTGCTCACGCGCAACCTCCGAACGCTCCAGCATGCCACGTAAAACTTTGACGGATGTCACCCAGCCAGCTGATCGGCTCTGCGCTCATGGGTATAGTTCGATCGCTGATCGTAGTGGAAGTTGTGTTCTGCGTAGTGCCCCGGACCGTCGCGACACGTGCGCTGCGGGGTCGCGTCTCGAACCGCCAAATTCGGCTTCGGCGAGCTAAATCGAAACCTGTCGCCCGATCTCGACCACCTGATCGGTCGGGAGCGAGAAGAAGTCGCTGACATGAATGGCGTTGCGCTCCATCACCGCGAAGAAGGCCTCCTGCCAGGCCGGCAGGCCCTTGCCGTCCTCGCGGTGGATAACGGTCTCGTGGCCGACGTAATAAGTGACGTCGTCGAGATCGACCGTGCAGCCGAGCGATCTGCTCGCGGTGAGCAAGTTCTGGAATATGCGGCCGCTCCATGAAGCCGAACCGCGCTTCGGCGCGCCAGAAATTCGGCGCCGCCTCTTCGATCTTGATACGCTCGGCGGAGTTGAGCCACGGCACCGAGAGGATTTCCACCCGCAGCACGAATAGATGCTCGTGCAAAGCGCGGTTATGTCGGACGTGCCATTGCATCACCGGCGGCGTCTCGCGCTCGGTCCGGGTCAGGAACACCGCGGTGCCGGGCACTCGCGGAATTTTCTTGGCCTCGATCCGCCGCATGAATTCCGGAATCGAGATCAGCGATTCATGCATCCGCGCCATCACCGCGGCCCAGCCGCGATGCCAGATCCACATCACGGCGTATACCGAGATTGCGAGGATCAGCGGCACATAACCGCCCTCGGCGATCTTGGTCAGATTGGCGAGGAAGAAGGCGCTGTCGACCACCAGGAAGCAGGCCGCGACCGCGCCCGCCGCCGGCAGGCTCCATTGCCAGATCTCGCGCATCGCGATGAACAACAGCGCCGACGTCATCAGCATGGTGAGCGACACCGCGATGCCGTAGGCCGCCGCCAGATTGTCCGACTTGCCGAAACCGATGGTCAGCGCCACCGTGACGATCATCAACAGCCAGTTGACGACGCCGACATAGATCTGGCCATAGCCTTCCGACGAAGTCTGCTTGATCCGCAGCCGCGGCAGCCAGCCGAGCTGGATCGCCTGCCTTGTCATCGAGAACGCGCCGGTGATGATCGATTGGCTGGCGATGATGGTCGCCACCGTCGCCAGCATGATCAGCGGGATCAGCAGCATCGGCGGACATAGCCGGAAGAAGATGTTGCCGTCGGTCGGCGCGCCCTCGAGCACCAGGGCGGCCTGCCCGGCATAATTCAGAATCAGGCTCGGAAACACGATGGCAAACCAGGCAAGCTTGATCGGGCCGCGACCGAAATGGCCCATATCGGCATACAGCGCTTCGGCGCCGGTGACGCACAGGAACACCGCGCCCAGCACCAGGAAGCCGGATGCGCCGTGCGAGAACAGATAGGACAGGCCGTAAACCGGATTGAGCGCGGCGAACACCGCCGGGTGCCGCGCGATGCCTGAAATGCCCAGTCACCGCGATCGCCGCGAACCATAGCAGCATGATCGGACCGAAGAAGTGCCCGATCCTTGCCGTGCCCTGCGACTGGATCGCAAACAGCGCCAGCAGGATCGCGACCGCGGCGGGAACGACATAAGGCTGCACGGCCGGCGTCGCCATGTTGAGGCCTTCCAGCGCCGACAGCACCGAAATCGCGGGCGTGATCGCGCCGTCGCCATAGATCAGCGCCGCCCCGAACAGACCGACCGCGATGATGGTCGGCCGCCGCTTCTTGACCCCGAGCAGCGCCATCAGTGCCAGGATGCCGCCCTCGCCGTCATTATCGACGCGCATGGCGAACACGACATATTTGACCGTGGTGATGATCACCAGCGTCCACAACACCAGCGACAACGCGCCCAGCACCGTCGCCGGATCCGACGGCTGCGCCGCGGTGCCCAGAATGGTCTTGAAGGTGTACAGCGGGCTGGTGCCGATATCGCCGAACACGATGCCGAGCGCGGTCAGCCCCAGAACCGGCAGGCTGCCCTTTTGCGATTGCCCGGCATGGATGCCCGTTTCACCGGATGAGGCGCCGGTCTTCGGGATGTCAGCTTTCGGAGGTTCGGCCGTGGAATTGACGCTCACTGGATGCCGCCTGATCTCGGGAACATCTCAACCGCCGATCGGTGCAAAAGGTCCGTACCGAGACGGTCAATCAAATGTGGCCAGCCTCGCCGCCGAACAGATACCCCCGGGCATTGCGACGTCAGCACGACTTTGTTAGCTGGCCAGGTCGGCGATTGCGGCGAATCCTGCTCTGCTGATAGATAGCGCCGGTTGCCGGACTTCAAGGTCGTTCCCGAACCCGAAAATCTGGTAAAGTGATCGGAGGGACAGCTGACATGAGTCCGGAAAGACAAGGCACGATTCTCGGTGTGATCGTCGCGGCGGCAGTGCTCGCCGCCGCATTCATCTATGTGCCGATCGGCAGCAGCAAAATGGTGCCGAAGCCCGTTGCTGCCCCGGTGGCAGCGCCTGCGCCGGTCGCGCCGGCGCCGCGAGGCCCTGTAGTTCGGGAAGTTCCCGACCAGTGATATGCGGGCGGCTTCATGCGCTCCCCTATACGATGCCCAGTTCGGCCGGATGGGTATCGGCGAAGATCCGCTGCAGGCTCGCGTTGTCCAGTCCGTACATTCGCTGAAATAGCCCGGCGAACATGGCGCGATAATCGGTCAGCACCGGATAGTCGCGGTTCTGAAACAGATGCGGCTGGTCGACCTTGACCTGCTCGCCAAGGATGCGCCCGCCATTGATGCCGCCGCCCATCACCCAATAGACGCTGCCATGGCCGTGATCGGTGCCGTGATCGCCATTCTCGCGAAACGTGCGCCCGAATTCCGAGATCACCACCACCACCGTATCGCGCCAGCCTGACGGCCCGATCTCCTCGGAGAAGCCCGCCAGCGCCCGGCCGAGTTCGCCGAGCCGGTCGGCCAGATAGCCGGTCGCCGCACCCTGATTGACGTGGGTGTCCCAGCCGCCGACATCGACAAAGCCGAGGTTGAACTGCTCGCGCATCAACCGGCCGATCCGCCGCGCCGACAATTCAAAGCCGCGCGGCGACACCGCGCCGCGATTGGCCGCCGTCATTTCCTCCGAGATCGAGCGATAGACGTCGTCGCGAATCCGAAACCCTTCCGACACCGACGATGCAAGGTCGCTTTGCGCATACATCTCCTTGATCAGCCGCGCCTGGCGATCGTCGACCCCGGGCTTGCCGACGCTGTTCAGCCCGATATTGGGGATCTGCGACTTGCCGCGGAAAATCAGCGGCAGCTGGTCGGTGAACGAAATCGGCTTGGCGCGCGCCAGTTCGGTCGCGAGCCGGCTCATGAAGCCGGAGCGATAATCGCGCGAGCCGCCGGCGGACTGGCCGAGTTCGATGGTGTCCTGGGTCTCGAAATGGCTTCGGGTCAGATCATCCGAGGTGCCGGCGAACGGAATGAACGCGATCTCGCGCTTGGCCCACAGCGGATAGATGCTGTCGCGAAGCGCCGGATGCAGTCCCCAGTCGGCGCCGAGCGACAGCGCCGCATTCGGATTGCCGGCGTCGGGCTTGGCGATGCCGAGCGTCGGCCGCGAATTGTAATAGAAGTCGCTGCCGACCGGCACCACGACATTGGCGGCGTCGTAGGCGCCGCGCAGGAACACCACCAGCAGCCGCGCATCGGTCGCAGGCGCAGCCCAGACCCGGCCGCCGACCGTCATCGGCACTACGCGACGCAAAGGCCTTGATCAGGTCACGGCGATTCATGAGTGTGATCCCTTGGCTCGAATGATCAGCGCATGAACTCGGGCGACGACAAAAACAGCGTGTTCCAGTCCTGCGGCGAGATCGCCTGGTCGAGCGCCGCCAGGGTCGTCGGACCCAGCGTCTGCCGCAGGCCGTTGAAGTAGAGCGCATTCGCGATCAGCGGAAACGCCGGCTGATCGACCGCGTTCGGCACATCCGGCTTGAACAGGCCCGAGGAGCCCGAGCCGATCTGGCGCGCGATCTCGAACCGCACCATCATCTGTCCGGGGCCGTTCCATGAGGCCGAGCTCATCGCATACCCGTCCGGCGTTTCGTGATTGAACAGCCCCTCGCCCAGCCGGTTGAGCCAGCTCTGGATCGGCAGCGTGTTGAGGATCACCTTGTCGTCGTAGGCAAGCCGCACCGCCGAATAGACATACTGCACGGGGTCCTTGAACCTGGCGCCCGATTTCAGGGAGGCTGCGAACTCGGGCGAATGGATCATCGCCGACAATACGGCCGCGATATCGCCGTCGGTCGATTTGAAGGCCTGCGCCATCCGCTGCACCAGGGCGTCAGGCGGATTTTCCGACACGAAGTAGGTCGCGATCTGCCGCGAGATATGCGTCGCGGTCGCGGGATGATGCACCAGAATGTCGATGGCCTCGTCGACTTCGGCAAGCCCGCGGCCCTTGATGGTATGGCCGAGGAAAACCTTGTCGCCGTAATCGTGCCGCGCCGGATTGAATTCGAACGCGCCCTCGCGCACCAGCTGCGGTTGCAGCTCCGGCTTCAGCTTGGGATCTTCCGGCTTGAGATCGATGCCGACGCCGGTGAGAATGCGCGCCAGCGCCTCGACGTCCGGCTGCGAATAACCGGAGCCGACGCCCATGGTGTGCAGTTCCATGATCTCGCGCGCGTAGTTCTCGTTGAGGTGCCCGGCCGCGTTGTCGGAATTGTCGAGATAACGCAGCATCGCCGGGTGATGCAGCGTAGCGGTGAGCAGATCGCGGAATTTGCCGAGCGCAAGCGGCCGGATCGCGCGGTCCTCGTAGTCGCCGACGAGGATGCGGATATTTGCCTTGTACTGATGCACATTGAAATGGTTGAACCAGAACCATGTCATGCGCTCGCGCAACTGGTCGGGCGCATAGAGCGCGTGCAGGATGCTGCGCGCCGCGGCCTGTTTGGCGCGGTCGTTCATCGCCTGCTGGAAAGCCTGCTGCGCGGCTTTCTTCTGGTCGGGATCGGCGGTCTGGTTGGCGGCCTTGGCCTGCTGGTCGAACGCGACCGCGATATCGAATGGAAATTTATGCACGTCCGGCATCGCCTCGATCTGCGCCTGAACGCTTGCGGGCAGCGCGCTGTTCGGCGCCGGATGCAGTTGCTCGGACAGCCAGCGCTCGGCGCCGATCGCCTGCATGTGCGCCGCGCTGGAAGCGTTGATCCCCCAGCTCAGCCGGTCCAGCAGCGCCATGTCATGCGGTGAAAGCTCGGCCGCGTGCGAAGGCGCGGCGCCTGCGATCAGGATTCCACTAAGCAACAGCAGCGCGGCACGGGCTACCGCGACTGTCATTCGGGATCGCGCCGGCTTTTTCGGAAGGCCTGATGGCATCGTCGATCTGACCAATTTCAATGGGCCGACGGGAAAATACACATCAGTAAAACCTGACGCCCGCCGTGGTTCCCTTCGACTACTCTGGCCGAATCCCCATGAATAGGCTCTGAACGAATTGCATATAAATAATGACCGCAGCGATGTTGCGTGCCGGTTCCAGGCTTACACGGAGCTTACATCGTAACCGCGGCAGTCCGGCAGATCGCGATCGACACCACAAGGCCGAGCACGCCGATCGCGGTCATCCCAGTATCATCGCTAGAACGGCCGCTTCATTTCGCCGAGGTCCCAGAACAAACCCGCCATCAGCTTGAGCGCCTCCTCGGTCACCGGGAGCAGGATGTGCTCGTCGGGCGCGTGCTGCGAACAGCCGGGATAGGAATGGGGCACCCAGATCGTGGGCAGTCCCAATACTTCCGAGAACACATCGTTGGGCAGCGAGCCGCCGAAATTCGGCAGCACCGCGGGCTCCTTGCCGGTGGTGTTTCGAATCGAGTCCGCCGCCCATTTGATCCAGGGGCTGCCGAGATCGGTGCGCGATGCCCCGAAGTTCTGGCTGGCCGTCACCTTGATCATCGAGAAGCCGTTGCGGTCGAAATGACGCTGCATCGCCGGCACCACATTGTCGATGTCGGTACCGACGACATAGCGAAGCTGCAGCATCGCGCTGGCTCGTCCTGGAATGGCGTTGGCCGGCTTGTCGATATTGCCCGACGACATCGCCAGCACCTCGAGCGTGTTCCAGGCGTAGAGTCGCTCTGCCGCCGACAGACCGTCCTCGCCCCAGTTCGGCGACAATGCCGGTTCGTCCGCCGTCGGCTCGACCTTGACGTCGGCCAGCATCGCGCGGATCTGGTTCGACAGCCGCGGCGGCTTCATTTCGTCAAGCAGCATGTGACCGCTTGCATCGACCAGCGAGCTGATCGCATTGGCGAGGATGGTCGCGGGATTGGCCAGCACGCCGCCCCAATTGCCGGAGTGATGGCCGCCGTCGCGCAACTCGACATCGAGCTGGATCCGTTGACCGCCGCGGCAGCCGAGGAAGATCGTCGGCCGCTCCGCCGAGAGGCGCGGCCCGTCCGAGCCGATGAACACATCGGCGGCGAGTTCGTCGCGCAGCGAGGCGCAGACCTCGGCCAGATCGGGCGATCCGATCTCCTCGCCCATCTCGATGATGACCTTGGCGTTGAAACCGAGCTTGCCGCCGCGCGCCTCGCGCACGCTGCGCAGCGCCGCCAGATTGATCGAGTGCTGCCCCTTGTTATCGGCGGAGCCGCGGCCGTAAACGCGATTGCCCTTCGGCGTCAACTGCCAGGGATCTAGATTGTCGCGCCACTCGCCCGCCATGCCGTCGACCACATCGCCGTGACCGTAAGTAAGCACCGTCGGCGCCGACGCGCTCTCCTTGTATTCTGCGACCAGATAGGGATGCTTGCCGTTCGGCGAACTCGATCAGCCGCGTGGTGAACCCGATTTCCGCAAACGCCGGTTCAAGTTCCTCTTTTAGATAGGCGCGCAGTACGTCGTGTCTGCCGGCGTTCTGGCTTTCGGTCGGATATGCGACCCTTCGGCCAAGTTCGTTCAGGAACGCGCCGGACTGGAAGTAGCGGCTGATATGGTCGATGGATTCGGTTCTGCTCACGGTCGCTGATGTCCCGGTCTGGCGTATCTTAACCGCATCACCCTAGTCGACAGGGCGTAGTCGGGTCCATTCTGAATCGCGACTAAGTTACCACTGGCTGTTGCAAAGTGCGGCTTCAACCTTGCGCAATCCTGTCTATATTGGCTTTAGTTGCAGCCGGTCAAAACTCGCGCCCGATCGTGGCTCGCCTTGACCACGGGAGTCACCAACGTGAGCATCGCTTCCTGGATGTATGTGAGCCACTCGATGGTCGATCCGGAACAGCACGATCTCGTGCTCAACGGCATCGTCGACGCAGCGCGTCGCAAGAACGAACAGCTCGAAATCACGGGTTGCCTGATATCGGCGCGCACCAGATTTGCCCAGATCCTCGAAGGACCGGCCGATTCTGTCGCCGAACTAAGGCGATGCATTTCGGGTGACCATCGCCATTTCGGCGTCACCACCATCGATGTCGGGCAACTTGAAACCCGCCGGTTTTCCGAATGGTCGCTGGCCTATGCCGGACCGTCGATCTTCGTGGAGCGCATTACCGAGGAGATGTTGACTCACCTGGCGACCTCGCGCGAGCGGGAGCCGATCAACGGCCTGCTGCGGCTGATGGAGGATTTCGCCTTTCACAGCCGCTACGCCCCGCCGACGCGGCATTGATCAGCAGCCGCGCTCGCATGCCGGGTTCTTCACATCGGGCCGGGGATCGCCGGTGAACATATTGCGGTTCGGCATCTTGATCGCGCTCAGCGTCCTGGCATCGAGCGTCGCGTCCGCCGGCAGCAGGCCGTTCATGTTGAGAATGTAGGCCGACACCGCATAGACATCCTCGTTGCTCAGCGATTGCGGCGCGTTCTGCGGCATTGCGCGGCGGATGTAGTCGAACAGCGTCGGCGCATAGGGCCAATAGCTGCCGACGGTCTTGATCGGCTTGGGCGTCGCGATCGTGCCCTGCCCGCCGACCAGCCGATCGCCGACGCCGCCTTCGCCTTTCTCGCCATGGCAAGCCGCGCATTGCTGCGCGAACACTTCCTGGCCGTGACGCGACGGTGCCGCTGCCCGGCGGCAGGTTTTCGCCGTTGCGGCCGATATCGATATTCCAGCCGGCGATTTCGGCGTCCGTCGCGGTGCGACCGATGCCGTAATGTCCCTGCGTTTCGGCGCGCGCCGAGCGACGCAGCGGCCGCCAGCGCGAGCAGCGCCAACGCGGATTTACGAATTCGCATTGGTCACCTGCCCCTGCGCATCGATGCGCCACGGCTGAATTGCGTTGTTGTGGTAGAACGAGTTCTCGCCGCGCACCGCCAGCAGTTCCGAAAATGTCGGCTGCACATAGCCGGTCTCGTCGATCGCGCGGCTCTGGATCACGGCGGGCTGGCCGTCCCATTGCCACGGCAGCCGAAATCGCGTCAGCGCGCGCGTCAGCACCGGCTCCTGCAACTGCGGCTTCCTGCCAGTTCTTGCCGCCATCGACCGAGACATCGACGCGCTTGATCTTGCCGTGCCCGCTCCAGGCGATGCCGGTGATCTCGTGAAAGCCGGCCTGCTTGAGCTTCTGTCCGCCCGAGGGCCGGGTGATGATCGATTTCGCTTCCATGTAGAAGGTGAATTCGCGCGCGATGCCGTCCGGCATCAGGTCGGTGTATTTCGAGGTCTCCTCGCGCGAATAGACCGGCTCGGCGACGGCCTTCAGCCGGCGCAGCCACTTCACGTTCATGTTGCCTTCGAAGCCCGGCAGCAGCAGCCGCAGCGGATAGCCCTGCTGCGGCCGCAGCCGCTCGCCGTTCTGGCTGTAGACCAGCATGGCATCGTCGAGACATTTCTCGATCGGAATGCTGCGCGTCAGCGCCGCGGCATCGGCGCCCTCGGCCACCAGCCATTTGGCTTCGGGGCGAAGCCCGGCTTCTTCCAGCACGAGTTTCAGGCTGACCCCGGTCCACTCCGCGCAACTCAGCAGCCCCACCAGATCGGAGGCGGTCTTGCCGTAGGGCTTGGTGTAGACCGGATTGCCCGAACATTCGAGGAAGTGAATCCGCGATTGCGACGGAAAGCGGCGGAGGTCTTCCATCGTGAAAATCATCGGGCGGTCGACCAGGCCATGCAGCATCAGCCGATGCTGCTCCGGATCGATGGTGGGAACGCCGCCATGATGGCGCTCGTAGAACAGCCCGTTCGGCGTGATGATGCCGTCGAGATCCTGCAACGGCGTCCGCCCCGAAGCGGAGATGTATTGCGGCAAATTCTTCGCGATGTTCTTGACGACGTCCTTCTCGAACGGCGACGGCGTCCCGTAGAGCTGGCTGCCCATGGGATCGCCGGGCGCCTTCATCCATTCGGGAACGTTGGGCGGCAGGTTTTCGGAAAGCGACGCCGGCGTCTGCTGCCAAGGCTTGATGGCTGGCAACGGCGCCTGCCAGAGCGCCGCCGAGCGCAGCACCGCCTCGGCCCAGCATCTGGCGACGCGACAGTGCGCGCTTTTCACCCTCGTCCTGATCCGGAGAAGGTATCGTATTGGTTGTCATGTGTGCCTCCACCAACGGGGTCGGCCAACTTCGCTCTTACGGAGACGAAGCAGCGGCACATTTGGTCACATTCCTGCCGCCCGCTCAACGCCAGGCCCTGCTGAATGTCGGCTTGTGACAACCCACCGGTTCCAAAAATGAACGACGGCGCGGAACAAACCTGTTCCCCCGGCATTTTTACAGTGAGGCCGCCACCCGCTGTTCAACGCAGTGCCTGACGCGGATAGCCAAAGGTCGCAAGACCCGCCGTCAAAAGCGGCGCCTGTCGCGGGTAGCCAAGGTGGCGGCCTCGGCCCAGTTTTTGAGGACCAATAAGATGACCACTGACGCGAGCAGCGAAACCCCGGAATTGCCACCGCAACCGGGCATGGCTGCACGCGCCATGGATACCGCGGCGGATGTCTCGCACACGGTCGGCGAGGTCGTGGGCGGTCTCAAGGCTGCGATCGATCGGCTGAGCGACGCAGTCCAAACCGCTCGGCAGCCCGGCCATTCGCTCTCGACCATCAGCGCCATTACCCGGGAAGCGCCGCTCGCCAGCCTGTGCGTGGCATTCCTGTTCGGCATTGCAGTCGCGCGCCGGCGTTGAGTTCGAACTAAACTTTTGACCGGGCTAAATCGTGCGCGCGGCGCCGGCATCGCAGCACCAAACCGATGGTCGGGTGATCGCTCGCATCTCGGTCGAAATGAACGTGTCAGGCTGTTTCAGCCCGAGTTTCCCAAACCACCCCAAAAAATGTCCCGTCATCACCCTGTCGCGACAGGCTGGCCGCGCTTGGCCGCGTGACTTCGCGCGGCGACCATCCCGCCGTTGATGGCATCGAGGCTTTAGCCCAGGCTTCCACCGTGTTTTCCGCAGACCGCTGATCGGCCCATTGCGGCGCGGGCGGAGCCGGCATTTTGCTGCAGGGCAGCAAAATTGCTCAAAATTAATTTGCTCCTCACCCCTGCGCCCTCGCGCCCGAAACGTTGTACACCATCTGTTGAAGACACAATCGATTGAGGAAGCGATGAGGCGGGGAATAACGGTTCTGGTCGGCGTTTGCGTGCTGATGGTCGCCGTGTATTTCGGCATCAGCAAATGGGGCATTCAGCACGAAACGCTGAGCATGTTCGATGCCTCCCGGCAGCGGCCGATTGCGGTCGACCTCGCGGTACGGCGCGACTATGCCATCAAAGCAGATGACGGCTTCTGGAAATTGCCGGTCGCCGTGATCAGCAACGGCAACACCGTCAAGAACACCGAATATTCGTTCCTCGCCAATGCGCTCGCAGCCAAGGGATATCTGGTCGCCAGCATCCAGCAGGATTTGCCGACCGACCCGCCTTTGATGACCGTGCCCGGCCAGCCTTATGTCGGCCGCCTTGGCGTCTACAAGAAAGGTGAAGCCAATATCCTCTACGTGCTCGGTGAACTGAAAACCAAGGAGCCTAATGCGGACTACACGCATCTGACCATGGTGGGGCATTCCAACGGCGGTGACACCGCGATGTATTTCGCCAAGGAGCATCCCGACATCGTGCGCAAGGTGATCACGCTGGACAATCTGCGGGTGCCGTTCGTGACCAGCGACAGGATGAAGATCCTGTCTTTCCGCTCCGACGATCCGGAGTTCAAGACCGATCCGGGCGTGCTGCCGAACGCCGCGCAGGCCGTGAAGAACGGCATCGATATCATCAAGACGCCGTTCCAGCACACCCAGATGAGCGACCGCGGCCCGGAATCCGTAAAGGAGAAAATCCAGGAAGCGCTCGACAAATTCCTGGGCGCGACCAGCGATTTGTCGCCGAACGACACCGACAATCCGTTGATCGGCAAACCGCCCGCGCCCACGGCGACGCCCGAGGCGACAGCACCGGGGTCGGCCTCGCCAAATCCGTCCGCATCCAACGCACAGGCGCCCGCGGAGCCTGTCGCTCCGAAGCCGATCGTCTCCAATCCCCCGACGCCCGCTCCCGGTGCGACAAAATCCGGTTCGTGAGGACGGGCAGCTGATGCCGGATGCCTCGCACGCATGTCGCGTTCGGAACCTTTGCGTCCCTCCACCTTTGACCATCGCCAACGGAGGACCCAACAATGTCGATCGCACAACTCAAGCGCGCCGAACACGCCATCGCCGAGATTCGCGAAACCGGTGAAACCGGAACGGCGAACGTCATGCAGGAGTTGATCGATATCGTTCGCACACTCGAAGGCCGCATCGCGGATCTCGAACGCGAAGGCCGTGCAAAGCCTTCCAAGGCTATGGACCTGCCAGGATAGGAATTTGACGATCGCGTGCTTCGTCAACGCACGAAACCAGAGCCCGCCGACCGAAGCGGATACAGATGTGCACGCGCACCGCTTCGCGCGCTGATGCGCTTCGATGCGTCAAACCTGCTGTCAATACGCGAAATGGCGGCAGCCGCCGCGAACACGGCGACGCTAGGCGGCGTTTGTCATCGCATATCCTTGATACGAAAGTCTGGGACAACAGGACATCGAGGAACGAAAAAAGCCGCGCGTTAATCAAAAAAAGATCTGTTTTTTGATCGCAAATTCACAACGCGCTATTACTTCAAGCGTAGCTTTTGATGACCCGTCAGAGGTTAGGCTATGGGCAAGGAAGCGAAGACCGATGCTGAGCTCGAGGACATGATCCTTCAGCGACTGGTGATCGGAGGTGTGTTCGTATCGGTCAGGCGTGATCCGATGCTCGGTTGGCGTCCGACGGTCGTGACCGCGCCGAAACACACCAGGAATGCGCAGGAACTCGCTGACAGGATCGCGACCGAGTTGCGCAAGAAGTATACGCTGAAGGACTAAAACCGCACTTGCGCGGCGGCTTGGTGCCCCCGGCGTGCGGAGGTAGCCTTGTCGCGCTTGTATCCTGAAGTCGCGCTTCAGACCGGAGGCAGCGGCGGCAGTTGGCGCGCCGCACGTTGCAACTCGACTTCCTTCGTAACTGTCGCGACGGAGTTGCCCATCCGGTTGACGACCGCGTGCAGCGCGTCGGCGGAGACGCCGAGACGACGTGTCAGCGCGCGGACCTGGGCCGGATCGGATGGATTGATCTTGTTGCGGATCGGCGGGCGCCTGATGCGTTGCATGACAAAATCCTTGGGCTGCGTCCTCGGTATTTTCTCTTCTCGCAAACCAACGGCGCCGTGACTCGTTTTGTTCCGATGCAAACGACGCGCCCGTCAAATTCGTCGCTCACGCCCTGCAAGACACGCCCGCAAAAGAAAAGGCCGCCCGGAGGCGGCCTTGTCGTCAGATACTTGAACTGTTCGCCGATCAGTTGTGATCGACGATGACCTTGCTGCGGTCATGATCGTAATCGCGCTCGCGGTCGCCCCTGTTGATGATGACGGTGTCGTGGTCGCGATGCTCGGGCTCGCGAACGATTTCGCGCTCACGAACGACGTCACGGTCACGGTGGCCCTCGCCGACGGTCACGCCGACCGGGCCAACGCCCACGCCTACTTCTTCCGCACACGCCGGCAGTGCAGTTCCGATGATCGCAGCGGTCGCGATAGCAGCCAGATGTAATTTCATTAGTCGCCTCCAGTTGATTTCATTGCCCGCTCGACAACTGGACGCTGCAATCAATGTTCCGGAATCGGGCAAGATGCGATCGCGGCATTTTTTTGGGTTCCACGGGAACCAATAGCGTTGCCGTTTAGCTACACTCGCCACGAACCCGCTGTTGCGGATTCCACCCTACTACCGCCCTGCTTTCAATCCTGCCCCAAATCAGACATGATTCGGTCAGTTGCATGATGGAGTTTTGTGCTGCCCATCGGTTGCGTTGCGTCCCGCCTTTGAATCTTGAGGACACAATGCTGCCAACTCCCCGGCCGACGCCGACGTGTACGCGGTTTAAGGCCACTGTCGAAATGCCCTGCATCAAATGCGGGAAACCGATGCGGCTGGCCTTGATCGAGCCGCGCGACCAGCAGTTCGACCTGTTGACCTATCAATGCTCGCCCTGCGGAAGCGGTGAAAGCTTCCTTAGAACCAGGTAGTTTTGAAACCAGGTAGTTTTGGAACGAGGTCGCTTCGGGACCGGCCATTTTCGGCGCGGCGACCCGTGCTATTTCGCTGAAATCCGGGCCTGGTCGGCATGCAGGATCCCGGCTCCCGAGACCTGTGACGCAATCAGCAATGCCACCAGCACCGCCGGCGCGGCGAACAGCCTGAGAAATTGATCCACTGAAAGCATGCTTGTCCCCCGACAATCGCCCCAAAACGTCGCGCGCGGAATCTCAATACGCCTTTTGCGTCACCTGCTGGCTGGTCAGTTGCTGGTCGGTGTAAGCCGCCCCACCGATCGCAATCAGCGCCAGGATCGAGATTACTGCTAACGTCTGCATGGTTAACAATTGTTTAAAATTGTGGCCGAAAATGTCCCAGTTTGGCGCATTTCGAGGAAGATCGCGCGAAAAATAGCGGAAATTCGCGTTTTACGCGGTATTCCCAGCATCGATGGTCTGGACCGAGCCGGTGATATTGCGACCCCCCTCGCCGAGCAGATACTCCACCATCCGCGCGACGTCATCGGTCTCGGGCAGCCGGCGCAACGCGCTGCGGCTGGCGATCTTCTTACGCTGGTCGTCCGACAGGGTCTGCGTCAGTTCGGTGTCGATAAAGCCGGGCGCGATCGCGTTCACGGTGATGCCGACCTTGCCGACCTCGCGCGCCAGCGATTTGGTGAAGCCGGTCGCCGCCGCCTTGGTCGCACCATAGACCGACAGGCCGTTATAACCCGTCGAGGCGATGATCGAGGACATGTTGATGATGCGGCCGGCGCCGTCGGCCATCATGTGCCGCACCACATATTTGGTGAGGATGACCGGCGCCAGCACGTTGAGCCGAACCAGCGCTTCGATCTCGCTGTTATGCATGGTGGCGAGCAGGCCTTCGGTGCCGATCCCGGCATTGTTGACCAGGCCATAGATCGCCCCGAATTCGTCGCGCGTCGCCTTGACGAAAGCCGGGATCGCCTCGGTCTCGCTGAGATCGCACGGCCTGAAATGCAGGCCGCCGCGGCCGCGCTTGATGGCGTCCTCGATCGCCGTTTTCAGATCGTCGCTCTCGCGACGCGCCACCGCGATGACGTTGTAACCGGCGAGCGCCAGCCGTCGCGCGATCGCAAGCCCGATGCCGCGGCTGCCGCCGGTGATCAGCACATTATGCATCGTGCCGCGCCAGCTTGCCGGCCGCCGTGATATCGAGCGACGGCACGAATTTGATCACGGCGGGCACCTTGTGCGGCGCCAGCGATGCCTTGCAGTCGACCATGATTTTAGCGCGGATCTGGTCGATCAGGCCGGGATCGGCATCCGTCGGCCAGAATGACGTCGACGACCACGATGGCGCCGGTGATCGGGCTGCGGCGCGACTTGGCGCGCGACATCCGCACCTCGGGCTGCCGGTTGATGACCGCCTCGATCTCTTCGGGATGAACCTTGAGGCCGCCGATATTGATGATGCCGCCGCGCCGTCCGACGAAGTGATAGCGGTCGCCGCGCAACTCCACCATGTCGCCGGTGTCGACGAAACCGTCGGCATCGCTCAAGGCCGAAGCAGCGCGGCCGATATAGGCGTGCGCGGTGCGGCGCGAACGAATCCGCAGCGAGCCGTCCTCGACCTTCATCTCGACGCCGTCGCGATCGACCCCGACGATACCGGCCGGAAAACCTTCGCGGCCGTCATTGACGGCAAAGCCGACGCCGGCTTCGGTCGACGCATAGGCATGGCCGATCGAGGCGGCGGGAAATGCCGCACCCAAACCATCCAGCACCGCCTGGTCGGCGATCTCGCCCGACAGCCGGACATAACGCGGGAGAGAACTTCGAAGCCGCCCCGCTCATCAGCAGTTTGCGCCAATGCGACGGCGTGCCCGAGATATGCGTGACGCCGCGCGCCTGCAGCCGCGCTACATGATCGGCCGAGCGCTTCGTGCGGGCTCGACAGCACCATCGAACCGCCGCCGACGATGGCGCGCAGGAAGATCTGCAGGCCGCCATAGCGGCGGATGTCATAGAAAGTCGCCCACACCGCGGCGGCGGCGCGCGACGGACCGTCGGCGAGGATCGCGCCGGTCAGCGCTTCCAGCGTATGGCCGACGATCTTCGGCACACCCGAGGTGCCCGAGGTCAGCATCAGCCATTCGGTGGCCCGTTCGGTCCTGATGTGGTCTGCGGCGCGCACCGGCGGTCCGGCCGGCACCACCCGTTCTACGTCCGTATTCGCCCCATCGCTCGCGGATCGTCGGTAACGACCGCATCGATATCGGCGTCCGTCATCAGGTTTTGCAGATGATCGGCATTGAGATCGGGCGGACACAGCAGCATCCGCCGCGCCACGCCGTCGATTTCGGTCATCGCCAGGCCGGAGATCAACTGATCGGACACCGCCAGCAGCACCGATCGCCCCGACAATTCGCCGAGCCGATCCGCCAGGCAGGTGCGCTGAAGATATCCGTCAGCGAACACGATCCGCCGCGCGTCCGAAATCGTGCGGCCGGTCAGATCCGGCCCGAGATAATCCCGAAGCGCGAAGCGTCTCACGCGGGGACATTTTCATAGGCCTTGATGAAGTCGCCTACGGTGAGAGGAAACGTTGCGTCTTCCGAGATGGTAAACGGATCGACACCGAGATCGTCTTCGAGCCGCGCCACCAGGATGGCAAAGCCAAGCGAATCGAAGCCGGTTTCGTGCAGCGACAGCGAATCGTCGAGCGGCGGCAGCGTCACCTTCTGCTCTTCGGCGATCTGCCGCATCGCCGAAATAATCCTTAACCTGGTCGACATGGATTGCTTCGCCTTCTCGTCAATTCTCGAAGGCGCATCATAGAACGCAAAGGCGAAATCTCTTAGCCCTGATGCGATCTTTCACGATGGTTGGTAAACCAAACGCGGTGCCTGTTACCACCGCGAACAGAAACAAATTGAAACGGAGCAGGACGCGCGCAGCATCCTACCCCGTCATGTTGTCGGTCGAGCCCGATCTCAGCAACCCTTCACGGCTTGCCAGGTCATCGAGAACGCGGTCAGCCCGGGGACGTTGAAGACGCCGAGATTGGGATTGTAATCGCTGCTGATCATAACGCCGTCGGAATTGCCTTCGATCGTGATGACGTCCTGGACCGCAATCTGATCCGGGCGCAATTGCGGAAACACCACCTGCTGGCGCTGTGCGCTGAGCACGATGGGCTGCGAAACGTAGTTGCCCTCGCGCAGGCGCACGGTGCCGCTGCCGGTCGCGCTCGACACGTAGAGCTTGCGCTGGATCATCGAGCACTGAGGGGCTGAGGCCGTCGATGCGCCGCTCGACGGCGCGACCTGCGAAGCGCCACCGCTCATCGACACCACCACGCTAATCACGGTCGCGATCAACGCCGCGCCGATGCCGGCGACGATCGCCGGCCGCTTGCTGGAAGGTTGAGCCTGAACTTGAGCCTGAGCCGCTGACTGAAACTGACCGTTTGAAATGGCGTATTGCATGTTCATCCCCTGTTGTTGCCCCGACTGTGCCGGAGCCAATCAGGTCCGTATGTGACATGAGTCACGTTCAGGAAATTCGTGCTTTGCCATTGGTGGCGCTTGAAGAGACGCGCGCGCCGACGCATGAATCCATGCAGCGTATCTGGCGAACGCCGCGCATTTTTTTCGGCAAATCTTATTTCGGGAATACCGTTCGATGACGGCCACCACCGCGACCACCAATCGATCCTGGCTCTCGGCTCACGGCAAGCTCTGGTACGATGATAAATGGTACCGCCTTGCCTGGATCGTGTGGCCGCAAGCCGTCGGGCTCGCCTTGTTCGTCGGGCTTTGGCTTGCGCCGGCCGGGGGTCCGAAGGCGGTTCCGTGGGCCAAGCCGATCCCGCAAACGCCTGCGCCGCCCCCGGATCGCACGTATCCCCAGCGACCGCCGCAGCAATCCGTCCCGCCGGTGGCGCAGCAGCCCGAGCAGTTCCGATCCTGCAAGGCGTCGAACCCCGACCAGACCATCCAGTCCTGCAGCACGATGCTCACCGGCGGAAACCTCAGCGGCAAGAACCTCGCCGACACCTACCGCGAACGTGGCCTGGCTTACTATTCGACCCGGCAGTATCAGGCTGCGATGAACGATTACGATCGTTCGATTGCGCTCAATCCCGGCAATGCCGGTTATTTCAACGATCGCGGCGTGATCTGGATGGCGCTCAATAACAACGACCGCGCGATGCAGGACTACGATCAAGCGATCCTGCTGGCGCCGAATTACGCCCTTCCCTACGCCAATCGCGGCAAGGCCCTGATCAACCTGAACCGGCCCAACGAAGCGCTGAACGCGCTCACGACGGCGATCCAGAAAGATCCTGCGCTCTGGCTGGCTTATAATTACCGGGCGCAGGTCAACGAGAACCGCAGCGACTGGCGCGGCATTTATGACGACGGCAACAAGATGACCGAGCTGCAGCCGAACGACCATCTCGGCTACGAATATCGCGCGCGCGCCTTTCTGGAGGTTGGTCAGTACCAGCCGGCGATCAACGATTTCACCCGGGCGATCGCGCTCGCTCCCAACGATATCTACAATTATCGCTTCCGCGGCCGCGCCTATTATTTCCTGAACCAGTATGACAGTGCGACGGCAGATTTCGACGCCGCGCTCCGGATCGACGCCAACGACAACATCACGAACTCCTATGTCAGGGATCTGCGGCGGCGGCAGAGCGGAAGATAAGCCGGCGCCGAATTAATCCGGACGCCGGTTGTGCGGCGCTTTGGCTCGCGTTCTCGATGTCAATTTGCTGCCGGCACATCCTGTGCGAGCCGATCGGGCGGTTCCGCTAACCCTGGTGAAGCCGCGATCCGCAGCTACCGCGGCGGCTCTCATCGTAATGTGTGCTGGATCACAGTGGGTAGATCGGCATTCTGGCACTGATGTTGCCGGAATATCTTTGCGGCTGATGACCGCTTCGATAATCTGGATGAAGGGATGAGGCTGCCGGACAGGGCAGAGGGGCGGATGAGCGATTCGAATGCGAAGCAGAATGCGCCTGCGGCCGCGCAGCAGGCATCCGGCGGCTTCGGCCAGCGCGCCGGCATCGTCGCCGCGATCGGCGCGGTCGTCATGGTCGGCGCCATCGGCTGGGTGCTGAAAAGCGCCGATGTCGGCGGCTCCGGCGGTGATCCGGCGCAGCCGACCATCAACTTCGTCGACAAGGGCGATCTCAGTGCGGCGGCGACCACGCTGACGCCCTCGGCCGCCGGCGCCCTGATTGCGGATGCGCAGTCGTGCAAAATTCCATTGGTGTCGATGACGATCCAGCGCGGCACCGCGCCGCTCGGCAGCACCATCCGCATCCGTTCGGGCAACTACGTCTCACCCTATTTTACCGTCACCGATGCGATGCAGCGGATCGCGGTGCCCTACCCCGCGCCCTATGGCTCCGGCAGCGGCATCTTCACGTTCGAAGGCACCGCCAAGGGCGTCGTGATGGGGCTGACTCCCACCAAGGCGATCCTCGATCTGCCCGGCTCGCAAACCCTGCCCGTGGTGTGGCGCGCGGTGCCGCCGTGCTGAGCGCGAGGTCATTGCTGTGAAAAACCCCTTCAAGGATTCGCAGATCGTCGCCATCGCGCTGGGCAGTGTCGCCGCCACGATCATCACCGCCTGGATCATGAGTTCCGCAGAACGGACCTGCCGGGCTGTTCAAGAATTTGTCGCCCGCGACCCAGACCGCGATCAGCGGCACCTGCATCGTGCTGACGCTGGTCGTGCTCGGCCTGATGCTGACGGTGATCGCTTCCGGCTACGCGCGCCGCGGCGCATTGCAGCCGGTGCCGGCCAATGGCGGCATGGCGCAAATGACCAAAATGGTGGTCGCGCCGGTGCGTGACATTCCGGATCATCCGCCCGACAAGGCGATCGAGGATCTCGAAGCCATGGTCGGCCTCGCCCCGGTCAAGCGCGAGGTCAACGGCCTGATCGCGCGGCTGCAGGTCGAGCAAATGCGCCGCGCGCAGGGACTGACCACCGCGCCGCTGAGCCTGCACATGGTGTTTACCGGGCCGCCCGGCGTCGGCAAGACCGAAGTGGCACGCGCGCTCGGCGATATCTACCGCGCACTGCGCGCGCTCCGCATCGGCCATCTGGTCGAAGTGCAGCGCGCCGACGTGGTGGCGGGCTATATCGGACAGACCGCGCCAAAGATGCTGGAGAAGTGCCAGCAGGCGCTCGACGGCATTCTCTTCATCGACGAAGCCTACACGCTGGCCGGCACCGGTAATTCGGGCGGCGATTTCGGCAAGGAAGCGATCGACACGCTGCTGAAGTTCATGGAGGACAACCGGGACCGCATCATGGTGATCGTGGCCGGCTATCCCAACGAGATGCGGCGCTTCATCGACAGCAATCCCGGTCTCGCCGGCCGTTTCACCAAGACCATCGACTTCCCGCGCTACAGCGCCGACCACATGTGCGAGATCCTGCGCCGGATGGCGGCCAAGCAGAATTTCACGCTGCCCGATGGCTTCGAGGGCAAGGTCAAGCCGTGGATCGCGGAGCGATCGCGCGCCGAGGACTGGGCCAATGCGCGCGAAATGCGGACGCTGCTGGAGCGCGCGCGCGAGGCGCAGGCAATGCGGATATCGACCAATCCTTCCGCCGACCTTTCGCGGCTGGAGCTCGAGGACCTGGTCAAGGCAACGGGACGTGGTTGAACCGACATGATCATCCTCGGAATGACCATCGTGTGCATCGTTGTCGCGGGCGGCGGCATGACCTTCGTCGCCCTGCGGCTGGTGATCGAGCGCGACAAGCCGCAGGTCAATCCGGCGACGCTGGTCCGCCCGATCGTCATCCTCGAGAGCGAGGAGCAGGCCGAGACTTCGCCGATGGAACTCGCGTTCGCCAAGCTCGACGCGATGATCGGGCTGGCGCCGGTCAAGAAGGAGGTTCGCAACCTGGTCGCGCGGATGCAGGTCGAACAGAAGCGCCGCGACCAGGGCCTGGATGTCTCGGCGCTGAGCCAGCACATGGTGTTCACCGGGCCGCCGGGCGTCGGCAAGACCGAGGTGGCGCGGCTGGTCGGCGAAATCTTCCGTGGGCTGAAAGTGCTGCGCAAGGGCCATATCGTCGAGACCGACCGCTCCGGCTTGGTAGCCGGCTACACCGGACAGACCGCGAGCAAGACGCTCGACAAATGCCGCGAGGCGCTCGACGGCATTCTGTTCATCGACGAGGCCTACAGCCTCGCGAGCCGGCCCGGCGACGATGTCGGCAAGGAGGCCGTCGATACGCTGCTGAAATTCATGGAAGACAACCGCGACCGCATCATCGTGATCGCGGCCGGCTATCGCAACGAGATGCGGCGCTTCATCGACAGCAATCCGGGGCTCTCCAGCCGCTTCAGCAAGACCGTGGATTTTCCGTCCTACAGTTCCAGCGAACTCGGCGAGATCTTCAAGCGGATGGCTGCCCGCCAGCAATTCACGCTGCCGGAGGGTTTCGAGAACCGGATCCGCCCGTGGATCGAGTCCCGCGCGACCGCGGAAGACTGGGCCAACGGCCGCGAGATGCGCACGCTGCTGGAGAAGACCCGCGAAGCCCAGGCCGCGCGCGTCGCCGACGATCCGGAGGCCGATGTCTCGGTGGTGACGATCGAGGACGTCATGGTCGCGACCGGCCAGAACAACGAGGACAACACCGCGGCCCTGGCCGCCGCGATGGCCAAGCTCGACGGCATGGTCGGGCTGGCGCCGGTGAAGCACGAAGTCAAACAGCTCACCGCACGGCTCGAACTCGAACAGAAGCGGCGCGACCAGGGCCTCAACGTCTCGACGGTCAGCCAGCACATGGTGTTCACCGGGCCACCCGGCGTCGGCAAGACCGAGGTCGCGCGGCTGGTCGGCGAAATCTTCCAGGCGCTAAGGGTGCTGCGCAAGGGCCACGTGGTCGAAACCGATCGAGCCGGGCTGGTCGCGGGCTATGTCGGGCACACCGCGACCAAGACGCTGGAGAAATGCCGCGAGGCCCTCGACGGCATTCTGTTCATCGACGAAGCCTACAGCCTCGCCGCGCCGGTCGGCCCCGGCAATACCGACTTCGGCAAGGAAGCCATCGATACGCTGCTTGAAATTCATGGAGGACAACCGCGACCGCATCATCGTGATCGTGGCGGGTTATCCCAACGAGATGCGGCGCTTCATCGACAGCAATCCGGGTCTCTCCAGCCGCTTCAGCAAGACCGTGCAGTTCCCGGCCTACAACGCCAACGATCTCTGCGAGATCTTCAAGCGGATGGCGGCGCGGCAGCAATTCGCGCTGCCTGAGGGCTTCGAGACCAAGCTGCGTCCATGGATCGAGGGCCGCTCCAAGGCCGAGGATTGGGCCAACGGCCGCGAGATGCGGACCTTGCTGGAGAAGACCCGCGAGGCCCAGGCGATGCGCGTCGCCACCGATCCCGACGCCGATATCGCGACGGTGACGATCGACGACGTCATCGTCGCGACCGGCCAGAAGAATGAGGACAACACCCAGGCCTTGGCCGAGGCGATGGCCAAGCTCGACGCCATGGTCGGGTTGGCGCCGGTGAAGCTGGAGGTCAAGCAACTTACCGCGCGGCTCGACCTCGAACAGAAGCGCCGCGACCAGGGCCTGGATGTCTCGGCGCTGAGCCAGCACATGGTGTTCACCGGGCCACCGGGCGTCGGCAAGACCGAGGTCGCGCGCCTGGTCGGCGAAATTTTTCGCGCGCTCCGCGTGCTGCGCAAGGGCCATGTGGTCGAGACCGACCGTGCAGGTCTGGTCGCCGGCTATGTCGGACAAACCGCGGCCAGGACGCTCGAGAAATGCCGCGAGGCGCTCGATGGCATTCTGTTCATCGACGAGGCCTACAGCCTTGCCGCGCCGACCGGTGGCGGCGGTCCCGACTTCGGCAAGGAAGCGATCGACACCCTGCTGAAATTCATGGAAGACAACCGCGACCGCCTGATCGTGATCGTCGCGGGCTACCCCAACGAGATGCGGCGCTTCATCGACAGCAATCCGGGTCTTTCCAGCCGCTTCAGCAAGACCGTCGATTTTCCCTCATACAACGCCAACGATCTCTGCGAGATCTTCAAGCGGATGGCGGCGCGGCAGGAATTCGCGCTGCCCGAGGGCTTCGAGGCCAAGCTGCGCCCGTGGATCGAAGGCCGCTCCCGGTCCGACGATTGGGCCAATGGGCGCGAGATGCGAACCCTGCTGGAGAAGACCCGCGAGGCCCAGGCGATGCGCGTCGCCGGCGATCCCGCGGCCGATATTTCCAGGGTAACGATCGAGGACGTGGTCCTCGCGACCGGCCAGAAGCCGGACGACAATGCGCAATCGGTGGCCACGGCGATGGAGAAACTCGACGCCATGGTCGGGCTGGCCGCGGTGAAGCAGGAAGTCAAACGGCTGACCGCACGGCTCGAGGTCGAACAAAAACGCCGGGAACAGGGACTGCCGATCGCGGCATTGAGCCAGCATATGGTGTTCACCGGCCCGCCCGGCGTCGGCAAGACCGAGGTGGCGCGGGTGATCGGCGAGATTTTCCGGGCGCTGAAAGTGCTGCGCAAGGGACACATCGTCGAGACCGATCGCGCCGGCCTGGTCGCGGGTTATGTCGGACAGACCGCGACCAAGACGCTCGACAAATGCCGCGAGGCGCTCGACGGAATCCTCTTCATCGACGAAGCCTATTCGCTGACCTCAGGCGGCGGCTCTGCTTACGACTTCGGCAAGGAAGCCATCGATACGCTGCTGAAATTCATGGAGGACAATCGCGACCGCCTGATCGTGATCGTGGCCGGATATCCCAACGAGATGCGCCGCTTCATCGAGAGCAATCCGGGCCTGTCGAGCCGCTTCACCAAGACGGTCGATTTCCCGCGCTATGGCGCCGCCGATCTGTGCGAGATCCTGCGCCGGATGGCGGCGCGCCAGCATTTCGCGCTGCCGGACGATTTTGCTACGGCGCTGACGCCCTGGATCGAGCAACACGCTTCGTTACCGGATTGGGGCAACGCCCGTTCGATGCGCACGCTGCTGGAGAAGGCGCGCGAGGCGCAGGCCATCCGGATTTCGACCGATCCGCTCGCCGACCTGACGCGGATTGCCACCGCGGACATCCTGGAAGCCACCGTCAACTGATCATGGACAGGACGACGATCATGCGCGGCGCCGGTTCGGAGATTGCCCCATGATCTCGGCGCATTCGCCGTGGCTCGCGGCCCATGGCAAGCTCTGGTACGACGACAAATGGTACCGCTACGGGTGGATCGTCTGGCCGCAGGCGCTGGCCGCGCTGCTGGTGCTGTGGTTCTGGGCGGCGCCCTCCACCAGCCGAACGGCGCAATGGGGCGTACCGCTCGATACCAACGCGCGCTCCCAGCAACTGGCCGCGTTGCGCGATGCCTCGCAGACCGACCAGCAGTCGATGGGCCGGCTGGAAGCCGCCGCGCGCGGCGGCGAGATGACCGCGCAGTTCTACATGGGCACGCTCTACGATCCGGATCTAAAGCTTAGCAAGATCGTCGCGGCCAGTTTCGACCAGTCGGCGGACTGGTACAGCAAGGCCGCCGGCCAGGGCCATCAGGCCGCGCTGAGCAATCTCGCGATGGGCTATTCGACCGGGAAATATACCCGCATCGACTACACGCGCGCGTGCTATTACGCGCTCAAACTGCAGCCGAACGCGCCAGGCAACGGCCTCAACGTCCGAGGCGATTGTTATGCCCGCGGCCTGGGCGGCACCAAGACCGATCCGGTGCAGGCCGAAGTCCGCCTACAAGGCCGCGGTCGCCAACGGCGCGACGCGCACCGCGCCGCCGCCTTCAGCCGCGCCGATCGTGCCGAACCTGCCTCCGGCCGTGCCCCCTGTCGGCCCGCGCACGCTCGATCCCGTGCCGTTCAATCCGCAGCCGCCGCCGGTCAACCCGACGCCGCCGAAGCCACCGGAAGATTCCGACACACAATGGGGCGCGATGGCCTTCACCGCGGACGGCTCCTACTCCACGGTCTGGCGGCTGCACTCACAACCGGAAGCCGAAGCCAACGTCGCCAAGCAGTGCGCCGAATTCGGCCGCGGCAGCTGCAAGGTATTCAGCATCTCCGGCCAGGAATGCGCGTCGCTGGCCACCTATCTCGGCCGTCGATATCAATCGTCCTACACCGCCGGCGGCATGACCTACCCTGAGGCGCAGAGCAACGCATTGGAGCGCTGCAACGCCGACGGCAGAAACCGCGGCCGCTGCAAGTCGCGCAGCACGTTTTGTGCCGACGGGCGGTAATTTATGGGTAGCAATTCAGAGGCGGATTGAACCGCCCACGATCGCTGCATAGGCATCGGCATCCAGCGACCGATACTCGCCTGATTTGCCGTCCCTGAAAAACAGCGGATCGTTCACGCGCCGCGGATCGAAACCGTCACGGGCCAGTTCGTGTTTTTTCTGCTTGAAGGTCTCGGTGGTGGCGAGCGAGGCGCAGATGCGCACTGCGACCGGACGGGCATAGGCCGGCAACCGCGTTGCCAGATGCGCGGCGAATTGCTGGATGTCGAAATTGCCATCGGTCACGATCGCGACCATGCCGGCGCGGCCGTCGGCGCCGGGAATTTCCACACCGTAGGTGGACGCTTCGCGCACGCCGGGACAATCCGTGACGGCCTCGTTGACTTCCGAGGTCGCGACGTTCTCGCCCTTCCAGCGAAAGGTGTCGCCGATCCGGTCGACGAAATGAAAATAGCCCTGGCCGTCGAGCCGCATCAGATCGCCGGTGCGAAACCAGGCGTCGCCCCTGGCCTGCACATCGCGCAAAATCTTCTTCTCGGTCTGCGCCTGGTCCGTATAACCCTCGAACCGGCCGCCGCCTTGATCCGCGGTGCCGATGCGACCGACCGCCTCGCCGGCCTCGCCGCGCGCGCAGGCGATACAAAGCCCGTCCTCATCGCGAATGGGCGCGCCGCTGTCCGGATCGACCCGGACGATGGCGGCGGGAAAACGATGCGCCAGCAGCGGCGGGATCCGGCCGATCGCGCCAGGCTTTCCCTCAACATTGTAGAGCGAGAAATTGCCTTCGGTCGCGGCATAAAATTCGAGGATGCGCGGAATCGCGAACCGCGCCTGAAACGCTTCCCAGATATCGCCGCGCAGGCCGTTGCCGCAGGCGAGCCGTACCCGGTGCCGGGTTTCGAATTCGGACGGCGGCGCCTTGACCAGATAGCGGCACAGTTCGCCGATATACTGGAACAGCGTGCAGTCCCAGCGCGCGACATCGTTCCAGAAATTCGTCATGGAGAACTTGTCCGAGATCACCACCGATGCGCCCGCACTGAGCATGCTGCAGGGCGCGACGATGCCGCCGACGCTATGGAACAGCGGCAGGCAATCGTAGAGCCGATCGTCAACCGACGCGCCGGTCAGGCCGGCGAACCAGCCACCCCAATTGAGGATGCGCCGGTGGCTGATGCTGGCGGCCTTCGGCAGGCCCGTGGTGCCCGAGGTGTAGATCAGCAGCGCGCGATCGTTGATGGTGACTTTCGGCCGCTCGGCTTCGCTCAGCGGGCTGCCGTCCATTTCGCCGAGGATGCTGTCGAGCGAGGCGTGACCGCCATGGAGACCGGATTGCGCGCCGCGAATCCAGATTTTCGGCGTCCGGCTCAGATCGGGCGCCGCAATCTCGAACGCCGCGGCCAATTCCGAATCCAGAATGACATGATCGGCTTCCGCGACATTGATGCAATGCGACAGCGAACGCCCGACCAGTTTGGTGTTGATCAGCGCCACTACCCCGCCCACCTTGGCAATGCCGAGCCATGCCGCGAGGTAATCCGGCCGGTTCGGCATCAGCAGGCAAACGACGTCGCCTGCTTTGATGCCGGTACGCAGTGCCCAGCGTGCATAGCGGTTGATGCGGTCGGCCAGCATGCCGTAGCTGAAAGTCTCGCGATCGGACAACAGAGCCGGACGATCCGGCTGCCGCGCGGCGTGACCCTCGACCAGGTCGGAGAACAGTTGTTGCGGATCGGTCTCGATGCGCGACGTCAGTTCGATCGCCTTCAGCCAGGTCTTGGCGGCCGACGGCTTGGCCTGCCGTGGCTGGTTATCCTGTGACATGTCGATCGCGTCTGCGCTCATGGCCGAATGCCCGTCGATGAATCAGGCGTCATCTATAGCCGCGCCGGCGCCATTAGGGGTTAACCGCCACAGTTAAGGCCGGCTTGCCGTCGCAACCGCACCGAAGGTGCCTGCGTCAGGGCTACTGACCCAAGCGAACTGCTGACAACGCCCGCTCTGTCGTATTAAGCTACCGAACAAGGCGAAGTGAACTCGATTTTCCTTCGCTTTCTGTTAGCCTCGACACGCGCTGCCAACGAAAAAGAATCAAATCGGGAGGGCTCCCAGACCAACAAACCAGCGTAAATCGTCAAATGACGTCTGCAGTCGCGCAGGCGCGGGTCCGCTCGAGGAGCGACCGGCGCCAAAGGCGACTGAAACGACGGCGGTGGGCAACCGGAGAAACATGTTCTCGCCCGCGCCGGAAAGACATCAGCAGCTTATGAAGAGCGAGGAACGATCATGATCAAGTTGAAGATTAACGGCCAGGAACGCAGCTGGGACGGCGACCCGGATCTTCCACTCCTCTGGTTTTTGCGCGACGAAGCCGGATTGACCGGCACCAAATTCGGATGCGGCCAGGCCCTGTGCGGCGCCTGCACCGTGATGGTCGACAAGCAGGCGGTCCGTTCCTGCATCACCTCGGTGTCCGACGTGGTCGATCGCGAAGTCACCACCATCGAAGGCCTTCACCCGACCGGCGACCATGCCGTGCAGAAGGCCTGGCGCCAGGTCAATGTTCCGCAATGCGGCTATTGCCAGGCCGGCCAGATCATGCAGGCCGCCGCCCTGCTCGCGGAAAATCCCAAGCCCAGTCACGACCAGATTCGCGAAGCGATGGCCGGCAACATCTGCCGCTGCGGCTGCTATCAGCGCATCGAAAACGCGGTCCACCTCGCCTCGACGGGGGTGTGATCATGAACATTTTCACCAATCCCGAAAACCTTCGCCGCATGGAACAAAGCCAAGGTCGAGAAGATCTCGCGCCGCAACGTGCTCAAGGGCCTTGGCATCGCCGGCGGTCTCGTGCTCGCCGCACCCGTGACGTCGCGTCAGGCGTTCGCGGCCTATCAGACCGGCGCCGGCAAGATGCCGCACGGCACGGTGGTCGATCCGCGCGTCTTCGTGGCGATCGCCGCCGACGGCACCGTAACGATCATCGCACACCGCTCCGAGATGGGAACCGGTGTCCGCACCAGCCTGCCGCTGATCGTGGCCGAGGAGATGGAAGCCGACTGGTCGCGCGTCAAGGTACAACAGGCGCATGGCGACGAGGTCAAGTTCGGCAACCAGGACACCGACGGCTCGCGCAGCACCCGGCACTATCTGATTCCGATGCGCCAGATCGGCGCCTGCGCGCGCGGCATGCTGGAAGCCGCCGCCGCCAAGCGCTGGAACGTGCCGGTGACGGAAGTCAAAGCCGTCAACCACGAGGTGGTTCATTCCGCCAGCGGCAAGCGTATCGGCTTCGGCGATCTCGCCGCCGACGCCGCCAAGGAACCGGTACCGTCGCTCGACGGCCTCAAGCTGAAGGATCCGAAGGATTTCCGTTATCTCGGCAAGGGCCAGATCAGCATCGTCGACCTGCGCGATATCACCGTGGGGACGGCGCATTACGGCATCGATACCCGATTGCCAGGGATGAAATACGCCGTCATCGCGCGGCCGCCGGTGACCGGCGGCAAGCTGGTGTCGTTCGATTCCGCCGAGGCGATGAAGGTCTCCGGCGTCGAGAAGGTGATGGAAGTCAAGGGATGGCCGTGGCCATCCAAATTCCAGCCGCTCGGCGGCGTCGCGGTGATCGCGCGCAACACCGGTGCTGCGATCAAGGGCCGCGACGCGCTCAAACTGGTGTGGGACGACGGCGCCAACGGCAAATACAAGTCAGCCGCCTATCGCGCCGAACTGGAGGAAGCCGCGCGCAAACCCGGCCTGGTCGTGCGCAAGGAAGGCGATGTCGACACCGCATTGAAAAGCGCGGCCAAGGTGGTGGTCGGCGAATATTATCTGCCCCATCTGGCCCATGTCAGCATGGAGCCGCCGGTGGCGGTCGCCAGTGTCAAGGACGGCAAGGCCGAGATCTGGGCGCCCGTTCAGAGCCCCGGCGGCACCCGCGAGGATGTCGCCAAGACGCTCGGCATCCCGGAAGATGATGTCACGGTGAATGTCACGCTGCTCGGCGGCGGCTTCGGGCGCAAATCGAAATGCGATTTCGCGCATCGAGGCGGCGCTGCTGTCCAAGGAACTCGGCGCGCCGGTCAAAGTGCAGTGGACGCGGGAAGACGATGTGCATCACGACTTCCTGCACACGGTATCAGTGGAACGGATCGAGGCCGGCCTCGACGCCAACAACAAGGTGATCGCATGGCGGCACCGCAGCGTCGCGCCCAGCATCGGCTCGACCTTTGCCGCCGGCACGACGCATGAGCTCGGCCTCGAACTCGGCATGGGCCTGGTCGACATGCCGTTCGAGATCGCCAATGTCCAGTGCGAGAATCCGGAAGCCGCGGCGCATACCCGCATCGGCTGGTTCCGCTCGGTGTCCAACATCCCGCGCGCCTTCGCGGTGCAGTCGATGGTGGGCGAACTCGCGCACGCCACCGGCCGCGATCAGAAGGATATGCTGCTGGAGTTGATCGGTTCGCCGCGGATCGTCAATCTGTCCTCGGTGAAAGACCTCTGGAACTATGGCGAACCCTATGAAAGCTACCCGATCGACACCGCGCGCTTGCGACGCGTGGTCGAAACGGTTGCCGACAAGGGCGGCTGGGGCCGGTCGCTGCCCAAGGGCCACGCCCTCGGCATCGCGGCGCACCGCAGCTTCGTCAGCTACATCGCGACCATCGTCGAGGTGTCGGTCGGCGACAAGGGCAAGCTCACGGTGCATCAGGTCGACACCGCGATCGATTGCGGCACCCACGTCAATCCGGAGCGCATCCAGTCGCAGATCGAGGGCGCCGCGATCATGGGGTTGAGCCTCGCCAAATACGGCGAGATCAGCTTCAAGGACGGCAAGGTCCAGCAGAACAATTTCGACGATTTCCCGGTGGTCCGGATCGACGAAGCCCCGCTGGTCACCAACGTCCACATCGTGCCCGTCGATGCCGATACGCCGCCGAGCGGCGTCGGCGAACCCGGCGTGCCACCGTTTGCTCCGGCATTGATCAATGCGATCTTCGCCGCCACGGGCAAACGCATCCGTGCGCTGCCGATCGGCAAGCAACTGGAGACGTAAAGCGGAACATTCAACCGCAAGCTTCGTTTTCATCGATCTGAACAGAATATGTCTGGAGCAGATCGATGAATACGAATGCGATGAACACCACGTTGACTATTGCATCCACGACGCTCGCGGCATCCCTGCTGTCGAGCGTCGTTCTTTTTGGCCTGCAACCCGCGCAAGCCCAGACCAACGAGCCGCCAGCCGCCACCGCGACCCGGCCAGCCCGCACACCGCCGGAACAGAAATCGCTCCCCAACGACGCCCCGCCGGCCAGCACCCTGCAGACCACAGGCGAGGCCAGTCACGATCCGGTCGTCGACAAGATGAACGACGACGAGAAGCGTAAGGTTGAGACCGAGGGGAAGTAGGCTCTGTCATTCCGGGATGCGCCTCTCGGCGCAGGCCCGAAATCCATATCCCCTGTGTCAGAGTTCATCGACGAACATGACCACAGGAGTTATGGATTCCGGGCTCGCGCAAGGGCGCGCCCCGGCATGACGAGGTTTATTTTGACATCATCCCGCCTTGCCCGGCGCGGTCTCGCGCATCATCGCCATCGCGGCGAGGCCGACCGCGGCGGCCAACAGGAGATACCACGCCGGCGCCAGCGGGTTGCCGGTGACATGCGTGAGCCAGGCGACCACCAGTTGCGCGGTGCCGCCGAAGGTCGCGATCGCCACCGCGTAGATGGTGGCAAAGGCGCCGCCGCGGATATTCTGCGGCAGGCCCTCGGCCAGCGCCACATAGAACGCGCTGTAGGGAATGCTGCCGATCATCGAAAGCAGACCGAAACCGCCGAGCAAGGCCCATGCGCTTTGGGTGTCCACGATCCACAGAAAGGCCGGATAGGTCAGCACCAGGGTCGCCAGTTGCGGCCACACCATCACATGCCAGCGTCCGTAACGGTCGGCGAGCCAGCCGCCATATAACGCGCCGATGATGCCGAACGCGTTGCTGGCGACCGATGTCGCGAACGCCAGCCCGGTCGCCACATGCAGCGTGGTCTCGGCGTAGGTCGTCATGTACTGGCCGACATAGGTGGTGATGGTGCCGGCGGCCAGAATCAGCAGACCCAGAACGATGATGCGCGCATTGTCGCGAATGACCGCAAACCGCTCGCCGGCTTTCCTGGCCGATTTCGCCGCCGCCTCCAGATCGACCGTCTCCGGCAGGCTGGAGCGCAGATAGAGCCCGAACGGCAGGCAGGCCGCGCCGAGCAGGAACGCGATGCGCCAGCCATAGGATTCCAGCGCGGCGTCGGGCAGCACATGGGTCAGGATCGCACCGACCGCAGCCCCCGCGGTGGCGGCGATCTCCTGGCTCGCCGGTTGCCACGATACCGCCAGCCCGCGCCGGCCCGGCGGCGCCGACTTCCATCAGATAGGCCGTGGTGGGCCCGACCTCGCCGCCGAGCGAAAATCCCTGCACCATGCGCGCGAGAATGGCGATCACGGGCGCGGCAATGCCGATGGTGGCATAAGACGGCGTCAGCGCCAGCACGATGATCGCGGCGCCCATCATCGCAAAGCTCAGGATCATCGCCGGACGACGGCCCGCGCGATCGGAATAATAGCCGATCACGATGCCGCCGATCGGCCGGGTCACAAAACCGACGCCGAACGTCGCCAGTGACAGCCATCAGGCTGCCGAACTGGCTGCTCGACGGAAAGAAGGTGTGGCCGATCTGGATCGCGAAAAAGCTGTAGGTGATGAAGTCGTAAAACTCCAGCATGTTGCCGATCGTGACGGCGAGCGTGCTGCGCCCGATCAAGGGCGGTGAATCCGGCTTGCCGGTGGCGGCTAGTGAAGATTGGGTGTTCATCTGTCCGCGTGTCGATCCCGTTCGCCGGTGTCTCACTGACATAAATGCATTGTGCGGGGAATCGATCCGCGCGCCAAGTGTTATCCAAGGCGCGTTTCCGGTATCATGTAGCTCAGTTCGGGTCAGGGAGAGCCCATTGGTGGCAGTCACTCTTCGTTGCGCGATCGCCGCCATGCACTTTCGGCATTATTGCTCTCGCTTTGTCGTTGAACGGAGAAGCCATGGCCCGTGATTTGGTGTTCGATATCGAGGCCCATCGCGGCGGCCGGGCGCTGTTTCCCGAGAACACGCTGCCCTCCTTTGCCAACGCGCTTTCGATGGGCGTCAACACGCTGGAACTGGATATCGGCGTCACCCGCGATAGCGCGGTCGATCGTCTCGCATGAACGCAAGCTCAATCCGGATCTCGCCCGCAACGCCGACGGCGTCTATGTCACGCCGCCCGGCACGCCGTTCGTCCAGTTGAACCTCGACCAGGTCAAGCAATACGACGTCGGCCAGATCCGGCCGGGCAGCGCCTATGCGGCGCAATTTCCGGATCAGCACAGCGTGCCGGAAACGCGGATCCCGACCTTGATCGAAGTGTTCGACCTCGTGCGCCGGTCGGGCGACGACCACGTGCGCTTCAACATCGAGACCAAGATCGATCCCAACCATCCCGACGAATCGCCCGATCCGCAACGGTTTGTCAGCATTGCTGCTGGACTCTGCTGCAGAGCGAAGAAATGACCGACCGAGTCACCGTGCAGTCGTTCGACTGGCGAACGCTGTTGCTGGTGCAGCAACTGGCGCCGTCGATTCCGACGGTCTACCTGACCCAGCAAAAGGGATTCGGCGCGACGATCGCGCGCGACAAGGCGACGGAATGGACCGCGGGCTTCGATCTCGGCGACTATGGCAATTCGCTGCCGCGCGCGATCAAGGCCGCCGGCGGCGCGATCTGGTCGCCTTATTTCGGCGATGTCGATGCCGAGGCGATCGCCGAAGCCCATCGACTTGGGACTCAAGATCGTGGTCTGGACCGTCAACAAGCCGGAAGACATCGCGCGGATGATCGACATCGGCGTCGACGGTGTGATCTCGGATCGTCCTGATGTATTGCGCAAGATCGCCGACGAAAAGGGCATCGCCCTGCCCGTCGGCCATCCGGTGACGCCCTAGTTTTTCGTCTACGCCGCGCGCACGTTGTTGAGGAACTCGCTGACCTCGAGCCTCAGCCGGTTGCTGTCGCGCGACAGCAGTTGCGCCGCGGAAAGCACCTGCGACGAGGCCGATCCGGTCTCGCCGGCGTCGCGCTCGACGCCGGTGATGTTGAACGACACTTCCTGGGTGCCCTGCGACGCCTGCTGCACGTTGCGGGAAATTTCCTGCGTGGCGGCGCCCTGCTCTTCCACCGCCGCGGCGATGGTCGAGGAAATCTCGGACAGCCGCTCGATGGTGCCGGTGATTTCCTTGATGGCGCTGACCGAGTCCTGGGTCGCGTTCTGGATGCCCGCGATCTGCTGACCGATTTCGCCGGTCGCCTTCGCGGTCTGCTCCGCCAGCGTCTTCACTTCGGCGGCGACCACGGCAAAGCCGCGGCCGGCCTCGCCCGCACGCGCCGCCTCGATGGTGGCGTTGAGCGCCAGCAGGTTGGTCTGGCCCGCGATGGCGTTGATCAGTTCGACGACGTCGCCGATGCGGCCCGCCGCCTTCGACAATTCGCTGACCCGGTCGTTGGTGCGGCGCGCCTGATCGACGGCCTCGCCCGCCATCCGCGCCGATTCGCTGCACCTGCCGGCTGATCTCGTGGACGGTGGATGCCATCTCCTCGGTCGCCGCCGCCACCGCCTGTACATTGGTGGACGCCTGCTCCGAGGCCGCCGCGACCGTCGTGGTCGCTTGCTGGGCGCGTGACGCGGTTGCCGTCAGCGAACTCGCGGACGCCTCCAGCTCGGTGGAGGCCGACGACACCGTCTCGATGATTTCACCGACCGTGCTTTCGAAGGCGTCGGCGAGCCGGTGCATGTCGGCCTTGCGCTGCTCGACACTGCGCTGCTCGGCCGCCTGTTTGTCGCCACGCATCCGCTCGACCTCGAGCGCGTTGTTCTTGAAGATCTCGACGGTGCGCGCCATCTCGCCGAGTTCGTCGCCGCGCCCGGTGCCGGGAACTTCCGCCTGCAGATCGTTAAGCGCGAACGCCTCCATCGCGGTCTTCAGCAACTGGATCGGTCTGACAATGCCGAACTGGCCGATCAGATAGCCCGCGGCCACACCGAGCAGGATGCCCGCGGCCGCGACGATCATCATCAGCCGCGAACTGGCTTCATACTGTTCGCTGGCCTCCCTGGTGTAATTCTCGACGCGATCGATCATCCGGTCCGACACCGCCCGAATGCTGGCCTGCAGCTTCTCTGCGGCGGCGCGGCCCTTCATCGCTGAATCGCGCATCCGCAATGTGCTCTCGCTCAACTGCTCGTCGCCGGCATTGTCGGCCAGGTTAAGCGTGTGCTGCATCGCCGGCTGATATTCCGCCAGCGCGCCTTTTACCGCCAGCAACAGGCCCTTGGCCTGCTCGTCGCCGGTACTGGCGAGGTCGGCAAGGCGCTGGTCGAACTGCTTGATCTGTTCGTCGACCACCGCATGCACCGCCTGGCGATTTTCCGGCCGCGGATCGAGCGCGATGCGGAATTCGGAACGGCTGAGAACGATCACGTTCTGATTGGCCTGCGCGGCCGTCAGCGCCCGCTTGGCCGACGCGCTCATGTTGTCGGCGCCCTGCTTGAGCGTGGCCATCGCCGCGATGCCGAGCCAACTGATGCTGACCGCGACAGCGGCCAGCAGCAGGATGACCGCGAGGATTTTGGTGATGATCTTGACGCGCGCGAGCAAGGACATGGATGACGTCTTCCCGGTTTCTCGTGATTCCAATTCCAGCGAATTGAAACTTTGTCGGGAAAATTCTCATTTCGCGTTAATTTAGCTCCCGTGCAACTACGGCGCGCCAATCGAACTTGACGGAGAAAATTACTTCGTGCCGAACAAGGGAACACGCGCGATTCGCAGCCAATTTCCAGGACATTATCGCAGCCGCGACGATCCGGCGGCGATTTGGATACGCCGTTTTCTGCGGTGGTAAAATATCGGCGTCGATTACTGCCGAGCGCAATTAAGAAGAACCGCTGGCGAGAATCACGGCAGCGCCGTGGTAATATTTGCGCAGCCGGTTTTTACCATGCGCGCTAGAACATCGTGTCGGACGTGCCGCTTTCTGCGATAGAGGCACTGACAACGATGAGAGGTCGCGATGATCAGCAGACGTATCTTGCTTCAATCGGCAGCCGGCGCGGCGGGTATGTGGCTCGGGACGCGACCGAGCATGTCGGCGCGGGCAACCGCGACTTATCCGTCTCAACCGGTGAGATGGATCGTGCCGTACACCGCCGGCGGCGCCACCGACGTGTTGTCGCGTCTGATGTGCCAGTATCTGGCGGATCATCTCGGCCAGCCCTTCATTGTCGAGAACAAGCCCGGCGCCGGCAGCAACATCGGCACCCAGGACGTCATCAACTCGCCACCCGATGGCTACACGCTGCTGTTGACCAGCACCGCCAACGCCATCAATGCCTCGTTCGATCCGACGCTGCCTTACGATTTTTCCAAGGGCATCGTGCCGGTGGCCGGCGTGGCTCGAATTCCGCTGGTGCTGGTGATCAACAACGATCTTCCAATTCATAGCATCGCGGAGTTCATCGCCTACGCCAAAGCCAATCCGGGCAAGATGAGCATCGCCTCTTCCGGCATCGGAACGTCGCTGCATTTGTCCGGCGAGTTGTTCAAGGCGATGGCCGGGGTGCAATTCACCCACATACCCTATCGCGGCTCAGCGCCGGGACTTACCGATGTCATGTCCGGACAAATCCAGGGCATGTTCGATAACGTTACGTCGTCGTTCGTGTTCGCCCGGGAAGGCAAACTGCGCGCGCTCGGCGTCACCACCAGGGAACGCTCGGACGACGCTGCCCGACGTGCCGCCGATCGCCGACACCCTGCCGGGCTATGAGACCGCATCGTTCTATGGCGTCGGCGCGCCCCACGACACCCCGCGCGATATCGTCGATCTCCTGAACAAGCAGATCAATGCCGCGCTGGCCGAGCCGTCGATCAAGTCCAAGATCGACGAACTCGGCGCCATTCCGATCCACGCCGACGCCACACAATTCGCCGCGATGTTTACGTCGGAAACCGAACTTTGGCGTAAGGTGGTGGAGCTATCGGGCCAAAAGAAGGAATAGCCATCGCGCTATTGATCGGCTGTTCAAGGTCGCATCCGCGCGATTCGCGCGGTTGTATACATCAAGCGCGTCTTGCGTATTAAGATGCCAGCTTGGATGCGGCGTTTTCCAGATCATACGCGTTCCGGATTGCGAATGGTGCCATCGCAAAAGCAAATCCCTGCCGGTTGAACCGACAGGGATCAGCAGGAAAGATGACAAGCGGCGGGAGATGAAGCCCGGTGGCCCATCAAGGACCTGCCTGTGAATTAAAGGCCGTCACGAAATCACAGGCAAGACTTATTTTGGGGCATCGCCCTGTTTTGTAACAAACGCGCCGGAGACGGCGCGATTGATGGAATGGTTTATCCCCGCGTATCCAGCGATACCCCAAGTTGATGCGCCTTGACCGCGGTTGCACCGACGGTGCGCTTCAAAGCCTTGGAGATTTTTGCAACACCGACTTTCTTTTTCGCCAGTGACTTCAATTCGCGCACGTCGGAAGGTGTCCACGCGCGCCTGACGGACTTTTTCTTTTTGGCCATGACGGCTCCCTCGTTTTTAGGAAGCGCGCTTGTATCATATCGAAAAGAATTAGCAACGCAGAGAAAATTGAGGCGAGCTAAATTGCAAGTTAAATAAAAAGTAATGTCACGTCTGACGTTTAGTCGCATCTCGCGCCGCCGACATCACCTCACCGGTGATCTGCCGCATATGTTCGCCGGCATTGGTGAATTGGCTCCGTAGGAATTCGGATTGAATTTGCATGGCTTGTTGAAGATCAGTGGCGTGAGCCAGCTTGCGGGCATGCTCGAACGCCGCCTTCATGTTTTGTTCGGTGAAACTCAGCGCCTGTCTCGATATTTCCGTCCCAGGGTTTGGGACAGACGATACCGATTTGTTGGCGGCATTGAAAAACATCTCGAAAGCCTTTTCAGTCTGATCGATGGTCTTTTCAACCAGATCGCGCAATTCCGCCGGCACTTCGATTTTCGGTTCGATCATATCGTCATTCTCCCGATCTAAGTTTGTTTTTATTGGGTTAGCACGTTTTCCGAACCGGCTGCCCGGAAATTTACCAGTTCAATCATCATTATAACGAGCGATGGCGTTCTAGGTTGCACCAATGCCGCATCGCCGGGCGATTTTGGCGAAGGCCCGGCCGGTGATAGGCTGCGGGAATTATGTTTTGAGACGTATGTTTGAAGAGAGGCGGCGCGATGACCAAAGCCGAGCCTGGCTCGATTGACATCGGGACAAGGCTGACAGCGCACGCTTTGCATGTCGGCGACCGTATTAATACCCAGGGATTCGAGGGTGAAGCGCTCTCGGCGGTACCGCTCGCCGTCAAGGCCGGCGAGAAAGGTATCGCGGTTCTGTTTCGCTACGGCGTCGCGGTCCTGATCGGGCTTTCGCCGGCCGAAGAGCGTGCGTTTCTGGAAAGATTGAGGCCGCGCATCGGCGCCGCACTGGCGCGCTTCGAGGAAGAAACCGCTGTGGTGACGCTGGCCGGCGAAGCCGAGGACCAGGTCCCGGCGGGAGGCCCCGTGCAATTACGGGAAATGACGCCGGAGCGGCTTCTGGTCATCGCCGACGTGCTGGCGAAGAGCGTCGTGCTCGCGCATGACGAGCGCGACGTCGCCCAGGTGTTCGAGATTATCGAACCCTTCGCCAAGGAGCTCGCCGAAAGCGGCCGCACACGGCGCGACCGCAAAGGTGTTCTGCAACTGATCGGAAGTGCGCTGCTGGTTCAGCACCGGGTCTCCGGCCGCGTCGCGATCGGCGAAAAGCCCGATGCGTTATGGGAGCGCCCGGATCTCGAGCGGCTTTATGCCCGCCTGGAAGACGAATACGAACTGAAAGAACGCGTGGACACGCTGAACCGCAAGCTCGAAGTTGTTGCCGAAACCGCCAACACACTCGCCGACATCATCGATACCCGCCGGTCGTTACGGCTCGAGCTGATCGTCGTGGTTTTGATTGCCCTGGAGATCGTCGCGACGTTCTATCAAATTCTCGCCGATCGCGGCCATTGATCCGTCGCTGGCGACGGGAATCGACAGCGCGCAGATAGGGCTGATGGATCGGCTCAGGCTTCAGCGCCGACAGATCGGGATCGGCAGCGCGCCGCCTCATCCCTTAATTTACCATGATCAAACGGCACACGGTTGGGATACAACTTGGGGGTGGCGGAACGTCACCACCGATACGACATAAAGCCGCGGCAACTTAGAAGAACCCATGGATCCCTCTCACCCGACCCAGACGCCGAACCGGCTGCCGCATCGGCAGCAACAGAACCGGTTTTCGTTCGTGATTCTGTTCGCGGGTATCTTCGTGTTCGTCGCCGCGGCCGGCGTGCTTTATTATGCGTTACGGCCTGAGACATTGCGGATCGCGGTCGGTCCTCCGAACAGCGACGATCAAAAATTAATTCAGGCGCTGGCACAAACTTTTACCCAGCAACGCAGTGCGGTGCGCCTGGCCCCGATCTCGACCACTGGCCCGGCCGAGAGCTTGTCGCTGCTCGGCGCCGATAAAACCGACCTGGCCGTGGCGCGCGGTGATCTCGACATGCCGGCCGACGCCCAGTCGGTGGCGATCCTGCGCAAAAATGTCGTGGTGCTTTGGGCGCCCAGCGGCCAGCCGGTGAAAGGCTCCAAGAAAACTCCGCCGTCCAAGGTCAAGAGCCTGGAAGATCTGCCCGGCCATCGTCTCGGCATCATCGGCAGCACGCCGGCCAACGTGACGCTGCTGCGCGTGATCCTGAGCGAGTCGGGAATCGATGCCGACAAGGTCACCGTGGTGCAGTTTTCCGTTCAGAAAATCAGCGAGATGGCCCACGACAATTCGATCGACGCCTACATGGCGGTCGGGCCGCTCGACAGCAAGATCACCGCCGAAGCGATCGCGGCCACCGCCCACGAGCGCGGCGAACCGAAATTCCTGCCGATCGATGTGTCCGAAGCGATCGCCTCCAAGCATCCGCTGTACGAGTCCGAGGAGATTCCGGGCAGCATTTTCAGTTCTTCCCCGGCGCGCCCCGACGACAAGATCGAGACCGTGAGCGTCAATCATCTGATCGTCGCCCGCCGCGCGGTGTCGGACACCGCGGTCGGCGGCTTCATCCGGCAATTGTTCAGCGTCCGGCAGGCCCTGGCGCGCGAACTACCGGGCGCCGCCAATATCGCCCCACCCGACACCGACAAGGATGCCGCGCTGACAGCGCATCGCGGCGCGGCGGCGTATATCGATGGCACCGAGCGAACATTCCTTGAGAAATACAGCGATTACATCTGGGGCGGCATCCTGCTGCTGTCGGGTCTCGGCTCGGCCGTCGCCTGGTTCCGCAGCTATCTGAAACGCGACGAAAAGGCGGAGAGCATCGCCTTGCGCGACCGGGTGCTGACCCTGGCGGCGCAGGCGCGGGACGGCAAATCCACGGCTGAGTTGCGCGGCATGCAAAGCGAAGTCGACAACATCATTCGCGAGACCCTGACTCAGCTACGACGACGGCGCGATCGAGGACGGCGATCTTACCGCGTTCAACCTCGCGCTCGAACAATTCCACCGCGCCGTCGCCGACCGCAACACCGCGCTCGATGAAGCGTCCGATGATAGCGCCCCCATCGAAAACGCCGCCGCGGACAATGACAGCGCCGATCAGGATCCGCCGCGCCTGCGCAAGCGACGGTCACCGGCAACGATCAGTGGCTTCAAAAGCCCCGAATGAAATCGCCGGCTTGTCACCGTTCCTGACGCTTTCCAGCGTAGTTCCGCCACCGGAACCAATGACAATCCCGGTCGTTAAGGCCAGGGTGTATGTGAAGGTGAGCGCGATGCAATTGGGGTACCTGAAACCGTTTTCGTTCCGAATCGAGCCTCGCCCTGAACCCAAACTGAGTGGACCCACGGTAACCGGCGTGCGCCAAGGCGTGACCGAGATCAGGTTGAGCGATGGCCGACTTATACGTGCGCAGCTGCATGTGACATCAGTCAAGGCCGATCCGGCCAAGCCCGGCAATGTCGAACTGTCCTACACGGTCGTGGCGAAAGTCATGGCCGAGCCGGCCAGCCTCGTTCACGACGTCCACCAGACCATTCAGTAGTTTCCACCGTTCGTTCGCAAGACGGCCGCGCGATCCAAGGCGCGTCGGGCGCCTGTCGGTTATTTCCCCCTCCCCGCCGAGCATCCGATTGCCAGACGACTCCCGGCTTTGTTTCCGGTAGAGTCGCTGGCTTTTTTCTTTTCTGCCGAGGCGGCATTTTTATGAACAACCAGATTCAATCCTTAGTAGCAACAAAACCTAATTCAACTAAGTTCGTCGGCGGCAAGACCTGGCCGGTGCTGCGATCGTTGCAAGGATATCACTCCAACTTTATTTCGCACGATCTGGTCGCCGGGCTGACCCTGGTTGCCATCGCCATCCCGGAGCAACTGGCGACGGCGAAGCTCGGCGGCTTTTCGCCGCAGATCGGCTTCTTCGCGTTTCTGGCGGGATCGCTGGCGTTCGCGATCTTCGGCAGCAATCGCTTTTTATCTTCCGGCGCCGACTCCACCATCACGCCGATCTTCGCGGGCGGCCTCGCCGCGCTGGCGGCTTCAGGTTCGCCCGACTATCGTCGCACTCGCCGGCGTGCTGGCGCTGATGGTGGGCGTCGTGCTGGTGATCGGCGGCGTCTTTCGCCTCGGCTGGATCGCCGACCTGCTTGTCGATCCCGGTCACCACGGGCTTTCTGGCCGGCATTTCGATTCACATTCTGATCTCGCAACTGCCCGCCATCCTGGGATTGCCTGCGCCCGACGGCCCGATGCTGCAGCGGCTGGCGACCCTGGCCGGCGAATTGCCGCATACCAATATGTTCACGCTGATCATCGGCGTCGGCGTGCTGGCGCTGGTGACGATTTCCGAACGGATCGACGTCCGGATTCCCGGCGCGCTGATCGGCCTGATCGGCGCCGCCGCGGCCGTGATCCTGATGGGCCTCGAAAGCCGCGGCGTCGCGGTGCTCGGCGATATCCCGGGCACGTTGCCCAGGCTCGTCATTCCGGACATCGAGATCGGACGCGTGTTGCAAGCTGGTGCCGCTGGCGCTGATCATCGCTATCATCGTCATGGTGCAGACGGCGGCGACGACGCGGTCGTTCTCGTCGGATCCGAACCAGCCGCCCGACGTCAACCGCGATTTCGTCGGCGTCGGCGCCGGCAGCATCTTGTCCGGACTGATCGGCGGCTTTCCGGTCAATGCCAGCCCGCCGCGCACCGCGATCGTGGCGGAGACCGGCGGCAAATCGCAGCTCGCCGTTCTGATCGCCGCCGCGATCGTGCTGGGGCTGCTGGCGTTCGGCGGCACGCTGCTGCGCCACGTGCCGCAGGCCGCGCTCGGCGGCGTGCTGCTGTTCGTCGCGATGCGAATCATCCGGGTCAAGCAGATCGTCGCGATCTCGAGGCAATCGCTCGGCGAGTTGCTGCTGGTGATCGCCACCGCCGCCGCGATCATCGTGCTGCCGATCGAACAGGGTGTCGCGATCGGAATCACGCTGTCGCTGCTGCACGGCATCTGCAGCACCACCCGCGCCCGCGTCACGATTTATGAGCGGGTGCCGGGCACCTCGATCTGGTGGCCGAGCAATCCGCATATTCCCGGCGAGACCGAGCCCGATGTCATTGTCGCCGGCTTCCAGGCGCCGTTGTCGTTTCTCAATGCCTATCACTTCCGCAGCGACGTCACCGGCCTGATCCAGGCCTCGGCGCAGCCGCCGAGCCTGATCGTGCTGGAGGCCACCGGGATCGTCGAGATCGACTTCACCGCGGCGCAGATCCTGAGCGACACCATCAAGGCCTGCCGCGACCAGAGCGTCGGCTTTGCCATCGCGCGGCTGGAGTCGGAGCGCGCCCAACAGGCGATCGAGAAATTCGGCATCGATGCGCTGATCGAGAAAAACCATCCCTTCCACAGCGTCGAGGAAGCCATTCATGCCTGCCGCGGCGAAGAGAACATGGAAGCTAAGCCGGGAACCTGATTCTGAATCTCGGAGCTAAATTCACTCCAACGAGTTCCCGCCGCGGATACCAGGAACCAACCGCTGAATGCCGGATTAACCGCGCAGAGGGGTCTTCCAATGCCATCCGCGTTCAAGCTTCGAATCACGCTGCTCGCGACTACCGCGATCGTTGCGCTAGCCCAGCCCTGCTTCGCTCAAACCGCGACGGAAAAATCGACCGTCGCGACTCAGGCCGCCGACCCCGCCGCGAAGGCCGATCCCGACATGGCGAAGGTATTGGCGGCGCTGAGCCGGCTCGGCTCCAAACCGATCGAAAACCTGACACCAGAGGAAGCGCGCAAGCAATCGACAGCCGCCGACGCGGTGAAGCAGGTGATCAAGGACGAACGGCTAAATGTGGATCCGCATCAGGGTCTCACGGTTTCGAACAGCCATTTCGCCGATCTGGGCTCACTGCGGTTGCGCTATTACACACCGGAGCGGGCCAACAAGGATTCCAATAGCCCTGTGATCGTCTATTACCGCGGCGGCGGCTGGGTGATCGGCGACCTCGATACGTATGACGAATCGGCCGCGGCGATCGCACGCAAGGCCAACGCTATCGTGGTGTCGGTGGATTATCCGATGGCCCCGGAACACAAGTTTCCGGCGGCGCATGACGAAGCCTTTCAGGCCTACAAATATGTGGTGAGGCACGCCCGCGAGTGGGGCGGCAATCCCGCGCGCGTCGCTCTGGTCGGCGAGAGCGCCGGTGGCAATCTGGCGGTCGCGACCGCGATGGCGGCGCGCGACCAGAGGATGACGGTACCGGTGGCCGTTATCGCGATATATCCGGTGGCGACCACCAGCATGGATACGCCGTCGAAGAAAGAACAGGCGGATGCGAAGCCGTTGAATACCGCCATGATGGCGTGGTTCTTCGATAAGGAACTAAGGAACGGCGATGACGCGAGGGATCCGCGTCTCGACCTGGTGTCGGCCGACTTGAAAAATCTGCCGCCGATCACGATCATCAATGCCGAGCTCGATCCACTGCGCTCGGACGGCGATATGTTGACCGACAAGCTCAAAGCGGGCGGCAACAACGTCATCCACAAAGTCTATTCCGGCGTCACCCACGAATTCTTCGGCATGGATGCGGTGGTCGCCAAGGCCGGCGAGGCGCAGGACTTTGCAGTGGCGCAACTCTGGAAGGGTTTTGGTCCGGCAACGGGTGAGATCGAGGGTACCGTCGGCCGCGCGATCTCGTCGATGAAGCCATTGCCGAAATAGCAAACGCCGCAGGAATTATCCCGCAGCGCCGACCGCGTCGGCCCGCGAAAACTCTTCGGACCGCAGTTGCAGCTCGACCAGCGCCATCGCCTGCAGTTTTCTCGGATCGCGTTCGCCCTGGTCCGCGCTTCTCAGGATGCTTTCGGCGACATTCTTTACGCGCTCGGATGACACCGGGTGCGGAAGAGTTTCGACGGCTTTCTGCAAGGCCTTATCCATCGCCTCGATGACGTCGGGGGCGAAGGCGGCGTTGGGAAAATCTTTCATCTGCGGTTCCAACTTGTCTGGTTCGGTAACCCATATTAATCCTCATTACCGCAGACATGTTCCTGTTCCAGGCCATCCCTTCCGCTCAAATTATGCGCACGCGTTCGCGAGGGAACCCGTTCATCAAATTCCCGGCTCGCCGGCCGGAACGGTTTATACCGCTCCAGGTTCTCTGTGCATCGATCTGGAGGACGCGGGTATGGCTTTCAACACAGGTTCTTTCCTCGCCGGCGTCGGCGCGGTCGTCGCGGTGCTGTCGACGGGATTTGCCGGTGGCTACATGGTTGCCAATCCCAACCACGCCGAGCCGCCCAATCGCCTGCAGCGCCTCGCGGCGGACAGTGCGAATGCCAAGGCGGTGACGCCTGCGTCGGTCGCCGCGGACGATAAGCCTCGAATCGTCGCCGACGCGGCGCAGCCGCCGCAGCTATCGCCGCCAGCGGCGCGATCGACGACCGAGACGCCGGCCCCGCAACCGGTCGCAGCTCAGGCCGGAGCAAAGCCCGAGGTCATGGCTGAGGCCCAGCCGCCGGTAGCGACCCCAGCGCAAGCCCCCGCCCCTGCGACCATCGAAAGGGTCAAGCCCCAAATGGCGGCGGTTCAGCCGATCAATTCCGATCGAACCAACACCGATCGGGCTCAGAGAGCACCGGATAACAACATTGCTGAGAACAAGGCCTTGGAGCGGAAACGCAGCGACTCCCGCAAATACGCCGAGCAGCAACGCCGGCAGCGCGAGCTTGAAGTCGCCACCATTGCTGTACGGCGCATCATTCACGACCGCAACGCCCAGGAAGTCGTGATCGATGACGATCAACCTGAAGCGCCCGCGCCGCAAACGCCGCACTTCAACCTTTTCCGTTCGGAATGAGTGCGGCACAGGGTCGGTACGGAAAAGGCCCGGATTGCTCCGGGCCTTTTTAGTTCATTCATCGCGACAGCTTAATGGTAGTGATGATGGCGGCGGTAGTGATGGTGCCAGCCATCGTCGCGCATATAAGCGTAGCCGTTCTGCCAGCCGGCCTGCCGTTGCCAGCCACCCTGGCCCGAATAGTAGCCACCGCTGGTGTAGGGATTGCCCGCGCCGAGATTGGTGCAATTGGCATTCGGGTAGAATTGGGCACATCTGCCGGGGTTCGTGATCACTTCCTGCGCCTGTACGGGTGTGACCAATGCGGTCATCGCGAGTGCCGCGGCGCCGATCAATGCAAGCTTCATTTCGTTTCTCCTCCAATACACTACGAGGAAAATGTGATGCCGGGGCCGATGTTCCACCAGCTACGCGGTTGTGATGTCTCGGGCTTGTGATCGCGCTTCTACTTCCAGGAGAAGCCGTCGAGGTCGTTTCATTTCCGGCTTCGCTGCGCTGCGGTAGATTTCTGCAGGATCATCGCAACGACCGCCTCGATGATGCGGTTAATGGCCGCGCGGCGGTAGGTCCAGCGCTCGTCGTTATCGGGCACGGCGATCACCATGGTGGCGTTGGCCTCGAACAGCAGCAGCTCGCCGCCCGGCGCCAATCCGAAATCCACCCCCGCATAATCAAGGCCGAGCGCGTCGCGGATATGCTCGAGCGCCGCCATCGCGGTGTCCCCCAGCGCGGCACGCATGTCGGCGAGAAAAGCTGCCTCCTCGGCCCGGTGGTCCGGCTTGTCCGCCATGTCGGACGTGAAGTAATGCACCTTCCAGTTTCGCGAGATCGCCAGATGCAGCGGATAGATCTTGCCGCCGATCATCATCACGCGAAACTTGCGCGCGTTGCCGTCAACGCCGCGGGCGTCGAGATACTCGATCACAAGCAATTCGTCGCCGGGAAGTTCGGACGCCGCCGCGGCCAGTTCGGAGGCCTGCTCCACGAAAACGAAATTGCGCCCGGTGTGATAGCCGGGCGAGCGCAGCAACAGCGGAAAGGCAAAATCGAGCCTTTGAAGCGCGGCAATCGCGTCAGGTCCCGTGAGCGTCGCACGCTCCACCGCGATGGTTCGCGCGGTCACCACGCCGGGCAATGCGCCTAGCCGAGCGGCGTTGTCGGTCCGGCCGGTCTTCATCACGGCGCGGGGGTCGTTGATGACGGGCGCGGTGGTTCGCGCCACCAGGGCCGCGGCGGCTTCCAGTGCGGGCCGGCACAGATCAGCGTCGCCGATGGTGTTGAAGATCAGCTGGTGCGGCGGCAGCGCCGCCTTGGGATCGAGATAGTCGGTGACGGCCACCGAGACGAGGAAGGTGGAATCATCCAGCACCGCCGCGGTCGGGATGTTGCCGCCCCCCGACGACACCAGTTGCAGCAACGTCACCGGCGCCTTGGTGCCGCGATAGGCCAGGGTCGAGATCGCGTGATGGCGAAAGCCCCGGGCAAAATGCCGGCGCGCCGCATCGCGGTCGCCGAGGTCTGACAGCACCGCGCCGAGGCCCTGATGCGCCTCGGCATAATCAGGATGGTTCCGCAGCACCGCCTCGTAGTGCTCGCGCGCCTCCCCATGCCGATTGGCGCGCAGTAGCAGGTTGGCGAGGTTGATCCGCGCCATCGGATGATCGGGATGATGCAGGATCGCCTCGGCGTAGACCCGGCAGGCCGCGTCGATCGCTCCCATGTTGGTCAACAGCGTGCCGAACTCGTTGAGCGCGCTGAAATTCTGCGGCGCCCGGCGCAGGATGTCGATGAAGGCCTGCTGCGCCTCCTGGCGCCGGTCCAGTGCGCCCAACAAGGCCGCGCGCTCGATCTCGATCGACACCGGGTCCGCATCATCGCCGCCCGTGCGCCGCGCGAGCCGATCCTCGAGTTGGTGCAGCCGCGCCTCCTGCGCCAGCCGCGGCGCCCAACTGCCGGGATCAGTGGCGACAGCCGGGACAGCCTGCTTTTTCGATTTCAGTCTGGTCACGGAGGTGCCGCGCGCTCGAAGAGGTCGATCGGCGGCATTATCGGCGATTCGATGCCTCAGCGTATCGGCAAATCCGGCGTGCTATCGCTGCCCGCTGCCATTTCCGGATGTTTCCGGCCGCCGCCGCGAAACCTCGGGAAATCGCTTCGTTCTCAGCAGAAATACGGACCGGGTTCCCTGACAACACTTTATTTACCATCGATCTTCAAGGTCCGGTTACCTTCATTACCTCAGGCAAATCCCATGACCGCAGCCGCACCAGCCGCCCTACCGCCGGGCGCTGAACCCGCAGGCACATCCGCCGCGCATTGGCTGCACATCGGCCAGGAGCACTACGCTGCCGGCCGCAACGAAGAGGCCATCGCAGCCTTTCGCCTTGGCCTGGTCGCGGCCGAGACCCAGACCGGCACGGCGGCCGAGATCACTGCCGACCTTCACGCCAAGCTCGGCAACGCCTGCATGCTGCGCGGCGACCTCGAAGCGGCCTCCGCCAGCTACAAGGCAGCGCTGCTATTGGTACCGACCCTGACGCCCTGCTGGTGCAATCTCGGCAACGTGCTGGTGCAGACCGGCAAGCCGCAGGAAGCCATCGCCTATTTCATCGAGGCGCTGAAGATCAATCCGCGGCATTGGGCGACGCGCACCAATCTGGTGCAGGCGCTGACCGCGACCAGGCAATACATCATCGCCAAGGCGCTGCTGCTGGAATTGCTCGGCGAGCAGCCGCAAAACGCCAAGCTGCGCCACGAACTCGGCAAGGTTCATTACGAATTGCAGGAAGTGCCCGAGGCGATCGAATGCTTCGAGCAGGCGATCGCGCTGAACCCGCGCGACGCTGACAGCCTGTACTGGATCGGCGGCATCAAGCAGCGGCTCGGCGACAATGATGCCGCCCAGGCCGCCTACGCCAGCGCCGCCGAAATTCAGCCGCTGATCCGACGTCCGGCCGTGAAGTCGCCGGCGGACTTCCGGGTGCTGGCGCTGTACGCGCCGTTCGGCGGCAACACCCCGACCGAATATCTGTTCAAGCATGCCGACTATGATACCGACACCCTCGCGGTATTCGAGAACAAGAGCTACGACGCCGAGACCTTAAGGCAAGGCGTCGATCTCGTCGTCAACCTGATCTCCGATGTCGACCAGGCCGGCGCGATGCTGCCGCAGGCGGCCGATCTGGTCGAACGGCTGGGCCGGCCCACCATCAACGATCCCCGCAAGATCCTGCGCACCACGCGCGACATGGTCGCCGAACTGCTGCAGGGCATCGAGGGCTGCCGCGTTCCCGCGATCTTCCGCCAGACCGCCGGCGCCGATCTTTCGATTGCTGATCTCAAGGCAGCCCTTCCACGATCGTCCTCGATTCTGGCGCGCCCGGTCGGCACCCATGGCGGTGACGATTTCGACAAGATCGACAGCGCCGAAGAACTCGCCGCCTATCTCGGCAACCCCGCCGACACCGACCGCTATTTCATCGAATATGCCGACTACCGCTCGGCCGATGGTTTCTTCCGCAAATATCGCTTCATCTTCGTCGAGGCGGAAGTGCTGCCCTATCATCTGGCGATCTGCGACGACTGGAAGGTGCATCACGTCAACACCGACATGGCCAACCAGATCTGGATGCAGCAGGAAGAAGCCGCGTTCCTGAACGAGCCGACGCGCGTCTTCAATGAAAGGCATTATCAGGCGCTGCGCGAGATCCAGCGCCGCATCGGCCTGGAATATTGCGGCATCGATTGCGCCATCGACACCGACGGCGACTTGCTGGTGTTCGAGGTCAACGCCTCGATGCTGGTGCACGACGACAACCGCGAATTTCCCTACAAGGATCCGGCCGTGCGCCGCATCAAGGCGGCGTTCGATGCGATGCTGGCGAGGTTTGCGAGGACGGCTGTCTGAACCGGGCTCAGCCGCGACTGCCCGGACCGTGGGCCAAACTTGATCGATGATGCGTTCTCCGTCCCGCATCGCTGGAGAACTCTAAAACTACCGGGGCCAGACGCTTGCTCCAGCGGCCGAAATGCTGGTCGTATACTTCAGCACGCTTTGAAATGAAGTTGGAGGACATACGATGCCTCGAACATCAGTTCGCATGTCCAATCGTCGGCAAATCGACTAGTGCGCCACTCCGGGAACGGCGTAGTTGCGGAATTTCGCATATTTTTCGCCCACTTTCCTGAGCTCTTGATACTCAGGAGAATTTAGCCACGTTTGTATTTGTTGAAGATCATCAAACACAAATATGGCCACTCGCGACTTCGGCGGTTCGCCGGCATACGTCGTTGCATCTCCGGCCGCCAGATATCGGCCGCCGTTGGCCTTGATCATATCACGGGCGTGGGCGGCATATTCCTTGAGATAGCCCTGCACGTCGTTGATATCGTTCTCAACGACGAAATAGACAGGCGGTTTGGCTTGTGCATGAAGGTTTTGAAATGCAAATGCACCGACCGCCAGGCCGGCGAGCATCGATAATGTCATGGCGTAACGGGTTTTCATTGCACCCTCCCTGCGTGGCGATGATACGCTCTCAGAGCGCATCATAATTTAACACACGTCACGACACCACTTGAAAACCGTCCGAATATTCACTTCAGGTCAGCCCCGGAAAACTCAATGTGGATCTGATACGACTGCTCTTTAGTCGTGACGTCCAATCATCTCCTTGGTGAGCCAGTTGCGAAAACGCTCTAATTGGCTCGCGAAAACGAAATGCCCGCGAACGAGCGGACACGACAGGCGAGTTTCAGGCCGGACACGATATTCTCGATCTTCTCTTCGAACACCGGCACTTCTTTCTGAAACGCTTTGTCCTCGCAATGGTAGGCGCCGGCATTCTTGACGATCGCCTCCTTGTATCGCTTGACGACGGCGCGAAGCGACGCGTCGTCGACACAATCCCGCGCGATCGCGGTGATGCGCTCAGCCATCTTTGGAGGACGCTTGCAATAATTGAGGACCGCCTCCAGAAAACCGAAGCCGTCGACCTGCTCGTAGAGTTCGGCGCGCTGGCTGCTCGATAGATCGGCAAGCTTGAATAGCTCGGTGCCATGTGCCGCACTGCCGAACAAGGCCGAGAAAATCAGCAACACAGCGCAAGATCTTCGAAACAGGAACATCCAATCCACCATCCGCGCCTCGGGATGGTCAACGACCGGCCCGCCCGGCGGGAAGCTAGCCAATCGCCCGGCGATGCGCAACCGACAGGCCGACAGCGCAAGTGTTATTGCAAGAATTCAAGCATCCTGGTGCAGCCATGCCTCAGGCGAATCCCGGCTGCATCTCCTGCACTTCCAGCATCGTCTTCAGCGTGCCCTCGCTAAGTCGTCCCTTCGGATGCTGCGGCTTCTGATCGGCGCCTTCGATCGGCGCGAAATTCTGCAATGGCGACTTCGGTGCGGCAGGCGCCGTATCGCCGAAGCCCAGCGCTTCGAAGGTTTCCCCGGCGCCGTCGGCTTCGTCGAGCGAACCCGCGCCGTGCAGATGGACGCGGCTCTTTTTCGGCTCGATCTTCTTCGGCTTGACCTGCGGCGTAGTGACGATCGGCGTCAGCATATGATGGTGCGACATGTTCAATCTCCATTGTCGATTGGCCCCACGCACCGCCACGAAAACAGCCCGGCGTTAGCAGAGCAAATCGCACGCCAGGAAATTTTCGTGATAAATCAATCGGCTTCGGATGGAGCTCGCGCTTCCCCCGGCAGGAATTGCCCGATGCGACGGGTTCACCGGCAATAACGGCCCATCTTCTATTTCGCCGGCTCGTCCTTTGGCAGCGCCGCCAGCGCTTCCTTCACGGTGGTCATGAACTGCGCGGGGAAGATGATGGTGGAGTTCTTCTCGACCGAAATCTCCGCCATGGTCTGCAGGGTGCGAAGCTGCAACGCGACCGGATGCTGGGTGATGATGTCGGCGGCCTCGCCGAGCTGGACCGCGGCCTGGTACTCGCCTTCGGCGGCGACGATCTTGGCGCGGCGTTCGCGGTCGGCCTCGGCTTCGCGCGCCATCGCGCGCTGCATGTTGTCGGGCAGTTCGATGTCCTTGATTTCAACCGCCGTGACCTGGGTGCCCCACGGCTCGGTGTGCGCGTCGATCACGTTCTTGATCTGCTCGTTGATCGCCGCGGTGTTCGACAGCAGTTCGTCGAGGCTGAAGCGGCCGACCACGTTGCGGACCGTGGTCTGGCTGATCTGGCTGATCGCGTTGTAGACGTTTTCGATCACGATCACCGCCTTCTCCGGATCGGTGATGTGATAGTAGGCCACCGCCGCGATATCGATCGAGACGTTGTCCTTGGTGATGATCTTCTGCGGCGGGATCTGCATGGTCACCGTACGCAGCGATGTCCGGGTCATCTGCTGGATCGGCGCGAAGATCACCGTCAACCCGGGTCCGCGCACGCCCTCGAACGTGCCGAGCAGGAACACCACGCCGCGTTCATATTGCTTCAGGACCCGGAGCGAAACCAGAACGTAAAGAATGACGGCGAAAATAATAAAAGTAACCAAACCCATGACGTCCTCACTTCCGACGTCCCCATCGATGGAGCCGTCATGTGTCGACGGTCCTCGATGGCGACAAGGGCCTCATCAAAAAGTGATACGGCGCATGGGTGTCGAGATCATGTCAGGTATCGCGCAGCGACGTCCCGAACACCCCGGCGGCTTTCAGTTTAGCGATCTGGCTGTCGTCATAGCCAAGGGTATCGTGCAGCACTTCCCTGGTATGCTGACCGAGCAGCGGCGCGGCCACCGGATCGACGATCGGGGTCAGGCTCATGCCGAGCGGCGATTCGATGTTGGGAACGCGACCGCCGGTCGGATGCGGGATCCGGCTGAGCCGGCCGCGGCCGAGCACTTCCGGCGCTTTAAAACCTTCCTCGACGGTGCGCAGATAGCCGACCGGGAGGTTGACCTTCTTCATCTTCGCCATCCAGTTTTCGCGGATGTCGCTTGCGAAAACCTGGCCGATGATCTCGCGCAGCTTCTCCTTGTTGGCCGAACGCGCCTTGCGATTGGCGAAGCGCTCGTCGGTCATCAGATCGGGGCGCTCAAGCACATCGACCACCAGGCGCTTGTACAGCCGGTCGTTGGCGCAGGCGATATAGAACGGCCCATCGGCGCCATGATAGACGCCGACGCTGGGCGAGCCGTTCGGCGAATTACCGAAGCGGCCGGGATTGTTGCCGCTCATCAGATAGGCCATGCCGTAAAACGCGGTCATCGATACCGCGATATCGATCAGCGCGACCTCGACATGCTGGCCGCGGCCGAGCCGGTCGCGCGCGATCAGCGCCAGCAGGATCGCGTTGCAGGCCGACATGCCGGTCGCAAGGTCGACGATCGGCGGACCGGTGCGCACCGCCTCGCCATCGGCAAAACCGTTCAGCGACATGAAGCCGCTCTCGGCCTGGGTGATCGGATCGAAGCCCGGACGCAGTGCGAAGTCGCCCTTGCGGCCATAGGCCGAGATCGAGCAATACACCAGCCGCGGATTGCTCGGCGCCACCGAGGCGTAATCCAGCCCGAATTTCTTCATCACGCCGCCGGAGAAATTCTCCACCACCACGTCCGCCTTGGCGATCAGGTCGCGCGCCACCTTGAGCGCTTCGGGCTTGGTGAAATCCAGCGCGATGCCGCGCTTGTTGCGGTTGAGGCTGATGAAGGCCGCGCTCTCGCCGCCGATCTCGGCATGTTCATAGGCGCGGCTGTCGTCGCCGCCCTCCGGGTTTTCGATCTTGATCACCCGGGCGCCGAAATCGGCCAGGGTCTGCGTGCAGGCGGGACCGGCGACGACGCGGGTGAAATCGACCACCAGCAGGCCGTCAAGCGCGGTCGGTTCTCCCTGGGCGCGCGGCGTGCGTTCCGGCAATTGGATGGCGGTCATGAACGGCGTTTCCTCTTCTGATTATGGGTCTTCGGCGCAGGTTGGCCCCGCGCCGGCCGATTTTACGGTCTATTGCGCGGAGGTCTACAAGGGCTGGTTGATCATGGAGCTATTCGCTGGGCCAATCGCCAAGCGAATAGCTGGTGCTGCGGCCGCCGCCGTCGTTCTTTCTGAGCAATCCGGCCCCGACCAGATCGGCGATATCGCGCAGTGCGGTGTCCGGCGAGCATTTCTCGAGTGCGGCCCATTTCGATGAAGTCAGCTTGCCATCGAACCCGTCGAGCAATCGATTGAGCATGTCGCGCTGGCGTGGATTGAGCGGCGTCGGGGCATGTATTCGCCAGAATTCCGCCTTCCGGAAAACGCCCGACAGCGTCGTTTCCGCGCCTTCAAAAGCGCGATCGAGACACCCCAGGAACCACTGCATCCATGGCGTGAAGTCGAGATCGCCCTTCTGCGTTGCTTCGAGCATCTCGTAGTAGGCCTTTCGTTCCCGCCGGATTTGCGCCGACATGCTGTAGAAACGCTGCGGGCTTTGTTCCGAGCGAGCCAGCGACATGTCGGCGATGGCGCGCGCGATGCGACCATTGCCGTCATCGAACGGATGGATGGTCACGAACCACAGATGCGCGAGCGCGGCCTTCAGAACCGGATCGATATCGTCTCTCGCCATTGAACCAGTCGAGAAAGGCATTCATTGCGTGCATCGAGGCGCGCGGCGGCCGGCGCTTCGTAATGAATGCGCTCGCGCCCTGCGGGACCCGAGACCACTTGCATCGGGCCTGATCGATCGTCGCGCCAGGCGCCGGCGATGATCTTGCGCATGCCGCTGCGGCCGGTGGGAAACAGCGACGCGTGCCACGCCAGCAGCCTTTCCGTGGTCAACCGATCGCGGAATTTCTGGGTGGCATCGAGCATCATCTCGACCACGCCTTCGACGTCACGGTCGGTCGATGGAAGTGCCTGCGGCTTCCATGCCAAGACGGCGCGCGATCGAGGATCGCACCTCTTGCTGGTCGAGGATCTCGCCCTCGATCTCGCTGGTCTTCAGCACATCTTCGGTCAGCGTACGCAGCACCGCCTCCTCGCGCGGCGCCAGGCCGAGCGACTGCATGCGCCCGATCAGCCGCCCCTGCCGATGCCGGACGGCCGCAAGCTGCGCGGCAAGACGATGCTGGTCCCATCTGAAAGCGGGCCAGGCCGGTAGCTGATGGATATAGTCAGGCATCTATTCTCCGCATTCTCTACGGAGATAATGGGCGCTATTCGCCGCAACGACAAGATTAATGACCGCATATCTTGCGGAGAATAAGCGCTATATTCTCCGCACATGATAAAACTCGAGTTATTTCCGATGCTTAAAAGGATCGCTTTAGTCGTAATGAAAGGCCTTGAAATCAATATCGACCTAATCTAGATATATCGAAATTAAAGATATATCGAAATAGCATCGAAAGAACAGAACATGAGACTATTCAGACATTCAGAACACGGCCACCGCGGTGGCTGGCATCGCCGCGGATCCTTTGGCGACGGCGACTTTCGGCACGAACATCGTGGCCGCCACCGACATCCGGACGACGAACACGGGCATGGCCGCCACGGGCGTGGACGCCGGTCCGGCCGGGTCTTCGACCATGGCGAACTTCGCCTGGTGGTGCTCGCGCTGATCGCCGAGCGTCCCCGGCACGGCTACGAGATCATCAAGGAGATCGAGGAGCGCGTCGCCGGCACCTATACGCCGAGCCCCGGCGTGATCTATCCGACCCTGACCATGCTGGAAGAACTGGGCCACGCCACCATCAGCGAAACCGACGGCAAGAAGCTCTACGCCATCACCGCCGAAGGCACCGCCTATCTCGCCGCCAACAAGACCGCGGTCGACAATGCCATGGAGCGGATGCAGGCGGTCAATACCGCCCACGGCGGCGGTCCGGCGCCGGAGATCATGCGCGCCCGGATCAACCTGAAGATGGCGCTGCGGCTGCGCGAAGCCCGCGGTCCCCTTACCGAGCAACAGATCCGCGATATCGCCGCTGCGCTGGACGCCGCCGCTGTCGCGATCGAACGGATCTGAAAACAAGGCGCACACCGGTCGCGCGAGCCGCTATAAGGGAGCGGCCCGCCGATCGCGCCGGCCCAGCCGCGCGCACCAACAACAAGAAACCCGATGTCCAACTCGTCTATCGCGCCGCTGCGCGCGCCCTTGCCTAAGTCCGCGCCGGCCCCCTCGCCTTCGCCCGAAGAGCACAACGTGTTCCTCAAGATGCTGCCGATCACGCTCGCCGTGTTCGTCAGCTTTCTGACCATCGGGCTGCCGCTGCCGGTGTTGCCGCTGCATCTGCATTACACGCTGGGCCTGAGCACCGTCGTGGTCGGCATGGTGATCGGCGCGCAATTCGCCACCGCATTGCTGTCGCGGGCATGGGCCGGCGGGGAAGCCGATGCGCGCGGCGCCAAGCGCGCGATGATCGCCGGCTGCGCGGTCGCGACCGGTTCCGGCGTCGCCTATCTCGCCTCGCTGGCGTTCACGGCATCGCCGGCCGCCTCGGTCGGCGTGTTGCTGCTGGGTCGCGTGCTGCTCGGCTGCGGCGAGAGCCTGATCATCACCGGCGCGCTGAGCTGGGGCGTCAGCCTGGTCGGCCCGCACAATGCCGGCAAGGTGATGGCGTGGGTCGGCATCGCGATGTATGCGGCCTACGCGACCGGTGCGCCGCTCGGCACGCTGATCTACGGCCCCTACGGCTTTGCCGGCATCTCCGCCGCTACCATCGTGATTCCGCTATTGGCGCTGGCCGTGGTCGCGCCCGCGCGCGGCGTCGCGGTGACGACGTCGCGGCGGGTGCCATTCTACAAAGTGCTGGGCGCGGTGTGGGTGCCGGGCCTCGGATTGATGCTGTGCGGCGTCGGCCTCGGCGTCATGACCACGTTCATCGCGCTGTTGTTCGCGGCGAAGAACTGGGGCAGCGCTTCGTTGGCCTTCACCTTCTTCGGCATTGCCTTCATCGGCATACGCTTGCTGTTCGCGCATCTGCCGGACAGGATCGGCGGCGGCAAGGTCGCGCTGGTCTGCGTGCTGATCGAAGCCGCTGGCCTGCTGCTGATCTGGCAGGCCGATCGCGTGCTCACGGCCTATCTCGGCGCCACGCTCACCGGCCTGGGCTTCTCGCTCGCCTTCCCCGGCTTCGGCGTCGAAGCGGTGCGCGGCGCGCCGCCGCAAAGCCGCGGCGCGGCGATGGGCGCCTACGTCGCCTTCCTCGATCTGTCGCTCGGTGTCACCGGCCCCGCGGCCGGCGCGATCGCCAACGCCGCCGGGGTCAACGCGGTGTATCTCGCCGGCGCCATCGCGGTGGCGTCCTCGGCGATCGTCGCCATCGTGCTGATCCTGAATCCGCCGCGTGCGCCGGTTTAGGTCGGGAAGCCCGGATCGCCATACGGATAGAATTTTTTCAGATCGACATTCCGGTACGGCAGCCCGTCGAGACGCACCGTTCCGAGGAACGGCTCGGTCGGCTCGACCAGCAGGATGGTCTTGGCAAAGCCGTTGTCGTGAAAGCCGCGCCGGAAATGCACGCGCGACTTGATCGCCATCACCTCGAACGCGCCGATATCGAGCCCGAGATTTTTCAGCGAGAACGGCTCCATGATCTGGGTCAGATAAGTCGTCAGCACCAGCGCATTGCCGCGGCCGAATTGGACCGCGATCCAGAACTGGCCGTGGCCCTCGCCCGCGGTGAGCACCTTTCCTTGAATACGGATCGGCGCGCCGGCGGATTCGTCGACGCGACCGCCGACCTCGCGATCGAAGGCATCGCCGGCCTTGATGCCCGACGCTTTTAGTTCAGTCGTCGCCCTGGCATCGGTGATGGTAACGATCAAGGTGTTGGCGAGATCCTGCGCGACGATCTCGCGCAGCAGGAACGTCGCCGCACCCGAGCGGTCGCTGTGATCGGCCAGCACGACGGGAGTCTTGCCGTCTTCGATCGCCCGCCTGGCGAGCGCGACGCCTTCCGGAATGGTGTGTACCCTGGTTGAATGCAGCAACGCCTCGCGATGACGCCAGGCGGTCTCGGCCATGTCGCGGCCGATCCTGGCGGCGAGTTCCGGATTGCCGTTGCTCAACACCTGGATCGTCATGCCGACATCGGGTACGTCGGCGAACGGAAAGCCGAAGAACACGTTGACGTAGACATCCGGCTCGGTGGCCTCCCAGATCAGCGCGCGCTGCACCAGATCCAGCCAGGGCGATGCCCCGGTCCATTGCAGCACGGTCGGCGAGATGATCGGCACCTTGATCGTGACATGGGCCGGCGTGTAGTCGCCCCTGATCGCCCGCACCAGCATGCGCGCGGCGCGTTCGCCCTGCAGATAGCCGTCATAATGCGGGAAGTATTTCACCGCGAACGCCATGTCGGCGGATTTCAGAAATTCCTCATCTTCGTTGCCGTGCAGATCGAAGGTCGCGGCGATGAACGCCTTCGGTCCCACCACCTCGCGCACCCGCCGCGCCAGTTCGGCCTCCGGGCGCGCGACGCCGCGCACCGCCATCGCGCCATGAACGCAGAGATAGACCCCGTCAAAGCGACCGCTGGTCTTGAGCTCGGCAATCATTCTGCCGACCAGCGTCTCATAGGCGTCCTGCGTGACCCAGCCCGAACCGATGCCGGTCTTCGGCCACAGCGGCGATTCGATGCCGACCAGTTCGACCCGATCGAACTCGCGCGCCATCTTGACGAAACCACCCATGTAGTTCTTCGGATCGAACTTCAGCAGCGCTTCGCCCTTGGCCGGCGAGCCCGGATAGATGAAATCGTCGAGCGTCGTGTCGTTCTTCAGAAACGTCACGGTCTCATGGGAAAAATGCAGCACCGCGATCCGGATCGAAGCATCCGTCGTCGTCATTCGCCTACCCCCTTGGCCATCGCGCCGTCATTTCAAATTCCGCTGCAGCGATGGGCCGGCTTCGACCCGGGACGGCGGTCTTGCCGCCAATGCCAGGCGGCGGTGATGAATCAGATTATCGAGGCGATGCGCCGCGGCGATCAGCGCGTGGGTTTCCGACGCGCCATCGTCGCTGTCGGCGGCGCGCGTCAATTGGGCGTGGAGGATGGTGTCGACCTCCTCCTCGATCGCGGCGAGTTCGGTTTCGTCATCGGCATTGCGCACCCGCCGCGGCAGGCCGCATAGCGCACCCAGCGTGGTTTGGGCGCCGTCCGACGGACGCACCCCGAGGAAGCGCCAGGCGGCGGCGAACACCGAGGCCAGCGCGCCGAGCACCATCGGCGTCAAATAGATCGCGTTGCTCCAGCGATCCATGAAGCTTTCCTCGGTGCCGTTGTAGAACGCGGCAGCGCCGGGATGGACCCCGATAAAGGCATCGGAATCCAGGTCCGGCGCGGCGATGCCGGACAGCAACGGCTGCTCGCCGATCAGGTCGCGACGCACGCTCATCAAACGCTTGGTCAGTTCGCTGACCAGCGTCGAGCTCAGATGCCGGTTGGCAACCAGGAAAAAACCGACCCGCAAGGTGGTGACGTCATCATCCGGCACCGGCGGCGCGCCGCGCAGCGTGCCCTTCGGGATATCGAAGCTTTCATAGGGCCCCTTGTCATCGGCGATCGCGCCGGCGGAATCGATCGGGATCATCACCGGCGCTGCGTTGGGCGTTTCACGAAACAGGTTGCGCACCAGGGTCAGATACCGCTCGGTCAGCGGCAACACCATCAACAGCGCACTGACCTCCTTGGCCTGGATGGCATGGCGCGCATCCGCCGGCTCGATATCCTTGAAAGTGACGTTGGCGTGGCCGAGGTCGTATTCCTTCTTCAGGGCCTCGACCACGCCGTGGTTGATCTCGCCGCCGACCACGCCGACGCTGTGATCGCGCAGTTTGGCGATGCTGGTGATCGAGGAGCCCGGCGGCGCGATGATCATCACCACGCCCTGCGCGGTCAGCGCCACCGTGCGGGCCTCCTGAAGATTGCCGACGTCGGCGCGCACCACCGCGAGATCGGCGTTGCCGGCATCGAAGGTCTTGGCGGCGTCGAGCACGTTGCCGACATTCACGACCTTGAGCCGGATCGGCGCATCGGTGGTGGCGAGCCTGCCGGCGATCGCCGACGCCAGCAGCTTGGCCTTGCCGTCCAGCGATCCGACCGCGATGGTCAGGGTCCGCGGCTGCTTGTAGTAGCGGTACGCCGTCAATCCCGCGCCGGCGACGAGGCAGAACACCCCGGCCAGGAGGATGGCGCGAACCCAGAACGGCAAGGCAAGCTGCAGGTTTTTCATGAGACCCGTGGGAGCAATCAATTCCGGGTCGATTGTGTCAGATATCGGGATCGTTGCGCAGCCCTTTTTGCAAGCGTTGTGAACGCGTCGGCCGCATTGCAAGAGGCCAGTCCCGGCCGCCCTCCATGATATTTGATCATCGCTTCCATGAGCAAAATCGCCGCGTCTTTTTATATGACAATGATCATTCTATAGACTGCTTCAGCGAGGCGGTTTTCCGTGCCTGCGCATCGCCGGGGGAGAATTTCCTTGCTATTTTTCGCCGCCAGTGGCGCTGCGGTTTGCATCATCCCACCTCGGTTCCGGGGATCGAACACGACCTCGGTTTTAATCAGAGAGAAGAAGATGAAACAGGTTTTGAAATTGGCCGCCGCACCCGCCTCGGCATTGCTGGCAATGGCTTTCCTTTCGATGGCGACGCCGGCATCGGCCGGCGAGTTCTGCCGCACCGATACCTCGGGCATGCGCGGCTGCGGCTACGATACCTTGGCGCAATGCGAGGCCTCGTCATCCGGCAAGGGCGGCGCCGGCTGTTACCGCGATCCCTATCTACCCGAAGCCAAGGCGACCAACGCGCTCGCCTATCAGCCGAAGGGCAAGAAGGCTCATCAGGCCAAAAAGCCGGCCGACGCCGAATGATCCGTCATCGCATCTCCCTCCCGATGCGATGATCCTGCCGCCCGCGGGCCTTTACTGCCATCTCGAGGCCCGCGGGCGGTTTTACCAGATCGGTGGCAGCAGCCGATAGCGTACCCTGGCCTGGTAATCGACATAGCCGGCGAGATGCGCCGCCAGGAAATTCTCTTCGTCCAACAGCCGCCAGACCACCGCAGGAACGATCACCGCCATCGCAAGCACGCCCCACCACGAGCCCAGGCTCAGCGGGACGCCCAGCAGCATCACAAGGGCGGTCGCGTACATCGGGTGCCGCACCACCGCGTAGAGCCCGCTCGATATCACCTTCTGGTCGTCGGCCAGTTCGATCCGCGCCGAGCCAAAGCTGTTTTCCCGGAATACGAAGAAGATTCCAATCCACCCCAGCACGAACAGGATTTCGCCTGCGACCACCATCGCGGGTGACATCTGCGACCAGCCATGGCGGTGATCGAGCCCGGGCACGACCAGCAGCGCGATGAAGCCGAGCGACGCAAACGACATGATGATCTTCTGCGACAGTTGCTTCTCGGCGAACGGCCCGCCGCGCATCCGACGCGCCAGCAGCGCGGGATCGTGCCTGGCCAGATAGAGCGTGACCGCGAGCGAGCACATGAAATAAAGGCCGAGGAACACCCAGGCCTGCCAGTACCGCACTGTCCCCGCCGCGGTGAACAGCGCCGTTCCCATCACCACGATCAGGACCAGCAGTCCGATGAAGGCCCTTCGATGCAAGCGGTTCATGCGAGGATGTTAGGGCGCAAAAGCGTCAATGAATATGGCGGGTCAGGCCCGTTCCTCGATCCGGTCGTATCCGCTCAGCCGATAAACCACCACCGAGACCAGCCAGCTCACCGCGAAGATGCCGACGATCAGATAGCCCAGCGCGCCGAAATGATCGTTCAGCGCGCCGATCAAATCCCAGAACCCGCCGGCCAGGCCAAGCCGGTCGCCGAGCAGACCGAGCGCCTCGATGCTGCCGATCAACAGCGCGACCACGATCGAGACCAGCGTGATGGTCAGGTTGTAGTACAGCTTGCGAATGGGTTTCAGGAATGCCCAGCCATAGGCGTTGACCATCAGCACGCCGTCCGACGTGTCGACCAGCGCCATGCCGGCGGTGAACAGCGCGGGAAACACCAGGATCGACCACACCGGCAACCCCGCCGATCCCTGCGCCGCCGAAATCCCGAGCAGTCCGACTTCGCTGGCGGTATCGAAGCCAAGTCCGAACAACAGCCCGAGCGGGTACATGTGCCAGCTTTTGGTGATGAGCCCGAACAGCGATCGCAGCAGGCGTCCGAGCAATCCGCGCTGCGCCAGCACCTCGTTCAAATCGTCGTCGACCAGCCGCTCGCCGCGCCTGACCGCGCGGAACACCCTATACACCGAGATCAGGATCGCGATGTTCGCCAGCGAGATCGCGAGCAGAAACAGCGCCGATACGCTGGTGCCGATTATGCCGCCGATTTCCCTGAAACGATCGAACCGGGCCTGCAGCGCCGCCACCGACAGCGCCACCAGCACCGAAGCGATCACCACCACGGTCGAATGCCCCAACGCGAAGAACAATCCTGATGTGAGCGGCCGCCTGCCCTGCTGCATCAATTTGCGCGTGACATTGTCGATCGCCGCGATGTGATCGGGATCGACGCCGTGACGGAGCCCGAACGCGTAGGCCAGCGACGCGGTCCCGAGCAGCACCGGATAGTCGCGGAACTGCATCAGCGCCCACAGCCACGCCAGCCCGTTCATCGCCAGCAGCACGGCATAGATGCCGATGGTCTTGGCGCGCAGCCGGACCGGCTCGTCGTCGAAGAAATGCACCATTCCCGTTCTGCGGCCTGCCCTGATCGAACCGCCGTAGTTGATGCATGCAGGTATGATGTTGTCAACGAGACGTCATACCAACGATCGCCACGCCTTGGAGCCCATGGCCGTATCGCCTCTCATTGCTGGTTTTTTTCCCAGAACGACAAGAGCCCCTGCGAGGCCGAGCCGCCGATCACGCAGGGAATGCCGACCGCGACCTGGCCAAGTGCCGCGGCCGAAACGCAGCCGAGCGCCACCGCGCCGACGCCGACCTGGCCCCAGAAATCGAGGTTGCGTCGGCTGTCCGAGCCCCTGGTCTTGAGTTCGTCGACTGCGGCAAGCGCGTCCTTGCGGACGGCGGCGAGTTCGACGGTGTCGGCGGCCTGGATCACTTCGCCCAGCGGCTCCTTGACCGGCTTCGGCGCCTGCGGCAGTTCGGCGCGAAGATATTCCCGCAGGCCCTGGTCGCGCACGGCATAGCTCGCCAGCGTATAGCGCGCCATGCTGCCGACCGTCAGCTTCTCGACGGTGTCGCGGCTCTTGCTCCACGGCAGCATCGAGATGATGCGCTGGACCGGCACATGCGAACCGGTTGCGAAATAATAGCCCCACAGCGTGTCGAGCAGGTCCTGGCTGTTGGCGAAGGTGATCCTGGTATCGATCTTCTTTTCGTCCTTGGCGAACGGATTGCGCGTGAACGTGTTGCGCAATTTCTCCATCACGCCTGGCTTGGTCTCTTCCAGCGGAATGTCGGTCAAGGTCGGCAAGGTTCCGGCGAGATAGGCATCGATCATCATCTGGCGGCCGGGCATCTTCGGCTCGACCTTGCGCAACAGATTGCGCCAATCCGGCAATCCCGAATAAGCGATGGCGCGCACGATCACCCATTCATCTTCCGGCGGCACTGGAAACAGGCTGCTGACCAGTTGCTCGGCCCTGGCCGGGTTCGAACCGATCGCGCCGGCGATGAAGCCGAGATAGATCCCGGCATTCTCCGGATCCTTGAAGGTCTGCGCGTGAAACAGCACGCGCACCGCCGCCGCCACGTGGCCGTAGTCGGGCTTGGCGCGATAATTATAGATCCATTGCTGAACCACGCCGAGCGACGCCTGCGGATCGATCGCCGGCGTGATCGCGGCGTTGGCCGCGGGCAAGACGGCGGGAATGGCGGATGGCGCGAGAAGAAGGAGAGTAGTGACGATAGCAGCGGTGCGCATGTGATGCTCCCACGACGCGTGACCCGCTGCTTCAAACGTTCGCAAGCGGGCGAACATGTTCTGGCGTTTTGGCTAGGGACCATTTGAAGCGGCACTACGACTATTCTTAGCTCGACCGGTTCGGCGCCGCGTCGAAATTGTGGCGGCGTTCATGTTCGGCCCGCAACTCACCTTGGCGCCGACATGGTTTTGCCAAGCGCCAGGCCTTCGCTCTGCGGCCTCAATCTGGTGCGACTTCGATCTTAGTAAGCCGGGCAGACGAAAATTAAGGTGAAACGCGATGCGTGAACCCGTGGCAAACATCAGGCATCATCACCGATTATTGATCGCAGGCGCGCTGCTCGCAGCTTCGTTGCTGTTTATTTCCGGCGCTGCCGGCGCCGCCGAAGCGATCGATGTCGAAGGCAATCATCGCATCGACGCCGACACCGTGCGTTCTTATTTTAAGGCGGGAACGGACGGACAATACGATGCCGCCGCGCTCGATGCCGCGCTGAAAGCCTTGATCGCCACCAATCTGTTCGATCACGTCGCGATCGATCATGCCGGCGGCCGGCTGCTGGTGCATTTGACCGAGGCCAAAGTGATTGGCCGGGTCGCTTTCGAGGGCAACAGGAAGATCAAGGACGAGCAGCTTACGCCTGTGCTCGAGTCCAAGGCGCGCGGCCCGTTGCAGCGCGCGCTGGTGCAGGCCGATGCCAATCACATTGTCGAGGCCTATCGGCACGCCGGCCACGACGATGTCGGCGTCAAGCCCGAGATCATCGACCGCGGCAACGACCGGGTCGATCTGGTCTATGAAATCTCGGAGGGCGCCAAGACCACGGTGCGGCAGATCAATTTCGTCGGCAACAAAGTGTTCGGCGACCGCCAGCTCCGCGCCGTGATCAAGACCTCCGCGACCACGATGCTGAGTTTCCTGACCGGCGGCGACAGCTACGATCCCGACCGCGTCGCGGCCGATCGCGAGCAGCTACGGACCTATTATCGCGGCAAGGGCTACGCGGATGCCAGCGTGCCCTCAGCCAACGCGGTCTACGATCCCGCGGCACACGGCTTTACCCTGACCTTCACCGTCGAGGAAGGTCCGCTCTATCATTTCGGCAGCATCGACCTGGTCTGCAACGTGCCGGGACTTGATACCGAGAAACTGCGCCGGCTGCTGCTGATCAGGACCGGCGCGGTATTCGACGGCAACGCGCTCGACAAGACCACCGAGGTGATTGCCACCGAAATGGCCAAACTCGGCTTCCCGTTCGCGCAGGCCGTGCCGCACACCACCAGCGACGCCGGCGCACAGCGGGTCGACGTGTCCTACACGATCGATCAGGGACCGCGCACCTATGTCGAGCGCATCGAAATCCACGGCAACGTCCGCACGCGCGACTACGTGATCCGGCGCGAGTTCGACATGGCCGAAGGCGATGCCTACAACAAGACGCTGATCGATCGCGCCGAGCGGCGGTTGAAGAATTTGAACTTCTTCAAGACCGTCAAGATCACGGCGAAGCCGGGCTCGGCTTCGGATCGCGTCGTGCTCGACGTCGAGCTCGCCGAACAAAGCACCGGCGATTTCAACATCGCCGGCGGCTATTCCTCGACCGACGGCGTGCTCGGCGAGATCAAGGTCGGCGAGAACAATTTTCTCGGCACCGGCTCGGCGGTCAAGGCGTCGCTGAGCTACGGCCAGTTCGCGCAGAACGCCGACCTATCGGCGTCGGTGCCGTATTTCCTCGGCACCCGCGCCGCGGCCGGGGTCGAGTTCTTCGCCAGGCAGACCGATGCCAGCAGCTATCAGTCCTACGGCAGCGACAGCTACGGCGCGATCTTCTCGCTGGGCCTGCCGGTCAACGAGCAGATCACCACGCAATTGCGCTATTCGATCACCCGGCAAAGCGTGACGCTCGATCCGACCTCGCTGGCCGCCGCCCCCTCGCTGCCGATCGTCGCGGCGGCGCAGGCCGGCCCGCAATGGGTCTCCGCGGTCGGCGACACCGTCAGCTACAACACGCTCGACAACGCCACCACGCCGACCAGCGGCGTCAATTCGCAGCTTCGGCAGGATCTCGCAGGATTGGGCGGCGATGTGAACTTCCTGCGCACCACCGAGGACGTGCGGTACTATCAATCGCTCAACAGCGACCTCACCGGCATGGTCCGCGCCCAGGGCGGCTACATCACCAGCTATGGCGGCCAGCAGGTGCCGCTGATCGACAACTTCTTCGGCGGCCCGAGCATGGTGCGCGGCTTCGCGCCGAACGGATTCGGCCCGCGCGATCTGACCCCGGGCACGACCATGGATAATGTCGGCGGCAGCGCGTACTGGGCGACCACGGCGGAACTGCAAAGCGCGATCCCGGGCGTGCCGCAGGAATACGGCCTGCGCGCCTCGGCCTTTATCGATTCCGGCAGCGTGTTTCATTACGCCGGTGCGACGACATTCCCCGGCTCGACGCAATCGCTGCAACTGGCCAATTCGAATGTGCTGCGCTCGTCGGTCGGCGTCGGCCTGAGCTGGGCTTCGCCGTTCGGCGCGCTGACGGTCAATTACGCCGTGCCGGTGACCAAGGCCGCATATGACGTGGTGCAGCCGCTCAACTTCACCGCCGGAGCGTTTTGAGCCTACACCAGCACGACCTGCCCGGTCTCCGAATCGTGTTTCTTCTTTACTTTCTGCGAGACGAATGTCGCGCTGATCTTGTTGCCGTTGACCCGCTCCAATTGGCAGCGCCGAAACGCCAGACCGGTCGACGACAGCACCAGGAAGAACTCCCTCAAATTCAATCCGTCCATCGGGCGGTTGATCGTGAGTTTGGCGCCGGCTTCGGAAACTTCGTCCATCGTGCATTCGCAGCGCCAGGTGCCGTCGATCCCCATGATGTAGGCATCGATGCCGCGTTCGAACACGACACTCTTGCCCTCCCGGTTTTCGGCGCGATGATCTGAGGTAGTCACGATACCACTTCCCAACTTTCTGATGTGCAAGATCATAATACCGTAACATCGTGCAACAAGCGCTAGCAATCTTTTCACCGTTGCGGATGGGAACATAAATTCGATGGCGACAATTTTAGAGAAATTCGCAACGTTTTCATTTGCGGTATCGAGCTGCGCGAAAACCGCCGATCACGCGTCGAAGTGGTAATCTCTGGCGCATCCGAGGTAACGCGCTGCGCGCACCGAAATCGATCAACGCATCAGAAACTCCCGACACATCTAATACAATTATCAGTTGTCCCACCGCGGATTAACTACGTCCGGCGAATGTCTTGCAGGGGAATCTTCTGCTGGGAATTTCATCGATGTGGTTGCGTCGCGCGGTTGCTTTATTTTGTTTTGTCCCGATTGAAAATGTTCGTGCCAGGTTGGCGACATCCTTCAGGCACCATCACTTGCGGACCGTCACGTTCGCCGCGTGCGCCATCGCGACGCTGATGCTGGCGCCGACGCCGGCTGCGGCGCAGACGCCGACGCTGGCGACCGTTCACGCCTCGGTGACGACCAGCACCGTCGGCGCCAACGTGACGCTGTCGGCCGATATCACGCCCCTCCTCGGCGGTGGCGGTACGCCGACGGGAAACGTGCAATTCTACGTCAACGGGGTCGCTGCCGGCGCCCCCGTCGCGCTGGATGTCAGCGGACACGCCAGCCTGCCGACGGCCGCCCTCGGCGTCGGCCTCGACATCATCACCGCCGACTATCTCGGCGACGGCACGTTCGCTCCCAGCATTTCGCTCGGCATCGGCGTCAACGTCACGCTCGCCTCGTGCACGATCTCGATCGCGGCCTCGCTCAATCTATTGGTGCTGGGCACCCCGGTCGATCTGACCGCGACGGTGAACGGCGGCGGCCCGGTCCCGACCGGCACCGTGACCCTGCACCTCGGTGCGCTGGTGCTCGGCAATATCAACCTTGCCGGCGGCAACGGCACTTTGTCGGTCAGTTCGCTGCTCGTCGGCCTGCTCTCGATCGCCGCCACCTATAATGGCGACGGCAACTACGCGCCATGCACGGCGCCCACCATCATCATCCAGGTCAACAAGGGATCGACCACGGCGGCGGTGACCTCCTCGGCCAATCCGGTCACGATCGGTTCACCGGTGACCTTCACCGCGGCGATCACCGGCTCCGGCGGCACGACGCCGACCGGCAACGTCACCTTCAAGGACGGCGCCACCGTGCTCGGCTCGGGCGCGCTCGACGGCAGCGGCAATGCAACATTGACGACGGTGGCCGGCGCGGTGGGCCCTCACCAGATCACGGCGAGCTATATCGGCGACAGCAATTTCACCGGCAGCACCTCGCCGATCCTGACCGAAGTGGTCGGCAATGTCGGCAACACCGCGTCGGCGACGGCGCTGGTCGCGAGCCCCAATCCGGCGCCGTCGGGTTCGCCGGTCACGCTTACCGCGACCGTCACCGGCGCCGGCGGCACGCCGACCGGCACCGTCACCTTCCGGGACGGCGCCACCGCGATCGGTAGCGCGACGGTCGATGGTGGCGGCCACGCGATCCTGACCGCGGGTTCACTGTCGAACGGCAGCCATTCGATCTCGGCGGCCTATGGCGGTGACGCGACCTATGCCGCCAGCGCGTCGTCGACCACCGCGCTGCTGGTCGGCGCCAGCGGCTCGACGACCAGCACGACCATCGCATCGTCGGCCAATCCAAGCCTCGCGGGCCAGGCCGTGACCTTCACCGCGACGGTCTCGGCCTCGGGCGCGGCCATCACCGGCACCGTGATCTTCAGGGACGGCGCCAGCGTGCTCGGCGCCGCGGTGCTCGCCGGCAACGCCGCATCGCTGACGACGACAACGCTCGGCGCCGGACAGCATTCGATCACCGCGACCTATGGCGGCAATGGCAGCTTCGGCGCCAGCGTGTCGGCGCCGCTGGCGCAGTCGATCTCGCTGCCGCCGGACAGCGTCAAATTGCGCAACGTGCAGATCGAGGTCACCCGCGTGGTGGCGCAGAGTTCCGGCCAGGCCATATCAGGCGCGATCGACGCTGCGATCGACGAGGGTTTTTCCGACGCCAACCAGATGCTGGCGCCGAGCGAACTCGGCCTGCGGCTGTCTTCGGCGGGCTACGATCATCAAGCCAATCCTTCGTCGTTCGACAGGCCCGACGTGCTGGTGTGGAGCGATCTGCGTCACTCCGCCTGGAACGTCTCCGGCAACGATCTGAGCGGCGGCCAGGCCAACGCGCTGGCGGGCATCACCTACAAGCTGACCCAGGATTTCCTGATCGGCGGCTTCGGCGGCTACGAAACCTTCAATTACGATGTGACCAGCCTGAACGGCCATCTCAAGGGCGGCGGCTGGACCTTGGGCGGCTATTTCGGCTGGCGCCTGCTGCCCGGTGTTCGCTTCGACGTCGGCGTGGCGCAGTCCGGCATCGACTATGACGGCGCGGCCGGCACCGCCACCGGTTCATTCACCGGCTCGCGGACCTTGCTGACGACGGCGCTGACCGGCACCTACCGGGTGTCGCCGGTGCTCGAACTGGAGCCTTCGGCGCGGATCTACGCGCTGTGGGAACAGGAGAACGCCTACACCGACAGCCTCGGCGTACAGCAATTGGACCGCAACTTCATGACCGCGCGCGCCAGCCTCGGCAGCAAGCTGACCTATCGCTGCGCCTGGTCGGATACCATCGCGATCGCGCCGTATGCCGGAATCTACGCCGACGACTATTTCACCAAGGACGATGCGGTCACCGGCGCGCTCGCCAATGCCGGAATCCAGGGACCCTCCGCGCGGCTGATCGGCGGCGTGGCGCTCACCAGCATCGATGGCCTGAAGCTGTCGTCGGGGGCCGAACTGGGCGGGCTCGGCGGCGGCTTCACCACCTGGTCGTTGCGCGCTCGCGGCGGGGTTGCATTCTAGACGCTGATCGAACGCCCGACTTCAATACCAAAAGCCCGCGCAACGATTTGCGCGGGCTTTATCGTATTTAACTTACCGTAACAGGCCGGTGTGGACGCGATCTGAGAACCAGGTTGGCGAGAATATTACTTCAGGGAGGTGTTGACCGACGCGAACGTGCCGTTCAGCGTGGTGCCGAGGCTGCTGACGGCACCGATGATGGCCAGCGCGATGCCCGCCGCGATCAATCCGTATTCGATCGCGGTCGCCCCCGTTTCATCGGACAAGAACTTCGTGATGCTACGCTTCACACTTACCTCCAGAGTTGTGTTGACGCGAGGCCCGTATATATACGTGTCCACCTCTAAGGTTGCGTAAGGAGATTAGGTGCAATTTGAGTTAACAATCGTGACGATGCACGCTGTGGTAGTATTATGCACACACTCCGGGCCTGACGCCCGCTCAATCCGGAGCGCATCGCCACGTTGTCGCCGAACTCAGCGAAGCGTGGTAGCCGGCGAGGCAGGACGGCTTCGCCGACAGCATCCAGAGCCCGAACAGCACCACCACCAGCGCGACGCTGAAATCCCATCCGCAGTCTCATCCCGGTCTCCCGCCCGATACGCCAGATCATGCGGATGGCTTATCACATCCGGCAACCGCACTCACGGCTGCTGCTCGCCGGCAAAACCATAGATCAGCGCCAGCCGGTCGAGACATTCGCGAAAGCGCCGCGCCAGATAGTCCATCCAGCGCTGGCCCTGCACGCCGCGCCGCTGGCTGATCTGCTCCATCGTCATGCCCGTGATCAGGACGTCATGCACCAGCGACGATCCATCGGCGCCGAGTTCGCGCTCGACCCGGTTCAGACGAAGCACCGCCTTGCGCTGACCTTCGGTGATCGGCTCGCGGGATTGCCCGCCATCGACATATTCCCTGGACGGATCGACCGCCTGCGGACCGCGCTCGGCTTTCTCCCAATCGTTCTGAAACGCCCGGCCGCCCTGATACTGCGCCTCGTCGATCTGGCGACGCGAATGCAGCCGCGCCAGCGGATCGTTGCGCAGCGAGCGCAGGGTGACGATCTTGTCGCCCGGCTCGAGGCCCATGGGATCGTCGACCTCGACCGCCGCGACTTCGGCGTTGCGCGGCAGATCGTTCGACCGCCGGTCATGGACCTTCGCCGGGTCGTAAGGTTTCTTGCGTTTCGCCCGTGCCATGATGATCGCTCCCTTGCAAGCGTTGCGATGAATTCGTTGAAGCGCGGCCGCGTCTCAAGTCGTGTGCTTGGCGACATAGGCCGCCAGTTCGGAGCTGACCGCGATCGCCGGTTTCTCCTTCGAGCCGTCTTCCGGCCTTCTAAGACTCTGATGTGAGTGTGATTGTGAGTGGTCGACGCCGGGCGCAGCGGGCAGTGACGGTGAAACAGCAATTGCTCGCGATAGCGAAGGCCTGGACCGCGCGCTGTTTTCCAGTTTAATCCGCGCCAGCGCCGATCCGAGCCCGCCCTTCTGCCCGGCGATCGCGCGCTTGGCCGACACCAGCATCATCTTTTCCAGTTCGGCATCGATGCGCTTGTGCCTCCAGCCGCCGTGGAAGAAATCCTGCAGGGTGGCGCGGTACTCGCACCAGGTCCGCAACGGCAGCTTTGTGATTTTGGAGAGCTGCCGGTCGTCGTCGGGCAGCTCGCCCTTGCGCCAGTAGTGCATCATCAGCAGCAGGTACGCGCCGTGCTGGGCGGTGGTCAGGTGACCGGTGTCGCCGAGATAATCGCCGACATAGAGCGGCATCCAGGGGCGGTTCATGTCGCGCACACCTGGCTGGACGAGGCCTCCGTCAATTCGGCGCGCAGCAGCCTTTCGAGCTCGCGCCGCCGGATCGAGCCTCGCGGCTGTTGCCGGATCAGCGCGCGCAGATGCGCGACGCGGTGCCGGCGCGGCAGCGGTTTCATCCGGGCAACCATCGCCGGGACAGACGTGACCGGGAAGGACCTGCTCATGCCGCCTCCACGATCCGTCAGCGGCGCGGCGCTCGACCGGCGCGCTCGGGCAACGCACCGGGGCCCAGCGTCAGGTGAAAATGCGCCGCGCAGTAGCTGGATTCCGCGCGCTGCGGATGGCCGCAAAAGGTGATGGCTTCGCCCTCGGCGTCGCCGCCATAGGGATAGCGGCAATCGCCGTTCGTCGAGCTCGAGCAGCGACAGATGCCGCGGCTCGATATCGACGCAGCGCAGTTTTTCGGCTCTCGACCGGCTCGAATTTCGGCACCAGCCATTGCGCCAGCGCGGCGTAGTGCTTGCGCAGCCGGCGCACGCTCGGCTGCTGGTCCCGCGGCGCCGGCGGGGTCATTTCCGCGGGCCGGTCGACCGCCGCAAGGCCCATGCGCCTGGCGCGGCCGATCGTGGCGTTGCGGGAATAATGCGTGTTGAATGTGGCGTTGATGGCGCGCGCGATCTCCGAATAGGACATGCCGCGGGCAAGATGCTCCCGCAGCGCGTCCGAATGCTCGGACGCCCAGTTGGTCGGTTCCATGATGACTTCCTGCTGTTTCCGGTAGTGTCGGCGCCGGATACAATTTCGGATATTCCGAAATCAAAGTCAAGCTTGATTTCGGATAATCGGAATTGCTATAATTTCTGAAATTCGGAAAACATGGCATATGCTGGACATCAGGTTGATCGAGCGGGGGCTGTCGAAACCGGGCAAGACCAAGGGCGGTCTGGCGACGGCGATGGGCGTTCGCCCCGGCGCGGTGTCGGAAATCCTGTCCGGCATCCGCCTGATCAAGGCGTCCGAGATCGCGCCGATCATCGATTATCTCGAACTGAACTCGGTGCCGATCATGGGCCGGGTCGGCGCCGGCGCCACGATCGAACCGGAACACGAGCAGGTGCCGCCGGAGGGCCTCGGCGAGATCGAACTGCCGTTCCCGATCGCGGAGGAAACCATCGCTTTCGAGGTTTCGGGCGATTCCATGCTGCCGAAATACGAGAATGGCGACATCATCGTGGTCTATCGCGAGCAGCGCCACCCGCTGTCGAGCTTCTTCGGCGAGGAGGCCGCGGTGCGGCTCAAGACCGGCGAGCGCTATCTGAAGACCATCGAGCGCGGCAAATCCTCCGCTGTGGTCAACCTCACCAGCTTCAACGCCAAGCCGATCACCGGCGTCAAGCTGGAATGGATCGGCGAGATCTGCGTCACCCTGCCGAGGGGCCAGATCGAGCGGCTGCGCGCCAAGGCCGCCGCGCGGACCCGCAAGGCGGCCAAGACCGGCACGGCATGAGCGGCGCCGGGGCGATTTCCGGCACGCCGAGCGAGCGGCCGCCGCGACCCGCAGATTTCCGATTTTCCGAAATTTACAACTTGACAAATTTCTGATTTTCAGAAATAACGCCGGCATGCAATATTTCGTCGTGATGATCGATTATGGCCGGCGCGGACGCGAGGCGATCGTCGATCCCGAAGTTACCCGCCGCGAAGTGATCTCCCGCATCGCCTCCGGCGAATACAGGAACATCAGCTTCATCCACGAGATCGCCGATCACGCCGTCGACGACATCACCGCCGAGATCCTGGCCGAAGCGGCGTTGCCGGAAATCAGCACCGGCGGAAATCGCCGCCGACCTGCAAGCCGCCCGCTTCGATCACGCGCGCGATCTGCGCAAGCATGAGGCGGTGTGAGGCGATAACCTTTTTGAGCGGCCTTCCGTCATTCCGGGGCGCGCACGCTATGAACGCGCGCCCGGAATGACGATAGCTGAGGTGCAGCGGCCACCCTCACCCCTTCGCGAACTTCGCTTCCATCGCCCGCCGCGTCTTGACGGTCTCGTCGTTGGCGTCGGTCTCGACGTCGCTCCAGCGCACCACCGCGCCATGCGCGATGTCGTTCTTCAGCTTCACCTGATGCGCCAGCCCGATCGGCAGCGCGCCGGCGGCAAGGCTGGCGGCGGCCGGCATCAGCTTGCCCCACACCGTGTAGCCGCCCTCGCCGTCCAGCATTTCGCCCGCGCGCAGCTCGCGCTTGGCGACCGCCACCGCGTCGCCGCGAAATCCGTGCGGCTGGCCGGTCGGCTCCTTGCGCAGCGCCGCCGACAGGATCGAGATGTTCAGTTCCAGCCCGATCAGATGATAGGGCTTGTACATCGCGGCATAGCGCCCGCTGGCGTCGGTCTTCAGGCCGTATTGCTTGAAGCAGTCGGCGGCGTAATCGTTCGGCGCTTCCAGCACCACATAGACGCCCCAGCGCAGGTCGCGGAACACCGGGCGGCCGTCGCGCTCCAGCGACGACACCACTTCGACCACGCCGGATTTCTCCAGCACGCCGCCTTTGTCGCGCGGCCGCATGATATGCGGCAGATCGTCGACGCCGCAGGGCGGAAACAACAGGCCGCCCGCGGGCACGTCGAGCCCGCTGGCATTGGCGATCGCCGCCATTTCGATCGCGGATTTGGTGCCGTCGAGAAACGAGTTGAACATCTGCGGGTTCATGCCGGCCGATTGCGCCTCGCCCGCGGTCAGCCCGTAATGGCCCCAGACGCCTTCCGGCGTCACGTCGTGATAGGCCGGCAGATATTTGGTGCCCTTGCCGGCCGCGACGACGCGAAATCCGGTCGCGCGCGCCCAGTCGACCATCTCCGCGGTCAACGCCGGCTGGTCGCCATAGGCCAGCGAATAGACCACGCCGGCCTTGCGCGCTTCGTCGGCGAGCAGCGGTCCCGCCAGCACGTCGGCCTCGACATTGACCATCACGATGTGCTTGCCGGCCGCGATCGCGGCGCGCGCATGCCGGATGCCGACCGCGGGATTGCCGGTCGCTTCGACGATCACCTCGATAGTGTCGCCGGTGGCCTTGGCGCCATCGGCGGTAAAGTTGGTCGCCGCGATCCGCTCGGCGTCCCAGCCGACGGTGCGGCAGGCCTCGCGGGCGCGCTCCGGATCGAGATCGACGATCACGGGGACTTCGAGCCCCGGCGTATGCGGCACCTGCGACAGGAACATCGAGCCGAATTTGCCGGCGCCGATCAGCGCGACGCGGACCGGTTTTCCCGCGTCGCGGCGGGCATTGAGCAGGTGCATGAGATTCATCGGGCGTTCCAACCGTTTTATGTGTCGTTGGCCCGCAGCCAACCAGCGCAAGCGAGGTTTGGCAAGCCAGGTTTTCGAGGCCTTGTCATTCCTCACATTGTCATTCCGGGGCGCGCTCTTGCGCGAGCCCGGAATGACGTGGAGGGGTGTCGCGTGCTGATCGCCCCCCTACACCATCAACACCGTCGAGCCCGTGGTCTTGCGCGCGGCGAGGTCGGCGTGGGCCTTGGCCGCGTCCTTCAGCGGGTAGGTCTGGTGCACATTGATCTTGACCGCGCCCGACTGCACCACCTCGAACAGTTCCTTCGCCATCGCCACCAGGTGCTCGCGCTTGGCGCCGTAGGTGTTCAGTGTCGGCCGCGTCACGTAGAGCGAGCCCTTTTGCGCCAGCAATCCGAGGTTCAGCGGATCGACGCTGCCGGAGGACTGGCCGAACAGCGCGAGGTAGCCGAGCGGCGCCAGGCAATCGAGCGATTTCATGAACGTGTCCTTGCCGACGGAATCGTACACCACCGGCACCTTCTTGCCGTCGGTGATCTCGTCGACGCGTTTGACGAAATCCTCCTTGGTGTAGTTGATGGTGTGGGCGCAGCCATGGTCCTTGGCGAGTTTCGCCTTTTCGTCGCTGCCGACGGTGCCGATCACGGTGACGCCGAGATGCTTGGCCCATTGCGCCAGGATCAGGCCGACGCCGCCGGCCGCGGCGTGCAGCAGAATGGTCTCGCCGGATTTGATGCGATAGGTCTGGCGGATCAGATATTGCGTGGTCAGGCCCTTCAGCATCATCGCCGCCGCGGTCTTGTCGTCGATGCTGTCAGGCAGCTTGAGCAGCCGATCGGCCGGGATCAGGCGTTCCTCGGCATAGGCGCCGATCGGCGCCGCGCCATAGGCGACGCGATCGCCGGGCTTGAGATCGGTGACGCCGGAGCCGACTTCCTCGACCACGCCGGCCGCCTCGCCGCCGAGCCCGCTCGGCAGTTGCGACGGATAGACGCCGGCGCGGTTATAGATGTCGACGAAGTTCAGCCCCACCGCGGTGTGGCGGATGCGCGCCTCGCCCGGACCGGGCTTGCCGACCTGCACTTCTTCCCAGACCAGAACCTCGGGACCACCGGTCTTGTGAAAACGGATCGCGTGCGTCATGGCGTTGTTGCTCCCTTGTTTTGCTGTTAATTCGTTTGCCTATGATCTGAAAGCGCCGCTGAAAGGCGTCCGGCTACTCCGCCATATTATGCGCCTGCCAGCGCAATAGATAGGCCTGCAGCCGCCGGATCAAGGCTGGTCAGCACCACGCCGACCAGCATCAGCACGATCACCGCGACCATCATGCCCGAGGCTTCGCCGCGTGCTTCCGATTCGATGATCAGGCGGCCGATGCCGCGTTCGGCGCCGATGAACTCGCCGACGATGACGCCGATCAGCGCGAAGGAAATCGCCGGCGACAGCGAGGCGAACACCCAGGCCATGGTCGAGGGGATCACCACGGTGCGGGTGATCTGCCATTCGCTGGCGCCGAGCAGGCGCGCGGCATTGATAAAGCCCTCGTCGATCGACCGCGCGCCTTCGAAAGTGTTGAAGAACACCAGGAACACCACCACGATCCACGAGGTCACGATCTTCGAGGTGTCGCCGATCCCGAACGCCAGCACGATGATCGGCGCCAGCGCGATCCGCGGGATCGAATTCACCGCGGTGATGAACGGCTGGAAGATCGCGCTGAGCCGGTCCGAGCGCCCGAGGATCAGACCCGCCGCGAAGCCGCTGGTGACGCCGGTCAGGAAGCCGAAGAACGTGTTCTTCAGCGTGACCCCGGTCGCGACCCAGAGATTGTTGTCGGTGCGCGCCATGCATTTGCCGAACTCGCCGTTGAACCAGCCGTTCCAGGCGCCGAGCTTGGATTTGAGACAGCTCAGCGTCAGGAAATGCTCGAAAGATATCCGACGGCTTCGAGATGAAATAGGGATCGAGCATGTCGGGCACCAGCCACGGCAGGCTGGCGTGCAGGTCGTAGCCCCATTGCCAGATCGACAGCACCACAACGCAGATCAGCGCCTGCCAGAGCCACACGCTCGCCGACCCGCGCGCCGCTCTCATGCGGCATTCCCCGCCGAATGGCGGCCCTTGGCGAATTCCTCGCCGAGCGAATGCCAGATGTGCTGGAACAGTTCGGCGTAGCGCGGCGTCTCGCGCACCTTCACCGCGTCGCGCGGCCGCGCGAAGTCGACCTCGAACACGTCCTTGATCCGGCCCGGCCGCGCCGAAAACAGGATGATGCGGTCGGCCAGCGTCAGCGCCTCGCCGAGATCATGGGTGACGAACAGCACCGTCTGCTGCTCGCGCTCCCAGATCCGCAGCAGCACATCGTGCATGTCGATCTTGGTGTGGGTGTCGAGCGCGCCGAACGGCTCGTCCATCAGCAGGATCTGCGGCTCGACCACCAGCGTGCGCATCAGCGCCGCGCGCTGGCGCATGCCGCCCGACAGCGCCGAAGGATAGGCGTCTTCGAATCCGCTCAAGCCTGCGCGCGCCGACGCCGGCCGCGACGCGCTCCTTCCGCTCCGCCGATGAGGCGCCCGGCAAGTTGCAGGCCATAGCCGATATTGTCGGCGACCGTGCGCCAGGGAAACAGCGTGTCGCGCTGGAACACATAGCCGACACTGGGCGTCGGCCTGTGCCTGGCACCACCGGCGCGCCGTCGATCAGGATCTCGCCGCCGCTCGGCCTGATCAGGGTCGCGATCATGTTGAGCACCGTGCTCTTGCCGGAGCCGGAGGGCCCGAGCAGCGCAACGAACTCGCCACGCCGGACGCTGAAGCGACACGTCGCGCACCGCCTCGATCGCGGTGCCCGCGAGCTGAAACGTCTTGCTCAAACCCCGGACATCGATCCGCTGCTCGCTTCCTGCCGCGACCTCCGACATGGCCTCGCGCATCAACCCGGATAGGCCTTGCGCGCGGCTTCGACAAAGGTCGGGACTGACGACCTCGGCCATCGTCAGCGGCTTGATGCCGGTCATCTCGCGGAACCAGACTTTCTCGCCGCGCGCGAAACTCGCCGCGTCGATGGTGCCTTCGAAGTCGGCGACCTTTTTGATCGCGGCGATCTCGAGCACGTTGGCCTTGCGCGAGGTGCTGCCGACATAGGGTTCGATCGTGTCGTAGATCTCGTCGGGCGAATGCGCCTTGAGCCACTGCGTCGCGCGCCACAGCGCGGTGACGTAGGCCTGCATCTTGGCCGGGTCCTTGTCGATCGTCGACTGCATGGTGAAATGCGCGGTCACCGGCACCTTGCCGCCGATATATTTGTTCCAGATCGCTTCATCCGTGCCGTCGAACAACAGCACGCCCCAGCCCTGATCCTACGGCGTCGTTGAGCAGCGACAGTGAACTGACGAGGACGTCGACCTGCTTGGTCTTGAGCGAGCCCATCATGGTGTCGACATTGCCGGTGCCGATCCAGGTGACCTTGTCATCGAGATTCATCACCTCCATGTAATAGGACGCCCAGACGTGGTTGGTGCCGCCGAGCGACGACACCGAGATGATCGGCTTGCGGCCGTCGGGCCGTTTCCAGTCGGCGAACGCCTGCAGCGTTTTGATGCCCTGATCCCAGAGGTCCTTGCGGATGATGAAGATCACGGAGCTCGACCGCGTATCGGTCGGCAGCAGGATGCGCCCGGCGCGACCGTGATTGCTGAGCTGCATCGGATGGGTGACGTCGCCGATGCCGACGTCGCCTTGCGAGGACGCGATGATCTCGCGCGTCTTCACGCCGCTGCCGCCCTGGATCAATTTGCAGTCGAGGCCGGCGTCCTTGAAATAGCCGGCGCGGTCGGCGACGAACTGCGATTGATAGACCGGCACCGCGACCGGATAGATCGCACGGCCCTCTTTGCCTTCGGCGGAGGCGCGTCCCGCCGACAACGCCATGCCGCTGCCGGCGATGATGGTCAGCGCCGAGCGGCGGGTAAAGGACGGCGCGCGGGATTTGCCCATCACGCGGTCTCCTTCTGCTTGCCCGCGACCTTGTCGAGCGCGGCGAGCACCGCGTCGCCCATTTGCGAGGTCGACAGTTTCTTCGCGCCGGCCTCGGCGATATCGGCGGTGCGCGCGCCGATGGCGAGCGCGATGCCCACGGCCTTTTCCAACAGGTCGGCATCTTCAGGGCGATCCAGCGTCAACCGCAGCATCATCGCAACGCTGAGGATGGAGCCGAGCGGATTGGCGATGCCCTTGCCGGCGATGTCGGGCGCGCTGCCATGCACCGGCTCGTACAGCGCCTTGCGGCGGCCGTATTTGTCGACCGGGCCGAGCGAGGCCGACGGCAGCATGCCGAGCGAGCCCGACGCCATCGCCGCGCAATCCGACAGGATGTCGCCGAAGATATTGCCGGTCACCATCACGTCGAACTGCCGGGGATCGCGCACGATCTGCATCGCGGCGTTGTCGACATACATATGGGTCAGTTCGACATCGGAGAATTCGGCCTGCGTGCAGCGCGATGACTTCCTCGCGCCACAGCACGCTGGTCTCCAGCACATTGGCCTTGTCGACCGAGCACACCTTGTTCTTGCGCGTGCGCGCCAGTTCGAACGCCGAGCGCGCCACGCGGCGCACCTGCTCGGTGGTGTATTGCTCGGTATTGAAGCCGCGACGCTGGCCGTCGGGCAGCGTCTCGATGCCGCGCGGCTCGCCGAAATAGATGCCGCTGGTGAGTTCGCGGATGATGACGAAGTTGACGTCCTTCAGCACCTCGGCCTTCAGCGGCGCCGACTCCGCCAGCGCCGGATTGGCGACGATCGGCCGCAGATTGGCGTAGAGATCGTATTTGCTGCCGCATCGACAGCAGGCTGCCGGCCTTGCGCGCGGCCGGCGGCACTTCCTTGGTCTCCGGGCCCGCCGGTGGCGCCCCACAGGATCGCGTCGGCCTCCTCCATCGCCTCGACGGTGTCTTCCGGCAGCACCTTGCCGGTCGCGAGATAGGGAATGAGGCCGTATTGCGCCTCGCGCGCCGTCACCGGCACGCCACGATGGGCGACGAACCAGTTCAGCACGCGATGCGACTGCGCCGTCACCTCGGGGCCGATGCCCTCGCCGCCGACGACGGCGACCTTGAACATGTTGGAGCGCGTATTCATGCCTGCTTCCCTGCGAAATGAATCCACGGCCGCTGATCGCGATCGGCCGCCTGGAATGCCCTGATTTCAGTCGTCGCGCCGCAACGTCTGCGCGACCTCGTCGAGGCCTTCGAGCAGGCCCTCGCGACGACGCGGATCGATCTCGAAGCGATGCTGTCTTGCCCGATGGCGACGTGATGGTCTGCGCTTCCAGATCGATCGCGATCCTTCCTGCGCCCTGGCTCAGTTCGACCTCCGCGGCCAGCGCCGTCGACCATCGGCCTTGTCGACGATGACCGGCAGGATGCCGTTCTGGAAGCAATTGGCGAAGAAGATGTCGCCGAAGCCCGAGCCGATCACGGCGCGGATGCCGCGTTCCTGCAGCGCCCACACCGCGCCTTCGCGCGACGAGCCGCAGCCGAAATTCGGCCCGGTGACCAGGATCTCCGCCTCGCGATAGGGCTCGCGGTTGAGGATGAACTCGGGATTCTCCGAACCGTCGGGCAGATAGCGCAGCGAGCCGAACGCCCATTTGCCGAGCGTGCCGCGAATGCCGTTGCCGACCAGGCGCTCGATGCGGATGATCACGTCGGTGTCGATATTGGTGCGCATGATCGGCGCCGCGATCGCGGTCAGTTGCGTAAAGGGTTTCGGCATCTCAGCGCTCCATGGTCCGCACGTCGGCGATCGCGCCCGAGATCGCGGCCGCCGCCGCACTCGCCGGGCTTGCGAGATGGGTCCGCGCCCGCGGCCCTTGCCGGCCGATGAAATTGCGGTTGGAGGTCGAGACCGAGCGCTGGCCCGGCGCCACCGTCTCGCCATTGGCGGCAAGGCACATCGAGCAGCCGGGCTCGCGCCATTCGAAGCCGGCCTCGATGAAGATCTTGTCGAGCCCTTCGGCGACCGCGTCGCGCTTGACGTTTTCCGAGCCCGGCACGATCCAGGCCCGCACGCCCGGCGCGACCTTGCGGCCGCGCGCGACCTCGGCGGCGGCGCGCAGATCGCTCAGCCGGCTGTTGGTGCAGGAGCCGATGAACACCCAGTCGACCGGCGTGCCGGCGATCGGCGCCCCGGCCTTGAGGCCCATGTAGTCCAGCGCGGTTTCCAGCGCGGCGCGCCGCGCCGGATCGTCGATCGCCTGTGGATCGGGAATGAGGCCGTCGACGCCGATGACATGCTCGGGGCTGATCCCCCAGGTCACCTGCGGCTTGATTCTGGTCACGTCGATCTCGACTTCGCGGTCGAACACCGCGTCGGGATCGCTCGGCAATTGCCGCCAGGCCTTGACCGCCTGCTCCCACATCTCGCCCTTCGGCGCGTAGGGCCGGCCCTTGACATATTCGTAAGGTCTTCTCGTCCGGCGCGACCATGCCCATCTTGGCGCCGAGCTCGATCGAGAGGTTGCAGATGGTGAAGCCGGCCTTCGACCGGCATGTCGCGGATCGCGCTGCCGGCATATTCGACCGCGTAACCGGTGCCGCCGGCGGCGCCGACATGGCCGATCAGCGCCAGGATCAGATCCTTGGCGGTGACGCCCAGCTGACAGCTTGCCCTCGAATTTCGACCCGCATGGTTTTCGGGCGGCGCTGGATCAGCGCCTGCGTCGCCAGCACATGGGTCAGTTCGCTGGAGCCGATGCCGAAGGCGAGCGCGCCGAGACCGCCATGGGTGCAGGTGTGGCTGTCGCCGCAGACGATCAGGCAACCCGGCAGGCTCAAGCCCAGTTCGGGCCCGATCACATGGACGATGCCCTGCCCGGGCTGGTCGACATCGAACAATTGAATGCCGCTGGCCGATGTCTCGACCCGCAGCGCCGCCAGCAATTCCATGCCGATCTTGCTGGTGCCGGCACGGCCGCGCTGGGTGGATATCGCATGATCCGGCGTCGCGAAGGTCAGCTCAGGGCTGTGGACCGTCAAGCCTCGGCTCTTGAGGTCGAGCAGGCCGCGCGAGCCGCCGAGATCGTGCAGCAGATGGCGATCGACATGCAGCAGGTCAGTATCGTCGCTGACGCGCGCGATGACATGCTGATCCCAGATTTTGGCCAGCATGGTACGGCCGGGCTGTTTCAACACAGATCCTCCCTTTTTTGCCGGGCAGTCCAGCGGTATCGACCGCCGGCGCCGTTTGTCACGGCTTATGCTCCCGGTTTATCGACACATCAAAGCATAGGAAGTCACGGTCCCGCTAGGGCCCGCGGCGCAGGATCTCGGTTGCAAAATTGCGGCAGGACTTCGCGAGGCCAGAACATCAAAGCTGCGGATTGTCACCTTTAAGTGACCTCGCCCGCGAAATATTCCCGCCACAGGATTGTTCCCTACTCCGAATGACGGAGATCGGGGAGAACGACGCGATGCCTGCTGCCGCTACCAAGCCCAACGCAGCGCTGCTATCGCTGGCGACGTCGCTCCCTCCCCACGTATTTTTGCAGAAAGATGTGCTGGCCTCGGCGTGGGACGTGTTCGGACCGCGCATGCCGCAATTCGAAACGCTGTCGAGCATCTTCGCCAATACCGGCATCAGCAAGCGCCATGGCGTCAAACCGTTCGACTGGTATCTGCAGCCGCGCGGCTGGCCGGAGCGCACCGAGGCTTTTCTCCAGGGCGCCGAGGCCATGTTCATCGAGGCCGCCGAAAAGGCGCTGGCCGATGCGGATCTGGCCGCCGACGACATCGACACCATCGTCACGGTCTGCTCCACCGGCATCGCGACGCCGAGCCTCGAAGCGCGGGTCGCCGGCCGGATGGGCTTTCGTTCCGACGTCACGCGGGTGCCGGTGTTCGGCCTCGGCTGCGCCGGCGGCGTCTCGGGCCTGTCGATCGCCGCACGGCTGGCGCAGGCGCGGCCGGGCAGCAATGTCTTGATGGTCGCGGTCGAGCTGTGCTCGCTGGCGCTGCGGCTCGACCAGCTCACCACGGCCAACATCGTCGCCATCAGCCTGTTCGGCGACGGCGCCGCCGCGATCATCCTGCGGGCCGGCGATGGCGGCGCGACGCAGATCGAGAATGCCGGCGAGCATCTGTGGCCGGATACGCTCGGCATCATGGGCTGGAATGTCGATCCCGAGGGGTTTGGCGTGATCTTCCAGCGCACCATTCCGGATTTCGTTCGAAGCCATTTCGGCCCCGCGGTCGGCGGCATCCTCGACCGCATGCAGCTTGCGGCCGATGACGTCGATCGCTTCGTCTGTCATCCCGGCGGCACGCGGGTGATCGCCGCGCTGGAGAGTGCGTTGTCGCTCGACCAGGGCACGCTCGACCATGAGCGGGAGGTGATCGCCGATTGCGGCAACATGTCCGCGCCCACGGTGCTGTTCGTGCTGGAGCGCGCGCGCAAGGCAGGCCTGCCGCCGCGCTCGGTGCTGACCGCACTCGGGCCCGGCTTCACCGCAAGCTGCGTCGCGTTGCGGCACGCCGCTTGAGCCTGGCGGAAATCATCCTGGTGCTGGTCACGCTGCAGCGGGCCGGCGAACTGCTGTACGCCCGGCGCAACACCCGAAGACTGATGGCGCGCGGCGCGGTCGAGCTCTCGCCGGAGCATTATCCGCTGATGATCGCGCTCCATGGCGGCTGGCTGCTATCGCTGTGGCTGTTCGGGCCCGATCGACCGGTCGACACCACCGCGCTCGCGGTCTATCTCGTGTTGCAGGTGTTTCGCGGCTGGGTGTTCTGGACGCTGGGATCGCGATGGACCACGCGGATCATCGTGGTGCCGGGCGAGCATCTGGTATCGGCCGGTCCCTATCGCTTCCTGTCGCATCCCAATTACGCCGTCGTCACCGCCGAGATCGCGGTGCTGCCGCTGGTGTTCGATCTGCCGTGGATCGCCGCGATCTTCACCGTCCTCAACGCCGCCGTGCTGACGATCCGGATTCGCGCCGAGAACCGCGCCCTCGCGCTGCGTCATGAGTGAACGAACCGGGATCGCCGAGCCCCGCGCCGCGACATGGCTCGGCTTCGTGCTGATGTGCCTCGGCATGTTCATGGCGATCCTCGACATCCAGGTCGTCGCCACCTCATTGCCGTCGATCCAGCATGCGCTCGGCATTTCGCCCGACGCGATCAGCTGGATTCAGACCGCCTATCTGATCGCCGAGATCGTCGCGATCCCGCTGACGGGATGGCTGACGCGGGTGCTGACCTTGCGATGGCTGTTCGTATCGGCGGTCGGCCTGTTCACGCTGGCCTCGATCGGCTGCGCCTTCAGCGGCGATTTCGCTACCCTGGTCGGCTTTCGGGTGCTGCAGGGCTTTGCCGGCGGCGTGCTGATCCCGGCGGTGTTCTCCGCGGTGTTTCTGTTGTTTCCGGTCCGCCTGCATCCGTTCGCGACCACCATGGCCGGCATCATGGCGGTGCTGGCGCCGACCATCGGCCCTGTCGTCGGCGGCTGGATCACCGACATTTATTCGTGGCACTGGCTGTTCCTCATCAACGTCATTCCCGGATCGGTCGCCGCGGCGGCGACGCCGTTTCTGCTGCCGCGTGCAAAACCCGGCTGGCGTGAACTCGCCATGCTCGACGCGATGTCGCTGGCGCTGATGGCGATCGCGCTGGCAAGCCTGGAGATCGCGCTGAAGGCCGCGCCGTTATCCGGCTGGCTGTCATGGCCGTGCACGCTGCCGCTGACGATCAGCGCACTGGCCGCAAGCTTGTTTACGGTGCGGACATTGACGGCCGCGCACCCGATCGTCGATCTCACGCTGTTCGGCACGCGCTCCTTTGCGATCGGCTGTGCCTTAAGCTTCTGTCTCGGCGTCGGCCTGTTCGGCTCGGTCTATCTGATGCCGGTGTTTCTGGCCTTCGTGCGCCGCCACGACGCCTTCGAGATCGGCACCATCATGCTGGTGACCGGGGTGTCGCAACTGATCGCCGCCCCGGTCGCCGGCGCGCTGGAAAGCCGTTGCGATCCGCGCCTGCTCTCGGCGGCGGGATTTTGCCTGTTCGCGCTCGGGCTCGGCTGCGGCGCCTTCCAGAGCCGAGCCGCGGATTTCGACGAGATGTTCTGGCCGCAGGTGTTGCGCGGCATCGCCATCATGTTCTGCCTGCTGCCGCCGACCCGGCTGGCGCTTGGCGCGCTCAATGCCGCGCAGGTGCCCGATGCCAGCGGGCTGTTCAATCTGATGCGCAATCTCGGCGGCGCGATCGGCATCGCGCTGATCGACACCATCCTCTATGGCCGCACCGGGGCTCACGCCGATGCCTTGCGCGATCGCCTGATCGCCGGCGACGTCACGGCGGCGCAAGCGATCGGGCTCGATGTCGAATTGTTCACGCATCGCCCTGCCGGGGCGACCGACGCGCAGGTCGAGGCCTATCTGCGGCCGATGGTGGAGCGCGCCGCGTTCGCGCTCAGCACCAACGAGGCCTGGGCCCTGCTTGCCGCCGTCGCGCTGCTCGGCCTGTTGCTGGTCGCGTTCGCGGGACCGCCGCCGTCAAGCCGCCTTGACACCGACAAAGATGAACATCAATCCTCTACACATGGACTGGCGTGATCTAGAGACGTTTTCGTTCGGCGATGGTCCCGAGCTGGCCAACGCGCTCCTCGAGCTGGTTCTGTCGGGCACCAAGTGTGCGACCTGCTGGGCGGAAAGTCAGGGCCTGCTTTCCGCGGAAGTCGGGAAACGGATGGTCGTCCTCGATGGTCAGGGCGTTCCGAAAGCCGTCGTCAAAACGATTGAACTGACGAAGCGACGCTTCGACGAAGTGGACGAAGCGTTTGCCCGTGATGAGGGTGAAGGCGACCGGTCTTTGCAATATTGGCGCGACGCACATACGCGATACTTCACGCGACTTGGAAGGTACGCGCCGGATATGATGCTCTGGTGTGAACGGTTTGAACTGGTCGAGCGCATCGACCAGCCCTAATTCGCGTCACTCCTGGAACGGCTCGACCTCGTGGCGCCGGCCCAGCATGAACGCGTCGGCGACATGGATCAGCGGCGACAGATCGACATCGGACACGCCATTGGCGATCAGTTCGGTGAAGCGGCGATAGATCGCCGGATATTCCGCCTTCTCGGCATCGACCAGGACGCGCTCGCCATGGACCAGGCGGCGGCCGCCGGCCGCCAGGGTCAGCAGGCCCGAATCGGTCTCGACCCGTACCTCCCAGATCTGCTTTCCGGTCTGGCGCCAGTCGAACGCGGCCTTGATCGGCAGGCCGCTCTCGTCGGAAAAAACGAGATCCGCCGCGATCGGCGCCGCGCGATTGCGCGGGAAGGATAATTCCGAGCGCGTCAGGAAAAACGGCCGCGGCAGGATCCGCGTCATGATCGATAGCGCATTGATGCCGGGATCGAACACGCCGGCCCCACCGGGCTCCCAGATCCAGGCTTGCCCGGGGTGGTAGATCCTGACGTCTTCCTTCCATTCCACCGTCACCGATTTGATCTCGCGATCGGCGAGAAACGATCGCGCCGGCTCGACCGCGGGCGCGAAGCGGGAATGCCATGCCGTGAACAGCGTGCGCCCGCTTTGCCGGGCCGCGGCGATCAGCGGCGTCAGTTCGCTGACGGTCTCGCCGGGCGGCTTTTCCAGCAGCACATGCTTGCCGGCTTTCAATGCCGCCGACGCCAGCGCCTGACGTGCCTGCGGCGGCGTGCACAGCGCCACCGCGTCGAACAGCTTCTTCGCCGCCAGCAATTTTTCCAGAGTTGCAAAATGCGTGACGCCGTCGATCGCGGTACCGGGATCGACCGTCGCGGCGAGTTCGATACCTTCGGTGGCCGTGATCGCCGGGATGTGCTGATCCCTCGCGATCTTGCCGAGACCGACCACGGCCACGCGAAGCGTGGTCACGACGACCGACCCGGAAGATGATCTCGCAATCGCCGAACGCGGGAGTTTGCCATCATTATCACCGCTTTTTGCCGCCGGTTCTTCAGCCTGCTTGCACCGTTTCGCCCAACTTGACCCACCCTATCCGCATCCACCGATTTGAACATGATGTTTTCTTCAGACCGGCCGCGCTAAATGGATTGGAACCGTGCTTTTAGCGCCGCACCCGGCGCATCGAATTGGCGTAAGCCTAGTGGCCTAATGGCTGGCGAAACCTGTCGACAAAGCCTAGAATTCTTTCCAATTATTAATGCGATAAGCGCTGTTCGCCGCGTGAGATCGCCGCCCTGTGCAGTTGCGAAATATTGCCTTAAACGCCTACAATGACCGGCCGTCACGGTTTGTTGGAGCGACCTCACGCCTCGACCGGTCACGCAACACAAGAGGCCTGCCCATGAATGCGCATTCGGTGATGGAACGCTGATGAACCAGCCGATCAAGCCCCCTCAGGAAGCCACGCCGCAGAAAGCGCCGCCATCGGGCGCGCCGCCGGCGCTCAAGACGCGCTCACCCTGGCGATTCGTCGGAACCTGCCTGTTGCTGCTGATCATTGTGGCGGGCATCGTCTGGTGGACCAAGCACAGCGCCGCGCCGGAGCAAGCCGGCGGGCGCAACGGCCGCAACGCCGCGCCGATGTCGATCGTGCCGGAAGTGGTCGGCAAGGGCGACATCAACATCAATCTCAATGCGCTCGGCACCGTGACGTCGCTGGCGACCGTGACGATCCGAAGCCAGATCAGCGGTTATCTGCAGAAGATCGATTTCAAGGAAGGCGACGAGGTCAAGAAAGGCGACCTGCTCGCCGAGATCGATTCGCGGCCCTATGAAGCCGCGCTGGCGCAGGCCAACGGCAATCTGGCGCGCGACGAGGCGCTGCTGAAGGGCGCGCAGGTCGATCTCACGCGCTATCAGGGCCTGGCGGCGCAGAACGCCGTGCCGCGCCAGACGCTCGATACGCAGGTGGCGCTGGTGGCGCAGGACCAGGGCACGGTGGAAGCCGACCGCGCCGCGGTCAAATCCGCCGAGGTGAACCTGCACTATTGCCACATCCTGTCGCCGCTCGACGGCCGGGTCGGCCTGCGCCAGGTCGACCAGGGCAATTACGTCACGCCCGGCGATACCAACGGCATCGTCGTGATCACGCAATTGAAGCCGATCAGCGTGCTGTTCACGGTGCCCGAGGACAATCTGCAGGCGATCTCGAAGCGGATGCAGGCCGGCGCGATGCTGCCCGCCACCGCGCTCGACCGCAGCGGCGCCAAAAAGATCGCCGACGGCACGCTGCAGACCTTCGACAGCCAGATCGATCCCACCACCGGCACCATCAAGCTGCGCGCGCAGTTTCCGAACGATAACGAAGCGCTGTATCCGAACCAGTTCGTGAACGTTCAGCTGCTGCTCGACACCCACAAGGACGTCACGATCGATGCCGACCGCCGGCGTGCAGCGCGGCGTGCCCGGCACCTTCGTCTATCTCGTCAACGCCGACAACACCGTCTCGGTGCGCAAGGTCGAGCTCGGCGTCACCGATGGCGACCGCGTCGAGGTGAAGCAGCGGCTTGCAGCCCGGCGACAAGATCGTGGTCGACGGCGCCGACAAGCTGCGCGACGGCGCCAAGATCAACGTGCGCTCGGAGGCCGATACCAACGCGCCATCCGCCGGCCCCGGCGCTGCGCCGCCCGATGGCGAAAAGACCGGCCGGCGACGACGATCGGACGGCGGCCAGAAGCAGGATAGCGGCCAGAAAGACAACGGTCAGAAACAAGACGACGGACAGAAGCAATGAGTCCGTCGCAACCGTTCATCATGCGGCCGGTTGCGACCACGCTGCTGATGATCGCCATCATGCTGTCCGGCCTGCTGGCGTTCCGATTCCTGCCGGTCGCCGCCCTGCCCGAGGTCGATTACCCGACCATTCAGGTGCAGACCTTCTATCCCGGCGCCAGCCCCGACGTGATGACGTCGTCGGTGACCGCGCCGCTGGAGGTGCAGTTCGGCCAGATGCCGAACCTCAACCAGATGAGTTCGATCAGTTCGGCCGGCGCGTCGGTGATCACGCTGCAGTTCGGCCTGACGCATTTCGCTCGACGTCGCCGAACAGGAAGTGCAGGCCGCGATCAACGCCGCCGGCAATCTGCTGCCGACCGATCTGCCGGCGCCGCCGATCTACGCCAAGGTCAATCCGGCCGACGCGCCGATCCTGACGCTCGGGCCTGACCTCGAAGACCATGCCGCTGACCCAGGTGGAGGATTTCGTCGACACCCGGCTGGCGCAGAAGATCTCGCAGCTTCCCGGCGTCGGCCTGGTCAGCCTATCAGCGGCGGCCAGCGGCCCGCGGTGCGCATCCAGGCCGACATCCGCAAGCTCGCGGCCTACGGCCTCAACATCGACGATCTGCGCACCACGCTTCGGCAACGCCAACGTCAATACGCCGAAAGGCAATTTCGACGGCGCGATGCGCGCCTACACCATCAACGCCAACGACCAGATCAGGAACGCCGCCGACTACAAATCGCTGATCGTCGCCTACAAGAACGGCTCGCCGGTCCGGCTCAGCGATGTCGGCGACGTCGTCGACGGCGCCGCAGAACGACAAGCTCGGCGCCTGGATGAACGAGACCCCGGCGATCATCCTGAACATCCAGCGCCAGCCCGGCGCCAACGTCATCGCGGTGGTCGAGGGCATCAAGTCGCTGCTGCCGCAGCTGCAGGCCTCGCTGCCCTCCGCGATCGACCTCAACATCCTGACCGACCGCACCATCACCATCCGCGCCTCGGTGCACGACGTCGAATTCGAATTGTCGCTCGCCGTGCTGCTGGTGGTGCTGGTGATCTTCGTGTTCCTGCGCAACGCCCGCGCCACGCTGATCCCGAGCCTGTCGGTGCCGCTGTCGCTGGTCGGCACGCTCGGCGCGATGTACCTGTTCGGCTTCAGCCTCAACAATCTGTCGCTGATGGCGCTGACGATCGCGACCGGCTTCGTGGTCGACGACGCCATCGTCGTGATCGAGAACATCTCGCGCTACATCGAGGAAGGCGAGACGCCGCTGCAGGCCGCGCCTCAAGGGCTCCGAACAGATCGGCTTCACCATCATCTCGCTGACGGTCTCGCTGATCGCGGTGCTGATCCCGCTATTGTTCATGGGCGACGTGGTCGGGCGGCTGTTCCGCGAATTCGCCATCACGCTGTCGGTGACCATCCTGATCTCGGCGGTGGTGTCGCTGACGCTGGTGCCGATGGCCTGCGCCAAGCTGCTGAAGCCCGAGACCGAGGCCCGCGAGAACGCGTTCCAGCGCTACAGCCGCGAAGGTTTCGACAGGATCATCGAATATCTACGGCCACGCGCTGAACTGGGTGCTCGATCGCCAGACCTTCGTGCTGCTGATCGCGCTCGGCACCTTCGCGCTGACCGCCTGCTCTACATCGTCATTCCCAAGGGCTTCTTCCCGCTGCAGGACACCGGCGTGATCCAGGCGATCTCGGAAGCGCCGCAATCGGTGTCCTACGCCGCGATGGCGGAACGGCAGCAGCAGCTCGCCAGCGCGATCCTGAAAGACCCCGACGGTCGACAGCCTGTCGTCGTTCATCGGCGTCGACGGCACCAACACCACGCTCAACAGCGGCCGCATCCTGATCAACCTGAAGCCGCTATGACGCAGCGCAAGGCCGGCGTCGCGACGGTGATGCAGCGCATCAAGGACTCCACGGCGTCGCTGACCGGCATCACGCTCTATATGCAGCCGGTGCAGGACCTGACCATCGAAGGCACCGTCAGCCGCACCCAGTATCAGTTCATCCTGCAGGATGCCGATCCGGCGCAGCTGGCCGAATGGACGCCCAAGCTGGTCGACAAGCTGAACACGCTGCCGCAGTTCGCCGATGTCAGCAGCGACATCTCGGCGCAGGGCCTGTCGGTATTCGTCGAGATCGACCGCGACCAGGCCGCCCGCTTCGGCATCACGCCGGCCACCATCGACAACGCGCTGTACGACTCCTACGGCCAGCGCATCGTCTCGACCATCTTCACCAACTCGAACCAGTATCGCGTCATCCTCGAAGCCGACCCGGCGCTGCAGACCTCGCTGCAGATTCGCTGTCGTCGATCTATCTGCCGTCGTCGGTCGGCGGCGCGCCGGTGCCGCTGGCGGTGATGGCCAAGATGCGGCAGGAAACCGCGCCGCTGCAGGTCTCGCATCTCGGGCAGTTTCCCGTCCGCCACGGTGTCCTTCAACCTGGCGCCCGGCGCCTCGCTCGGCGACGCGGTCGATGCGATCAAGCAGGCGCAGATCGACATCGGCCTGCCGCCAGCGTCATCACCAGCTTCCAGGGCGCGGCGCTGGCGTTCCAGTCATCGCTGTCCAACCAGCTGTTCCTGATCCTGGCGGCGATCGTCACGGTCTATATCGTGCTCGGCGTGCTCTATGAGAGCTTCATCCATCCGATCACCATCCTGTCGACCCTGCCCTCGGCCGGCATCGGCGCGCTGCTGGCGCTGATCCTGGCCGGCGACGACCTCACCATCGTCGCGATCATCGGCATCATCCTGCTGATCGGCATCGTCAAGAAGAACGCCATCATGATGATCGACTTCGCGCTCGACGCCGAGCGCAACGAAGGCAAGCCGCCGCGCGAGGCGATCTATCAGGCCTGCCTGCTGCGCTTCCGGCCGATCCTGATGACGACCATGGCCGCGGTGCTCGGCGCGCTGCCGCTGATGCTCGGCACCGGCGCGGGCTCCGAATTGCGCCATCCGCTCGGCATCTCGATCGTCGGCGGCCTGCTGGTCAGCCAGATGCTGACGCTGTTCACGACGCCGGTGATCTATCTCTGGTTCGACCGCCTTGCGATCCGGTTCGCCGGCCGCACCCGCGAAGGCGGTCCCGCCAACGAACCACCTGAGACATCGAACTGACGAATTGACCATGGTCGCTCTCCACGCCCTTCATTCGCCGGCCGGTCGCAACGACGTTGCTGACCTTTGGGCTGGCGGCGGCGGGCGCGGTGGCGTTTTTCAAGCTGCCGGTGTCGCCGCTGCCGCAGGTGGATTTCCCGACCATCTCGGTGCGGGCGACGTTGCCGGGCGCCAGCCCGGAGGACGTCGCGACCACGGTGGCGAGCCCGCTGGAGCGTCATCTCGGGCAGATCGCCGACGTCACCGAGATGACCTCGTCCATCCTCGGTTGGCATCGACCCGCATCACCCTGCAATTCGGCCTGAACCGCGACATCGACGGCGCCGCGCGCGACGTGCAGGCCGCGATCAACGCCGCCCGCGCCGATCTGCCGACCAGCCTGCGCAGCCAATCCGACCTACAAGCAAGGTCAATCCCGCCGACGCGCCGATCCTGATCCTGACCTTGACGTCGGACACGATGACGCGCGGCGATCTCTACGACGCGGCCTCGACCGTGCTGGCGCAGAAGCTGTCGCAGGTCGAGGGCATCGGCGAAGTCGGCGTCAGCGGCAGCTCGCTGCCCGCGGTGCGCGTCGACCTGATCCCGCAGGCGATCTACAAATACGGCATCGGCCTCGAGGACGTCCGCGCGGCGCTCGCCAGCGCCAACGCGCACAGCCCGAAGGGCGGGATCGACGTCGGCGACCAGCGCTATCAGATCTACGCCAACGACCAGGCCAACAAGGCCGCCGACTACCAGTCGCTGATCGTCGCCTACCGCAACGGCGCGGCGGTGCACCTGTCCGACGTCGGCGAGGTCACCGACGGCGTCGAAAATCTGCGCAATTCCGGCCTCGCCAACGGCAAGCCGGCGGTGCTGATCATCCTGTACCGGCAGCCCGGCGCCAACATCATCAGCACGGTCGACCGCGTCAAGGAGCTGATGCCGCAATTGCGGGCCTCGATTTCGCCCGCGATCGACGTCGGCATGGCGGTCGACCGCTCGACCACGATCCGCACCTCGCTGCGCGATGTCGAGCGCACGCTGATCCTGGCGGTCGTGCTGGTCATCGTCGTGGTGTTCGCGTTCCTGCGGAACCTGCGCGCCACCCTGATCCCGATGGTCGCGGTCTCGGTCTCGCTGGTCGCGACCTTCGCGGCGATGTACCTGATGGGCTACAGCCTCGACAATCTGTCGCTGATGGCGCTGACGGTCGCGACCGGCTTCGTCGTCGACGACGCCATCGTGGTGCTGGAGAACATCACCCGCCACATCGAGGACGGCATGACGCCGCTGGAAGCCTCGCTCAAGGGCGCCAGCGAGGTCGGCTTCACCGTGCTGTCGATGAGCATGTCGCTGATCGCGGTGTTCATCCCGATCCTGCTGATGGGCGGCATCATCGGCCGCCTGTTCCGCGAATTCGCGATGACGATCTCGATCGCGATCCTGATCTCGCTGGCGGTGTCGCTGGCCACCACGCCGATGATGTGCGCGGTGCTGCTGCGCAGCGACGTCGGCAAGCCGCACGGCCGGCTGTATCAATTGAGCGAGCGCTTCTTCGAGGCGATGCTGAACATCTACCGGCGCAGCCTGACGTCGGCGCTGCGCCATCCCTTCACCATGATGCTGATCTTCTTCACGGTGTTCGGCCTCAATTTCTATCTCTATGTCGTCGATCCCGAAGGGCTTCTTTCCGCAGCAGGACACCGGCCGGATGATCGGCTCGATCCAGGCCGACCAGAGCATTTCGTTCCAGTTGATGCAGCAGAAGCTGGCGCAGTTCGTCAACATCATCAAGGACGATCCGGCGGTCGATACCGTGGTCGGCTTCACCGGCGGCGGCCAGACCAATTCCGGCTTCATGTTCGTCTCGCTGAAACCGCTGAGCGAGCGCGGCATCTCGGTCGACGGCGTGATCGCACGGTTGCGGCGAAGAATGGCTGTCGTGCCCGGCGCGACGTTGTTCCTGCAGGCCGTGCAGGACATCCGGGTCGGCGGCCGCGCCAGCAATGCGCAATATCAATACACCCTGCAGGGTCCGACCCTGGAGGAACTCAACGAATGGTCGCCGAAGATCGCGGCGGCGCTGCAGCGCGAGCCCAACCTGGCCGACGTCAACAGCGACCAGCAGAACAAGGGGCTCGAATCCGACCTGGTGATCGACCGCGACGCCGCCGCGCAACTCGGCGTCACCGTCAGCCAGATCGACAACACGCTCTATGACGCCTTCGGCCAGCGCCAGGTCTCGACCATCTATGTCGCGCGCAACCAGTATCACGTGATCATGGAAGTCGCGCCGCGGTACTGGCAGAACCCGGAGACGCTGAAGGACGTCTATGTCAGCACGTCGGGCGGCTCGGTCGGCGGCTCGCAGGCCACCAATGCGGTGGCCGGCACCATCGTCGCACCCGGCGTCTTCCGACCACTTCCGCCAATGCCCAGGCCGCGCGCAACGCCGCCACCAATTCGATCGGCGCCACCGGCAAGGGCGTGCGCCTCGACCGGCGCCGCGGTCACCACCAACCAGGAGACCATGATTCCGCTGTCGGCGGTCGCGCAGCTTCAAGCAGGGCGCGACGCCGCTGGCGGTCAATCACCAGGGCCTGCTGGTCGCCAACACCATTTCGTTCAACCTGCCGCCCGGCGTGTCGCTCAGCGACGCGGTCGCGACCATCGACGCCACCATGAACCGGATCGGCGTGCCCGCCACCATCCGCGGCACCTTCCAGGGCACCGCGAAGGCGTTCCAGGATTCGCTCGCCAACCAGCCGTTCCTGATCCTGGCGGCGCTGGTGACGATCTACATCGTGCTCGGCGTGCTCTATGAGAGCTACGTCCATCCGCTGACCATCCTGTCGACCCTGCCCTCGGCCGGCGTCGGCGCGCTGCTGGCGCTGATGGCGTTCAACACCGAGTTCAGCATCATGGCGCTGATCGGCGTGATCCTGCTGATCGGCATCGTCAAGAAGAACGCCATCATGATGATCGATTTCGCGCTCGAGGCCGAGCGCAGCCGCGGGCTCAGTTCGTATGACGCGATCTACGAGGCCTGCCTGCTGCGCTTCCGCCCGATCATGATGACCACCATGGCCGCGCTGCTCGGCGCGCTGCCGCTGGCGATCGGCATCGGCGACGGCGGCGAACTGCGCCAGCCGCTCGGCATCGCCATCGTCGGCGGCCTGATCCTGAGCCAGGTGCTGACGCTGTATTCGACCCCGGTGATCTACCTGTACCTGGACCGGTTCCGGCTCTGGAGCCAGCGGCTCCGCGCGGCGCGACGCCGCGCGCCTCGCTGCAACCCGGCGAATAGATGTCAACAGCAACCCTCCATCTCAGACCTAGCGCTGAATCGCGCCCCGTGCCATGCCGGGGCGAGGCGCGGGCTGTTTGGCGGACGCGGCGATGCCGCACGCCATTTGGCCGCAAGCTCCAACCGGTGCCCCATGAGTGACGACGCGTGCCCATCGACATCATCCGCGCCTGCGCCCGGCCGTAGGCCACTGGCGCCGCTGCTCGCGATCCTGCTGCTGGCGCCCGGCCTGTCCGGCTGCATCCTCGGCTCGGAACAGCCCGAGCTCAATCTCGAGGTCCCCGGCGCCTATCGCGAGGGCGTGAAGCATTCGCCCGACGCCGCGGTGCCGGCGCTGGACTGGTGGCGCGGCTTCCGCTCCAACGAACTGACCGCGCTGATGGAGGAGGCGCAGATCTTCAATCTCGATATCGCGGTTGCGGCTGCCCAGATCATCCAGGCCGACGCCCAGGTCGGCGTCTCCGGCGCGCCGCTGTTGCCGTCGGTCACCGGCACGGTGAACGCCGAGCAGGAGCACTTCGGGTCGCAGACGGGGAGCACCAACAGCCTGATCACCGGCGCCACCGGCAGCAACGGATCGAATATCTCGCAATACAGCTCCGGCCTGACCGCCAGCTACATGCTCGACTTCTGGGGCAAGAATCGCGCGACGCTCTATGCCGCCGAGGAAAACGCCACCGTCTCGCGCTACAATCGCGAAGTGGTGACGCTGACGACCATCGTCACCGTCGCCAACACCTATTTCCAGGTTCTGGCGGCGCAGGACGAGTTGCGGGTCGCGCGGCGCAACCTCGCCGCCGCCGAACGCATCCTGACGCTGATCAAGCAGCAATTCGCCGGCGGCACCGCCTCGCAGCTCGACCTGTCGCAGCAGGAGGCGCTGGTCTCGACCGAGCGCGCCGCGATCCCGCCGCTCGAAGTCACGCTGCGGCAGAACATCGCCGCGCTGGCGGTGCTGGTGGCGCGCGCGCCGGCGAATTTCAACGTCAACGGCGGCACTTTGACCTCGATCGCGGTGCCGCGCGTGACGCCGGGCCTGCCGTCGGAATTGCTCTACCAGCGGCCCGACATCCGGCAGGCCGAGGCGCAACTGGCGTCCTCGAATTTCAGCGTCGAATCGGCGCGCGCGGCGTTCTTTCCGCAGATCCAGCTGACCGCGACAACCGGCGTGCAGAGCGCGGCGCTGGCGGCGCTGTTCGGCCCCGGCGCCTGGTACTACACGCTGGCCGCCGGACTGACCCAGCCGCTGTTCGACGGCTATCCTGCTGGAAAGCCAGTTGAAGCAGGCCAAGGGCGTGCAACTGCAAAATCTGCAGGCCTATCGCAAGGCGGTGCTGTCGGCCTTCGCCGATGTCGAGAAGGCGCTGGTCGCGCTGTCGCAGACCACCTTGCAGGAACGGCTGCAGATCGAGGCGGTCGACCAATTCGCAAAAAGCCTTCGACGTCTCGGAGACGCAGTTGCGCGCCGGCACCGTCAATCTGATCACCGTGCTGCAAACCCAGCAGACGCTGCTCACCGCCGAAAACACCCTGGCGCAGGTGCGGCTGACCAAGCTGCTGGCCGCCAGCAGCCTGTTCCAGGCGCTCGGCGGCGGCTGGACGCCGGACCGCAAACTCGCAACCGCGTTGCCGCCGGAGGCCCCGCAATGAAGCGCCTCGCCCACCGGATGTTGTTCGCCGCCGCGATCTGGATCGCCGCGTTCGCTATCATCGCGCCCTCGCCGGCGCGCGCGCAGGTCAACAACAACACCCCGCTGGCCTTCGGCATGGATGTCGAACAGGCCGCCGCGGCGCTCGGCGTGACATTGATTTACGTCCGGGGCCGCCCCGGCAACGAGACGTTTCTGGCGCTGGCCAATGTCAAAGGCAGCGCGTTGTCGGATCGGCGCGACGGCCTGTATCTGCAATTCCGGCGCGGCAGGCTCGCCGGCTGGAAGGGCGATTGGGGGACCAACCGGCCATGTTGCGGATGACGGACCCGATGCGTAGAGCAGCCCTCCTGACGGCCATTCTCCTGACCTCGCTTGCGGCGCTGGCGCCAGCTGCCTCCGCGCAGGACGCCCATCCGCCGTTCCTGCGCCGCGACGTGCCGCCGACCACCGGATGGCATTATGACGGCCGTGATGACACCAGGGATTTTCAGAACAACGGCTTGTTTCCGGGCGACTTCGCCGCCAATCCGGGCAGCGCCTGGCTCGGCGCCGCCGGCGTGTTCGGCTTCTCGCCCACAGGCGGTTCACACTTCGGCGTGATCTATTGCAACCGCAACTATCGGCACCACAACCCGCGGCCGGGTTATTTTCAGGGCGATGACGGCGTCTGGTATCGCTGTCATCGCTAAAGCCTATGCCACAAGGCCTTTTCGATAGCCGCCAAATTACAGATCCGTAATATTCCAGCACTTTCAATGAGAACTTAGTGATTGGAAAACGCGCTCGCGCGATGCGAGAAGCTGACGGCGTGAATATTGCACAACCGGTTGCAGTGTCGTCGGCTCTCCAGCGATTGATCGAGAAGCGCACCCATGAATGGCATCGTCAGGATCGCCCTCAGCCGACCCTACACGTTCGTGGTGCTCGCGCTGTTGATCCTGATCATCGGGCCGCTGGCCGCGATGCGCACCCCGACCGACATCTTTCCCGATATCCGGATTCCCGTGATCGGCGTGGTCTGGCAATACACGGGCCTGCCGCCCGACCAGATGTCCGGCCGCATCACCACGCCGTTCGAGCGCTCGCTGACCACCACGGTCAACGACATCGAGCACATCGTCGCCAATTCCTATAACGGCTTCGGCATCGTCAAGATCTTCTTCCAGCCCAACGTCGACATCCGCACCGCCAACGCGCAGGTCACCGCGATCTCGCAGACGCTGCTGAAGCAATTGCCGCCCGGCGCCACGCCGCCGCTGATCCTGAACTACAGCGCCTCCACGGTGCCGATCATCCAGCTCGCGCTGTCGGGCGAAGGCCTGACCGAACAGAACCTCGCCGACATCGGCATCAACCAGCTGCGCACGCCGCTGGTGACCGTGCCGGGCGCGGCGATCCCCTACCCCTATGGCGGCAAGTCGCGCCAGATCCAGATCGATCTCGATCCGACCGCGCTGCAGTCGCGCGGGCTGTCGGGACAGGACGTCGCCAACACGCTGGCGGCGCAGAACCTGATCACGCCGGTCGGCACCGAGAAGATCGGCAATTTCGAATACACCGTCCAGCTCAACAATTCGCCGCTCAAGATCGCCGAACTCGGCGACCTCCCGATCAAGACCGTCAACGGCGCCATGGTCTATATCCGCGACGTCGCCACCGTGCGCGACGGCAATCCGCCGCAGACCAACATCGTGCATGTCGACGGCAACCGCTCGGTGCTGATGATGGTGCTGAAGGCCGGTTCGGTCTCGACCCTGGACATCATCGCCGGCATCAAGAAGAAGGTCGAGGAGTACAAGCCCTCGCTGCCGGACGCGCTCAAGATCGGCTTCATCGGCGACCAGTCGCTGTTCGTGCGCGGCGCCATCACCGGCGTTGCCCGCGAAGGCATCATCGCCGCGGTACTGACCAGCGTGATGATCCTGCTGTTCCTCGGCAGCTGGCGCTCGACCATCATCATCGCGACCTCGATTCCGCTGGCCGTGCTCGGCTCCATCATCATGCTGGCGGCGATCGGCGAGACGCTGAACATCATGACCCTCGGCGGGCTCGCGCTCGCGGTCGGCATCCTGGTCGACGAAGCCACGGTGACGATCGAGAACATCAATTACCATCTCGAACAGGGCAAGCAGGTCGAGGAGGCGATCCTCGACGGCGCCAACCAGATCGTGGTGCCGGCCTTCGTGTCGCTGCTCTGCATCTGCATCGTGTTCATGCCGATGTTCTTCCTGTCCGGCATCGCGCGCTTCCTGTTCGTGCCGATGGCCGAAGCCGTGATGTTCGCGATGGTGTGGTCGTTCATCCTGTCGCGCACGCTGGTGCCGACCATGGCGAAATATCTGCTGCATCCGCATGTGCATCACGAGGGAGGCCACGCGCCGCCGACCCGCAATCCGCTGGTCAAATTCCAGCGCGGCTTCGAGGCCGGGTTCGAGCGCTTCCGCGCCGGCTATCGCGACCTGCTGGAACTGGCGCTGATGCACCGGCCGACCTTCGTGATCGGCTTCGTCTGCCTGGTCGGGGCGTCGTTCGCGCTGGTGCCGTATCTCGGCCGCAACTTCTTCCCCTCGGTCGACGCCGGCCAGATCCTGATGCATGTGCGGACCCAGGTCGGCACCCGGGTCGAGGACGCCGCCAACCAGTTCGCCGACGTGCAGAAGGCCATTCGCACGGTGATCCCGTCCGACGAGATCGACACCATGGCCGACAATATCGGCATGCCGATCAGCGGCATCAACATGACCTATAACAACACCGGCGTGATCGGTCCGCAGGACGGCGATATCCAGATCAAGCTCCGGGAAGGCCACGAGCCGACCGAAAACTACGTCAAGGCGCTGCGCGAAAAGCTGCCGGCGCAATTCCCCGGATTGAGCTTTGCGTTCCTGCCCGCCGACATCGTCAACCAGATCCTCAATTTCGGCGCGCCGGCGCCGATCGACATCGAGGTGCGCGGCGCCAATCTCGACGGCAATTTCGGCTACGCCAACAAGCTGCTGGCCAAGGTCCGCCGCATTCCCGGCGTCGCCGATGCACGGATCCAGCAATCCTCGCGCAGTCCGAGCTTCAACGTCGATGTCGACCGCACCCGCGCGCAATATGTCGGATTGACCGAGCGCGACGTCGCCAACAGCATGGTGGTCAATCTCGCCGGCAGCTCGCAGGTCGCGCCGACCTATTACCTCGATCCCGACAACGGCGTGTCCTATTCGATCGTGATGCAGACGCCGCAATACCAGCTGGACTCGCTGAGTTCGCTGGAAACCCTGCCGATGACCGCCGTCACCGGCACGCCCTCGCCGGTGATCCTCGGCGGCATCGCCAACATCACCCGCTCGACCTCGAACGCGGTGGTGTCGCAATACGACATCCAGTCGCTGGTGCAGATCTACGCCACCCCGCAAGGCCGCGATCTCGGCTCGGTGGCCGCCGACATCCGCCAGGCCATCGCCGAAATGGCGAAGGAATTGCCCAAGGGAAGTTCGGTGGCGCTGGTCGGCCAGGTCCAGACCATGGAGAGCTCGTTCTCGGGCCTGCTGTTCGGATTGCTCGGCGCCGTGGTGCTGATCTATCTGTTGATCGTGGTGAACTTCCAGTCCTGGTCCGACCCGTTCGTGATCATCACGGCGCTGCCGGCAGCCCTGGCCGGCATCGTCTGGATGCTGTTCATCACCCACACCACGCTGTCGGTGCCGGCGCTGACCGGCGCCATCATGTGCATGGGCGTCGCCACCGCCAACAGCGTGCTGGTGATCTCGTTCGCGCGCGAACGCTTCGCAGCGCTCGGCGACCCGATCGCCGCGTCGCTGGAAGCCGGCTTCGTTCGTATCCGTCCCGTGATGATGACCGCGCTGGCGATGATCATCGGCATGCTGCCGATGGCCTTGGGCCTGGGCGAAGGCGGCGAGCAGAACGCCCCGCTCGGCCGCGCCGTGATCGGCGGCCTGATCTTCGCCACCGTCGCCACCCTGATGTTCGTTCCCGGTCGTGTTCAGCATGGTGCACAAGAAGATCGACCAGGCCGACGACAACGTGGTGCCCTATGAAGGCTATTCCCGCGCGGCCGAGTAACCGGTAAGACACCAGAACCAACAACAAGACCGAGGGAACACCATGGCTGGGAATACCAGTGTGCGCAGCGTCGAGACGCTGGCGTGCGACGCCGGCTGGCGCAACTACCATTTCGTCAAGATCACCACCGAGGACGGCGTCGTCGGCTATAGCGAATTCGACGAGGGCTTCGGCTCGCCGGGGCTCGGCGCCGCGATCCAGCGGCTCTCGGCGCGCGTGGTCGGCCAGAATGCGCTGCAGCATGAGCGCATCTATGCCGAACTGACCGCCGCCACCCGCCCCTCCAGCGGCGGCCTGATCGCGCAGGCGCTGGGCGCGATCGAGAACGCGCTGCTCGACGTCAAGGGCAAGGTGCTGGGCGTGCCCTGCTATGAACTGCTCGGCGGCAAGGTCCGCGACCGGATCCGGGTCTACTGGTCGCATTGCGCGACCTGGCGCATCAACCACCCCTCCTGGTACAAGCCCGCGATCACCGATCTCGACGGCGTCAAGGCGATCGGCCGCGAGGTGCGCGAGAAGAAATTCACCGCGCTGAAGACCAACATCTTCACCTACACCGACGGCAAGCCGCAGGGCTGGCGGCCCGGCTTCGGCGTGCCGTTCCTGCCCGAGATCAATGTCGACCGACGGGTGCTGCGCGATCTGCGGATGCATCTCGAAGCCATCCGCGACGGCGCCGGACCCGACGTCGATATCCTGCTCGACCTCAACTTCAACGCCAAGACCGAGGGCTACCTCAAGATTCTTCGCGAGATCGCCGACCTCGACATGTTCTGGATCGAGATCGACAGTTTCAGCCCGGAAGCGCTCGGCTATATCAGGCGGCAAAGCCCGCATCCGATTTCGTCCTGCGAGACCCTGACCGGCCTGCGCGAATTCCTCCCGTTCTTCCGCGAGCAGGCGATGGATGTCGCGATCATCGATACGCCGTGGAACGGCGTGTGGCAGTCGATGAAGGTTGCCGCGGCGGCCGAAGCCTGCGAGGTCAACGTCGCGCCGCATAATTTCTACGGCCACCTCTGCACCATGATGAACGCGCATTTCAGCGCGGCGGTGCCAAATTTGCGGATCATGGAAACCGATATCGACCGGCTGGCCTGGGACCACGAGATCTTCACGCATGTGCCTGAGATCGTCGACGGCCATCTGATCCTGTCCGACCGTCCCGGCTGGGGCACCGAGCCGAACGAGGAAGCGATGCGCGCGTATCCGCCCAAGGACAAGGCCGGCCTGCTGACCTACGGCCAGAAGAACAAGAGCTAGACACGGTCGCGACCTTTCGGGCCATCATCGTCATACCGCCACCGGATCGAGCGAGGCGCCGTGCCCATCCTACGGCGCTTCGCCACACCGTCATTGCGAGGAGCAAAGCCGAAGCAATCCAGGGGCCGCGTTGTGTGGTCCCTGGATTGCTTCGCTTCGCTCGCAATGACGAGAAGCCACGTTTCAGCGTCCTCGCGACACACTTTGCCCGAGCTTTGCGAAGTCATCCGCCCCTCGATAGCGGGCGTGGCGCGACCCTCGAGAGAGGGCGCGGGGAATGCCGGGTGCTCGGTGCACCCGCAGCCCGTGTGCAATGTTAGGTAGCACACGGTAGTCACCACGGTCGCACCGGATCACCCGGCATTCCCGCACGCAATGGTTGGAACGGCGTATGCCGTGATCTCCCCGGCGACGAATTCGTCTTGTCACCGTCGCTGACGGATGAGCGATCCAGCGAAGGCCCGGTCGGGCTTTGCCAATCTCCGCCAGCTTGACACCAGCAACGGGTGCCAGGACCACACGGTTTAGCCGTACGCGACCCGTCTCCGCCAAGAGGTTTTGCCGGCATGTGCACATCCGGCAAACATTGGCGAAGGCGAAAGCAACGTCGTTCGTCTCCGCGCGGGACGATCGCTCACGAGATCCTTAAGGACTCGCCCGGCGACCTCCTCGCGCGACGACGCTGCCGCGTCCACCGCATCCCATCCCAACGTCCGTGACGATCGCGATACGTCCCTCCTGCGAGACGGGATGGCGGCGATAAGCAGCTGATTTGGGTCGAAAGGGAAACGGAATGTTTTCGCTCACGAGGCTGGACAGGGCAAATCGCGCTGAAATCGTTGCGGAAAATCGCGATGTCGCGCGACCGGATGGCACCTCAGCGCGAAGCAAAACGTTCGAGTGCGCTGACCGAAGTCCGCTCTCGAGAGATACCAGACGTTAGTCGCGCCAACGTCAGGTTCCGCTTGTGACCCATTGCGGCCTTGGAGCGGTGATACGACGGGACCGCATGATGGCATCGGCTCGTCTACTCCCGAGCATTGAAAGCGCGCTTTGGGGCCCGCTCACGATGTGTAACGCCACTGAGGTCATTGAACATCACAGCGAAGATTGTTGAGTGCGCAATGTCGGCTGCTGGCCCGTTCAAGACCTCCTGGCGGGACGGAGCAATTTCCGAATTCACGCGCAAAGCAAAAGTCATCCGCTCACTCTGAGCATTCTCACTTTGACCCAAAGGCGACGTTTTTACCAACTTCGGCGATCGCGTGGGCCAGGAAAAGAGCGCCCGTGAGCGTCAATCGGCTGCCGCCATCCGACCTTGCACTTGGCGTCAAAAACGGTCGAGCACGCGCTCGTGCCGCAACCGCACAATGAAATCAACCAATACTCTTAATTTTGCCCGCTCGGGTCCGATGGATCGAACACGGTTATGTCCACTTGCAAACCCAACGGATCTATCCACCAGTTAAAAAAACCATCACCCAGGACTTTGGGATCTCCGATGATGACCCAAAATGTAACTCCACCAGCGTGCGGCGCAACGCTACTCACCTGAAAATGCGCGGCACCGACAAAACGATTGGGATTGCCGGCGCCGTCAGGCGAACCCTCGCTAGCTGTGATCACAACGAAGGAGCTTGGATTAATTATGTCCCATTGAAAGTTGATCTGAGTAGTCTTCTGAAGACCGTAATAGTGACGATAATGTTGCGGCATTTTTTAAGCCTTCGGTTCGAGGCAAATGGCGTTTTCAAGCGAGAGGCCTGGCCACCATCATGTTGCCAGACGGCTTTGACGACAAACGAATGGTCCAGCTCCCATCGTCGTTGGGATGCATCGTTCCGATGGGCGAAAAGGTCTCGTCGTCACGCCTTCCTGTTGGAGCTTGATAATTGGGGTTCTTTGCTTCGGTAGGATGCGCAGAATAAATCATTGTTGGAGCAGAAATCGTATCGAATACCACCAGTGTTTGCTTTGCCACGGATTGCCCTCGCTTGTGTTTCCGATAAGAGCGTCCTGCAATTTTGAAGGTGAAAGAGGTGTTCTGTTATGAACTGGTTCACAATCGCCGCAGTTTACGGCTGGTACAACACGGCTAACGTCGTTGATGCTGTGTACTTCGCCCGGGCGATCGGCAAACAGGCGCCTAACTGCGAACGAGATCGCGCCCTTGCTTCTCAAGCCAGTCGCAGAAAACAGCGATATGTGGATCGGTCCTTCGCGCTACCGGCAGGTAGGCGAAGTAACTTCGGGCTGGTAGGCTGATATCAGGAAACGGCGCGACTAATCGCCCGGCCGCGAGATCATCGGCGACCAACGCGGTTGGACCCATCGCCACGCCGAGCCCATCGAGCGCCGCCTGCAGGGTCAGGTAAAAATGATCGAAGGTCAAAGCCGCGTCCGGGCGAAGAGCCGGCTCGCCGGCTTCTGCCAGCCAGTCCCGCCATAGTCGTGCCATTGACGAAACGTGCAGCAGCGTATGACGGGACAAATCGCGGATGCCCGTCAAAGGCGTTGCATTTAAGATGGCCGGATTGCACACAGGCATCCGTCGTTCTCCGAAGAGAAAACGGGACGTATAACCCGGAAAGGTGTCCGGGCCACCTCTGATCACGACGTCGAACGGCTCCGCCAAGGCGTCGATCGCCTCATTCGACGTACTCAAGCGCACCTCGATGTCGGGATGCTCTGCGCGAAAAGCGCCCATGCGTCGCAACAACCATCTCAGACTGAATGTCGCGAGCGCATTCACGTGCAGTACGATCGACGGCGCATCGTGCCGGCTGGTTCGATGCTGCTGCACCGCAGACGAAATGCGATCAAGCGCCGGTCCGAACTCTGCCAGTAATGCTGCGCCCGCAGGCGTCAGCACGACCCGACGGACCGAGCGCCGAAATAGCGCTGGCGCGCCTAACCAGTTTTCCAGCAGTCGAATTTGCTGACTGACGGCGCCATGGGTCACGCTGAGTTCAGCGGCCGCCTCCTTGAAGCTGCCCAGGCGGGCTGCGGCTTCAAAAGCACGAACCGCGTTCAGCGGCGGCAGGTTGCGGTGCGGGACAACCACGGATTCCTCATGAGAGAGATTTTCTGGTTCATGCTGCGAATATTACTGATTTGTGACAGTCGCAAGATTGCGCCATACTGAACCGTAACCGCCGATACTGGAAGGTTTTTTCGCGACGTATGTTACGGCGCTTGACCGGCTTTGTTTTAGATTTTCTACCATCCAGCATGCGATACAAGGAAATTATCAGCCATGCAGGCTCCCCCAATCAACTCTGCCGGCACTGCTCGACACGCCAGCACACGCGCCACGCGGACGTTGGTGGTGACCGGCCTCAACCACGCACTCCATGATGGCTACACTGACCTGATCTATGTCTTGCTGCCGATTTGGCAGTCAGAATTCGCGCTGAGTTACGGGTTGTTGGCGACGCTGCGCGGGCTATATGCCGGCGCGATGGCCGGACTGCAAATCCCCGTCGGGCGTATCGCTGAGCGGATCGACGGCAAGATTATCCTGATGCTGGGCACATTGTTTTCGGCGTTCGGATACATCTGCGCCGGACTGTCCGGCGGCATCGTCGGATTATCACTGGCGCTTGCGTTGTCCGGTGCGGGCTCGAGCACCCAGCACCCCCTCGCTTCGGCGGCCGTATCCCGCGCGTATGGCAAGGCGGCACGCGGACCGCTCGGTATCTATAACTTTACGGGCGATCTGGGAAAGGCCGCCATCCCCGCACTGACGTCGTTACTACTGCTGGTCATGTCCTGGCGGCACGCGCTGCTCGTACTGGCAGGTGCGGGCGTGCTTGTGGCGGCTTGCATCGCGTTGTGGATGCCCGCCGTCGGCAAGGGTCACGCCAGCAAGTCCGCCGCCGCACCGGCGCCCACCGGCGCCAGCGCAGGTGGCTTTTACTGGCTGCTCTCGATTGGCATTCTCGACACGGCCGTCAGGATGGGTTTTCTCACCTTCCTACCGTTCCTGCTGCGCGACAAAGGCGCATCGCTACCGACCAATGGCTTTGCACTGGCTTTGGTTTTCATCGGAGGGGCGGCCGGCAAGTTCACCTGCGGCTGGCTCGGAGCCCGGATCGGAACACTGCGCACCGTGCTTCTCACGGAGGGCGGGACGGCGGCCCTGATTCTTGCGGTGCTCTTGCTGCCGCTAACGCCCGCCCTCGCACTGCTGCCGTTGCTCGGCGTGATGCTGAACGGAACATCCTCCGTGCTCTATGGAACGGTACCGGAGCTGACCCCGCCGCATGTCGCCGAACGCGCATTCGCGCTATTCTATACCGGAGCACTCGGATCAGGAGCGATCGCCCCGGTGCTCTATGGCCTGTTGGGCGATGCCATCGGCCCGACCATGGCGGCCGCGGCGACCGCCGCCACGGCGCTCGCGATAGTCCCTCTCGCATTCGCGCTCTCGCCCCATCTATCCGACGAAGCGGCTGCACGCCGCACAAGTCCGCCGTAAAGCTATGTCTCGGTAGCGGTTGCTTGCATGCCGATCGTTGTCGACACCGCTGAAGAACGAATACCGAGCGCAACTGGTTCTAGCCAAAGCCTCACCTTCGCCGTCGCGAACCGCCTGCCGGCCGCGGTCGGGGAGCACAAGATGTCGCGACGATGTCTGTTGACGCTTCGATATTGCCGGTATCGCCCGTCGGCCGTTCGTCCGTGATGTCGGCGGCGAACAAACGCTCGATCTCGGCAAAGCCCGCCAGATCGCGCAGAAAGTAACGTCCTCTCCGCGCTCTACGGTATCTTCTGTCACGTGCACGCATGACGTCACCCGAAGGATCACGCCCAAGCCCGTGCTTATTATTTTAGACTTAAAGTATGACGGGCAAAATACGTAGCTTACCGTACGGCCGGCGCCGCGGCGCCCTGTCACTTGTCGAAGCCGGCTTCCGCCTTTGCCTGCCAAATGGGCATAAGGCGCGACGACGTCACGCAGCCTCGGCGCACGATCTGCGTCGGCCGGATTTACCATACTTTAACATATCGCAGGATCGCGGCCCGAGACTCCCAGCTCGTGCCTTGTTTCACGCCTCAGTTGGCCCGCTACAACAAAATGGCGGGATCACCGTCAAACCAATAACAGGAGACGTGTCATGATGCTGAAATTCGGCAGGATCGCTGCCGTGTCCGCGGCAGCTCTCACCCTCGCTGCCGCCACCGTTCCTTCCAGAGCCGAAGCATTCGGCTACTACCCGAATGGCTATGGCTATGGTCCCGTCGCGTATGGCGGCGGCTATTCCTACGGCGGCCTGTGCGGTTGCCAGGTCTACGTTCCTCCCCCGCCGCCTCCGCCACCGCCTTGCTGCCGCTATGCTCCGCCGCCGTGCTGTGCCTACGAAGGCGGCTGGAATCAGGGCGGTTATGGTGGCGGCGGCTATGGCGGCGGTTATTACCGTGGCGGCGGTTACCGCGGCGGCTATGATTATTAGCTTGCGGATCGAGAAACCGGCTGTCGCCGATTGAGCTTCTTTTGATCTTCGATGCTGCTCTGCCGCTCTGCCAAAGCAGTTCGCTGCTGACGCAGGGCGGTGTGCGCCTTCGTGCGTCACCAGCGGCCCTCCGATAAGCATGTCCTTTCCGGCGAAACCGGTGGCGGCGCCAGACTGCATCAGTGTTGGAAATCACATATTCGGCGCCGGCAAGCGAGTAGCAAGCTGTCGAGAATGAGCCCGACCGCTCTTCATGACATGCAGTGCCGAACATGAAATCACGACGAGGAAACAGCGATACTCAAACCCGGCTCCGGACGGCCAGGCCGTCGGATGCAAATGCCGTCAGCTCGCTGCTGGCCGCAAGTTACTTGCAACTGCTGCCCGCTTGCTACAGTCCGGAAATTCTCGACAAAGCGTTGCCGCTGATCACCCGATCGAACAGCGCGCTGCTCGCTTCGGGAACGTATTATGTTGCCGAAACGGCGGCGGGCCAGATGGTCGGATGCGGGGGATGGGCATCCAACCCGCCCGAGGCAGAGACCGTCACAAGGGATGAGGCTCATATCCGTCATTTCGCCACCCACCCGAGCTCGCTGCGGCAAGGTATCGGGGCCGCCATTCTGGCACGTTGTCTAGATGCCGCCGAACGATCGGGTGTTCGCAGACTTCATTGTTATTCAAGCCTGAACGGCGAATGCTTCTACCGGAGCGCCGGTTTCGTCAGCAAAGGTTTGATCGACATCCCGATGCGGCCGGACATCACCTTTCCCGTCATGATGATGATCAGGGATTTTTCCGGCGCTCGAAGCGACGCGTAGCGGCATCTTCGGTCGCAGTGTCGACGGCGTGACGGCGCCGCGAAACAATGCGAAGGAGCAACGCGTGACCCAGCATGTCCTGTTCATCGTCACCAACGCAGCCGTGATCGGTCCGCATCGTCGCAAGACCGGTTTCTTCTTCGCCGAGGTGGCTCGTCACGAGAATACGCGACGCTATCACCGCGCCAGTTAAGCCGCGGTTGAAGATCAGGCGGAACTGCCCGGCCCCTACGAGGAGGCGATGCCGCCAAGCTTCGTCCGCGTGACCGCCGGTGTTGGCTCTCAACGCATGTACATCGGTGGCAGGCCGGGCGGTGCGGCGCCGGAGAGAAAGGAAGCCAGATACATCTTGCCCAGGGCGTGGCTGGTCGGAGCCGTTTCGGGCATGAGCCTTCGCGCGCGAATGGCCTGCTCGAATTCGTCGTGGCTCAACGCGGTCAGATCCGTATCGGGTCGCGTACGCCGGGCCGATGCCGACGCACTGAACAGGACGCCCGCATAGAAAAGTCGGGTAAGCGAACGCATCAGCGCAAGCCGATCGCGCAAGGCACGATCCGGCGCGCGGCCGAGCCAGGCCTGCAACAGCGCCTCTTCCAGTTCCGCTGACGGCGCGAAATTATCGAGCGCGGTCGCCAGATCGACCAGCGGATCGTTGCGATAGGCATTCTCCCAATCGATCAGCCACAAGCGCCTGCCGTCGAACAGCACGTTGCGCGGCAGAACGTCGTTATGGCTCGAAACATAGCTTTCCGGATCGAGCGTGCAGGCCTTGCGTATCTCGACCAGCCGCCGCGAGGCGTCGCCCAGCAGCCCCTCGGCGAAGAGACCTGTGCCGCAGACGTGCATCCACACCCGCTCGACCTGATCCGGGTAATCCATGAAGCCCGGAAACGCAGGCAGCGCCTGCAACTTCCGCAACATTGCGCCGACGGCCCGTGCCAACCCCAGTTGCCCGCCCGGATAGGTCTCAAGCGGCCGATCCTCGACGTAATCCATCATCACGACGCGGTCTTCGGCGTCGAGATGACGGATCGGCGGCGCGATGCCGGCCTCCGCCGCGATGCGCATCGCGACATATTGGTGAGGGTTGCGCAGCGGACCGGCGGGCCCCTCCATTCTGAGCACGAAGCGACTGCGGCCCGCTTCGACCAGAAAGACCAGCGCCCCTGAAACGCCGCCCAGCACGGGCCTGACGCTGAAGACAGCGCGCGCTCCCAGAACCGCAGCGATCGCGGGGCGCGCGATGTCCCGATAATCCGGTGGAAGCGCGGCAAGCGGTTCGTCGGTCATATCGGGCCCAGCACGCCGAAAGCTTCGATGACCGGGACCATGCGGGCGCTACTTCGCGGCTTCGACGGTTTTCGGCCCGCGCGTCCGTTCCGGCACGATCTCGGTGCCGAACACGTAATCCCAGAACCCGGTGGTCACGCCGAAATTGCCCGGCAGCGGATGGCGGTGATGGCGGATATGCCGGAGCCGGTAATTGCGCATCCACGACTTTTCGCCGAGCGGCCAGCGGTGCACGGCATTGTGGATCACGAGATACGATACGTATCCGAGCATAAGGCCGCCGGTAAATCCGCAGGCAATCTCGAATCCCCAAAACCGCGCGAGAAACCAGAGCAGCGACGAAAAGCTTACGATGCTGACCCAGAGCGGCGCACCGACGAGGTCGTTCGGATGCGCGTGGTGCATGCCGTGCAGATCCCTGATGACCGCGACCTCATGATAGACAAAACGATGCAGCAGGTATTCGACCAGCGGCCAGATCATGCCGCCGCACAGCAGGGCCAGCCACCAAAGCGGGTGAAACGCAAACCCCTGGTCGGCGAGATCATAGAGCAGGAAGCCGACGACGACGACGGGATAGAAAAACAGGTCGGCATAGTAGCCGATCCAGCTTTAACTCATTCGCTCTTTCCACCGGGAAGAGAGCACCGCTTCCTGTTCGTTCATCGGGACTCTCGAACCAGATCGACCGACACCTGCGAAACCCAGGCGCCCGGCAATTCCATCGAGAAGGTCTGACGGTTGCCCCTGGTCTGGACGTGCAGCAACGCCGTGATGGTGTCGCTCTCGATCTTCGCCTCGATCAGGCCGTTGACGTTCTTGCCCGAGATCTTTCCGCCCTGGCGATACTGGCTTTCGAACCAGTTGCCCGAGAGATCGTTGCCGCTCTGGTCGACATTGGCGGTCAATTCCATTTTATAGGCGTCGCTGGCGCAGCGCAGCGTGAGCTTCACCGATTGACCTGCGTTCTTGGGAACGTAATCGGCCTTGCAGCGGACACGCTCGCGCGGCCCGTCCGACGGCTTCATCACGCCGCCGCCCGACCACGCCCCGGCGACGTCTTCAAAGCCCGGCTGCGCGCAGGCCGGCGCGGCGATGAAAAGCGCTATCAGAGCCACCCATCGAACATTCCGATGGATGATTGCCGTCTTCCGAAACATCGATCCAGTCCTCACTCGCGCGATGGCTCATAGTGTCCGCGTTGGTGTGCGTGCGATGAACAACACGCGCAAGTCGGTTCATCGCCGCCCGTCTTATAGCATCGAGTATGGCAAGCTGGTGACCGGGTACGGCCGCGGGAAGGCGCAACAGCAGAAGTGATCGCGGCCCATGCGAGACCGTGGAAATGTTTGGAAATCATCTGTCGCGAACGGCTTCGCGGCGCGGCCCAAACCCGCATTCCGCGTCGCGTTGTCCCGAACCCTTGCCCGCGAACCCTTGCCCGCGAACCGTTGCCCGCGCGGCTTTATCCGCGCGCTTTGGCCACCTGATCCAGCGCCTGCTTCATGCAGCCGAACAGGTCGGCAAGCTGCGCTGCCGTGATGATCAGCGGCGGACAGAAGCACACGGCTTCGCCGATGTTGCGCGTGATCACGCCGGCCTCGAGCGCGGCGTCGGCCACGGCGAGCGCGGCGTCGCCCGGCTTGGCATCCGCCCACGGCTTGATCTCCAGCGCGCCGATCAGGCCGATGCCGCGCGAGGAATGCGCCACCGGGTGTTTGGCGAGCTCGGCCAGTCCCGCCAGGAAGGTGGCTTCCAGCTCCGCGGCATTGCCGACCAGATTGCGCTCCTGGAGGATTTTCAGGTTTTCCAGACCGACCGCGGTCGCGACCGGATGACCGGACGCGGTGTAGCCATGGCCGAACGAGCCGATGCGGTTGGATTCGTCGGCGATCGGCTGGTAGAAGCGGTCGTTCATCAGGATGGCCGACAGCGGCATGTAGGACGAGGTGATCTGCTTCGACACGACAAGCACGTCGGGCTTGATGCCGAAGGTCTCGCAGGCGAACATCTTGCCGGTGCGGCCGAAACCGCAAATCACTTCATCGGCCACCAGCAGGATGTCATGCTTGTTGAGGATGGCCTGCACGCCGGCCCAGTAGCCGGCCGGCGGCATCAGCACGCCGCCCGCGCCCATCACAGGCTCACCCCAGAACGCCGCGATGGTTTCCGGGCCTTCCTTTTCGATCAGGCTTTCGAGATCGCCGAGCATCCGCGCGGTGAACTGGGCTTCGCTTTCGCCCGATTTGCCGTGGTGCACATAGGACGGGCACGAGGTGTGGATCATCCGGTCGAGCGGCAGATCGAAACTCTCATGGTTGCGCGGCAGCCCGGTGATCGAGCCGGCGGCGATGGTGACGCCGTGATAGCCCTTGAGCCGGCCGATGATCTTCTTCTTGTTCTTGTTGCCGAGCGCGTTGGAGCGGTACCACACCATCTTGGCGGCAAGATCGTTGGCTTCCGAACCGGACGAGGTGAAGTGCACCTTCGACATCGGCACCGGCGCCATCTTGATCAGCATCTCGGCGAGATCGATCGACGGCCCGTGGGTCTTGAAGCCGAACGTATGGTAATAGGGCAGCTTCTCCATCTGCGCCTTGGCGACGGCGGCCAGCCGCTTCTCCCCGAACCCCAGCGCCACCGACCACAACCCGGCCATCGCCTCGATGTAGCGCTTGCCGTTATTGTCGGTGACATAGATGCCGTCGCCGCTTTCGATCACCAGGCCGCCGCTCTTCTCATAAGCGCGCAGGTTGACGTTCGGGTGCATCTGATAGGCGATGTCCCGTCCCTCGATCGAATTCGGCATGATCGTCACGAAACTTCTCCACTGTGTCCGGGGTGGGTTTGGCCGCCTATGGAGGCCGATGAGGCCAATCCGCGCTACAGCACGTTACTCTGCCTTCCCAACGGGTTCAACCGCGCAGGACCGCGCGCTATCGTTGCCGACCCTGGAACGCTACGCGCAGATCGGCTGCGGAGCTGAAAAGCTCTTAAAGTGCGATAAATCCAATTTCGAATGTTCGGGACTAGCGCCCCGCAGCCACAGGGCGCACAGTTCGTCCCATCACAGCCCGATCCGTGGCTTTCATCTGTGATGGAATCGCTGGATTGCGCTCCCGCCCTCTCGAACGGCGGGAATCATCCATGCCATTTCGCGAATTTCTCGGCCGGATCCGTCAACTGATCCCGCTGGAATCCGACGGCCACTACAGGTCCATATCCAGGGATCTGGAAAGCGGAGCATTGCGCCAACCGGTGCAGCCGATGTCCGACAGGGAGCTTGCGCACGCGATTGCCGAGTTTCGCAAGTCGGCGCCGTCCACAGCGTCACGTGAGGTACTGGACGATGCCTTCAATCCGAAAAGGACTGACGACTAAGAAGGCAAGCCAAATGCGGTGGGGGTTACAGCCACCTCCGTAGACTTTCACACACCACGCAGCTTGTCGCGCGACACGGCCATCCTGCATCGAACGCTGCACGATGTGCTTGAATGCATCAGTGCGCCAGGCTCGTCAAAGGCAACTTTATCTCCACTTGAACGCCGTCCCGGTGCCAAATGTTGGCGATCGTACCGCCGTGTCGGGTGATCGTATTCGTGACCAGAGACGTGCCGAACCCCAAGGAGTCCGGCTCGGTCATTATCGGCGGCCCTCCGATTTCCTTCCAGACAAACTCGAGCCACCCGTCCTCGACCGACCATTCAATGGCAACGGTTCCGGCTTCCGTACTGAAGGCACCGTACTTGGCGGCATTGGTCGCCATCTCATGAAAGACCAGCGCGATGGTATTTGTCGCATGTTCACCGATCTGCACCGCCGGGCCACGCAGCGTCGTCTTTGCGTGAGCGTAGGGCTTGAGCACGGCGGCAACGATTTCTGAAAGATTGGACACATTCAACGATTGACCGCTCGGGCTGAACGTTCGCCGGACCAGGGCATTCGCGCCCGCCAATGCATGCAGGCGCCCGGACAGAGCTTTCGCCATTTCTTCTTTGCCGATCGACGATCTGGCGCTCAACCGGATCATGCCGTCGGCGATGGCGAACAGGTTCTTGACCCGGTGCCCCATCTCGCGGGTCAGAAGTTCCTGCTCTTCGAGCGCGGCCTTGAGGCGATCTTCAGACCGGAGCATCTGCAAGGCGATGCCGGTGAACCCGGCAAGTTCCTGCATCGTGTTGGCATGCCCGCTGGTAAAGTGCCCGACGTTCTCTGAAACGATCCACAACGTACCCAGCGGCTCCGCTTCACCGACGTAGAGAGGGACCAGCAGGCACTCGGGCAGCGAAACGTCGGCGTCGACAAGCCAGCTGTAAACGCGCTCCGGCTTCTGGACCAGGACGGGCGATTTGTGGTCGAGCGTGATGCCGCACGGACTGTAATCGCGCGGCGTGGTGGCTCCCGTAAAACGCTCCAGCGTCCCGCGCAGATGATGCCAGCGGAAGACTTGGCCCTCCTTTTCGTAGATGCTGATCCCGCCGGCGACGGCTCCGCAGAGCTCAATGGCCAGATCGACCAGCGTCGGAAGAACCTGGCTGGGATTGTTCGCCATCTGCCGGGCGATGTCCTGCACCGCGAGTTTCTCGCGCACCATGTCGATACACCCGGCGACACGGCCGACGAGCTGGTTGGTGATGTAGACTTCGGAAACGGCGTCAGGAACCAGCACGGGTTAACCTTTTCAAGGCGGCCGGCCGTGCGAATGAACGCCAACCTGCGGAATACGCGCCACGGGCGCTGTTATACTTCACTTGCCATCCCGAGTCTGCAACCGGAACGAGTCCGGGATGGCCCCCGGTCGAGACTTGCCCGCCTCGATCATCGAGCGGATGCGAGCGGCCATTGTTTCCACGGGAAACGGCTTGGTCAGCACCGCCATACCGGGGGCAAGCTGGCCGTTACCCACCGCAGCGTTTTCCGCATAGCCGGTGATGAACAAGACTTTAAGGTCGGGCCGACTTACCCGCCCCGCGTCGGCCATCTGTCGCCCGTTCATGCCACCGGGCAGGCCGACATCCGTCACCAGGAGATCGATGCGCACGTCCGATTGCAACACCTTCAGTCCGGCCGCGCTGTCGCTCGCTTCGATCGCGGCGCATCCGAGTTCTTCGAGAATGTCGGTAATAAGCATCCGCACCGTCGGCTCGTCGTCCACGACCAGAACCGTCTCGCCCTGCTCCGAGCGGGGCAGCGCTCGTCTGTCGGTCGACGGTCCTTCGTCTTCAACCTCTCCATAGTGGCGCGGCAGGTAGATGCACACGGTCGTGCCTTTTCCGACCTCCGAATAAATGCGCACCTGTCCGCCCGACTGCTTTGCGAACCCGTAAATCATCGACAGGCCGAGGCCGGTGCCTTCGCCGATAGGTTTGGTCGTGTAGAACGGCTCGAACACCCGTGCGATCACCTCCGGCAGAATTCCGGTACCGGTATCGGTCACGCATAGCGACAGGTACTGTCCTTCCGGAATATCGTGCTCCCTGGCGGTTCGCTCGTCGAGCCACCGGTTGGCAGTCTCGATGGTGATGCGCCCCCCTTCCGGCATCGCATCCCGGGAATTGAGGCAGAGGTTCAGCAGCGAGTTTTCGAGCTGGGACGGGTCGACGAGCACCGGCCACAAACCGCCCGCGCCGACGGCCTCCACCGTTATGCTGGGACCGACCGTCCGTTGGATCATGTCCTGCATGCCGCCGACCAGACGATTGACGTTGGTCGGTTTGGGGTCGAGCGTCTGACGGCGTGAGAACGCAAGCAGGCGATGAGTCAGCGCCGCGGCCCGCTTCGCTGCCCCCTGTGCCGCCGCCATGTAGCGCTCGACATCGTTGAACCGGCCCTGCTGCATGCGGGTCTGCATCAATTCCAGCGAGCCGGAGATGCCAGCCAGAAGGTTGTTGAAGTCGTGTGCCAGCCCACCGGTGAGTTGACCCACGGCCTCCATCTTCTGCGCCTGCCGCAGTGCATCCTCCGCTCGCATCAGCTCGGCGGTGCGATCGGCAACGCGCTGTTCCAGCGTCTCATTGAGCCTGCGCAGCTCTTCCGTCACGCGGACGCGTTCGGCCTCGTCGGCCCGGCGCTTCTCGACATCGATCAGAACGCCGGGAAAACTCAGTGCCGTGCCGTCCGCAGCTTTGTCGACGCGCCCGTTCGCTTCCAGCCAATAGTAGCGGCCGTCCGCACGGCGGGTGCGGTACTGATGGGCATACGGGCCTCCCCGCAATCTGGCCTCGTCGATCGCCACGGCCAGACCGGCCTGGTCGTCGGGGTGCACGGTGGAGATGATCTGCGCAAGCGGGATCCCTTCGCGGCCGAGAGCCGGATCGAGGCCGAAGGCGCGCGCGAACGCCTCGTCGACCGTAAACCGGTCGGCGAGCAAATCCCAATGCCATGTACCGATGATAGCGCCGGCCGCCAGCGCAAGCTGTACGCGCTCGACGTTCAGTCGTGCGTGGGCCTCGCTCTGGGCGAGAGCGGTTTGTTCATCGGCGAGACGACGCTCGACGAGGACACGGGCAGTCGTTTCCGGCGTGATGTTGAGGACAGCAGCCACGCTGCCATCTTCGTCGCGGAGCGGGGAAAGCGAATAGTTGAACCAGGCGGTTTCGGTGCCGCCACCTTCGAGCCGCGCCATGACGAAGGGGGCATCCTCGAAGTAGACGGTGTCGCCTCTTTCCCGCACACCGTCAAACTGGGGTTCAAGCTCCTCCCAGATCTCGGCCCAGACGATGGCGCCGGGTTGCCCAAGTGCGGCCGGGTGTTTGGCGGTCAGGATCCTGCGGTAGGCATCGTTGTAGACGAGGGCATATTGCGGACCCGACCACAGGCAGATCGGAAAGGGAGAGTCGAAAATCGACCGCGCCAGCGTTCGCAGCGCCGGAGACCAGCCAGTCGTCGGTCCCAGTGGGCTTTTCGACCAGTCCAGCTGCCGCGCATGCGAACGCACCTCGCCGGTGCCCGCAAAGAGCGCCGAGGCGTCTGTTTGGTCTTCGGCCCTGAATTTCAATGCGTCCTCGTCTGCCACAGCCTCGATCGGATCAACAATGCAACCTCGTTTAAGCCGGGAACAGGACCGGTCAACTTAGAATATCGGCCAGCGCGCTAGCCACGTTTTCGAGCGTATAGGGCTTCTGAACGACCGGCCTGCTGCGATGCTCGATCGGAAGCTGCGCCTGCTCGCCATAGCCGGTGGCGAAGAGGAACGGCACGCCTAGTCTCCAGTCAGCCGGTCGGCGATCGGCGAAGCTGGTCCGGTCGCCGAGGTTGATGTCGAGGATCGCGAGAGTCGGGCTTCGCCGTCTTCGAGATAGTCGAGCGCGCCCTCGACGGTGGCCGCGGTGGACACGGTCGTCGGCGCCGAGCCGCTCGAGGATGTCTTCCGCGTCGAGCGCGATGATCAGGCTGTCTTCGACCAGCAGCACGTTGCGCCCGGCAAGAAATCGGGCGGAGGCGCGGCTGGGGTGGTTCGGCGCACGGCCGCGGAATTTGACGGCCGGCGCCGGCGAACGATTTCGGTTCGGACACGTGGCGCGCGGGAATGCACGAACGTCGCGTTGTACCCCGGCGGCATCGTAGTCGAGCTCGACCTTGCCGCCGAGATCGTAGGGCACGGAGCGATCGATGATCGTCGTGCCGAATCCCTTTCGGTTCGGCGGCCTGACCGGCGGGCCGCCCTCCTCCTGCCAGCTGAGCACGAGATCGCTGTCGGTGATTGCGATCCCAGGTCGAGGTCGACCTGCCGCCTGTGCCGCCGACAGGCTGCCGTACTTGGTCGAGTTGGTGACCAGTTCGTGGATCGACCAGCGCCATCGTCGAATAGGCCTGCGGATTGAGCAGGACCGGCGTGCCCCTCGGCGATGATGCGCTCGGTCTTGTCGCCGCGAAGGCCGCCGGCCTCGGCGTCGATCAGCGCCTGGAACGGCGCCGGGCCCCAATGGTCGTCGGTGATCTGGTTGTGCGCGCGGGCGAGCGCGTGGATGCGGCCGTCGACCACCTTGACGAACTCGCTGCACGGCGTCGTCGTCGGGCTGCGACTGGCGGATCAGGCCGCGGATCACGCCGAGGATGTTGCGCACCCGGTGGTTGAGCTCGGCGATCAGCAGTTCCTGCCGCGCGCTCGCCTGCTGGCGCTCGGCCGAGGCCTCGTCGGCCAGCCGCAGCACGACCTCGATCAGGGTCGCGCGCAGCGTTTCGGCGACGCGAAGTTCGGACGCGGTGAAGGGCTTGCGAGTGGCCTTCGACCAGTTCCTTCCACTCCGCAAAGCTTTCGCGCGGCGTCAGGCGCGGGCCGTTGGGGCCATAGCTCGACCGGCTTGTGCGGATCGCCCGCCCAGCGCACCGAATCGGATCAGCTCGCGAGCGGAACAGCACGACATAGTCGCGCGGCGAGCGCGAGATCGGGATCGCGAGCAGGCCGGCGGCGGACCGAGGCGAAGCTCCTCGGCGCCCGCGCACCAGCGAGCCGATGTGGTCGGTCGCGAAGACCTTGCCGGCGGCGGTGCCGTTGAGCGCGCGGACGATCCGGCGGAAATCCTCCGTCGGGCGGCGTCGTGCCCGAAAAGGCGTAGTTGCCGTTGATCCACACGCCGACGCCGTCGGCCGGGATCGCGTTGGTCAGGATGTCGCCGAGCCAGTCGGGATCGTTGAGCAGGGTCTCGTCGGACGCGACCGCGCCGAGCAGCTGGTCGGAGATGTCGCGCGCGCGCCGCTCGTACTCGACGATCTCCTGCCGCTCGCGGCTTTCGAGCCGCATCGAGAACATCTGCGCGAACAGCTCGCTGACCGAGCGCCGCTCGAACGTCGGGCAGCGCGGCGGCATAATGGTGGCAGGCGAACAGGCCCCACAGTTCGCCGTCGACGATGATCGAGATCGACAGCGACGCGCCGACGCCCATGTTCTTCAGATATTCGATATGGATCGGCGACACCGAGCGCAGCACCGACAGCGACAGGTCGAGCGGCTGGCCGGCGTCGTCGAGCTGCGGGCACGATCGGCACCGGCGCGGCGTTGACGTCGGTGATGACGCGCAGCAGGTTGCGCTTGTAAGAGCGCGCGCGCCTGCGGCGGGATGTCGCTCGCCGGATAATGCAGGCCCTTGAACGTTGCCGATGCCGGCGCGTGCACGCTTCGGCGACGACCTCGCCGGAGCCGTCGGCGCGAACTGGTAGACCATCACGCGGTCGAAGCCGAGCAGCGCGCGGACCTGCCGCGCGCCCTCGCGGAAGAAGGCTGGTGAGGTCGGGGGTCTGGTCGAGCCGCGCGATCATCGAGACGCACGGTGCCGGTCGCGTCGCCGATGTTCACTCGCCGGGCTCGGCCTCGATCGACGATCTGGCCGCCCGAGAGATGGACCGCGACGTCGAAGAGGCGCGCCGCTTCGACCAGCTCGCAGTCGAAAATAGCCGCTCGACAGCGTCGGCGCCCCGCAGCATCGCCAACCCGGTTGCGCAGGTCGTGAAGCGCTTTCGGGAGCAGGAATTCCGCCAGCGGACTTCCGATCAGATCCGCAGGCCTTGAGCCGATGAATTCTGGCGGCGTTCGCCGAGGCGCGCGCGACGATCCAGTCGGTCGATACCGCGATCAAAAAGCCGATCGGCTGGATCGCACCCAGGATGGTGGATCGGCTCACGGTCGCAGTTGGTGAGGTCGACCTGAGGCTGATCTTGCACTGAATACCTGTCCACACGCTGTTCGAGCAGCAAACACGTCGTTCGGTGCTGAATTTCAGCATGACAAATGCCCGAAATGTGATGTGGTTCCAACCTCATTAGAGACGGGGATGTCGCTGTTTCCAAATGGTAAAAGATCGATCGTGGCGCCATCCGGTAGTTGCCCCCTGCAGGCGATCCCGGTTTTGGCGGTATTATCGATCCGCTGACCATGGCCGACATTGGTCGACGTTGCCGGGTGCGAGGCCCCCTCAAAATGACCCTCACTTTCGCAACCTGAGCGCGCCGAGCAGCACCGTGAACGCGGCGCTGTGCTGGCGGCGGCTGGGATAGTAGAGATGGTAGCCTGAGAACGGTTCGCACCATTTGGCGAGCACCCGGACCAGTTTGCCGTCGGCGATGTAGGGCCTGACTTCATCTTCCGGCAAATAGGCCAATCCCAGGCCTGCGAGTGCAGCCGTCAGCAAGGCCGAGGCGGTCCCGACGACAATCTGGCCGTCGACGCGCACGCGCAAATCGCGCCCATCCTTTTCAAACTCCCATGTGTACAAGCCGCCGTGGGTCGGCAGACGCAGATTGATGCAGTTGTGTTCGACCAGCTCCTGCGGCGATTTCGGCTTGTTATGGCGTTCGAAATATTGCGGCGCCGCGACCACCGCCATCCGCATGCCAGGACCGATCGGCACGGCGATCATTCCCTTCGCGACCATTCCACCCGGGCGCACGCCGGCATCGATCCCCTTGGCGGCGATGTCGGTCAAACCGTAGTCGATGATGATTTCGACATGGATGTCCGGATACTCGGGCAGCACCTTTCGCAGCGCCGGCCACAACACCGCCGATGCCGCATTTTCGGTTGCGGAAATGCGTACCGTGCCCGCGGGCTTTGCGCCAAAGGCGACAAGCGACGCAAGCTCGGCCTCGATCTCCTGGAAATGCGGACCGATGGTGCGGAGCAGATGATCTCCCGCCTCCGTCGGCGTGACGCTGCGCGTCGTGCGCGTGAGCAGCCGGACATTCAGGCGATCTTCCAGCGACCGAATGGTCTGGCTGAGCCTCGACTGGGACAATCCCATCTGCGCGGCCGCACGCGTGAAGCTGCGCGCCTTGGCGACCGCCAGGAAAGCCGCGAGCTCGCCGTGATGATTTCGCGCATTCATTAGAAAAACGACTGGGTCCAATCAGCTTTGGGCACCTTATCCTAATGAACAACATACTTACAATCGGAACCGGCAGCCACGACCACGAGTCCGCCGCGACCGAGAAGGAGCACGCATGAAGCCAGAACCGACCAATGCCCGAAAATCGTTCGGAGACATCGCCCCGCAGCTGGCCGAACTAACCGACAAGGTTCTGTTCGGTGAAGTGTGGGAGAGCTCCGACTTGTCGCCGCGGGATCGCAGCCTTGTCACGATCGCAAGTCTGATCTCGATGTATCGACTCAATGAAATGCCGTTTCACCTGAAGAAGGCCCTGGAAAACGGACTGACGCGCGATGAGATCGTCGCCACCATCACCCATCTCGCCTTCTACGCCGGCTGGCCGCCGGCGATGACGGCTCTGCAGATCACCCGCAAGATCTTTGAAGAAGCCGGCAAGTGATCGCTTCGCCACGCAACGCGGACCGCTGCCATGGCGCAACGAACAACAATTTCAGGAACAGATAATGAAAACACGTGAACTCGGCCGTAGCGGCCTCAAGGTTTCGGCCCTCGGCCTTGGCTGCATGGGCATCAGCTTCAGTTATGCCACCAGGCTGTCCAGGAACGACGGCATCGCCCTGATCCGCGCGGCCGTGGAACGCGGCGTGACCTTCTTCGACACCGCCGAAGTCTACGGGCCGTTCGAGAACGAAGAGGTCGTCGGCGAAGCGCTACGACCCCACCGCGACCGCGTTGTCATCGCCACCAAGTTCGGGTTCGACATCAATCCGGCGACGAAGGAAAACCGTGGGGTCGGCAGCCGGCCGGAACGAATTCGCGAGGCGGTCGACGGTTCGCTCAAACGTCTCGGCATCGAGACCATCGACCTGCTCTATCAGCACCGGGTCGATCCGAACGTACCGATCGAAGATGTCGCCGGCACCGTCCGCGATCTCATCGCCGAGGGCAAGGTCAGGCATTTCGGGATGTCTGAACCGGGCGTGCAGACACTTCGCCGGGCACATGCGGTCCAGCCGGTGGCAGCGCTGCAAAACGAATATTCGCTCTGGTGGCGCGAGCCCGAAGCCAACGGCATCCTTCAAGCCTGCGACGAACTGGGCATCGGCTTCGTTCCGTACAGCCCGCTCGGCAAGGGCTTCCTGACCGGAGCCATGAACAAGAATACCAAGCTGGGCGAAGGCGATTTTCGTAGCTCGGTCCCGCGCTTTTCATCGAAAGCCATGGAAAAAAACCAGGCTTTCGTCGATCTGCTGCAGCGGGTCGCCGGCGAGAAGGATGCGACCCCCGCACAGGTGGCGCTGACGTGGCTGCTGGCGCAGCGGCCTTACATCGTTCCGATTCCCGGCACCACCAAGCTGCATCGGCTCGAGGAAAATCTCGGCGCTGCCGAGCTTGAGTTGTCGAAGGATGAGCTTCAAAAGATAGATGCAGCTGCGGCAGGTATCGAACCCGAGGGCGAACGCTATGCGCCGCAGCAGTTGGCCATGGTTGGCCGCGACGCGCCGCTTCGCGCGCCCGCGCAGAAATAGAATCGATCCGGAACAGGAACCGAAGAACGGCGGCGGTGGTAGGGCACGCTACCGCCGCCACCCGGATTTGCCCCCGATGACCCACCAGGAACCTATCACCCCATATAATTACCAAGCTTATTTTCTTACGAATTAACCTTCGTGCAGGCGTACAAGCGATTGTACCGCGATCGGCCCTCGCCGCCTCGCCATATGGACGGCGACCTCCATGACCCTGCTGACCCTCGACGCTGCGCCCTCCATCAGCACCTTGCGCCGCGCCTTGCGCTTCGGTCTCGGCAAGGTTCGCGAAGCACCGGCGCGGCTCGGCAGCTTCATTGTCACGGTGCCCCCGGTCGCCTCGCGACTCGATGCTCATTACGAAAAGGCCAAGCGGGAATACGCGCGACAGCTGCCCGCGATCGTCGCGCACGACCAGGCCATCGTCGATGGACTGAAGGAGCATGGCGTTGTCGTCACGTCGCTGGACACTTTGGGCATTCCGGGTACCGGGGATTTGATCGACAAGGCCGACGCGCTCGAACGCCAGCGGCCGCCGCTCCGGCATTCGTTCCAGGCCGGATCCGACGCGATCATGGCCCATCCCCAGATCTACCAATGGGGACTTCACGACCGGCTGCTCGATATCGCCGAAAACTATCTGGGCGTGCCGGTGGGTTATGATGGCATCAACGTCTTCTTCACCAAGGCCGACGGACGGGAGACCGGCGTTCGCTGCTGGCATCGCGACAGCGAAGATCGCCGGATGCTGAAGATAGCGGTCTATCTCCATGACGTGGACGAGGGCAACGGGCCGTTCCAGGTCCTGCAGCGCGGCATTCCCGGATACGATCATCCGGGCGGCGCACTGTCTCCGGTGTTGACCCAGCGCGACCTGGAGGAGGCCCTGCCCGATTTCGACATGGCCCGGGACGTCGTTACATGCCTCGGCAGGCGCGGCACGGTCGTGTTCTCCGATACCGCGTCGTTCTACCATCGCGGGATGCCGGCCATCACCCGTGACCGATACGCGATCTTTTTCAATTATATCAGCCGCACGCCGCTGCGGCCGTTTCGGTGCGAGCGCACCATGATTTCCCGCGCCCAGGTCAATCAGCTGGCGAGAGGACTCCCGAGACGCCAGCGCGATTGCGTGCTGTGGCGGAAAGCCTTGCCGCTGATCGCCCGCATCCTTCCTCCCGCGCCGATCTCCGGACGGACATGATGGGGCTGCCGGAGGCCGCGAGAGATCGCCGGCCTCGACCACCGCGTTGACATCGCAGACCTGGTGGGCGCCGCGATCGCTGTTGCGCGTTCTGTTCCTGTTTGGATAATGCCCTCGCTTCAATCGGAGAGCGCAGGGAAATGACCTTGAAATACCTTATCGCGCTCGGCGCGGCGGCCGTGGCGCTGGGGTTCGTGCCGGCGGGCCTGGCCCAGACATCTGCAGGCATCACCGTGCTGACCATCATCGACGTGGTCCCGGACTATGCGATGCACGGCAATGTCGACAAATCGACGACGTTGCTGCGCAAGCTTGAGACCGATACAAGACAGGCCTCCGGCCTGATTTCCTTCAAGATCCTGAAAGACCAGAGCCGGGACAATCATTTCATCATGGAATCGGTCTGGAAGGACAAGAACTCCTTCGAGGAGTACACTGGCTCCGAAACCACCCGCGCGTTCCGCAAGGCTTTTCAGCCCGGCGAGGCTGGTCCGTTCGATGAGCGCATCTATGTCGACCTGAACTGACCGCTCAATCGGCATTGCGCTCGTTGAACGAAGTCGCGATCGTCACGAGATGGACGGCGGCTGTTCCGAGCTCCAGCATCTCCTTGTCCGCCGTATAGAACGCAGAAGCGCGGCGATAGGCGATCGCCACGGTCGCGTAGGCGTCCGTGATCATCGACTGCAGCTCGTCGCCGTCCATCTTTTTGAGGTCACGCTGCTGAACAACCCGGATGGCCGCTTCGGCAGCGTCATGCGCGAGTTGCGAGCTTTCCAGGCTGGGATCGGAAATCACGGGGGAAAAAGCGGCGGCCGCCCCCGCGACGACCTGGTAAAACCGTTGCTTTCTCGGGCCATCGGCCGTGAGGTAGCTATTCAGCAGGCGCCGGGCTCTGATTTCGAGCAGCTTGCGATCCTGCCTGATCTGCTTTCGTCGCTTTTGATCGCTGAACCAGTTCAACATCGGCTTTTATCGTCGCCCGCTTGCTCGGTGTGTTGAAAGGGACGGCAGCCAGGGCCGCCACAACCCTCAAAGTATCCTCGGTAAAATATCATCGGTCGCCGGCTTTGGCCAAAGGTAGTTTGGCAAGGGTTTTGCATCGCGAAAACTGTCGAACGGTCCAGATGGTTCCAGTTGGGGGTGCACATGAAATTGGCGAAGCTTTTGCTTGTGGCCTTTCTGATTGCGGCGGGAGCCAGTGCGGGCCATGCGGCGGTTCGGATTTCCGATGATCGCGGCGGCCGGATCGGGAACTATATCGATAAATATGAGGCGCTCCGGACCTCGGGCGAGACCGTCATGATCGATGGAGAGTGCCTGTCGGCCTGCACCATGGTGCTCGGCGCGATTGCGCACGACCGGATCTGCGTCACGCCACGCGCCAGCCTTGGCTTCCACGCGGCCTATGATTTCGGCGCCAATGGCCGCGCCGTCACCAATTCCGCGGCGACGCGGATGCTCTATTCGAATTATCCATCCGCGGTGCGGCACTGGATCGCCGCCCGCGGCGGATTGAAATCGCAGATGATCTTCCTGCACGGCAGGGAGCTGATGAGCATGTACCGGCCGTGCTATGTCGACGCCCGGGCCTCCCTGCAACGTTGATATCGGCGGCATCGCCGCCGAGGCTTTTCGGCGGATTTGAGCCGCGCAGTATCAGAAGTCGAACGCGTCGTCGAACGCGCGCTTGACCTTGATGACCGCGAAATGAACGCGGGTGCGGATCGGATGCTCCTGCATTTCTCGCTGCATCGCCATCCGCATGGCCATCTGCTTCTGCTTTTGCATCGCCATTTTCTGTTCCATCATCGCCTGGCGTTTGGTGGCGATAGCCGCGGCGTCGGGCGCCTGCGCCGACGACGGCGCGGTCGGCGATGCCTGCGCCGGCGATGACACGGCCGGCTGGCTGGCAGCCGGCGGAATATCCGCGCTGGCCACCGCGAGGGTCGGCCCGGCATGAGCCGCGGTCGCCGACAGAAGAATAGCGGAAATCACGAAAAACTTGCGCATCGTCGCCTCCGGTTGATGGTGACGACACCCTCGCGCATTGCTGTGTGATATTCTGTGACTTGTGTCACCCGTCGCGGGCAACGCGGCCCCGCAGCGGTCAGGCCTTGCCGGGATCGCAGGCGAATTCCAGGCGAATGCCGCCCGGCTCTTGGATCATGAAATGCGTCTTCGGTCCCTGCCGGATCAACTCCGGCGCGAATTCGACAGTGACGCCGGGCCATGCCGCGACCCGCTCGAACAACGCCGCCAGTTCGCTCAGGGTCGATACCCGCAAGGCGAAGTGATGGAGACCGAGATTCTGCTTGCGATTGAATTCCACGCAATTGTCCGGCTCGTTCACCTGCCAGAGCGTCAGCAGCGCATGCCCATCGGATATGAACGTCGCGGGATAATCCGGATTGCCGCCGACCACGGTCCAGCCGAGGCATTCGCAAAAGAATTTCCGGGTCGTCGGCAGGTCGCGAACGGTGAGACCGAGATGATCGATGCCGCGCGTCACTTTTTCTGAGCTGTCAGCCATGTTTTCTTCCTTGGACGGGCCACGCCACCACTTTAGCCTGGCGTACTATCTAAGGGAACCATGCCGGACGCTGAACCGTCATCGGATGAAACAGTGTCTTGCCGGAATCGGTATAATGCGAAACGCGCGTCCAGAGACACGGTGGATCATGCGAATTGCGGTGCGACCGTGAGCGTGCCAGAAAACAGTTTGACGGCTTTCGAAACGCGGGCAGAACCAGAACGAGGCAGAACATGGGTTACGTCGATCCGACCAAGGAAGTGTTCGCGCAGTTCAAGGCCAGTGATCGCGCAGGCCCCATTCACATGCTGAACCTGGTTCGCCTGCGTACACAGGCGGCGTATCCCGATGGCCGCAAGGCGACCGGTGAAGAGGCCTACGCGGCCTATGGAAGAGAGAGCGGCCCGGTGTTCAAGCGGTTGGGCGGCCGGATCGTCTGGCAGGGCCGGTTCGAACTGATGCTGATCGGACCTTCAGAGGAGCGGTGGGATCATTGCTTCATCGCCGAATATCCCAGCGTCCAGGCATTTGCGGAAATGATCCGCGATCCGGTCTATCGCGAGGCCGTCAAACACCGCCAGGCGGCGGTCGAGGATTCCCGGCTGATCCGGCACGCCGTGCTGCCGGTCGGTAATACGTTCGGCGAGAATTCCGGATTAAAGCTAGGCGAGCACCAGCGCCACCAGCCCGGAACCGAGCACGGCGATTCCCAAAACCATCACGCCGAGGCAGATCGCCGATATGATATCTTCGCGCATGGCCATTTGCGGCCTCCCTCACCAGAAACCGTGCTTTTAGTACCGCTTCGTTTCGGGATTATTTCGTGGTGCGGGTGAAATGGTTTCACAGCGACGGTAGATCTACGGGTGGTTCGCCGGCGCCAGGTTCCCGCCGCCCCGTTCAAACCGCCATCCGGTGGGCCGGGTCACGCTGGCCGACGAACTCCCAGCCACGGCGGAACAGCCGCACGCGCTCGATCCTATCGCAACGCTGACAGCGATACTGGATGATATCTCGCCCGTCGGCGTCGGGCGCGCTTTTTTCGATCTTCATGCTCTTTCGACAGACGAAACAACTTAGGAGATCAATCAGCGGGCTTTTATCGTCGTTCATGGCCATGTAACCCGGGATTCGACAAACAGTTCCAGCGGCCCCACATACCCGGCGGCGACCAGCGTTCGCGATGTAAGTAACGAATCCATTGGCACTTTTGGGCTTCCTAAGCGTTTTAGCGCAAGGCTATTCAGCAAGTTGAAGCGAGATCCACGATGGACAGAATTCCGCTAATCGAAATTGTCCGGCGCGCCTATAAGATCTGGGAAGATGCCGGCAAGCCGGATGGCAAGGATCAAGAGTTCTATTTTCAGGCGGAACGTGAGCTCGAGGAAGAACGTCACGGCAACGGCGAAGATGTGAAATCCCTGGCCGCCGAGTAGCGTCACGATAAAGCGGGCCGATCACCGGTGCGGTACTTGCGCATCGCCACGAGTTCGTTTCTGACCCGGTCCAGCACCTCGCCATAGTCTCGGGTTTTACTCTGCCGGAACAACCGGACGGTCGGATACCAAGGACTGTCGTCGTGATCGAGCAGCCAGCGGAAGTCCGGCAAATAAGGCAACACGATCCAGGTCGGAAGTCCGAGCGACGCGGCGAGATGAGCCACGCTGGTGTCCACCGTGATCACAAGATCGAGACACGACAGCAACGCCAACGTCTGGCCGAAATCGGTGAGGTCCGAAGTCAGATCGACGATATCGGTGCGTTCGCGCAAAATCGCCTGATCCGTTGGAGTTGGATCCTTCTGCAGGCTGACGAAGGCCGCGTCGACGTCGAGAATACGGCACAGCGTTCGCAGCGGCATCGAGCGGTTGTGATCGTTCTTGTGACCCGAACTGCCGGACCACACCAGCCCGATCCGCGGCCTGGCATCGTGGCCAAGACGATGATCCAGACGATCCCGCCAGACCTGGACGCGCGCCAGTGCCGGGCGCGGCCATAGCGGCGGCAGCGGCGGAATAGTGTCGAGGCGAGTCCCGAACGCCAGCGGCAGGCTCATGACAGGACAATGCAGGTCGAACGGCGGCAGACCTTTGCTGCCGGTCGGAAGGCACTGCGCGACGCCGGGCAGATCCGAGAAGATGGGATGTAGCGGGTCTTGCACCACCAGCACGACGCGCGCGCCGCGCGTCGCCAGCATCGGCACGTACCGCGCCATCTGGATGGTATCGCCCAGTCCCTCGTCGGGGCCGATCAGGATGGTCTTGCCCGCGATGTCAGCGTCACCCGTCCACATCGGCTTGTCGAGTTTTGGATAGGCCGATGGCAGCTTCCAGCGTACCTCGCGCCCGGCCCAACCGGATGCGAAATCGCCACGCAGCAATTGAAGCAGCGCCAGGTTCAGGCCGGGCTCCGCCGCGTCAGGCGCGATCGCCTTGAGCCGGCCATAGACCGCGGCGGCTTCGTCGAACCGGTGCAGTTGCTGCAGCGAGGCTGCCGTGTTGATCAGCGCGTCGAAATAGTCCGGGCGCAGTTTTATCGCGCGGTCGAGCCACTCGCTGGCCTCCGCGTCCCTGCCGAGCAGTTGCAGCGCGGCCGCGAGGTTGTTGCAGGCCTCGGCGTTTTCAGGATCGAGCGCGAGCAGCCGGCGGTTCTCGGCCGCGGCCTCCTCGATCCTGTTCAGGCGATGCAGCGCGATGGCGCGCGTTTCCGACACCAGCGCCTGGTGGGCCTGAAGCGGATGACCGAGCGCGAGGTAGGCATCGAGGCAGCCAAGCGCCTCCTCCGGTCGCCCCATTTCGTTGAGCAGGATGCCGCACAGCGCGGCCGCGTGCCAATCGTGCGGATCGAGCTTGAGGACGTGCTGGAAGGCAAGCAGCGCATCGGGCCGGCGCTCCAGATCGATCAGCGCCTCGCCGAGCTTCTTCCAGATCTGGCCGTCATCGGGCTTGAGCTGGATGGCCTTGTCGTAAACCTGCAACGCCTCGTCATGACGGCCCTGCCGCCGCAGCGTCGTGCCCAGGCTCACAAGATATCCGGGCTTGGGATTCTGCTGGATCGCGCGGGAGATCCACGCCACCGCATGATCGTATTGCTGCGACTGCAGCGACAACAGCCCCATCAGATGCAGGCTGTCGGCATGGGCGGGATCGGCCGCGAGCGCCTGTTCGCAACGCATCTGGGCATCGAGCAGCCGGCCGGCCCGCAGATGCGCCGCGGCCTCCTCACAGAGCCCAGCCGGCGACTGAGCCGCCCCTCGGTTAGCCCGGCGTTCCCGACAATTCATCTGCGCGTTTCAATCCAGCCGAGCCGGCATCGATAGATGATTCGGCCGGCATCCCCAACGGGCTCGGGGGGCGCGTGAACGCGACATTGCTCGCGTTAAACCGAGCCATTCTGTCGCTGCGAGGAAAGCCCTTTGCTTGCACCGCCATTGATCATGTGATCTTATTAATAGAACAATCATTCTGTCAGACAGAACGATCTACAAGAAGCCATGCTGGGGAGAGAGCCAACGTGAAAGCAGAGAGATTGACGGCGTCGCCGCTCACGCGCCGCACCGTGGTGGGCGGCATCATGCTGGCTGGTCTTGCCGACCTGGTTGCGGGCGCCGGTTCGTCCGCATCGGCGGCCGAGACCTATCCGAACCGCCTGATCAAGCTGGTGGTGCCGTTCCCGGCCGGCAGCGCCACCGATGTCGAGGCGCGCTTCCTGGCCGACAAGGTGGGCGCGGTGCTCAACCAGAAGATCATGATCGAGAACAAGCCGGGCGCCAACGGCAATATCGGCGCCACCGAGGTCGCGCGCGCGACACCGGACGGCTACACGCTTTACCTCGCGACCAATTCGACCCATTCGGCCAACGTGCATCTCTACAACGAAATGCCGTTCGATCCGGTCGCCGATTTCACGCCGATCGCGCGGCTGACGCGCAACCCGCTGGTGATGGTGGTTGCGTCGAGTTTTCCGGCGAAAAATCTCGAGGAGTTCATCAGCTACGCCAAGGCCCATCCGGGCAAGCTGAGTTTCGGCAGCGGCAACACCGGCAGCATGGCGGCGGCGCAACTCGTTAAATCGATGGCCAAGATCGATGCCGTTCGCGTCTCCTATCCCGGCACCCCGCAAGCCATCACCGATCTGCTCGGCGGCCGTATCGAATTCGTCATCACCGATGTCGCGGTGACCCGCGATTTCATCCACCAGGGCAGCCTTCGCGCGCTGGGCGTCACCACGGCCACCAGGGTTATGTCGCTTCCCGACGTGGCGCCGTTGGCCGAGGTCGGCCTGCCCGGTTACGATTTTGCCGCCTGGAGCGGCCTGTTCGCCCCCAAGGGCACGCCCGGCGACATCGTGCAGGTGCTCAACAAGGCGTTCGTCGACACCATGGCGACGCCGGAGGCCAAAAAATTCTTCGCCGATATCGGCCTCGAGCCCGACACCAGCACGCCTGAGGGGCTGGCCGAGCATGTCAGGACGCAGACCGAATTGTGGGGCCGCATCATCAAGGAGTCCGGCCTTGAAAAGATCTGATCCGGTGAACGAGACCTTCGCGCAATTGCCGGCTTTGCTCGAGCGCCGTCCGATGCTGATCGAGCAAGGCCGCTTCCTCGACGTCGACTGCCTGCTCGGTTCGACCGAACAGGGTTTTCACGTCTCGATCCGCGCCGGCCGCATCACCGACATGGCTGCGGCGCCGGTGCTGATGCGCTCCTGGCAATTCGGCTACCGCGCCACGCCGCAGGCCTGGACCGCATTCTGGCAGCCGATGCCGAAAGCCGGCTGGCACGATTTGCTCGCGCTGACCAAGCGCGGCGAGGCCACGCTGGAGGGCGACATCCGGCCGTTCATGGCCAATCTGCAATATTTCAAGGACGTGCTGGCCCTGCCCCGCGCGACGGCAGGTGCGGCATGAGCGGTTTTATCGAACCGATGGTCGGCCGCTATGTGCATGTCGAGATCGACGGCACGCCGTACCGGATCTATTTCGAGGAAGCCGGTCACGGCATTCCGCTGGTGTGCCTGCACACCGCGGGCTCGGACGGCCGGCAATGGCGTCATTTGCTTGCCGATGCGGAGTTCAGCAAACACTTCCGCATCATCGCCTTCGACATGCCGTGGCACGGCAAGTCCAATCCACCTGACAATTGGGACGGCAGCGAATACCGGCTGACCACCGCGCGGTACACGCAGACGATCCGGGCGTTTTGCGCCGCGCTCGATCTGGACCGGCCTGTCGTGATGGGCTGTTCGATCGGCGGCCGTATCGTGCTCAATCTGGCGATCGACCACGCCCGCGAGTTTCGCGCGCTGATCGGGCTGGAGGCCGCGGATTTTCAGGCGCCCTGGTACGACACCACATGGCTCAATCGCCCCGACATCCATGGCGGCGAGATTTGCGCGGCGCTGGTTTCAGGCCTGGTCGCGCCGCAAAGCCCGGCGGAATCGCGGATGGAAACCCTGTGGGCCTACAAGCAGGGCGGCCCCGGCGTATTCAAGGGCGACCTCTATTTCTACCGCGTCGACGGCGATCTGCGCGGCCGGACCGGCGCGATCGATACCGGCATCTGCCCGCTTTATCTGCTGACCGGCGAATATGACTTCTCCTGCTCGCCGGAAGACACGCTGCGCACCGCCGCAGGGATCGCCGGCGCTGAGGTCACCATCATGGATCATCTCGGCCATTTCCCGATGAGCGAGAACCCCGCGCAATTCCGGCGCTACATCGCGCCGGTGCTCGAACACATCCTGCATCACGCCAGTTCCGAGGAACGCACCAAATGACATTGTCGGCATTGAGAAAAACATTCTGCCTGAGCGCCACCTTGTTGCTGTGGACTCAAGTGGCCCATGCGGCCGACACCATCAAGATCGGCGTCCTGAACGACCAATCCGGCGTGTTCGCCGACAATGGCGGCACGGGCTCTGTCGCCGCGGCGAAACTGGCGGCGGAGGATTTCGGCGGCGAGATTCTGGGCCAGAAGATCGAGGTGATCAGCGCCGATCACCAGAACAAGCCTGATGTAGCTGCGTCGATCGCGCGCCGCTGGCTCGACACCGAGAATGTCGACATGATCGCGGACGGCGCCGCCTCCTCCGCCGGCTTTGCGATCCTCGAAGTGGCGCGACAGAAGAACAAGATCTTCACGCTCAGCGGTCCCGGGTCGTCCGATTTCACCGGCAAGGCCTGCTCGCCGATCAGCTTTCACTTCAATTACGACACCTATGCGCTGTCGAAGCTGACCAGCGAAGCAATCACCAAGGCCGGCGGCGACAGCTGGTACTTCATCTCGGCCGACTATGCCTTCGGCCACGCCCTGCAGCGCGATGCCACCAAGTTCATCGAGAGCGCCGGCGGCAAGGTGATCGGCTCGGCGGCGCATCCGCTCGGCGCCACCGACATGGCGTCGTTCCTGCTGCAGGCGCAAGGATCCAAGGCCAAGGTCGTCGGTCTCGCGACTTCGGGCGCCGATGTGCAAACGGCGATCAAGCAGGCCGGCGAATTCGGCATCGTCGAGGGCGGCCAGAAACTCGCCGGACTTCTGGTGTTCATCACCGACGTCAATGCGCTCGGGCTCAAGGCCACGCAGGGGCTGCAGATCACCACCTCGTTCTACTGGGATCTGAACGACGAGACCCGCGCCTGGACCAAACGCTACGAGGCGCTGACGGGCGGCAAGGTGCCGAGCATGGTTCAGGCCGGCGTCTACAGTGGCGTGCATCACTATCTCGCCGCGGTGAAGGCCGCCGGAACCAAGGACCCCACGGTCGTGGCCAAGAAGATGCACGAGATGAAGGTCAACGACATGTACAACAAGGACGTCACGATACGCCCCGATGGACGCGTGTTGCACACGATGTATCTGGTGCAGGTAAAGAAGCCGGAGGAGTCGAAGTACAAATACGACTATTACAAGATCGTCACCACCTCGCCCGGCGAACAGGCGTTCCGGCCGATGAGCGAGGGCGACTGCCCGCTGGTCAAGAACTGAAATCCGAAACTGACGATCACGACGACGAAGGAGTGTTGCATGACCACCGCCATAGGTTTCATCGGTCTGGGCGTAATGGGCGAGCCGATGTGCCGCAACCTGGCCCGCAAATCCGGCGTGCCGGTGTTCGGGTTCGACCGTGCCGATGCGCCGCTGCAGCGGCTGGCCGAGGCCGGCGTCAAGCGCGCGGCGTCGCTCGCCGACCTGGCCAAGCAATGCGACGTCATCTTCATGGCGCTGCCGAGCGGCAAGCATGTGCGGGCGGTGTGCGAGGGCGACGACGGCCTGCTTGCCCACGCAACCGCGCGCCATACCATCGTCGACCTCGGCACCTCGCCGGTGGAGGCGACGCGCGAACTGGCCAAGCAGTTCGCGGCCAGGCAGGCGCACTATGCCGACGCCCCGATCGCGCGGACGCGGCAGGCCGCGGAAGACGGCACCTTGAGCGTCATGGTCGGCGCTGATGCTGCGCTGTTCGAAAAGCTCAAGCCGCTGATCGCAACCTTTGCCACCGACATCACGCTGTGTGGCGGCGTCGGCGCCGGGCAAGTGGTCAAGATTCTCAACAACATGGTGCTGATGCAGACCGTGGTCGCGCTCGGCGAAGCGCTGGAGACCGCCACGCGCGCCGGCCTCGACGGCAAGGTGCTGTTCGAAACCCTGGCCAAGGGATCCGCCGACAGCTTTGCCCTGCGCAACCACGGCATGAAGGCGATGCTGCCGGACGTGTTTCCGGAGCGGGCGTTCTCGACCGAATATGCCCGCAAGGACATTTCGTATGCGCTCGATCTGGCCAGTTCGGTCGGCATCAAGTTGCAAGGCGCCGAATTGGCCGACAGACTGCTCGACGAAACCATCGCGGCCGGATTCGGCGATCTCTATTGGCCGGTGCTGGCGCGGATCATCAAGGCATCGCACACAGGCTGAACCAACCCCGTGAAGAAGCCCGCGACGAAAGCTGCGATTGCCAATTCTGCGCCGGCGGAAACCGGCGACGGGGTCGCCGCGGTGGAGCGCGCGCTATCCATCGTGGCCACGCTCGAGACCGCGGATCATCCGCTGACCCTGGCCGAACTGGCGGTCCGAACCGGCTTCTACAAGAGCACGATCCTGCGCCTGCTCGGATCGCTGCTCACGACCGGCTACGCCACGCGGCTGCCGGACGGCCGCTACGATCTCGGGCCGGCGACGTTTCGACTGGGTGTCGCATTTACCCGCAAGAACGCGCTCGGCCATCATGTCCTGCCCGCGTTGCAGGAACTGGTCGATCGCGGCACCGAGAGCGCGTCGTTCCATGTGCGGCAGGATGCCGAGACCCGCCTCTGCCTGTTCAGAGTGAATTCCAGGCACGCCACGCTCGATCGCGTCGAAGCCGGGCATAGCTATGCGTTGCTGCGCGGCGCCGCCGGGCACATCATCCTTGCCTATGATGGCGGCGCCGGTCCGCGCTATGACGCCATCCGCGCCCACGGCTTCGACGTCTCGCTCGGCGAGCGCGATCCGATCTGCGCGGCGTTGGCCGCCCCGGTGTTCGGACCGCGCGGCATACTGGTCGGCGTGATCTCGCTGTCGGGGCCGCGCGACCGGTTCGGAAAAACCGAGATCGCCAAAATGAAGCGCGCCCTCGGTCCCGTAGCCGAAAACCTTACGATGGCGCTCGGCGGCGAATGGCCGGCGTTTCGCGCGTGACCACGCTACAACGTTGATACCGCCGGCATCCACTCTCTTCGGTGGTGGCACTGCGCGCCTTTCACGATCGTTTTCATTAACTCTGTTTCTAAACAGAGATGAACAAACTCTGAATCAATCTTGTTAGATGCAACTTATTAAGGTTGATTTGCGTGAACTGTGGCTCAGGCAGCGAACGTTGGCGGCAGTATGCAGTGGTATGTGTACCTGGTTTTGGTTTCGGCAGTCGCGGTCATCGGCTGGCTCGCCTTCAACATTCTCGGCCAGCCGTTCTGGGCCTTCGTCGAACTTCGGCGGCGGGTTTTGCAACAGATGCGCGACCTCGACAACATCGCGTTGCCCGCTCCCCGTGAACTCGCCGTCAGTTCCCGGCAGATCGCCGAATACGATGCGGCGGTCAAAACGCTCCGGACCGCGCAGCGCGCGTGCGGCGAACTCGGATCCGAACTGCTCGCCTTCGGCGAAAGCGAGCCGGTCGCCTGCAGCGCGGTCACCGCGCTGGGCTGGAATCCCGTCGCGGCCGGCGGCTGCCTGATCGCGTTCTCGATGGCCCATCCGGGTCCCGATGCCGATCGGAACGATCTGCGTCAGGGACTGAGAAAGGCGCTTCGCGTCGGCAGCGCCGCGCATGCCTTTGCGAGGTCCGCCGACAGCGCACTGCTGGCGGTCAATGCCGGCGCCATCGACCTTTCGAATATTTAAACCATCAATGGCGGTCATGTTCAGTTCACCATCCGGCTTAAGCTTTCCGGCTGGGCGACGTGCCAAGATCGCGCAAGATCGAAGAAAAACTTCGACAGGGATGCGTCCGGGCAGGCCATCATGGCCTGCCCGCTCACGGGGATCAAAGTGACCGCCAAAAAGCAATCCAGACCCCAGGGTGAACGCACCGGAGCGCGGGCGCGCGAGATCGCCCGTATCTTGACCGTTGCGCGCCGATGCCTGATCGAAATGGCCGCCACGGCGACCACATCGGCTTCGGTCCTTCTATGTCTGTTCGTGGTTCGCCACTACACGTAACGCCGCACTGCGGGATACGGTCGAGCAGACGCGATCACGGTTCCAACAGCCGACAGATACGCGTTTGCCGCGCCGCCTACGACGCACCACCGCTCCACCATTACTGATTTCGGATTTTGACGGATGGCCGGACGTCCCCGTCCGGCCGTCGCCGTTCGCTTTTGGATCGGGAATTTTTCCCGAATTCCTCGGGACCTTTCCGGGTGGCGGCTCAGCCGATGCTTCACTAAGCTTGAGGTTCTGATCCGGCGGGGCAAAAAAAGCCGGAACAGAATGGGGACGGAAACATGAGTGTACGCGTACTGTTTCTCGCGTCCGTATCTGTCGGCCTGGTCGCCGAAGGCGGATGGGCCATCGCTCAGGATGTCGCTCGAGACAATGGTAGCTATACGACGGAGCTTCCGCCCGTCGAAATCACTCCGCCGAAGCCCGGGGCCAAGCCATCCCGCCCGAGACCAGTCCAGCGAGCCGCCGCTCGCCCTTCGGTGAGCAGGCTGCGTGTCTACCCGACAACGCCGATCTCCACCCCCAGCACGGCGCTCGCCGTCGACAAAGTGCCCTCCAGCATCAATTTCGTCGACTCGGGCCAGATCGCCCGCACCTACTCACTGAACATCACCGACGCACTGCAACAAAGCGTGCCAGGCATCAACGTCAGCGAAGTGTCCGGCAACCCGTTCCAGCCGAACGTCGAGTTCCGCGGCTATGTCAGTTCGCCGGTGTCGGGCACGCCGCAAGGGTTGGCTGTGTACCAGAACGGCGTGCGCATCAACGAAGCCTTCGGCGATACCGTCAACTGGGATCTGATCCCGACCGCCGCCATCAAATCGGTCGCCGTGGTGACGAACAATCCGGCCTACGGTCTCAATGCGCTGGGCGGCGCGGTCGCGGTGCAGATGAAGGACGGCTTCAGCTACCACGGCGCCGAGCTCGACGTGATGGGCGGATCCTACGGCCGGGTGCAGGGCTCGGCGCAATGGGGCACGCAGGTCGACAAGTTCTCGACATATGTCGCGATCGAAGGGCTGCATGACGACGGTTTCCGCAATTTTTCGCCGTCCGACATCAAGCGCTTCTACAGCGACGTCGGCTATCGAAACGAAAACGCCGAATTTCATCTCAACATCGGAGCAGCCGACAACACGCTCGGCGCGCCGGCCACAACTCCGATCGAATTGTTGAACAATTTTTGGGGCGCGACCTACACCACGCCGCAAACCTCGACCAACAAGGTCGCCTATGTGAACCTGACCGGCAAAGTCGATGTTACCCCAAGCTGGACCGTCGAGACCGCAGCCCATGTGCGCTCGTTCAACCAGAAGACCCAGGATGGCAATCCGACAGGCACGCAGGTCTGCGATCCTCCGAATGACGGATTTCTCTGCTTCGGCGATGGCAGCACGCCGGCCAATGGCCTGAATGGCGCGCAGCTTGTCAACAATTTCCCGGACGGCTCGTTTCTGGGAGAGAACGATCGAACCAGCACGAACTCGACCACCGGCGGCTTTTCGGTGCAAGCGACCAATTCAGACGACGTGTTCGGACATGGCAACAAATTCGTCGTCGGCGCCAGCATGGATGCAAGCGTCACTCACTTTGGAGCGAGTGCCGAGCTTGGGACGATCGGATCGAATTACGTCTTGAACGGCAGCGGCACTTTCCTCGGCACTTCCGGAAGCCCGGTTTCGGACGGCCCGGTTTCGCTGCGCGCCACCAATCAATATACCGGCGTCTACGCCCTGGATACGTTTGACGTCACCAAGGCCTTTTCGGTCACGGCAGGCGGCCGCTACAACGACGCGCGCATCTCGCTGCAGGATTTGTCGGGAACGAGCCCGCTGCTCAACGGCAACTCGACCTACGATCGCTTCAATCCGATCATCGGCGGCACTTACAGGATCACGTCCGACTTGACCGCCTATGCGGGCTATTCGGAAGCGAACCGGGCGCCGACGCCGCTGGAACTGGGTTGCGCCGATCCGAACAATCCCTGCATCATCGCCTCATTCCTGGTCTCGGACCCGGCGCTGAAACAGGTCGTGTCCCATACCATCGAGGCCGGATTTCGCGGCACCCGCGAGATGAACCTGGGAACGCTGGAATGGAAGGTCGGCGGCTTCCGGGCGACCAACACCGACGATATCCTCGCTATTCCAAGCCCCGCACTGCAGGGGTTCGGCTATTTTCAGAACGTCGGCGACACACGCCGGCAGGGCGTCGAAGCCGAGGCCAAGCTGAAATCGACGGCCTTCGAAGCCTACGGAAGCTACACCTTCGTCGATGCCCGCTTTCTGGATTCGCTACAACTGGGCTCCAACAGTCCGGCCGCCGACGACAACGGCAACATCCAGGTCACTTCCGGCAATCAGATCCCTGCCATTCCGCGGCACCGTTTCAAGGCGGGCTTCGACTATTTCGTCACCGATGCGTTCAAGGTCGGGGCGGATGCGATCTATGTCAGCGACCAGTATTTTGTGGGCGATGAATCCAATCAGGAACCGAAGCTGCCCGGCTACGCCGTCGTCAACGTTCATGCTTCCTATCAGATCAACAAGACCATCCAGATCTACGGCAAGATCAACAATCTGCTCGATAACCACTATGCGACCTACGGCACCTTCTTCGATACCGGGGACTTGCCCAACTTCGCCGCCGGCGGAGCCGCCTTCACCAATGCGCAGGCACTGAATCCGGCCTATCCGCGCACCTTCTATGCGGGAATGAAGCTGACTTTCTGAGTGATCGGGATCGTGGTTCGAAAAAGCGGGGACTTAAAGATGAACAGATGCCTTCTCGCAGTGAGCGCCCTACTCGCCACCACGACGCTGGCTTCGGCCGCGGATCTTGCGGCAAGGCCATACACAAAAGCACCTCCGCCGCTGATCGCCGCCTATGACTGGAGCGGCTTCTACCTCGGCGTCAACGGCGGCGGAGCGACATCGCATAATTGCTGGGGCCTCAACAACGACGGCATCACGGGTACGGGCCCGATCGCTCCGGTTGCGGGCGAAGGATGCCATGATGCGACCGGAGGGCTGGTCGGTGGCCAGGCCGGCTATCGATGGCAATCGGCCAATTGGGTATTCGGCGTTGAAGCGCAAGGCGACTGGGCCAACCTGTTCGGCTCCAACACCAGCCTGTTCTACGGCCCGGGCTTCGAGAACCAGACCAAGACGGACGCCATCGGCCTCTTCACCGGCCAGGTCGGATACGCCTGGAACAACGTCCTGCTTTATGTGAAAGGCGGCGGCGCGATCACCGACAACAAGTTCAGCGGCGTCGTCGGAGGCGTGTTGCTCGATCAAGCCAGTGGCACCCGTTGGGGCGGCGCGGTGGGCGCCGGCCTTGAAGTTGGGTTTGCACCGAACTGGTCGGTTGCAGCTGAATATGATCACCTCTTCATTGGCAACCAGAACACCAATCTCAACTTTGTCGGCGGCGGCCTCTCCCGCTCCGACAATATTCGTCAGGACGTGGACATGGCCACTGTCCGCCTGAACTATCGCTTCGGCGGACCTGTCGTCGCAAGGTATTGAGCATAAGCCGGACGCGCGCTGGAGCGGCGGCCGGCCGTCATGGCCGGTCCGGCAGGAACGCAGGCTGCGTGTCACGGGGCTAGCTTCCGAGCTTGCGCTTGAACATCGAGTTCGAGCGAAACGCCCAGCGCTTCGCAAATGTCGAACAACCGAACCGCGCTCACCCGATTTTCGCCCGCCTCATATTTTTGCACCTGCTGCAATGTAACCCCCAGGCGCCTGGCGAGATCAAGCAGCGTCAGATCCAGCGCCACTCGGCGAGCACGTATTCTTTTGCCGATGAACCGATCTTCAGACCGGGCGCGGCTTCGTGGTTTCTTTTTCAATTTCATGAGGCCGCAAGAAGTTCGCCAACTTAAATGAACAAGTAAACCCGCTTCAAATGACGGCCAATTGTGCTTGCAGCGAGGTTTTGCCCTGGTCTTGCGAAGGCTTAGTTTTGATCGCCTTCTGGAAATATTGAAAGATCGGTAAAATTGCCCGAACGCATCAAAGGGCTTTCCCAATCGACTGCAATTTCACGCGAAATAATCTCGCTTGGCCTGGAAGCTGAACTATCCCGCGGGAAGTTATCCCGATGATTTCGGGATTTTGTTCCCGAGAGCCCGCCTCGCCAAAACAGCTTTGGCTGTCCAAGGGACAATCACGCCGAGCGATCGTCCCTGCCCGTCCAGGCCGAGAAAGGATTACTGGCCAGCGCGCTATTGTAGTAGCTCGCCTGGCTGGTCACTTCGGCGCCGATCCACGACGGCTTCGTGAAGGTCTGACTTACGGCCTCCAGTTCGATCTCGGCCAGCACAAGCCCGACATTGTCTCCGAAAAAGGTGTCGACTTCCCACACGTGTCCCTGAACCGGAACGATCGCCCGGCGCTTTTCGATGATGGCGCCACGCCGAAGCGAAAGCATCGCTTCGGCGTCGATGACCGGTATCTCGTACTCGAACTCGAGCCGCTTCAGATCGGCGCCGCGCGATTTGATCGTGAGCGTTGCGGCCCTGTTGTCACGGATGCGAACGCGGATCGAAGCCTTGTTGTGGCCCGTCAGGTAAGCCTGGCGGATATAGCGCTCCTCGCTGACCGATTGCCGCCAGGCGTCATCGGTCACGAGGAATTTGCGCTCAATCTCGAAAGCCATACGATCTCCTACTTCGCGTATTTGCCCGAGAGCTGAGGTGTTAGGTCGGGATAGAGCCCTGCGGTCTTTTCCTTGACCTCTTCGTGCATCTGAAGGCGGGTTTTTCGGGCCCAGCTGCGCTTGAGATCGTCCTTGATGTTGAATTTCAACCGGCCCAGCCCGTCGGTTTCCAGTTCGATCGTGTCGCCGTCCATGAAAGGATTGAGTCCGCGGTGGTTGGTGCCGGTGGCGACGATATCGCCGGGGCGCAGCGTGTGGATGGTCGACAGCCAGGCGATGCACTTTCCGATCTTGTGGCCCATGTCGTCGGTGTTGAAGTTCTGCATCAGCACGCCATTGTTCCAGAGCCTGATTTGCAGCTTCAGCGGATCCTTGATCTCGTCGGCGGTGACCAGGTAAGGACCGATCGGCGCGAACGTGTCGCGGCTTTTCATCTGGAAAAATACGTTGCCTTGCGGCGGCAGGCCGCGCGCCGAACCGTCGATGAAATTCATGTAGCCGAAGACATAGCCCATGGCCTCGGCTTCGCTGACATGACTGCACGTCTTGCCGATGACGACCGCGATCTCCGCCTCGCCTTCGAAGACCGTTGCCGGCACATCCGGCAGCACCATGGTGTCGCCGTGTCCGATGATGGCGCTCGGCGATTTGTGGAAGGCGTTGATCGGCGCCGGCACGCTGCGCGTGCCATCTTCCATGTAATTCACCGCCATGCAGTCGATCGTGCGCGGGCCCGGCACCGGCGGACGGATGCGTACGCCCGATACCGGCACCCCGCTGCCGCGCGCCACCGCCGCCTCGATCCGCGACTTGTAGCTGTCCCAACGCTCGATCAGGCCGTTCATCAGATCGCCGGGGCCGGTATGCGGGATGTCTTTCACCGCAGCACTGACGTCGAACACGACATCGTCCTTTAGAACGCCGAGCTTGAAATCATCGAAGTACATCAACTTCATCGTTGGTCCTCACCTGTTTTTCTTGCGGCTATCGCCGAAACGCGAACCGGACACCCCGACTGCCCGGTTCCCGATGTTCGCATCGTCGTTGGGCGTTGTCCACGGCGGCGAGGGCCACGGGTGCTCTTCCAGCCATGCGCTCCGTGCTGCTGCGTCGTCACCAGTTTCAACGACAACGACGCCCGGATCGAGGTGAGACATCCCAGGATGCGCGTCCGCGTTCTTGCGACGCGATGCGCCCGAGGTCTGAAATTATCCGCCCTAAAAAGGCAGCGGGCACGCCCCCTCCAAAGTGGGCCCGGGCGCGACCCTCAAGCGATGGCGCGGGGAATGCCGGGTGGTTGATTACGAATGAGGCGGTCGCGACCGTCGAAACGATCGTCTTCCGCCGGAACGCCCGCAGGCGATCGGCCGGCTAATGTATATGGGCTCTTCGCATTCCTTAAGCCCATTCACATGGCAACGTTTCCAGATCGTTCGCATTCATCGGCACGATCACGATACAATATTGGGCTACAATCGATGTGAGGACTATCATTGACCACTATTCATCCCCATATGCAGGTCATGAGCAAACCACCACAGACATACGTAAAGCCGAAGCCGCCCACAAAGGACCAGCTACGGGAAATGCTGGCATTGGCGGTGCGCAACACCCAGCCCAAGACCCCGAGACCAGTCACAGACGTTAAACCCGTGTCCAGCTGAAGCATCAGATGCGCGTCATTATGACGGTTGGACTGGCGTTATTGCTCAACCCATGCCCGGGGTTGGCCCAAGTGCAGCCGATCTCGCCGAAGACGTATCGAGGTTTCACGTGTGCGCAGCTTGTCCAGGAAGGGCATGCGGTCTCGCGTAAGGGGTTTCTGCTTTCTGGCTTGCAGCCAGGCACCGGTGGCACAGATGCGACCGACGTGAAATCCGCCGTCATTATCGTGTGGCCGGCCTCAAAGAACACATCTGCCGAGAAGCTTGCCGATTTGAAGTATGCCGAAAACCAGATCGACGCGCTTGAAGAAGCAAGCGTGGCGAGTCAGTGCAGCATTCAATTTCAGCGTCCCGCGATAAGGCGAAACTGAGTACCGCCGTTACCAGTTCGCCGCGTCAAGGTTGCTCGATCGATCGAACGCCAGCGATTTCATCAGGCCCGCGTCTGGGCCAGCCTACCGTCGTTTTAAACGAATTCGCCGTCTGTCCTTTCCATCGATCCGATCAGGCTGGCGACGTCGATCGTCGCGAAATTGCACGAAGTGTCCGAAACGGCGTAGGGAAAGATGATCTTGTCGCGATGGCGCATCGCACCGCAAGTATAAACGACGTTCGGAACGTATCCTTCCCGTTCAGAAGGATCCGGCCGCAACAGCGGCTCACGCAGGCGACCGATCACTTTTGAAGGATCGTTCTTGTCGAGCAATGCAGCTCCAATCGAATATTTTCGCACCGGGCCGACGCCGTGCGTCAGCAATAGCCATCCTTCATCAAGTTCGATCGGCGACCCACAATTACCGATCTGCACGAATTCCCAGGGAAAACGGGGCTTCAGGATCAGCTGGCCATCATCCCACGTTTGCAGGTCGTCGGAATAAATCAAATAGAGATTTTCATTGTCCTGCCGCGCGATCATCGCGTATTTGCCGCCGATTTTTTTCGGAAACAGCGCCATACCCTTGTTATGAGCGGCGTTGCCTTTCAAGGCCGACAAACGGAACGAGACAAAATCCGAGGTCTCGATCAACTCCGATCGAATCGCCCGGCCGCTATAGGCGGTGTAAGTCGCGTAGTAGATCTTGTGCCAGGTATCGTCGAACTGCACAAACCGGGCATCCTCGATGCCGTTCGATTGGGACGGGGTGACGGGAGAGATGACCCGTTCGCTGATGTCCTCCACGGCCGCGAAGCCAACTTCGATATCGTCGGTGCCGGCGCCGGATGTCGACCTGACAATAGCCGGGACTCGACGCAAAACGCCCAACCGGGTCGATGCTGACGGTGCCATCCGCGTCAACGAGGCCCGATCGAAAAGTCAGGGACGACACATGGCCTTCGCCCACAGCGCGAAGGCTCAGCGACGAATCGAAGGCTGCCTTCCGGCATCCCGGATTGATCGGGATGCGCCACGATGCTTGGATTGAACAAAGCAGACGCCTCGAACGAATATTCGTTGAGAAAATACGCTCCCACAAGTCGCCGCTGGACTTGTGTGAAAGCGGCATGATCGGACAGCGCTCCTTCCATTTCGACAGCTCGCGTCTCGAAGGTCTGCAACAGGTTGCGGTGGCGACCCAGAAAATTCTCCAGCACGTCGGCCAATTGGCGCTCCGCCGCTTCGGGCGTGAGGGCTAGAACGCGTTCCACGATGTGGTTGGCGCGGGTCTTGTCGGTCGGGTTCAGGTCGCGGGGCTCCGTAGCCGGCTTGAACGAGCGGACGATGACGCGTGTCGGATCTGGCCGCAAATGCAGGGCCTGACGGTTTAAAACGGGAGATTTCAAAATAGCCTCTTGCGCTGAAGGAAATGTGAGCGGGTCGTCAAGCAACCAACGGCGCCGGTTTGACGCGGCTTTCATTCAGGCGCGCGACTTGTCGAATCTCGGAAAGGCCGAGAAGGTACGACACCACGGATTCGCCACCGCGGTTTTCGTTGGCCCGGTCAGGATGGAGACCGTCACGACAGCTTCCGGTCTCCAGATCGACCAGGGATGTCGATAGGTCGTTACTGCCCAGAAACCACGCAAACACGCGCGCGGCTTCAGCTTTCCATTCAACATCGTGATCTGCGCGCCATGCCGCGAGGCAGGCGGCAATGGTCGCAGCGGCTTCCAGCGGCTGCTGGTCGAAGGCCTGAGGCGGCCGGCGTCGATCGCCGAAGCCGGCCGTGCCCACCGGGCGGAATTGACCTTTTGCGGAGGTTTGCTGGGTCACCAGCCAATGCAGCGACTTCAGACCGACATCAAGATAACCCGGTGTTTTGGTGGCGACGCCGGTGAGAATCAGTGCTTGCGGCAGACGAGCGTTGTCGTAAGCAAGCCCATTCTCGAACCATCGCCAGTCATCCGTTGCAACGGCATCAAATCCGGATACGAGCCGATCGGCCAGCATGGCGCGGAGTTGTGTCGCGCGGACGTCGTCTGTAACGGCCGCGCAGTAAGCATCGAGCCCGAGCAGCGTGAAAGCCCAGGCACGCGGGGAACGAAAGGCTTTTACTTCGTGCACCGCTTCGCCGAATAATGACGCCGCCCATGACCGCCGCGAAACGTTGGCATCGGTGAGCGCGCAAACGCCAAGGGACCAAAGCGTCCGCCCGTGGCTGTCTTCGGACCCCTCGTCCTCCAGCCAGCAGCGATTGAAGCCCATGAAGTTGCGAAATCGCCGGCTATCCGGATTCCAGGCATGCTGAACGAAGGCGGCAAACCGGGCGGTCAGAACCTCCGGCAGCCGCTGTTCGCCCGGGTTGTTCAAGGCGCAGGCTACCAACAGGGCGCGGGCGTTGTCGTCGACGCAATAGCCATGGGCGCGGTCCGGCACGCTATGGACGGCGTGCTGAAACAGACCGGTGTCGTCACACATCGACAGGAAATGATCGAGCTGCATTTCCGGCGGCGCGCGGCTGTCGCGCAAAAGCGTGCTGGTGTCTGTGCGTGCAATTGTCTTGAGCCGATGCCTGCGGCCGGCATTTTCGAACACGGACATATAACGCTCGGCGGTTCGCTCCCACGTCATCGAACGGCTGCTCGAATAAGCACGCTTGCGCATGGCTTGCCGGAGCACATCATTGGTCAGTAGTTTTGCAATTTCGACACCGATCGCGCCAGCGTCCCCAAAGGGAACGAGAATGCCGCGACCATCTGCAAGTAATTCACGGGCATGCCAGTACGGGGTGGAAACCACGGCCTTCCCGAGCCCGAAGCTATAGGCGAGCGTACCCGACGTCATCTGGGCTTCGTTCAGATATGGCGTGACGTAAACGTCGGACATCGAGATGAAGTCGAGCAGCGTCTTTTGATCGACAAACTGATCGAGAAACACCACGTGATTCTCGACGCCGGCCTGGCGTGCGTGTGCCATCAGGCTCTTGCGATAGGCTTCGCCCTGATCGCGCACCAGGTTGGGATGAGTCGCACCGAGAACGACGTAAACAGCGTCCGGTCGGGTTTTCAGGATCGACGGCATGGCGTCGATCATGATCTCGATGCCCTTGTTCGGCGACAACAGGCCGAAAGTCAGGATCACGGCCTTGTTGCTGAAGCCGAGTTTGGCCTTGGCCACGTCAGGCTCGACGAATGCGAATTCCGGAATGCCGTGCGGGATGATCTCGATCTTTTCGTCGGGAACTTGATACACCGCGCGTAGCAGCTCTCGGCCCTTTTCGGCCATCACCACGACTTTGGACGATGCCTCGACAATCGCTGCGATGACATCACGCTGGGCGGTTGTCGGCTCGGATAAGACGGTGTGCAGCGTTGTCACGACCGGTATGGTCAGACGCGACAACATCGGCAGGATGTGAGATCCGGCTTCGCCGCCGAAGATGCCGAATTCATGCTGCAGTGAAACGGCCTCGAACCCACCGCCGTTCAGATAGTCGGCGGCCCGCAAATAATCTTCTGGTTGGTCGTCGTTGATCTCAACGGAGACCGAGGAAGGATACTCATAGACCTGACCGTGATCCGTCATCGCCACGATAACCGTTTCCAGGTCTCCCCGCGAAGCCGCCACGGCGCTCTGCAGATCGGTCGTAAAAGTGGCGATCCCGCAGCGACGCGGCAGCGAATTACCGATGAAGGCGATACGGTTTACAGGAGCCACGATGTTATCTCCGACGTTTGGAGCGCCAGGGAACCTGGGGCGCCGGGAGCGCTAGGTGAGGAATTCAAGCTGACAGAGCCATTTGCTCTTAAAGCATCGAGGCGTACGCTTGGACCGGGATAAGCCAGCAATGCCGTCAATCCGGCAGGGCCGACCACAATTTCTGCCTGGTCGGCTTGAAGAAACATCGCATTGCCGGGTGATAATGCAGTCGGGCCGACAAGGGCGTGACCTTCGATCGAAAAGAACCAGGTTTCAGTTGGGGCATCCAGCATCCAGACCGCCCCCGGATCGAGGTTGATCTGTTCCAGAACGAAATGTGGATTGAGCGAGAGAACGATGCGCGCGCCGCTCAAGCGTTCAGAAGTCGATTGGGGATCGCGGGGCCCCGGCGTTGCCACCGCGACCGCATGATCGATCTGCAGTTCCCGGCAACGTCCAAAGTCGAACATCCGGAAGGTTGCGTCGCTATTCTGCTGGATTTCGGCCAGAACGATGCCGGCGCCGATCGCGTGAACGGTTCCAGCGGGAACATAGACGACATCGCCGCGACGAACCGTGTGCCAGTGCACGATGTTGGCAATCGAGCCGTCAACGATGGCCGTTCTCAGTTCGGCAGAGGAACCCAAATAATCCAGGCCTACCGCGACCCGCGCTCCTGGAATGGCCGAAAGAATGTACCATGCTTCGGTCTTGCCGCGGGCAAGCCCGATCGACCGCGCAAACACGTCATCGGGGTGAACCTGTATCGACAGCGGTTCGCTCGTAAAAAGCAGTTTTAGCAGCAACTGGGTCTCGGGCGCGGCGAGACCTGGCCGTTCGAACCATAATTCGCCGATTGGACCATCGCTCGTCCCCGCCTCGCTCCAGGGGCGCAAATCGGTTCTGCCCCAAGGTTTTGGCTTGGTCCGCACCATCGCATGTTCGATCATCCGAGGCGTCCTCCACGGCTCGCGAATTGCAGCACATTGGTCGCCGGCTTCGATCGGGCCGCACTCAATCTGTAGCGACCCGGGAGGGACGAGGACCGACCCAGGGTGGAAGCGCATCCCACTCGGCCCAGCGCATTCGGCGCTCTTCTTCCCCGACTTTGACAAAAACAAAGGGGGCGTCATCCCGCCCGGTCTTTGACCCGGCGAAGATGGCGGGAAGTCCGTTTGCATTCCGGATGGTTGCCGTGTTTGCCATGTTGTTTTCCCGTTCGGCACGCGCGCCAAAAGTCGCTGCCGCCGATCAATTAAAAAAAGCTTCTCAATGAAACGCCGCCGCCACGGCGACCGCCATGACGACAAAGATCGGCAACGGCACCGGCACCGGCGGTGCGAGCCAATCGCGCAATTCGAATTTAGGGGTATCGTCCATCAGACCGCCTGCTGGGTTGAGGCGGGAGCACAACGCTCTCAGTCACCGATAATAGCCAAGGACAGGCGGTGATCTTCTGCATATAGGAACTTGATCGACGAATTGCGAGGCGCCCGATCAATTAACTTGGCTTTAATTGCTATATCATTGCCAAGGGCTCACTGCCGAATTGGCAATCCCGGTGTTCGAAGGACCCCGAATGTTCTCTTGTCGAGGACGAGATGATCTTGCGTCTGCGTGCGATCGCGATGCGGCTCACACCTGGCTTGAGCCGGCTGACGGCAGCCGCATCGTTGCGCGAAGTCCTCCCAGAGGCGACCGATCCAGGGTGAGTGAGCCCGCGTAAAGTTCGGCGAGTTCGCGCGCGATCGACAGGCCGAATCCGAAGCCGGGGGAATTTTCGTCGAGACGCCGGCCCGCCTGCATCGCTTGCGCCATCTTTTCCGGCGACAGGCCGGGTCCGTCGTCTTCAACCGAGAGAGCGACGTTTCTGCCGTCCTGGCTCGATCCGACGGCGACCTTGCCCTGGCACCAGCTGAACGCATTTTCGAGCAGGTTTCCGAGCATTTCGTCGACGTCCTGCTGCTCGCAGGCGAGCGCGAGGTCGGGCGGTAAGTCGTTGACGAAGGCGATGCGCTTGTCTGCATTGACCTTCAGCAGCACGAGCGCGAGGTCCGCGACGCGTGGTGCCACCGCGGTTCTGATTCGGACCGGACCGCTCAGCGCGGCCGATCGCGCGCGCCCCAGATGGTGGCGGATACGTCGATCCATCAGCACGACCAGTTCCTGCAGATCCTCGGAAGCCGGCGCCTGTTTCTTGACCGCGATGGCCAGCGTTGCGAGCGGAGTTTTCAGTCCGTGCGCGAGGTTCGAAACATGCTTGCGTGCGCGATCGAGATTATCTGCGTTTTGGACCAGCAGCGCATTCAGCTCGGACGTCAGCGGCTGGACTTCGCGCGGCTGATCGTCAGGCACCCGGTCGCTGATCCCCGATCTCACGTCGGCAACCGCGCGACGAAGCCGTTCCAGCGGACGCAGCCCCAGCCGGACCTGCACCAACATCGCGGCAATCAAGGCGATGCCGAGCACTGCAAGCGAAAACGCAAGCGTGCGCATCGCCTCCCACAGCGGCCCAAGCACGGCATCTCTCGGGGACGATGCCACGATCGTGGCTGTGACACTGCCAACCGGGACTTTGAGAATGCGAAAATGGAGCTTGCGATCGTATGGACCGACGCCATCGGCCGGCGCCGGGCGCGCCTCCGGAGGCGGATCGTCGCCAGCACGGGGCGGCGGGCGCGGCGGCGGAGGCGGCCTGTGGCTGATGTCGGGAGGCGTCAGATCCGCGCCCTCGAGGGAAAGAGAACGGAGCGTATTGTTCGGACCGACGGCCTCCCAATACCAGCCACGCCGATGCCGGTCGAAGGGCGGACCGTCCGCTGATCCCGTAAGCCGCAGGAGTCCGTCGTCCGTCTTGATCATCGACGACAGGAAGACGATCTGGGCATCGAGCCTCTGATCGATCTGGCCCTGCACGAAGCGGTGGAGCACGAACGCGATCAGGACGGCCGCGACGACGAGGGCGGCCGTGATAAACACGCCGGCGCCGATCATGAGACGGCGGCCGAGGGATGCGGTATCGGGTCTCATCGGGCGCCCGAAACGAGCTTGTAGCCGCGACCACGTTCAGTCTCGATCAACGTCTTCCCGATCTTGCGCCGGAGCCTTGCGACGATGACCTCGATCGAATTCGAGTCCGTTCCAACGTCGCCTTCATAGACCTTCTCGGACAGCACGCCGCGCTCGACGATGGTGTTCTTCCTCAGGATCAGACACTCGAGAACGCGCCATTCCAGCGCGGTCAGCTTCAACGGAAGTCCATCGAGCTCGAACACGCCGGTCTGGGTTTCGAAGTTCAACGGCCCGCAGGCGATGCGAGGCGCCCCGTTTCCCGAAGCGCGCCGGACCAGCGCGCGCAGCCGCATGATCAATTCTTCGATCCGGAACGGCTTCGTGAGGTAATCGTCGGCGCCGGCCTTGAAGCCATCCACCTTGTCGGTCCAGCCGTCGCGCGCGGTCAGGATCAGCACCGGCAGATGCCGGCCGTTCTTGCGCCAACCGCGCAATACCTCCACGCCGGGCACTTTGGGAAGGCCGAGATCGAGCACCGCCGCGTCGTAGGATTCCGTCTCCCCCAGATGCTGCCCGTCTTCCCCGTTCGCCGCGACGTCGACCGCAAAGTTCTCTTCGCGCAAGGCGCGCGCGATCTCCTGAGCCAGGAGGCGATCGTCTTCGACCAGAAGAATTTTCATGCAGCGCTCACCTCGGGCGGGACTAGCCCCGCAAGCTTAACCCAATCTGAACGGAACGGTTCAGGCTGGATTGGGACGGGCTTCCTAAGCTCCGGTCAATGCAATCGATGAAGGAGCGTCAGATGACCGAGATCGAACAAAACCCGGAGAGCAGCAAGCTACCACCCGCGCGCCAGGCAATTCGTCACCGAAGCCTGCTCGCGGGTGCGGTACTTGCCATCCTCGCCGCCGGAGCGGCCGCCGGCGCCGGCGGGATGAAGATCGCCCAGAATTGGCAACCGAGGAGCGTCATGCTGTTGCAGCCGGTCGCGATCGACAGACTGCAGCCCGGTGGCCTCGCCGCTATCAGGGGCAACGTCTCCGAGATTTTCGGCAACAAGTTTGTCGTCGAGGACGGTAGCGGCCGGGCGCTGGTCGATCTCGGGCCGCGGGGAGAAAATGCGGGCGCGGTCGTCAAGGGCGAGACCGTCGCTGTCCAGGGCATGTTCGACCGGAGCGTCGTTCATGCGCAGGTCGTGTCGCATGCCGACGGCCGGACCGAATCATTCGGGCCGCCTCCGCGACCCGGCGCGCCGCCTCCGCCGCGAAGGGCTGAAGGGCCGCCGCCTCCCGACGGGCCGCTCCCTGCCCCGCGAGCGGACGCACCGCCGCCACCGCCTCCCGTCGATGCTCCACCATTGTCCCCGAAGAACCCTTGAGAACTAACGAAAGAAGGAAAACAGAATGTCAGAAGCAATCATCAAAGTGTCGGGCAGGATCGCGCATGTGTTTGCGCACCGCTTCGTGGTTCAAAGTCCTGACGGCGCCGTACTCGCCGATCTGACGCCGCACGGAGCCGAGCTGGTCGATCTTCGGATCGGTGCGGCAGTCGAACTGGAAGGCGAAATGAAGCCTTCCGAACTCAAGGTGACGCGCTTTCGGTCCGAAGGGCGCAGCGTGACCATCGAGCACAAGAAAAAGCCCGATCACAAGCATCACAAGCCGGCCGACCCCAAGGTCGCGCTGGAAGCGGTACGCGCGGCCGGCTTCGATCCGAGCGGTACCCCGCGGCGCAAGCCGAAGCATTTCGAGATCGATGGCCGGCGAGATGGCAAGGACTACGAACTGCACGTTGAACTGGACGGCAGGATCCGCAAGACCAGGCCCGCAAGCGAGGATGCGGCCGCCTGAGGGCCCGACAGACGTGTCTTGATCATAAAACCAAACGGGAGCCGGAACCGAATCGGCTCCCGTTCAATTGAGACGGGCTTTGTTGACGATCTTAGTTCCATGGACAATCTGGAGACGACGTGTCGAGTGATCAGAACCGGACCTTGTTGCGATTTGTACAAATCGGCGACCTGCATTTAACCGAGCGGGGGTTGCAGAACCACCAGGACTTCATCCACATCGTTCAATGAGCTCAATCGGTACGCGCGCGGGTCGATCGATTTCGTCTATCTGCCCGGCGATAACGCGGACGACGGCACGGAAAATCAGTTCGATCTCGTGCGCAGCGGACTTTCTGAGCTCCGCATCCCCTGGCGTGCAATTCCCGGCGACCACGACTTCAAGCCGCGCTCTCTCAGTGAATTTTATCGGGGGCTGAATGTTCCGCGTCTGCCCTGGGCCGAGGAAACCGGCGGATGCATGTGCCTGTTTCTGGATGTCGTGTCGCAAGGTACCGGTGGACCGGACTTTAGATTAGGCCGAACGCAACTTGGCTGGTTGAAGGATAGGCTGGCCGAGGCGCGACACGCGGGAAAACCCTGCGTCGTCTTCATGCATGCCTATCCCGCCGATCTCGGCGACGAGGCGCCCACGGTGTCCAGCCTCCTCGACGCGAGCACCACCCGCCTCGTCGCCATGGGCCACACGCATTACAACGAACTGTCGCACGACGGTCTTACCATTTACGCCGCGACCCGCTCCACCGGACAGATCGAGGAAGGCCCCGTCGGCTTCAGCTTTGCCGCGATCGATGGCGACGTCGTCAGCTGGCGCTTCAAGCCGCTCGATTCCTCATGGCCGTTCGTCATGATCACCGCACCGGCGGACCGTCGGCTCGCACTTGATGACGCAAGACCCGCGCCGCAGCCGGTGATCCGGGCATGCGGATGGGGAGACACTGCCTTTTCGGGCGCCGAGTTTCGCATCGACGACGGACCCTGGACAGCGATGTCGATCGAGGATCGCGGCGTTTTCACCGCGCCGCTCGCCGCCGAAACCAAAGTTTTTCGACTTGAGGTCCGCGTGCGGGACGAAAACGGCGCGACCGCGGCCGACGTCATCGAATGCGTCGAGCAAGGCGCCCGGCGCGTATCGAGCGGCAGCGATGCGGGCTCCGTCGGTGCATGGCCCGAGCGCCATTTGTTCGGCACCCAGCTCGGTCCCAATCGAAACGGAAGGAAATGGTGACGATGCAAAACCTCAACGCGGTTTGGCTCTATCCGATCATATTGGTCGCGGGCGCGCTGCAGGCCTGGGGTCCGCCCATGAACAATGCCTTGCGAAATTCGCTTCAGAACCCATGGCTGTCCAGCGTCGTCTCGTTCCTGCCGATCGTGGCATTGCTGTTCGTCGTGTGGGTCTGCCAGCCACATCCGCTGCCGACCCGGGAGGGCCTCGCGACGATGCCGTGGTGGGCGCCGCTCGGCGGATTGATCGGCGCGGTTGCCGTCGTCGCCGGCCTGCTGTTCGTCGGCCAGGTCGGCGCCGGAACCTTCGGTGGCCTCACGATCACGGCGAACATCCTGATGTCGCTTCTGATCGACAAATACGGCTGGTTCGGAATGACGGTCCATGACTTCACGCCGGGTCGTGCGGCAGGCGCCGTCCTGATGGTGGCCGGCATCGTTCTGATTTCGCGGTTCTGAGGGGAGATGGTCGTGATGGATCGCAACATCCAGAGAGCCCTTCGCCCTCTGCTCGCGCTGAACTTCTTCATGGCAGACATGCAGGCCGGCATCGGCCCTTTCCTGGGCGTGTTTCTGCTCGCCCACGGATGGCAGAGCGGACTGATCGGCACGGTGATGACGGCAGGCGGCGTCGCCGGCATGCTGATGACGACACCGGCCGGCGCCTTGATCGACGCGACCCGGAGCAAGCGACTGTTCGTCATCATTCCTGGTGTCTGCACCGTGATCGCTTCCGGCATCGTGCTGCTCTCGCAGGAATTCTGGCTGGTGGCGGCTTCGCAGGTCGCGACCGCCATCGCCGGCGCGGCGATCGGACCTGCCGTCGCCGGCATCACTCTGGGCATCGTGCGCCAGGCCGGCTTCAATCGTCAGAACGGCAAGAACCAGGCCTACAATCACGCGGGCAATATGGTGGGAGCCGGTCTCTCCGGCCTGCTCGGCTGGCTGTACGGATTCACGGCCGTGTTCTGGCTCGCGGCCGCCTTCGGGGTGCTGTCGATCATCTCGGTGTCGATGATCCCCGGCGACGCCATCGACGACGATGCCGCACGCGGCCTCGAAGGGGGCGGCGAGCAGGAAGGTCATGCCAGCGGTGCGAAGGTGCTTGTCGAATCCAAACCGCTGCTGATATTGGCTGCCGCGCTGCTGTTCTTTCACCTCGGCAATGCCGCGATGCTGCCGCTGTACGGTCTGGCCGTCGTCGCCGACAAGCACGCCGATCCGGCGAGTTTCGTCGCCATGACGATCGTGATCGCCCAGGGCACGATGATCCTGACCTCGCTGGTCGCGATGCGGATGGCTGAAAAGGAAGGCTACTGGCTGGTGCTGCTGATTTCCTTCATCGCGCTTCCGATCCGCGGCGTCATCGCCGCCTGGCTGCTGAACAAATGGGGCGTGTACCCGGTGCAGATGCTCGACGGCATCGGTGCCGGACTGCAGAGCGTGGCCGTACCCGGCCTGGTGGCCCGGATCCTCGACGGCACCGGGCGCGTCAACGCCGGTCAAGGGGCGGTCATGACCGTCCAGGGTATCGGTGCTTCGCTCAGTCCGGCCATCGGGGGCTGGATCGCGCAGGAAATGGGTTATGGCCCGATGTTCATCATTCTTGGTGCTTTCGCCACCGTGTCGGTCGGACTGTGGCTGGCGTTTGCCTCGCTACTCAAACCGGCCTGCGCAGGAAGACCGGGACATGGGTCCGGCAAGATGGCGATGGCCGGCAGCCGTTTGATGTTGAACGCTATCACCGCGACCTCCGCAGCGACCTGGGGCATCGCCGCCCTTGCGACCTTCGGAGTCGTCGCCCGGCCCTGGAATTTGCCGGAATTCATCTGGGCAGCGACGGGCGCTGTCCTGCTGGTCGTTTTCGATCTATTGCCCTGGCGGGAAGCCGTTGCGGCAGCCGGCAAAGGGCTCGACGTCTATTTCTTCCTGATCGGCATGATGCTGCTCGCCGAGGTCGCGCGCAAGGAAGGCCTGTTCGACTGGCTTGCCGTGCAGGCGGTTCGAAGCTCGCGGCAATCGGCATCGCGCCTATTCGCGATCGTCTACGCGGTCGGCACGGTAGTGACGATCTTCCTCTCGAACGATGCCACCGCGGTCGTGCTCACGCCGGCGGTCTACGCGGCGGCGCGCGCCGCCAAAGTCGAGCCGCTGCCGTATCTGTTCATCTGCGCGTTCATCGCCAACGCGGCGAGCTTCGTGCTGCCGATCTCCAATCCGGCCAACCTCGTCGTGTTCGGCGACGCAGATGCCGACGCTGCTCGAATGGTTGCGCTATTTTGCGCTGCCTTCCGCCGCAGCGATTGTGGTGACCTTCCTGATCTTGCGCTTCAGCCAACGCGAAAGCCTTCGAGGCAGCATCGAAACCGACGTCCGGCCGATGAAACTCAGCCCTGGTGGGGCGGTGGTCGCGTGCGGCATCGGCGCCACGGCTGTCGTGTTGCTGGCATCCTCGGCGCTGGGTCATGACCTCGGTCTGCCGACCTTCGTCTGCGGCGCGGTCGTCGCGGCGGCCGTCCTGCTGATCGGCTGGAAATCTCCTTTACCGGTCTTGCGCGATGTTTCCTGGTCCGTGCTGCCGCTGGTAGCCGGTCTGTTCGTGCTCGTCGAAGGGCTCAACCGGACCGGCGTCCTGCCGACGCTTGCCAATGTCTTGCAGAAAGCAGCCGTAGCGGCGCCGCAAACGACTTCGTGGGGCGCCGGCATCCTTGCCGCGCTCGGCTCCAATCTCATCAACAACCTGCCAATGGGATTGATCGCCGCAAGCACCACGCAAGCCGCGCACGCCTCCCATCAGATCACCGGCGCCATCCTGATCGGGGTCGATCTGGGGCCCAACCTTTCCGTCACCGGTTCGCTGGCGACGATACTCTGGCTGATCGCGTTGCGTCGCGAGGGTGAGAATGTCGGCGCGTTCCGCTTCCTGCGCCTCGGCATTCTGGTCATGCCGCCGGCCCTAATTCTGTCGTTGCTCGCGCTCACGTCTATTTCGCCCTGAATGCCGCTAACGCAAGACGGGAATGGATGTGACGGAGAACGGCAGACCTTGCGTTACCCGATCGCAAGCCGATCACGCTGCTTGGCGGCTCGACACATTGGCTCAAGTTCGATGCCCATACGAACGCTGTTCTGAAGTGATGCATGACATTCAGCGGCGATGGCGGACCTTTGCTGGAGACCTTGCTCGCTCACCAACGACGTCTTGCGACATTGGACGAACGGTAATTTAGTAAGCCCATGGCCACATTGCGCCGTCCTTTGGTTTGGTACAAAATGCCAGCGGGGGGAGTGGCGTCATGTGGCGTACTGTTCTGGTCGGCGTGTTTTTCATCGTGCTGATTACCGGCGCGACCGCGATGCGGATGTGGCCCAAAGCAACACCGACGAGTTTTCCTGCATCCGGAAATCTGCTGGCGTCTGCCGCCGCCGATGTGAGTGCGGCGGACATCGGCCTTCAAGTCAACTCCATGGCCAAGAATAATCGGCTCGTCGTGTCCGCGCCGGTCGCAGCGACATCGACGATCGGTGCGCCCGCAGAAAAGCCGCTGCCATCAAAGCCCCCTGTCGCTACTTCCAGCGAACGACCGCTGTCACCGGTTCGCGCCAAGCTGGCGATCATCACACGGCATTGGCACGACCCGCACGACTTAGCTTCGTCGACCAAGCGAGCTTCTTCGAACAAGCAAGCCTCATCATCCGGCCGGAACAATCAGCGCGCCGCCATCGAATAATTGCGGCTGCTGCGCGTTCGGAAATGGTTCAGCTGCCATTTCCTTTCCCGCGCCGCCTCATTGCCGCGTTATGGCCCTATTTGGCCAGCCAAGCTTCGTCGTCGAAACCGGAGAGACGAGATGCCTCGTAAGTTTCTAGGTGCGTGCCTGTTCGCAGGCTCGTGTCTGGCCATCGCTGCCGCGGCGATGTTCAAAACAACACCGAACGATCCTGTCTCCGTGCCGGTGGCGTATTCCCGGATGGCAGATGCAGCTTCCGAAAATGTCGATGCGCTTGCAGGCCGGGATGATCAAATAGTGGTTGGATTGAGATCGGACCGTCTTGCCTTGCCGCCCGCAACTCCACCGGCGGCGGCTCCACTGGCGGCAGCTCCGCAACTCGCGAGTGCCCCGAGCCCTGAAATCGCAGCTCAGGCGCAGTTTTCAAATGCGCAGGCCATGGCGTCGCCGGCGGACATCGAACCCGAGACCGCAACACCGCGCAGACATCACGTTGAGACCAGACGCGACATCGAGACCAGACACGCCGTGCGACACAGGGTCCGGTCTCATGCCGTAACGCGGCTTCCCGAAACCGCGAAGACCGATGCGCCCGAAAAAGACAAAACCGCCCAGGTCGCCTGTGCGAACGGAAATGGTTTCTTGCGGGCCTTGAACTTGGCGCCGGCGTGTAACTAAAGCGTTTTCGAGCGAAGTGGATACCGGTTCGCGTAAAGAAAACGCGTCAAAAAAATCCAGAGCCCGGTTCTGACTCCATCAGAACCAAAAATGCGCCGGCACTCTCGCCTGTGCCGGAGCCGCGGCTACTCTTCCGACACCACCAGCTTCAAAGACAGCGACGCCAGCATCGAAGCGACCATGATCGCGGCGACAGCGGAGAGTCCGAACACATAAGATCCGGAGAATTCTTTCAGCCAGCCCATCATGGACGGCCCGACGAAGCCGCCCACCGTGCCGATGCTGTTGATGAAGGCCAGTCCGCCGGCCGCCGCGACGCCGGTCAGGAAGCGGGTCGGCACCGTCCAGAACACCGCCCTCGCCGCCGAGACGCCGATCAGCGCCACGGTGAATCCGATCAACGCCGAGGTCAGCGATCCCGACAGGATCGGCGCCACCAATCCGATGCCGCCCAGCAGGCAGGCGATCGCGAGGTTGAGCAGCCGGTGGCCGCTCCGGTCGACATAGCGCGCCCACACGATCATGCCGATCGAGGCGAATAGGTATGGGATCGCCGAGATCCAGCCGATCGCCAGGGTCGAGAGGTGATATTCCTTCAGGATCAGCGGCAGCCAGATGCCGATCCCGTAGGAGCCCAGCGTGAAGCCGAACTGGATCGCGGCGCAGATCAGCACGCGGACATCTTTCAACGCCGCCAGCAACGACGAATGCGGTCGTTCGCGCACTTCGGTCGCCAGCACGTGGCGCAGCGCGTCACGCTCCTCGCGGCTGAGCCAGCTCGCGCTCGCCGGATCGTCGGCGAGCAGATAGAGCGTCAGCACGCCCAGCGGAATGCAGGGAATGCTGGTCATGATGAACAGCCATTGCCAACCGGCGAGGCCCCAGATGCCGTTCATCTGCAGCAGCATCCCGCACAGCGGTCCGCCGACCAGCGCCGAGGCCGGAATCCCGATCAGGAACCAGGCCAGCATCCGGGTGCGGTACTGCGCCGGAAACCACGCGGCGAGGAAAAACGTCACGCCGGGAAAGAAGCCGGCCTCGGCGCTGCCGAGCAATAACCGCACCGCGTAGAAGCTATTTGGTCCCACCACCAGCGCGTTCAGCGCCGACACCAGCCCCCAGCTGATCATGATCCGCGCCAGCCAGCGCCGCGCGCCGAACCGGTACAGCATCAGATTGCTGGGAATCTCGAACAGCGAGTAAGCCACGAAGAAGATGCCGGCGGCGAAGCCGAATTCGCTCGCGGTCAGGCCAAGCTGCGCGTTCATGGTCAGCGCGGCAAAGCCGAGGCTGGTGCGGTCGAGATAGTTGAACAGATAGGCGACGGTTAAAAGCGGCACGAACCGCAGCGCCGCCTTGGCGATGGCGCGCCGGAGTGCGGCTTCCGAGGCGGTCGCATGGGCGACGGCTGGAGCGTGCGCCGCGAGGGCCGTCTCGTTTCCTGATCCGGTCATTTTCTTGATTGGGTCGTCGGGTGGAGAACTGATACGGCATCGTGCCCGCTCAGGGCACCGCCCGACAAACCATGCCATCGAGGTAACGGCAAGCATCGAAGTGGCCCGGACATGCAAAAGGCCCCTTGCGGGGCCTTCCACACTTCGGCTCGAACGGTGAGCCTGGACCGTGGCTTAGACCGCGTCCTTGGCAGCCTTGACCGGGCGCGCACGAACGATCTTGCGGGCCGGCTTCGCCTTGAAGGTCATCGCCTCTCCGGTGAACGGATTGGTGCCCTGCCGTGCCTTGGTGGCGGGCTTCTTGATCACGACGAACTTGGCGAATCCGGGAACCAGGAAGACGCCGGACTTCTTCAATTCCTTGTAGCCGACGGTCGCCAGCGTCTCGAGCACGCCCTTGACGTCCTTCTTGGCCACTTCGGTTTCGCCCGAGATCTTCTCGATCAGTTGCGACTTGGTCATTTGTACTGCCATTTTGACTCCTCTTGGTTGATTCGTGACACGCGACAATATTTGGAAAATCCTCGGGAAAAACAGCACTTTTCGCGATCTGCACAGATATTGTTGTCGCAAAACCCTGTTTTTTAGCCGAATCGGGACACCCGAACGCGGCGCGCCCTAGGAAACTAGGGGTTTTCAGTGATTCTGCAAAGCGGGGAGCGGCAGGTTTGGCGGTTATGACCCTATCGCGGCAGCAAGTTTGCGTCGCGGTAGCGGCCGATCTGGTCGCGGATCATCGCGATGGTGTCGAGGCTGGCGTTGAATCCGGCCCGCCGCAGCCGCCCGGTATCGCACAACAGATCCCATTCCTTGACAAAGACGAAGTCGCCGAAATCCCATGACGCCAGGCTCGCGAGCGGCCGTCGCGCAAGGCCGTGGCGTTCGACGATGCGATCCCAGACCGGGCCCTTGTCGGCCATCCAGGTCGCCAGCTTGATCGGGCGCGGCACGCCACAGGGCATGCCGAATGATTGCGCGAGCAGCGGCCAGACCCTGTTCCAGCGAAAGCTGTCGCCATTGGTGATGTTGAAGGCCGCGTTCGCACCGCTCTCGTGGCTGGCAAGAAACACGATGGCGTCGGCGAGCAGACTGGCGTCGGTCAATTCCGACAGCGTGCAATAGGCGGCGGCCGTTCCCGGAAAATCCAGCGGCACGTCGAGTTCACGGCAGATCGCAGCATAGGCGCCGAGCACCGTGATCAGGTTGCGCGCCCGGTCCGGTGCGAAGTCGCAGATATAAGACGGCCGCGACGCCGACCAATTCCAGCGCCCGCGCTTTGCCCGCGCGCTCAGCAGGTCCTGCTGATCATAGTAGAAATTCGGCGGCAGATGCCGCGGATCGTCCTCGCGCGCCGGGGTCGCGTAAGGCCCGAGATGCATGCCATACCATTTGGTGCCCTCCACCAGATGCACGTGCTTCAGCGCCTCGCCGCGCGCCTCCAGCGCGTCGAGCACGCCTTGCAGCATCGCGACATTATTCTCGACATCCTCGACGCCGCCTTCCTTGAACGGCGCCCGCGCGGCAAAGAACGCATGCGTCACCGGCGCGATCGAACTCAATGCGCGGCGGCAGGATGCGGGATCGGCCAGATCAGCCGCGAGGTGGGTAAACAGCGCCTCGCCGCGCGGCGGATGGCGCGACAGGCCGTAGATTTGCCAGCCGGACCGGCGCGCCAACGCCGCCGTGATCGGCCCACCGACAGCCCCGGTCGGCCCTATCACCAGCGCTACCTTATCAGCCATTTTTGTTCCTCCCTGATCTGACTATTTACGATCGGGGTTGACGAGGCAATGCCGCCGGATCCCGCCCGCTTGCCGATAAAAATCGTCGCTGCGGCGTTACAACGCGGACAGGTCAGGAACATTACCGATAGCGGCCCGTTCTCTCCCCGAGTTCATATAGGAGAGTGTGTGATGAAAAAATTAGGAATGGTTGGCGCGGCCTGTCTTGCGATCGCCCTCGCGGCGGCATCCCCGGCGATGGCGCGCGGCGGTGGCGGCGGACATGGCGGTGGTGGCGGTGGCCACATGGGTGGCGGCGGTGGTTTTCACGGCGGCGCTAACTTCGGCGGCGGCGGCGGATTCCACGGCGGCGGCGCGCACTTCGCGGGCGGCGGATTTCATGGCGGCGGCTTTCACGGCGGCGGCTTCCATGGCGGTCGCGGCATCGGGATCGGCGCCGGTCTGGCGGCGGGCGCGGTGCTCGGCGGTCTCGGATATGGCTATTACAATGGCTACGGCCCGGGTTACGACAGCTACGCCTATGACAATAGCTATTACGAGAATGACGGCTATAGCTGCACCCCCGGCACCTATTTCCGTGGCGAAGACGGACGCCGGTATCTGTGCCAGTAACCGCGTGCTTTAGCGGATAGCAAAAAGGCGGCCTTCTGGGCCGCCTTTTTCGTGCGTAGTGAACGCGTCGGCTATTGCGGCAATGGCTGCCGGGCCACCCGCTTGCGTTCGATCGGATGGATGTCGATTTCGCGCAACCGGCCCATCCGCAGCACCTGCATTTCCAATCTGCGATCGATGCGGTCGCGGTCGAGGGTACGGATCAGGTCGTCGACGCCATTGATATCCACACCGTCAAGACGAATGACGACGTCGCCCGGCAACAGCCCGGCCTGCGCCGCCGGTGCGTCCGGCTCGATCTGCATCAACAGCGCACCCATCTTGTTCTCGACACCCGCCAGCACCGCATGACGGCGCGGGATCGGTGCGCTCTGCCCGGAGACGCCGATATAGGCGCGCCTGACATAGCCGTGACGGATGATCTCCGACAGCACGAATTGCGCGGTGTTGCTGGCGACCGCGAAACAGATGCCCTGCGCGCCGCTGATGATCGCGGTGTTGATCCCGATCACCTCGGCCGCCGACGACACCAGCGGCCCGCCGGAATTGCCGGGATTGAGCGCCGCATCGGTCTGGATCACGTCCTCGATGGTGCGGCCGTTGGCGGAGCGGATCGAGCGGCCGAGCGCCGACACCACGCCGGCTGTGACCGTCGATTCAAACCCCAGCGGGATTGCCGATCGCGACCACGAGCTGGCCGCGGCGCAGGCTTTTCGAATTGCCCAGTGCCGCATAATGCAGATCGCGCGCGCCGTCGGCACGCAGCAACGCCAGATCGGTGTCGGGATCGACGCCGAGCACGCGCGCCTCGGTGACAATGCCCTCGGTGTCGCGCAGCCGTATCTGTTTCGAAGCACCGACCACATGGCTGTTGGTCAGAACCAGGCCATCTGGCGAGATCACGATGCCGGAGCCGAGCCCGCCGCGCTCGCGCGATTGCGGCAGGCTCGATCCGGTCTCCACGCGCACCACGGCAGGGCCGACGCGCTCGATCACGCCGATCACGGCATTGGAGTAAGCGTCGAGCAGGGCCTGATCGTTGGCAGGCGCGGGCTGGGGCGGATGTTGCGACGACGCATCGTCGACGATCGTTCGGGTGAAATCCAACATGGTTAAATCCTCTGGCCACAACAGATGGGTGTCGCTGGGCGCGGTGCAAGAGCCGCCACGAACCCCTGCCCCGGCGCAGCCGGAAGATCAGTCCGGCGCGGCGCGCGGTCTGAGCGCTCTTGACGAGCACGTGCTGGCGATGATTGGGCCATGTTCGTCCCTGAGGGCGTGCGCGCTTTTTCCCTTCTCCCCTTGTGGGAGAAGGGAGCTACAATCGCTTGCATAAATTGTCACCGAATTGCGCGCGATTTTGCTCATCCCGTGGGCATGAAACAGCGAAAGTTCGCTCACGAGCCCCTCCTGAGCCGCTCACGTCAGATGTTTGCGCTACCGAGCTGGTGGCATACAAGTTGCGTTAGTGGGGTAGATGCAGCCCTATCCAGTCCAGCTCAGCGTTCGAAACGTCCGCAAGTCCTTTCACGGCAAGGCGGGCGAAGTCCGCGTGCTCGACGATCTGTCGTTCGACATCAACGCGCGCGATTTCGTCAGCATCATCGGCCCGTCGGGCTGCGGCAAGACCACAATCTTCAACGTCATCGCCGGGCTGATCGAGCCGGATTCAGGCTCGATGCATTATCTCGGCGAGGAGATCGACAGCCTGCGCGGCCGCGTCGGCTACATGATGCAGAAGGATCTGCTGTTTCCCTGGCGCACCGTGCTCGGCAATGTGCTGCTGGGTCTTGAAACCCGCGGCGTCGACCGTGCCGAGGCCGAAGCCAAGGCGCGCGAATATCTCAAGGGGTTCGGCCTCGCCGGCTTCGAAAATGCCTATCCGAAAACGCTGTCCGGCGGCATGCGGCAGCGGGTGGCGCTGATCCGCACCCTGATCATGGACCCCGATATCCTGCTGCTGGACGAGCCGTTCTCGGCGCTGGACTACCAGACCCGGCTCTATCTCGAAGGCGTGCTGAAGGATGCGGTCGAGACCTACCACAAGACCGTGATCCTGGTGACGCACGACATCGATGAGGCCGTCGCGCTGTCGAAACGCGTGGTGGTGCTCAGCGGTCGTCCGGCGCGGGTCAAGATCGTGCACGACATCGACATCACCGCGACCTCGCCGATCGCGGCCCGCAGCGACATCAGGTTTTCGGGCTATTTCCACGCGCTGTGCGCCGAACTCGACATCCAGACCGAGAAAACCGCGTGACCCTTACACTGCCAGGTACGACGCCCCTGCAAGCGCAAATCGCGCGCCGCAAAGCGCAGCGCCAGTTTCGATACCACGTTCGGCCGCATCGTGTTGCAGGTGCTGGCCGTGATCGGCTTCTTCGCGCTGTGGGAGATCGGCGTGCGCGCGGGATACATCTCCGCGTTCCTGGTCGGCTCGCCCACCGGCATCTTCGCCGACGGCTACAAGATGCTGCTCAGCGGCGATCTGTTGTCCGACACCTGGTACACGCTGTTCGAAGCCATTCTGGGTTTCGTCATCGGCACCATCTTCGGATCGCTGCTCGGGCTGGCGCTGTGGTACTCGGCGTTCGTGGCGCGGCTGGTCGAGCCGTTCATCGTCGCGATCAACAGCGTGCCGAAGATCGCGCTGGCGCCGATCGTGGTGCTGTGGTTCGGCACCGGCCTCGTCTCCAAGGTGATGCTGTCGGTGTCGCTGACCGCGATCGTGGCGCTGATCGCGGCCTATCAGGCCGCCAAGGACGCCGACGTCGACCTGCAATCGCTGTTGATCTCGATGGGCGCCGACAAGCATCAGGTGTTCTTCAAGGCGGTGGTGCCCTCGACCCTGCCCTCGATCATCGCGACCTTCCGCATCAATATCGGCTTCGGACTGGTCGGCGCCGTGGTCGGCGAGTTCATCTCGTCGCAGCGCGGGCTCGGCCACATGATCTACAACGCTTCCAGCCTGTACGACCTCAACACGGTCTGGGTCGGGCTGTTCACGCTGATGATCGTCGGCTTTGTGCTGTATTACGTGATCGACATCGTCGAGCGCCGCAGCCTGCCGTGGAAGCAGGCCGGCACCACGCATCAGATTCAGGTTTGATTTTAGTTCAATGTTGCAACACCGGAGACTTGACCCAATGTCGTTGCCCTCGCGTATAGCCCGCGCCGCCGCGCTGATCTCGATGCTGCTGGCGACGCCGGCCCTGGCGGAGAACAAGAAGGTGGTGCTGTCGCAGGCCTTCCAGTCGATGCTGTATCTGCCGCTCTATGTCGCCATCGACGAGGGCTTCTTCACCCAACAGGGCGTCGACCTGACCAAGGAAACCGCCGGTGCGCCGTCGGTGGCGCTCTCGGCGGTGATCTCCGGCAGCGCGCAGTTCTCGATCCATGGGCCGGAATGGACCGCGATCGCGGCCTCGAAGGGTGCGCCGGTCGACATCATCGCCAACGTCGTCAACGGCGCGGCGGTGTGGATCGCGACCGCGCCGGATTTCAAGTTCACTGGCATCAAGGACATCAAGGGCCAGAAAGTCGTCACCGGCCTGATGCCGACCACCAGCACCTCGCTGTTCATCAAGCTGCTGAAGGAAAACGGCATGGACGCCAAGACCGACGTCGACATGATCCAGGTCGCGATCGGCTCCGAGCCCGGCCCGTTCGTCGCCAAGCAGGCCGACGTCGCCGTGATGTACGAGCCGGGGCTGGACCAGGCCGTCGCCAAGGGCATGAAGGTGGTGCTCGGATTTCCGAAATCCTACGGGCCGTATGCCTTTTCGGCGGTGACCGCGCGCAAGGACGTCGATCCCGATACGGCGCAGCGCGTGGTCAACGGCATGGAAATGGCGATGCGTTTCATGGCCAAGGAGCCCGCCAAGACCGTCGAGATCGCCAAGAAGGAATTCCCGACCCTCGATGCGGCTGTGGTGGAAGCCGCGGTCAAGCGCATGCTCGCCGACGCGGTCTATCCGTCGAGCGTCGACATTTCGGCCGAAGCACTCAAGGTCGCGATGGACACCCAGATCGCGCTCGGCAATCTTGCGGCACAGCCTGATTACAGCACCTTCGTGGTGAAGAAATTCATCGATCCCGCGCTCGCGATGAAATAGTTTGGACGTAGCTCCGTCATGGCCGGGCTCGTCCCGGTCATCCACGTTCTTGAGCCTGCAGCGCACCTAAGACGTGGATGCCCGGGACAAGCCCGGGCATGACGAAGGTTATGTTTTCTGACGAGAAGAGCTCTGTCATGACCGACCCGACCGCGCGTTCCGTTTCCGATTCCGGCGCGGGATTGCTCGACCTGCTGCGGCTGTTCCGCGGCAACGCGTCGGCGGCCGATGATTACGCGGCGGTCTGTCTGGAAAAGGCCAAGGCCGTCGAGCCGGTGCTGAAAGCGTTCGAGGTGCTGCCGACCGATGTCGCGCGGCGGCCGGGACCGATGTCGGGCATTCCGGTCGCGATCAAGGACATCATCGCGACTTCGGACATGCCGACCACCAACGGCTCGCCGATCTACCGGGATCATGTCCCCGCGCACGACGCCTGGGTGGTCCAACGGCTGCGCAATCTCGGCGCCACCATCTTCGGCAAGACCGTCTCGACGGAATTCGCCTGGCGGCAACCAGGCCCGACCGTCAATCCCTGGAATCGCGCGCACACCCCGGGGGGCTCGTCGTCGGGCTCGGCGGCTGCGGTTGCGGCCGGGATCGTACCGCTGGCGCTGGGGAGCCAAACCCTGGGCTCGGTGGTGCGGCCCGCCGCGTTCAACGGCGTGGTCGGGTTCAAGCCGAGTTTCGGCGCGATCCCGCGCATCGGCGTGCATCACCTCAGCCCCTCACTCGATCACATCGGCTTTTTCACCCGTCGGGTGGACGGCGCCGCGTTCGCGCTGTCGCAACTCGCCGGCGTCAGCGATCGCGATCGCCACGGCCAGCCGCTGCCGCACTTCAATGTCGATATCGATCAGGGCCTGTCGCCATGGCCAAAGCCGCGGCTGGCGATCGTGCGCTTTTCAAAATGGGAGAAGGCCGAGCCCGAACAGCGGCAGGTGTTCGACGCCGCCGTCGCCAAACTGCGCGACGCCGGCGCCGTCATGGACGAAGTCGAGCTGGCCGAACTCGACCGCACCAACTGGAATGCGATCAACATCATCCTCGCCAGCGAGGGCGCGGCGATCTTCGCCGATCTGGTGGCGCGTTTTCCCGATCGCAGCAGCGATCATCTGAAATCGCTGGTCACGACCGGCAACGCCCATTCCGCGACCGACTACCTCGCCGCCCGCGCGTTGCAGGACAAATTGCGCGACGCGTTCACCCAGGACATGTCGGGTTACGACGCGGTGCTGACCCTGCCGGCCTTCGGCGAGGCGCCGAGGGGATTGAGCTATACCGGCGACGCCGAATATTGCGCGCCGTGGACCCTGCTCGGCGTGCCCGCGCTGTCGCTGCCCGCAGGCTTCGGCAAGCACGGCCTGCCGCTCGGCATCCAGATCGTCGGGCCCTACCGCCAGGACTGCCACACGCTGCGCGTCGCCAAATGGATCGAAAACACGCTGGCATTCGTGCCCGGGCTGGCGACGGGGCTTTCCGGCTAAATCGTCCGTCAGAATTCTTCGCGCAATCAATCTGAGCGATGGCGTCAGCTCGCTAAAGCTGCAACAGCCTCGTCGATCAGGGACTGCTGATAGCGATAGAACATCTCGTCGCCCATCGGAGTCACGAACGAGCTGACATATCGGTGGCAACGCATGCGCAATGCGATCAAGCGACGCACAAGGTTTGCCCGATGATCGTCGGACAGGCCCTTGCCGACAAAGTCGGGATGCGCCCCTGGGCCAAGATCATTCCGGATTTCGGAAACGATCTTCTCTCGCGCGGCATCGATCCTCCAGAGACGGAATCGGCTCAGCCCCCGCAACCCGTTGAAAAGAGCCGTCGCCGCCATCAGAAAGTAGACCCAATAGGCTGGCGACATCAGGTTGACGGCCCAGGGGAAGTATTTGTCGGCGAATTCGGGCCCGCCCGTCGAAAAGAATTGCCTGGCTTCGTTCGCCAACGGCACCTGTTCGGCAAAACTCGTCGAAGCCGGTGGATTGCTTTTCACGAAGTCCGGGATCTCGGCGCCGACCAGCGTCAGGAATGCAATTCGATCCGCCCGTTTTGCGCAATGGCTGGCGATAATGAGCGTATTGATCTGCGGGACCGGTCTGTCCGTCTCCGGAATTGGCGGAAGCAAGCCGTAACGTCCGGATGGAATGCGTCCGAGCGCCAACCACCGGTGACGGGCGACCAGCCCCGGCAGATCCTTCAACGCGACGATTTCGAGATTGTACTTGCGAATGATGGTTCGCAGAAATTCGGCGTCGCTTCTGATCACATAGGCGGCGAGGTCGATCCGTCCTTCCGACACGGCCTGGGCCTGTGCATCCAGATCCCCGAACGGCATCTTGATGTTCAGATCCGCCAGATCGGGATCGCCGAACATCAGCCGCATCAAAAAGGCGGTTCCGGAGCCCTCGGGTCCGATTCCGATCGATTTGTTGCGCAGGTTTTCGAAGTTGCCGATCGTGTTGCCCTGTCGCGTCAGCAAAATCAGCGACTCGGGCTCAGGAAGGCGGCCGAGTAGTTCGAGCCCCCTATCGGCCGGCATCGGCGTGCCATCCTGCACCAGCGCAAACTTTTGATCGCAGCCGGCGTCGTCCTTCACCAATCGATCGACGTTGTCGATCGAGCCTGCGGTCGACACAGCCGTGAGTTCGCCATGATCGGCTTTTGCCCGCAGGGCCAGCCGCGTCGCCAGCGTGTAATAAACCCCCGTGGTCGGCCCGGAAAGCAACGACGCCCGGAGATAACCATACTGCCGCGCCAGGCCGAACGATGAGACCAACGCCGCGACCAGCGCGGACGCGGCCAACAATATCAGGGCACGAATGAAACCCCGGCGCCGCCAGATGGAGCCGCGGCCTACGTTCTGATCCCCATCCACCGCCATGGTCGCGCGCCTCAAATCAATTCAAGCCGCGACAACTTGATGCCATCAAATGGCGCACTTTAAGGCGACGGTCCGGCCGGGCATCGGCGTTTTACTGTTGGCACGCCGGCGTGAGGTTGAACGCACGCAGCAGCGAATTGCCGTCGGCACACGCAGGTGCCGCGGCAGGTCCGGGCGCCGCTGCGTTCTGCGTCGCTTCCTCGGCATGGGCGTTCTTGAGCGCCTCCTCATCCCGTATCCGCGCGTACTGGCGCTTCCGTTTTTGGCTGCCCGCTTCCGCCGAAGCAACGCGGCTGCGATGTCTCGCGCTCCGCCTGGCCGGCGCCGGATCGGATTTTTCCGCCGTATCCGATTTTGCCTGGGCCGCAGCATCAGATTTCGCAGCATCTGGCTTGGCGGCATCTGACTTGGCAGCATCTGATTTGGCGGCCTCCGGTTTGGAAGCATCCGGCTTGGAAGACTCTAACTTGGGATCATCAGCTTTTGCAGCATTGGCTGGAACCACAGCGGGCGCCGGGGCCGCGTCCACGACCTGCTGTCCATCGGTTACAGGTTTCGGCGGCTCAGCGGCCGCTTTCTCTTCCTTGGATGGCTCCGCGGTCGCCGGCTCTGCCTGCGGTTGCTCGGCGGCCGCTTGTTCGGTCTTCGGCCGTTCCGGCGCCGATGTTTTCGACAATTCGCTGTCAGCCGAAGCGTCGGACGTAACAATAGCCAAACTGTTGACATCGAGGACCGGCATCGCAACGGGGTCCATTGTCGTAATGTTGCCGACGCTCGCAGCGACGATCAAACAAATAATCAAAATCGCGCGCACCATAGATCATTCCTCAAATAGGGCTGCAACGATCCTTGAGGAAAAGGGCACCAGCGCGACCGCGAGGTGGCCGTAGTGTGCGAAAGATAATGGCTCAACAGACGGTCGCGTTATTTCGACGCAGGCCGGAGGTATCATGAACACGTCATGGCGGCCCGCAGCGAATTAGATCGTGATTTGGTCGCAGATCGTCGACTCCACGACGCCGCCAAGCCAACAACCGTCGGCGCGTCCTCGGTCGAGATTGAAGCGGATACGGATTTCAGACGGACGCTTCATCGCGCGCCCCTGCCGCACCGTTATCAATTGGTCGGAAGCCTGCACGATGCCGTTCGACAGCAGGCCAAACGACAAGGCCGATGCCGCGATCCCCGTTGCGGCATCCTCCGGATAGCCCGAGGCCGCCGGAAACTGGCGGGCATCGAATATCTGCCTTTCCCGATCGGAAATAGCGAAAGGATAGAGTCCGGTGGATTCGATATCGGCGCACAGCCGCTCGATCCTGCTAAAGTCTGGCCTCAAGCCATCCAGAACCGATATGTCTGCCAGCGGAACCAGCGTTTTCGTCCTGCTGGTGCGCGCGTTCTGGATCGGGAGTGGTGCAAGCTCGCTGGCGCGAATGCCGAGCACGTGGAGAATATCGGCCTCGGCCGTACCGGGAAGCGGTTCGACCACGCCCGCCGGTTGCGATACCTCGACAAGAGCCTCTCTTCCGGCCGCCCTGGAGATTCTCGCCGAAACTCGTCCGCTCCTGGTTGAGATCGCCACGTGATCGTCGGGCAATCTGCCGAGCTGGTCGAGCAACCAGACCGCGCCGACCGTCGCATGCCCGCACATGGACATCTCGTGATTGGGCACCCAAAAGCGAAACTCAAAATCGCAGCCCGATCCCGGCGGCGACGGCAAGACGAAACCGCTCTCGTGGCCGTAGGATCTGGCCACGTGCTGCATCTGCGCATCCGACATTTCGCCGGCATCGATGACAATCGGAGCCGGATTGCCGCCGTCAGGCCCCGCGGCGAACACGCGGACAAACCGAACCTCTGGCTCCACCATCATCGTCCGCTCCGTCCAGCAACTCTGCGTTCTAAAGTCTGGGAATCCAGCCCGGGCGGCTCAACAGATATTCCACCATGCGCGGAGGAATACTCAGCGGTTCGGCGATCTCGCCTTCGTCCTTCGGCAGGCCCGCAAGGATCGACGCTTCGTTCTTGCTCCGGATTTTTGAAAGCCACTCCGGATCGACGACGATCGCGCGTCCCACCGCAACCAGGTCGGCACCCAGCTCGAGCGCGCCCTCGGCATCGACGCAGGTTTTGATCCCACCGCTTGCCATCACCGCGCAGCGGCCGGAAATCACGCGGGCGAATTCCGTGATCGGGCTCTCCGCCAGAGCATAGCTCTTATCTACCGGACCATTATAGACGCGGGTCTCTCCGGTGGGCCGGCTCTTCCTGTAATCATCGAGCGAAACCGAGATATAATCGAGGTTCAACCCGGCGAGTTCGTTGCAGAGCAGCTTGGCGTCCGCAAGCGTGTAACCGTCCGACTCGGCCTCAAACGGTGTCACGCGAAACCCTGCGATCACGCTCGGGGCCGAGCGCTTGGCGAACGGCCTGCGCGACGGCGAGCGGAAAGTTCATGCGCTTGGCCAGCGTGCCGCCCCAATGGTCGTCGCGACGATTGGCCCGCGGTGAAAAGAACTGGTGGACCGCGTAGTGGTTGGCGCCGTGCACCTCGACACCGTCGAAACCGGCCTTTCGAGCGAGCGAAGCGGCCTGTCCGAAGCTCGCGATCAGGTTCTCGACCTCGTTACCCGTCATCGCCCTGGGCGTCTTGGCGCCGGGACGCAGTGACGCCACCGCGGAAGCCGCACGCAGGCTTTGCTCACCGATCAGGTCGGGCCTTGCGATCCGGCCGCCATCATAGATCTGGAGGATCGCAAGGCCTCCTGCGGCGCGCATCGCTTCAGCAAGCCGCTGCAGACTGGCCAGGTGCCCTTCATGGGCCGCGCCGATGCCCTGCCAGGAGCGGCCGTCCTGTTCGACATAAGCAGCGGACGAAATCGTGGCTCCGAATCCGTTGGCCGCACGCCGTCGGACAAATTCGATTTCGTTTTCGGGAGCCGTCCCGTCATCATGGGAAGCATCTGTCGTCAGCGGCGCGATTACAAACCGATTTGCCATCTCACGTCCGCAATTGAACGTGACAGGAGACCAGACATCCATCGATCGAACCCCGGAATTAATGAAAGATGCGGCCGGCATCGATGACGACGGTTTGACCGGTCATGGTCTCGGTACGGCACATGGTGACCACCATGTCGGCGCAGTCGTCCTTGTCGGCCGGCTTCTTCAGCAGCGCGCTCGACGCGGAGCGCTCGATCTGCTCGGAGCGGAGATTCGCCGTCGCGCGCGTGCCGTCCAGGAGTCCCGGCGCCACGCAGTTGACCAGCGTCTCGGGCGCCAGCGCCACCGCCATGCAGCGCGTCAGATGGATCAGCCCGGCTTTCGAGACGGCATACGCGATCGAGGAACCGGTCGGGCTGAGCCCCGCGACCGAGGCGATGTTGACGATGCGGCCTCGACCCCGAGACTTCATCACGGGAGCCACCGCCTTGGTCAGACGCATCGGCCCGGTCAGATTCACCGCCATGATCTTGTCCCATACTTCCTGCGTCAGGTTGTCGAGATCGCTGAAGGGAATCGCATGATTGTAGGCGGCGTCATTGATCAGAATATCGAGGCCGCCGAAGACCCGGGTTACCTCACCGATCAACCCATCTACCGCCGCGCCATCGGTAAGGTCGCAGGCGAAGGCGTGCGCCTTGATCTGATACTGCGACGCCAGCTCGCGGGCGACGCCTTCCGCCTGTTCGCGGCTGCGCGCATACACGACAGCGATATCTGCGCCCTCTCGCGCCAGCGCGTGGCAGATCCGCTGCCCCAGCCCGCCATTGCCGCCCGTCACCAGCGCCACCATACCCTTCAGGTCCATCGTTTTCTCCTTTTTCTTCTTGCTACGAATGCGCTGTCGCGGCGCCGCCATTTCGACCTACCGAACATCTTAGCGCACGGTTTGTCGCACCTCCAGCCATCCGCGGTCGTTCCTAGGCCACGCCGGATTTCGGCAGCGCCCCGGCCTTCGCAGGCTGTGGCGGCGCGCGGCGGCCGATCACGATCGCCACCCCGCCGAGCAGCGCGCAGGACGCCACCACCAATCGCGCGGTCACCGGTTCGGACAACAGCAGCACCCCGCCAAAGGCCGCGATCGCCGGCACCGAGAGCTGCACGGTCGCGGCCTTGGTTCCTGACAGATAGCGCAGCGCGGCGTACCAGATCGTATAGCCGATTCCGGACGCGACGATGCCGGATGCGGCGGCAAGCGCAAGCCCCGATGGTGTCACATCGAAGCTATCAGAGGTTACTACGCTGACGAGCGCGACCAGCGGCACGCAATAAAGAAAGTTGCTGGCGTTCGCCTCGGCGGGATACTCGACCCCGCGCGCCAGCAGCGAAAACAGTCCCCACGCGATCCCGGCGATCGCCATGTAGACCGCGCCGAGCGGATCCGGCGCCGCCAGGCCGGGGAGCACCAGATAGATCAGGCCCGCGAACGCAAGGCCTAGGCCGAGCCACGACAGCACCGGAAACCGCTCGCCCTGATAAAGCGCAACGGCAAACATCGTCAGTTGAACCGTGCCGAACAAAATCAGCGCGCCGGTGCCGGTGGTCAGTCGCGTATAGGCAAAGGAGAAGAAGACCAGATAGGCCAGCAGCGCACCGATCGATTTCCACCTGGGCACGGCGACCCTGGCAAGCGGCCGGCCACTGAGCGCGACGATGATCGCCAGCACGGCGGCGGCCGACACCACCCGTACCGCGGTAAACGATGCCGGGTCGATCAGATGCGGGCCGAGCGCGAGACGGCAGAGCACCGAATTGGCCGCGAAGCAAAGCATCGCGAGGACGGTCAGGACCACGCCGCGAGCGCGGCCCTGATCCGTCGAAGCAGTGTTCATCAGATAGTCCAGACCTCTCGTGTAGCCCTGCCTTGCAGCAGAATCTACCTAACATTCGGCCGAACTATAGTACAATATTCTCCCGCGGCCCCGCCTGAAAACGCAGGACCGCGTTGCGATGCCGACGTCAGGCGGCTTGCGCTTAAGCCGCCTTCTTGCCTTCCAGATCGGCCTTCCACTCGCCCTTCGCCGCCAGCGAATTCATCAGCGCGCGGTGGCTGAAGGCCTTTTGTCCGGCGGGAACGTTTTCGGCCTTGCCGGCCCAGGCGTGTTGCGGCGCCGCCTGCAGCGCGCGGCCGTAGGAGAACGTCAGCTTCCACGGCAGGCCGCCGATCTTGTTCATGGCGTCGAGATGTGCGGTGGCCTCCTCGTCGGACTGGCCGCCCGACAGGAACGCGATGCCCGGCACCGCCGCCGGCACGCAATGCTTCAGCACCTTGATGGTCTTCTCGGCGACTTCCGCGACAGACGCCTGCTTCGCATTTTTCTTGCCCGAGACGACCATGTTGGGCTTCAGGATCATGCCCTCGAGCGCGACGCGCTGGATGCGCAATTCCTGAAACACCTTGTTGAGTACGCGCTGGGTGACGTCGTAACAGCGGTCGATATCGTGATCGCCGTCCATCAGCACTTCCGGCTCGACGATCGGCACGATCTGCGCGGCCTGGCACAGCGCGGCATAGCGCGCCAGCGCGTGCGCGTTGACATGGATCGCGGTCATGCTCGGAATGTCCCTGGCCGATATCGATCACCGCGCGCCATTTCGCGAACCGCGCGCCCTGCTTGTAATAATCCGCCAGCCGTCCGGCGAGTTTGTCGAGGCCGACGGTAATGAGTCTCGCCCGGGCAGCTCGGCAATTCCTGCGTGCCCTCGTCGACCTTGATGCCGGGGATCGCGCCGGCCTGCTCGATCAGCTTGACCAGCGGGGTGCCGTCCTTGGCCTTCTGCCAGATGGTCTCGTCATAGAGGATCACGCCGGAGATGCATTTCGACATCGCGTCGCCGGAGCGAAACAGCATCTCGCGATAATCGCGCCGGGAGTCCTCGGTGGATTCGACCTTGATCGCATCAAACCGCTTCTTGATGGTGCCGGTGGATTCGTCGGCGGCAAGCAATCCCTTGCCCGGCGCCACCATGGCCTGGGCCACCTTGTTGAGGTCGGAAAGGTTCATCGTCGTCTCCCGGGCTGAATGCGGTCACATAACGTCTCGGAGCCCAAAACGTTGCGGGACAGCATAGGCAATGCCAGACCCTAGCTCAAGCGTGGCCGGCATCGCTTGGCCTGACGTCACGAAGGCGCGATCAGATCAATCGCTGCCTGGAGGTTTCATTCAAGAGCACCACGGCGACGCCTGAAATCAACGCTGAGCCGATGATGAAATATGAAATCGAGACCGGGGTTCCGGTTTGCGCGATCAGCCACGACGCAATGAACGGCGCGAAGCCGCCGAACACCATGGACTGAAGGTTATAGGCGGTGGTCAAGCCGGTCAGCCGGCGCGTGGTCGGGAATATCTCGACCAGCGCCGCCGGCATGCCGCCGAGGAAGAGCCCGCAGAGGGCTGTGAACAGGCTCTGGACCAACACGACGGTCCACAGCGAAGCACTACCCAGCGCCGCCGACAACAACGGATAGGTCAGTGCGACCAGCAAAATGCACGAGGTCAGCATGCAGGCCTTTCGTCCGACCTTGTCCGACAACCAGCCTGCGGCAAAGCATGACGACCCCATGACCAGCGTCGCCAGTGCGGTCGACCACAACGCCGAGCTGGGGTTTAGCCCCGCATAGCGCTGACTGAACGTCGGGAAATAGCTGAGGAAGATGTAGGTGACCACCGACTGGACGGCGGGGAAGGCAAACGCCAATGCCATCGTTCGCGGCATCGAGAAATTTTCCATCACCGCGGCGTTCGGGTCCTTCTGCACCCGCTGAAAGATCGGCGTCTCGTCGACCTTGCGCCGCACCATGAAGCCGAGCGGCCCGATCAGGGCGCCGAGCAAGAATGGTATTCGCCATCCCCAATCGGCCATCACGCTCGAGCCCAGCGCACTCGTCAGCGCACCGGTGACGCCCGATCCCAGCAGCAATCCGCAGCAGATCGCGCAGGGGTGCAGGCTGCCGTAAAGACCGCGGCGATGCGCCGGCGCCCATTCGACCAGGAACGATGCCGCCCCGCCCCATTCGCCGCCGGCGGAAAGCCCCTGCACCAGCCGCGCCAGCACCAGCAGCACCGGCGCCGCAACACCGATCGATGCATAGGTCGGCAGAATGCCGATCAACCCGGTCGATCCCGCGATCATCAGGAACGTCAGAAGCAGCGCCGGCTTGCGACCGAATTTGTCGCCGAACATGCCGATCAGCAAGCCACCGAGCGGCCGTGCGACGAAACCAACTCCGAACACGGCGAACGTCGCCAGCAGCGCGGTATTTTCGTCGCTCGAGACGAAGAACTTGGCGCCAAGTATTCCCGCGAGATAGGCGTAGACCGTGAAATCGTACCATTCCAGCACGTTGCCGATCCCGGCGCCGGCCACCGCCCTGACGCGTCCCATCAACGTGCCATTGCCGAACTGGCCGACGCTTTGGTTGGCGGTGATTGCCTCCGCTGACATGTCGTTCCCCCCGTTTTATCTTTGTCGGCACCCGGTCGAGGCGGTGGAGATGTTCCCTGCCGGATCGCCTGATGCCTGTTGCCCGGATCATCGGCGATCCCGCCTTTCGCCGTCCAGTCGAATATTGAAAGTGAGCCATTCGGATTTGGAATACGGTCCTGCTCCGCATGTCGAGACGGGTCACGCGATGCCACACGTGCTGCGTTCCCCGGATGCTGCGCAGCGCGTCGCCCTTTGGCGGCGTGGTGCGCTGCTGATCCGGATCCACATGGCGGGCGCAAACCTTGCGGCGTGCGTCCCGGCTCTGCGGAGCAGCGTTTCCGGGCGATGCTTCTCATCGCCCAGGCTACGCCGCGTCCGGGACACGCTAGGCCGTGGTTGCTCAAGGCGCCACGGCTCGTGTACCGTCCCAACGAACGGCCACAACGGCCGTTGCCGCTATTGGGCGGCTCAAGAAACAAATAAGGGAATGGGACAATGCCCTCACTTTCATGGCGCGCGTTTTCACTGGCGTGCCTGGCCGCAAGCGGTTTCCTCATGAACGCACCCGCGCAAGCCGCCAGTTCAAAGCTCGAAACCAGCGAGGCGATGATCCCGTCGGGCGATCCCGGGATCGAACTGTTCGTCCGCAACAAGCATCCCGCCGGGATGAAGAAATTTACGTCCGACCGCATTCTGCTGTTCGTGCATGGCGCGACCTATCCGGCCGAAACCGCGTTTGACCTGCCGATCGAGGGCGTGTCGATGATGGACCTGATCGCGCAGCGCGGCTTCGACGTCTGGCTGGTCGACGTCCGCGGCTACGGCCGCTCGAGCCGGCCACCGGAAATGAGCCAGCCGCCGGAAGCCAACAAGCCGCTGGTATCGACCGCGATGGCCGCGCACGATTACGGCACCGCCGTCGACTACATCCTCAAGAAGCGCGACGTTTCGAAGATCGACGTGATGGGCTGGTCGTGGGGCACCTCGATCGTCGGCCTCTACACCAGCGAGCACAACGCCAAGGTCGACCGGCTGGTGCTGTATGCGCCGCAATGGATCCGCACCGAACCGCCGGCCGCCGACCAGCCGCCGCTCGGCGCTTATCGGCTGGTCTCCAAAGACTCCGCCAAGGAGCGCTGGCTCAAAGGCGTACCCGCCGACAAGGTCGCCGACCTGATTCCGCCTGGTGTATTCGACGCCTGGGCCAACGCGACCTGGGCAACCGACCCCGAACTCGTCAAAACATTCGCCGGCGATGCTGCGCGCGACCAATGGCGTCGGCCAGGACAGTCGCGAGTTCTGGAGCGCGGGCAAGGCGCTGTACGACCCCGGCAAGATCACCGTGCCGACCCTGATCCTGCACGCCGAATGGGACGCCGACCTGCCGAGCTATCTGGCGCAGGGCTACTTCAAGCAGCTCAAGAACACGCCCTACAAGCGTATGATCGAGCTCAGCGAGGGCACCCATACGGTGATGATGGAAAAGAACCGGATGCAGTTCTTTCATGAACTGATGGGATTCCTCGACGAGGAAAAGCCGTTGGCGCTGAAGTAAGCGGCGGTCTGGCGAAGGGCTACCTTGCGCCATGGTTCGAGACGGCGCTATCGCGCCTTCTCACCATGAGGGTTCGTTGTGTTGCGCCTTGTCAGCCCTTTGCAACCAATCCTGAGCGTGTGAGAACGTTTGTCCCTCGTCATAGCTGGGAGCGAAGCGACGAAGCAATTCAGGGGCTCCGTATGCGTGGCTCCTGGATTGCTTCGCTTGCAGTGACGAACACGGCGACCTCATCCTGAGGAGGCCGCAAAGCGGCCGTCTTGAAGGATGGCCGCGAGCCATACTTCTGCTTATGTTACCCAATCGCGCCGGCGCGTCCCGCCACGCTCGCCAAAGCGGCGACCAGACGCCCAGAGCCAAAACATTTCTTGCGCCAAAACAACAAATACTTCCAGGTTGTGTTTTACAAAGTGGCGAAGGACTACTGAGCAAGGGAATGAGTAATTTTCTCCGGCTGCTCGATCTGCACCCCGAAGATGTACCGCGGTTGAGAGAATTTGTCCGGGCTTGAAGCATGGGCCGTGAACCCGGGTCGCAGTCCGGGTACACTTAGCACGGATCTCAGATGTGAACTTGCATATCGAGGAATCTCGAGGTTCCGGGTTCGATGCTGCGCATCGCCCCGGGAACGACGCGAGAATAACGGATCACGCCGGCGCGTCGGACTTCACCGGTGGCGCGGCCTTGCGCGCGCTGAGCCAGTTCTCAAAACGCTGCACCACGACAAAGAAGGTCGGCACGAACAGCACCGCGAGACAGGTCGACGCCAGCATGCCCGAGAACACGGTGATGCCGATCGATTTGCGGGCATTGGCGCCGGCGCCGGTCGCGAGCACCAGCGGCACCACGCCGAGGATGAAGGCAAACGACGTCATCAGGATCGGCCGGAACCGGGCTCGTGCCGCCTCGACCGCGGATTCCAGCAGCGGCTTGCCCTCGCCGCCGTGCAGTTCGAGCGCGACCTCTACGATCAGAATCGCGTTCTTGGCGGACAGCGCGATCAGCAGGATGATGCCGATCTGGGTATAGAGATTGTTGTCGATCCGAAGCGCCGACAGCACCAGCATCGGACCGATCAGCGACAGCGGCACGGCGAGGATCACCGAGATCGGCGCCAGCCAGCTTTCATATTGTCCGGCCAGCACCAGATACACCAGCAGCAGCGCCAGTCCGAACGCCCAGTAGATCTGGCCGCCGACCGCCTTCTCCTGATACGACATCGCCGTCCATTCATAGCCCGTGCCCGGCGGCAGGGTCTTGGCGGCGATCTCCTCCATCAGCGACATCGACTGGCCGGAGCTGTAGCCGGCGGCCGGCAGCCCGATCACGGTGGCCGACGGATAGAGATTGTAGAGACTGATCAGGGACGGACCGACCGAGGGCGTGATGGTGGCGACCGTGCCGAGCGGCACCATGTCGCCCTGGCTGTTGCGCACCATCAGGTTTTCGATATCGCGCGGCGTCAGCCGGTACTGCGCATCCGCCTGGGCATAGACCTGGAAGGTGCGGCCGAATTTGGTGAACTGGTTGACGAAGCTGGCGCCGAGATAAGACGACAGCGTCGAGAATATCTGGTCGGTGGTGACGTGCAGTGTCTGGGTCTTGATGCGGTCGACCTCGACATCGAATTGCGGCACCATGGCGCGGAACGGCGAACTGACCCGTTGCAGCGCGCTCTGGGTCTGCGCATTGCCCACGAGCGCGCCTGTAATCGCCTGCAGCTTGCCGTAGTCGGCATTGCCGTCGCGCAACTGCACCTGCATGGCGAATCCGGCGGCATTGCCGATGCCCTGGATCGGCGGCGGCGGAATCACCAGGATGCGCGCTTCGGGGATGGCCGAGAGCTTCTCGTTCAGGCTGACGAACAGCGAACGCAGGTCCTCGCCCTTGCCCCGCTCGCTCCACTCTTTCAGGATCAGATAGGAGACGCCGGCATTGGCGAGACTGGATGAACTGTCCAGCGCTGAGATGCCGGCGATCGAGACCACCTGATCGACCCCGGGCACCTTGCCGGCGATGTCGCCGACCTCGGTCAGGACCTTTTGCGTGCGATCGAGGGCGGCGCCATCGGGCAATTGTGTCGCCACCAGCAAATAGCCCTGGTCCTCGATCGGAATGAAGCCGGTCGGCACCCGCGACAAGCCATAGCCGCTGGCGCCGATCAGAATCAGCGCCAGGATCACGCAGAGACCGGAATGGTTGGTCATCCGGACCATCAGCCGGGCATAGCCGCTCTCCAGCCGGTTATAGACATTGTTGAACCCGCGATAGAAGAAGTTGCGCTGCTCCGGCGGCGCCGGCTGCCGCAGCCACAGCGCGCACTGCGTCGGCTTCAGGGTGGCGGCGTTGATGGCGCTGAGCAGCGCGGTCGCGGCAATCACCAGCGCGAATTGCGAATACATCCGGCCGGTCAATCCCGGCAGGAACGACGACGGCAGGAACACCGAGATCAGCACCAGCGTGATGCCGACGATCGGCGCGAACAGCGCATCCATCGCGCTGATCGCGGCGTCATGGCTCGACATGCCCTTTTCGATATTGTGCGCGGCGCCCTCGACCACCACGATGGCGTCGTCGACCACGATGCCGATCGCCAGCACGATCGCGAACAGGGTCGAGATGTTGACGGTAAATCCGAGTGCTGCCATCGCCGCGAAGGCGCCGATGATCGTCACCGGCACGGTCGTGGCCGGCACCAGCATTGCGCGCCAGTCCTGCAGAAAGATCAGGATCACCACCAGCACCAGCAGACCGGCCTCGATCAGCGTCTTGTAGACCTCGTTGATGGAGGCAGAGACGAATTTGGTGGTGTCGAACGGCGTGGCATAGACGATGTCCTGCGGGAACGCCTTGGCGAGTTCCGCCATCTTCTTCTGCACCGCCGCCTCGACTTCGAGCGCGTTGGCGCCGGGCGACTGGAACACGCCGATGCCGGTCGACGGCTTGTTGTTGAGCGTGAACTGCTGGCTGTAGGTCTGCGCGCCGAGTTCGACATGGCCGACATCGCGCACCCTGGTGACGTCGCCATTATTGCCCGACTTGACGATGATGTCCTCGAACTGCCTGGTGTCGTCGAGCCGGCCGTTGACATTGAGCGTGTACTGGAACGATTGCCCCGGCGGCGTCGGCGGCGCGCCGATCTGGCCGGCGGTGACCTGCTGGCTCTGCTGCTGGATCGCCTGGATCACGTCCTGCGGCATCAACCCGACCGATTGCAGCTTGTTCGGATCGAGCCAGACCCGCATCGAATACTGCCCGGCGCCGAACACCGTGACATTGCCGACGCCGGGCAATCGCGACAACTCGTCGCGCAGATTGATGGTGGCGTAGTTCGACAGGAACAGGCTGTCATAGGTCGCGTTCGGCGAGGTCAGCGTCACGAACAGCAGGATCGACGTCGACTTCTTCTGGACCGTGACGCCCTGGCTCTGCACCGATTGCGGCAGCGACGACAGCGCGCTCGACACCCGGTTCTGCACCAGCACCTGCGCAAAATTCAGGTCGGTGCCGATCTTGAACGTGACGGTCAGATTATAGGTGCCGTCGGCGGCGCTGTAGGACTGCATGTACAGCATGTCCTCGACGCCGTTGACCTGCTGTTCGATCGGCAGCGCCACGGTGTCGATCACGGTCTTGGCGCTGGCGCCGGGATAGCGCGTCGTCACCTGCACGGTGGGCGGCACCACGTCGGGATATTGCGCGACCGCCAAACGAAACAGGCAGACCCCGCCGATCAGGATCATCAGGATCGCGATGACGTTGGAGAGAACCGGTCGTTCGATGAAGAATTTCGAGATCATGGCCGGTCCCTATTTGGCTGATGCCGGCGGGGTCTCGATCTTCTGCAGTTTGGGGTCGACTTTCTGGCCGGGGATCGCGCGCAGAAGCCCCGCGATCACGACCTTGTCGTCGGCTTTCAGGCCGCCTTCGATCACGCGCAGATCGTCTTCCAGCGGCCCGGTCTGCACCTTGCGCTGCTCGACCACATTGTCGGCGTTCACGACCAGGACGTAGCGACCGGACTGATCGCTGCCGAGCGAGACATCCGGCACCAGCAGCGCGTTCTCCTGCTTGTCATAGGGCACCCGGACCCGGACGTAGTAGCCCGGCAACAGCGCCCGCTCGGGGTTCGGCAGCAGGCCACGCACCGCCAGCGTGCCGGTCGACTGGTTCAGGATCGGCGAGATGTAGTCGAGGTTGCCCTTGTGCGGATAGCCGGTCTCGGTCTGCAGTTCGACTTCGACGGGAAGCTTCCTCAGTTCGGCGACCGTGACGCCGCGCCTGGCGGACTCGGCGCGAATCCGCAGCACATCCTGTTCGTTGACATTGAAGTTCACATAGATCGGATCGAGCGCGACGATGGTCGCGAGTTGCGTCGGCGAGGACGCGCCGACGAGTTCGCCGATCGAGACCAGATGCGCCGTGACGATGCCGTCGAACGGCGCCACGACATTGGTGTAGCCGAAATTGACCGCCGCGATCCTGGTGTTGGCCTGGGCCTGCGCCAGATTGGCCTGGGCATTGTCGCGCGTGGCGGTCGAGGTATCCAGGGTCGACTGCGACACCGCCTGGCGCGCCACCAGATCGACCTGGCGCTTGTAATCGGCCTCGGCCTGGACCAGCGAGGCCTTGGCGCCGGCCTCGGCCGCCTGCGCCTGGTCGAGCTTGAGCTTGTAGGTTTCGGGCTCGATCACGAACAGCGTGGTGCCCTGTTTGACGAAGGCGCCGTCCTGGTAGTTGATCGCCTGCAGCACGCCCTGTACCCGCGCCACCAGGTCGACCGATTTGATCGGCGCGGTACTCCCCGTGGTGTCGAGATAGCGCGTGATCGCGCGCTGCACCGGGACCGCGACGTCGACCGATGGCGGCGGCGGCGGCACGAAACTGTTTTGCTCGCAGCCGGTAAGGAGGATCAACGACGCGACCAGCGCCGCAGCACGAAGTTGATGCCCTGACTTCATCCCCTCGCCCCAGTTTATGACGCCCGCAATACGCGACGGGAACTCATAACACACTCTGGCCGGAGTGGAACCCGAAAGCCGTCACAAAGCCACTGCACCGCCGCGGCAAAATTGCCGACGGGAAAACCTCCTTTTCATGAAGCCGTTACTGTCGGACTCTCGCTTCGTTCCTCACTTGCGCCTCGAGGCGGGATCGCGTGGTGGCCATCGCCCGGCTTCCGCCAGGATCACGAACCGCTCCACCGTCTCGTTGAACAGCGCCGGCTCCTCAAGATTGAGAATGTGACCGGTCTTCGCAAACATCGACAGGCCGGAGGCCGGGATGTGCTGCTTCAGGAAAATGCTGGGCTGGATGCAGGCGTCATCTTCATCGCCGCAGATCACCAGGGTCGGCACCATCATGCGCTGCAGCGCCGCCTCGAACTCGTAGATCGAGGGACGGCTGTATTGAAAGCCACGCTGGGTATGCGCCGAGCCCCGCGCGTCGTGACGCTCCAGCGCCGCGACGAATTCCTGGAAGCCGCGCGGATCCTTGATCCTGAACGGAATCCGGTTTGGCGACTTCGCATAGCTTTTGGCCACCTCGACCGAGCCGAGGGTTTCGAAATCCCGCGCATTGCGCTGCGCGCTGTTGCGAAACTCGTCCATCCGCGCCGGCTCCGAGCCCGTGCCGACGCCGGCCAAAGTCAGTGAGATCGCGCGATCGGGTTTGTGGAGTCCGACCTGCAGCGACGAATACGCGCCCATCGAGAGGCCGACCAGATGCGCGCGCTCGATCTTCAGGTGATCCAGCACCGCCAGCGCGTCATCGCGAAAATTCTCGTAAGTGAAGGTATTTCCCGCCGGCACTTCCGATGGCGTGTAGCCGCGCGCCGAATAGGCGATGCAGCGATGGCCGCGCGAGAAATAGCGCATCTGCGGTTCCCAGCTGGCATAATCCGCCGCGAATTCGTGCACGAACAGGATCGGCGTGCCGCTACCGGCCTCCTCGTAATACAGCCGGGTGGCGTCTTGTGCGGATGCATAGGGCATGGCGGTCTCCTTGCGATAGCGACGATTGTCCCGCCGCCGCGTTCTGCGAATTCTGTCGTTGCAACACCGGCTCCTATACCCTACCGGGGACAACAAGAAAGCCAGTGTAAACAGGGATTGGGAATGCTCAAAAAGATAGTCTTGGCCGCGGCGGTCTGGTTGACATGCGGCGCGGCCGCGATGGCGCAGGCCTATCCCGATCACACCATCAAGATCATCGTGCCGACCGGGGTCGGCGGCATCACCGATTTGCTGGCGCGGATGGTCGGCAACAGCATCAGCACCCAGCTCGGCCAGCCCGTAATCATCGACAACCGCCCCGGCGCCGGCGGCACCATCGGCACGAGAATGGCGGCGCAATCGGCGCCTGACGGCTACACCCTGCTGATGGTGTTTCCGAGCCACGCCGCCAACCCGGCGCTCTATGTCCATCTGCCCTATGACAGCGAAAAGGATTTCGCGCCGATCTCAATGGTCACCAAGGTCAGCGAGATCCTGCTGGTTCCGAATTCGTCGCCGGCCAAAACGGTCGCCGAGTTCATCGAGCTCGCACGCAAGCAACCGCTCAATTACGCCTCGGTCGGGGTCGGCAGCCTGGCGCATCTGTCGACCGAAATGTTCATGAGCATGGCCCACATCAAGATGACCCACATCCCCTACCGCAGCGTGCCGGAGGCGCAGCAGGCGGTGATGTCGGGCGGGGTCGCGGCCTTCTTCGACACCCCGATCACCGCGCTGCCGCAGATCAAGGCCGGCACCGTGCGCGCGCTCGGCATCACCTCCAGCAAGCGACTGCCTAGCGCACCGGAGATTCCGACCATCGCGGAAGCCGGTCTGCCGGGATACGAGGTCACCGGGTGGAACGGCCTGCTGGCGCCCGCCAACACCCCGCGGCCGATCATCGACAAGCTGAACAAGGCGGTGGTGAGTTCGCTGCAGACGCCGGAAGTGCAAAAGCTGCTGGCCGAACAGGGGCTGGAGCCGGCAGGCAACTCACCGGAGGAGTTCGCCAGCGTGATGCATGCCGACATCGAGAAATGGATCCGCGTCACCCGCGAGGCCGGCATCGAGCCGCAGTAACGCAGCCCGCACGCACGTGGCGGGCGCCGATCAGCCGTGTTTGGGCAGTTCCTGCACCAGCACGCGCATGTTCTCGGAATAGTCGATCGGCACCACGACCAGATGCACGCCCTTACCGTCGAGGGCCGCTTTCAGCGTCGGCAGAAAGTCCGCCGCCGAGCCGACCCGCGATCCCGTCGCGCCATAGGATTTGGCATAAGCGACGAACTCGGGATTGCCGAATTCGAGGCCGAAATCCGGGAAATGGTCGGCCTCCTGCTTCCAGCGGATCATGCCGTAGGCGTGGTCTTCCAGGATCAGCACCACGATGTGAACGCCGAGACGGACCGCGGTCTCCATCTCCGCCGAATTCATCATGAAGCCGCCGTCGCCGCACACCGCCAGGACCCTCTTGTCCGGATGGATCAGCGCGGCCGCGATCGCCGACGCCAGTCCCGCGCCCATGGTCGCCAGCGCGTTGTCGAGCAGCAGCGTATTGGCGACGCTGGTGCGGTAATTGCGCGCGAACCAGATCTTGTACATGCCGTTGTCGAGCGTCACGATACCGTCCGGCGGGATCGCGGCGCGGACATCATGCACGATGCGCTGCGGCGTCAGCGGGAAACGATCCTCGCCGCAGCGCTCGGCGAGTTTGGCCAGGATCTTTTCGCGCAGGCCCAGCAGCGCGCCGGCATTCGGCAGCTTGCCTTCGAGCCGTCCCGCCAGCGCGGCGAGGCTGGCGCCGACATCGCCGATGATCTCGGCTTCCGGAAAATACACCTGCTCGACGGTGGCCGGCGTGGCGCCGACATGCACCACGTGCGGGCCGTGTTCATTCATGATGAAGGGCGGCTTCTCGACGGTATCGTGGCCGATCGAAATGATCAGGTCGGCCTGGTCGACGGCTTCATGGATCCAGTCGCGCTCCGACAGCGCCGCGGTGCCCATATAGAGATTGGAGCCGGCATTGACCGCGCCCTTTCCCATCTGGGTGTTGAAAAACGGAATGCCGAGCTGGCGCACGAAGCGCGACAGCGGCTCGGCCAGTTGCGGTCGGCTGGCGCCGGCGCCCAGCATCACCAGCGGGCGCTTGGCGGCCGATATCATCGCGGCGGCGCGCTCGATCGCGACCGCCGGCGCCACCGCGAGTTCCACCGGATGTACCGGAATGATCGCGGCCTCGGCCTCATCGGAGGCGACATCCTCGGGCAATTCGAGATGCACCGGGCCCGGCCGCTCCTGCTGCGCCACCCTGAAGGCGTCGCGCACCAGGGTCGGAATGCTCTGCGCCGAGACGATTTGAGTGGCCATCTTGGTCAGCGGCCGCATCGTCGCGACGATGTCGACGATCTGAAATTTGGCTTGATGGCTCGAATGAATGGCTTTCTGGCCCGTGATCATCACCACCGGCATGGCGCCAAGCAGCGCATAGGCCGCCGAAGTCGTGAAGTTCAACGCGCCCGGTCCGAGCGTGGACAGGCAGACGCCGGCCTTGCCGGTCAGCCTTCCATAGGTCGCGGCCATGAAGCCGGCGGCCTGTTCGTGGCGGGTGATGACCAGTTTGATCTTCGATCCGCGCAGCGAGTTCAGCACGTCGAGATTTTCTTCGCCAGGAATGCCGAAGATGTATTCGACGCCTTCGCTTTCCAGCGCCCGCACCAGCAGATCCGAACCCTTTGTCATCGCGTCGCTCCTCGCATGCCGTGCCGCTGCCGGGCTATCCTATCAAGATCGCGCAGGGGCCGATATGCCAAACGCCGCCGGCATGTTTTGCATGCCGGCGGCGTGATGACAGATCGATAACAGCGGCGTTCGAACTAGCCGGCCATTTTGACTAGCCAGCCATGCGCCGCGGCAGTTTCCAGCCGGGCCGGACGAAATGGCAGGTGTAGCCATTCGGGAAATGCTCGAGATAATCCTGATGCTCGGGCTCGGCTTCCCAGAAGTCGCTGACCGGCGACAACTCGGTCACCACCTTGCCGGGCCACAGGCCGGAGGCTTCGACATCGGCGATGGTGTCGCGCGCCACCCGCTCCTGCTCGGGGCTGGTATAGAAGATCGCCGAACGATAGCTGGTTCCGCGATCATTGCCCTGGCGGTTGACCGTGGTCGGATCGTGGATCTGGAAAAAGAATTCCAGCAGATCGCGGAAGCTGATGACGCGGGGATCGAACACGATCTCGATCGCCTCGGCATGGCTGCCATGGTTGCGATAGGTCGCATTCTTGACATCGCCGCCGGAATAGCCGACCCGGGTCGAGATCACGCCGGGCTTGCGGCGGATCAGATCCTGCATTCCCCAGAAACAGCCGCCTGCCAGAACGGCGCGCTCGGTATTGGTTGTCATGGGAGTTTCTCCGGTTGGGCCGCGAACAGTTTCGGCCGGAAAATCGATCGCCCTCCGGTATGCCGCGCGATGGCGGCTTCGGATAGCGGAAGCCTAGCATAAATGTGGCGCCGGGCGAGCCCGCGCAAGGCGGCTTCGGACAGGACCAGCCCGCGCGATTGTCGCGGCGCCGCCCAGGAACACGGTTATTTCCACAATCCCGCACAAGACGCCTCGCCAAGGCGCACGGCGTTGATATGATCCTGCTTATTGATGAATCCATTCGATCGGCGGTTAATTGTCGATGCGTATTCCCGGAAATTTCTCGCGATATTTTGCCGTCGCAGTTGCGTTCGCCTCCGCCGCAATGCCTGCCTGCATTCCAGTTGCGCATGCCCAGGACGCCAACACCGCGACGCCTCCATCGGCAGCCCCTGCGGCCCCGCCGGCCGCGTCAAACCCGTCGGCCGCGCCACCCGTCACCACCACGGTCGAGCGCACCGCCAAGGGCCCAACCGCCAGGAGTATTCAGGTCGGCATCTATCTCAACGTGTTGGCCGATTGCACATCGGGAACATTGCCGGCGCTCCGGCTGGTCAGCCCACCCGCCAACGGCACCATCAGCATCAAGCGCGGCAAGGTGTCCGCGACGAATTTCAAACAGTGCCTCGCGCTGGAAGTGCCGGGTTTTATCGCGTTTTACCAATCCAAGCCCGATTTCGTCGGCACCGACGTCGCCGTCATCGAGGTCAAATACCCGCAAGGCCGGACCGAAGTGCAGCGTATCACCATCAATGTCGGCGCCGGCGCCGGCGGCGCACAGAAGATTTGAGCAAAGTCGGCCCCGCGATCCCATTGTCATTTCCGCGGATGACACGCCCAGGCGGAAAAAATCACTCCAATCGCGAGAATGGTGATCTGAATAACACGCCACTCGGTCTGAACCGAACTATGACTCGTTGCGACATATACACATCGAGGTTCGACTGGATCGCTGGCTTCTATCATCGTACCAACATCTGACATGCTCAACGAACCGTCGCGTCTTGGGCAGACAGCCTGATGCGGCGGCCATTTCAGTTTCCCTATTGCAGCCTAAAATTTGTCACCGGAGATCAAGTTATGACTATTGCGCGGATGTCCCACCGGATTTCCCTTGGCCTGTGCCTTTCGATCGTCTGCAGCGGTGCGCTGAGCCTGAGTGCCCAGGCGCAGCAGCCGGCCCCTCCCCCCGCCGCGCCGCCGGCGGCAGCCGCCCCACCGCCACCGACCCCGGTCGCATTCGAGACCGCGCTGTTGAAAGCCGCCAACGACCTGTTCTCGAAGGCCAAGCTCGATGCGACGCCGGAGAAGGTCACGCTGGTGATCGACCCCCTGATCGACGGCGTCACCGGCGCCCAGTCGGTAGCGACGCAGCTTGAACAGAAGCGCGTCATCGAACTGGTCAAGAAGAGCTATCCCCGCTTCGAGGTGGCGCGCTTTTCGTCCGACGTGGTGGCGAAAGCGCCGATCGTGCTGATCGGCACCTTCACCGCGGTCAACAACGCCGGCGTCGCCGGCGGCCCGCGCGATGCCTACCGGATCTGCCTCGCGCTGGCCGATCTCAAGAGCAAAACCATCATCTCAAAGGGCGTTTCGCGCGCGCTGCCCGACGGCATCGACCCGACCCCGGTGTCGTTCTTCGCCGACAGCCCTGTTTTCACCAAGGACACCTCCACCGACGGCTATATCAAGAGCTGTCAGGGCACCAAGGTCGGCGACAATATCGATCAGGCCTATGCCGATCGCATCGTGGTCGCCTCCTTGGTCAATGACGGCATCGAGGCCTATGACGCCGGTCATTATCGGGATGCGCTCAACGTCTATCAAAGCGCGTTGAAGACACCGGGCGGCGATCAACTGCGCGTGCTCAACGGCATCTATCTCGCCAATTACAAGCTGCGCCGCATCAAGCCGGCGATGGAAGCGTTCGGCAAGGTCGTGGATTACGGCCTGAAGAGCGACAAGCTGGCGGTCAAATTCCTGTTCAAGCCGGGCTCGACGCAATTCGCCACCGACCGTAGCATCCGGGCGCCGTATGACGCCTGGCTCGACAAGATCGCCGAACGTACCGCGGCGAAGCAAGGCTGCCTCGAGATCGTCGGCCACAGCAGCGCCACCGGCTTGCCGGCGATCAACGACCGGCTGTCGGGCCTGCGCGCCGACTATGTCAAGGACCGGCTTGAGGACAACGAACATTCGTTGCGTGGACGCCTGGTCTCGACCGGCAAGGGTTCCCGCGAAATGATCGTCGGCACCGGCAAGGACGACTCCAGCGACTCCCTCGATCGCCGCGTCGAGTTCAAGACCGCGAAATGCGGGGTTTGATCTGATCGCACGCCGCGGTCTCGTGGCCCGGACGGTGCGGCGCCGGGTTCGACGATGCGCGCGCCCCGATCGGCCGGTGGCCCGCATGAGCGGAGCGATATGCGGGACTGTCGTCGTCCCGGATGTCGCATCGCTCATCCGGGCTACAGTTCCTGCGACTTCGCACACAATTTCGAACGCGATGACGCGTCGACCTCACCAAGCAATGGCAACAGGAATCTGAAAACGGCGCGCCGCCGTTTTGATGTTGCAACTTGTGAGGACTGACAATGAAAATCTCCTATACCAAAATCATCCCCGCGATCGGCCTATGCGCCGCAATGCTGGCCGCGTCGGCGGTCAACGCCACACCGAGCCTTGGATCGGCGACCAGCGCCGACGGCAAGACCCGCGTCGATGTCATGTCGCTCAAGCGTACTGAGGGCGACACCGTCACCTTGCGGTTCGAGGTCACCAATGGCGGCAATGACACTTTCAGCATGACACTGGGAAACGCGAAGCTGATCGATATGGTCGGCCGCCGCATCTACAGCCCGGGCCTGACCTCGTCGGGCTGCAGCACGCCTTCCGGTGAGCACCTGGCGTGCTACGCCGTGTTCGGCGCGCCGCCGGCCGGAACGCAGAAGATGAGCGTTCAATTCTACGAAAAGCTCGACATGATCTCCGGCGTTCCGGTCAGCGAGCAATAACGTGAGTGCCGGAAAACATATCCTCGCCGGCGCACTGACCGCCGGCACCCTGCTGCTGACGCCGGTGACCGCGTTCTGCCAATCCAGCAGCGCGCTAGTGTTTGGCGTCGACGCGCTAACATTGCCTGGGTCGCCGCTGGTTTTCGCCAGCGCGCCGATCCAGACCGAAACCGCGACCACGATCGAAGTCACGCTGCCCGCGGACATTCTGTTCGATTTCGACAAGGCGGAGATTCGGGCCACCGCGCAAAAGGCCCTGCATGAAGTCGCGGAGATGGTTCGGTCGAAAGCCGGCGGCCCCGTGTCCATTCAGGGCTACACCGACGCGCTGGGCAAGGACGCCTACAATCAAACGCTGTCCGAACGGCGGGCCAATGCCGTGAAGACGTGGCTGGCGACCAGGGAAAGCTTCCCGATCGCCCGCTTCACCACCACGGGCTTCGGTCCGCGCAATCCTGTCGCGCCCAATCAGAAGCCCGACGGCTCCGACGACCCCGAGGGCCGGCAGCTGAACCGCCGCGTCACCCTGATCATCCGGAAATAAGATCGGGCCTCTCGAGTCCCGGACGCGGTGCAGCGGTCAGATCGTAGCCCGGATGAGCAGAGCGATATCCGGGACAGCGGTCGTCATTCTGGACGGCCCCATCGTCCCGGATATCGCTGCGCTTATCCGGGCTACAGACTATCGCGGCGCGAATTTGTAGCGGAAAGTGCAACTGGCGTCGCCCTGCATCAGGGTCTGATCGCGCTCGAGGCTGACCTCGGTGCCCGCCGCCGATGCGATGTCGACATCGGCGGCGCATACCAGCAGCGCGCCGAGTTCGGGTTCATTCAGGGCACGGAAGAACGCGGCGAAACCGCATTGCGTCACGTCGATATGCAGCGCCTCGCCGTCACGCCGCAGGACCTCGAACTCGACCTCCTGCTGGGTGACGTCGTTGAAGCTGCCTTGCAGCACCGCCCATTTGCGTCGGCCGCTGCCCTCGATGCCGTCGGCGATCTCGGCGAACAACTGCCGCGACCATTGTTGCAATGCCTGCCTGACCACCGCGTCGACCCTGGCCGCGCCGAATTCCGCCCGCATCGCGCGCAGTACCGGCACCAGCACCTGGGCCTGAACACGGGTTTTCTCCATTACCGTGATGTTGGGGTTCACCAGATAATCGTCGAGCACGTCCATGGGCGACCTCCTGTGTCGTAGCACCTATCATCGGGCGCGTTCTTCGCGTGTCCCGGACGCGGCGCGGCGCGCATTGCCGCTCCGCAGATCCGGGTCCCATCAGCGCCGGCAGCGTGGGCCCCGGATCAGCCGCGCACCACGCCGAAGACGGCGCGCTGCGCGGCATCCGGGGAACGCGGCAAGCGCGGCCGGTAACATGCATGCGTTCTTGCGATATGCGGGCCCGTGATCATCCGGGATGTCGATGCGCTCATCCGGACTTTTCTGGCGGGCCTACCGCGCCAATGTCCGCACCACCCTGAACCCGATGTCGTCATTATGTGCGTCGATGTCGGCGCGGGCGCGGACGGCGGGGCGTAGGGAGGCTTCGGTCGAGAACCAGTCGCCGCCGCGCACCGAGCGGGCCTCGCAGACCTCGGCGGAGCGGCTCGCGGTTTCCAGCCGGGCGGTGGCATAGTCGCCGTAGAAGCAATCCTCGGTCCATTCCCAGACATTGCCGATCATGTCGTAGACGCCGAAGGCATTGACGGCGAACGAACCCACCGGCGCGGTGAAGGGGTAGCCGTCCTTGCACGTCATGTAGGGCGCGTTCGGCGGCAAGCCCGCCGACTTGGCCGACTGATCGGCGCCGTTGGCGAAATTGCAAAGCTCGGCCGGGTCGTTGCTGGCGCCGTAGCGCGCGGTGCTGCCGGCGCGCGCGACATATTCGAACTCGGCCTCCGACAGCAGGCGATAGGTCTTTCCGGTGGTGCGTGACAACCAGTCGACATAGGCCCTGGCGTTGACCCAGCTCACGCACACCGCCGGATGATTGCCGCCCTGGGCGTAGCCGGGATTGAGGAAGGAACGATTGGCGCGATCCTTCGGCTGGTTGTTTTCGAAGGTGACGCAATGGTCGCCGCTGTTGTAGCCGGTTTCGCGCACGAATGCCGCGTATTGATCGCGGGTGATTTCAAACCGACCGACCGCGATCGACTGCTTGATCACGGCCATATGCTGCGGCCCCTCATTGGCCGCAGCGACGCCGCTGTCGATGTCGCCCTGTTCGGAGCCCATCAACACCTGGCCGGCCGGAACCACCACCATCTCAGGGCAATTCTCGCATTCCCTGAACGTCTCCCTGGGCTTCAGTCCGCATTCGTCGGCGGCCGACAAGGTTTTCGCGGCGCGCGGCGCTGAATTCAGCGAGCTCATCGAAACTCCGCTGCAGCCGGCGGCCAGGGGTGACTCAGCGCTCTTGGTCTCGTGACCGGTATTGCCCACCGGCGGCACCAACGCCGCAATCCGCTCGGTCTCGCTGGCCTTGAACACCGCCGCCAGCCGCGCCGCCTCATCGGCCTTGGCCTGTGCCGCGACTTTGACACGCGCGGCCTCGGCGGCCTTGAGTTCATTGGCCTTGGTTTCGGCCGCCTTGGCTTCCGCGGCCTTGACCTCGGCTGCCTTGGCCTCCGCCGCCCTGGCCAGTTCGAGCGCCTTCTGCTTTTCGGCGGCCTCGCGCTCCTGGGCTACCCGGGCCTGTTCGGCGGCCCTGGCGTTATCAGCCGCGATCCGCGCATCCTGCGCCGCCTTGTCCTGAACCGCTTTGGCCTGCGCGGCGGCCTTGGCGTTGTCAGCCACGATCCGCGCATCCTGCGCGGCCTTGGCTTGCGCGGCTGCGATGCGCGCCTGCTCGGCCTGCGCGACCTTGGCGTCCTCGAGCGATTTCTTCGCCGCCGCCAACTGCGCCTCTTCGGCCGCCGAGGCCTGCGCCGTTTTTATCTTGTTGCGCTGCGCGACGGCGAGATCGGTGTAGAAACCGCTGGGATATTTGCTGATGTAGGAATCCCAGGCCGACGGGACATTGATTTGCAGCGCCAGTTCGTAATCGCTGCGCGCCGCGGCATAGGGATCGACCGCGGGTGCGGCCTGAACGGCAGCGGCGGGCGGCGCCGGCACCAGCGCGACATCGTCGCCGCCGAGCGAGCCATAGACAAACGGCTCCTGCCGGTTATGCGTGACCTTGAGCACGTCATCGCGAACGAAGCCGAACGCCTTGCGCAGATCGAGCCCGGGCCGCGGCAGATATTTCACCAGGGCCGCCGTGAAGGGGCTGTTCTTGTCGTCGCCATCGGCCGCGGTTGAACCGGCCTTGGCGGCAAACGCGATCAGCGTGTTGGGATTGGCCGGCTCGACCTTGGACAGGCCGCGGCTCAACCCCATCGAGCGCGAAGCCATGGTGTGCTTCATGGTCTTGGCGAAGGGATTGTCGCGGCAGGCGTCGAGGATGATCAGCCGCAGCTGCTTGGCCGGCTCGACCGCGGCCAGCACCCGATCGAGCGATATCGCTTCGTCGTAGGCATCGACGTCGCGCTCCAGCGTGGCATCGACCGGAATCAGATAGTTGTTGCCCTCGATCTCGAGACCGTGGCCGGCGTAATAGATGATCGCGATGTCGGCATCGCGGACCTCATCGGAAAAGTCGCGCAGGGCGCGGCGCATTTCGTTGGCCTTGAGGTCGCGCTTGAGGTTGACGACATTGAAGCCGGCGCCCTTGAACATCGCCGCCATCGCCGCGGAGTCGTTGGTCGGATTGGCGAGCAGCGGCGCGTTCTGATAGGCCGAATTGCCGAACACCAGCGCCACCCGCTTCTCGGCGAGCGCGGGCCCGGTCAAACTCCACAGCGAGCAAATCGCCAGGACGATTGCTGCAACGACGCGCATCAAAAAAGTCCAACCTGAATGGCGTTAACCGGAACACACAAATCTTAGCATCGATAGGCCGGAATCGATACCCATCTATGTGATAAGGCTCACTTTTAGATGCAACAAAAAGCGGGCGTCGCGATGAACCTCCCGGAAGCCGGCTCACACGCGGCTTCACGGCGCATCACCGCTGTCCGTGCACGTTGACGTGATACATCTTGTGCGGGAACCAGCTTGAAAATAGGATCGAGTGATCGCTGCTTCCTAATCCCTAGGGAGTACGCGCCGAAATCCGGATCGCGGTTATGCATGCCAGAAATCCGAAGACGCGGTGGCTTCTCGCAGGATATCTCGTCGCTGCGGTGCTTTTTTCCTCTGGAATTGCTGCGCGCGCAGAACCGAACGATCCGTTGCCGCATCAATCTGGCCGGCGCAGTCTTGGCCGGTTTCGACGCCGGAAGAGCAAGGCATGGACTTCGCCGCCCTTGCCCGGCTGGTGGAAACGGTCGGCGGCCGCAAACAGGATAGCCTGACCATCGTCCGGCACGGCAGGATCGTCGCCGACGCCTATTACGCGCCCTATCCGCCCGGCATCAGCCACGATTTGAGATCCGTTACCAAGAGCATCGTCAGCACCCTGACGGCGATCGAATTGAAACAGGGATTGCTCGACAGCGTCGATCATCCGGTGCTGGATCTGTTCGCCGACAAGCAGATCACCAATGTCGACGACAACAAGAAAGCGATGACGGTTCAAAGCCTGCTCGACATGACTTCCGGCATCGCGTGGCAGGAAAAGGCCTACACGCCCGGATGAGACCATCATGCGGATGTACCAGGCGCCGGACCGCACCGAGTTCGTGCTGGACCAGCCGATGTCCGGCGTGCCCGGCGCCAAATTCTACTACAACAGCGGCAATCCTTATGTGCTGTCGGCGCTGATCACCAGAAAGACGGGGAGCAGCGCGTTCGATTTCGCCAAAAAGGAATTGTTCGGACCGCTCGGCATCACCAGCGCCAAATGGGGCACCGTGGACGCGCAGGGCGTGACCGATGGCGAGGCCGGGCTATCGCTGGCGCCGCACGACATGGCGCGAATCGGCTATCTCTACCTTCACCAGGGCATGTGGAACGGGAAGGAGATCATCCCGCCGGCGTGGGTGGAGCGCGCCAGGGCGGGCAGCATTCCCGCAACCTTCGGCCTGCATTATGCGAATCTGTGGTGGTCGCTACCCGAAAAGGGCGCCTACATGGCGATCGGGCGTCACTCCCAATTAATTCTGGTGCTGCCGAAGCTGGATATCGTGGCGGCCATGACCGGCGTCATGCGCGACGACGAGTATTATCCGCTGGTGCGGCTCATCAATGACATCGCCCAATCGGTCAGGTCCGACCAGCCGCTGCCGGCCGACCCGACCGCGCAAGCTTTGCTGACAGGGGCGATCCGTCTAGCCGCAATCGAAAAGCCATCGGCCGTCGCTACAGCGCCCGATCTGGCCAAGGAGATTTCGGGCAAGCGGTTCCTGATGGCGGATAATGACCTGCACGTGAAAAGTTTCACGCTGAACTTCTTCGACCTGGATTCGTCCTGGGAGATCACGACCGACACCGGCAAGGACCACTCGGTTCAGCGATTTTCAGGCCTGATGGGTCTGGACGGTGTGTTCCGCAAGAGTCCGCCGGCGTTTTACGGCATCAATGCCGCCAAAGGACGCTGGACCGGCGCGCGCACGTTCGAAATCGAACGCCGGATCCTGGGGCACAGCGAAACCCAGATTTGGGCGTTGACCTTCGATGGCGCCAAGGTCGACGTCAAATTCGAAAACACCGACGGCACCAGGATGGATTTGCACGGCGAGAGCAGCAGCGACTGAGCGGTCGCGCGTACCCGGTCGCGATCGGAACCGCATTCGGCCACCTTTGGGATTTCGTCGATCAAATGGAGGACTGAGCTCTGGCTTTTCCATGCCAGTATCCGGATCGTCGCATCCACATCCGTGGCCTGGATCGACCTCGCGGAATCAAACGGGGAAGAAAAAATGTTTACCGATTGGAGCTTCACCTACTTCCTGGTTCAGGTTCTGGCGGGTCTTCTCGGCGCCCATCTGGCAGGCTTCGCCGCGCACGAATACCGGTTTGGCCTGCTCGGGCATAGCCTGGTGGGCCTGGTCACGGGCGCGCTCGGCGGCCTTTTTCTGCAGCGCCCGGTGATGACGATCGTCACCGCCGCGGGCGACGCGATGCCGATCACGAAAGTGGAAGCGCTGATGTCGCAAGCAACGCTTGGGCTGGTGTGCGGCGGCATCGTCATGTTCGCCGTCGGCTTTGTCCGCGATGAAATGGCGAAAGCCCCGACCCGTCATTTTGATCGGTAGCAGGTAGGACCGCCGGCTCACCCGGCGCATTGCGGGGCCGTTGCGGCTACATCGGAGCGATGCCCATCTTTCCGATGATCTCGGACCATTTCGAGATTTCCGACGCGATGAATGTCGCGAGGCCTTCCGGGCCGAGTTCCATGGGTTCGGCGCCCTGCTCGGCGAACAGCGCACGCACCTTCGGATCCCGCGTGGCGTCACGGGCCGCGGCGTACAATCTTTCGACGACAGCCTTGTCGGTGTGGGCGGGCGCCAGCAACGCCAGCCATGCGGCACTCTCGTAACCTTGCAGGCCCGCCTCGGCCGCCGTCGGCACATCGGGCAATGCCGTCATTCGCCTGTTGCTGGCCACCGCGAGCGCCCGCGCGTCGCCATTCTGGATCAGGCCGAGAACGTTCGGCAGCAGTTGAAATCCGACCGGCACCTGGCCGGCAATGAAGTCCGGCGTGTAGCCCGAAATATTCCTGTAGGGAACGTGGACCAGTTGCGTCCCGGTGAGCTGTTCGAAATAGGCGCCGGCGAGATGTTGCGAGGAGCCGACGCCGACCGAGCCGTAATTAAGCTCCTTGGGATGCTGCTTGGCATAGTCGATCAGTTCGCCAAGCGTCTTGGGCGGAAGTTTCGCGTTGATCACGATCACATTCGGCAACGTGGCGAACAGGCAGATCGGTTCGAAATCCTTTTGCGGGTCGTAACCGAGATCCCTGAACAGCGCCTTGTTCGCGGCCAGCGGCCCGGACGTGCTCATCACCAGCGTGTATCCGTCAGGCGCGGCGTGCGCGACGGCCGCCGTGCCGGTGTTGCCTCCGGCGCCGGGCCGATTTTCGATCACGAAATTCTGTCCGAGCGACACAGCCATCCGGCCGAGCAGAATTCGCGTGATGACGTCGCTGGCGCTGCCGGCGGCGAATGGCACATAAACCTGAACAGGCCGGTCGGGGTAATTCGGGCTGGCGCCGGCACCGGCCGGCAACGTGGCCGCAAGCATCACGGCCGCGCCGCGCGCCAGAAATGCCCTGCGGCCGACAGCCCCGCCCTGTGAGCGCATCGCGGCCACCTATGCCCGCAGGACGGCTTCGGCGTCGTAGCCGTAGAGACGCTCCTGCTCCGGGGGAAAAGTCGCCGATTCCGGAATTCGGTTTTCGCGCATGCGCGCATTACGCGCCGCGATCTCGGCGGCATCGTTGGTCTGATAGCTCTGCTCTTCGCGGCGGGCGAGCCCTTGCATCCAGGCGGTCCGCGGCTGGCGCAGTTTCACGAAACGGTCGAGCGCCGCGACCGGCTGGTCCGGCGACGCAGCGATGCAGCCGGCCAGGACGTATGCATCCTCGATGCTTTGCGCCGCGCCCTGCGCGTAGAACGGCATCATCGGATGCGCGGCATCGCCCAGCAGGACCACGCGCCCGACCCGCCAATCCGGCAGCGGCTCGCGATCGTAAAGTGCCTGGCGCAGCACACGCGGCGTCGCCGCGATGATGCTGCGGATGGTGTCGTTCCAGCCGGCATATTCGGCCAGCGCGTCCTCGATGCGCCCTTCGGCGAGCCAGGATTCCCGCGCCGGCTGTTCCGACCGGCTGATGCCGATCCAGTTGAAGGTCTTTCCCGCCGCAATGTAGTACTGGACGATGCTGCGGTTCGGCCCCATCCACACGCCGGCGACCTTGGCCACATCGAGATGCGCGACCCGCTCCGCCGGCACCAGCCCGCGCCAGGCGACGTTGCCGGTGTAGCGCGGCAATTCCGCCCCGAACATCTGGCCGCGGACGATGGAGTGTATTCCGTCGGCGCCGATCAGAACACCGCCGGTCGCCGTGCTGCCATCCGCCAGCGTGATGGTGACACCGTCGTCATCCTGATCGAAGCGCTCGATCCGAGAACCGAGCCGGTAACTGCCCGGCTCGAGCCCACCGAGCAGCACGTCGAGCAGGTCAGCCCGATGCGCGGTATAGTACGGCGCACCGAAACGGGCTTCGGCCCGCTGGCCGAGCGGCGTGTAATAAAGACGATCGCCGCTGTCCCAGGCGCGATAGTCGCGGCCCTCGGGATAATAGGCGATGCGCGCCAGCGCCTCCCCGAGGCCGAGCGTCTGCAACACCCGCGTCGAATTGCAGCTGACCTGAAGGCCGGCGCCGACCTGACCGAAGGCTGTGGCCTGCTCGAACAGCTCGGCCTCGATGCCGCGCTGGCGCAGCGCCAGCAACGCGGTGATCCCGCCGATGCCGCCTCCCGCGATAAGAACTTTCTTGTTTTTATTCGCCACGATTTATGATCCTGCGATGCGTGCTGAGTGAGTCCGCGCCTGAAACTCGCGCTCACTCCCGCTTGTATTTGTAGTCGAAGCCGTTGCCGGCAGCGGTGATCAGGCCGACCGTCGGGGCTGGGAAATGGATCGGCAGGATCATGCGTGTCGGTTCCGGCCACCGACGCAAAGAACTTGCGCCGCGACACCGCCGACTGCTTCGGATCCCAGTCCGGCTTCGCCGACCATTCCGGCTCGCGGCACTGGATCATGTGATGCATCAGGTCGCCGGCGACCACCGCGCGCTGGCCCTTGGAGAAGATGTTGACGCAGCAATGACAGGGCGAATGGCCCGGCGTCGGCGTCAGAGTGATGGTGTCGTCGAGCGCGTAATCGTCGTCGACCAACAGCGCCTGGCCGGCTTCGACGATCGGCAGGCAATTGTCGCGAAACACCGTGCCGGGCGGATTGGCGCCCTTGGCATTCTCGGCCTCCCAGGCCGCGTATTCACCCTTGTGGAAGATGTATTTCGCGTTCGGAAAAGTCGGCACCCAGCGGCCGTCGCGCAAGGTGGTGTTCCAGCCGGTGTGATCGATATGCAGGTGGGTGCAGAACACGTAGTCGATCGATCTCGTAGGTCAGGCCCAGCGCGAACAGCTCATTGCGCCAGCGCTCCTTGCCGGGAAAATCGAACGGCGGCGGGTGGCCCTTGTCCTCGCCGGTGCAGGTATCGACCAGGATGGTGTAGCGCGGCGTCCGCACCACGAAGGTCTGGTAGGTGATCACCATCATGCCCAGCGCGGAATCGAATACCTCCGGCTCCATGGTCGGCAGGTGGTGCTTGAAGACGGCGTCGTCATAGGTCGGAAAGAAATCCTGCGGCCGCCGCCACGGCCCCTCCCGCTCGATCACGGCGTCGATGGTGATGTCGCCTACCCTGAGCTGTTTCATTGTTGTCCCTTTTTTGTTCTTGTTGCTTATTGTTGTCGCCGGAGCCGATGACGAAATCAGCGTAGCGGGCGATCCGCAGCCGTTCAAGCTGCAGGCGGTAACCGGTGCGCTGTCACGATGCCGTGCTGTTGCCGCGCCGAGGAAAAATTCCGGGAATTACGGTTTCTCAGGCCCGAAGGAACTGTGCTAGCCTCGACCCAGGAATGACGTAGGCGGGACAATGCAGTTTGTGAGAATGACCATCGGCCTGACCGCGGGGACGCTCGCATCGGCCGGTTTTATGCTGGGAATGGCGACTTTGGCACAGGCCCAGCCGGCGCCGGCGGCCCCTCCGGCAGTCGGCGTGATCGAAGCGACCAACCGGCCGATCACCGAATCCAGCGAATTTCTCGGCCGCATCGAGGCCACCAACCGGGTCAACGTGGTGGCGCGCGTGACGGCGTTTCTGGAGAAACGCAGCTTCGACGAGGGCGCCGAGGTCAAGACCGGCGACCTGCTCTATCGATTGGAGCGCGGCCCGTTCGAGGCCGATCTGGATGCCAAGAAGGCCCAGGTCGCGCAGCTGCAGGCGACCCTGGTCAACGCCAAGCTGACCACCGACCGCGCCAAGACCCTGCTCGGCGGCCCGGCCGGCCAGCAATCGACCTATGACGCTGCGGTCGCCAACCAGCAGAGCCTGGAAGCTCAGATCCAGGCCGCTCAGGCGCAGGTCCAATTGTCGCAAATCAATCTCGACTATACCGAGATCCAATCGCCGATCGACGGCAAGATCGGCCGCACCGCGGTGACCGAAGGCAACGTCGTCACCCCGAGTTCCGGGAGTGCTGACCACCATCGTCAGCCAGGACCCGATGTATGTCGTCGTTTCCGGTCTCGGTGCGCGAGGCGCTGCAATTGCGCGAACGCTACGCGACCCGCGGCGGCTTCAAGGCGGTGGTCATCAAGGTGCGGCTGCCCGATGGGCGCATGTATGACCAGACCGGCCAGCTCAACTTCGTCAACAACACTATCGCGCAGAACACCGACACCATCTCGCTGCGCGGAACCATTCCCAATCCGACCCTGCACGATCCCTCGACCACCGGCGGCGCGATCCGCGAACTCACCGACGGCGAATTCGTCACCGTCATGCTCGAGGGCGTGAAGCCGGTCGAAGTGCTGGCGATCCCGCGCGCCGCGGTGCTGTCGGATCAGCAGGGCGAATATGTCTATGTGGTCGGCGCCGACAACAAGGCCGAGCAGCGTCGCATCAAGCTCGGGCAATCGACCGCCACCATCGCCGCGGTGACCAGCGGCCTCACGCTCGGCGACAAGGTGATCGTCGAGGGGCTGCAGAAGGTGCGGCCAAACCAGCCGGTTGCGCCCGGCCCTGCCAGCGCGCTGATCCAGGCCAGCATGAAGCAGACGCCGGAAGGTGGCACGCCGCAGACGGCGGCGCGCGACGGCGCGAGCCGGCGGGCTCGACCCCATGATTTCATCGGTTTTCGTCGACCGTCCGCGCCTTGCGATCGTCATCGCCTTCGTGATCACGATCGCCGGCGCGCTGGCGCTGCTGCAAATCCCGGTGGCGCAGTTTCCCGACATCGTGCCGCCGCAGGTCACGGTCACCGCCACCTTCCCCGGCGCCTCCGCCGAAGTGGTGGAATCCAGCGTCGCGCAGCCGCTCGAGGCCCAGGTCGTCGGCGTCGACAAGATGCTCTACATGAAGTCGACCAGCGGCAATGACGGCAGCTACACGCTGACGGTCTCGTTCGCGCTCGGCACCAATCCCGACATCAATACCGTCAACGTCAACAACCGGGTGCAGACCGCGCTGGCGCAATTGCCGACGGAGGTGCAGGCCCAGGGCCTGACGGTGCAGAAGAAATCCTCGGCGGTGCTGCAGTTCATCGTGCTGTACAGCCAGAACGGCGAGCAGGATCCGCTGTTCATCACCAACTACGCCATCATCAACGTGCTCGACGCGATTTCGCGCACGCCCGGCGTCGGCCAGGCCAGCCTGTTCGCCAAGCTGAACTACTCGATGCGGATCTGGTTCGACACCCAGCGGCTGACCAGCCTCAACCTGGCGCCGTCCGACGTGATCGCGGCGATCCGGGCCCAGAGCGTGCAGGCGCCGGTCGGCCGCATCGGCGCCCGGCCGATCAGCGACGATCAGCAATTCCAGTTCAACGTGCAGACCCAGGGCCGGCTGACCACCTCGACGCAGTTCGGCGAGATCGTGCTGCGGGCCAATCCGGACGGCTCGGTGCTGCGGATCAAGGACGTCGCCCGCGTCGAGATCGGCGCGCAGAACATGGACAGCGAGTCGCGCATCGACGGCCAGGCCGGCGTGCCGATCGGCATCTATCTCGCGCCCGGCGCCAACGCGGTGACCACCGCGAAGGCCGTGCAGGCCACGCTGGCCAAACTGTCGCGAGCGGTTTCCCGCCGGGCCTGACCTATCTCGTGCAATACGACTCCACCACCTTCGTCAGCGACACCATCACCGAGGTGCTGAAGACGCTCGGCGAAGCCTTCGTGCTGGTCGTGATCGTGGTGTTCCTGTTCCTCGGCAACATGCGCGCCACCATCATTCCCGCGGTCGCGGTGCCGGTCAGCCTGATCGGCACCTTCGCGGTGCTGCTGGTGCTCGGTTATTCGGCCAATACCGTGTCGCTGCTGGCGATGGTGCTGGCGATCGGCATCGTGGTCGACGACGCCATCGTGGTGGTCGAGAACGTCGAGCGCGTGATGGAGGAAGAGCCGGACGCGACCCCGGCCGAAGCCACCAAGAAGGCGATGGCGCAGATCACCGCGCCGATCATCGCGATCTCGCTGGTGCTGCTGTCGGTGTTCGTGCCGATCGCCTTCATTCCGGGCATCTCCGGCACGCTGTTCCGCCAGTTCGCGGTGACGATCAGCGCCGCGATGGTGATCTCGGCGCTGAACGCGCTGACCCTGTCGCCGGCGCTGTGCGCGGTGTTCCTGCGTCACACCGGCCCGCGGCGCGGCATCATGGGGCGCGTGCTCGGCAGCATCGACTGGGTGCGCGACCGCTACACCGGCGGCGTGCGGCGGCTGTTGCGGATGGCGGCGCTGTCGCTGGTGCTGGTGCTGGTGTTCGCCGGCGGCATCTTCGGCGTCGCGCGGATCACGCCGACCGGCTTCCTGCCAGAAGAGGACCAGGGCGCGTTCTTCATCGCGGTGCAGTTGCCCGACGGCGCCTCGGTGGCGCGCACCAGCGAGGTGACCAAGCAGGTCGAGGACGTCCTGAAGAAGATGCCCGGCGTCAATCACGTGCTGTCGATCATCGGCTTCTCGCTGCTCGACGGCGCCAGCGAACCGAACTCGGCCTTCATGGTGGCGCGCATGAAGCCGTTCGCCGACCGCAAGGCGGCCGCCGAATTCGGTGCAGGCGACGATCCGGCAAACCTTCGGCGCCGGTTCGCAGATCCGGCAGGCCAATGGTGTTGCCGTTCAACCTGCCGCCGATCATCGGGCTGTCGACCTCGGGCGGCTTCGAGTATCAGCTCGACGCGCTGGAAGGCCAGGATCCCGGCCGCGCTCGGCAGCGTGATGGGCGGCCTGATCGGCGCGGCCAACCGCGATCCCCGGCTGACGCGGGTGTTCTCGACCTTCACGGCGACCAATCCGTCGATCTATCTCGACATCGACCGCGCCAAGGCGCAGGCGCTCGGCCTCAACATGAGCGACGTGTTCACCGCGCTGCAGGCCACGCTCGGCGGCATCTATGTCAACAACTTCAATCTGTTCGGCCGCACCTGGCAGGTCAACGTCAGGGCGAGGCGGCCAATCGCGGCGACATCCCCGACATCTGGCAGATCTATGTGCGCAACAGCACCGGCGCAGATGGTGCCGATGCGCTCGATCGCCATCGTTGCGGATCGTGACCGGGCCGCAGGTGATCACCCGCTACAACAATTTCCGCTCGGTCACCATCAACGGCGGTCCGGCGGCCGGCGTCTCGTCGGGCACCGCGATCGCCGCGATGGAGGAACTGTCGAAGTCGACCCTGCCCGCCGGCTACAGCTACGAATGGACCGGCACCGCGTATCAGGAGCAACAGGCCTCCGGCCAGACCGGCATCATCCTCGCGCTCGCGATCCTGTTCGCCTATCTGTTCCTGGTGGCGCTGTACGAGAGCTGGACCATTCCGATCCCGGTGCTGCTGTCGGTCGCCGTCGGCGTGCTCGGCTCCTACACCGCGATCAAGATCGCCGGGCTCAATCTCGACCTCTACGGCCAGATCGGCCTCGTGGTGCTGATCGCGCTGGCGGCCAAGAACGGCATTCTGATCGTCGAATTCGCCAAGGAACAGCGCGAGGCCGGCCGCTCGATCGTCGACGCCGCGGCGTTGGGTTCGCAGATGCGATTCCGCGCCGTGATGATGACCTCGATCGCCTTCATTCTCGGCCTGCTGCCGCTGGTGATCGCGACCGGCGCCGCCCAGATCAGCCGGCGCGCGGTCGGCACCGCGGTGTTCGGCGGCATGCTGGCGGCGAGTTCGATCGGCATCTTCATGGTGCCGATGCTGTATGTGACGTTCCAGACCATGCGCGAATGGATAAAGAAACGGTTCGGCGGATCGGGTGCGGCCCCGCATTCGGCGCATCCGCCGGCGAAGAGCTGAGATCTTCGCGAAGCTCCTCCGGCCGAAAACGAGCGTGTCCCGGGCGCGGTGCAGCGCTTGGCGCTGCTCCGCAGAACCGGGACCGACCGCCGCAAGCTCAATGCTTCGGCCTCTGGACCCCGGATCAGCAGCGCTCCACGCCGCAAAGAGCGGCGCGCTGCGCAGCATCCGGGGAACGCCGCGGTCTCGGCGGCATGCGACGACGCCCGGTCGGAAGCCTCACGTCGCCTTGGCCTGCCCCAGCACGCGCATCCAGTTCTCGCCCGCGATCTTGCGGACGTTTTCCGGCGTGGTGATCTTGCGTAACGCCGCCAGCAGATCGGGATAGCCGGTGGGATCGGCCGGAACCGAGCTGCGACCGGCCACCATGTCGAGGCCAATAGCGACGTGGTCGGCGCCGACCAGTCTGATCACGTAATCGACATGCTCGGCCCAGTCGTCGATGGTCGGCAGCGATGACATCGCCGACGGGTCTTCCTTCCAGTCGGACATCGCCAGCCAGCGCTCGCGAAACTCGCGGTCCATCCGCTCGATGAACTCGCCGTGGTCGCCGGGCGGCCGCGTGAACGACGGCTGGTAGCCGACCATGCCGAACACCGCCTTGCCGGAATTGGCCGCCCCGGTCGGATTGCTCGCCATCCATTGACGATAGCGCTTGCCGACCACCGCCGCGGCGCCGTGGATACCGACCAGGCCGCCCTTGGCGGCGAGCGCCTTCAGCACCTCGTCGGACAGCCCCGCGCCCGAGACCGCTTTGACCGTCTCGTGGCTCGCCACCACGGGCGCCTTGCTGCTGGCGATCAACTGGCTCTGCACGGCCTCGGTGCCATGCGCGATGTCGATCAGAATGCCGAGATCGTTCATCTGCGCCACCAGTTTGCGGCCGTGCTCGTTGATGCCGCCGAAATGATCCGGCTTCTCGCCGCCCTGGATCGGCGCCAGCGCGCTGTCGGCAAAATCGTTGAAGCCGGTTTGCGTGGCGAACTGCACGCTGCGTAGGCCGAGCCGGTAGAAGGTGTCCAGCACGTTGGGATCGCCCTCATGGTCGAAGCCGAACTCGCAGCCGATGAACACCGCCATCCGACCGCTGCCGACGATCTTGCGCGCATCGGCGGAGCTGAGCGCGATCGCCATCTTGTCGGAATGCGTTTCGGAGAAGCGCAGCAGCGTGTCGATCAAGCGCAGGAATTGTTTGGGCGTGTAATTGTAATTCCAGTAGCCGTAGGGCCCGAGATTATCGATGATGCAATTGACCCCGGCGGCTTTGGCGCGCGCGAAATCCCAGCCCTGCTTGGTCGGCACCCAGGGGTCGATGCCCTCCCAATAGATCCGGTTGGTGATGTGGACGTGTCCGTCCATAACGATCTCCGGGTCGCCACTGGCGATCCCGCGGTCGCCGTCGGCCGCCGACGCTTGGCGCGCCCAGCCGGGCAGACCGGCCGTCAGCGCCGCGGCGGCGCCAAGACACAACAGTTCGCGGCGGGTTTGTCCGCAAGCTCGCTTTTTCATCTCTGATCTCCCTGTGACGGCCTGGGTTGATCCCGGCACGATTGATGACCGCATCAAAGTCGATGCGCGACCACGTTGAGCCAATGTTTACCCTGCCGGCGCAAATTCAGGCCAACTGAAATCAGGGCCCGGCCATGTTTAGAGAGAGCTTGCCGATCGCCTATGACGCGCCGGCCGATCTGAAAAAGTGGCCGTCGCTCCGCAACGAGCGGCTGCGCAACAGGTCGCCATACACGATCTACAACGGCACGCTGGCCGACTGCATCCGTCAACTGATGGCCAAGCCGGTGACGCAGATTTCGCTCTACGACATCGTCACGACGCCGCAGCCGGTGTTCGATACGCCGGTGCTGTCGCCGGCCGACGCCGCCGAAATCGCGTTGCGCAAGGATTTTCCGCGAGGCTGATCAGATGATCTCGCGCGCGCGGAGATCGGCGATCGCGGCCGCGTCATAGCCGATGGAAGCCAGCACCTCGTCGGTGTGCGCGCTGAGCTCCGGCGCCATTGTGTCGAGCCGGCCGCCGCCATGGGCCAGCTTGAAACCGCTGCCGGCGAAGCGCAGCCGGCCATAGGGCGTATCGACCTCCTGCAACGCCTCGCGCGCCGCGATCTGCGGATGATCGATCACCTCCTCGACCTTCCAGATGCTGGCGCAGGGCGCGCCGGCGGCGTCGAGGATCTTCTCCCATTCGCGTGGATCTTTTCTGGCCAGCGCCTCCTCGATGATGCCGCGCAGCGCCGGCTCGTTTTCCTGCCGCGCGAACCAGTCGACGAAACGCGGATCCTCCAGCGCGTCGGCGCGGCCGATCGCCTTCATCAGCGACTGGTATTGTTTCTCGCTGTTGACCGCGAGCAGGAGATAACCCTCGCCCGCCTTGAACAGGTTCGCGGTCGGGCGGCGGCTGACCGCCTGGTTGCCGGACTGCTTCTGGCGATGACCGGCGACGGTGTAATCCGCCACTTGCCCGGACAGGAATGCCAGCGTCGCTTCCAGCATCGAGACGTCGACCAGTTGGCCTTTGCCGGTGTGGGTGCGCTGGAACAGCGCGCTGGAGACACCGAACGCGGCGGTGGAACCCGACAGCACGTCGCAGATCGCAAAGCCGGCGCGGGTCGGCCCGGTCTCTTCGTGGCCGGTGATCGCCATGATGCCCGACAGCGCCTGGATCTTGCCGTCATAGCCGGCGCCGAGCCGTTCGGGACCGGTCTGGCCGAAACCCGAGATCGCGCAATAGATCAGTTTCGGATTGATCACCGCCAAGCCGGCATAGCCGATGCCGAGCTTGTCCATCACGCCGGGGCGGAAGTTTTCCATCACCACGTCGACCTCGGCGGCGAGCTTCTTGACGATCTTGATCGCCTCCGGCTTTTGCAGATCGAGCGTCAGGCTGCGCTTGTTGCCGTTGATCGCCTGCCAGCCCGGCGCCAGGCCGCGGTCGGCCCATTCGCGGCTCAGCGGTGTGCGCCGCATGTCCTCGCCGCCTCGCCGCTCCACCTTGATGACGTCGGCGCCGAGCAGCGCCAACTGATAGCTCGCATAGGGACCGGCGAGCACCTGCGTGAAGTCGAGAATCTTCACGCCTTCGAAAGGTCGGGCCACTGGACGTCCTCCTGGAAACCACGCTTGTTGTTTTTGTTATTGCCGGCTGGGTGTGCGCGGCTGGAATCAGGCCGCGCGGTTGCCGCGCGCGATCTCTTTTTGCTTGTCGAATTCGGCACGGCGGCGCGCCAGTTCTTCCGGGCTCATCTGCGCGATATTGTTGTAGTCGAGCTTCCAGGACGCATCCGCGCTCCAGCGCAGCGGCGACTGCATCGTGGTGCGCGCGCCGGACGCGCGACTCCAGCAGGCCCAGCGCCAGTTCGAGCGTCTGCGCCTGCGAAGCCACGTCGTGCGGCTTGCCGGCGGAATTGCCGAGCGGGAAATCGCTGAACAGAAAGCGCGGCACCGCGGCATGCTCGACGATGTCCTTGGCGCAGCCCATCACCACGGTCGGGATGCCGTTGGCTTCGAGATGGCGCGCCACCAGCGCCGAGGTCTGGTGGCAGACCGGGCAGTTCGGCACGATCACGGCGACGTCGACCTGGTCGGCCTGGCAGCGCGCCAGAATTTCCGGCGCGTCGGTGTCGATGGTGACGCGATGGCTGCGGTTGGTCGGCGCGCCGAAGAAGCGCGGCGCGACCTCGCCGATCCGCCCCGCGGCCGCCGCCTTCAGCAGCTGCGGCAGCGGAAACCAGGTGCCGCTGTCGGTCGCGCTGGTGTGCTTGCGGTCGTAGCCGATATGCGAGATGCGCAGATCGTGCTGCTTCGAGGTGTCGCCGTCATAGACCTGTGTAGAACTTGGCGCCGCCATTATAGGCCGCGCCCGGCCCCTGATCGCCCTTGGCCGGATCGTAGGGCGCCGCCGTGGTGACGATCGTCACGCGCGATTGCGCCAGCGGCTTCTTCAATGGCTGGAACGGCGCCTCGATATAATGCGCCCAGCGGTACGGCGTGGTGTAGCCGATCGCGGTGTAATAATCGCGGGTCCGCTGCATATAGGGAACCGGGGAATCATAGTCCGGCGCAAAGCCGAGCTGGTCGTCGATCGTGGCCGGACATGGTCGTCTCCCCCGATATTTTCGAATGTCTGACGCGAACATAGGCCGCCGAAACCGGCTCGGGAAGCCTGCATGGCAGCATACCGGCAAGCTTTTCTTGCCCTAGATGGCAGCAGGCCCCATCCAATCGGCGCGGGAGCGGATCACGGCGATAAAGGCATCCAGCAGGGGCGTCGGGCGGCCATAGGCGATCGCCAGTTCGTATTCGACCGGCGTGCCCGATCCGGTGAGATCGCGAAACACCACGCCGGGCCGGTTGGCCGTGGCGATGATGCGGGTCACCAGCCCGACCCCCATGCCACCGGCAACGAGGCTGGCAATGGTATCCATCTGCAGCGCTTCCTGCCCGACCCGCGGCACGAATCCCGCCTGCGCGCAGGCGGCGAGCACGCGCTCATGCAGGCCCGGGCCTTGCCGAGCAGGGAAAATGACCCAGGGTTCGCAGGCCAGGTCGGCCAGCGCGATCGACGGCCGTTGCGCCAATGGATGGTTTTCCGGCAGCGCCGCAACCATCTGGTTTTTCGTCAGCACCTCGATCCTCAACTCGCCGGCATCGCGCAGCGGCGGAATGACAAAGCCGACATCGGCTTCGTCCGACCGCAGCTTGCGTAATCTGCTGGCGCCGTCATCGCTTCCGTCAGTGTCAACTCGACTTCGGGATATTGCTCGCGAAACGCACGCAGGATGGCGGGCAGTATTTCGCGGGCGGCGCTTGCGACGAAGGTCACCCGCAGCGCGCCGCTCAGTCCCGCGCCGGCGCGACGCGCGGCGACGATGGCGTGCTCGGCCTGCATCACCGTGCGTTTGCATTCCTCGAGAAACACCAGGCCCGCCGGGGTCAGGCGTTCGATCCGGTTGGTGCGCTCGATCAGGAGCGTGCCCAGCTCCTCCTCGATCTGCTTGATCGTCACGGTCAGCGGCGGCTGCGCCATGTTGAGGCGATCGGCGGCGCGGCGGAAACTGAGTTCTTCGGCGACGGCGATGAACTGTCGTAACTGACGCAGTTCGATCATGGTCTGTTCCCGCCGCTCTTTTATTGTCGTTGCGGCGCAGGCTATCGGATCGAACCGAAAAAGCACGCGGGATTTCGCGGGTCTCCGGGCGCGAGCCCGGGAGGATTAGCTTAAACCGTGGCGGGACGAAGCCGCGACACGATCAGGACCAGCACGATCGAGACCGCCATCAGTGCGGTGACATAGAACAGCCCCGCCGAGAAGCTGCCGGTGAGATCGCGCAGCAAGCCGATCACGGCCGGGCTCACCGCCGAGCCCAGCAATCCGACGGCGCTGATCAGGCCGATGCCGGCCGGGCGCGCGGCTTCGGACAGGATCGATTGCGGCAAGGTCCAGAACGTGCTCATGGCGCAGAACGCACCGGACACCGTGAAAATCAGGCCGACCAATCGCAATTCCGGCTCGGGAAAATAGATCACCAGCAGCCATCCGACGGCGGCCATCGCCATCGCGGCGACGACATGCCAGACCCGCTCCTGCGAGCGGTCGGAACTGCGGGTCCAGAGCGGCATCAGGATCAGCGCCACGATCGCCGGGATCGCCGTGACAAACCCGACCTGTGACAGCGAATAGGCCTTCAACACCTCGCGCACGATGGTCGGGATCCAGGTGGCGTTGGCATTGATGGTGTTGACCAGGCAGAAATACGCCAGCGCCAGCAGCAATATCCTGGGCTCGGTGACTTGTTTCCACACCGACACTTTGGTCTGCCGGCCGGCCGAGGCCGGATCATCCGTGAGCAGCGCGTTCAGCGTTTTCTTCTCGGTATCGTCGAGCCAGGCGGCGTCCCTTGGCTTGTCGGTGAGATAGACATAAGCGATCGCGCCAAGGATCACGGCGGGCAAGCCTTCCAGGATGAAGAGCCAGCGCCACCCCGTCAGGCCCAGCGCCCCGTTCAGATCGTCGAGGATCACGCCCGACACCCCGGCGCCAAGCGCCATCGCCACCGGCTGCGCCATCATCAGGTAGCCATTGGCGCGGGCGCGATGCGAGTTTGGAATCCAGTAGGTCAAATAGAGCAGTACGCCCGGCACGAAACCGGCTTCGAGCACGCCGACCCAGAACCGGACGAAATAGAGACTGCTGGGACCGACCACCAGCATGGTCGCCGCGGAGGCCAGTCCCCAGGATATCAGGATGCGCGCGATCCAGACCCGGGCGCCGTAGCGCACCATCAACAGATTGCTCGGAATCTCGCAGGCGACATAGCCGATGTAGAAGATCGAATTCGCCAGACCGAAGGCCGTCGCGGTCAGCGACAGATCCTTGTTCATCGACAGCGCCGCAAAGCCGATATTGATGCGGTCGAGATAGTTGAAGATGTAGAGCACGAACAGAAACGGGATCAGGCGGAGCCACACTTTCCTGATCGCGGAACGCCGGTCGGTCTGGACGGACGTGCCGTCGGCGACGGATATCGTGGTCATGGAATCGTTTCCCCCCTGCTTTTATGTTGATCGAACGGGCCCGCTTCTGGCGGCGGGCTCCGGCCTCGCTCAGTCGACCATCAATTTCTTCACCGGCGTCGGATCGAGATTGAAGATGCGCGCCGCGTTCAGTCCGAGAATGTTGCGCTTGGCCTGTTCGTTCAGGAACGGCAGGTCGCAAATCTCCTGCGGCAGGTCGAAATCGAAATGCGGCCAGTCGGACGCGAACATCAATTGCGTCTCGGCCTTGATCATCTCGAACGTCACTTCCAGCGCCTTCGGATGCGTCGTCTCCATCGGCTGGGTGGTGTAGAAGCAATTGTGGTTCATGTACTCGCTCGGCAGCCGCTTGAGTTGCGGCGCCTCGGACGGCCGCATCAGGTACTGGTCGTCGAGCCGCTGCATCAGGAACGGCACCCAGGCGAGCCCGCTTTCGACCCACAACGTCTTGAGCTTCGGGAACCGTTCGGGAATCCCGTTCAGCACCCAGTTCGTCATGTGAACCATGTTGCACCACGACAAAGCCCAGCGCGTGCATGCCGAGGAAGCGATTGACGGTCGCGAGCGACGGATCCTGCCAATGATAACCGGCGTGGAACGCCAGCGGCTTGCCGCGTCTCCTCGATCATGGAATAGAGCCGCATGTAGTCATTGTGATGCACCGGCTTGTTGCGGGTGCTGGTCACGCAGAAGCCGATCACGCCCTTGCTGTCGCCGAATTCCCTGACCGTCCGCTCGGCCTCCTGCGGCGTATTGAACGGCAGGTAGATCAGCGATTTGATCCGGTCGTCGGCGGACAGGATGCGGTCGATCAGCCAGCGATTATAGGCATTGCCGAGCCAGACCTCCATTTCGGCCTGCGGATGCATGCCGAGGAACAGCATCGGTGTCGGGAACACCACCATGTTGTCGACGCCGAGCGAATCCATCGCGCGGCGCGTCAGGGTGACGTCGCGATGGACGTCGGTCTCCTTGACGATTTCGCGCCTGCCCGTCCTGATGCGGAATACGGCCGCCGACCGATTGATAGCGCAGCCCGAGGTCGCCGTTGAGCCCGTAAGGCGGCGCGCCGACCCGCTCGGCCTGCCATCGTATCGCGTTATCGCGCACGACCGGGTCCTCGATATAGGTGACGATCTCTTTCCACGACACCGTCTCGACGTGATGGGCGTCGATGTCGCAGACGAACCAGTCCTGCAGTCCGCGTTTGATCGCATTGCGCCGAGCGTGCGCGAGGATGTCGCGGGTATCGGTGTGGACGTCGATCTGCTGCACCGGAGCGTATTGCGGACCGATCTTGCCGTGAATGTTCATACGCCCAGCCCTCCGGCATAGCTGTCTTCGTCGGGACGCCGTCGATACCAGAGCGCAAGCTCCATCGGACCGAGATGCAGCGCGCGCAACATCTCGGACACCGCCGACAGCAACTCGGTCGGCGTCATCTCGCTGTCGCGGGAGCCGGCGATCGGGCAAAACGTACGTTCCTCGCCATCCGATTTCGCGACATAGAGGCGGATCGCCGCGGTCAGGATCTGCGCCACCGCCTCATCGGAAACGCGCGCGGCTTGCCCCGTTTCAACCAGCTCACGCGAGGCCCGCAACAGATCGGGCGCGATCGAATCGATCCAGCCATATTGATCGTTCTTTCCGACGCCCGCTTCAAACGTTGACATAGATTTCTCCATCCCGGATCGAGAGTTCGGCCCTGCGCAGCCGAAACCGGCTGCTGCCCTGATGAACGCCGGTGGTGATGCTGAATTCGTAGCCGTGCCACGGGCAGATGATGTGGCTCTCGGCCATGTCGTATTCCTGGGTTCGCACGGTCTTGTCCGCGGCCACCGGCTCCAGCACGCGCTTCATGATGCGGCCCTGGCAGATCGGCCCGGCGCGATGCGCGCAGCGGTTATGCCAGGCGTGGAATTCGCTGCCGATGCGGAATACGCCGACTTCGAACTCGCCGCACACGACGACCTTGCGGTCACCGTCGGCGTAATCGTCGACATGGCCCGCCATGTATTCGGCCATCGGATTCCTCCTTCGTTTATCTATTTCGCGCGATCGTCGAGGCGATGCTGCAAAGCAACTGGCGGCGCCGCGGTAACACGATGATCCCGGATCATCCTCGGGCCCGGGCGGCCCGGTCGCCAATACTATGTTCGAAACGAGCGATACGCGGCGAGTATCGCGGCAGCGACCGCTTAATTTGCAGTCTTCCCCGAAACAGAGCGCGATCCATCGGCAACCATGATAGTGTGCCCTCGGGAAAGACAACGACCATTCCAGATGCAGGAGGACAAGCCTATGAGGTTTTCGTCACTCTTCGTTGCAGGTTTGATGTGCAGTCTCAGCAGCACGGCGATGTCGCAAACCGAACCGTTTGCACGCGACGCCGCCCCGCTTCCGGGCGTCGAAGTCACCGCGCCGAAACAGGTCGCCAGACCACACAGACCCGGGCCGCGAGCGGTCGCCCACGAAACCGTTGGCCACGGCGCCACGCCCATTCGGACTTCGGTCGCATCATCGAATAATCCCCCGGTGTACGGCCGCGATACGCTTGCCACCACCACCGGCAATTGCTCGACCACGACCTGGCCTGTGGTGTCGCCGGTTCAGTGCACCAAGCCTGTTGCACGGAATTACGTCGAGTGCACCGAAATGGTCGCGAAAGGCGGCAGCAGACCGAGCGATGGCTGGTGGTGGTGCAGCAATCAGGGCTTCAAGAACTGAAGAATTGATCCCGGGATAGAAAGCCGGCCATCGATTGATGGCCGCGCGAGAATGTACAGGACGCCGTCAGTCCGACCGCGCCGTACCTCGACCGCTGTCATAAACAATTCATGGAACGGCGCGACGCACCCGTCCGTTGCAGCACTGTCTGCAAAAGGAGACGACGTCCGTGAATAGCAAGAACATCATTGCGGCCATCGTGATCATTGTCGTGATCGTCGGCGGCGGTGCCGCGCTGTACAAACTGGACGACGGTCATGGCAACCGGACCTCGAGCACCGAGTCCGCGAAGACCGCATCCGACTGATATTCCGGCGTGACGGGCGCCGCCGACCGGGTGGCGCCCTCGCCCGGTATCCCACTCACCATACGATCGCTAACGGCGCGTTGCGGGCTCGCGCGGAGAATTTCTCATGCTGTCTTCGCTCGCGCCCGGATCACTCGCAAGCCTGGTCATCCTTGGCGGCTGTTTCCTGCTGGTCCTGGTCTTCGAGTTCTCCAACGGCTTCCACGACACCGCCAATGCGGTCGCGACCGTGATCTATACCAACTCGCTAAAGCCGACTTACGCCGTGGTGTGGTCGGGCGTGATGAACTTTCTCGGCGTGCTGATCGGAGGCATCGCGGTCGCCTATGCGCTGGTCGAGCTGATCCCGCCCGAAGTGCTGTCGCCGCCGGATGGCGGCACCGCGGCCGGCATGCTGGTGGCGCTGTTCGCGTCCGCGTTGCTGTGGAACGTCGGCACCTGGTGGCTCGGCATCCCCAACTCGAGCTCGCACGCGCTGATCGGATCGCTGATCGGCATCGCAATCGAAACCGCCCTGACCCACGGCCGTGGCATGAGAGACGGTGTGGAATGGCAGCAGGTCTGGAGCGTGCTGGGCTCGTTGCTGGTGTCGCCGATCCTCGGCTTCGTGCTGGCGCTGATCCTGTTCAAACTGCTGAGCATGTTCATTCGCGACCGCCATCTCTACGAACCGCCGAAGGGCGATCAGCCACCGGTGTGGTGGATGCGGGCGCTGTTGATCCTGACCTGCACGGGTGTCTCGTTCGCGCACGGCACCAATGACGGCCAGAAGAGCATCGGCCTGATCATGCTGACCATCATCGGCCTGATGCCGGCGAGCTATGCGCTGAAGATGGATGTCAGCGGTGACCAGATCGCGACCGTCGCCAAGGCAATGCCGCAAGCCGCCACCTTCATCGACAAGTACGGCGACGACCAGAAGCAGCAGGCCGTCGCCAGCGCGCGCTCGCTCGGCGAACTCTATGGCAAGCTCAAAAGCGCCGAGGATATTCCCGCCGGCGAACGTCCCGCCGTGCGCAATGAATTCAACCGCGTCGAGGCGGAGTTGCAGAAGTCCGGCGAAGCCAAGGGCGTGTCCGACGACGACAAGAAGAAGATCAAGGCACTCCATTCCGACCTGACCAAATCGACGCAATACGCGCCGTGGTGGGTGCGGATCCTCAGCGCGCTGTGTCTCGGGCTCGGCACCATGATCGGCTACAAGCGCATCGTGACGACATTGGGCGAGCGGCTTGGAAATACTCACCTGGTGCCGGCCCAAGGCGCCGCCGCCGAACTGGTCGCGGCTGGCCTGATCGGATTTGCCGGCTTCTCAGGCTATCCCGTCAGCACCACCCATGTCGTCACCGGCGGCATCGCCGGCACCATGGTCGCGTCCGGCGCCGGCGTGCAAACCTCGACGATGTGGCAGATCGCTGCCGCGTGGCTGCTGACCTTGCCGGCGACCATCGTGATTTCGGGTGGATTGTTTTATCTGCTGTCGTGATGGCGCGGCATGAAAAACCACGCACTGAACGACGCCGCCACGCAGAGCGCGGCGCCGATCGCGGCCGCGACGCCAAAGGCGCTGACCAGCGCCGGGCCCGACGCGGCGAGCACCCCGCCGATCATTGCGGTCGCGACCAGGCCGCCGGTGCGGGCGACCGCGCTGTTCAATCCCGATGCGGCGCCGACGTGACCGGCATCGACCGACATCAGGACCGCCGTGGTCAGCGGCGCCACCGCGCCGGCCATGCCGATGGCGATCACGGTGATCGCCGGCAGCACGCCGAACCAGTAACTGGACTCGGAACCGATGCGAATGGCGAGCAAAAATCCGACGGCGACGATCAGCGGCCCGATCGTCAGCGGCCAGCGCGGGCCGATCTTGCCGGCGAGCGCGCCCGCCGCCGGCGACGTCAGCGAGATCACCACTGGCAGCGGCAGCAGGGCCGCGCCGGCCTGCGTCGCGCGATAATGCGCCGCCTCGATCAGCAGGTACGGCAGCAGCACGAACAGGCCGCCGAGCGCGGCATAGAGCAGAAAGGTCAGCAGGGTCAGTCCGACAAAGCTTGGCGAGGCGAACAGTGAAAGCGGCATCATCGCCTTGTCGCCGCGGCGATGCTCGGCCCAGACAAACCCGATCAGCGACAGAACTCCCGCCGCCAGCGCGGCGATCACCGCTGTCGACCAGCCGCGGCTGGAGCCCTCGGTCAGCGCCCAGGTGGCAAGACCGAGGCCCGCGGTGGCCAGAACCGCGCCCAGCGAGTTCGAGCGGATCGGAGCCGCCATCGGCATCCGCATCGACATAAAGACAGGCCAGCGCGACGGCGGCCGCGGCGAGCGGCACATTGATCAGAAAAATCAGCCGCCAACTGCCGGCATCGATCAGCCAGCCGCCGAGCACCGGCCCGATCGCAGCGCCGGCCGTCCCGGCCGCGGCCCAGATGCCGATCGCCCGGCCCTTGGCCTCACCTTGAAAACTGCGGCCAAGAATCGCGAGGCTGCTCGGCATCAGCATCGCGGCGCTGATACCCTGGACGAACCGCGCGGCGAGCAATCCGGTCAGGTTCGGCGCCAGCGCGCAGCCGATCGAGGCGGCGCCGAACAAGGCGGTTCCGATCATCAGCAGCCGCCGGCTGCCATAGCGGTCGCCCGCCGCGCCGCCCAGCAACAATAGCGCGCTGAGCGGCAGCAGATAGGCGTTGACCACCCATTGCAGCGCGACCGCGTCGGCACCAAAATTGGCGCCGATCGCGGGCAGGCCGACATTGACGACCGAGCCGTCGACGAACGCCAGGCTCGACGCCAAAATCGTGGTGAGGATCAGCAGACGGGGATTGCGAACCCGGGTGCCTTGGTTGTGACTTCGGGCCGCCGCAGCGTCGCAGGGAGGATGAACCGCGCTCATGGTGGATATGTAGGGCACTGTCGTGCGCAGAACAAACGGTCCGGGAGAGCACGGCGATTTCGGCATGGTCATCCGCGATTGCGGCGATATCCAAGGGAACCATTTCGGTCTAGCTTGGCGCGCTAAAAACGGCGTCCAGCCGAGAAAACAACAGGGACGGAATCCGGGATGAGATCAACGGCACGACGATGTGTCGCGACCGCGATCGGCGGCGCACTGTTGTTGGCGGTATCGGCGGCGCAGGCGGAAGAGCCTCCGCGATTTCCCCAGCCCACGATGGAACAACTCAATCCGGAGCAGCAAGCCGTCGCCGCCGAGGTGATGAAGCAATCCAGCGCGGGACTGGGCGGTCCCTACGGGATGCTGATCAAGAGCCCGGAGCTTCTGAAGCGCTATCTGGCGATGACGGATTATCTGCGCCAGAAAACCTCGCTGCCGCACCGGCTTAACGAGATGGCGATCCTGCTCGAAGCGCGGTTGTGGGACGCGCAATATGAATGGTGGGCGCATGAACCGCTGGCGCGCAAGGCTGGCCTCGCGGAGGCCATCATCGAGGATCTCCGGGCCGGCAAGCGGCCGGACAAGATGCAACCGGACGAAGCCATCGTTTACGACGTGGTGACCGAACTTCTGAACAAGCGCCAATTGTCCGACGACACGTTTGGCAAGGCCAAACAGATTCTCGGCGAACAACAGGTCGTGGATCTGGTCGCGGTATCGGGCTTTTACGTGATGGTGTCGGCGGTGGTGATCGCCGGGCGGATCGCGATTCCGAACAATGGAACGCCGCCGATGCCGGCGCTGGTCAAGTAGACAGGACATCACATGCTCGGAAATAAGATCGGATTGGGGATCGTCGGCTCCGGACGGATCGGCACGTTGCGGGCCCGGCTGGCATCGGGCCATTCGTCGGTCGCGATCGATCGCGGTATCCGATCTCGATGCCGCCAACGCGGCCAAGCTTGCGACCCTGGTCGGCGGCCGCAGCCATGGCAGCGATAATCTGGCTGTGATCGACGACCCTGATGTGACCGCCGTGATCGTCTCCACCAGCGAGGGCGAGCACATGGCGCCGATGCTGGCGGCGATCCAGCGCGGCAAGCCGGTGCTGGTGGAAAAGCCGATCGCGCTGACGGTGCGGGAAGCCGATTCCAGGTGCTCGAGGCCTTGGCGAAGCACGGCGGCAACGTCCGTGTCGGTTACAGCCGGCGCTACAAGGAACGCTACCAGATCGCCAAGGAGCAGGTGGTGAAGGGACGCGTCGGCGGCCTGACCGGCGGCGCCGCGCGGGTGTTCAACTCGCGCTCGCAGGCGCTGGCGATGCTGTCGCGCAATCCGCACGCCACGCCGGTGGTCGATGCGCTGACCTATTACGTCGACCTGATGAACTGGCTGTTCGAAGGCCGGCACATCGTCGAGATTTACGCGCGGGGCCAGACCGGCGTGCTGAAGGCGGCAGGCCACGAGGTGCCCGACGTCAGCTATGCGGTGCTGACCTACGATGACGGCGCGGTGGTCAATCTCGGCGTCAGCTACGCGCTGCCGGAAAAATATCCGGCGCTCGGCCACGCCGCGCGAGTCGAGGTGCTCGGCACCGGCGGCGTGATGATCCTCGACGACGACCACACCGACCAGATCATGTACAGCGAGACCGGCGTGCCGCATGTCTATCTGCCGGATCACAACGTCAACATGGTGTTTCTGCAGAGCGGCACCCCCGGCGACTGGGCGCTCGGCGAATTCTGGGGCCCGATCGCCAATGAGACGCGCGCCTGGCTCGATCATATCGCGACCGGGCGCCCCTGCACCTTGGCCACCCCGCAGGACGCTCGCGCCACCCTGGAAGCAACACTCGCGATCGAGCATTCGATGCGGATCGGCGCTGCGGTCACACTGCCGCTGCGCGCCGGATAGTTTCGCGAACGGAAGAATGAGACCGGCGGCAGCCGGCACAGCGGAGGAAGCGTCGACATGAGTCCGAGAGGCTTGTTCACGAGGCGTGCGGCACTCCACGCCGGCGCAGCGCTGATTGGCGCGGCCGTTTCGTCGCGCACTGCACGCGCGGCCGGCTATCCCGATCACCCGGTTCGCATCATCGCGCCGTTCGCGGCGGGCGGTCCCAGCGACACGCTGGCGCGGCTGATGAGCGTCAGGCTCGGCGAGGCGCTCGGCGGCTTCCTCTTTGTCGAGAACCGGCCCGGCGGCGGCAGCAATATCGGCACGTCGGTCGCAGCCCGCGCCACACCTGATGGTTACACGCTGCTGCTGACGTCGAGCGCGTTCGTGCTGAACCCCGGTCTCTACAAGCAGGTGCCCTATGACGCGGTGAAGGATTTCGCGCCGATCGCCGAACTGGTGACCTCGCCCAATGTCTTCATCGCAACGCCCGCCTCCGGCATCACCTCGATCGCGGACCTGATCGCGCAGGCCAAGGCCAGGCCCGACACGCTGAATTACGCCAGCGCCGGCATCGGCACCACGCCGCATCTGACCGGCGAATGGCTGAAATCCGTCGCCGGCATCAGCATGGCGCATGTGCCGTTCGCGGGCGCGGGCCCCGCGCTGCAGGCGATCCTCGGCGGCACCGTACCGCTGGCCTGCGCGTCGCTGCCCGGCGCGCATCCGCTGATCCAGAGCGGCACCTTGCGCGCGCTTGCGGTGACCGGCTCGGAGCGCTGGTACGATTTGCCCGAGGTGCCGACCATGATCGAACTCGGCTACAAGGATTTTCTGTCCGACACCTTTCACGCCATGCTGGCGCCGGCCGGAACGCCGCCGGATCTGGTCACGCGTCTGGCCGGTTCGACGCAGGACATCCTGCGGCAGCCGGCATTTCACGAGCAGCTGCGCTCGCTCGGCTTCGAGGTGATCGGCAACGGGCCTGATAGCCTGCGCCAGCGCATCGAACGCGAATTGCCGCATTATCGCGAGCTGATCGCCAAGGCCGGTATTGAGCGGGTGTAACCGCTAACCGAAGCCGTACAGGAATGCCGGATTGTCGACCAGAATCTTCTTCATCACGTCGGGATCCGGCGCCCATTCCGCGATCAGCGCCAGCAAGGTCGCGTTGTCGGGCCGTGGCTTGCGTCCGGGATGCGGCCAGTTGCTGCCCCACAGGCATCGCTCCGGCGCGTGCGCGGCGAGCCGCCGTGCCAGATCCTGCACATCGCGATAGAGCGGCGGGCCGTCGCGGTCGGCATGATACGGCGCCGACAGCTTGACCCAGACCCGGCCGGTATCGAGCAGCCGAAACAGCGTTGCGATCGGCGCGCCATCCGGCTCGAGCGCACCGGTGAACTTGCCGAGATGATCGATGATGAAATTACCGGGCAGCGCGCGCAATGCCTGCTCGCGCTCGGGAAATTCGCGGCCGGCGAATTGCACCACCAGATGCCAGCCGCGCTCGACGAAGCGCGGCGCCATCCGCGCGGCGCGATCCCAATCCATCATGCCGGCCGGAATGTCCATCAGGCAGCGCAACCCGCGCATGCCGAGTCCCCACAGCCGCGTGATCTCGTCATCGCCGACATCCTCGGGCAGGATCGCGACGCCGCGCGCGGCATCGCCCAGTTCGGCCATCGCCGCCAAGGTGCAGCGATTGTCGGTGCCGTAGGCGGAAGGCTGCACGATCACGGTGCGCGACAGGCCGAGCCGCGCCATCTCAGCGCGGTAGTCCGCAAGCGAAGCCGCCGGCTCGGCATGGGCGTTGCCGGCGGGATTGAGCGGATAGCCCGGCTCGTAGATATGCATATGGGTGTCGGTGGCGCCATCGATCATGATCGTTCTCGCATTACCTTACGAAGCTTCCTGCAGCGCGATCTGATCGCCCGACGCGATCGGGGTCGATCTGCCCGTGTTGGACACCTTGATGCAGGCCGCGATGATCGCGGCAAGCAGCGAAGCCGCGGCCATGAAGTACATCGCGTCCTGAAAACTTCCGGTCTCCGACTTGATCCATCCCGCCCCGTACGGCCCCGCGATCGACCCGAGCTGCGCGAACGAGTTGATGAAGGCGAGCCCACCGGCGGCTTCGGCCGGCGCCAGCACCGAGGGCGAGATCGCAAAGATGCCGGGCGGACAGGAGAAGTAACCGATGCCCGCGATCGCCAGCGCCACCAGCGACCATTGCGAGCTGCCGAGCCACGCGGCGGTGGCGAGGCCGCCGGCGGCCAATACCATGGTCGCGGTCAGATGCCAGCGCCGCTCGCCGGTGCGATCGGAACTGCGCGCCCACAGCACCATGCCGACCACGGCGGCGAAATACGACAAGGCATTGACGATGCCGATCTGGGTGGTGTTGAGCCCGAGGTCGCGCACGATCTGCGGCAGGAAGAAGGTGATGCCGAACGCGCCGACATTGCGCCCGGCATAGATCAACGCCAGCGCCATCACCCGCGGCTTGATCGCGGTGCGCCACCAACTCGGCCTGGCGCCGACGAATTTCGTCTTCTCCTGATCGAGACGCCGCTCCAGCCATTGGCGTTCCTCGGGGGCGAGCCATCGGGCCTTCGACGGCCGGTCGGTCATCACGAACGCGACGATGGCGCCGAGGATCACCGCCGGCGACGCCTCGACGATCAACAGCCACTGCCAGCCACGCAGCCCCGCGAGCCCATCCATGCCGAGCAGCGGCGCCGCGAGCAGCGAGCTGACGACATTGGAGACCGGCGCCGCCACCAGGAAGATCGCCACCGCGCGACCGCGCAAAATGTTGGGAAACCAGTAGGTGATGTAGAGCAGCACGCCCGGAACCAGGCCGGCCTCGCCCGCGCCGAGCAGCATCCGCATCAGCACGAAACTGGTCGGCCCGACCACCCACGCGGTGGCGCCGGAGATCAATCCCCAGGTGATCATGATACGGGCGATCCACAGCCGCGCGCCGAACCGTTCCAGCGCCAGATTGCTCGGAACCTCCAGCAGCAGATAGGTCAGCGAGAACAGCGCGGCGCCCTGGCCGAATTGTTCGGCCGACAGACCCAGATCCTGGTTCATCTGCAGCGAAGCGTAGCTGATATTGGCGCGATCGAGATTGGCGACGAAATAGGCAGCGACGACCAATGGCAGCACCCGCCACGACACCTTGCTCAGGGTGCGCCGTTCGATCTCCTGCTCTGACATAGTTGGGGTCCTTGTTTTTTCCGGCGCGAGATCGTGACGTCAGGGAACATCACGACCCTTCGCCGCACCCTTGTGTTCCCGCCGAATTGATGGACGGCGTTGTCGTTGCGTTTAGGTCAGTTGGTGGCTGACAGCAACAGGACTGCCATAGGCAATTGGCAGCCCTGTTCCAGGCGGACAACTCAAGCGCTCATTTGGCGTCGGGAAACAGCGTCGCGAGAATTTCACCGGCGAGGTTGAAGGCGGCGACCCCTCGAAACAGCGCGGCGATCCCGGCCGAAGCATGCAGTTCTTCCAGTGTGGCGCCGGCCTTGATCGCGGCCTTGGCATGGTTGGCGGCCGCCTCCGAGGTCTGCACCAGAAGGATCGCAAACGACATCAACTGCACCGTCTTCTGATCCAGCGCGTCAGGCGTCAGCGCCGCGATCCGCCAATCCTCCAGCGCGGTGACCAGCGCCGGATCGACCTGCATGCCGAGCTTGAGACGCTTGGCGATCTTGGGCGGCGTGAAACCGATCATGTCGGTGTAGCGAGCCTCCAGCTCTTGCAGAGTTACAGCTTTGTCAGTCATCGGCTCTCACTTTCTTCTTTTGTCTGGTCTCGGAAATTCGTCGTGAAGGAAGATGGTGTCCGTCACTGGATCACGACGCCGGCGTCCTTGATCAATTTGCCCCATTTGTCGGACTCGGCGTGCAGGAACGCGCCGAACTCGGCGCCGGACAGCGTGCCGGGTTCGGCGCCGACATCGGCCAGTTGTTTGGCAAGATCCGGATCGCGCAGCACCTTGGTCACCGCGTCGGTCAGCGTCTTCATCACCTCCGGCGGGGTCTTGGCGGGCGCCACCAGACCGAACCAGGAGGAAGCTTCGAAGCCGGGGACGCCCGCTTCCACCATGGTCGGCAATTCGGGAAACAGCGGCGAGCGCGTCGCGCCCGAAACCGCCAGCGGACGGATCGCGCCGGCCAGCGCCTGCGGACGGACCGCCGGCATATTGTCGAACAGGATCGCGATCTGTCCCGAGACCAGATCGTTCATCGCCGGCGCCGCGCCACGATACGGGACATGGACGATGTCGACGCCGGCGAGTTTCTTCAGCAACTCGCCGGCCAGGTGATTGGTCGAACCGTAGCCGGACGAGCCGAAACTCAGCATGCTGGGCGATGACTTTGCGAGCGCGATCAGTTCTCGCACGTTGTTGGCTTTCACGGCGGGGTTGACCGCCAGCACGATCTGCACCGAAGCAACCAGCGCGATCGGCGCGAAATCGGTCGCGGGATCGAAGGCGAGATTGGGATAGAGCGACTGATTGACCGCGAGCGGCGGCGGCGCGGTCAGCAGCAGGGTGTATCCGTCGGGATTCGCCAGCTTGACCGCCTCGGCCCCGACATTGCCGCCGGCGCCGGCGCGGTTGTCGACGATGATCTGCTGGCCCAGCACCTCGTAGAGCTTCTTGCCGAGGAAGCGCGCCACCACGTCGTTGGATCCGCCGGCCGGAAACGGCACCACGACATGAACCGGACGATCGGGAAACGCCGCCGCAGCCGGACCTGTCGCGCCGCACAAGGCGGCGGTGAACCCCAGCACAACCGTCACGACGCCGGACCAGAAATGACGAACCATAGCGTTTCTCCAGATCATCGATTTTTTCATTATCGTAGATTTTAGCCTTGACGGTCCGGACGCGCAATTGTGAAATGGCTCGGCTGATGAGGAACCTCGAATGACCGGCAGCCAGCCCGACCCATCTGCCGCCAGCCCGGCGAGAACCATCTCGACCACGCTGGTGGCGCGGATCCGCGCCTCGATCATGCGCGGCGACCTGGTGCCCGGCAGCAAGCTCAATCTCGACCGCCTGCGCGAGAGCTTCGGGGTCAGCCTCAGCCCGCTGCGCGAAGCGTTGTGCCGGCTCGAGAGCGACGGCCTGGTCGCGGTGGTCGACCAGCGCGGCTATCGCGTCACGCCGGTGTCGGAAGGCAACCTCACCGAAATCATTGCGCTGCGCGTCAACCTGGAATGCAGCGCGCTGAAGGAAGCCATGCAGCACGGCGACGTCGCCTGGGAGGGACGAATTCTGGCGGCCCTGCATCAGCTCGGTCGCTGCAAGCGCGGCTCGCGCTCGGCCGCCGAGCAGGAAACCTGGGAGACGGCGCATCGCGCCTTTCATTCTGAGCTGATCTCGGCCTGCGGCATGCCGCTGCTGCGGCAATTCTGCGCCACGCTGCACGACCAGAGCGACCGCTATCGCCGCATCTTTTTGCGCCATCACAAGCCCGATCCCAAGGTGCCCAGGGAGCACGCCTCGATCGCCGAAGCCGTGATCGAGCGCCGGGTGCGCGACGCGACCCAGATGCTGCGCGAGCATGTCGAGCGCACCGGACGCAACGTCCAGGCCGCCCTTCAGCGCGAGGCCTGACGCCCTCTGGCGTTGTCGAAAGCGGCCCGCTATCCTGCCCGCGACAACAAAAACGAGGCAAAAGGCGAGGCGATGCTGACGAGGATTTTTCAGGCTGCGATCATTCTGCTGCTCGGCGCCGCGCCGCTGGCCGCGGAAACCAATTACCCTTCCCGCACCATCACCATCGTGGTTGGTTTCAATGCCGGCGGATCGACCGATCTGATCGCGCGCGTGCTGGCCCAGCGCGTCGGAACGATCCTCGGCCAGACCGTGATCGTCGAGAACAAGGGCGGCGCCGATGGCGCGATCGGCACCGCGGGGGTCGCCCGCGCGGCGCCCGACGGCTATACGATCGCGTTCGGCACCACCAGCACCATGGTCATCAATCCCCTGCTCTACAAGGACATCGCCTACAACCCGAGTACGGATTTCGAGCCGCTGGGGCTGGTGGCGCAATCGCCGAACATCCTGGTGTCGAGCCCGAAATTCGACGCCAAATCCGTTGCCGACGTGATCGCCCGCGCCAAGGCCGCGCCCGGCAAACTCAATGTCGCGACCGGCGCCACCATGCACACTCTCAACGCCGCGATGTTCAAGAGCATGGCCGGGCTGAGCTGGGCCGACGTTCCCTACAAGGGCAGCGGCCCGGCGATCAACGATCTGTTGTCCGGTCAGATGGATCTGCTGTTCGACCAGATGCCGTCGTCGATGGTGCAGATCAAGGGCGGCACCGGGTTGAAGGCGGTCGCAATCACGTCGGCCAAGCGAAGCCCGCTGGCGCCCGAGATTCCGACCATCGCCGAATCCGGCCTGCCCGACTTCGAGTCGACGTCGTGGTGGGCGGTGTTCGCGCCGGCCAAGACGCCGCCCGAGATCGTCGCCAAGCTCAACGCCGCGATCAACCAGGCGCTGACCGATCCAAAACTGCTCGCGATCTTCGCCGATATGGGAATCGAACCCTGGCAGAGCACGCCGCAGGAACTCGCCAAACTGCTGGTCGACGAACGCACCAAATGGCAGAAGGTGATCGCCGACAACCACATCCCGGTGAATTAGGCCGCGAGAGCCATGGCCGATTTCAATCAAAAGCCGTGGTCGCATCGGGTAGCTTGGCCGCTCACGAGTTCGCAATCATCCTTCGAGACGCATCGCTGCGCGATGCTCCTCAGGATGAGGGCGCAACATGGGATAACCTCATGGTGAGGAGCCGCGCAGCGGCGTCTCGAACCATGACCGCAAGGTTCGGCGGCGATTTCCTTCCTTCTCTGCTTGCGGAAGAAGAAACCTACTTCCTCAGATCGCTGAAGGCGTCGTCGAGCCGATCCAGCGCTTGCTCGAGGATCGGACGCGGCGTGGCGAAATTGAATCGCAGCCAGGTCTCGCCGCCGGGGCCGAACTGCGAGCCCGGGCTGGCGAAGATGCGCGCGCGACCGCTGACGCGCCTGGCGATGTCTTCGGCGGCAAGGCCGGTCGCGGAAAAATCCACCCAGGCCAGATAGGTGGCGTCGAGCCGCATCGAACGCGCGCCGGGCGCGGCATGCTCGATGCGTTGATCGAGCAGTTTTCGGTTGCCGTCGAGATACGGCAGCAATGCGTCAAGCCAAGCCTCGCCGGTACGCCAGGCCGCTTCGGTCGCGATCATGCCGAACGCATTGTAGGAGCCGAGTCCGCTGGCTGCGATCCGCGCATCGACCTTCTGCTTCAGCGCAGCATTCGACGTGACACAGGCGCCGACATGCGCGCCGGCCAGATTGAAGGTCTTGGTGGCGCTCACGCAGGTGATCAGCCGGTCCGCGATTTCTGGCGCCGCGTTGAGGGTCGGCGTGTGTTTGCTGCCGTTGAACACCAGGTCGCAATGGATCTCGTCCGACACCAAAACCAGATCGTGCGCGGCGCAGAAACTCGCCAGCGCGCGGATCTCCTCGACCGACCACACATTGCCGCCCGGATTATGCGGGCTGCAGAAGAACACAACCTTCGTGCGCGGCGTCAGTTTCTTGGCGAGCGCGTCGAGATCCATCACATAGCGGCCCTGGCGCTGCTGCAGCTCCGCGTCGAGGATGCGGCGGTCGTTGGCAAGGATGATCTTGCGGAACGCGTGATAGGCCGGCGGGAACACCACCACCTCATCGCCGGGCGCGCTCAGCGCCTGCAAGATCAAGCCGAGTCCCGACACGATGCCCGGGGTGGGACTGACCCACTCCGGCTTGATCGAGACGCCGTGCCGTCGCGCCATCCAATCGGACAGCGCCTCCGCCCAGCTTCCGGTATCGGCGTAATAGCCGTGCACGCCGCGCTCGACGGTCTTGGCCAGCGCCTCGGTCACCCCCGGAGGCGCAGCGAAATCCATGTCAGCGACCCACATCGGGATGGCGTCGGCCGCCGTGATGCCCGACAGCTTGGCCATCTGGTCCCATTTGCTCGCGTGGGTGCCGCGGCGCTCAATAATACGATCGAAATCAGGCATCGGGACGGTGGCTCCTCAGGTTGGCTGCTCATTAAAGCACGTCCGCGGCGCCGACTGGAAGCGACCTCGCCGCGGGACGCCGGCCTCAGTGGAACATGGCTTTCCGGGCTGGCTAATCGCTAGTCCGATCGCCCGAAAATTGGCCTGTCGTCCCCGACCTAAATCAGCTTTGTTCTGGCTGACATCGCGCCTGCGCGGACAGACAGGAGACGGACATGAACGGACTTGGCGGCCTCAACAAATCGCCCGAAGGCGTCGTGATCGGGCTGGTTCAACTGCAACTGCCCGTCGTCGTGACCAAGGCGGATCTGGCGCGGCAGACCGAACGCATCGTCTACATGGTCGGCAAGGCCAGGCGCAATCTCGGCACCATGGACCTCGTGGTGTTTCCGGAATATTCGCTGCACGGCCTGTCGATGGACACCAATCCCGAAATCATGTGCCGGCTCGACGGGCCTGAAGTGGCCGCGTTCAAGCAGGCCTGCATCGAGCACCAGGATCTGGGGCTGCTTTTCCATCATGGAATTCAATCCCGATGGCAATCCCTATAATTCCGGCCTTGATCATCGACGATCACGGCGAGATCAAGCTGTACTACCGCAAATTCCATCCCTGGATTCCGGTCGAACCGTGGGAGCCCGGCGACGTCGGCATTCCCGTGATCGACGGGCCGAAGGGCGCCAAGCTCGCGCTGATCATCTGCCACGACGGCATGTTCCCGGAGATGGCGCGCGAATGCGCCTACAAGGGCGCCGAGATCATGATCCGCACCGCCGGCTATACCGCGCCGATCCGCGACAGCTGGCGCTTCACCAATCAGGCCAACGCTTTCCAGAACCTGATGGTGACCGCCAATGTCTGCATGTGCGGCTCCGACGGCTCGTTCGATTCGATGGGCGAAGGCATGATCGTCAATTTCGACGGCAGCGTCATCGCCCACGGCACCACCGGCCGCGTCGACGAGATCATCACCGCCGAGGTGCGTCCCGACCTGGTGCGCGAGGCGCGTATCCACTGGGGTGTCGAGAACAACATCTACCAGCTCTGGCATCGCGGTTACGTCGCGGTGAAAGGCGGCGCGATGGATTGCCCGTATACGTTCATGCAGGACATGGTCGCCGGCACCTTCCGCCTGCCGTGGGAGGACCAGGTCAAGGTCACCGACGGCACCAGTTGCGGCTTCGCAGCGCCGACAAGGATGTTCGGGGCGAAGGCGGCCAAGGCGGCGGAGTAAGGCATCCGCGTGGTCATGGTTCGAGACGCCGCTTCGCGGCTCCTCACCATGAGGTTTGCTTTGAGGCTGCGCCGCGCACCCCGCCCTCGGTCGTTATTGAAGCAGCGGCTCACATTTGCCGTACCACCAACCTCATCCTGAGGAGCATCGCGGAGCGATGCGTCTCGAAGGATGGCCGCGCAAAACAGCATCCTTCGAGACGCCGCTTCGCGGTTCCTCAGGATGAGGTCCTCGTCGTTTCCGACGGCCCGATGGTGAGAAGCCGCTCTCGAAGGATGGCGACGAATTGGCCGCCGATTTCAATCCCTATACCCCGAACCGCACGAACTTGATCGAGAAGCAGGCGCCGTGGGGATCGCGGTTTTTGACCGCGATCGTCGCCGAGTGCAGTTCGGCGATGCGTTGCACGATGGAAAGTCCCAATCCGGTGCTGCCGGGCTTGCGACGATCACGGCGCCAGAAGCGGCGGAAGATGAGCTGGCGCTCCTCCTCGGCGATACCTGCGCCCTGATCCAGCACGCTGACGGTGCCGTCGGGGTCGACGACGAATTCGACGGTGGTTCCGGGCGCGGTGTGATTGATCGCGTTTTCCGACAGATTGCGGATCGCGCGACTCAGCATCTCCGGATTGCCCTTGACCCACACCGGGACCATCACGCCCGATAGCGCCACGTCCTTGCCCTGGGCCAGCGCCAGTGGCGCCACGAACTCGGCGACTTCGGCGGTGACGGACTGAAGGTCGGCTTTCTCCATGGGATCGACGACGACGGCATCGAGTTCGGCAATGTCCAGCAATTGGCTGATGACGTGTGCCATGCCGTCGACGTCCCGTCGCAATGCCTGCCCGATCTGCTCTTCCTGCAGAAGATCCAGGCGGGTTCGCAGAATGGTCAGCGGCGTGCGCAGTTCGTGCGCGGCGTCCGCGGTGAAGTCGCGCTGAATCCGAAACCCCTCTTCAAGCCGGTCGAGCGCGAGATTCATGGCGGCCACCAGCGGCTGCACTTCGCGCGGAATCTCGTCGGCCGGCAGACGGATATTGGTTCGCCTCGGACCGATCTGGCTGGCGATCTCGCTGGCTTGCCGCAGCGGTCGCAGCGCGCGGCGAAAGATCGCGATGTCGGCGATCAGCAGCACCAGCAAGATCGGCAGCGTGATCCAACCGACATTTCGATAGAAATCCGCGACGATGTCGTCGGTCAGCACGTCACGATTGGCCAGATCCTCGCCGGTCTGGACCCAGACCGTCTGGTCGCCGACCCTGGTCCGGACGCTGGCGCCGGAAACGGTGGCATCGCCAACGCGCTGTTGCAGGAATTCGACATCGCTCGATCTGGCATCGGCGGGGAACAGCGCCGCGCGATCTTTCAGCGACGAAAACAGCGCATGCCCCTGGTTGTCGGTTACGGCATAGGAGTAGCGGCCATAGGCCTGCGAATAGAGCCCGAGCAGATCCTTCGGCAGTTCCAGTGCGAGATGGCCGTCGGGGCCCACGACCAGATGCTCGCCGACCGCGACAGCCTGTTGCTGCATGGCCGCGTTGTGGATGTTGTCGGTCGCATAATTCAGCAGCCATTGCAGCGCCAGCGACATCAGCACCGAGGTGATGATGACGGCGACGATGTGAAGCACCACGATGCGCGAGATGATCGACTTGAAACGGAACATGTCAGGTCCCCTCGGCGATCAGGTATCCGACTCCCCGGATGGTATGAACCTGAACCCTGGCGCCGCGCTCCGACAATTGCTTGCGCAGGCGGTGGACGTAGACCTCGATGGCGTTGGAAGCGACTTCTTCCGAATGTCCGAACAGATGATCCTCCACCTGTTTTTTGGAGACCACGCGCCCCTTGCTGCGCATCAACAATTCCAGCACCGCGGTTTCGCGAGCCGACAGCACCTGTGGCTGATCGTCGATCGAGGCCTGGCGGTTTCTCGTATCGAATTCCAGATTGGCGATCCGCAGACTGCTGCCGAGCAGATGGCCGGGCCGCCGCAATTGCGCCTCCAGACGCGCGATCAGTTCTTCCAGCGCGAACGGCTTGACCAGATAATCGTCGGCGCCGAGGCGCAGGCCGTGGACGCGATCGTGCAGGCCGCCGCGCGCGGTTAGCACCAGCACCGGAATAGGATTGTTCCGGTGCCTGATCTCGCGCAACAGCGCCAACCCGTCGCCGTCAGGCAAGCCAAGATCCAGGATCAACGCCGCATAGAATGTGGTTTGGAGAACGCTGCCGGCTTCGTCGATCGTCGAGAGCACATCCGCGTCATAACCCGCCGTGCGCAGACCCTTGACCAGCAGTGCGGCGAGTTCCTCATGATCTTCCACGATCAACAAACGCATGCGCGTGACCTCATCGCTTGATCGAAATCAAGCATAGCCATGAACCCAGTCGGCCTCCCAAACAAGAGCCAGATGAGGCCCGTGAACCCCGCTGCGGCGTGGTTGTAAGCTTGATGTAAGGAAGCGGTTTGGCGGCCGACGAAAACGGCGTGACAGGGTGCAGCTGTAAGGTGGCTGTAAGTGGCAAGGTTTAAATCCTGCCCGCTTTCCCGCGTCCTGTTGAAGAGAAGGAAAGCCGGTCGAACCACCGCGTGCAGATGATTACCACTCGGAGAAACCACCGTGACCGGGCACTCCGAATTTACACGACCAAAATTCCTGCGATTGATATTCCCGACAACACGCTGGTCACCGACCAACTGACCGTGACCTTCACGCCGAATATCTGGGGCGGCAATTTTCGAGCCGTCGAGACTCTCGATGCCGCGACCGAGCAGCAGCCGTTTCAACTCGAGACGGCGCACGGAAGACACCGAGAAGGCCAGCCTCGACATCGTCAAGACGCAGTTGAGCGCCGGTCAGGTCAACCAGCTGGCCGTGCTCAATGCGCAGCAGACCTATCTCACCGCCGCAGTGGTTCGCGTGCAAACCGACGCCAACCGCCTGTCCGACACCGCCGCGTTGTTCATGGCCCTCGGCGGCGGCTGGCCCGCCGGCTGTAGCGGTCCGGACTGGCGCGTCTGCGCCGCGAATGATGCGCCCGACCATAGCATAGCGCCTCGCACGTCGACGCGCGTTGAGCCACTCGTTGCTCGATCGTCGGCGACGTCAGGCGCGGGACGAGACCGGCCGTGACGGCAGGTTGGCGTTCCAGGCTCCCCAGCTTACCGTTGCAAGGCTGCGAAGATCCGTCGTCAGCGGGCGGCGGGTTTCGCGCTCATAGGCGGCAATGCTTCGCACCGATTCCGCGATCTTGCGCCGGAGCGTGGCGATCGCCCGCAGCTGGGCCTGGCCGGCCGCTCCATTCAACTCGCCCGACTTGAAGCGTGTGACTTCCAATGCCTTCAGCGTCTCGCGGTTCTTTTTCAACTGAACCCGGTGCCAGGCGATGTTGCTATGGGTGTCTGCGATCATTGGTCCAGCCCCGTCAGATACAAAGGGCGACAGAAGGCCGGTCGAAACGGTCGGATTTTTGCCGGGCCGGCTGGTGCACGCTTCAAGAGGTAAAACATCGGCGGTTTTGGTTAATGAGGGGTTAACGCATCGGCCCGCGATGCGGCCGCGATCGGTGTGAGGCGGTAATGTGGCAGCGGCGAACGCGGCGCGCCGACACTTAAGTGGACGGTGATGCTCTCGCGCGCAACCGGCGTGAACTTCGAGCGAACCCGGCGCACGACGCAAGCGGCCTTTTATTTCCGTGCACGACGCGCGGCGCATCTCGATGACGAAGTCACATCGTCGCATTGAATGACGCCTGAAATTCAATCGAACGATCGAGCTGTAATAATTCGAAGGGCGCAAAGACATTCTGCGCGCGCCACGATCCAGCCATAGACGCGACAGAATTCGCGCAGTGTCTCGCCGCTTTTCTCGATTGCAATAGTCTCGATCCAACCGGGAGAATTGCCGCGGCCGGCAATACCCCCGACTTCCCGAATTCGAGTTTAGATAGCTTTAATTTGTATCGGTCAGAAAACCACGGCCAGCGCGGGGCGACCTTTTGGGGGAAGTCTCGATGAAGTATCAAGCGTTCACCAACGATAGTCTTGCGATGATGCACCACGGCGCACGCGGTGCATTAGCCGTCGACGATGAATTGTCGAAGCTGGGGGAAGAACCCCGGTTCGGGGTCCGCACCACGGCGGATTGGGCGGAGCATGCGGCCGATCTCGAAACCGAGATGCTGCGCCGCGGCATGAGTTTCGAAGCGATCGACCTATCCGCGCCGCTGCAACCGGACCCTGACGTAAAAGAATCCGTTCCGACCGAGCCTGTTTCGACCGACCCGGCTGCAACCGATTCCGCCGCGACTGAGTTCGTCAGCGCCGAGCCCGATTCGACCAAATCCATTTCGTCCGAGTCCGCGCCGACAGCGCCTGGTTTGCCGTTTGCCCCTATAACAGAGCCGGTTTCGGACGGTCCTAAGACCTCCAAACCTTCCGGAAGCGCCGACAATCAGGCCGACCACGACACGCGGTTGCGCAGCAGGATCGCCGCCGTCCTCAAGATTCGCTCCTGACCGTCGCGGTCAGAGCCGTCCGCGGCTGTTAAGACTTTCGTCGTACTTCCCGGAATGTACCCGATCGCCGATTCGTCGGCGGCGGAATGATCGCTTGATCCGGGCCATCGGGATTGTTGCTAAGAATCACCAGCCGCCCGGCAATCTTTCTTAGCAAACCGGATTCACTTTGACCGTGCGCGACCCCGCGTGTTCTTTGATTTCAACCGCTGGGGATCTCCAATGTTTACGAGCATAGTTGCCGTCCTCGCTATTTTGAGCATCAGCGTTTTGGTGGCTCATGCGCTGGACGCGCTGCGCTGACCGTGTTTAACCGCGTTCGTCTGGCGAACGGCTGATCGTTTTTCCATTTTGTCACACAGGTAATGCGCTGCCCCAACGGTCGAGACGACGTCCGGACTGGCGCGGAAGTCTGCGTGATCTCTGAAAAAATCATGATCGCTCTCGCAAAACGGCGGGCCTGATTCATGGTGGCGAAAGGAGATTGTGCGAGGAATCACATCAGATTGTCCCCCCACGATCGAAAATCCCATGCTCGAATTCGAACCCAATACCCTCGCGTTCATGACGGCGTCGCTTGAGCAATGCTGCAAGCGGCTGAAAAACGATACCCCCGAAGCGCGCAAATTCGTTGCGGAAAAGCTCAAGGATGCAGCCCGGCGCGGCCGGATCAGCATGATCGCACTCACCGAAGCCGGTGAGGATGCCGTGTCCGAACTCAATGGCGGCGGCAGCGGCGGCAGCCGGAAATCGGGGGGTTGGCGCGCCTTGATACCTTCGTGGCTGATACGCTGGCGCCGGTCGTCCAACGCGGTCGGATAATCCCGCCGCGCAATTTCAATGCGGATGCAGTTGCGGCCGCGGCCGGGTGAACGAGGCGCGGCCACGCTTGAGCCCCCATAAAGGCTGCGCCAGACCGGCGATGGCTTCGGCCGGAGCCGATGCGTCGATGCACACCAGATCGGCCGAACCACCGACCCGGATACCGTAATCGTCAAGCCGCATCAGCCGCGCCGCCGACCCCGTGATCATGTCGAGGCAGCCGGCCAGATCCGACGGCCGCGCGACATGGCAAACGTTGGCGTAGAGATTGGCCATCCGGATCAGCGAACCGTCGCCGTAGGGCGTGAACGGATTGAGGATGTTGTTGGTCGAGATCGAGCAGGTCACGCCGGCCTCACGCAGTGGCTCGGCGGGCACGACGCCGCGCGGAATTGCATGGTCGTGGCTGCGTCCCATCAGATGCAGATCGGTCGAGGGCAATATCGTCACCGCAACGCCAGCGCTGGCAAGTCGGGCGGCGATGGCCTTGAAGCGATCCGGCGAAAGCAGCGACATCTGCGTGGCATGGCCGACCGCGACCCGGCCACCCCAGCCGAACTCCTCGGTTTTGCGGCAGACATATTCGATCTGCATGCCGTCGGTCGTTTCACCAAGATCCAAATGCATGTCGATCTCGGCATCGAAATCCCGCGCGATCGCGAACACGCGATCGATCTGGCCGCGCGGATCGGTATCGAAATACGGCACCGCACCGATCGCGCGCGCACCACGACGCAAGCCTTCGATCAGCAATTCCTCGGTGCCGGGATTGTTGGTCAGTCCTTCCTGCGGAAACACGCACAGTTCGACATCGAGTCCCCAAGCGTAATCGCGTGCCAGTTGCTCGACCGCGTCGAACCCGATCATGCCGATGCCGGGGTCGAGTTCGACATGGGTGCGCATCCGCATGGTGCCGTGACTGATGCAGCGCTCCAGGGTTTTGCGGCCGCGCGCGTAAACGTCCTCGACGGTGAATTGTTTTTTGGCTTCGGCCGTGACCCGCACTGCCTCCGCGACCGTGCCTTCGGCGAGATGGCAGCGGTCCATGATGCAGGTCTTGTCGAGATGGATGTGGGTTTCGATCAGGCCCGGCACGACCAGGCAACCGCCGGCATCCCGCTCCGGCGCGTTGGCGCCAAGATCGGCCGCAATCGCCGCAATCCTGCCACCCTCGATGCCGATGTCCACGACGCCAAGTGCGCCTTCCTGCACGATGCAGGCATTACGAATAATCAGATCCATCAATTCACCGCAGCCGGATCGGCGCCAAGATACGCCTCATCGAGCTTGGTAGCACGCAGTTCATCGGCTTGCCCCTGTGCGACGACCTGGCCGCCCCCAAGCACATAGCCGCGATCGGCGATAACAAGCACATGATCCGCCATCTGGTCGACGATCAACAGGGTCATTCCCTCGTCACGCAGCTTGGCGAACTGCGTGAACAATTCATCGGCGACCGCGGGCGCCAGCCCGAGCGAGGGTTCATCCAGCAGCAATATCTCCGGCCGCGCCAGCAGGCCGCGCGCGACCGCCAGCATCTGCTGTTCACCGCCCGACAGCAGCCCGGCAGCGGTATGCAGACGCGGTCGCAACCGCGGAAACCGCTCCAGCATCGGCTCGAGCTCCGATAGTTCAAAATCATGGCGCCGGGTGGCGCCGAGCCGAAGGTTTTCGGCGACCGTCAGATGCGGAAACACCTGTCGGCCTTCGGGCACCAATATCAGTCCCGCGCGCGCGACCTGATGCGCCGGGAGCTCGCTGACGTCGCGCCCGCCGAATCCGATACGGCCGTTAACCGGACGCAGCAAACCGCTGAGCGCCTTCATCAAAGTCGATTTGCCGGCGCCGTTGGGGCCAAGCACCGCGATGGTCTCGCCGCGGCCGACCTGAAGGCCAATGCGATCAAGCACCCCAAGCGCACCATAGCCGGCATTCAACGCGCTCACTTCGAGGACCGGCGCACCGGCTTTCCGCGTCACCGTCGGCTTTGCCAGTGTGCTGCCGCCGAGATAGGCCGCCTTGACCGCGGGATCGGCGCGCACCACCGCGGGCGTACCGGCCGCGATGCGACGGCCGGCATCGAGCACCACGATGTCGTCGGAGATCGACATGACAAGCGACATGTCGTGTTCGACGAGCACCACCGCGAGCCCCGCGCGAGCGAGCCGCTGCAGCAGCGCGCCGAGCCTGGCGGTATCGGCATCGTCGAGACCGGCGGCCGGCTCGTCCAGCAGAAGCACCGCGGGCGCAGTGCCGAGCGCACGGGCGATTTCGATCAAGCGGCGATCGACATGCGGCAGGGTTGCGGCGAGACGCATCTCCGAACCGGAATAGCCGACCAGTGCCAACAGCGCGCGCGCCAGTTCGGTCGAAGCGTGGCCGCGCCAGGCGCCACGCAACAGCCCGAGCCTGATATTATCCAGCACCGTCAGAGTGCCGAACGGCTGCGCGGTTTGAAACGTCCGCGCCAAACCATTCTGCGCGACATCAAACGAGTCCTGGCCTGTGATCTCTTTATCAGCGACCTTCACCGTTCCCGCATCCGGCGGCTGAAAGCCGCTGACCAGATTGAGCAAAGTGGTTTTGCCGGCGCCGTTGGGGCCGATCACGCTGGTGATGCGGCCGGCCGGCGCGACAAGATCGACACCGCCGACCGCAACCACGCCGCCGAACGCAACCCGAACGCCTTGCGCGACCAGATCGCCGCGTATGCCCGAGATATGCGCGAGTGCGAGATCGATATCGGGCGTGCGACGTCGAGGCAGCCTCCGACGATTCAAAGAAGCGCGCCAGCGCACCGGCGATGCCGCCAGGCGCCAGCCACAGCACGATCAGCAATCCCGCCCCGAATACCAGCAGGCGATATTCCGCCAGGCTTGCCAGCACCTCCGGCAGCAGCACCACGACCGCCGCGCCGAGCAGCGGCCCCAGGGTGCGGCCGGCGCCGCCGACCACGACCACGAGCAGAAACAGGATCGACTGCGAGAACGGAAACGAACTCGGTGCGATGAAGCCGGTCAGCGCCGCCTGCAACCCGCCGGCAAGCCCCGCCGCCGCGGCCGACAGCACGAAGGCCACCGTCCGCACCGGCAACGGCCCGATCCCGATGCTCTTCGCCGCCGAGGGCGCCGACGCGGTCGCCTGCATCGCAAGGCCGAGCGGGCTGCGCACGAACGAATGGAATCCTGATAGCGCCAGCGCGCAGAGCGTGCAGGCGAGCAGCGCGGTGCCGCCGGTGCCGAACGGCGCCGGAATGCCGGCAAGGCCGCTGGCGCCGCCGGTCAGGTTTTGCCATTCCGTCGACACCGACTCGACGATGAAACCAAATGCAATCGTGACCATCGCCAGATACGGCCCGGTAACGCGCAGCGCCGGGACCGAAAGCACCGCCGAGATCGCCGCCACCAGCGCCACCGCGAGCGGCAAAGCTTCCCAGAAATCCAGGCCGGCTTTTGTGGTGAGAATGCCGACCCCATAGGCGCCGAGCGCAAGAAATCCCGCTTGTCCGAGCGACACTTCGCCGGCTAACCCGAGCAGCACGTTGAGGCCGACGCCGACCAACGCCGTGGTGGCGAGTGTGCCGAGCAGATAGCCATAATAGCCAGGCGCGAGCAGGCACACCGCCGCCGCGCCCGCGAGCAGGATCGCGGCGAGCGCGATGCTGATCGCCTCCTTGCGCCCGACCGTCATACCCGCGCCTTGCTGCGGCCGCCGAACAGACCGGATGGCGCCAGCGCCAATGCGGCGATCACGGCCGTAAACGTCACGATCTGGGTGCTGGACGATCCAAGCCAGGTGGTGGCGCAGGCCTCGACCAGACCGTAAGCCAGCCCCGCGATCACCACGCCCCAGGGATTGGTCAATCCGCCCAAAATCGCGACCGCGAAGGCCTTGATGCCGAACAACGTCCCCATGTCGTAGGCGACATTATAGAGTGGCGCGATCAGGATGCCGCCGATCCCGGCCAGCAGCGCCGCGACCGCATAGGTCAGCGCCACCAGCCGGGTAACGTCGATGCTCATCAGCCGCGCCGCGTCGGGATTGTCGACCGCCGCGCGCAGTTTCAGGCCGAGCCCGGTTCGGACCATGCCGAGATGAACCAGCCATGCGAGGCCAAGTCCGACCGCCGGGATCAGCACCTGCAGCGGAAAGATGCCGACCTTGCCGATCACCCAGGGATCATCGGCCAGCGACGACGGCAGCGCGCGCGGCTCCTTGCCGAAAAACACCATCGCGACATTGTCGAGCACGATGCCGAGCGCAACGGTCGCCATCAGCCAGGAATTGGTGCCGCGCACCACGAACGGTCGCACCGCGATCCGTTCGACGATCAGGCCCCAGATAGCGCAGCCGAACAGCGCCACCGGCACCGCCGCCAGCATCGGCCAGTGCTGGCTCACCGCCAGCGCGTGGCAGATCACGGCGCCGAGCATCACCGAGGACCCCTGCGCGAAATTCACCGTGCCCGACACGGAGAAAGTCAGCGTGAATCCCAGCGCGATCAGGCCGTAAATGCTGCCGAGGCTAAGCCCCGATACCAGTGCGGTCGCCAGCATCCGTCAGCCCGTGATGGGCTCGATCTGATCGCCGTTGTAACGGACCATCACGTAGTCGTTCTCGTTCAGCGCGTCGTGGTTATCGTCGGTGAACGGCTTGGTGTAGTTCTTGATCAGGCCCTGATAGCCATCGATCGCCAGAAAGCCGTCGCGCAGTTTGGGGCCTTCGCTGGAGCCGGCCTTGGCGAGCGCCAGTGCGGTGAGTTGCATCGCATCATAGGCGTTGGCGACGCCGACCGGCGGCGTCATGTCGCCGGGGCCCTTGACGTCGGGATACTTCTTCATCGCCTCCGCCAGCACGTTCTTGCCGACGTCGTTGAGATTGCCGAAGAAACTGTAGGTCTGCACGAAATGCACCTTGCTGGCCCAGGAGCCGGCAAGCTCTGGGAAGCGGCCGCCGGAAATGCCCCAATGCGACACCACAGGCACGGTCCAGGCCGACTTCTGCAGCGACTTCACCACCTGCGCGCCCGGCGCGGCGTTGCCGACCAGGATCACGGTATCGGCGCCGGCATCGCGCAGCCGCTGCAGTTGCGGCGTCATGTCGACGTCCTTGTCCTCGAACTTTTCCGAACCGGCGAGCTTGATGCCGGCCGCCCCTGCCGCCGCGGTCAGGCCGCCGAGGTTGGATTCACCCCAGCCGTTGTTGACCAGCATCAGGCCCGGCGTCTTCGAGCTGAACGCGGTCATGGCGTGCTTGATCAGGGCGCGGTCGACCAGCGCGTCGACGGCCGAGACCCGGAACACGTAATTCGGGTTGGCGCCGTTGCGGGTGATGTTGGTGGCGGCGGCCCACACACCCATGAACGGCACCTGGGCTTGATTGACCAGCGGCACGATCGCCTGCGACACCGGACTGTCGATACCGCCGAACAGAATGGCGCAGCCTTCCTTGTCGATCAGTTCGCGCGCCGCAGTCTGGCCCTTGGCCGGATTGGACTCGTCGTCGCGGCGAACCAGTTCGATCATGCGGCCGCCGAGCACGCCGCCCTTGGCATTGATCTCGTCGATCGCGAGCGAAAGACCCCGCGTAATGCCCTCGCCCGATTTGGCGGATTGTCCTGATAGTGCGGCGACAAGGCCCACTTTCACCGGCTCGGCGGCGAAGGCGGAACGGCCGAGCATGCTTCCCATGGCAAGACCAGCGGGAATCGCAAGCGCCTGGCGGCGCGTTAGTTTTGTCGGCATGTCAGACTCCACTTTAAGGGTTTGTTGGCAGGAGACGTGTGAAGTTCAGGTCCGGCAGTTTGCTAATTTAGCAGACGCGAGCGCGGTCCAGAAGCGCTGCGATGCGCGCAAGGCGACTTTCATCGCGCACTGCCCGCCGATTGCAAAATCAAACACTTCCGACGATCCCTTCAACCAGATAGTCAGTGTGTTCAAGCGATGGATCATAGAGCGGCACGGCGCTGCTCGAGATCACCTTGCCGGTGTTGCTCTTGATCTCGCCGGTGAAGATCGGCTTGCCGGCCTTGAGTTCGGCGATCGCGGCCATCGCCGCATTCCTGCCGGCTTCACTGGCGCCGGCGCCGAACGGCGAACTCGCCACCATGTCCTTGTCGTAGCCACCGATCACCATGTTCGGCAGCTTCTCGCCCTTGGCGATCATGCCGGCGAACTGCTTGTAGATGGTGCCCCACTTCAACTCGGCGCCGGTGATGAAACCCTTCGGCGCCAGATCGGCCTGGTTGGCGTTGTGGCCGCAGCTCTTGACGCCGCGCTTCTCGGCGGTCTCGATCACCACTTTGGGGCTGTCGATGTGGCAGGCGATGACGTCGCAACCGGCGTCGACCAGCGCGTTGGCGGCTTCGGCCTCGCGCACCGGCAGCGACCAGTCGCCGGTGACGATCAATTGAACCGTGACGTTGGGATTGACCTTGCGGGCGCCGAGCATGAACGAGTTGACGTTGCGCAGCACCAGCGGGATCGGCTTGGCGGCGATGTAGCCGATCTTGTTGGCCTTGGTCGACAGCCCGGCGGCGATGCCGTTGACGTAATGCCCCTGGTCCAGATAGCAGAAATAGCCGCCGGCATTGGCCGGGTCCTTGCCTTCCTGCCAAAGCGAGGTCGGATGGCGGAACTCGATCTTGGGATATTTTTTGGCCTCGTCGACCATGAACGGGTTGAAATAGCCGAACGAGGTCGGAAACAATAACGTCGCGCCGTCGATGTTGATCATCGACTCCATCGTCTTGGCGACCGCCACCGTCTCCGGCACGTTCTCTTCCTCGACCACCTTGACCCCGGGAATTTCCCGCAGCGCTTGGGCGCCGACGGCGTGGGCCTGATTCCAGCCGTAATCCTGCCGCGAGCCGACATAGATGATGCCGACCGTGACCCCGGCGGCGCGAGCCGGGCCGCTCAGCCCTGACAGCACCAGCGGGCTGGTAGCGGCGGCGCCGAGCAGCGTGCGGCGCGATAGCGAATGCCTGGTCATCGACAGTCTCCTAGGGGACAAAGCGGTTACTGAACAAAAGCGGTCATTTCGCCGCTCGCTTCTTTCGTTTCGGCAGCGGCGCTACTTTGGGCGGGCTGGCATTGTCGTCGACATAGCGCGACAGCACCGCACCGAGATCGAACTGGCCGTCGCGTTCCTGGTCGAGCTTGGCGCGGCTGGCCACCGCGCCGAGATGATGGTCCATCACCTCGATCGCGGCGTCGGCATCGCGGCCGCGCAACGCGGCGACGATCTCGCGATGTTCGCTGACGGCGCAATCGGCCGAATGCGGCCGGCCGTAGAGCGCCAGGATCAAGGACGTGCGCGACACCACTTCGCCGAGATAGCGCGCCAGCAGCGCGTTGCCGGCCATCTCGCCGAGCCTGGTGTGGAATTCACCGGCCAGCCGGATCGATACCCGCTCGTCGCCGCCCTTGCGCGCGGCGTCTTCCTGCCGGACATGACCTTCAAGTTCGGCGCCGAACTCGGGACGCCATCGCTCGATCACCAGCCGCACCACCGCACGCTCCAGGGTACGACGAACTTCAAACACTTCCTTGGCCTGCTCGAGCGTCGGCTTCGCCGTGGTCGCGGTGCGCCGTGGCGGCGCATCGACCAAGCCTTCGGATTGCAACTGCGCCAGCGCGGCGCGCACCAGCGTCCGGCTCATGCCGAAGCGCGCGCCGAGTTCATCCTCCGGCAATTTGGTCCCCGGCGGCAACGCCTGCTCGATGATGGCCTGCCGCAACGCCGTGCAGGCGAAATCAACGCGGGTGGACTTCTTGGTCATCCGGGACAGCTCATCGATGCAGCGTCGGAGCGCGCTTCATCGCGCGCCCGGGCATACGATAAGTCGAGATCGCGTACACACGATGCGGGAATTTTGTTCGACGCGCCCGAAGATTCGGCAGCACGACGCCTAAACTTTGCGCTTCGATAGCGCTTTAAAACCGGGAATAATTAGTGACGCGACCGATGAGCGCCGTCGACGAGCACCTGATATCGCGCACCGGACGGCTCAAGCAAACGCCCAAGCCCGCGATTTCCGAACTTCATTCTGTATACAGTTTTCACTGCACGAGAGGACATCATGGCCGACACGGTCGTCAGACTGCGCTTGAACCAGCAGCAATTGGAGTTGCTCGATCGCACGATCGCCCGGGGGGTGGCGCCGGACCGGACAGCCCTCGTGCATCTCGCGTTGGCTGAATACGCCGCAGCCCGTAAAGCCGAAGGCAAGATGGAGCCTGTGCGATGACCGAACGCCGGATCATATCGGAATGCGTGATCGAGCCCGGCACCGGCAAGGCGATCGAAATGCTGCAAGGCCAGATCCTGCGGGTCGAGCAGATCGAAGGCGGTCAGTGCGCCGACTTCAACTGCTTCAATCTGCACGACTACAAGGAGTTCATGCATTGCGGCCGGACCCGCACCGTGCACGGCTTCCATCCAACGACCGGGACGTTCATGTGGTCCGCGCCGCCGCGCGAGCGCGCGATGCTCTATATTCTGGAGGACACCGTCGGCCGCAACGACGTGTTGTTCCCACGGTGTAGCGCCTATGTCTATGAAGCGGCCTACGGCTTTGCCGTGCACACCAATTGCCATGACATCCAGGCCGAGGCGCAGCGTGAGTATGGTCTGACGCCCGACGACGTGCATGACTCCTTCAACCTGTTCATGTGCACCGGCGTCGACGAGGACGGGCACGCCTTCATGACCCGGCAAACCACAAAGCCCGGTGACTATGTCGACCTGCTGGCGCTGATGGATGTGCTTGCAGTGCCGAATGTCTGCGGCGCCGACGTGATGAAGACCAGCAATTTTGCCCTGAAGCCGCTGAAGTTGACGGTGTTCGCCGCGACCGAGGCGGACCTCGCCAAGGTGCCGAAGACGCCGACACTGGCGAGCCAGCGTACGCCGAAGGATTTTCGCAATCCGACCATCAAGACCGACCGTCCGCTGCGCCGCGATACCTCTTACAAACCGGAATTCCCCAATACGCCGATCGTGGTGACGGAACTGCCGATCTCACTGTCGCCGGAAGAACTGACGCTGTTCAACGCGGTGAAGCGCACCGACATCTATGGCGATGATGACGCCGCGGCGCTGCGCGATCTCCTGTTCTCGTGGTGGGAAGAACGCTTTTTACTGGCCCATGCCGGCGCGCCGGCGATCGAGAGCCAATGATGGACGGCATTCCCACTTCAGACCCCGTCACCTTCGACTTTCGAACATTGTCGGCGCGCGACCGCTACAAGCTGATGATCGGCACGGTCGTGCCGCGGCCGATCGCGCTGGTGACGACGGTCGACCTCGAAGGCCGCATCAACGCCGCGCCGTTCAGCTTCTTCAATTGCCTGTCGGCGGACCCCCCGATCCTGGCGATCGGCGTCGAAAACCATCCTGACATGTCGTTCAAGGACACCGCGCTCAATGTCCGCCTGACCGAAGTGTTTACCGTCAATATCGTGTCGCATGCGATCGCCGAGGCGATGCATGTTTGTGCGGTGCCGTTCGCCGCCGGACAGGACGAGTTGGCGGCGGCGGGTCTGACCGCGATGCCTGGCGCCGTGGTGGCTTCGCCCTGGATCAAGCAGGCGCCTGCCGCGTTCGAGTGCCGCCGTCATGTCACGCTCGAACTCGGCAAGTCGCGCCAGATCATTCTGGGCGAGATCGTCTACGCGCATTATCAATCCGACATCATCGACGTCGAGCGGATGCGGATCGACCCCGCCAAGCTCGATGCCATCGCGCGGCTTGGCGGCGATACCTGCGCCACCATCCGCGACCGCTTCGAGATGTCGACGCCAAAACTCGCCGAATTCGAGTCATGAGCGCGCACCGGACCATCCTGCGCGGTGGCCTGGTGCTCGATCCGGGTGGACAGGCCGCCCCGCGGGACGTGCTCATCGAAGATGGCGTGATCCTTGCGATCGATCCGCCGGGCTTCGGGGTTTCCGACGACACAGAAACCATCTCCGCCGATGACCGGATGCTGATTCCGGGATTGATCAGCGCGCACACCCATTCGCACGGCGCGCTCAACCGTGGCGCGGTCGACGACAAAGTTTCGCTGGAGATGTTTTTAACGGGCGCCGGCGCCAGCACTCGTTCGCGCGGCCTTGAGGATAAATATCTCAGCGCGGCGCTGTCCGCCGCAGAGATGATCCGCAAGGGCACCACCGCCTGTTTTGACCTGACCGTTGAATTCCCCGGCCCCTCGCGCGAGGGCATTTCGGCGGTCGGGCGCGCCTATCGCGATGCTGGCATGCGCGCGGTGGTGGCGCCGATGATATCGGATCGCACGCTGTATCAGGCGCTGCCTGGCCTGCTCGACGCGTTGCCGGATGAAACTCGCGCGCCATACGCCGCCATGCGCACGGCCCCGATCGATCAAACACTTTCCGTCTGTGAAGGGATCCTGGGTAACTGGGAATTCGACCGCCGTTTCGTCCGGCCGGCGCTGGGCCCGACTATTCCCTTGCATTGCACCGACGATTTCCTGATCCGTTGCGCGCGACTGGCGCGCGAGCATGACGTGCCGCTACAAACCCATCTGGCGGAATCGCGCGCACAGGCCGCGATCGGGCAACGGCGATATGGCAACAGCCTGGTCGGACATCTCGATGCGATCGGCTTTCTGTCCGAACGATTGAGCGCGGCGCACGCGATCTGGCTCGACGATGACGATATCGCGCGGCTCGCCGGGGCCGGCGTCAAGGTCGCGCATAATCCCTCGAGCAATCTGCGACTCGGATCGGGTGTCGCGCCGGTGCGGCAGATGCTGCGCAGCGGCGTGACCGTCGGCGTCGGCACCGACGCCAGCAACACGTCCGACGGGCAGAACATGTTCGAAGCGACGCGGCTGGCGTCGTATCTTTCGCGGATCGAAGGCCCCGTCACCGGCCGCTGGCTGTCGGCCGATGAAGCGTTCGTCATGGCGACCGAAGGTTCGGCCAGGGTCCTGGGCTTCGAGCGGATCGGCCGCCTCGCCCCGGGCTACGAGGCCGATATCGTGATGCTGCGGCTCGACAGTCCGCATTTCGTGCCGCTGCGCGCGCCGCTGACGCAGATGGTGTTCGGCGAAAACGGCGCCTCGGTCGACACCGTGATGATCGGCGGGCGCGTTGTGTTTCATGCGGGCAAACTGTTGACCCTGGATGAAGCCGCGCTGCGCCGGCAGGCGCAACAGGCCGCCGAACGTCTGGACCGGGCCGATGGCGGTCTGTCCGCCTCTTCAGCGATGGTCGCGCAACTGGTCGGCGCGTTCTGCGCGGCGCAAGGCTGCACCGGTCATCCGCTGCCGAGAAAGCTGAATTTGAGTTGCGAGGGATGAGCGGGATGGACCAAGCCGGCAGCGTCTAAAATGGCAGCCGGTTCTGGCTGCTGGGTCCATGTCCAACCGCCCAATGTCGCTCAGGCTTGCTTAACTCTCTTGCATACAATTCATAAAATATGCATGCATCTTATGCATCAACTTCAGTGCTCAAATTTTCAACCGGCCGAACACCCCATAATTAGATACACAATTTCAAGTAGTTATTAGAGAATGTCACTAAATTAGGCATTGGCACGAAGATTGCGAATCTGGTTCTGGGCTTCGCCGCTCAGGCGAAGCCGCGGAATGGTAGCGGCGCATAAGCCGCCAGAGGAGCAACCAATGGATTTTGGCAGGATTTCACGGCGGCATCTCTTGCAGGGCGGCGCCGCGCTGACGGTCGGCTCGGCGCTCGGCGTGCGTTCGGCCGCCGCGGCCGACATGACCATCGGCTTCATCTATGTCGGGTCGCGCGACGACTACGGCTACAACCAGGCGCATGCGCAGGGCGCCGCCGCGCTGAAGAAGATCGCCGGCATCAAGGTGGTCGAGGAAGAAAAGGTCCCCGAGACCGACGCGGTCGAAAAGACCATGGAGTCGATGATCAATCTCGACGGCGCCGACGCTCGTGTTCCCGACCTCGTTCGGCTACTTCAACCCGCACATGATCAAGATGGCGACCAAATATCCGAAGGTCGATTTTCGAGCATTGCGGCGGCCTGTGGACCGACAAGGACCCGAAGAACGCCGGCAGCTATTTCGGCTACATCGACGAGGCCCAGTATCATCTCGGGCATCGTCGCCGGCCACACCACCAAGATCAGGCAAACTCGGCTTCGTCGCCGCCAAGCCGATCCCGCAGGTGTTGCGCAACATCAACGCCTTCACGCTCGGCGCCAAGCTCGCCAATCCCAAGGCCACCATGCCAGGTGATCTTCACCGGCGACTGGTCGATGCCGGTCAAGGAAGCCGAAGCCACCAACAGCCTGATCGACCAGGGCGTCGATGTCCTGACCTGTCACGTCGACGGTCCGAAGACCATGGTCGAGAACGCCGCCAAGCGCGGCGCGATGGTGTGCGGCTATCACGTCAACCAGTCGCCGCTGGCGCCGAAGGCCTACCTCACCGGCGCCGAATGGAACTGGGAAGCGCTGTATCCGAAATTCGTCAAGATGGTGCAGAGCGGCGAGAAGATTCCGAACTTCTACCGCGGCGGCCTCAAGGAAGAGATCGTCAAGTGCTCTCCCTACGGCGAAGCAGTCTCGGCGGAAGCCCGCAAGCACGCCGACGACATCAAGGCGCAACTGATCGCCGGCACCTACACCATCTTCAAGGGCCCGATCGCGGACAACAAGGGCAAGACCGTGATCGCCGCCGGCACCGATCGCGGCCAGAAGGATCCTGAACTCGAAAAGATGGATTACCTGGTCGATGGCGTGATCGGAGCCACTTCGTGACCAGCGAATTGGCGGACCCCGCGGATAGCGTCGCCAAGGCTCCGGCGGCCGATCCCGGATTCCTCCAGCGCTACGGCACCTCGATCGAATACATCCTGATCCCGGGCGCGGCTGTGATCGCCGCGCTCGGCGTCTTCGGGCTGTTCGTGTTCCTGTTCGGCAAGAGCCCGCTCGATCTCTATTTCTATATGTATCAGGGCGCGTTCGGCACCTGGTTCTCCTGGCAGAACACGCTGACCCGCGCCGCGCCGCTGATCCTGACCGCGCTCTGCACGGCCCTGCCCGCGCAGCTCGGCATGGTGATCATCGGCGGCGAAGGCGCGCTGCTGATCGGCGCGCTGTCGCGCGACCAGCGCCGCGCTGGTGCTGCAATCGGCGCCGCCGCTGGTGGTGCAACTGGCGATGGCCTGCGCCGGCATGATCGGCGGCGGGCTCTGGATCATGCTTGTCAGGCGCGCTGCGACAATTCCGCGGCGTCAACGAAACGATCTCAAGCCTGCTGCTGGTCTATATCGCGCTCGCGATCCTCAACCATCTGGTCGAGGGTCCGATGCGCGATCCCGCCAGCCTCAACAAGCCGTCGACGCGCGAGATCGGCGCCGCCAACATGATCGGCACCATTCCCGGCACCGACGTGCATTGGGGCCTGGTGTTCGGCATCATCGCCGCGATCGCCTCCTACATCCTGATCTATCACACCGTGTTCGGCTTCGCCGCGCGGGTCGCCGGCGGCAACATCCGCGCCGCCAAGATCGTCGGCCTCGGCGTCGGCAAGCTGATCCTGACCATCTGCTTCCTGGCCGGCGCTGCGGCCGGCCTCGCCGGCATGGTCGAGGTCGCCGCCGTTCAGGGCCGCACCAACGCCAATCCTCGCCGCCGGCTACGGCTTCACCGGCATCCTGGTCGCGTTCCTGGCGCGCCAAAATCCGCTGGCGATCATCCCGGTCGCCATCCTGCTCGGCGGCATCAGCGCCAGCGGCGGCCTGTTGCAGCGCCGGCTCGGCCTGCCCGACGCCTCGGTGCAGGTGCTGCAAGGCATCATCTTCGTCTTCGTTCTGGCCAGCGACGCGCTGTACGGACGCATCGGCTTCCTGAAAGGAAAATCCTGATGGCGGATGGATCGATCGGACTCTGGACCGTGCCGCTCGCGGTGCTCGGCGGCGCCATCCGCGTCTCGCACGCCGTTCTTGTTCGTCAGCCTCGGCGAATGCATCACCGAACGCTCCGGCCGGATCAATCTCGGCCTCGAAGGCACGCTGGTGATGGGCGCGATGAGCGCCTACGGCATCTCCTATCTCACCGGCTCGCCCTGGCTCGGCGTATTCGCTGCCGGCCTTACCGGCGCCCTGCTCGGCGCGCTGCATGCCGGGATCTGCTCGCTGCCACGGGTCAACGACGTCGCGGTCGGCATCGCGCTGATGCTGTTCGGAACCGGGCTGGCGTTCTATCTCGGCAAGCCGCTGATCGAGCCGACCGCGCCACGGCTGCCGGCGATCGAGTTCGGCTGGTGGAGCAGCATTCCGCAGGTGCGCTCGGCGCTGCAGGTCAACGTGCTGTTCCTGATCGGCGTTGCGCTGGCGCCGATTTTGGCCTGGGCGTTCCGGACCACGCGCTGGGGCCTGTTGATCCGCACCGCCGGCGAAAGCTCCGACGCCGCGCGCGCGATGGGCTATTCCGTGCTCGCCATCCGGCTGCGCGCCACCATGGTCGGCGGCTTCCTCGCCGGCATCGGCGGCTCGTTCCTGTCGCTGTTCTATCCCGGAAGCTGGAACGAAGGCCTGTCCAGCGGCCAGGGCATCACCGCGGTGGCGCTGGTGATCTTCGCGCGCTGGGACCCGATGCTGTGCCTGTGGGCGTCGCTGGCGTTCGGCGGCGCCGCAGCGCTCGGCCCGGCGCTGCAATCGGTCGGCGTCACCTCGGGCTATCATCTGTTCAATGCCGCGCCCTACATCCTCACACTGGCGATCATGATCATCACCTGCTCGCCGAAACGCACCTTGACCGGCGCGCCGGCCGAACTCTCGATCACCAGATGATTTCAAATCGCAAGCACGGGATTCAAGATCATGGCTGAGCGCTTCCTGAAGTCCGACCCCTATGCCTGGCCTTATAATGGCGATCTGCGGCCGCAGAACACGGCGTTGATCATCATCGACATGCAGACCGATTTCTGCGGTGTCGGTGGCTATGTCGACAAGATGGGCTACGATCTGTCGCTGACCCGGGCGCCGATCGAGCCGATCAGGAAACTGCTCGCGGTGATGCGCGCGCAGGGCTTCCACATCATCCATACCCGCGAAGGCCATCGCCCCGATTTGACCGATCTGCCCGCCAACAAGCGCTGGCGCTCGCGGCAGATCGGCGCCGGTATCGGCGATCCCGGACCCTGCGGCCGGGTGCTGGTGCGCGGCGAACCCGGCTGGGAGATCATTCCCGACCTCGCGCCGCTGCCGGGCGAACCCATTATCGACAAGCCGGGCAAAGGCTCGTTCTGCGCCACCGATCTCGAACTGATGTTGCGGCTGCGCGGCATCGAGAACATCGTGCTGACCGGCATCACCACCGACGTCTGCGTCCACACCACCATGCGCGAGGCCAATGATCGCGGCTTCGAATGCGTGCTGATCGAGGATTGCTGCGCGGCCACCGACAAGAGCAACCACGAGCACGCGCTGAAGATGATCAAGATGCAGGGCGGCGTATTCGGCGCGGTGGCGACATCAGGCGCTTTCATCGAGGCGGTGTCGTGATCATCGGTGAAACGCCGCTTCCCGACGGCCCGCTCGGCGTCGACGCCATCGCCGTGACCATGAAGTTCGGCGACTTCCTGGCACTCGACAATGTCGAACTGAAGGTGCGGCCAGGGTCGTTCCACGCGCTGCTCGGCGAAAACGGCGCCGGCAAGAGCACGCTGGTGAAATGCATCATGGGCTATTATCACGCCACCGAAGGCGAGATCCTGGTCGGCGGCCGCCAGCAGGCGATCGCCAACCCCAAGGACGCCCACGCGCTCGGGCTCGGCATGGTCTACCAGCATTTCACCCTGGTGCCGGCGATGACGGTGGCGGAAAACCTGGTGCTGGCGCGCGACGATGTGCCCGCCGTGGTCAACTGGGCCAAGGAGACCAGGGAGCTCGAAGCATTCCTTTCGCGGATGCCGTTCAAGGTGCCGCTGAAATCGCGCGTCTCCGACATCTCCGCCGGCGAACGGCAGAAATGCGAAATCCTCAAGCAGCTTTATCTCAAGCGGAAATTTCTGATCCTGGACGAGCCGACCTCGGTGCTGACGCCGGCCGAGGCCGACGAGGTGCTGGGCATGCTGCGTGCGATGGTGGTCGCGGGCGATCTCACCATCCTGATGATCACCCACAAGTTCCGCGAGGTGATGGCGTTCGCCGACGACGTCACCATCCTGCGCCGCGGCAAGCTCGCCGGTCAGGGCCGGGTCGCGGATCTGACACCCGACGACATGGCCCGCACCATGATCGGCGCCGAGCAATTGACGGTGCAGCCGGCTCGATCCGGCGAAGTCACCGGGGCGCGGCTGGAGCTCGATAAACTCAACGCGCTGGATGATGCCGGCGCGGTCGCGGTCCATGATGTGTCGCTGTCCATTCGCGGCGGCGAGATCGTCGGCATCGCCGGGGTCTCCGGCAACGGCCAGCGGCAACTGGTCGAAGTGCTGGCGGGCCAGCGCGAGGCCGAGAGCGGCGAAGTCCGCGTCATTGGCGAAGTCTATCACGCCAGCCGCGAGGAAATGCGGCGGCACAAGATGTCCTTGCTGCCGGAGGAGCCGCTGAAGAACGCCTGTGTCGGCGGCATGAGCGTCGCCGACAACATCGCGTTCCGCGAATTCGACCGCGCCCCGTTCGCCAGCGGCGGCTGGTGGCTGAACAAGGCGGCGTTCCGTGCCGACGCCGAGAAGAAAATCGGCCTCTACAAGATCAAGACCCGCGGCCCCGACACGCCGATCGCGGCGCTGTCGGGCGGCAACGTGCAGCGCGCGGTGCTGGCGCGCGAGCTCGGCGGCGAGGTCGAGGTGCTGATCGCGGCCAATCCCTGCTTCGGGCTGGACTTCGCGGCGGTGGCGCAGATCCATGCCGAGATCATGGCCGCGCGCAACCGCGGCGCCGCGGTGCTGCTGGTCAGCGAAGATCTCGACGAACTGCTGGAACTATCCGATCGCCTCGTCGTCATGTTCCACGGCCAGTTGGTCTATGAAGCCAAGGCCGGCCAGACCGACCTCACCGAGATCGGACGGCATATGGCGGGGCACTAGTGAACGACGTCAAATCCCTGGGCAATTCGGAACGTGACGAACACTATCTTCGCCGCTCCTTCGAGGTCGCCCGCCGCGCGGTAAGCCACGGCAATCATCCGTTCGGCGCTGTTCTGGTCGACCAGGACGGTAAGGTGCTGATCGAGGCCGAGAACGCCTACATGCCGAGCCATGACGGCACCGCCCACGCCGAACGGCTGGCCTGCACCGAAGCCTGCACCACAATCAGTCCCGAGGTGCTGCGCCAGGCAACGCTCTATTCATCGGCAGAGCCGTGCGCGATGTGCGCCGGTGCGATCTATTGGGCCGGTATCGGACGCCTGGTCTATGGCCTGGGCGAACATCGCCTGCGCGACATCACAGGCGACCATCCCGAGAATTTGACGCTCGACCTGCCCTGCCGTGAAGTCTTTGCGAGCGGGCAGCGTTCGGTCGAAGTGGTCGGACCGCTGTTGGAAGACGAAGCCGCGGCACTGCACGATGGGGTCTGGGATAAATCATCGTGATGAAGCGGATCAGCGCTGCCTCATGGTGAGGAGGCGCGCCAGCGCCGTCTCGAACCACGTCCCGAAAAACCATCTCGAGACGCATCGCTGCGCGATGCTCCTCAGGACGAGGCTGCTTGCAGCAACGCCGTTGACCGGGCGTTGCAATGACGGCGTCTGTCGGGAAGACTTAATTGACCGGCTTCTTCACCGGGTGGCGACGGCGCGGCGCGATCGTGGCCGGCTGCTGCGGGTCGGCACGGTCCAACGCAGTCACGCTGCTTCCCGTGGTCGCATGGAAGCGGCCGCTGAGATATTCATCCCGGGCCTCTTCGCCGGCGCGACGGTCCGGGATCGGCGCGGCGTAATCGCCGGTGCCCTGCGCGAAAGCCGGAGCCGCGAATCCGATCAGCGATGCAGCGACAACGGCCGGAAATGCAAACTGAAAGCGCATCTGAAACTATCTCCATCGGGTGTAAGACCCATCGGGGATGGGTACTGTCTGGTCTGAATTGCAAGCGCGCGCCTGCTTCTGTCTCGCATTATTTTCGCACCGTGTCGCGCGCAAAAGCCGCACGCAGCAACAGCTCCTGGTGATGAGCGCCGCTCAAAAGGCAATGGCGCCGCGAACGATCGCGACGCCATTGTGGCTACAGAGCAGTGCAGCCTTGGAGGTTCGTTAAACCCAGTTCGACTTAGAACTTGGCGGTGACACCGGCGTACAACGACTTCTCGGTGCAGGAGCGGTTGTTCACGCCGTTGGTGTAGCAGACGCCGTTGTTGACGTTCTGATCGTCAAGACCGAACTTGTTCTCCCAGAAGCGGTAGGCCACCCAGACGTCGAGGTAGTGCGAGTACTTCGCGCCGCCGGGATAGAACGCCTTGCTGGCGTCGAAGGTCAGACGGATCGGTTCCGAGTTGATTTCCATCGCGGTCTTGTTCGAAGCCTGAACGACCGACGGCGACGCTGCGCCGGCGCCCTTCGGGCCGTAGAAGCCAGCGCGACCGCTGACCGAGAAGTAGTTGATCGATTTCAGGCAGGAAGCCGAGGTCCATGTAGTAGTTGATTTCCAGGGCCCAGGTCGCGTTGAAGCGGGTGTTGCCGTCCGAAATGCCCGGGCAAGCGAAGACCGGGGCGCATCCGGTGCCGACCAGACCCGGCGTCAGATACGAGTTGTGATTCCATTCCTGGTAATAAAGGGGAGCGATGTCCAGGAAGCCCTTGTAAGGCAGGTCGAAGGCGAACTGCAGACCGGCGACCACGTCTTTCTTGTTGGGAGCCAGGAACTGGTTTTCCGTTTCGCCGTCGACACCGACTTCGAACGAAATGTTGTTCAGCACGCCACCCACGGAGAACATTTTGGTGTTGAACAGCTGATTCCAGCCGAACGTGCTGCGGATCAGGCCGTAGAACTCGGCCGCGCCGGCGCAGTTACCAGGATTTGCGTTGAAGGGGTCGCCGCAGGGCGACGCCGGATCGGCGTGGTCCGATTTGGCCAGCGACAGGGTGATGAAGTTGGTGCCGTAAGCCCATACGTCGAAGTGGGTGTAGGCATAAACCTGCTTGACGGTCTTATTCGTCACACCCGGCGAGGTCGCGTTGAACTGGACCGCGTAGGTGATCAGGTTGTCGTTCACGAAGAAGAACGGCATGTCCGCGAGCGGCTTGGCCTTGGCCTTGACCGGCAAATCGGCCGCATTGGCGGAAGTGATCGGCGCGACGGCAAACGCAGCAAGTGTCAGCGCCGCGGCTGCAATTGCTTTGGTACGGAAGAACATTCTTTACCCCCAGAGTTAACTAGCGAATTGATCAAGGCCCTTGCCGACGACCCTTGCTCCAATCGCGCTAATAACGAAGCCCGAAGTTTTCCCAAGACGTGGCGCAACTTTCATCAAGGACAACCGCGAAGGCGCTGTTGGAGGTGCGACCCGGTTCTGGAAAACCGCCGACGCCGTGTCATTTGCGCGGCGGGATCACGATAAAGTTATGCCCGTTTTTCTTGGGTTTTTGGAACGTTCGCCGAGTCCGACACAGACGTCATCAGCCGCTCATTGAGCGCGCGATCTTGCCGCATGACGACCGCATCAGCGCTGCCCAACTTCGCAGCAGGCCTGCTCCGGCGGTTTCGATTTGCGATCAACAGTCACAAAAATGCAACAGCGCACGCCCCGGATTTCGACGGAGAAAAGCGAAATGCCTACCTGATCCTTGCGCCGTCTAATTAGTTCTGGCGAATCGCTCAGGATTTCTACTGCTAAAGAGTTGGGCAAAGCTGGCGCTTTTCGCACCTTGCAGTGGCGTCGCTTTAGCCCAGTAATGAGGCAATCGTTCCTCGCACCCGTGACTCCCGATGTCAGATCCAACGCCCGCCGGCGCACGTTCCCGCCAGACACCCCTGCTCCAGACCATCGGTCTGACCAAGCGCTATGGCAGCTTCCTCGCCAATGAGGCGATCGACATCGATATCTGGCCGCAACAGATCCACGCCTTGCTTGGCGAAAACGGCGCCGGAAAATCGACCCTGGTCAAAGCCATGTACGGCCTGATCCAGCCCAGCGAGGGCGAGTTGCGCTGGCAGGGCGAAACGATGGTGTTGTCAGGCCCTTCAGAGGCCCGCGCCCGCGGCATCGGCATGGTGTTTCAGCACTTTTCGCTGTTCGACAATCTCACCGTAGCCGAGAACGTCGCGCTCGGCCTTGATGGCAAGGAGTCCTTCAAGGACATGTCGGCCCGCCTCAAGGAAGTTTCCAATGTCTACGGGCTGCCGCTCGATCCGAAACGCGAAGTCTGGCAGCTCTCGGTCGGCGAGCGCCAGCGCATCGAGATCGTCCGGGCCTTGATGCAGAATCCGAAATTCCTGATCCTCGACGAGCCGACCGCGGTGCTGACACCGCAGGAAGCCGACCAACTCTTCATCGTGTTGGAGCGGCTCAAGGCCGAAGGCCGCGCCATCCTCTACATCAGCCACAAACTCGAAGAGGTGAAGCGGCTGTGCGACACCGCCACCATCCTTCGCGGCGGCAGGAAAGTCTCGACCTGCAACCCGCAGGCCGAGACCGCCGCCTCGCTCGCCCGCATGATGGTCGGCGCCGACATCAAGCAGGTCAAAGCCGCTGCCGGACGCACGGTCACGGTGCCCCGCCTGGTCGTCAACGATCTCAATCAGGAGCCCGCCGATCCCCATGGCGTGCGGCTGCAGCACATCTCGCTCGAACTCAAAGGCGGTGAAATCCTGGGCATTGCCGGCGTCGCCGGAAATGGCCAGGACGAATTGTTCGCGGCGTTATCGGGCGAACGGCGCTCGCGGGATCCCGGCACGGTGGTGATCGACGGCATCGCCGCGGGGCATCTGTCGATCACCGAGCGGCGCAAGCTCGGCGCCGCCTTCGTGCCGGAAGAAAGGCTCGGGCACGGCACCGCGCCGCGGATGAAACTGTCCGAAAACGCGCTGCTGACCGGGCACGCCGCCAGCGGCATGGTGCAGCATGGCTTCGTCAACACCGCCGCCACCTTGTCGACGGTCGACCGCGCCACAGAGACCTTCGACGTTCGCAAGGCCAAGCGCGATCCCGAGGCCGCCAGCCTGTCCGGCGGCAATTTGCAGAAATTCATCGTCGGCCGCGAAATCCTGCGTAGTCCCGCGGTGCTGGTGGTGAGCCAGCCAACCTGGGGCGTGGATGCGGGGGCTGCGGCCGTGATCCGCCAGGCGCTGCTGGACCTCGCCGCCGCCGGCGCCGCGGTGCTGGTCACGAGCCAGGACCTTGACGAACTCGCCGAGATCACCGACCGGATCGCGGTGATGTTTCACGGCCATCTCTCGGCCCCGTTGCCGACGGCCGAAGCCAGCCGCGAAAAACTTGGTTTGCTGATGGGTGGCAGCAGTCTCGACCCGAAGGAATCCGCCCATGCAGTTCGTACTTGAGAAGCGCGCCGAGCGTTCCAACCTGATCGCCCTGATATCGCCGCTGATCGCGATCGGGCTGACCATCGTGACCATGAGCGTGCTGTTCGCGATCCTCGGCAAGAACCCGATCTCGGCGCTCGGCGTTTACTTCATCGATCCCCTCACCGACGGCTATTCGCTGCAGGAGATCGCGGTCAAGGCGACGCCACTGGTGATGATCGCGATCGGGCTGTCGCTGTGCTACCTGGCCAACGCCTGGAACATCGGCGCCGAAGGGCAGTTCCTGGTCGGCGCGGTGGCCGGAAGCTGGATCGCGGTCGATACCCAGGGCACCGATGCCGGACATTGGGTGCTGCCGGCGATGCTGGCGGCGGCCGCGGCGGCCGGCGCGCTGTATGCGCTGATCCCGGCGATCTGCAAGATCCGATTCGGCGCCAGCGAAATCCTGACCAGCCTGATGCTGGTCTATGTCGCCGACCTGTTTCTCGACTATCTGGTGCGCGGCCCATGGCGCGATCCGGCCGGCTTCAACTTCCCGACCACCGCCGATTTCGACCCGGTCGCCACCGTGCCGTTGCTGATTGCCGGCGGCCGGCTGCATCTCGGCGCCCTGATCGCGCTGTTGGTGGTGGCGGCCGCCAGCGTGCTGCTCGGACGCACCATCAAAGGTTTCGAGATCCGCGTGGTCGGCGCCGCTCCGCGCGCGGCGCGGTTCGGCGGGTTCAACTCGGACCAGTTGATCCTGTTGACCTTTGCCATCTCGGGCGCGCTGGCCGGGCTCGCCGGCATCATCGAGGTGGCGGGGCCGGTCGGCCATCTGCAACCGGGCATCTCGCCGGGCTACGGCTTCACCGCGATCATTGTTGCGTTTCTCGGCCGGCTCAACCCAATTGGAATATTAATTGCAGGCCTTTTTCTCGCCCTCACCTTTATCGGCGGCGAACAGGCCCAGATCGCGATGAAAATCCCGTTGGACGTCACCAAGGTGTTTCAGGGCATCCTGCTGTTCTACGTGCTCGCCTGCGATTCCCTGATCCTCTATCGGTTCCGGCTCATCTTCGCGTCCCGGCAGGTGTCCAGTGGAACTCGCTGAAGCCATCATCCTGTCGGTGCTGGCGGCATCGACGCCGCTTTTGATCGCCGCCACGGGCGAACTGGTGACCGAGCGCTCCGGCGTGCTCAATCTTGGCGTCGAAGGCATGATGATCGTCGGCGCCGCCTGCGGCTTCGCCGGCGCCTGGCTGTCCGGTTCGATCGTCGTCGGCGCGATCGCGGGCATCATCGCCGGAACCTTGCTGTCGCTGATCTTCGCGATGATGACGCTCGGGCTTGCGGTCAACCAGGTCGCCTCAGGCCTGGCGCTGACCATCCTCGGCGTCGGCCTGTCGGGATTGATCGGCGCGCGCTTCGTCGGCGAGCGCATCACGCCCGCCGTGCATCTCGACATTCCCGGCCTGACGAACATTCCCTTGGTCGGCCGCATCCTGTTCGGCGAAGATGGCTTCGTCTATTTTTCGCTGCTGCTGATCGTGGCGGTCTGGTTCTTTCTGTACCGGACCCGCGCCGGACTGGTGCTGCGGGCCTGCGGCGACAATCACATTTCAGCACACGCGCTGGGTTATCCGGTGTTGCGGATCCGCACCTTCGCCGTGATGTTCGGCGGCGCCTGCGCCGGTCTCGCCGGCGCCTATCTGCCGCTCGCCTACACGCCGTTTTTCATTCCGGGCATGACCGCCGGCCGCGGCTGGATCGCGCTGGCGCTGGTGGTGTTCGCCTCGTGGCGGCCGGCCCGGCTGGTGATCGGCGCCTATCTGTTCGGCGCGGTGACGATCCTTCAGCTTCACGCGCAGGGCTGGGGCATCGGCGTGCCGTCGCAATTCATGTCGGCGTTGCCGTATCTCGCGACGGTGATCGTGCTGGTCTTGATTTCGCGGACCCGCACTGGCGGCTCGACCGCGCCTGCTTCCCTGGGGACGGTGTTCGTGCCCGATCGATAGCGATACCCGAAACGCACGCGATGGGGCGCGGGCGCTTCGGGAGTGACAGTCCACCCCTTTAAGTAACCGGAGAAACATATGAGAAAAATTCTCATCGCGGCGACAACGGCGATGTTCACCATCGCCACCAGCCTGGTCGGCGCCTCCGCCGCCGACAAGCTCAAAGTGGGCTTCATCTATCTTGGTCCGGTCGGCGATTTCGGCTGGACCTATCAGCACGATCTCGCCCGCCAGGCGCTGGTGAAGGAACTCGGCGACAAGATCGAGACCACCTATCTCGAGAACGTCAGCGAAGGCCCGGACGCCGAGCGCTCGATCGAGCAGCTGGTTCGCGCCGGCAACAAGCTGATCTTCACCACCTCGTTCGGCTACATGGATCCGACCCTGAAGGTCGCCAAGAAATATCCCGACGTGCATTTCGAACATGCCACCGGCTTCAAGAAAGCCGACAACATGGCGATCTATAACGGCCGTTTCTACGAAGGCCGTTACATCCAGGGCGTGATCGCCGGCAAGATGTCGAAGACGGGCGTGCTCGGCTATATCGGCTCGTTCCCGATCCCCGAGGTGATCATGGGCATCAACGCCACCATCCTCGGCGCCCAGACCGTCAATCCCAACATCAAGGTCAAGATCATCTGGGCCAATACCTGGTTCGATCCCGGCAAGGAAGCCGACGCCGCCAAGGCGCTGCTCGACCAGGGCGCCGACGTGATCATGCAGCACACCGACAGTCCGGCCGCGATGCAGATCGCATCCGAGCGCGGCAAGCTGGCGTTCGGCCAGGATTCGGAAATGATCAAGTTCGGACCGAAGTCGCAGCTCACCTCGATCGAAGACAATTGGGCGCCCTATTACATCGAACGGGTCAAGGCCCAGCTCGACGGCACCTGGAAGTCCGGCGATTTCTGGGGCGGCCTCAAGGCCAAGACCGTCGTGATGGCGCCCTACACCAACATGCCCGACGACGTGAAGAAGCTCGCCGAGGACACCGAAGCCGCCATCACCGAGGGCAAGCTGTTCCCCTTCAAGTGCCCCATCATCGGCCAGGACGGCAAGGAAGTGGAGTGCAAGGGCGATGGCCGCCTCGCCGACACCCAGGTGCTCGGCATGAACTTCTACGTCAAGGGCATCGACGACAAGATTCCAGGCAAGTAGCGGCTGATATCAGGCGGCGGCGATACGGGGCCCGGGCGTGAGCGCCCGGGCTTCATTCATTTGAGGAGTCTGCCACTCGCTGCTCCCTCATCCTGAGGAGCGGCCTCTTGGCCGCGTCTCGAAGGATGGCTTCGGAGCAAATGGTTCGAGACGCCGCTGCGCGGCTCCTCACCATGAGGCTGTACCACAACCGATACCCTCATCCTGAGGAGCGGCGTCTTCGCCGCGTCTCGAAGGATGGCTTCGGGGCACATGGTTCGAGACGCCGCTGCGCGGCTCCTCACCATGAGGCTGTACCACAACCGATACCCTCATCCTGAGGAGCGGCGTCTTCACCGCGTCTCGAAGGATGCTTCGGGGCACATGGTTCGGGACGCCGCTGCGCGGCTCCTCACCATGAGGCTGTACCACAACCGATACCCTCATCCTGAGGAGCGGCGTCTTCACCGCGTCTCGAAGGATGCTTCGGGGCACATGGTTCGGGACGCCGCTGCGCGGCTCCTCACCATGAGGCTGTGCCACAACCGATACCCTCATCCTGAGGAGCGGCGTCTTCGCCGCGTCTCGAAGGATGCTTCGGGGCACATGGTTCGGGACGCCGCTGCGCGGCTCCTCACCATGAGGCTGTGCCACAACCGATACCCTCATCCTGAGGAGCGGCGTCTTCGCCGCGTCTCGAAGGATGGCTTCGGAGCAAATGGTTCGAGACGCCGCTGCGCGGCTCCTAACCATGAGGCTGTGCCACAACCGATACCCTCATCCTGAGGAGCGGCGTCTTCGCCGCGTCTCGAAGGATGGCTTCGGGGCACACGGTTCAAGACGCCGCTGCGCGGCTCCTCACCATGAGGCTGTGCCACAACCGATACCCTCATCCTGAGGAGCGGCCTCTTGGCCGCGTCTCGAAGGGTGCTTCGGGGCACATGGTTCGAGACGCGCGCGAGCGCGCGCTCCTCACCATGAGGCGGTGCCTGCGATGCTTATCCCACCTGCATGGCGTGCGCGGCCGCACTGTGGCTGCGGATCAGATCGGCCACATCGAGCCCCGGAATCGCGCCGTCGATGACAGCCCATTTGCCACCGACCATGACGCGGTCGGCGCGGTGCGCGCCGCACAGCACCACCGCGGCCAAGGGATCGCCATGGCCGGAAAATCGCAATTCATCGAGCTTGAACATCGCCAGATCGGCCGCCTTGCCGACCGCGATCTCGCCCAGTTCAGGCCGGCCGACGCAGGCCGCCGAGCCCTTGGTGGCCCAGCGCAGCGCGTCCTTGTGGCTGACCTTGCCGACACCATAACGCGCCCGCTGCAACAGGAAGGCTGAGCGCACCTCCTGCATCAAATTGGAGCCGTCGTTCGATGCCGAGCCGTCGACGCCAAGACCGATTCCGACCCCCGCTTCTTCCATGTCGCACACCGGACAGCAGCCCGACGCCAGGATCTGGTTGCTGCAGGCGCAATGGCTGATGGTGGTCTTCGCCTTGCCGAGCCGCTTCATCTCGTCGGGCGTGAAGAAAATGCCATGGGCGAGCCAGGTCCGCGCATTGAGCCAGCCGCATTGCTCGAGATAATCCAGCGGCCGGCAGCCATACATCTGCTCGCAGAACTTGTTCTCGTCCTCGGTCTCCGCCAGATGGGTATGCAGGCGGACGTCGAGCTCGCCGGCGAGATCGGCCGTGGCCCGCATCAGCGAGGTCGTGACCGAAAACGGCGAACACGGCGCCAGCGCGATCTGCACCATGGCGTCCTCGCCGCGCTGATGATGCTTGGCGACGACGCGGGCGCTGTCCGCCAGGATGGTGTCTTCGTCCTGCACCACGCTGTCAGGCGGCAGGCCGCCATCGCGCTGCGACAGGTTCATCGATCCGCGGGTCAGCAATACCCGCACGCCAAGCCGCCTGGCGACGCCGACCTCGATATCGACGGCGTCCTCCAGCCCGGCCGGAAAGACGTAATGGTGATCGGTGGTGGTGGTGCAGCCCGACAGCAGCAATTCCGACATCGCGACGGTGACGCCGAGTTCGAGGCTCTTCGGCGTCAGCCGCGACCACACCGGATAGAGCGCCTGCAGCCAGGGAAACAGTTCGCGATCCATCGCCGCCGGCAGCGCCCGGGTCAGGGTCTGGTAGAAATGGTGATGGGTGTTGATCAGCCCTGGCAGCACCACGTGATCCCCAGCCTCGAAGAACGCGGCGCTGGTCGACGGCTGGGCGCCCTTGGGCACCAGTTCAACGATTTTGCCGTCTTTGACGACGATGCCTCGCTCGGCGCCATCGGCCAGGATGGCCAGCGGGTCCTTGATCCAGACGGCGTGATGGGGGTCCATGGCCTACAAACTTTCCTGAGATGGCGGGCGAACCGGCTCCGCCTTAAGTTACCTGCAATTCGAGGACCAACCGGGTATCTCGGCCGGGTGCCCGGCGTAAAGTTGGCGTCCGTTTTGCAGAGCGCGTGATAGGCGGCATCATCGTGTTGAAATCGTACGGATATCGATGGACTTAAATACCATAAAGGAGGTTGCCCGACCGCGGGCGCGGGAGCAATTGCCGCTTTGGACGGCAGGAGACGCTTGGCTGGCGGGCGGCACCTGGCTGTTCTCCGAACCGCAGGCGCATCTGGCGCGGCTGATCGATCTCAACGACCTCGAATGGCCGGCTTTGAGTATCGACGAAACCGGCCTCGCCATCGCCGCGACCTGCACCATCGCCCAGCTCGACGCGCTGATCGCTCCGCCGGAATGGCTCGCCGCGCCGCTGATCAATCAATGCTGCCGCGCCTTCCTGGCCTCGTTCAAGATCTGGAAGACCGCCACCGTCGGCGGCAATCTGTGCATGTCGCTGCCGGCCGGCCCGATGATTTCCGTGACCGCTGCGCTTGACGGCGTCTGTACGATCTGGACCGCCGATGGCAGTGAGCGCCGGGTTGACGTGGCCGACTTCGTCACCGGCAACCAGCGCAATGTGCTGGCGCCGGGCGAGTTGCTGCGGCAGATCACCATTCCGCTCGCGGCGCTGAAACGGCGCTCGGCGTTTCGCCAGATTTCGCTGACGCCGATCGGCCGCTCCGCCGCACTGCTGATCGGCAGCATCGATACCGAGGGCTCGCTGACCTTGACCGTGACCGCCTCGACCAAGCGGCCGATCCGGTTGTCGTTTGCCGGCATCCCTCGCCCCGACGAGTTGCGCGACGCCATCGAGCAGCGCATTCCCGACACGGTGTACCACGACGACATCCACGGCAAGCCGGCCTGGCGCAAGCACATGACGTTCCGACTCGCCGAGGAAATTCGCTGTGAGCTACAAGGTTCGCGGCGATCATGAGCTTTCAGATCAACGGCAAGGCGTTTTCCGAAAGCCCGCAGGCCGGACAGTGCCTGCGCACCTTCCTGCGCCAGCTCGGCCATTTCGGGGTCAAGAAAGGCTGCGATGCCGGCGACTGCGGCGCCTGCACGGTGCTGCTCGACGGCGAGCCGGTGCATAGCTGCCTGATCCCGGCATTTCGCGCCGATGGCCACGCGGTCACCACCATCGAGGGCCTCGCGATCGACGGCGAGCCGCATCCGATGCAGCAGGCGTTTCTCAATGCCCAGGCGTTCCAATGCGGCTTCTGCACCGCGGGCATGATCCTGACCTGCGCCTCGCTGAACCAGGCGCAGCGGCAGGATCTCGGCGCCGCGCTGAAGGGCAACATCTGCCGCTGCACCGGCTATCGCGCGATCGAGGATGCGCTGGCCGACAAGACCAATGTCGAGCAGGCCAAGTGGGGCAGCGATTTCGGACGCAGCCTGCCGGCGCCGGCGGGACCGCAAGTGGTGCGCGGCGCGGCGCGCTATACCTTCGACATCGCGATGGAAGGCACCTTGCATCTGAAGATGCTGCGCTCGCCGCACGCGCACGCCAGGATCATCTCGATCGACAAGAGCGCCGCGCTGGCGGTGGCCGGCGTTCACGCGGTGCTGACCCATGAGGATGCGCCGGACCGGCTGTTCTCGACCGCCCAGCACGAAAAGGCCTGGATGGATCCCGACGACACCCGCGTGCTCGACCGGGTCGTTCGTTTCATCGGCCAGAAGGTCGCCGCCGTGGTCGCGGAAACCGAAGCCGCCGCCGAGGAGGCCTGCCGCCGCCTCGAGGTCAATTACGAAATCCTGCCGGCGGTCGTCGACCCCGCGCAGGCCATCGCGCCAGGCGCGCCGGTGCTCCACGCCGACAAGACGGCGGAGAACCGCGTCGCCGATGCGGCCCGCAATATCGTCGCCGAACTCCATGGTGAATTCGGCGATGCCGCGGCCGGGCTGGCGCAGGCGGCGGTGACCTATGAGGGCACCTTCACCACCCAACGGGTGCAGCATGCCGCGCTGGAAACCCATGGCGGGTTGGCCTGGGTCGATGCGGACGGCGTGCTGAACGTCCGCTGCTCGACCCAGGTGCCGTTCCTGACCCGGCGCACGCTGGCGGATCTGTTCGATCTGCCACCCGACAAGGTGCGGGTGTACTGCGAACGCGTCGGCGGCGGCTTCGGCGGCAAGCAGGAGATGTTCGTCGAGGACATCCTGGCGATGGCGGCGCTCAAGACCGGACGGCCGGTCAAGTTCGAACTGACCCGCGAGGAGCAATTCATCTCGACCTCGACCCGCCATCCGATGCGGGTGACGATACGCGCCGGCGCCGACCACGACGGCAAATTGACCGCGCTCCATCTCGATGTGCTGTCGAACACCGGGGCCTATGGCAATCACGGGCCCTCGGTGATGTTTCACGCGGTCGGCGAAAGCATCGCGGTGTATAATTGTCCGAACAAGAAGGTCGACGCTATCGTCGCCTACACCAACACCATGCCGGCAGGTGCGTTTCGTGGCTATGGCCTGCCGCAGACGATCTTCGCGGTCGAGGCCGCGATCGACGAACTGGCGCGGCAACTCGGCATCAATCCGTTCGAGATGCGCCGCCGCAACGCGGTCAAATCAGGCGATCCCATGCTGTCGCCGCCCGAACCCGAATATCACGACGTCGAATACGGCTCCTACGGGCTCGATCAATGCCTCGACCTGGTCGAGCGCGCGATGAAAGCGCCGGCGCCCAGGGTCGATCTATCGCCGGACTGGCTCACCGGCGAAGGCATCGCGCTGACCATGATCGATACGGTGCCGCCCGCCGGGCATATCGCCGATTGCAGGATCGCGTTGCGCGACGATGGCGGCTTTGAACTGACCGTCGGCACCGCCGAATTCGGCAACGGCACCGCGACCGTGCATCGCCAGATCGCGGCGACCGCGCTCGCCACCACGGTCGACCGCATCAGCCTGCGGCAATCCGATACGGCCAATGGCGGCCACGACACCGGCGCCTATGGCAGCACTGGCACGTTTGTCGCCGGCCGCGCCACCCAGGCGGCGGCGGAAAATCTCGCCGCCGAGATCAGGACGTTTGCCACAACGGTCACGGGGCTCGACGAGAACTGCTCGCTCGAGCAGGAGACCGTGGTGTGCGGCAGTCGTCGGCTGAGCTTTGTCGAGATCGCACGGTCCGCACGCAACCAGCAGCGGATACTGCAGGCCAGCGGCAATTCGAGCGGCACGCCGCGGTCCGTGGCGTTCAACGTGCAGGGATTCCGGATCGCGGTGAACAAGGCCACCGGCGAAATCAGAATACTCAAGAGCGTGCACGCCGCCGATGCCGGACGGGTGGTCAATCCGATGCAGTGCCGCGGCCAGGTCGAAGGCGGCGTGGCGCAATCACTCGGCGCCACCTTGTACGAGGAAATGGTGATCGACGAGCACGGCCGCGTCACCAATCCGAAATTCCGCGACTATCACCTGCCGCAATTCGCCGACATCCCGCGCACCGAAGTGTTCTTTGCCGATACCGTCGACAGCATCGGCCCCATGGGCGCCAAATCGATGAGCGAAAGCCCCTACAACCCGGTCGCCGCCGCAATCGGCAACGCCATCGCCGACGCCACCGGCATCCGCTTCACCTCGACGCCGTTCAAGCCGGATCGGCTTTTCCCGGCGTTGCATGAGAAGTTCGGGGCCAAATAACAAAGCTTCGCGTGCAAAGCCTGCGCTCACACCGGTGCCGATGGGTCCCGGCTCTGCGGAGCACCGTGAAGACACGCTGCTCCGCGTCCGGGACACGCAGCGCCTAATCACAGAGAGCCGCGTGCCCCGGATGCTACGCAACGCGCCGCGCTCTCGGCGTGGTGCGCTGCTGAGCCGGGGCCCACGCCGCGCGCGAGGTCCTTATGCTCGACGCAAAGCCCCCTCATGGTGAGGAGGCGCGGAGCGCCGTCTCGAACCATGAATGTTCTGGTCTGACGTTGCCACCAGCATGCTTGTGGCCATCCTTCGAGACGCGGCCAAGGGGCCGCTCCTCAGGATGAGGTCTTCCGAGTTTCTACGGCCTCATGGTGAGGAGGCGCGGAGCGCCGTCTCGAACCATGAATGTTCTGGTCTGACGTTGCCACCAGCATGCTTGTGGCCATCCTTCGAGACGCGGCCAAGAGGCCGCTCCTCAGGATGAGGTCTTCTGAGTTTCTACGGCCTCATGGTGAGGAGGCGCGAAGCACCGTCTCGAACCATGAATGTTCTGGTCTGACGTTGCCACCAGCATGCTTGTGGCCATCCTTCGAGACGCGGCCAAGAGGCCGCTCCTCAGGATGAGGTCTTCCGAGTTTCTACGGCCTCATGGTGAGGAGGCGCGCAGCGCCGTCTCGAACCATGCGCCACAAAGGTGAAACTTCTTTTTCTGACAGACACTCAGGATGGGGTGTTATCCCCTCCCAACCGTGCATTCGATCTGGCCGTGCGGCTCGTCGGTCGGCAGGAATATGTCGTTGTTGTTGTCGAGGCCGAATGGCGACAGATTGATCGGGATGAAATGCATGTTGGGGCAGGCCATGCTGATTTCGGAAATCTCCGGCACCGCCGCCAGCACCGCCTCGCCCATCCGGTACAGGCTGTCCTGCACGCTGTAGCTATAGGTCGTGGCGAATACGTCCAGGGCGGTGGTCAGGATCCTGGCGTTGGTGGCGGGATAGCTCGCCGGCTTGCCCGACCATTTCCACGACGCGATCATGCTGGTGGCGCACATCCGGTCGTTGGTTTCCTTGATCGTGGTGTAGGGATCCTTGGTGTAGTTTTCCCAGCCGGACTGGGTCGACTTCATGAACGTAAAGCCGTCGACGCCTGAAGACATCGTCGATCCCTGCCGCGTCGCTTCGAGTTTGACGAACGGCTTGCCGTTGCCGTCGAGCACGAAACTATGCGGATGCGGCTTGCCGCCGATGCTGAGCCTGTTCCACTTGGTCTCATGCGCGGTGATGGCGACGGAGGCGACCTGCGGATAGCTGTCGAAATATTTCTTCGCCAGCGTCTGGCAGAACTCTTCGGTGCCGAGCCCGGTGTTCTCGCGCGCCACGATGTTGACGACGTTCTTGATGGTGTCGGTCGATACTGTCTTGCTGTTGTCGGCGTGGGTGAAGGTGCCGGCGAAGTCGCCCTCCAGCATGGCCAGGATATTGAGCTGGCTGACCTCGTGCCGCTCGCCATCGCGATGGATTCGCATGACGCGAACCCGGCCCTTTCCATATTTGTTCATGATCAGTGGCACGCGCGCGACCTCCATTTTCGACCGGCCGATGCGATCTTAGCTGCAGACCGGTGGGGACAGACCTGACGATAATGAGCAACGTTCGTGCCAGCGGCAAGCGGATCGACCGCGCTCGGCAGCGCTTTGGCACGCGGCTTGTATTTGGAAACAGCGGGGCGACGCCATAAGGATAAAATCATGAGCACCGAAGTCCATCCGGTCGATCAGATATTACCGATGCCACGGCTGCTGGCGCTCGGACTGCAGCATGTGCTGGTGATGTATGCCGGCGCGGTCGCGGTTCCCCTGATCATCGGCCGGGCATTGAAGCTGCCGCCGGAGGATGTCGCCTTCCTGATATCGGCGGATTTGTTCGCCTGCGGCCTCGCCACGCTGGTGCAGTGTATCGGATTTCCCGGAGTGGGTATCCGGTTGCCTGTCATGATGGGCGTGACGTTTGCTTCGGTCGGCCCGATGCTGTCGATGGCCGCGTCGCCCGATATCGGCCTGCTCGGCATCTACGGCTCTGTCATGGCTGCCGGAATCTTCGGCATCGTTGCCGCGCCCTTCATCAGTAGGCTGCTGCCGCTGTTTCCGCCTGTGGTGACCGGCACCATCATTCTGGTGATCGGGATTTCGCTGATGCGGGTCGGCATCAACTGGGCCGGCGGCGGATTGCCCACGCTCACCAAGGTGGTCGACGGTGTTCCTGGCGCCTTCCCCAATCCGGCCTATGGCCAGCTTCAGGGGCTCGGCATCGCGCTGTTCGTGCTGCTGGTGATCCTCGGCCTGATCAAATGGGGCTCCGGCTTCGTCGCCAACGTCTCGGTGCTGCTCGGCATCGTTGCCGGCGCCATTCTCGCCAGCCTGCTCGGGGTGATGAATTTCGACAAGGTCGCGACCGCGTCGTGGGGCGCGATCGTGATCCCGTTTCATTTTGGTTTCCCGCAATTCCATCTGGTGCCGATCGTCACCATGTGCATCGTGATGATCGTGGTGATGATCGAATCGCTCGGCATGTTCCTGGCGCTCGGCGAGATTACCGGCAAGACCATCGATCGCGACGCGCTCACCCGGGGCCTGCGCGGCGACGGCGTCGGCACCATCCTCGGCAGCATTTTCAATACGTTTCCCTACACCTCGTTCTCGCAGAACGTCGGCCTGGTCAGCATCACCGGCGTGCGCTCGCGCTGGGTGACGATCGCGGGCGGCGTGATCATGGTGGTGCTCGGCATGCTGCCGAAGATGGCCGCGCTGGTCGAGGCGGTGCCGCAGGTCGTGCTCGGCGGCGCAGGCCTGGTGATGTTCGGCATGGTGGCGGCGACCGGTGCGCGAATCCTGACCGGTGTCGACTTCAAGAACAACCGCTTCAATCTGTTCGTGGTGGCGATCGCGGCCGGCTTCGGCATGATCCCGCTGGCGGCGCCGAACTTCTTCCGTAACCTGCCGCACGACCTGCAGCCACTGTTGGAATCCGGCATCCTGCTCTGCGCGCTGGTCGCGGTGCTGTTGAATGCATTCTTCAACGGCGTCGGCAGCAAGGCCGAAGCGGAAGCCGACGCGGTGGCGGCGGCGTCATCCGCGCAACATGTGTGAGGGATTGATCCCGCAGAATCGTAGGGTGGGCAAAGCGCAGCGTGCCCACCATGCGCCACGAGTTTGTAGGATGGGCATGGCGCAAGAGCGCCTTTGCCCATCCTACAAACTCGTGGCGCATGGTTCGAGACGGCGCTGACGCGCCTCCTCACCATGAGGTCACGTGTTGTAAATGATACCGCGCGCTGCAAACACAGACCTCATCCTGAGGAGGCGCACTTGCGCCGTCTCGAAGGATGGCGGCAAGACGATCAACTCCCCCTGTACGTCCCGTAGCTCCACGGCGTCACCAGTAGCGGCACGTGGAGATGGCCTTCGGGATCGCTCACTGAAAACCGCAGCGGGATCTCGTCGAGGAACGGCGGATCGGACATGGCCACGCCGCGCGTGGCGAAATAGTTGCCGACCTTGAAGGTCAGTTCATAGCGCCCTGTTGGCACCGGCCGGCCGCCGATCAACGGCGCATCGGTGCGGCCATCCGCATTGGTCACGGTGCGCGTGACCACGCGGGCGACGCCAAGCTCGGACAATTCCACCAGTTCGACCGCGACGCCTTCGGCAGGCCTTCCACTGTGAGTATCCAGCACGTGGGTCGAGAGCCGGCCCGTGACCTTTAACCGGTCCTCGGAAGTTACCAGCAGATCGAGCCGAAGCGCGGCGATACGGCAGATTTCGCCGATCGACGTCTGGGTCTCGGTCGCGAGGTCGTTGGGCAGACGCCGTTCGAAATCGCGCAGCACCGAGTCCTTGGTGTGACGGCGAACGCTGACGATGTAAGGGAAATCGAACTTGGCGCGGTAGGCGTTGTTGACCCGCTCGAACGCCTCGTATTCCGCGTCCGACAGCCGGTCCAGCCCGAGGCTGTTTTGTTCAGCGCTGGACTCTTCCGTCAGCCCCGCGGCGCGCTGGGTCTTGTTGGCCAGATCCGGATGCGCCTTGATCAGCGCCAGCCGAAGCTGCGGCGCCGCATGATCGACTGCGGATTTCATCGCGTCGAACAGTTGCGTGACGCCTTTATACGGCCGCCCCGCCGCCGCCCGTTCTGCGATCCACGGCGAATATTCGAAGATGTTGGCCAGGGCCGCGACGAACTCGTCCTTGCTGCAGGCATTCAATTCCGGAAGCGGCTTTTGCGACATCGGCTGTCCTTCGTCGGCTTTCCTAGCGCGGTGCGCGGGCGTTGGCGGCGAGATGGGTCAGGTGGGCGTGCCAGTGCTGCGCGATCTGCAGCCGGGTCGGCACCCAAACCCGCTCGTGGCCGGCGATGTAATCGAGAAACCGCATCAGCGCCGCGGCGCGGCCCGGACGGCCGACGACCCGGCAATGCAGCCCGACCGACATCATCTTCGGCGCGGTTTCGCCCTCGGCGTAGAGCACATCGAAGCTGTCCTTGAGGTAAGTGAAGAACTGGTCGCCGCCGCCAAAACCCTGCGCGTTGACGAAACGCATGTCGTTGGCGTCGAGGCTGTAGGGAATGATCAGATGCGGTCCCGCCGGTCCCTTGATCCAGTACGGCAGATCGTCGGCATAGGAATCGCAGGAATACAGGAAGCCGCCGGCCTCCAGCACCAGCCGCACGGTGTTGATCGAGGTGCGTCCGGTGTACCAGCCGAGCGGACGCTGGCCGGTGACCTCGGTGTGCACCCGGATCGCGTCGGCGATCTCGGCGCGCTCTTCGGCCTCCGACATGTCCTTGTGCTCGACCCATTTCAGGCTGTGGCTGGCGATGTCCCAGCCGGCTTCCTTCATCGCCGCGACCACTTCGGGATTGCGCTTCAGCGCGGTGGCGACCCCGAACACGGTGGTCGGCAATTTACGTTCGGTGAAGATCCGCCACAGCCGCCAGAAGCCGGCGCGCGAGCCATACTCGAACATCGATTCGATATTGGCGTGGCGCTGCCCGGGCCACGGCTGCGCGCCGAGCACGTCGGAGAGAAAGGCCTCCGAGGCGCGGTCGCCATGCAGGATGTTGTTCTCGCCGCCTTCCTCGAAATTGACCACGAACTGCACCGCGATTCGGGCGTTGCCGGGCCAATGCGGATTGGGCGGGGTGCGGCCGTAGCCGTGGAGGTCGCGCGGATAGTCGGCGTCCGCCACCTAGACTTCCTCGAACCGGATTTTCTGCGCGCCCTTCCACAGCACCGCCTTGCCGAAGGTGGTGAGGTTTTCCAGGCCCGAGGTCAGCGTGATGAAATGATTGCCGGCGAGTTGGCCCATCTTGCTGGCGAAATGCACGCCGCCATAGGCCAGCAGGATTTCGGTTTCGCTGATGCCGCCGGGATAGAGGATGATCTGGCCCGGCGCGGGATAGCTGGTGTGGTTCTCGTAGGAGACGCCGAAGTCGAGATCGCCGAGCGGCATCCAGACGCCCTCACCGCTCCAGCGCACGTGGATAGCCTGGCTCTCGAACGGCATCGCCTTGCGAAACGCCGCGACGGTTTTCGGCGCAAGCTGTTCTTCGAAGCGGCCTTCGAAAGTGAAGTCACCGGCGTGGATCAGGAGTTTGCTCATTCGGCTTTCTCAACATGGACGGCGATGACGCCGGGGGATCGAAGCAAGGAACATTCCAGCATGCGATGCTGGACAACCCGGGCACTATTGGTCCGGCCGTTTCCGGGTGTAGGACAGGCCGAAAATACCAGTACGTTGCACCTCGGGCTCCTCGGCCGGAGCCTCCGGGGCAGCCTGCGCTTGCGCGGGCGCAGGAGCCGCCGCGACCGGTGGCGCCGGCAGGGTTTCACACTTCATGGAATACACCAGCGTGCCGTTGGCGGTGCGGCCGATTGGCGCACAATTGTCGACATGGGCCGCCGCACGTTTCGGCGCGGTCGGGGACTGCGCCAGAGCCGGCGACAAGACGGGCGAAGCCGCCAGCAACAGAACGGTAAAAATCATCTTCTTCATCGGCTTTTCTCGCAACGGATTCCCTTTCCTGACGGTACCCGAGCCCATTGGAATTGGATTGGAATGAGTTTAGCAGGCCGAGGCCCACGTGGCTGCTGAATTTTTAGCCGAAAGAGTTTTTGACCATTAAATTTGCTCGCCGCTTCGTGATGGATGGACCCGTAGCAACGTCGCGCAGCGAGGCTATTTCTCCGGTCCGCACTGATTTGCGAGACGACCATGTCTCACAACAACACACGTGCATTATCCGGGAGAAAATACCAATGCGTAAGACCATTTTGACCGTCCTGGCTTCGGCCGTGATTGCCGCCACCGCAGCCCAGGCCGCCTCGGCCACCGAGCGTCATCGCGTTCAACGCGCGCCCGCGCAGGCCACCCAGCAGGTTCGCGACGCTGTCGCATTCCAGCCGCTTTCCCCGGCGGCGTCGAGCTATGATTCGCGTCCGGGCTATTACAACGGCGCCTACTCGGCTCCCGCCGGCCGCTAAGCCAAACCGGTTTCTTAGTTGCACGGAGCCGGTCGCCCATCGCGGCCGGCTCTTTGCGTTGGTCGGTGTCTTCATCGCGAGCGCTTCCATGCAAAGGCCGGCGGCCAGCGATGGATGAAGAGCCGGCTCTCGAATGCACGCGCGAACGACAACAACGCCCGGTCACGATGCCGCGCGGCGACGATCTGAATCCCGACCGGCATGTTGTCATCCACTATCCGACACGGCAGCGAAAGCGCCGGCAGACCCAGCGCGTTGGCGAACGGCGTAAACACCGCATGGCCGCGTGGCCCGACAGCGTGGCCATCGATTTCGGGCGGATACGGTTCGCGCGCCGGCCATGGCATCGCCGCGGTCGCCGGCGTGACCAGGAAATCGTAGCGCTCGAACAACGCCTCGAAGGCGCGGTCCATCGCGGTGATGGTATCAAGCGCGCCGAGATAGTCCCTTGCGGTGAGACGATCGCCGGCCGCTTTCATCTCCGCTATCGCGGGCGAGACTTTTTCGTTCCAGTCCGGCGTGCTCGCTGACAACCAGGCCACCCCGGTCTGGCTGATGACAGGCCAGACCTTCGGGAGCGGATCGGCGAGATCGAACGATGCGAGCATCTCGACATCGAGACCAAGCGATCGCATCTCGGCGATCGTTCGCTCGATGACGTCGCGGATCAGGGAATCGACCGGCGCGCCGCTGAACGTCGGCGCATAGGCGATGCGCGGGCGCTGGGTCGTCGGCTCGCATGCCGCGCGCGACCAGTTTGTGCCGGCGATGACATCCATGGTCGCGATCGCATCGTCGACACTGCGCGCGATCGGCCCGATCACTTCGAAATTATGCAGGATCGCCGGAAAGCCGTGATCGCGCGGCACCATTTCGCGCGACGGTTTGAAGCCGACCAGGCCGGTATGCGCAGCGGGCCGCCGGATCGAGCCGCCGCCGTCGGTGCCAAGCGCCAGCGCGCCCATGCCGGCCGCCACGGCGGCGACCGCGCCGCCGCTCGATCCGCCCGGCGTCATCGCGGGATCCCAGGGGTTGCCGGTGACACCGAACAGTTCGTTATCGGTGAAGCCATGCAAGGTCAGTTCCGGCACATTCGTTTTGCCGAGGATCACCGCGCCCGCCGCGCGCAACCGCGCGACCGGCGTTTCATCCTTGTCAGGCACGAAATCGCTGTAGAGCCGGCTGCCCCAGGTCGCGCGCAATCCCGCGGCGAGGATGTTGTCCTTGATCGTGACCGGCACGCCATCGAGTGGACCGAGCGGACGGCCATCCTTCCAACGCTTTGCGCTCGCCGCGGCGGCGGCACGCGCGCCGGTCTCGTCCAGCGTCACGATGGCATTGAGTTGCGGGTTGATCGCGCCGATGCGGTCAAGCGTCGCCGCGATGACGTCATTCGGCGAGAGCCCGTTCGCGTAGGACCGCGCGAGCTCGCTCGCCGACAAGGACCATAACGGACGATCGGGATCAGCCATCGTGTCAGGCAAGTTTCGGGTAGGTCGCTTTGGAGAAGAAGCTCGAGCCCGCGACATATTTGCGGCCCGGCGACATGTCGGGCTTCTCCTCGCCCTCGATGCCGCACTCAAACGTCAGTTCGAGCTGAACGCCGCTGGGGTCATAGACGAACAACTGCCACAGCGAAGTTCCCGGCACGATGAATTCGCGCCAGTCGAGCCCTGCCTCTTTGAAGCGCGACACATAGGACCGGTAGCCCGAGCACGACAGCGAGAGATGATCGATCGCAGCAGTACCGGCCGGCGCCTTACCCTCGGGACCAAGCGCTGGACCACCGGCATAGACGTGCACGATCGCGAGCCCGCCCGGCTGCGGGCAGCCCAGCCAGGCGCCGGGATAGCCGAAATCCGGTCGCGGGAATTCGCTGAGGCCGATGATGTCGGTCCAGAACTTTCGCGTCGCCGCGAGATCTTCGGTCTTGATCGCGACGTGATAGAGGCCGTGAACGGTTGCGATCGGCAATTTGGCTTCAGCGGTCATGGTCGATCTCCTTCAAAGCGCATGTGACGACAACGGTAATCCGACATCCCGGTAGAGCGCCTTCAGTTTGTTCTGGAACGGCGCCTCGGTCTTGTGGTGTGTGCCTGCGACCGGATCGGCGCCGGCCAGCATGGTGTCGGTGGCGTCGAGCGAAAATTCCATCACAAACCGCATGCGGTCGCTGCGCAGGGCTTCGATTTCCGACAGCCAGCGATCGACGTCGCGGTCGCCGGCCCGATGGCGCTGCGCGATCAATGCCACGGCGTTGGCGGCATCCTCGATCGCCTGCGTCGCGCCCTGCCCCAGGGTCGGCACCATGCCATGCGCCGCGTCGCCGAGGTAGAGCACGTTGCAGTCGCGCGCGCGGTACAGCATGTCGTGCTCCTGCATCCGCGCCCAATGGGTATCGTCGACGTTGTCGCAAATCGCGTCGATCATCCAGCGGCACTGATCGCTCGGCGACGCACCCGGTGGCGAAAACGTGGCGCGCAACACATCGGGCGTTTTCATGTGATCGGCGATCGGCTGGTCGGGCGCGATCGGGAACGCGCCGGCGATGTAGATGTGATTGGCCGGCACCCGAAACGACAGCAGGCGATTGGGCCCGTTGAACCATTGCTCGTAATCGTCGATCAGGCCGCTGGACGTGTCCGGCACCAGCAACCGGAAGATCGCGACACCGACCTGGCGCACCGATGGCTCACCGGAAATCGCTCGTCGGACTTTTGAATAGCGACCATCGGCAGCGATCAGCAGATCGATCTGGTCGAGCCGGTGCGAGACGCCGCCTTGCGTCCATTCCACCAAGGTTTTTCGAGGATCGCTGGTGTCGCGGCCGATGCTGGTGATGTCGCAGCCATAGCGGACGCTGTCGCCGGTGGCCTCGCGCAGCACATGATAAAGCTCCGACCAGCGGATTCGCCAACCCGGGCCTTCGGCGACATTCGCCAACGGCAGATCGAACAGCACGGTGCCGTCAGTGAGCGATATCCGCCAGTTGCGCCAGGCGAAGCTCGCTTGCGTGATCAGATCCGCCAGATCCGGGTCGACCGCCGCCAACGCTTTCACCGCGTTAGGGCCGACATTCAGGCCGGTGCCGGCTTCGGAATGATCGTCGCGCTGCACCCGCTCCAGGCAGGTCACCTCGACGCCATCGAGACGCGCAAGCCCGCGCGCCATCACGCATCCTGCCACCCCCGCGCCAACGATCACGATACGCATCGTCAGCGGCTCCCATCCTGCGACGCGATCACCGCGATCAGGCCGCCGCCATCGGGACCCTGGTGCTCGGCGCCGCCGGAGACGAAAATCCTGCCATCACCGATAACGCCGGCGACGAGCCCCGCCACCGCGCCGCGTACATGGCGCTGCGCGTTGATGTCGGTATCGTCGAGCATGGTGTGCCGGTGACCGCGCACGTTGCCGCGCCGGTCCGGCTCGCATTTGACCAGCACGCTTGCAATCCGAGCTGCATCCGCCGCTGCAACCTGCGGGCTGGCGGCGATGCCGAGATCGGCGAGCACATCGACCACGGCGCCGATATCCAGCGCGTCGATCATCGGGCGATGCGCGATGTGCAAACTGCCCGCCCAACGCGGGCTGTTGCCGAGCACGATCACTTCATTGCTCTCGACCTCGACACCCGAGGAAATACTGGCGCGCGGCGACTGAATCGAGAAATCCGACAGCAGCGACGACTCCTCGAAATCGTCAGGCTTGATTTCGCCAAGCCCCAGCGCAACGCCGAACGCACCGGCGGCCCGCGCATACGCCATCGACTTGCCGGGATCGCCGGTCAGCGGCGTCTTGCCGGCGGCAATCGCGGCCGACGCGCGGGCCACGGTGACGCAGGGGCATTTGACCTGGACGAAATGCACGTCCTCCAGCCGTTCGATCCCGGCATTGGCGATCGCCTGCCGCACGGCTGCCGCGACGCTGTCGACATGGGCACGCCGCCCGACGATTTCGGCCGGCACCGGTGCGCTGAACGCGGTGCCCACCGCCAGCGCCGCGCCATGGCTCGTCGCGGACTCATCCTCGCGAACGCAGAACACGCTGTAATGCGGGCTCATCACGCCCTCGGTGCCGCCCGAAAGTACGCAGGGGATTTCGTGCAGCAACTGCGCGGCGGGCTTGTTCAGATGCCGCGACAGCAGCGCCATCAGGGTCTGGGTGAAATAGCCGCGGGTGAAATCGTTGACCCCGCCATTGCCCTCGGTCTTGCCGATGATTGCGGCGACTTCGCCGGCCGCGATGCTGCCGTCGACGATCAAGCGCTCCAGTTCCGAGAGGTCACCAGGATGCGCCATCGACAGTCTGAATACACGCGCGGTCTTCATGCCGCGGCTCCCTTCGACAATTCGAACAGCCGGCTCGGGCTCAGCGGAATTTCCAGCAGCTCGACTTTTTTCTGCTTAAGCTGCAACGCATCTTCGATCGCCTGCGCAAACAACGGGCCGACCGGGATTGCGCCGGCCTCGCCCGCGCCCTTGATGCCCAGCGGATTGAGTGGCGACGGCGTCGTGGTGTGCGACAGTTCCATGCGCGGCACTTCCAGCGCGGTCGGCAGCAGGTAATCCGCCAGCGAGGCGTTCAACAACTGGCCCTGCTCGTCGAACGCCAGTTTTTCGTAGAACGCATTGCCGATGCCCTGGGCGACGCCGCCATGAATCTGTCCCGCCAGAATCATCGGATTGATCACGGTGCCGCAGTCATGCACCACAACGTATTTCAGGATCTTCAGATCGAACGTCTCCGGATCGATTTCCACAATGATCGCATGCACGCCGTTGGCGGTGGCGCCGCTCGGCGGCCCGAAATATTGCGTCGAACTCGAGCCCGGGCTCGGTGCCGGGCTTGACCGCGCCGCGCATCGGATTGGCGCGTTGCGCCAGTTCGCCGAGGCGGACGAATTTTTCGGGGATGCCGACGATGGAAACCTTGCCGTCGGCAATGACCAGATCCTCTTCCGAACATTCGAAGGCATCGCTGGCCAGCTTCAGCGCCTTCTGCCGCACCACTTTGGAGGCCTCGTTGACCGCGTTGCCGGCGACCACCGCGCCGCGGCTCGCGAACGTGCCTGCGCCCCAATAGAATTTGTCGGTGTCGCCGGTGACGATATCGACGTCGCGGATATCGACGCCGAGCTGGTCGGCGCAGATCTGCGCGAAGCTGGTGAAATGCCCCTGGCCCTGGGTGCCGATCCCGGTCGCGACACTGACCTTGCCGTTCGCCAGCACCTGGACTTTGGCGCCTTCGTAGGGGCCGATGCCGGTGCCCTCGACATAGCAGGCGATGCCGATCCCGACGCAGCGGCCGGCCGCGCGCAGCCTGGGTTGTTCGGACTTGATGAAGTGCAGCATATCCGATCGCTTCCAACGCCATGTCGAGCACCGGCTCGTAATTGCCGCTGTCGTATTCCAGCGGTGCGAAGTCCTGATAGATGATCTCGTTCTTGTAGGGAAACGCATCCGGCGGAATCAGATTGCGGCGGCGGATCTCGGCGGGATCGATGCCGAGTTCGTGCGCGGCGAGATCGAGCAGCCGCTCCATCACGAACACACCGTGCTGCCGGCCCGCGCCGCGATACGGCGTCACGATCGGCAGATTGGTGAACACCGCCGTGAAGGTGCTGTCATAGGCCGGGACCACATAGGGGCCGAGCAGCGTGCATTGGCTGTTGATCGGCACCGTCAAGCCGTAGGGATCGTAGGCGCCGGTGTCGTGCAGGAACACATCCTTGACGCCGAGAATGCGGCCGTCCTTGTCGACCGCGATCTCGGCGTCGTGGATCTGGCCGCGCTCATGCGTGGTGGCGAAGAAATGCTCGAGCCGGTCCTCGATCCATTTCACCGGACGATTGAGCTGCATCGCGATCCACGGCAATGCGACTTCTTCCGGGTAGAACATCATCATCTTCGGCCCGAAGCCGCCGCCGACGAACGGCGCGATGACGCGGACCTGATGCTCGCTGAGGCCGAGCATCGCCGCAAGCCCGTTGCGAATGAACACCGGCGCCTGCGTGGTGTCCCAGATCGTCATCTGGTTGGCGCGGGCATCCCACTGCGCCACCACGCCGCGGGTCTCGATCGGCGAGGAGATGCCGTGCTCGTAGAGGAAGCGGCGTTTGAGAACGCGATGCGCCCGCGCCGCCGCGCTGCGATAATCGCCCTTGCTCTGATGCACATGGGCCGAGATATTGCTGCCGAGATCGTGATGGACATGCGATCGAGCGAAGACGCCAGCGCCTGCTCGAGGTCGACCACCGCGGGCAGATATTTCGAGATCGACCTCGATGGCATCGAGCGCGTCTTCGGCAATATAACGGCTTTCCGCGACCACGATCGCCAGCGGCTCGCCGACATGGTGGACCCAGCCTTTGGCCAGCGGCACCTGCGTGCGCAGGTTGAAGATGATGCCGGCGATCGGCGGCGGCGGCACCAACAGCGGACCGGGCTGCCAATAGGCGCCGAGATCGTCGGCGGTGTAGACCGCAACCACGCCCTCGCATTGCAGCGCGCGCCGATACGTCGATGCTGTTGATCCGGGCGTGCGCGACCTGGCTGCGCAGGAACGCGACATGCAGCATGTCCGGCAGTTCGACGTCGTCGACGAACAGCGCCTGCCCGTTCAGGAGCCGATTGTCCTCGTTGCGTTTGACCGGGGCGCCGAAATACCGCGTGCTCATGGCGCGGCGTTCCGCAACGCTTCGGCCGCGGCCATCATCGGCGTCGACGATGTTCTGGTAGCCGGTGCAGCGGCAGATGTTGCCGGACAGCGCCTCGCGAATGTCGTCCTCGGTCGGCGACGGATGCTCTTTCAGATACGCCGTCATCGTCATCAGGATGCCCGGCGTGCAATAGCCGCATTGCAGACCGTGATGCTCGTGCATCGCCTGCTGAATCGGATTGAGCTCGCCGCTGTTGCTCGCGAGGCCCTCGATGGTCGAGAGTTCGTGGCCGTTGGCCTGCACCGCCAGCATCAGGCAGGAGCGGATCGCGACACCATCGAGCAGAACGGTGCAGGCGCCGCAGACGCCATGCTCGCAGCCGACATGGGTGCCGGCCAGCCGCAGTTCGTGGCGCAGGAAATCGCTCAGCAGCATCCGCGAGTCGGCGGAACGGCGGTAGGCTCCTGCCGTTGACGCTGACTTCGATATCGTGGTCGGTCAGAGTTCATGACCGGCCCGCTGCAGCGCGACGCCAAGGGTCCGGCGGGTCAGCACGCCGGCGATGTGGCGCTGATAGTCCGGCGTGGCGTGGACATTGCCCGCCGGTTCGATCATGTCCTGTACTTCGGCGGCCACCGCCTCGATCGCTTCATCCGCGCATGTCGTGCCGACCAGACCGGCCGCCGCCGCGCTGGCCATCGACCGGCGTTTCGCCCACTCCGCAGAGCGCCAGCCGCGCTTCGCTGCATCGTCGCGCAGCGTCGAGGGTTATGATCGCGGCGACGCCGGCCAGCGCAAAATCGCCGCGCCGTCGCGCCACTTCCTGGAAGCACCACGCCGCTGCGGGGCTTGGCTGCCGGATAAATGATCTCGACCAGCATCTCGTCCGGGCCGATGTCGGTGGTCAGCAGGCCCTGAAAGAAGTCGCGCGGCCGGCACCTCGCGCTCGCCGGCTTGACGATCTGATCCGCATCCGCGCCTGCATCGCGACCGCCAGCGCCGGCAGTTCCGAGGCCGGATCGGCGTGCGAAAGGTTGCCGCCGATGGTGCCGCGGTTGCGGATCTGCGGATGCGCGATATGCGGCAGCGCGTCGGCGAACAGCGGGCAGGCTTTCAGGAACCCGGCGTCGCGCTCCAGATCGCGATAGCGCGTCAGCGCTCCGACCCTGACGCCGCCGCCATCCGCCGTGCTCGACCCCGGCCAGTTCGCTCAGTCCGTTGATGTCGATCAGCACCTCCGGCCGCGCCAGCCGGAAGTTCATGGTCGGGATCAGGCTCTGCCCGCCGGCCAGAAACCGCGCGTCGTCGCCATGTTCGGATTTCAGGGAGAGCGCGTGGTCGAGCGACGAGGCCAGGACGTATTTGAAAGGAGCAGGCTTCATTGATGCTCGGCTCGGAGCGGGACGGGGTCGGCTCGTTGGAGCCTGCGGTAAAAGTATCTGTCGCGAGCACGACGCAAGTCAAAAGCCGGCTGCGCATCGGCGGCGTAGGAAATGCTTCTAAATGCGACAAAACCCTGCTTATTATTCTGTCGGCGTGCGCAAACATTGGGCGCGCCTTGGTTGACGGCTTTTGCCACACTCGTCTCGCATGGCATCGCCCGAGCTGAGCATGTCCAACGCAGCCAACCGGCAACGAAACCCGCCCGGCCAATGTCCACTCTCACGTCGGTTCATACGTCGGTCAAATTGGCTCCCTCGCCCGTACCATCGTCCCCGCCCGCCTCGATCGACCCGCAGCCGAAACGGCTGGTGGTCGACGCCCGGGATATTTCGCTGACCTTCGAAACCGCCGACGGCCGGGTCGAGGCGCTGTCGCATGTCGATCTCAAGGTCGCCGAGGGCGAGTTCGTCTCCTTTATCGGCCCGTCCGGCTGCGGCAAGACCACGATGCTGCGGGTGATCGCCGATCTGCAGCAGCCGACTTCGGGCTCGCTCGAGGTCAACGGCATGAGCGCGGAAAACGCCCGGCTCGGCCGCAGCTACGGCTACGTGTTCCAGGCGCCGGCGCTGTTTCCGTGGCGCACCATCGAGAAGAACCTGAAGCTGCCGCTGGAGATCATGGGCTTCTCGGAAGCCGAACAGCAGCAGCGGGTCGAGCATTATCTGTCGCTGGTCAATCTGACCGGCTTCGAGCGCAAATTCCCCTGGCAATTGTCCGGCGGCATGCAGCAGCGGGTCTCGATCGCCCGCGCGCTGTCGTTCGATCCGGCGATGCTGCTGATGGACGAGCCGTTCGGCGCGCTCGACGAAATCGTGCGCGATCATCTCAACGAACAATTGCTGCAATTGTGGAAGTCGACCGGCAAGACCGTGCTGTTCGTCACCCATTCGATTCCGGAAGCGGTGTTTCTCTCGACCAAGATCGTGGTGATGTCGCCGCGTCCCGGCCGCATCATCGATATCATCGACTGCGATTTTCCGGCCGATCGTTCGCTGGAGATCCGCGAAACGCCGGAGTTCCTCAAGATCGCACAGCGCGTCCGCACCGGACTGCGCGCGGGGCATTCCTATGACGAGTAGCACTGTGACGAGTAGTGCCCGTGACGAATAGCGCGCTCGCATTGCCGTTGCGAACGCCGCGCTCCCTCGCCCGCCATCCGCTGGTCGCGCGCTACGCGCCCGTCGTCACCATGGTGCTGGCGCTGATGGTGATCTGGTACATCGCCGCGGTGGCGATGAACTGGCGGCTGGTGCAGGACGGCTTCGAGCGCGAGGAAACGCCGTACACGATCACGCGACGTGCTGGCGGGCACCATGAACGCCGAGCGTCCGTTGCTGCCGGCGCCGCATCAGATCATCGCGACCTTCGTCGACTCGGTGTTCGGCTATCCGCCGCTGGCGCCGCGCAGCCTGGTGTTTCATTCGCTGGTGACCCTGTCGGCGACCTTGATCGGGTTCCTGCTGGGCGCGGTGTTCGGCACCGTGCTGGCGCTGCTGATCGTGCACAGCCGCGTGCTGGAGCGCAGCCTGCTGCCGTGGATCATCTGCTCGCAGATGGTGCCGATCGTGGCGCTGGCGCCGATCTTCATCGTCGTGCTCGGCGCCATCGGCCTGACACGGGCTGCTGCCGAAATCGCTGATCTCGGCCTATCTCTGCTTCTTCCCGATCACCATCGGCATGGTGAAGGGCTTTACCTCGCCCGATCCGCTGCAGACTCGAACTGATGCGGACCTGGTCGGCGACGCCGCGCCAGGTGCTGTGGAAACTGCGCTGGCCGTCGGCGGTGCCGTATCTGTTCGCCAGCCTGAAGGTCGCCATCACGATCTCGCTGATCGGCGCCATCGTCGCCGAATTGCCGACCGGCGCCGAAGCCGGCATCGGCGCGCGGCTGCTGGCGGGCTCCTATTACGGCCAGACCATTCAGATCTGGGCCGCGCTGGTCGCTGCCGCGATCGTGTCCTCCGGATTGATCGGGATCGTCGGCCTGATCGAACGCGGCGTCGACGCGCCGCATGGGAGCGCATTGATGGACCCGCGCAAGCTCCGCCTCGGCTTCGTGCTCGCCGCTCGGCGCGCATCGCGCTCGCGTTCGTGCTGCCGCTTGCGGCCGGCGAGCCGTCGCTGCGGATGCGGCCCACGGTCTGGCCTGAAATCGCCGGCGGCCGGGCTGTCTGTTCGCTGCTGGCGGCGTGGCTCGCCGATAGCCGCGCCGCGTTGCCGGGCCTGCTCGGCGTGGTGCTGGCGGCCGCCGCCTCGATCGTGCTGCTGCGCGATGCCCGGCATCGCGGGCTCGGCGAGCGGCGGCTTCTGGGCGATCGTGATCGCGGCCTGGCTGGCGTCGGCGATGTGCGTGATCGGCCTGGCGGCGCTGCGCCCGGTGCGCGCCGAGCGCCGACGCGCGCTCAATCTGCTGGTGCCGCTGTTGTTCGGCGCCATCGTGTTTTATCTCTGGGAAGTCGCGGTGCGCGGCTTCGGCGTGCCGCCGGTGCTGCTGCCGGCGCCGAGCGCCGCCGCCGCGCGGTTCGCGGCCTCGCTGCCGACGCTGGCCGCGGATTTCTTCCAGACCTTCGTCAAGGGCGTCCTCGATCGGTTACGTGATCGGCTGCGGCGCCGGATCTGCTGGTCGCGATCCTGGCGCATCGCTTTGAATTCCTCGGCCGCGGACTGCTGCCGCTCGGCAATTTCTTTTCGGCGCTGCCGCTGGTCGGCGTCGCGCCGATCATGGTGATGTGGTTCGGCTTCGACTGGCCGTCGAAGGCCGCCGTGGTGGCGCTGGTGACGTTCTTCCCGATGCTGGTGAACGCGCTGGCGGGCCTGTCGGCCTCCGGCCATATCGAGCGCGACCTGATGCGCTCCTATGCTGCGAGCCATTCGCAGAGCCTGACCAAGCTTTATCTGCCGGCGGCGATGCCCTTCATCTTCAACGCGCTCAAGATCAACGCCACGCTCGCCCTGATTGGCGCGATCGTTGCAGAGTTTTTCGGAACACCGACGCAGGGCATCGGGTTTCGCATCTCCACCGAGGCGGGACGCATGGCCATCGACATGGTCTGGGCGGAGATCGCCCTCGCTGCCCTCGCCGGAATGGCTTTCTACGGACTTGTCACGCTGGCCGAACGCGCGACAACATTTCTGGCACCCGTCCTACCGGACCTAGCTCGGCAAGGTCGTTGAATTGGAGTTTTTGATGAAGAATACCTTCGTAGTGGCCGCCGGCCTCGCGCTCGGCCTGTCGACGGCGAGCGCGCAAGCCGCCGATTCCGTCACCATCCAGCTCAAATGGGTCGCGCAGGCCCAGTTCGCCGGCTACTTCGTCGCCAAGGAGAAGGGCTTCTACAAGGACGCCGGGCTCGACGTCACCATCAAGCCGGGCGGCCCCGACGTGGCCCCGCCGCAGGTGATCGCCGGCGGTGGCGCCGATGTCGTGGTCGACTGGATGCCGTCGGCGCTGGCGTCGCGCGAAAAGGGCGTGCCGCTGGTCAACATCTCGCAGACCTTCAAGAAGTCCGGCCTCGAGCTGACCTGCCGCGCCGATACCGGCATCAAGAAGCCGTCCGACTTCAAGGGCAAGACCATCGGCGTCTGGTATGGCGGCAACGAATATCCGTTCCTGTCCTGGATGTCGAAGCTCGACGACAAGACCGACGGCTCGGCCGGCGGCGTCAAGGTGATCAAGCAGGGCTTCAACGTCGATCCGATCCTGCAGAAGCAGGCCGACTGCGTCTCGACCATGACCTACAACGAATACTGGCAGGTGATCGACGGCGGCTACAAGCCGAGCCAGCTCGTGGTCTTCAAGTATGAAGACGAAGGCGTCGCCACGCTGGAAGACGGCCTCTACGTGCTGGAGAAGAACCTGAAGGACCCGGCGTTCGTCGCCAAGATGGCGAAGTTCGTCAAGGCCTCGATGAAGGGCTGGGACTACGCCAAGGAGCATCCGGATGAAGCCGTGAAGATCATCCTGGCCGGCGACTCCACCGGCGCCAAGACCGAGAAGGACCAGAAGCGGATGATGACCGAAGATCGGCAAGCTGCTCGCCGCCGGCGACGGCAAGCTCGACGTCAAGGATTACGACCGCACGGTCGCCACCCTGATGTCCGGCGGCTCCGACCCCGTCATCACCAAGAAGCCCGAAGGCGCCTACAGCTTCGCGGTCTACGACGCGATGAAGAAGTAAGGCTTGCGAAGCGGAAGAACAGGATTGCGGTCCCGTTCTTTCTTACCCTCCCCTGGAGGGGGAGGGTCGGCTCACATGGAGCGCAGCGGAATGTGAGACGGGGTGGGGTGGCGATTCAACAGACCGGAGTTCGGTTCGTCACCTGCGGCGTCGCCACCCCACCCCGCTGCTGCGCAGCGACCCTCCCCCTCCAGGGGCGGGTGAAGCAAATTCCCCGATTCAGATTTCAAACAACGGATACGCGTCCGCGGCCTCGCGACGCGGATCGCGTCCGAGTGGATGGATAATCGCTGTCCCTCCCAATCAGAGGGCGCAGGCGCCTCTCAAGAGAGGGCGCAGGGAAGACCGGGTGCGCGCCGCACCCGCGGTCTCATGTGCAAATGGCAACAGCAAAACGCACACGAGCATACAGGTTCAGCGGAAGCAGTCCGGCCTTCCCTGCGCAATGGTTTACGACTTACTTCGTGCTCTCCTTGGTGACCGGGCTGTCTTGCCACCATCGTCCCCGAGAAGCTTGCTTCCCAGGCACTTGACGCCAGCGTCGGGGCGTCGGGACCACACGACTTCGCCGTCCGCAACGGCATCACTCGTCCGCGCAAGGGTTTGCGCATGATGCCACCGCGTCCATCGCATCCCCTACCCAACGTCCGTGACGACCGCGAAGCGCCCCTCTTGCGGGTACGGGATGGCGCTAGAAATGCAGCTGATTTGCGCGCGAATTCAATCGCAACGGCTGCGACAAGTTGGCACGACGGGCAAATCAGTTGATTTGCTGTCAAGCCTGCGCGGAACAATGCAATGTTACGCGCCGTACCGGCTGGTCGCCGCGTAGCTTCCCAACTCCGCTGCCAGATGATCGAACGCCAGCCGGATGCGGCGATTGCCGCGCAGATCGCGATGCATCGCCAGCCACATCTCCATCGGGAAGATGAACTCCGAATGCAGCACCGCGACCATGTTCTTGTCGCCTCTGGCGATCCCCAGTTGATTGACGCCGATGCCATATCCCGAACCCAGCGCGGCGAGTTGCGCCAGTTCGCTGTCGGCGCGAAACGCGAACATGTCGCGGGTCAGCGGCACACCCATCCGCTCGAACAGCTTCAAATAGGCCTGCTCGCGATCGTATCCGATCAGGACATGCTGGCGCAGATCCTCAAGTCTCAGCGGGCTCGCGCGAGTCTTCAGGTAATGCCGGTGTGCATAGAGGCCGACGTCGACCCGTCCGATGCGCCTGGCGACCAGCGCACCCTGCGTCGGTCGCACCATCCTGACGGCGATGTCGGCGTCGCCACGCAGCAGATCCTCATTGCGATTCGACAGCGCGAGTTCGATCGAAATTCGAGGATGCGCCGCATGAAAGCTGGTGAGGATCGGTGGCAGCACCCTGGCGCCGATCACATCGCTGGCGGCGATGCGAACGGTCCCCTGCTCCTGATCGATCTCGCCGGATGCCGAACGCTGCGCGGCTTCCACGGCTGCGGCCATCGCCTCGGCCCACGGGATCAGCCGCAAACCGGCGTCGGTCGGTGACAGGCCATCGAGCGAGCGCGTGAACAGGATGACCCCGAGCGATTCTTCCAGCGCAGCGATCTGACGGCCCATGGTGGGCTGTGTCGCGCCAAGCACGCGCGCCGCGCTCGACAGACTGCCCTCGCGCGCGATCGCGAGAAACGCCCGAAACAAATGCCAATCAGGTGCGCGGCGATCCATACATTATTGTATATCAAATGCACATTATTAGGCAATTATCGTTTATGTCGTCGCGGCTTACGGTTCGAACGGTTCAGACACGTGGAGAGTCCGATGACCCCGAAACTCAGTGCAGCAGACACGCAAGCCGCGGCGACAAATTCATCGGCCCCCGCGACCGGCTTCCTGACGGTCGATGGCGGCCGGATCGCGTATGACGACACCGGCGGCAATGGTCCGCTGATCCTGGCGCTTCCCGGGATGGGCGACCTGCGCTCCGAGTACCGGCTGTTGCGCCCATTGCTGCAGCAGGCCGGCTATCGCGTCGTGACCATGGATGTCCGCGGTTTCGGCGACACCTCGGCGCGATGGAACGACTACTCGGCGCATGCGGTCGGCCGCGATGCGCTCGCGTTGATCAAACACCTCCAGGCAGGTCCGGCGGTTATACTCGGCAATTCATTCGCCGCGGGTTCGGCACTATGGGCGGCGCACGATGCGCCGGCAGGCATCAGCGGCGTGGTCCTGCTCGGTCCGATCGTGCGTGACATCGATGTGCCCTGGTATGCGGCGCTGGCGCTGAAGGCGGGCTTTGCCGGACCGTGGCGCACGTGGTTCTGGATGACGTACTGGAACAGTCTCTTTCCGACCCGCAAACCCGCCGATCATGGCCAGGTCAAAGCCGCATTGAAACAAAACCTGCGCGAACCCGGACGCATGGCCGCACTGCAAACCATGCTCGGCCTGTCCAAGGCGGATACGGCAGCAATCCTGTCGCAGAGCAAGGTGCCCGCACTGGTGGTCATGGGCACACGCGATCCGGACTTCCCGGATGCCGCCGCCGAAGCGCAATGGCTTGCCGCGCAGCTTCAGGCCGACAGCCTGATCGTCGACGGTGCGGGACACTATCCGCACACCGAGATGCCGGAACAGGTGGCACCCAGGGTGCTGTCCTTTATCGCGGAGGCGCTCGGGCGCTGATTTTGGTTCCACCCTCGGCGGCACAATGGGCATCGCCCGACCTGCCGCCGGAGGTCCGCGCTGGGGATCGCACACGGGTCAACCCAAAGCCAGGTGATACAACATAACGTTGCTCTCCCTGATGAGCGCCACGTTTGCTGTCAAACCAGTGCAGAAAAATTATTCAGGACACCTGCAGGCTTGTGGAACCCGGCATACCGAAGCCCAACTTCTCACAGCACGATCATCACCTTAGAACAACCATTGATGGTACGCCACCTGTGGCCTTTCTTAGCTATGGAACACCCCGTTCCAAAAATGTTTCTCACTTACTCAACGCCCGTCTTTTTTTGAGCCAATTCGAGTCGCCTCACTATTAGAGGTAGCAGGTAAGTAGCAAAAACTAAAAAAATTAACTGCTTCGAAAACGCCCTGCGTTGCGTGGGATTGGGGATTTTCAATATGCAGCAATCACATCAAAACGGATCATGGCGATCCGATCGCCGCTCCTTTGGGTCAGGCGCAACCGATCGCCGGATATTGCCATCGGATCGAATAGGGTCATCAGAATCGCGCGAAGCGGCCGGCGCTGAAGCGGACCCGGACGATTGCGTTCCCTTGTTCATTTCCGATGAAAATGGCGACCCAGATCCGAGCGAATACATCGTTCCGCTTCGAACCCGGCGCGCCTCCTCGATCTCGTCCCGAATTCTCATCGGGGTTTGCGTCGCGGCAACGACGACGGTTCTGTTCGCGTCGCTGTCGTCGGATGCGGCGCGGGACTTTTTCACGGCTTCGTTCGCCGAGCTGATTCCGGCGCCCCTCGCGGCAACGCTGTCGAGTTCGCCGAGGGCGACAGCTCCGGCAAGGATCGCGCCGGTGCAAATGCCGACGCCGGAACAAAAGCCGGTGGTTCGCAACCTTACAACCGCGGACCTTGGCCCCGCGCCGAAAACGATGAACGCGGCAGACCAGCCGCGCGAGCCGGTTGCCGTTGTCGTGGAAGCGCCGAAGCCCCCGGCCCCCGTCATCCACCACCTTAACCCCAATGAAATCTCCGCAGCCTTGACGAGGGCCGACGCCCTGATCATGAGCGGCGACATTGCCGCGGCCCGTTTGGTGCTGCAACGCGCCGCCGACAGCGAGGATGGAAAAGCCGCGATCAAGCTCGCCGGAACCTACGATCCCGATGTCCTGGCCAAGCTGGGCGTTCACGGGATCGTCCCCGATCCGGCAAAGGCACGGGAATGGTACGAAAAAGCCAAAACATTCGGCGCGCCCGAGGCGGCAATGCGCCTGGAACTGCTCGCGAGCCAGCATCGCTGAGGACAACGACCACCCGTTCAACACCGCCAAATAAAGTCACTCGATCACATCCGACGCGCCAGAGAGTTCAAAGGGTACCGTTATGAACACCGCCAAGACGACCACCACGAAGATCCTGTGCCTGTCCTTCGCCACGCTCGCTGCAGGCCTGGCGTTCGCCGCCCGGCCGGCTGCGGCGCAAAGCCCGAAGCCGCAGATCAGCTACGACGAGAAGAAACGGCAGGCCAACGACATCGCCGTGACGGTCGTGGTGTCAGGCATTTCATGTACCTGCGCCCGATTTACCGAGGACATCCGCAATGTCGTCAACGATCTGGGTCCGGACGGAATCCGCTTCATGCCGGTGCTCGGCAACGGCGGGCTGCAAAACCTGAACGACGTGCTGTTCCTCAAGAATGTCGACATGGCCGTCGTCGACGAGGACAATGTCCGCCTGCTCAAGAAAAAGGATCCGGTGCTGTACGCCAATATCGAGCAGCGGGTTCAGTACATCACCAAGCTGTATAATTCGGAATTCCAGGTCCTCGCGCGCAGCGACATCAAATCATACGACGATTTGCGCGGCAAAAAGGTCAACTTCAATCTGAAGGACAGCCAGACCGAAGTCACCGCCGACACGGTGTTCAGCTCGCTCAGTCTCCCGGTGCAGCGTTCCTATTATGACAACGACGAAGCGCTGACCAAATTGATGTCGGGCGAGATCTCCGCCATGATCATCCTGACCGGTGCGCCACAAGTCACGTACTCGAAGGTGAAAAAGGACGACGGCCTGCATTTCCTGCCGCTCGATCAGGATAGCCTGCCGAGGCACGACCTCCACGATCTGTTCGCGAACTATCTGCCGGCGCAGCTGACCCACGAACTCTATCCGAACCTCGTGCCGGAAGGCACCAGTGTTCCGACCATTGCCAACCGGGCGCTGCTGGTCGCCTACACCTGGCCGGAGAATTCACCGCGCTACAAGCGGATCGCCAAATTCGTCGATGCGTTCTTCAGCAAGATCGACCAGTTCGACAGCCCGGCGCGGCATCCGAAATGGCGCGAGGTCAACCTTTCGGCCGAAATGCCCGGCTGGATCCGATACAAGGCGGCGGCCGATTGGCTGGCTTTGCACCGCGATCAAGCCGTATCGACCTCGCCGGGCTCTCCCGAGGTGAAGGTTGCCTTCGAGAACTTCATGCGGAAGTATGGCTCGCCGGGGCAAGCACCGCTTTCGCCCGCGGATCGGGATGCGCTGTTCGCCAAATTCATGAAATTTCTGAAAGAGTCCAAGGTGGAACAGGCGGCGGCGCGCTAACTGCGTTTGAGGAGTGGGTGACATGAAAGCTTTTATCATTTGGGCCGTGATGGCGTTGGTCGCATCAACGAGCGCCTATGCGCTCGACGCAAGCGCCGTACCGACACCCAAGCAAACCAAACTCGGACTCTATCTATCGGCGCCGGAGGCTTCCAAATTCATGGAAGAGAACGGCAAGAAGGCGCTGTTCCTCGACGTTCGGACTCCGCAAGAGCTGACGTTCCTGGGGATGCCGGAACAAGCGGATGCCAGCGTGCCCTATATGAGGGAGCCGGAGTTTCCGGTCTGGGACACCGCCAAGCAGAACTTCAAGCTTGAACTCAATCCGGACTTCCTGTCCGAAGTTCGCCACCGGTTGGCCGAGAAAGGCCTTTCGCCTGGTGACCCCGTGGTCTTGATCTGCCGCTCGGGTGACCGCAGCGCAGCCGCGGCAAACCTGCTCGCCGCGGCCGGGTTCAAGACGGTCTATTCCGTGGTCGACGGCTTCGAGGGCGACCTCGCCGCCGATGGGCCGAAAGCCGGCCAGCGCGCCGTCAACGGCTGGAAAAACGCGGGATTGCCGTGGTCGTACAAGCTTGACCGCAAGAAGATGTACAAGATGGAAGAGTAGCGGGTGCGGCGATTGCGCGGACGTTATGCGTCCGCCAATTCGACGGCCTCGTTGTGCGCGTGGCGCCGGATGACCTGCGGTGGCTGCCCGAAGGCGCGCTGGAATGCCCGGCGCATCCGGTTTCGGTCCGCAAAGCCGGTACGGTCGGCGACCACGTCGATCGGATGCCGCCCGCTTTCCATCATCTCGCGCGCGGCTTCGACCCGGAGTTTCTCGATCGCCTTGGCCGGCGACTGGCCGGTTTCGGCGTGAAACACCCGGCTGAACTGACGCGGGCTTAAATTGGCGGCCTGCGCCAGATCCTCGACGGTGAGCGGCTTGTCGAGATTCTGCTTGGCATAGACCAACGCGGTTTGCACCCGATCGGATTTGGGTTCGAGTTCGAGCAGGGCCGAGAATTGCGACTGGCCGCCGGTCCGGCGATGATACAGCACGAGCTTTTTTGCAACGGCGCGCGCGACCTCGCGGCCAAGGTCACTCTCGATCAGGGCCAGTGCAAGGTCAAAGCCGGCGGTCATGCCGGCCGAGGTCCAGATCGGGCCATCATTGATGAAGATGCGGTCTTCATCGACAACGCATTTTGGAAATCGCGCCTGAAGATCTCGCGCATGCATCCAATGCGTCGTGACGCGCCGGCCGTCGAGCAGTCCCGCCTCAGCAAGCACAAATGCACCGGTGCAGATCGCGGCGATGCGGCGGCATCGGGTCTTTGCCTTGCGCATGAAGGTGACGAGGCCAGGCGTGGACGTCTGCGCAAAGGTTCCGCCGCCGACAATCAGCGTATCAAAGACCTCGTTGCTGAAGGCCACCGTCTCCAGCGCGGCGCCGGCCGAGGTGCGGACTTTGCCGCCATGCTCTGAGACGAAATGCAGGTCGTAGACCGCTTCATCGCCCAGGACGTTGACGATCTCGAAGGCCGTCGCCGCGGCCAAACCAACCAGCGAGTAATCCGGGTAAACGACGAATCCAACGCGCCTCATGGCGGCACCCTCATGACCTGAAACGACGCATCTATGACATTTGCGACACGGCCGGTCAACCGTACATTCCGTCCCATCGAGCGACGGCACCCGCCGGCTCGCTCCGAACCAACCAACAGGAGGGACTGACCATGACCACTCAATCCAAAAAAGCCGGCGTTGCCGTTGTCACCGGCGCATCCACCGGAATTGGCGCCGTCTACGCCGACCGCCTCGCCCGGCGCGGCTATGACCTTGTGCTGGTCGCCCGCAACGAGGCGCGGCTGCGTGCGCTGGCGGATCGCCTGGCCGCCGAGACCGGACGATCGGTCGAGCCGTTCGTGGCGGACCTGGGCCGCAAGGAAGACCTCGCCCGGCTGGAGGCGCGTTTGCGCGACGACGCCAGCATCACCATGCTCGTGAACAATGCCGGCGTCGGCTCCGTTGCCTCGATCCTGCAGGCGAATGTGGATGAGATGGAGGCCATGATCTTCCTCAACATCACCGCGCTCACCCGTCTCACTTATGCGATCGCGCCGGTTTTCGCGGCACGCGGATCGGGCACCATCGTCAACATCTCGTCCGCCGTGGGCATCGCGGTCGAGGCGCTGAACGGGGTCTACAGCGCCTCGAAATCCTATGTGCTGAGCTTCGGCCACTCGCTGCAAAAGGATCTCGCCGACAAGGGCGTCCGGGTGCAAACGGTGTTGCCCGCGGCGACCGCGACGGAATTCTGGGATGTCGCCGGCTACGCGGCGCAGAAGGCCTCGCCGGTCACGATGTTGGCCACCGACCTGGTCGACGCCGCGCTGGCGGGACTGGACGCGGGCGAACTCGTCACCATTCCCGCTTTGCAGGACAACGAGGACTGGAAGCGCTGGGAAGAAGGCCGTCGCGCCCTCGCCCCGAAATTCGGCAACGCCAGGCCTTCGCCGCGCTACAAGCTGGCGAAAGCGACGGCTTGAGCGCGCACCTTTCGCGTGGACGCACCCCCGGAATTTGGCCAGATTGGCCCGATGCCGGGGAGCGACCGAATGGCCGAGATCATCCGAAACGCATTCGGACAGTGAGATGTCCTGAAGGTTCCTTACGCGCCCTTGCGCCCGATCTTCTCGCTGGCGCGGCGCAATGCCTCGGCGAGCGCGCCGCCGGATGATTCCTGCGGCTTGCGCGGCGCCGACGAGGTCATCGACGCCCGCGAAATGTCGCGCGGCTTGCCTTGCGAGGCGCGATCGCCCTTCCCGGTTTCGTCGTCGAGCCGAAGCGTCAGCGCGATGCGCTTGCGCGCGACCTCGACCTCCAGGACCTTGACCTTGACGATATCGCCCGACTTCACCACTTCGCGCGGGTCTTTGATGAAGGTCTTCGACATCGCGGAGATGTGCACCAGGCCATCCTGGTGCACGCCGATATCGACAAAGGCGCCGAACGCCGCGACATTGGTGACGGTGCCTTCGAGCACCATGCCGGGCTTGAGATCCTTCAGGGTCTCGACGCCTTCCTTGAATACCGCGGCCTTGAATGCCGGACGCGGATCGCGGCCGGGCTTTTCCAGTTCGCGCAGAATGTCGGTCACCGTCGGAAGGCCAAAGGTGTCGTCGACGAAGCTCTGCGGCTTGAGCTGGCGCACGATCTCGGCATTGCCGATCAGCGCCTTGATGTCGCTCTTGGTGGCCGAGAGAATCCGCCGTACCACCGGATAGGCCTCCGGATGCACGCCCGAGGTATCGAGCGGATCTTCGCCGCCGTTGATGCGCAGGAAGCCGGCGCATTGCTCGAACGCCTTCGGCCCAAGCCGCGGCACGTCCTTCAGGCCCTTGCGCGATTTGAACGGACCGTTGCTGTCGCGGTGCTGCACGATGCTCTGCGCCAGTCCGGCGCCGATGCCGGACACGCGTGCCAGCAAGGGCGCCGAGGCGGTGTTGGCGTCGACGCCGACCGCGTTGACGCAGTCTTCGACCACGGCATCGAGCGAGCGCGCCAGCTTGCTTTCGCCGAGATCGTGCTGGTACTGCCCGACGCCGATCGCCTTCGGATCGATCTTGACGAGTTCCGCCAGCGGATCCTGCAGTCTTCGTGCAATCGACACCGCGCCGCGCATGGTGACGTCGAGCTCCGGCAATTCCTCGGAGGCGAACGCCGACGCCGAATAAACCGACGCGCCGGCTTCCGAGACCACGATCTTGGACATTTTCAGATCCGGCAGCAGCTTGACCAGTTCGGTCGCAAGCTTGTCGGTCTCGCGCGACGCGGTGCCGTTACCGATCGCGATCAGGTCGACGCGGTGCGTGACCGCGAGCTTGCCGAGCGTCGCCAGCGCCTCGTTCCATTGCCGCTGCGGTTCGTGCGGATAGACCGCCGTGGTCGCGAGCACCTTGCCTGTGGCGCCGATCACCGCGACCTTGACGCCCGACCGAAAGCCGGGATCGAGGCCCATCGTGACGCGTTCACCGGCAGGCGCGGCCAGCAACAGGTCGCGCAGGTTCGAGGCGAACACCCGCACCGCCTCGGTTTCGGCGGCGGTCCACAGCCGCATCCGCAGATCGATGCCGAGATGCATCTGGATCTTGGTGCGCCAGGCCCAGCGCACGGTCTCAGACAGCCATTTGTCGCCGGGACGGCCCTGATCGGTGATGGCGAAGCGCTGCGCGATCTTCAGTTCGGCCGAACTGGCGACACCCGGCACCGGCGGCTGCGCGTCCGGCTGCAATTGCAGATCGAGGATCTCTTCCTTCTCGCCGCGGAACATCGCGAGAATGCGATGCGACGGCAGTTTGGTCAGCGGCTCGCTGAAATCGAAATAGTCCTTGAACTTCTCGCCCTCGGTCTTCTTGCCGGTGCGCACCGCCGAGATCATCCGGCCGTTCGACCACATCTGCTCGCGCAGCGCGCCGATCAGGTCGGCGTCTTCGGCGAAGCGCTCGACAAGGATCGCACGCGCGCCTTCGAGCGCGGCGGCGACATCGGCGACGCCCTTGTCGGCATCGACGAAACCAGCGGCGACCTTTTGCGGATCGTTCTGCGGCTGGGTCAGCAATTGCTCGGACAAGGGTTCGAGCCCGCTCTCCTTGGCGATCTCGGCCTTGGTGCGGCGCTTCGGCTTGAACGGCAGATAGATGTCTTCCAGACGGCCCTTGCTGTCGGCCGCCATGATCGCGGCTTCCAGCGCCGCGTCGAGCTTGCCCTGTTCGCGCACCGACTCCAGGATCGCCGCGCGGCGCGCTTCGAGTTCGCGCAGATAGTTCAGCCGCTCTTCCAGCGTGCGCAGCTGCGCGTCGTCGAGCCCGCCGGTGATTTCCTTGCGGTAGCGCGCCACGAACGGGACGGTGGCGCCGCCATCGAGCAACGTCACCGTCGCCTCGACCTGCTGGTCGCGTACCCCGAGTTCCTGCGCAATCTGCCGATGAATGTTTACCACGCGAAATCCTTGTCAAAGCCGCCGCGGCCCGTGAAGCGCCGGCTGCGGGGACGCCGCTTATGGACCATGCATCGCCAATTCATCAACCCGTCACATCAAACAAATTGATCTGTGGATGGGCCTGATCTTGCGCCGTCAGCGCTGCGGTTTCGCACAAATCCGCCCACTTGTTGCATAGCAAGATAAAGGTGGATCGAACGCGGTTTAATGTGTAGACGAACGCTCCTCCTGGAGCGGTTATGTCTATCTGCGGACTTGATTTCGGAACCTCGAACACGACGCTCGGCACCATCGATGACAACACGCCGGTGCTGGCGGCGCTGGAACTAGACCACACCACAATTCCGAGCGCCATCTTTTATGACGCCGATGGCGGGGTGCGGATCGGCCGCAGGGCGATCGAGGCCTATGTCGACGGCGTCAATGGCCGCCTGATGCGCAGCCTCAAATCGGTGCTCGGCACGTCGCTCATCGAGGAGACGACGCGGCTCGGGCGCCAGCGCGTCCGCTTTCGCGACGTGATCGCCTCCTATCTCGGCGCCGTGAAACGCCGCGCCGAACAGACCACCGGCCGCGAATTGCGCGACGTCGTGCATGGCCGCCCGGTGCACTTCGTCGACAACGCGCCGGACGCCGACCGCAAGGCCGAGCAGACCCTGCGCGAGATCGCGCAGGAAGTCGGCTTTGCCGACGTCACCTTCCAGTTCGAGCCGATCGCCGCCGCGCTCGACTACGAGCGCCAGTTGGCGGCGGAAGAAGTCGCCTTGATCGCCGATATCGGCGGCGGCACCTCGGACTTCTCGATCGTGCGGCTCGGACCGCAACGTCATGGCAAGGCCGATCGCGCCGCGGACATTCTCGCCAATGACGGCGTGCGGATCGGCGGCACCGATTTCGATCAGCAGCTCAGCCTCGGCGTGGTGATGCCGCTGTTCGGTTTCGGCAGTCCGATGAAGCGCGCCGGGCTCGACGTGCCCTCGAGCTATTTTCACGATCTGGCGACCTGGTCGAACATCAACCGGATGTACGAGCCGCGCGTCACCGCCGACATCCGCCAGGTGCGCCAGGAGGCCAGCGAGCCGGAACTGCTGGACCGGCTGCTGCGCGTGGTCGAGGAGCAGCGCGGCCACACGCTCGCGATGGAAGTCGAGGACGCCAAGATCGCGCTGTCCGACAAACGCCAGGCCGAGATCCCGCTGGCATGGGTGCAACCCGGCCTGAGCGCCGAAATCGCCCGGCCCGATCTGGTCAGCCACACCAAGCAGCTCGCCGACCGGATCTCGGCCCGCATCAAGATCTGCCTGACCCAGGCCGCCCTCTCCGCCAAAGACATCGACGCGGTGTTCCTGACCGGCGGTTCCGTCAAACTCGCCCATGTCCGCAAGGCCATCATCGCCGCGCTGCCCTCGGCCCGCATCGTCGAAGGCGATATCTTCGGCGCGGTCGGCAAGGGACTGACCATCGAAGCGCTGCGGCGCTACGGACCGCGGAGGTAACCGGCGGACGTCGGCCAGTTCGCGGTTTTCGCAGGCTTTTTCGTTCTCAGGCATTCCCGGCTCCGACCGTCACTGAATTGTCATGCAACGCGGCGAGACATCGCGGCGGGCCAATCACCGGTGCATCCATGGATTATTTCAGACGCTTCACGTTCCTGTTTTCGATGCCGAGCTTCGAGGCCGACGATCTCGAAGGCATCCGCTTCAACCAGATCGTCACCGAAATCGAACGCTCCGGTTTCGAAGTCGTAAAAGCCCGCAAGATCGAGGATGCCGAGATCGCGGTGCAGACCGACGCCGCGATCGGCTGCATGGTGGTCGACTGGGGCAAGAAAGGCCTCGAGGGCAAGACCGCCGCGTTGATCAATCTGATGCGCCGCCGCGGCCTCGACTTCCCGATCATGCTTCTGATCCGCCGCAAGCGGTTCGAGGATTTGCCGGTCGAAGTGCTGGATTTCATCGACGGCTATGTGTTCCTGTCGGAGGAAACGCCCTCGTTCATCGCCAAGAATTTGATCAGCCGCCTCAAGCAATATGCCGAGACCCTGAAGACGCCGTTCTTCGGCGCGCTGGTCGACTACGCGGAGGAAGGCAACCAGCTCTGGACCTGCCCCGGTCACAATGGCGGCGTGTTCTATAGCCGCAGCCCGATCGGCCGGGTGTTCATGGAGCATCTCGGCGAAGCGGTGTTCCGCGACGACCTCGACAATTCGGTGCTCGATCTCGGCGACCTCCTGACCCATGAAGGTCCGGCGCTGCAGGCGCAGAAGGAAGCCGCGCGTATTTTCGGCGCCGAGAAAACCTATTTCGTGCTCAACGGCACCTCGACCTCGAACAAGGTGGCGCTGTCGGCGCTGGTCACCGAAGGTGACCTGGTGCTGTTCGATCGCAACAATCACAAGGCCGCGCTGCATGGCGCGCTGATGATCAATGGCGGCGTTCCCATATACGTGCCGACCGCGCGCAACGCCTGGGGTCTGATCGGCCCGATGCGCTGGGAAACGCTCGACGAGGAATTGCTGCGCCAGCGCATTCGCGACAATCCGCTGGTGACCGATCCGGAAGCCTGGCAGCGGCCGCGCCCGTTTCGCGTGGCCGTGATCGAGCAATGCACCTATGACGGCACCATCCACAACGCCGAGATGATCCTCAAGAAGATCGGTCATCTCTGCGACTACATCCTGTTCGACGAAGCCTGGGCCGGCTTCATGAAATTCCATCCGCTCTATGCCGGCCGGTTCGCGATGGGGCTTGGCAATCTCGACGAAGATGCGCCCGGCATCATCGCCACCCAATCGACCCACAAGCAGCTCGCGAGCTTCTCGCAGGCCTCGCAGATCCACATGAAGGACCGCCACATCCGCGGCCAGAAGCGCCGGGTCGAGCACCGGCGCTTCAACGAAAGCTTCATGCAGCACGCCTCGACCTCGCCGTTCTATCCGCTGTTCGCCTCGCTCGACGTCGGCGCGCAGATGATGAAGGGCCGCTCCGGCGAAGTGTTGTGGGACGACACCATCCGGCTCGGCATCGAGCTGCGCAAGAAGATCCGCGCGGTGCGCCGCGAGTTCGAGGAAAAGGAACCGCGGCCCGAGCGGCGCTGGTTCTTCGAGCCGTTCGTGCCCGACCGGGTCGCGATTCCCGACGCCGCGCGCGACGGCGGCGTGCACAACGTCGCCTGGGAAAGCGTCACTACCGACCAGCTCGCGATCAACCCGGCGTTCTGGCAGCTTGCGCCCGATGCGGCCTGGCACGGCTTTTCCGGCATGGCCGACGGCTTCGCGATGACCGATCCGAACAAGCTCACCTTGCTGACGCCGGGCTTCGACCGCGCCACCGGCGGCTATGCCGAGCACGGCATCCCGGCGCCGGTGGTGGCGCAATATCTGCGCGAGAACCGATCGTCGCCGAAAAGAACGACCTCAACTCGCTGCTGTTCCTGCTGACGCCGGGCGTCGAGGCCAGCAAGGCCGGCACCCTGGTCAGCGGGCTGGTCGCGTTCAAGAAACTGCACGACGACAACGCGCTGCTGGAAGACGCGATTCCCGAGTTCTACCGGCGCCGGCCGCTGCGCTATGCCGGCGTGCGGCTGCGCGATCTTTGCGCCGACATGCATCAATTCTTCCGCGACGCCGATGTCAGCGCGCTGCAGGCCAAGCAGTTCTCGGCCGAGCATCTGCCCGAGATCGCGATGTCGCCGCACGCCGCGGCGCGCGCGCTGGTGCGCAACGACGTCGACTATCTGCCGATCGACGAGATCGCCGGCCGCATCGCGACCACGCCGTTCGTGGTCTATCCGCCGGGCATCGCCACCATCGTGCCGGGCGAACGGCTGACCGAGCGGGCCAAGCCGATGATCGACTATCTCCTGATGTTCGAGGGCGCCTTCAACGCCTTCCCCGGCTTCGACGTCGAAATCCAGGGCGTCTATCGCGGGCTGGATACCGAGGGCCGGATCCGGCTTTACACTTACGTGGTCGCGGAATAAGCGGCACGCAGGGAGCCGAACATCGTCCATGGACAACCAACAGCCGATTCTCGTGCGGCCGTCGCGCGACAGCGACGTCGACGCCATGATGGCGATCTATCGCCGCCATATCCGCCAGGGCGTCGAGGAAGGCGTCACCGACAACGAGACGCCGGAGCCGGATGATCTCGCGCGACCGCCGCAAGAATTTGCGCAACCGCCGCTTCCCGCATCTGGTGGCGACCCAGGGCGGCGAAGTGGTCGGCTATGCTTATGTCGTGCTGTTCCGCAAGCGGCCGGCCTATCGCTACACGGTGAAGCACTCGATCTACATTCACCACGATCATGTCGGCCAGGGCATCGGCCGGGTGTTGCTGCAGGAACTGATCGACATCTGCGCGGCGGCGGGATTTCGCCAGATCATCGGCTATATCGACGCCGACAACGCGTCTTCGCTGGCGCTGCACGATAAATTCGGTTTTGCCCGCGTCGGCGTGCTGCCCGGCGTGGCCTGGCGTCACGGCCGCTGGGCCGACACCGTGATGGTGCAACGCTCGCTGGGTGCTGGTGCGACCGCCCCTGCCCCGCCGCTGCCGCTGTCAGCGCGATAAAGTAGGGCGGGTTAGCGAAGCGTAACCCGCCGACGCCATGCGCACAGAATGGCGGATTACGCTTCGCTAATCCGCCCTACGGCAATGTTCACTTTTTCAAATTGAGCGAGAATTTCAAATTCAACGGCTGCAGCATTTCCGGCGGCGGCGCCTCGCCGACATTGCCGCGCTTGAGGATGGTGCGCAGGTCGTCATCCGCATGCGGATCGTTCAGCGATGGAAACGACACCTTCTCGACCGAACCATCCGGATTGAGCCAGGCCTTCAGCACCAGCGCCGGCGGCACGCCGTCGTTCTTGCCGGAATGCTCGATGACATAGGCACGAAACCGGTTCGCCACCGCTTCGTCGGCGGCCATCCAGGTTTCAAACCGATATTTGACCAGCTTGGCGAATTGCGCCCAGGACGGCGGCGCCTGCGCCGGATCGCGATAGTCGAGCGCTCCCGCCGCAGGAGCGGCTCCGGGCGCAGGCTTCCCCAATATCTGGCTGCGGACCGGTGCGCCCGATGCCAGCAAACCCGCCAATGCCAACGCGCGGGCGATCGCGGCGCGGCTTTGGAAACTCCGATTGTTCGTGACGATCCCCATGGCAAACTAACTCCGGCGGCGCTGACAATCCCTGATATAGCCGCTCAGTTTTGCAAACAGCTGACACGCGCCGAAATCGACGCGGCGCGGTTGGCGCGGGAGGCCGATCCCGCGATCTGCGGCCGGTCATCCTCCTGAACGGTGACGTGGTTGGCCGCCAGAAACGCCTTCGCCGTCGCGGCGTCCGCCGCCAGCACATGATCGGCGCCGGTGCGGCGGCTGATGATGCCCTGCACCAGGCCACGACTGTCGAGCACCGGCGCACCGCTGGCGCCGAAGGTGACATCGGAATCGATCGCGATGGTGCCGGCCCCGGCACCGGACGAGACCGTGGCGTTGGCGAGCGTTCCGCCACGGGCGATCATGCCCGCCAGATTGCCGTAAGCCGCGGCGAACACCATCTCGTTGGTGCCGACCGTGGCGGTGCGCGGAAACACCGCCGAAAGCCCCAGCGTTTTCGGCACCACGATCAAAGCCAGATCGGACTGCGTCGACACCGCGAGCACGCGCGCCGCCACCACCCGGCCTTCCTTGGCGATCACGACCCGCGCGCAATCGTCCGCCGCGTGACCCGCGGTCAGCATGTGACCGATATCGTCGACAAAGAACGCGGTGCCGGTCTTTTCGCGGGTGTACTCGATAGCGCCGGAGGTGCGCGTCAGCCCCTCGGGCTGCTGCCGGATCACCGGCTTGGAGAATATCGATTGCGCGTGCACCGGCGCGGTCGCGCCGAACCTAATCCCGATCGCCACCACCAGTGCGCACTGGACCGCGTGACGTCTTCTTATGATCTTCATCGATGACTGCCGATTACCGCCATTCCGGCGACGTGGTTAAAGCCGCCGTATTGAAGGCATTGTTAATGGTGCTGATGTGTTGAGCCAGCGGTGTTGCGCCTGTCCTGCCGCGAACGTGTGACAACTCCATGACAACCTTGACGAGTAATAACGCGCGCCAATAGCTGTGACGACCTAAAGTATTCACTCCGTGATCAGCCGATCGGCATGAACAGTCGTTCACAAAACTTCGCGGAACGTTTGTGACTTCGATACGTTCCGCCATGGTGAAAGTTCAATCACCGTGGGTCCGCCTTCAAAGGACCCAGCCGGTTTCGAGTAGTGTAAAAGAACGGGAGTTATCTATGCGACATTGGATATACGCGGCGTCGGCATCATTGGTGCTGCTGGGAGCGGCCGGACAGGCCAACGCGGTGCCTATCAATCCCATCGGGCCGGCGGCGATCCCGAGCGATATCGAACAGGCTCAATTCATCTTCGGTGGACGAAATTATTGCTGGTACGATAACGGCTGGCGCGGGCCCGGCTTCTATTGGTGCGGTTACGCGTTTCGTCGGGGCCTCGGCTGGGGCGGCGGCGCGGGTTGGCATGGCTGGCACCGCGGCGGAGGATTCCACGGCGGAGGCCGGCCCGGCGGTGGACACGGCGGGATGCGGCCCGGCGGCGGCCGACCGGGTGGCGGATTCCACGGCGGTGGTCGTCCGGGCGGCGGCGGACATGGCGGTGGCGGTCGTCCGGGTGGCGGTGGACACGGTGGTGGCGGCCATGGCGGCGGCGGGCACGGCGGTGGCGGACACGGCGGTGGCGGCGGACACGGCCGGCACTAGGAAAGCCCAACTCCGGTGCGGCGACTTCGCGCGCACCGGAGCGTGTTTCTGAAAGCCGCGCGGACGGAGTTGCGCGCCGGCCATTTCGATAAAGCCCCGGATCATCATCCGGGGCTTTTTGCATCGTCAGGCGCGCAGCGCGCGGATGATGGGTTTCTCGACCGGCGGCCGCATTACACCGCGCGTAGCCGTGCTTGCGCGAGATCAGGTGCGTGCGCGCAAGAGCTTGAGAGGTCCCGCATCAGGACGACGAGTTCGCGCACCTGATCGAGCGAAAATCCGAAGTCGCGACCTCGTCCGATAAACGCCAAGTGATGAACGTCGGCCTCTCCATAGCGGAGCTAAAGTCGCTGCAAGTCGACATCGCCGGCTTTGTTAAGAACCGCGATGCGGGATCACAGCCTAACCGCGGCGTTTCGGGGCGATCGCTGTCGCCTTGCCTACCCGTACGCAGCCCGGCGGACAGGTAAATACCACGCCATATCTACCGAAAATCGATAGACAGCGCCGGTTGCCTAAATTATCATCCGATCATCACCGTACCGTCTTGGCAGCTACCGGTGACTGGAAGCCAAGTGCTCCCGCCAGAACAAGACGGGGAATCGCATGGGGCAATCACAACCCTTTACTACGACGCCGTCACTTTGGGGCGCGGAGACCGAGCGTCCTCGCTGCCCGATCTGCGAGATGCGCATGATCACGGTGCAGAACGAACTGCGTGCTAGATATGAGTGTCTGCGGTGTGGCCACTCCGCACCGATAGCTGTTCCGGTCGGCTGACCTCCCGACCTTTCCTTTTGACCGGTGTCGCAGTGGGCTTGACCGGCGCGGCGCCAGGCTCCGCGATGTGCCCGCAGCGCAGGCATTCAAAGGTTCTGTGCTCGGGTTGGGCTGGAAAATCCTTGATGATGATCATGTGCATGCCGCACTTGGGGCATTCGGGTCTAATAGATGCGTTCATGGTTCTCCTCGCGGCAGGCTGACGACTTAACATGGCCCGCGTGAAGCCATCGTGATCGGAGCGCAAATTCCGGCATATCGCGCGAGATATCTCGTCTGCTGCAACTTGACGGCGTAAGCGGCGCCGCAAGGCATCGGGGCAACGTTGCAGGTCGCTTCGGTATCTTGCGAGTTCGACGGACCGGCAGCCGCCCCGCGAATTCGAAAAGCCAAGTCGTGCGGCGAATTGCTTGAGACAAGGCTCACAATTTCGGTAATCTGTGCGGGCAGCGGATATCCGCTGCATATTTCTCTTAGTTATTATTTTCAGGAGCGATCATGTCTCACCAGCTGTCGTTTTCCGTCCTTGCTGCGATGATCTTTTGCGTGCTCACCCTGGCATTCGCGTCGCCTGCGCGTGCCGTCAATTGCGACGTCAATGCCTGTATCAATGCTTGTTCAAAGAAGTGCGCCACCGCGGGCTGCATGTGTGCGCCAAACTGCATGCAGACCATCGAAGAACGTAAAAAAGCCGGGCAGTGTAAAAAGTAGCGCCGGAGAGGCCGGGAGATCGCGGATCGGTCGATCTGCGGCTCTCCGGCCGCCTACTTGCATGCCCGGGAATGTGTGGCTACGTTTCGCACGCAGGCCCCGGCGGCATTCCAATCGGCCGAACGATCATGCCCAAATTCCTTCGGATCGGTGTTCACCAGTCGAACGTGTCCGGCTACACGTCGAAGGCGTGGTGCATTCGGCGGGTTCGCTCGACGGTTTTCCTGAAATGGGGAGCGGTGGAGGTTCACGGCGCCGGCGACAAGCGAAAGGTTTACTGGACGCTTCCGCCGAGAGACAAAACGATCCTCTGTCGCTCCGTGGATCTGGCCGAGAACTATGTGAAGGCCGCCATCGCGCGACGGCGCAACCATCGTTATGAACCGCTGACAATCAACATTACAAAGCAGCCTCGAGCCGCCGCTCAAGGCGCGGAGCTGAAGCAGGCGCTCGCCACCATTCTGTTTGTCGATATCGTCCGCTCCACCGAAAAAGCCGCGCGTCTCGGCGACACCCGATGGACACGGGTGATGAACCACTACTACGCCGCCGTGCGCAAAGAGCTCAAGGCTTTGCGCGGCAAGGAAGTCGTCACCACCGGCGACGGACTGCTGGCGACCTTTCGCGCGCCTGCTGCGGGGGTTCGTTGCGCGACCGCGATCCGCGAGGCCGTGCGCACGCTGGGGCTGGAGATCAGAATCGGACTGCACGCGGGCGAATACACCGTGAGCGGGGCGGAAGTGGTCGGTCTTGCGATTCACATCGGCGCACGCGTCGCGGCCAAGGCGCGAGCCGGCGAAGTCCTGGTGTCCAGCGCGGTCAAGGACCTGATGTCGCCATCCGAGGTCCAGTTCAGGGATCGCGGCATCCACCACCTCAAAGGGGTGCCGCAGCGATGGCGCCTGTACCGGGTCGAGCGCTGAGCTGTGTCGCGATCGGACACCGGCTTGGCCTGTGGGTCGGACCGGGCGAGACGATACCATCTGTCGCAGTCCACCGAGGTACCGGCCCTATATGGGCTAAGCTTAGGCCACGCGCCGCTTGCGTTTTCGGGCTCGATAGGTTTTAAGCTCGGTGATTCATGACCGTTGGCATGAATGAGAAGCGCGCCGCGTGGTCCTTCCGCGTCTTAGGCAGAGTTACTTCGTAGCTCGTGCGCACCAATTCAAAGGAACAAAAATGCCCAAGATGACCAAGAACCAATTGATCGACGCGATCGCTGACGGAACCCAGCTTGCCAAGGGAGACGTCAAGTCCGTCATCGAGTACATGACGACGGTCGGCTACAAGGAATTGAACGAATCCGGAGAGTTTGTGATTCCCGGTTTTGTAAAGATGTCGGTCGTCAACAAGCCGGCCACCGAAGCCCGGATGGGCGTCAATCCCTTTACCAAAGAACCGATGCAATTCGCGGCCAAGCCCGCCAGCAAATCGGTCAAGGCGTCCCCCCTTAAGGTTGCCAAAGACGCGGTTTGAGATTCGTCGAAACGTATCGTGGACGCCAGGGATTACAGATCAGTTCTAGATCCCTGGCGCTTTCAATTGGGATCGTCGATCGGCGGAGATGACATCCACATCGATGCGTTGGTGCAGAGGCTGGCCAATCCCAGCGGAAACTCCAGTTCGCACACCACGCCGTTGGTCTGAAGGCGCCGCGTAATGCTGCCGCAGAGCTGATCTTCGACCAGGCGCCGCAGCAGGCGGGAGCCGAAGCTTTCCAGAGCCGCGGTACGGACCGCCAGTCCGTTGGCTTCGCGCCATTTCAGTATCAGATGGCTGCCATCGACGCGCCATTCGACGTCGAGGCGGCCTTTCGATGCCGAGAGCGCGCCGTATTTGAGCGAATTCGTCGCGAGTTCGTTGACCGCAAGGCCGAGCGCGACGGCCTGTGCGCTCTCCAGCGTCACGTCGGGCCCTCGAATGTTGAGACGGCCCTGAGCATCCTGTCCGTAAGGCTCGAGCTCCGCATGCATCAGTTCGGAAAGCTTGATCGAACCCTGGCGCGCCAGTTTCTGGTCGATCAATTCGTGCGCTCGCGCCAGCGCCGCGATGTGGGAGGAGAAGGCATCGGAATGTTCGACCGGCAAGCTCAGTTTGCCCAGCGCCTGCGCGGCAAGATAGGAATTCTTGACGCGATGACGCAATTCGTCACGCGCCAGTTCGGCATGCGACAGCGCACGCGAGAGCGCGGCGACCAGATGCGCGTTCTCCAGCGCATTCGCCGTGCAGCGCGCGAGCGTCTCGATCGTTTCGATCTCATATCCCGTCGGTTCGTAGACGTTGGACCAATAGGCGCCCAGCGCCCCGACCGGGCTGCTGACGCCGATCGGCGCCATCAGCAGGCTGCGGACGAACGTGTCGCGATAAAGGTGAAATGGAATCCGCGCGTCGACGGATACATCGGCGATGACGGCGGTCTTGCGGTGAATCATCGACCAGCCGCTGATGCATTCGGTCATCGAGAATTTGTGCCCCTTCCAGAGCGGACCGACGGCATCTTCCTCGATGTAGTGGCAAAGATCTTCATCGCGCAGGATCAGCGCGATCCCGTCGCAACCAATCAGGCGCCGAGCCTTGGCGCGGATCACCTCGATGATTTCTTCCGTACTGCTGGTTCGCGCCAGGCTTTCGACGACGCTCAGCAAATCGCCGGCGGGAGTTTGATGCACTCTTAGATCAACGGCCATGGCACTCGTCATTATTTGTTAAGCTGGCGCTAAACATAAATCCCGCGCGCAGGCCGAACAAGATAAAATTGGATGGGTAACTTCGAGAGTTAATTACCACCGACGAGTCCGCGACGTCGCAGGGCGCACACCTTGCAAAACGTCAACCGGGGCAACGCTCCGGTCGACTTGTTGTCCTGCGAATGACAATTTTCGAAAGCAATTCGCCAGAAAGTGGTTAAGAGATCTTGGCAGCTGTCGAGAGCAGCGTCCCCTGGGGCGCGATCGTGATGGTCGGATTGCCGATCTTGATCAGCGCTCCGCCCGAAACGCTGCGAAGGGTCTTGGCATCAAGCTTCTTCATGGCACTCTCCATTGATCTACGATCAACTATCGCGAGGCGGAATGCCTCGCCGCCCACAATGCATCGACACGCGAAATGGTTTCCCGCGCGCGCACGAATTTCAGCGCTTTTGCAAAATGTTTTATCTGCTTCGAAACAGCTACCACTCGAGCGCAACGAGCTACCAGACATTCCCATACGGCTACCACCAGCGATCGGCGCGCATTGATCGGCGTATCAATACATTCGCGCCTCGGCGACATCACGATCGCAGCCGAGCTGATACGTCGGATCCAATTCTGAAGAATTAAACTTAAGGCGCGCGCAAGCTCGAAACTATTTGCCTGTCCGCGCATTTCCAGCAACCGTGGCGTCGACAACCGACGCCGGATTGCAATCGACCGCTTTCGGCAATTAATTTTGGCATCCAGATTTTCGAGCGTACATGAGTAGCACACCAAACTCGCGTCGGTTTCTTGTTCGAGAAGGATCGAGAGACTTCATGGTATGGGATCGCGAAATCCACGGTCCCGCGCTGGTCGATGGCCATCCGGTCGTCGGGTTTTCCAAGGAGCATGCGATCAAGATTCGCGATGCGCTGAACGAGCCCGCATTGGCTGGAGAAGTCGGTTCGCATGCGCTCGGTCTGGTAGGTCAGACGCTGATGCCTGGTCTGCCTGAGGCGAGCCTCGATCGGAAACGGCTCGATCGGCCAATGCTTGATCAACCGGGCCTTGTCCCGTCTCGCCTCGCTGCGTCGCCCATGGAGGCGAAAGTTCGATCCGAGGCCAGCGGCGAACAGGCTCCGCAATTTGCGGCACACTCAAGTTACGCAGAACGCGGAATCGATACCTACGGCATCAGACCCGATTGTCCTGCCTGCGGCATGCACATGATCGTGGTCAACGAGGTCAGCATCGTTCCCGGCAAGCGGGCGTATGAGTGCCTCAGGTGCGGACATGAGTCCCAACCGCAGAGCCGGGGATCGCGCGTCCCTCTCACCGGCGAGTAGCGGCCCTCATTCCGCGATCGCCACCGCGGGCAGCACCTCACCGCGGCTTTCGCCGAAGCCGATCCGCGCGAAGCCGGACTTCTCGCAATAACCGCGCAGGATCACGGCGTCGCCATCCTGAATGAAGCTGCGGCTCTCGCCGGTGTCGAGCCGCGCCGGCCGGGTACCGTTCAGCGCCAGCTCCATCATCGCGCCGGCCTCTTCGACTTCGGGGCCGGAGACGGTGCCGCTGCCGAGCAGATCGCCGGCCTGTAGATTGCAGCCATTGATGGTGTGATGCGTGACCATCTGCGCAATGGTCCAGTACTGGTGCCGAAAACTGGTGCGCGACAATTTGGTCGGCTTCAGTCCCGATTTTCGATGCGCCGATGAGTCGAGAAAGACTTCGAGCTGGATATCGATCGCGCCGTCCTTGCTGTGCGCGGGCGTTTCGAGGTAGGCCAGCGGCTTCGGCGCGTTCGGCAGGCGCGTATAGCCCAAACGGAACGGCGCCAGTGCATCCATGGTCACGATCCAGGGCGAGATCGTGGTGGCGAAACTCTTGGCCAGGAACGGGCCCAGCGGCGCCATCTCCCAGGCCTGGATGTCGCGCGCCGACCAGTCGTTCAACAGGCCGACGCCGAACACATGCTGCCCGATGTCGTCGAGCCGGAGCGGCGTACCTTGCGGGTTGCCCTTGCCGATATAGATCGCCACTTCCAGTTCGTAATCGAGCTTCTCGCAGGCACGCAGCGTCGGCGTCTTCTCGTCGGGTCGCCTGGTCTGGCCGAGCGGCCGGTGAAACTGCTGTCCGCTGACGCCGATCGAGGAGGCGCGGCCGTGATACGCGATCGGCAACCATTCGAAATTGGTGCCCTCGGTCGTGATGCCGAACATTCTGCCGATGTTGGTCGCATGATAATAGGACGTGTAGAAATCCGAATAATCGCCGATCCGCACCGGCACCGCATGCTCGGCATCGGCCTGCGCCACCAGGCCCGGCTCGATCGCGTTCTCGAACGCCGCTTTGTTGTCTTCATGCAGCAGATCGAACAGCGCGTGTCGCAGCGCCCGCCACGCCGGCTGCCCCATTTCGAGGAACGCGTTCAACGTCGAACCCGCGCAGGCAGCGAGCGCTTCACCGGCGAGACCCTTTATCAGCCTGCTTTCACGCACCGCGCCGAGATCCAGGATCTGATCGCCGATGGCGACGCCGGCGCGAAACGCCTCTTTCGCTTGCCGGCGCCGGAACACCGAGAACGGCAGGTTCTGGATCGGAAAGTCGGTGGCGGGATCGTTGGCTGAGGCCACCCAGCTTCGGGCCGCCGCGTCATGGGTGTGGTCGAGTTCAATCATCGTCCATGCCTTCTTCTAGCCAAGCGCTCAATCGTACGCGCCCATCGGCTTGCGGCGGCTGAGCAGGATCTTGCGCTCCTGCAGTTCCCTGATGCGATCGGAGGACACCTGATATTCATCCAGGATATCGGCATTGTGCTCGCCCTGATACGCTGGGATGCCCGGCGCGGGTAATTCCGAACGGCTGAAGATCCACGGGTTGCCCGGCATCGGCGTGGTGCCACCGGCGCGGTCGTCGACCTGCACCACCGCGCCCCACTCCTTGACCCAGTCGGTCTCGGCGAACTCGCGGATGGTCCGGATCGATCCGATGGCCAACCCGGCCTCGCTGACCTGCGCCTGCAACTCGGCCAGATCGCTGAAGGTCATGATCCAGGAGCGGACTTCCGCCAGCAGCGGCGCGATATTTTCGCGGCGCAGCTTGGCGGTCGCATAACGGGGATCGCCGAGCAGATCGTTACGCCGCATCATCGCGCAGTAGCGCATGAACATCGGCGTGTAGATCGGACTGCTGGCGATGGTAATGCTGCGGCCGTCGCCGAGCTGGTAGATGTGCGATTCATTGGCCGCCAGCGCGATCGGCTCGCTGTCGACATCGATGCCCGACAGCAACGCGCCGGCGCGCTCGTTGACCGCGAGCATGGTCGCCGCCATCGAGACGTCGACATACTGGCCCTCGCCGGTCTGGTTGCGGTGTTGCAGCGCTGCGAGAATGCCGATCACACCCTGCAATCCTGTATAGACGTCAGCGTGGCTGCAGGCATCGCCGCGCGGCTCGGTCAACGCGTCGCCGAAATGCTCCTGCACGATCGCGGTATGTCCGGTCTCGGCCTGCACGGTCGGCGCAAACGCCGGTCGGCTGCGCCATGATGTGGCCTGGCCGTATCCGCTGAGCGATGCATAAATCACGCGCGGGTTGATCGCCTGCACATCGGTGTAGCCCAGGCCGAACCGCGCCAGCGTGCCCGGTCTGAAATTCTCGACGATGATATCCGCCGAACGACAGAGCTCGGTGACGATCTCCCTCGCCTCGGCCCAATTGAGATCGATCGAGAGGTTGCGCTTGCCGGCGTTCTGCTGAACATAATAGAGCCCGATATCTCCGACCAGCGGCAGTCCGACCCGGCCGATATCGCCGGCCGGCGGCTCGATCTTGATCACCTCGGCGCCGAGGTCGCGCAAGGTCTTGGTGCAATGGGGGCCGGCGAGAACCCGGGTGAAGTCGATGACGCGGAGCCCCTTCAGAGGCGCGGAGGAAGTTGCGGACATCGTCAGTCTCCCTTGAACACGGCGGTGGCCGGACCGGTGGCGTAGAACGCCGCGATGCCACGCTCACGATCGGCGGTATCCCAGATCGCGTTGTTGATCTCGGCTTGATGGGCATCCGCCGCTGCGATGCCACCGCGCGCCGCCAGTCGCGCCAGCCGTTTGGCGCCCCGCAAGACCGCCGTTGGCCCCGAGGCCAATTGGCGCGCCAAGGTCATCGACGCCGAGGGCAGTTCGGCTTCCGGAACCACCAGGTTGACGATTCCCCAGCGCTCGAATGCCTGCGGCGTGTAGCGCCGTCCGAGCATCACGATCTCGTTGGCGCGGGCCAGACCGGCGCGCTGCACGATGCGCTGCGTTCCCCCGAGCAGCGGCATCAATCCGACGCTGCATTCCACCTGGCCGAGCGAGGCGGTGTCGGCGCAGATGATCATATCGCAGCTCAGCGCCAGTTCGAGGCCACCGCCGAGCGCGCCACCATGCACGGCCGCCACCGTCGGCACCGGTGCGTCCTCGAAAACCGACATGATCTCCTTGAAGCGGTCCTTGTCGGTGTGGATGACCGTGGTCTTGCCGAACGACGCCATGTCGGCGCCGGCCGAAAAATGCCGCATCGAACTGCGCAGCAGGATCGAGCGGCAGCCGTGACCGACAACCGTCCGGTACGCGGCGGCCATGCCTTCGAGCAATTCGTCATCGAGCAAGTTATGCGGCGGCTTGGCGAGGGTGACGACGCCGACGGCGCCATCGATCTCATGGGTGACGGTCATTCCAGCGTTTCCTTTCCCTGAATTGTTGAGCCAGCATCTCGCCGCGGCCGGAATCGCGCAACGCGGAAGCGTGCCAAAAAACAGGTTCAAACGTGCCGAACGCAGGCACGCTTCCAGAAAATGTGATGGTTTCCCGCTTAGCCTGACCGCTGGACAGCCGATCGCCGCCGCCCCACTATAACGTCAAAACATGCCAAGGACCTGCCGAGGCCGGTCGCGGGAGGCGATCATGCAAATGATAAAAGTAGTCAGCGCATTGTCGGCCGATCCCGATGCGCCGACCCAGAGCCTGCTCGGCCTCGCGGCGATCGCCGCCGAACTCGCCGCGCAAGGCGTGTCGGTCAAGGACCTGTTCGCGGGTACCGGTGTCCGGCCGGCGCAGATGGAAGATCCGCGCGCCCGCATCTCGCATCGGCAGCGCCTGGCGATCTATCGCAACGCGCGCGCGCTATCGAAGAAGACCGACATCGCGCTGCTCGCCGGCGCACGGCAGCGGCTCAGCGATTTCGGCATCTACGGCTATGCCATGGTGACCGGCGCGACCTTCGGCGAGGCGTTGCTGCTCTCGCTCGAGAACGCCACCATGGCCGGCTCGGCGATCAAGCAGATCAGTTTTCGGATCGAACGCGGCACGGCGATCCTGCAAAGTCACGGCGTGGAGTCGCTGGGCGATCTGCTGCCGTTCGTCGCCGAATTCTGGCGCAGCTCCATGACGTCGCTGTTCAGCAAGGTGCTGGAGACGCCGTTTCCGGCGACCCGCATGAGTTTCATGTACCCGCCGCCGCCGCACTGGCGGCGCTATGAGCGCATGTTCAATTGCCCTGTTGATTTCAACTCCGACGTCATGGAGTGGCACTTCGACGCCTCCATCATGCAACGACCCTGCCCGAACGCAAATCCGATCACGACGCAGGTCTGCCAGCAGTTCTGCGATCGGGTGATGGCCGAGGGTCCGATCGAGACCGATCTGATCCGTCAAATCCGCGCAGCGTGCCTCAACCGCTCGAAGCATCTGCCGACCGCGGACGAAGTCGCCGCCGAATTGGGGCTGTCGCTCCGAACGATGCATCGCCGGTTGGCCGAGAGCGGGCTGTCCTATCGCGAGGTCATCGACGATGTCAGGCGCTCGGTCGCGATCGAGTTTCTGGAAAACACCCGAATGAAGATCGATCAGGTCGCCGAGCGCGTCGGCTTTGCCGACGCCACCAGTTTCCGCAAGGCCTTCAAGAAGTGGACCGGCCGCTCACCGCGTTCCTTCCGATCGGCTTGGGAGGCTGACGGCGTTGCTTGACGCCGGCATCTCGCGGGCCTTGCCGGACGGCCACGCCCGCATCGCGACCCGGCCGATTTGCTCCATCCGTTCGCGCGAGGCGCCGTCGCGCGCCTGCACCGCAAGGCCGCGCGCCACCGCGCTGTAATAGGCGGCGAGAATTTCGACATCGGTATCTTCGGGTACATCGCCATAGGCGATGCCTTTGCGGATGCGCGCCGCCATGGCGCCTTCGGAAAAGGCCCGATGCTCGACCATCATCTCCTTGATGTTCTTCAATCCCGGACCGGTGTGGGTGCATGCCAGCGAGATCATGCAGCCCGCGGGATGGTCGGTGCGCGGGTGAACTCCTCGGCAGTCGCGGCGAACAGCCGCGAAAACGCCGTGCGGGTGTCGGTCGTCTCATCGTTCAGGATGCCGAAGAACCAGCGGCCGGCCTATTCCAGATAGGCGCTGGTCGCCTCGCAATAGAGCTGTTCCTTGCTGCCGAACGAGTTGTAGAAACTCGACGCGCTGATCCCCATCGCGGCGATCAGTTCGTCGAACGACGTGCCCTCATAGCCGCGCTCCCAGAACAGCTTGGTCGCAGCCTGTCAGGGCGGCATCGCGGTTGAATTCCGCCGGCCTGCCGCGACGGCGCCGGCCTTCCTGTACTAATTTTTGTTGTCATCGCTCCAAAAATCCTTGAACGACGCCTCCCCGCTTTTATATGCGGTGATATTGGGGCGTTTTCTCCAAATATCAATCCCCAATTAGCCGACTGGTTTCGCTTGTAACGGAGCTTCGGCATCGAATTCGCCTCCGCCCCGCAATACGCCCCTCGCGACCTCCGTTCTTCGATACCGCCTTTTCCTACCGTCAACGACTGCTCATGGACCATGTCATGGATCAAGTAACCGACCGGAACAGCATCGAACGAGCCCCCGCCCGGCAGCCGGGCCGGCCGGCCTGGAAAATCGGCGCCATTGCCATCGCCCTGGTCGCAATCGCCGGGGCTGGGATATTTCATGGATCCGTTCCACAAGAGCGGTCCGGCGGCGCACCGCCCGCCGCGCCGGCGTTGCCGGTGACGGTCAGCAAGCCGTTGCAGCGCAATGTCGACGTCCGGCTCGGCTTTCTCGGGCAGTTTTCCGCGGTCAACCGGGTCGAACTGCGCGCCCAGGTCGGCGGCATCCTGACCGAGATCCATTTCCAGGATGGCCAGATCGTCCACAAGGGCGACCTGCTGTTCGTGATCGATCCCCGTCCCTACGAAATCAAGCTCGCCGAGGCCAAGGCCCAGTTGCAGACCGCGACAAGCGACGCGTCGCGCTCGCCAACACCCAACTGTCGCGCGCGCAGTCGCTCCGGCACAACGAATTCGCAACCCAGGAGACGGTCGACCAGCGCACCAACGACCAGGATTCGTCGCAGGCCGCGGTCGAAGACGCCAAGGCGCGGATCAGCGACGCCGAACTCGATCTGGAATATTGCCGCGTCACCGCGCCCTTCACCGGCCGCATCGGCGCCCGCCAGGTCTCGATCGGCGGCCTGATCTCCGGCAGCCGCGCCGGCGTCAGCGCCACCACGCTGCTGGCGACGCTGGTCTCGCTCGATCCGATCTATCTTGAATTTCGACATGAGCGAAGCCGACTTTCTGACGTTCTCGCGCGAACGCGCCAAGCTCAGCGGTCCGCTCGCCGACGAGGTCGCGATCGGCCTCAGCGACGAGAACACGTTTCCCCGCAAAGGCAAGCTCGACTTCGTCGACAACGCGCTCGATCGTTCCAGCGGAACGATCCACGCGCGCGCCACCGTCGCCAATCCCGATCTGTTTCTGGCGCCCGGTCAGTTTGCCCGGCTTCGCGTCGCGGTCGCGCCGCCGACCTCCGTGCTGTTGCTGCCGGATGCCGCGGTCGTGCTCGACCAGTCGCAGCATCTGGTCATGACGGTCGCAGCGGACGGCACGGTCGTGCCGAAGATCGTCGACACCGGCGATCTCAGGGGCGGATTGCGCGTCGTCCGATCCGGTCTCGATGCCAAACGACCGCGTCGTGATCGACGGACTGGTGCGCGCCATTCCCGGCAGCAAGGTCGCGCCGCAGGACGGCACGATCAACTACGACGCGGCCGCCGACGGCCAAGGCTGACGCCCGATCCGTTCCGATCAAACCGGGACGGATCGAATTCTGGTTTTTCTTACGACGCGTTTTTCTTAAGCGGACCGCGCGGCCACTTCGCTCGATACGCTATCGCCAGGAGGCGAACATGCAGCTATCCCGAACCTTCATCGACCGGCCGATCTTCGCCACCGTGCTGAGCGTGTTCGTCACGCTCGCCGGCCTCGGCGCGCTCGCGATCCTGCCGGTGGCGCAATATCCGGAAATCGTGCCGCCGACGGTTCAGGTCACGACCGCCTATCCGGGCGCGTCCGCGGAGACCGTCTCGCGCACCGTGGCGACGCCGCTGGAGCAGGAGATCAACGGCGTCGAGAACATGCTCTACATGAACAGCCAGTCGACCGGCGACGGCAAGCTCACGGTGACCGTGACATTCCGGATCGGCACCGACCTCAATGTCGCGCAGATGCTGACGCAGAACCGGGTGCAGGACGCGCTGCCGCGGCTGCCCGAGGACGTGCAGCGGCTCGGCGTGCAGGTGCGGAAATCGACGCCCAACATCCTGCTCGCGGTGCATCTCTATTCGCCGGATAGTTCGCGCGACACGCTGTATCTGTCGAACTACGCGACGCTGCACGTGAAGGACGTGCTGGCGCGGCTGCCCGGCGTCGGCGACGTGCAATTCCAGGGCGCGCGCGAATACGCGATGCGGATCTGGCTCGATCCGGACAAGGTCGCGGCACGCGACCTCAACGCCGCCGAAGTGCTGGCGGCGCTGCGGGCGCAGAACGTTCAGGTTTCCGCCGGCATCCTCAACCAGCCGCCGGTGCCTTCGACTCAGGCCTATCAGATCAACGTCGCAGACGCTCGGACGGCTGTCGACGCCCGAACAATTCGACGACATCGTGCTGAAGTCCGATCCCCAGGGCCGCGTGACGCGCTTGCGCGACGTCGGACGGGTCGAAATCGGCGCCGCGGATTACGGATCGACCGCGTTCATGGACCGCGGTCCGGGCATCCCGCTGTTGATCTTCGCCCAGCCCGGCGCCAATTCGCTGGCGGTCGAGAGCGAGGTGCTTGACAGCACGGAGACGCTGTCGAAGGATTTCCCGCCCGGCGTCGCCTACAAGGTGATCTACGATCCGACCATCTTCGTCGGCCAAATCGGTTCACGAGGTGATCACGACGATCTTCATCGCGATCCTGCTGGTGGTTGGCGTCGTGTTCCTGTTCCTGCAGAGCTGGCGCGCCGCGATCATTCCGGTGATCGCGATTCCGGTGTCGCTGATCGGCACCTTCGCCATTCTTTACGCGCTCGGAATCTCGCTCAACAATCTGTCGCTGTTCGGGCTGGTGCTCGCGGTCGGCATCGTCGTCGACGACGCCATCGTCGTGGTCGAGAATGTCGAGCGCAATCTCGAACGGGGCATGCAGCCCGACGGAGGCGGCGCGCGTCACCATGGACGAGGTCGGCGGCGCGCTGATCTCGATCGCGCTGACGCTATGCGCGGTGTTCGTGCCGTCAGCGTTCCTGTCGGGCATCACCGGATTGTTCTTCCGGCAGTTCGCGGTGACGATTTCCGCGTCGACCCTGATCTCCTGCTTCGTATCGCTGACCTTGAGCCCGGCGCTTTGCGCGCGTGCTGTTCAAGCCGCATGATCCGGCGCACAAAGCTCGGTCGAACCGGCATCGCGGGCCTGGTCAGTGCCGGGTTCGACCGCTTCAACTACGGCTTCGAGTGGCTGTCGACGCGCCTATGGACGCCTGACCCGGCGTCTGGTGCAGGCGGTGGGCGCGATGCTGCTGGCCTATGCGCTGCTGATCGGCGTTACCGGCTTTCAGTTCGCGCGCTCACCGACCGGCTTCATTCCCGAGCAGGACCAGGGCTATCTGATCTCGGTCGTGCAGTTGCCGCCGGGAGCGACCCTGGACCGCACCGAAGCGGTGGTGAAGAAGGCGATCGAAATCATCATGACGCACGCCTGGCGTCGAGCACGTCGCGCCGTTCGCGGGTCTTGATGCGACGACGTTCACCGTCGCCTCCAATTCCGGCACGATCTTTTCCGGATTGCCGTCGCTGTACAGCCACGAACTCAAGGGCGTGACCGCGGCGAGCGTGCTGGCCGATCTGCGCAAGCGGCTGTCGGTGATCCAGGACGCTTACGTGCTGACGATTCCGCCGCCGCCGGTGCAAGGCCTCGGCAGCGCCGGCGGCTTCAAGATGATGTTGCAGGATCGCGCCGGTCTCGGTTCCGACGCGCTGGCGAAAGCCGCGCAGGCGCTGGTCGGCGCGGCCAACAAGGATCCGAGCTTCGCCGGCGTGTTCACGCTGTTCGGCACCCGCGCGCCGTCGGTCTATGCCGACATCGATCGCGAGAAGGCCGAGAAGGTCGGGCTGACGCCGACCGACGTGTTTTCCACGCTGCAGGTCTATCTCGGCTCGCAGTACGTCAACGACTTCAACTATCTCGGCCGCACCTATCAGGTGATCGCGCAGGCGGACGGAAGTTTCCGACGCGATCCGCAGGACATCGCGCGGCTCAAGGCACGCAACACGTCAGGCGAGATGGTGCCGATCGGCACGGTGGCGCGACTGAAGTCCGAGAACGCGCCCTACCGCGTGCCGCGCTACGACCTGTTTCCCGCGGCCGAAGTGATGGGCGTCGCCGCGCCCGGCGTGGCCACCGGCAGCGCGCTGCACCGGATGGAAGAACTCGCCCATCAGGTGCTGCCGCCCGGCATCGGCTTCGAATGGACCGAACTGGCGTTTCAGCAGCAACAGCCGGGAACGTCGTCGCTGCTGATCTTTGGCGCCTCGGCGCTTGTTCGTCTTCCTGGTGCTGGCGGCGCAGTATGAGAGCTGGAAACTGCCGCTCGCGGTGGTGATGATCGTGCCGATGTGTCTGCTGGCGTCGGTTACCGGATTGCTCGACGCGCGGCATGCCGATCGACGTGCTGGCGCAGATCGGTTTCGTGGTGCTGGTCGGGCTCGCCGCAAAGAACGCGATTCTGATCGTGGAGTTCGCGAAGCAGGCCGAGGACGCCGGCGCCACCGCGGCAGAAGCCGCGGTCAGCGCCGCGCGCACGCGGTTGCGGCCGATCCTGATGACATCGCTTGCATTCGTGTTCGGCGTTGCACCCCTGGTGGTTGCAACCGGCGCCGGCGCCGAAATGAGACAGTCACTCGGTACTGCGGTGTTCGCAGGCATGCTGGGCGTGACCGGCTTCGGCCTGCTGTTCACGCCTGCTTTCTATACAGCCGTGCGCAAGTTCGGCGAGAACAGCAAGACGGAGCCCGCGAAAGTGGCAGAACATGCTTAAAAAATGCGGCCGCGGCGATTTGGCCGTGGCCGTCAAGCCACGCTCCCGACTCGATCGAACTGGAACCGCCTTTTTCCCAAAGCGTTGAGTTAGCGAATCCTTTACACATTGAGTGAAGAATTCAGCAACTCAAGTTGATCGCGTATTCAAAGTTGCGCCTTGATCCGCGCCTACCGCGGTCCGGCTTAACTCACGTGTTGGGACAAGAGGAACTTTCATGGCCAAGTTTGCAATTGGCGATCATGTCGCCAAAGGTAAAAGCAGCACCGGCAAAGTCGTCGCTATCTTCACCACCTCCGAAGGCGAACTCCGATATGCCGTCGAAAACGATGGCGCGCTCCAGTTCATTCTGGAAAACGAGTTGGCGCCCTATCAGCCGCAGACCCGCGCGGCCTGATCCAAACCTCCCAAGCCTTTTCTAGTTTCGAGCCGAAGTCAGAAAAGGAACGATCGCGTCGGCCAATGGCGCCGGCGCGGAAAATTGCGGCGCGTGTCCTGTCGACAAGGATACCACCGATGCGCCGGGCGCGCGCGCCTGCATTGCGCGCTGTACCGGCAGGACCACGGACCGGTCGTCCAGCGCCTCGACGTAGAGCCGGGGAATGCGACCGTAACGCTCCGCAGTGGCGGGTGTGGTAACCGCCCGACCGCCCTCACCTTGCGGCGTTAACCTTGCGGCAGCCGCAGCGGCATCATCGGCGGAACAATCGTGCAGGAAAATCGCGATCGCCGCCTCAGCCGGAACCCGCGATACCTTGCGATCATCCGACCATTGCAGATACGGCCAGATGCCGGAAGCTTCGGGATAGTCATTTCGTATAAGCGACGCCAATTGCTCGAAGCTTGTTCCGTCCGGCAGCATCATTCCGACTACATAGACCAGCCGCGAAACGCATTCAGGCCAGCGCTCGGCGAACGCGGTGATCAACAGCCCGCCACCGGAATGACCGACCAGGCTGACGGGCCGATCGCGCGCGCGGACGATGCCGTGGACATGCTGCAAGCAGGCTTCAAACGTGACTTCCGCGGGATCGCTGCCATCGACACCGTTGCCGGGCAGATCGACCGCGTGCGCCGTCAGGCCTGCGGCCTCGAGATACGGGATGAAGCGCGCCCACGCCCATGAGCCCTGCCAGGCACCGTGGATCAGGATAACAGGATCGAAGTTAGACATCGTGTTTTGCCTCATCGTCATTGCGAGGAGCGAAGCGACGAAGCAATCCAGGGGCCGCGCGTACCTGCGCCCGTGGATTGCTTCGTTTCGCTCGCAATGACGGACGCCTGCTCCGCGAACGGCAAACCGCGCACCAAATTGATCCCTAGCTAATTATTTATACGTCCGTCGGTACATCTCGCGCAGGTGACCCTCGACCGTGGTCGGCGGATATTTTGCGGCGTCGCCCGGCTCCAGGCATGACGGCAAACATTCGACGTGCTGATCCGGATTGCCGGAAAAGAAAAACGGCACCGAATAACGTTCGCGTCCCGACGCATTGACGACGCGATGCACCGTCGAGCGAAACCGGTCGTTGGTCCAGCGCGCGATCAGATCGCCGAGATTGACGACAAAGGTGCCGGGCAGCGGCGTGGCATGGATCCACTCATCCCTCGTCTTGCCCTGCACCTGCAGGCCGCCGTTCTGGTCCTGCAGCAGCAGCGTCACGCCGCCGAAATCGCTATGCGCGCCGGCGCCCTTTTCGCCGGGCGCCGCGTTGGCGGGCTGCGGCGGATAATGCAGCAACCGCAGCGTGGCGTGCGGGTTGGTGCAATAATCGGCGAAATAGTTCTCGTCGAGGCGCAGCGCAAGCGCCAGCCCGGTCATCAGCCTGCGGCTCAGGCCGAGCATGATCTCGAAATAATCTTCGGTGACCGGCCGGAAGCTCGGCATGCCGTCCGGCCACAGATTGGGGCCGTGATTGAATTTTCGCGCCATCACGCGGGGATCGTCGAGCCCCAGTTCCGGCCCGATATAAAAGCTTTCCTTCAGATCCGGCGGCGCGCCTGCCTCGAGAGTCTGCGCCCGCATCGGTTCAAAGCCGCGCTGGCAGAACGAGAGCCGCTTGTCGACCGCGCTTTTGATCGAGGCCGGGCTGTCGAAGAAACCTCGCGTCACTTCGAAGAGCGCGTCGATCATCGCCGGCGGCACGCCGTGATTGCTGATGTAGAAAAAACCATTGTCGAGACAGGCGCTGCGAAGCTGTTCGGCGACCGCCTCACGATCGGCAGCGTAATTCGACGAGAGGCCAGCGATATCGATTACCGGCAGCGCGGAACTCGAGACGTGGACGGCTTCAAGCGCAGATGTCATGGCGGCCCCGTTCCATGGCGGTTGTCCTCCGGGCAATGTTGTTGTTATCGAAACGATGTGCCGGCACCCCATCGAGATGCCGGCACACTGTCACGCGTCAATGTGGGCTGCTGCTCTATTTGGGAACGCTGCCGTCGATGCCGTCGACATAGACGTTGAGGGAGTTGAAGGTGGCTGGAGCCATCGTCGTGTTGGCGGCGACCAATTCCTTGCCGGTGTTATCCTTGATCGGTCCACCGAACGGATTGAGCGTGCCGGCGACCAGCGCGGCCTTCTTCTCCTCGAACACCTTCACGGCGGCAGGCGGGATCGCGGCGTTGAGCGGCGCCATCACCACCATGCCTTCCTTGAGGCCCCAGCGGGTGTGCCGGTTGCCGGTCCAGCTGCCGTCCATCACCTTCTGGGTCTCGGCGATGTAGTAGCCGCTCCAGTCTTCGGTGGTGCCCGACAATTGCGCCTTGGGACCGAACTTCTCCATGTTGGCATCGATGCTGAAGGCGTAGGTGCCCTTTTCCTGCGCCGCCTGGATCGAAGCCGGCGAGTCGGTGTTCTGGGCCACGTTGTCGGCGCCCTGCGCGATCAGCGTATCCGCGGCCTGACGCTCCTTGCCTGGATCGTACCAGGTGTTGACCCAGATCGCCTTGGTCTTCACTTTGGGATTGACGGCCTGCGCGCCCAGCTGCATCGCGTTGATGTTGCGAACCACGCTCGGGATCGGGAACGACCCGATAAAGCCCAGCGTGTTGCTCTTGGTCATCTGGCCGGCGATGGTGCCGATCAGATAAAAGCCTTCCTCGAAACGCGGTTCGTACACCGAGATGTTGGCCGCGGTCTTGAAGCCGTTGACATGCTCGAACTTGACGTCCGGAAACAGCTTGGCGACTTTCTGCAGCGGCTCCATGTAGCCGAACGAGGTCGCGAAGATCAGCTTGTAGCCGTCGGAGGCCAGCTGGCGAAACACGCGCTCGGAATCGGCGGTCTCGGGGACGTTCTCCACGAAGGTGGTCTTGATCTTGTCGCCCATCGCCTTTTCGAGGCCGAGGCGGCCCATGTCGTGCTGCTGGGTCCAGCCGCCGTCGCCGCGCGGGCCCAGATAGACGAACGCGACCTTGAGCGGCTCGGCGGCGAATACCGTCAGCCGGCGCGGTCACGGTCAATCCCGCCGCGAGGCCCAACGGCAACAATTTCAGGACTTGTCTACGCTTCATGATGCTTACCTTCTGTTTGGAGCTTGTACGTGGTGATGCAGAACGGACCGCGTGGCCCCTTGTCACGCGGCCGAATGGAAGCTGTGGCCGAGCGACGCCGGCTGGTTCAGCAAAATGGTCTTGGGATCGCGGCAGATGATCACCAGCACGATGATGGTCGCCGCATAGGGCAGCATCGACAGGAATTCCGTCGGGATCGGCAGACCAAAGCCCTGCGCGAACAACTGGAACTGGGTGACGCCGCCGAACAGATACGCGCCGATCACCACTCGGGTCGGCTTCCAGGTCCCGAAAACAACCAGCGCCAGTGCGATCCAGCCCTTGCCGGCCGACATGCCCTCGACCCACATCGGGGTCTGCACCAGCGACAGATACGCGCCGGCGATGCCGGCGGTGGCGCCGCCGAACGCCACTGCGAGATAGCGCGTGGTCAGAACCGATTTGCCGATCGCATGCGCAACGCCGGGCGATTTACCGATCGCGCGTAGCGTGAGGCCAATCCGCGATTTGGTCAGGAACCAGAGCACGCCGAGATAGAGCGCGATCGAGAGATAGACCATGACGTCGTAGTGAAACAGCAGAGGGCCGATCACCGGGATCGCGGTCAATCCGGGGATCGTGATCGGCTCCAGCCGGTTCACCGGCAGTCCCGCATAATTGTAGCCGACGAACGCCGACAGTCCGATGCCGAACAAGGTCAGCGCCAGCCCGGTCGCGACCTGGTTGGTCTGCAGATTGAGCGTGAGAAAGCCGAACACCAGCGACAGCGCGACACCGGCGGCGGCGGCGGCCAGAAAGCCCACCGCGTCGCTGCCGGTAGCATAGGTCGCGGCAAAGCCGGCCACCGCGCCCATCAGCATCATGCCCTCGATGCCGAGATTGAGTACGCCGGAGCGTTCGACGATGGTTTCGCCAAGCGCGGCGAAGATCAAGGGCGTCGCCGCGACCACGGTCGAGGCGATCATCGCGATCAGAAGGCTCATGCCGCGCTCTCCGCAGGTGCCGCCGGTGCGGTCGGCTTGATGACATTGCTCTCGACTGGCACCACGCGTTTCAGCCGGAAGGTGATGAACAGATCGGCGGCCAGCAGATAAAACAGCAGCAGCCCCTGAAACAGTCCGGTGATCGCGGCCGGCAGGCCCATCCCCATCTGCGCCGACTCGCCGCCGAGATAGAGCAGCGACATCAGCAGCGCGCCGGCCACCACGCCGATCGGATGCAAGCGTCCGATCCAGGCGACGATGATCGCGGCAAAGCCGTAGCCCGGCGAGATCTGCTGTTGCAGCCGCCCGATCGGACCGGCGACTTCCAGGATCCCCGCAAGCCCCGCGGTCGCGCCGCACAGCATCAGCGCGATCCAGATATTGCGCTTCTCCGAGAAGCCGGCATAAGCCGCGGCGGCGGGCGCGAGACCCGCGACTTGCATGCGAAAGCCCGCAAAGGTCTTCTGCGAGAAGATCCAGGCGACCACCGCCAGCACCAGCGCATAGACGATGCCCCAGGTCACGCGCGTGCCGCTGATCAACGTCGACATGGTCTCGGCATCACCGAAGCCGGTCGACTGCGGATAGTTTTGCCCCTGCGGGTCGCGCCAGGGGCCGTGCACCAGCCAGGACAGCACGAGCTGGGCGATATACACCAGCATCAGGGTGACCAGGATTTCATTGGTGTTGAAGCGGGTGCGCAGGAAGGCCGGGATCGCAGCCCAGATCATGCCGCCGGCGATTCCGGCCAGCAGCATCAGCGGCATCGCAAATATCGAGTCGCTGTCGCCGAACCACAGCGCGACACCGCCACCGAAGATCGCACCCATGGTGAGTTGACCTTCGGCGCCGATGTTCCAGACGTTGGCGCGAAAGCCCAGCGCCAGCCCCAGGCCGCACAACAACAGCGGCGTGGTCTTGAGCAATAATTCGCCGATGCCGTAGCTGGTCGACAGCGGCTTGATGAAGAACAGATAGAAGGCTTCGACCGGATCCTTGCCCAGCGCGCTGAACAGCAGGAATCCGGTGACCAGCATGCCGGCCGCCGCCAGCAGCGGCGATACAAAACCCATCACGGCAGAAGGCGTCGCGCGCCGCTCAAGCCTGAGCATCAGCAGTCTCCAGGTGCGAGTTTGCGGAAACAGCGCCTTCGCCTGCCTTGTCGCCGAATTTGCCGCTCATCCATGTTCCGATTTGTTCGATCGAGGTCTCCGCCGGCTTCACCGACGGCGACAGCCGCCCCTCGGCGATCACCGAAAGCCGGTCGCTGATCGTAAACAGTTCATCGAGTTCCTCCGAGATCACCAGGATGGCGACGCCCTGGTCGCGCAAATCGATCAATGCCTGGCGGATCAGCTGCGCGGCGCCGACATCGACGCCCCAGGTCGGCTGCGCCACGATCATCATCTTCGGCGCCAGCATGGTCTCGCGGCCGACGATGAATTTCTGCAGATTGCCGCCCGACAGACTTGAAGCGACCGACTGGTCGCCGCCGCATTTGACCTTGAAGCGCTCGATCACGTCCTTGGAAAAGGTCTTCATCACGGTCGGATGGATCAGGCCCCGCTGCACCATGCCCTTGCGCGCGCCGGTCAGCAGCGCGTTGTAGGACAGGCTCATCGGCGGCACCGCGCCGCGCCCCAGTCTTTCCTCGGGAACGAAGGTCAGCCCGAGCGCGCGGCGCTGCGCCGGGTTGAGATTGCCGACCGGAGTTCCGAACAGCTTGATCATCGCACCGCTGCTCAGGCGTTCGCCCGACAGTGCCGTCATCAATTCCTTCTGGCCGTTGCCGGACACGCCGGCGATGCCGAGGATCTCGCCACTGCGCACCTGCAGGCTGATATCCTTAAGCGTGGTGCCGAACGGATCCGGCGAAGCCAGGGTCAGCTTGTCGACGTCGAGCCGCACCTCCTTGGCTTCGCGCGGGGTGAGATGACATTCCGCCAGTTCGCCGCCGATCATCAGGCGGGCCAGGCTCTCGTTGGTCTCGTTGCGGGGGATGGCGCCGCCGCTGACCTTGCCGCCGCGCAACACCGTCGCGGTGTCGCAGAGCGCGCGGATCTCGTCGAGCTTGTGACTGATATAGAGAATGCTGCAGCCTTCCGCGGCCAGCCGTCGCAGCGTCTTGAACAGCACCAGCACCGCCTGCGGCGTCAGCACCGAGGTCGGCTCGTCCATGATCAGAAGTTTAGGTTCCTGCAGCAGACAACGCACGATTTCGACGCGCTGGCGTTCGCCCACCGACATGCTGTGGACCAGCCGATAGGGATCGATCGGAAGTCCGTATTTTTCCGAGACCTCGGTGATCTGCAGCCGCCAGTTGCGCGGTCGGAACGTGCTCATCGAGCGCCAGCGCGATGTTTTCCCAGACCGTCAGCGTCTCGAACAGCGAGAAATGCTGGAACACCATGCCGATGCCCAATCGTCGTGCCTGCGACGGCGCGGTGATGGTTTCGTACTGGCCATTCCACATGATCGTGCCGGCGTCGGGCTTGGTGACGCCGTAGATCATCTTCATCAGGGTGCTTTTGCCGGCGCCATTCTCGCCGAGCACCGCATGAATCTCGCCCGGGCGGATGCTCAGCGAGACATCGTCATTGGCAACCACACTGGGGTAACGCTTGGTAATGCCGGTCAACACCAGCCGTGGCTTTAGATCTGCAAACTTATCCATTTTCCGATCGGCCCCGGTCCCAAACTACGGCGACGGCAATCCGCGCCGCGGATCACACAAGCAATCCGCGCGCCAAGCGGGCCAAACCGGTTTCACTTCGGGAATAAATCCGTCCGCCGGGGGTCATCGGGGCCCGGCATGAGCGATCCGCGGGCCGGCTTCCTGTCACTCACTGGGGCGCAAACCTCTCCCGCCACGATTTGTTACGATCTGTTTCCGGCGTCTGGACCACTACCAAAGCATTAGTCGGCCCGATGAGGCCGCATCGCTTGGCATCCTCCTTGCTCCAATCTTTGCTCGGGCAGAACCAGACCGGGATGCCGCATGCCAAGCAATTGGCCACGTTCGAAAGGGTGAGATGAGACCGATACCAGACGCCGGACGGCATCGATGAGAATCTGGATTCGCGATCCGATCGCGATGCTGGCGAGTGAGGGAACGCGCGGACTGGTCGTCGAAGGTGGCAGGATCGTCGAACTGGTTGGGCCAAACGGCCCCGCCGCACGGTGCGATGAGATCTTCGATGCACGGCGGCACGTGATCATTCCGGGCCTCGTCAACGCGCATCATCATTTCTTCCAGACCCTGACCCGCGCGCATCCGCAAGCGATCAACAAGCCGCTGTTCCCATGGCTGAAGCAGCTTTATCCGATCTGGGGCGCGCATCTGGACCGCGACTGCTTCCGGCTCGCGGTACGCGTCGCGCTCACCGAACTGCTTATTTCAGGCTGTACGACGGCATCCGACCATCTGTTCGTATTTCCGCAGGATATGGCCGATGCGGTCGATATCGAGGCCGAGGAAGCCTTCAAACTGGGGATGCGGATGACGCTGACGCGCGGCGCGGTCAATGTCGGCTTCGGCGATGGCGGCATCGCCGACGAACGGCTGATGCAGAGTTACGATGCGATCATCAGCGACTGCGAACGCGTGCTGAAGCGATATCACGATCCCGGCGAAGGTTCGTTCCTGCGGGTCGCGCTGGCGCCCTGCGCGCCGTTCAATGTCACCAAACAATTGATGATCGACACGGCCAGGTTAGCCGAGCAACATGATTGCCTGCTGCATACGCATCTCGGCGAGACCCACGACGAGGATGCCTATTGCCTCGAACATTTCGGCTGCCGTCCGCTCGATTATCTCGAGCAGGTCGGCTGGATGAATGAACGGGTCTGGCTGGCGCACGGTATCCACTTCGACGACGCCGAAATCGCGCGACTTGGCCGGCACGGCATGGGCGTGTGCCACTGCCCGACGTCCAACATGGTGCTGTCGTCGGGCATCTGCCGGACGCGCGATCTGGAAGCGGCCGGCGTGACGGTCGGACTGGGCGTCGATGGCTCCGCCTCCAACGACAGTTCGAACCTGATCGAAACGGTCCGTCATGCGTTTTTGATGGGACGGCTGGCCTACGACGCCTCCGCGGTGACGCATCTCGACGCCTTCCGTTGGGCGACCGAAGGATCGGCCAGGTTGCTCGGGCGCCGCGACATCGGCCGGCTGGAGCCCGGCTGCCAGGCTGACCTCGCCTGCTACACCTTGGAAGAACTGAGGTTTTCCGGATCGGGCGACCCGATCGCGGCGCTGGTGCTGTGCGGCGCGCACCAGGCCGACCGGGTGATGATCGGTGGCCAGTGGCGCGTGACCGATGGCGTGCCGGTCGGGATGGATCTGGCCCGGCTGCGCTACGAGCACGGCAAGGCGGCATCGGCTTTCCTCGCCGCTAATTAGCTAGAGGGCTGGCGCGCAAACCGCCGGGCGGTATGCAATTGCACATTTTTCGCTTCTTTGTGCTCATTCCCTGATCAAGCGCGCACACGAGGCCTGAAAAGTCCCGACAACTCGACGATGGCGCTGCCCAACGGATCGGCTTGACCGGCGATTGCCGTGAATTCTACTGTCGAACTCAATTCCGGCTGCAATGGGTAAATGCCTGGCGTCGGATTCCAGCACATCTTGCGGAGTCCTGCATGGCCACCAAGGACGGAAAAGCCTATCTCGCGAGTCTGCGCGACGACCGTTCGATCTATATCGACGGGCGCAGGGTTGCCGACGTCACCACCGACAGCTGCTTTCGCAACGCGATCGGCAGCGTGGCGAGTCTATACGATTTTCAGGCCGCGCCGGAAAACCTGGAAGCGATGACGTTCACGTCGCCCGATAGCGGCGAGCGCGTCAATCTTTCCTGGCTGCTGCCCAAAACCTATGGCGACCTGGTGCGGCGCCGCCAGGCCATCGAGAAATGGTCGACCTTGTCGTGCGGCATGATCGGCCGCTCGCCGGATCATGTCGCCTCGACGCTGGCGGGTTTTCGGATGGGCCTTGCGACCTATCCGCGATTACGACCCGGCCCGCGCCGCCGCGCTGGAGTCCTATTTTCGGTACGCGCGCGACAACGACCTTTTCCTGTCCTACGTCATCATCAACCCGCAATCCGACAAGGCCAGATCGGCCGGCGGCCAGCCCGATCCGCATCTGGTGGCCTCCGTCGTCGATGAGGATTCCGGCGGCATCACCATTCGCGGCGCCAAGATGCTCGCGACCAGCGGCGTGATGGCCAACGAATTGATGGTCTCCGGTTTCCAGGCCCTGCAGGCCGGCGATGAGGCCTACGCGTTCACGGCGGTGGTGCCGCTCGGCGCCAAAGGGCTCACCCTGCTGTCGCGGCGCAGTTACGAGCAGAACGCGACATCCGAATTCGATTATCCGCTGTCGTCGCGCTTCGACGAGAACGACGCGGTGGTTCATTTCGACGACGTCAAGATTCCGTGGGACCGCGTCTTCGTGTTCAAGGACCTGCGGATGGCGAACGCCCAATGGCACGACACCAGGGCGCACGTGTTCCAGAACTATCAGTGCATCGTCCGCCTGATGGCCAAGCTCGAAATTCCTGCTCGGACTGGCGCGCAAGATCGCCGAGACCAACAACATCATCAACTATCCGCAGGTGCGCGAAACCCTGGGCTTGATGGCGGCGAAGGTCAGCAACATCGAGGCGCTTGTGATTGCGATGGAACTGAAGGGCGAGACGTTCGGGGAATATTACGTGCCTGATCGTTCGCTGCTATGCACCGCGCAGGTGATCGCGCAGACCACCTATCCCGAAATCGTCGAGGCGATCCGTTCGCTGTCCGGCGGCGGCATGATCATGGTGCCATCGTCTTACGCCGATTTCGCGACGCCCGAGACCAACGCCATCATTCACAAGACGCAGCGCTCGCCGGTGGCGACTTCAGAGCAGCGCGTCAAGCTGATGAAGCTGGCGTGGGACGCGGTCGGCTCCGAATTCGGCTCGCGCCATTTGCAATACGAGATGTTCTACTCCGGCGCACCCCTGGTGACCCGCGGCAATGCCTTCCGGTTTTTCGATTGGGACAGCGTCAAGGGCGCGGTCGACGACTTCATGGGCAGCTACGGTCTGCCCGAAGCACGGCCGAAGCTGACCGACGCTGCCGAGTAATTCATCATGGTCGACCGCGAAGAGATCAGGCGTCTGGCGTTTGTCGAGCATGGACCGTCGTCGCTGCGGCTCGTGACCAATGGCCCCCTCGCCGGCCTGACTTTCGCCGCCAAGGACCTGATCGATATCGCCGGATATAAATCCGCGTGGGGCAATCCGGACCGGTTGCGCGAGGCCGCGCCCGCGGTCACCACCGCGCCCGCCGCCCTGGTGCCGCTGATGGCCGGCGCCCATCTGATCGGAAAGACCCACACTGACGAACTCGCGTGCGGCATGTTCGGGATGAATCCGCATTTCGGCACACCAATCAATCCCAAAGCGCCCGACCGGGTCCCCGGCGGCTCCTCCAGCGGCTCGGCCTCGGCGGTCGCCGCCGGATTTTGCGATTTCGCGCTCGGCACCGATACCGGTGGATCGGTGCGCGTGCCCGCGAGCTTCTGCGGCCTGTATGGGCTGCGCACGACCTACGGCCGCCTGTCGACCGCGGGCATCATGGCGATGGCGCCGAGCTTCGATACCGTCGGCTGGCTGGCGCGCGACCCGACGATCTTGAAGCGCGTCGGTGAAGTCTATTTCGGGCCGGTCGAATCGACCAAGCCGGCGCGGCTGATGCTGGCGCGCGATGCATTCGACATCCCCATGCCCGAGATCGGCACCGCGCTGCTGCCGGTGGCGCGATCGCTCGGCGACATGACTGAGGTCAAATTGTTCGCGGAAGGCGTCGACTATTGGCTCGACACCTTCCGGCCGCTGCAACTCACCGACCTCTGGTCGACGCTCGGCGCGTGGGCCACCGCACCGGGGCGGACGCTGAGCGAGGCTGTGGCCGAACGTATCGAATTATCGTCCCGGGTCGATCCGGCGAAGTATGCTGCCGCAGTCATCAGGCGCGAGGCGCTGACCGATCGGTTGACGGCGTTGCTCGGCGATGACGGTGTGCTGGTGCTGCCGACCGCGCATGACTTGCCGCCACGTCGGGACGCCCCGGTGTCGGCGCAGATCGCATTCCGGGAAAAGACGCTGGCGCTGACCTGCGTCGCTAGCCTGTGCCGGCTGCCGCAACTCAATATCCCGGCGGCGACCGTCGACGGCTGCCCGGTTGGGCTATCCCTGATCGCCGGTCCGCGGCGTGATCAATTGCTGCTCGGCCTCGCCGAAAAGATCGGCAGCCTGCTGCCCGAGGCTGCACTCGCATCATGAAGGCCAACAACGATCGCGACTTCATCGGCTATGGCAACACGCCGCCCGATCCAAGATGGCCGAACGGCGCTCGCCTGGCGCTGGTCATCGTCCTCAATGTCGAGGAAGGCGCCGAGCCTTCGATTCCGGATGGCGATCGCGCCACCGAGAGCGCGCTGACCGACGGCATTCCGACCGAAGTGCCGGCCGGCACGCGCGATTTCGTGTCGGAGTCGCTGTTCGAATACGGTTCGCGAGTCGGATTCTGGCGCATTGCGAAACTTTTCAGAGATCGCGGCATCCCGCTGACAATCAATGCCTGCGCCCAGGCGTTGACGCGCAATCCGCAGATCGCGCAGGCCATCACGGAATACGGTTTTGACCTCTGTTGCCATGGCGATCGCTTCATCCGGCATTTCCTGCTGAGCAAACAGGAGGAGCGTGCCGTGATCGCGCGGGCCATCGCTGGACTCGAGCAAACGATCGGACGCCGCCCGCTCGGCTGGCAGAGCCGCTATTCGCCGAGTCAGCATACCCGGGCGCTGTTGGTCGAACATGGCGGCTTGCTGTACGATTCCGACAGCTATGCCGACGACTGGCCTTATTGGGTCAAGGTCGGCGAGCGGCCACATCTGATCATCCCCCACAGCTTCACCAACAACGACAACCGGCTAGCCACCGCCAAGCTCGGCACCGCGAGCGAGTTCTACGATCATCTTTGCTCGGCGCTGCGGGTGCTGCATGCCGAGAGCGCCGCCAGCCCGCGGATGATGACGGTGAGCCTGCACAGCCGGATTTCCGGTCAGCCCGCGCGATTCGAGGCGATCGAGCAGTTTCTCGATTACGCGGCCACGCATGACGGCATCTGGTTCGCCGGCCGCTCCGACATCGCCCGCCACTGGATCGAAACCCATCCGGCGGAGCCATCCCGATGAACACCGATGGAAGCCTGCTGCTCAGCGATGGAATGGTGCTCGATCCCGAATCCGGACGCGCCGAACGCAAGGACCTGCTGATCAAAGGCGGCAAGATCGCCGCGATCGGCGCACCCGGCACGCTGGATGCGACGACCGCCACGCGGCACCATGCGCATGACCGCCTGATCATGCCCGGCCTGGTCAATGCCCATACCCACGGCCACGCCAATCTGATGAAGGGCGTCGCCGAGGCGTGGACGCTGGAGGCCTCGCTGACCAACGGACCGTGGCTCGCCGGAACACGCGATCCCGACACGATCTATCTGTCGACGCTGCTCGGCGCGATCGACATGCTGTCGAAGGGATGCACCGCCTGCTTCGATCTGTTCTATGAATTTCCGCAACCGACCAAAGAAGGTTTCACCGCCGCGGCGCGCGCCTATGCGGACGCCGGCATGCGCGCCGTGCTGGCGCCGATGGTCGCCGACCAGAGCCTGTTCCGCTCAATTCCCGGATTGGCGGACGCATTGCCGCCCGATCTACGTGAAACCGTCGGCAAGTTCGACCTCGCCGGCGGCGAACGGACCATTGCCGCGATCGGGACCATCGCCGCCGCGCAGGCCGACCTGCCTGACGGCGTCACCATGGCGATCGCGCCGACCATTCCGCATCACTGTTCGGAACGGTTCCTGCGCGACTGCCTCGATGTCGCCGACCGTCACGAACTACCCATTCACATGCACATCGCGGAATCGCGGTTGCAGGCCGTCGTCGCGCGCAAGATCTATCGGCGCTCGGCGCTCGACTATCTCGCCGACCTCGGCATGCTGCGACCGAGTTTTACGGCGGCGCATTGCGTCTGGGTCGACGAACACGATCTCGATCTGCTCGCCGAACATGGCTGCTCGATCGCGCACATCCCCGCCAGCAATTTCAGGCTCGGATCCGGCATCGCGCAGATCAAGCCGATGCTGGAGCGCGGCATCAATGTCGGCCTGGCCACCGACGGCGCCAATTCTTCAGAACTCGCTGAGCATGCTGCAGGCGATGCGGCTGGCCTCGTTCGGCGCGCGGGCCTTTGCCGAACCGCGCGAGAACTGGCCGAAAGCGACCGAGATCGTTCGGCTCGCGACGCAAGGCGGCGCCGACGTGCTGGGGCTCGCGGCGTGCGGCCGGGTGGAGCATGGCGCTTGCGCCGATCTCACGCTGTTCGACCTCGATCATGTCGATTTCATCCCTCCGACCGATCTGGTCAATCAGTTGGTGACCTGCGCCAATTCGGCCGCGGTCACCGACGTGATGGTCGGCGGCGCCTTCAAGGTTCGCGATCGCAAGGTGATTTCGGTCGACACCACCGACCTGCGCGGCCGCGTCCGCGAATGCGTCGCCAAACTGGCGGCGACGACCGGTGACGCCCGGGCACTGGCCGGCCGGCTCGAGCCGCATGTGGTCGCCTTTGCCCAATCGATGTCGCGGGCGCCGCTGCCGATCGAACGTCAAATCCGGACAGAAAGCCGATGATGGCGGCGGAAGACAACGGTTCCGGCCTCGCCGAACTCGAGCGGCGCGTTCGCTTTGAACTGGATTGTCTGGGCTATCCAGCGCGGCCCTGGACGATGGCCGGAAATCGCGACGGCAAAGCGGTTCATGACGTCATCATCGTCGGCGGCGGCCAGAGCGGCGTCTCGATCGCGTTTCGTTTGCTGCGCGAGCGGATCACCAATGTCCGCGTGCTGGATCGCAATCCCAAAGGTTTAGAGGGGCCGTGGCTGACATTCGCCCGCATGCACACGCTGCGCACACCCAAGACCGTGACGGGGCCCGATCTCGGCATCGCCAGCCTGTCGGCGCGCGCCTGGTGGCAGGCGCGCTTCGGCGAGGACTCATGGCGGGGACTGAGCAAGATCCCGCGCGAATCGTGGCAGGCTTATCTCATGTGGGTGCGACACATGGCCGGCATCGACGTCACCAACGACGCGTACGTCGGCGATATCGAACCTTTGGAGGATGGCCTGCTTGCGGTCCATGCGAACATCGACGGCCGCCCCGAGACCCTGATCACGCGCAAAATCGTGCTGGCGACCGGCATCGAAGGCTCCGGCCAATGGTTCGTGCCATCGACGATAGCGGACGCTCTGCCGCGCGATCGCTACGCGCACACCGCCGAGCAAATCGATTTCCCATCGCTGGCCGGAAAAGCCGTCGCCGTGATCGGCGCCGGCGCCTCGGCGTTCGACAATGCCGCAACGGCGTTGGAACACGATGCGGCCTCGGTCGAATTGCTGGCCCGCCGCACGCGGCTTCCGACGATCAATCCCAATCGCTGGATGGAATTTGCCGGCTTCCTGCGGCACTTCGGCGATCTCGACGATGCGCGCAAATGGCGCTTCATGAAGATCATCTTCGACATGAACCAGCCGCCGCCGCAGGACACGTTCGACCGATGCACGCGATTCTCGAACTTCTCCATGCAGCTCGGCTGTCCGCTGCAGGACGTGCGTTTCGCGGACGACAGGATCTGGCTGACGACCGTGTCCGGTCCCAAGGCGTTCGATTTTCTGATTGTCGGCACCGGACTAGCCGTCGATCTTGCAGCTCGTCCCGAACTGGCACGGTTCCACGATAAGATCGCGCGCTGGTCCGATCGCTATGATCCACCGGCGGGCGAGCACCATGGGCAGCTAGCCGGCTACCCGTATCTTTCCACCAGCTTTCAGTTCACCGAGAAGACGCCGGGAACGGCGCCCTATCTGGCGAACATCCACAGCTACACCTTCGCGGCGATGCCGAGCCTGGCCTGCTCGGCCGGCATTTCCGCACTCAAATTCGGCGTCGACCGGATCGCGGGCGGCATCAGCCGATCGCTGTTCGTCGAGGATGCCGATCTCCATCTGCAATCGCTTCGCGACTATGACGAGCCGGAACTCGATTCCGCCTTCGAACCACGCCACTATCAAGGAAAGTAAACGACGATGGTCACCGTCGATGATCGCGCCAAACGCGTGCTCGAATCCAGGCTAAAGATCGAGAGCCCGTTCCAGCTCGACGAGAGCCTGTGCCTCTACAGTCCTCAGGACAATGTCAACTCGCTGAAGCATCCGCGGATCGCGGAGTGGATCGACTACATCCAAAATGAATATCAGCCCGCGCTTCCCGATGCCGAGCGACGGGTGCTGCTGTTCATGCCCTGCACCAAGACCAAGCCCTACCCGTTTTCATCCGAGCACATGGCCATCAATCGACGACTGCTCGATGAAGGATACCGGCCCTTGAGCCGACACTGTCTTCCCCAGGAATTACAGGCCCGCCTCGAGCCGGGATTTTCGCCTGACGTTTTGAACCTTTCACCGCTGATCGATGAACGCGGCACGGTATTGCACCGGATGGTCATTTCGGAGCCGATGGCGGTTGTTCCCTATGAACATATCGCCGAGTTTCGCGCCAAGCCTTCACCCGCGGTCGCCTATGACGACCCGGGCTTGTTCGAGAACCGAGGCAACGCGGTGTCGCCGTGGCGGCAGGACTCGACTGCCGTGCAGATGTCGGCGACGCGCTGGAAATGGGGCGACGAAGAACGCCGCGCCTACGTCACCATGCACAACGAAATGGCTCGGATTTTGGCCAATGTCGTCGCCCGGATCGGGCGACATTATACCGACATCGTGTCCTGGGTTGCGCCTGGGCTGACCCATCGCAGTTTCGTGCTGGCCAAAGACGAGCGCGCCTTCCACCATGTCTCGACCTCGCGAAAGGTCGGCGGTACCAAGCTCGACCTGATCGGCGCCAACGATCATCTCGCCGACGGAACTCAGGATCGCCTGCCTGCCGGAGCCCGATGACTGCAGAGCCGCGATCGAACGGCTGTCGCGTCGTCTCGCAATCGACATTCCGCGCGCCACCGCGATTTACGCGCGCGGCGGCATGAATGCCACGCCGCTTGCGTTGCCCGAACTGCTCGATGTGCTGGTCAAGCGCCTGGCCGCCAAGGATTCCAGCGTCAAAGGAAAGAAAAATCATGACCGCGTTGCCGCTGAAGATAGGCGTTAGCGACTCCGACCGGACCCGGCCGATCGCCAGCGGCGAGGTCCCGATCAAAGGCGTCGCCGCCGAAGTGACTCTGATGGGTGTGCAGGAGCTGTTCAACCGGCAGCTGACCGAACATACGTTCGACTGCTGCGAATTCCCGCTGGCTTCCTATCTCAGGACGCTGGACCGGCCGGACCGGCCATACGTGGCGGTGCCGATATTTCCGTCGCGGCATTTCCGGTTCTCGAATGTATTCGTCAACACATCGAAGGGAATCACCAAGCCCGCCGACCTCGCCGGCAAGCGCATCGGCATCCCCGTGTTCGACATGGCCGCGGCGGTTTGGCTTCGCGGCATCTTCGAGGATTATTACGATCTGCCGCGCACCGCGCCGATCTATGTCGCCGGAGGTCTGGAGGCCGCGCGCACCGGCGATGAACATCCGCAGTTCTATCCCGACCGTTTCAGGCATGAAACGCGAAACGACAAGGGCCTTGCCATGCTGCTGGCCGAAGGCGAGATCGACGCGTTGTACACGGCGCGGGCGCCGAGCACCTGGCCATCCGGTTCAGTCGGCCGCATGTTCGAGGATCGGATGCAGGCCGAACTGGATTATTTCTCGAAGAGCAAGATCTTCCCACCGATGCATCTGATCGCGATCAAGCGACCGCTTGCCGAAGCCAACCCCGGCCTGCTCATGGCAGTGTTCGAGGCGTTCGCGCGGGCGCAGACCGTTGCGCGGGAACGATTGTTCGAACTCCGCCGCGTTGTCGACGATGCTGCCGTGGCAGCTTGAAAGCCTGCTGTTCACCGAGCAGAAGCTCGGCAGGGACTACTGGCCGGTGGGCTTTGCAAAAAACCGCGCGATGCTGCAAGTGATCGTTCGCTATATGGCCGAGGACGGCCTGATCAAGAACGAGTTCTCGCCGGAGGAAGTGTTTTCGGACCCCGACGTTTTGAAAACGTGAGCCGGCTTTTCTACCCCAACAACATATGCAGGCAGCCCGTCAACGCCAGGGAAACGGTGATCGACCACACCGCGCACGCGGCGTTGGCTTCGACAACTTCAAAAACGTGCAGGATCGTCTGTCGCATCCGGGTCGCTTTCCATTTCGCACTGCACACGGCGATTCAGGACGCCGGATTTGTTGCACAGCTGATGGATTAATGCTGCGGAAATATTGAAGTTCCGTTGCGCCCCACTCCGATCGCGCGCGGAGTGGTAAATGCGGGGCACGAATATTGCTTAAAGGTTGATGACCAACTGGGAGACGTACCGTGAGCGCCATTCCGATCATCGATGTAAGTCCTTTGCTCAGCGGCTCGCCGCGAGCAGGCGCACGGCGTTGCCGCGGAGCTCGGCCGGGCGTGTCGCGAGGTCGGGTTTTTCTACATCGTCGGCCATGGCATTCCGCCTGCACTGCGGCAACGCGTGTTCGACACCTCGGCAGCGTTCTTTACCGGGCCGATGTCGGTCCGGCAGGCGGCGGCGTTCAGCGGCCCGGGCGGCAACCGCGGTTACATCCAGCTCGGCGGCGAGACGCTCGACCCGGGCAAGCCCGCCGATGTCAAGGAAGCATTCAACATCGGCCTCGAGCTCGCGCCCGACGATCCGGAATTGCTGGCGCGGGCGCCGTTTCGTGCCGCCAATCTGTGGCCAGACGTATCAGGCTTCCGCGACACCATGCTGGAATATTTTGATCGCGTCTGGCGGCTGGGCTGCGACCTGCACCGCGGCTTCGCGCTTGACCTCGGGCTGGTCCCCGACTTCTTCGAGTCAAAACTCGACCGGCCGATCGCGACCTTGCGCCTGCTGCATTATCCACCGGTCAAGGCTCCGCCTTCCGATGGCCAACTCGGCGCCGGCGTGCATACCGATTACGGCAATGTCACCCTGCTGGCGACCGATGCGGTCGGTGGCCTGATGGTGCAGGATCGCTCAGGCCGCTGGCTCGATGCGCCTGTGGTGCCCGATGCATTCGTCTGCAACATCGGCGATTGCCTGATGCGATGGTCGAACGACGTCTATGTCTCGACACCGCATAAGGTGGTCAGCCCACCAGGCCAGGATCGCTATTCGGTGGCGTTCTTCCTCGATCCAAATCCGGACGCGCTGGTGGCCTGCCTGCCGACCTGCATCAGTGCCGACCGGCCGGCGAAATATGCGCCGATATCAGGCGCCGATTTTCTGCGCTCGCGGCTGGAGCCGACCTACGAGAAGAAGGTGAGCTAACGTTACGCAACGTTTTGCGGCCGCATGTCCGCGCGCTTGATGCCGGTGCAGCACCACCGGCCTCTTCGTCGCGTCGCGCCGGAACGGCTCGCTTTCCCACCGTAGGTTTGGTGAGCCCACGAGAAAAGGTGCATGAAAACGGCGGAAGCGCACCCTCACTACATTATTGATCGGGGCGAGTACGCCGAACGCTAATCTAATCTCACCATTCTATAGCGGCTGTTCATGATCCCTTTCAGACTTCCTGCGGCGCTTCTCTCCTATTACAACTGGACTCTCGCCGCATCTAATTTGGTCGAGAGGCACAGAAAGCTTGACCGAGTTGATCTGAACTGCAGACGACCAAAGCAGTTCCCAACTGTTTCATTTTTTATCGCACAACAGCTACGAAGGCGCATTCCCTGCTATCAGGGAAATTAACAGCGAACGAACGCCACATCCAATGAACCAATTCGTCAAGGCCCCATTCTCCAGACAACGAGACACAGCCACACATTCAACCAGGATGCCCGTGCAAACAGGAAACTTTCCGCGGGCGAAAGGGTAGAAGTCAACCGAAGACAATGCTGGCCTTTCTTTCGAGCCAACCAACAAGAGACGTGATCAACCTTGATGAGGATCCTAGCATGTGCCATTGATAGCTTTCCTGCACTATCTCAACTGTCAGATCCACCAACTTTGAGTGCCGTTTCTTCTTAGTTCGAAAATCTATTTTTTAGTATTATACACCAATCTTTTTCCTACGTCGTTCACATTTAATAATTGTTGCGAACTAATTAAATCATTCGGCGCTCTACTCACACGGAGCGTGCAAATGTTTTCGAGACAGATATCCATCTCGCAGCAATCTGTCGGCTTGAACGATACTGGCGTGGATCATTCCGAACAACGAGGGAATGATCATGACCGACCATAACAACGATTATCGAGTTGGGAAGGGTCATCCGCCACGCGCTTCACAATTCAAGGCGTCAGCGGGAATCCGTCCGGACGGCCCAAAAAGTCTCCGAGCTTCAAATCCGATCTCATGGCCGAACTGTCGCAGCAGATAGAAGTCGTAGAGGATGGCAAGCGACATCGCCTCACAAAACAACAAGCCATGATCAAGTCGCTTACGTCAGCAGCCGTCAATAACAACACGCGAGCGCTAACCGTCTTGCTGGCCTGCCTTAAACTTTTCGGCCCGGCTGCCGACGAGGCCAATCTAGACACGATCGAGTTCGAAGACCTCGAGATCCTGCAACACTACATCGAGCGCGAACGCAAAACCTCAATCAAAGAAAGCGATTAACATGAGCAATCTTGCAACGTCGATCTATCGAAAGGATTTTTTCTCATTCGTGGAGAAGGCCTTCCTTACCCAAACGGGCAAACATTTAAAAGCCTCTCAAAAATACATTGCTTTCGTCGTCTATGCACGAATCCATCTCTCCTTGGTGGGCGTGTCCAAAATCTTCTGGTCAATTCTGCCTGGCCTGCACTTGAAAACCTTCATGTGTTCCATTTGCCTGCCAGCGTTTGCCTTGGGCCTCAACCCAACGCTGCAAGATTCGAGTTGCGGCTTACAATAAAGAACTGGCCGAGGACATTGTGATGGATCTGCATGATCACGATGAGCAGCTGGTATCAGAAAGCCTTTAAAACGCGGATCGCCAAAGGTCACTCGCGCAAAGACCATTCTGAAGTGGTCGGTGGCGGAGGCGGAGCCGTCGCAGCCGAAGGCGTGACGGAAAGGGTGCCGACATCATTATCCATGACGACCCCGAGAATGCCGCCGATTGGAACAACGAATTGATGAAGAACAAGACCATCGAACACTTTGAAATTATTACCACGCGTGGTGACGGTGGCGAGCAGTTGAAGCGACTTGTTGTTGTGCACCGCATCGCTGATGATGATCTATCGTCGCACATTCTTAATCCAGGGTGATCTTCGCGGATCTGCGTTGCCACTATTTCGCATCTGAAACCATGACGGTTACCTTTGTGACAGTGGAATTCACATTGTCGATGGGATAGAGGCACTGCGTGCTGACGTTATTTAAGTGATCGCATCGAGAAATTGATGCCGGTAGCCATTGTGGTGCACCGTTTTGGCTTCTTTATCATCAGAAGGTAATTGGTCGTGTGAAGCCCATTTGCATTGATGATGGCGGATTTTCCTTTGACCACGAGGGCGCCTTGGAGACGTGCTTGCGAGCGGCATTCCGATTGTGCTAAGGTCCACACGGCGGAACGCACCCATTCAAATAGCCTGAACGTGCATGTTTACGGCATCCAAGGAAAAAACTACCTGCTGTTGCACGTTTTCGCTGAGAAGTGTTCATTTTCCAGATTGGTCACCAAAACAAAGTTCCTCGCCGCCAGGTATCAAGCGTCGATGATTTGGGTTGAAAACGCTAGCCGCGGACCAGACCTGATTGATGCGTTATGTCGTGAAATCCGTGTTCAAATTGTACCGATCGATCCGCGCGGCGCCAAAAGCGAAACGCTTACGGCAATGCGTGTCGATTATTAAAGCCAGACGCATTAGCATTCGTCCAAAGGCGATCTCGTCGAAGATGCTATCGACCAAATCGTTGCTTATCCTAATACGACAAATGACGATCATGTGGATGCCATGACAAACTTTCTGCTCCATGTACCGACGTTGAATCTTCGACCGCGACCGCCTCAGGCTCCCGGTCCTCAGGGCGCGGCGTTCGCTAATCACCGCTACGCGCCTCAGTCCCCGGGCGTTGAGATCGGTCGCGGGCAACTCTTATCCGGGAGAGGCTGTGCTGCCTTTGGGTCGGCGTCACGGCAACCGGTCATACCAGCGAATGTCAACAATCCGCCCAGCCTCGAGAACGGACCGTCAAAGATCGTTGAAACTCCGTTGGGGCCTGTTAAGATACGTCGAGGATGGCCATAAACAGACCTTGTTCCGCCGGGAAGAGATTCGATTGACCTGATCGAATTACTCGAACAGGAGCACCAGGCCGATGCTGATCGCGAGCAGCAATGTGAGCGACAGCGTCACCGCGGCGGTGACCCGTCCGCCCACGCTGGAGAGGACGCGAATGTCGACGCCCATTCCGAGCGCGGCCATCGACACGATGGTCAGAAACGAGGCCACTTTGGTCGCCGGCGCGACAAAGCCGTCTGGAATGAGCTGGAACGACCGAAGCGCCGCCAGCACCAGAAACCCGATGATGAACCACGGCACCAGCTTGAACGGGCTGATCGCCTTCGCCTTGGTCCCGCCCGCGAAATCGCCGCGCAGACGGGGCGCGATCAACGACATGCCGACCACCAACGGACCCAGCATCAACACCCGAACCAGCTTTACGAGCGTCCCGATCTGGGTGCTGACCAATCCGGCCGGCACCGTGGCCGCGAGTACCTGGGGCACGGCGTAGACAGTCAGACCGGCAAGGATGCCGTATTGCGTGGCTGACAGATGCAGCAACGGAATCAGCAGCGGCAGGCCCAGCACCATCAACACGCCGAGGATCGCGGTAAACGAGATCGACGAGGCGATGTCGTCGCCATGGGCATCGATCACCGGCGCAACTGCTGCGATCGCCGAATTGCCGCAGATCGAGTTGCCGGCCGCGATCAAAATCGACAGCTTGATCGGCAAGCCCAGAATGCGGCTGACGGCAAAGCTCGCGCTCAGGGTTACGATGACAGCGGCGACGATCGCCGCGATCAGCCACATGCCCGACGCCATGATCGCGGCAAAGCTGATCGAGGCGCCGAGCAGCATCACCGCGACCTCGAGCAGTTGCTTGGCGCTGAAGGCGATCCCGCTGCGCCAACGCTCCGACGGGCTCCAGGCGGTGCGAACCACCATGCCCAGCAGGATCGCGATCACAAGGGCTTCGATGTAGGGATGCAGGAAAACCCGCTCCTCCAGGATCTGGATAATCATCGAGACGCCGGTGATCAGGAGACAAAGCAGGATCCCGGGGATCAGGGACATGAAGCGGCCGAGCCTGGTGCGCGATGAAGCCGGTCTTTGGTCGGGTTGGCCCACAAAATTCCTCGTTATTTCGAAGAAATATCGTGCACCAAACCGCCCGCGGAAAGTAATATATTTTCAATCTGGCCCGATAGACAGAAGTTATGTCTCTTAATCTACATTTGCTCCGGCTGTTCGCGACGGTGGTACAGACCGGAAGTTTTTCGCGCGCCGCCGACGTGCTGAACATCAGCCAGCCGGCGATCTCGAAAGGCGTCCGCGATTTCGAGTTGCAGGTCGGTTGCCGTTTGCTGGACCGGACCTCGAAGGGCGTCCGCCCGACCCGCGAAGGCCAGGCGCTGGTGCAGCACGCGATGACGCTGTTCGCGGCCGAACGCGCCGCGGAAGATGAACTGCTGTCGTTGCGCAACCTCGACAGCGGATCTTTGCGGATCGGCGCCAGCACCACGATCGCGACTTACATGATCGCGGAATATCTCGGTGTCTTTCACCGCAAATATCCCGGGATCGATCTGCATCTGGTCAGCGCCAACACGCGCGATATCGCCGAGCTGATGCTGGCGCATGATATCGAGATCGCTTTGGTCGAAGGCCCGGTCGAGCATAACGACCTCGCTTCGTCTGCCTGGCGCACCGATGTCATGAACCTGATTGTCGGTCCGGAGCATCGCTTTGCCGCGGCAACGGCGCCGATCGACCCTTCCGAAATCAACGAAGAAATTTTGATCGTGCGCGAGCCGGGCTCGGGGACCCGCGAGGTTGTCGCCCAAGCGCTTTCCGATCGCAGCATCGAGCCACGCCGGACGCTCGAAATCGGCAGCACCGAAGCGATCAAGCAGGCTGTCGCCGCCGGGATCGGCGTTTCAATTGTCTCGGTGGCAACGGTCGAAGATCAGGTCAAACTGGGCAGGCTCAAGCTCATCGCGATGAAAGATCTCGGCATCGCGCGGACGCTCTGGCAATTGAAGGCGCCTGGACGGATCGAAATTCCGGCCGCCCTCGCTTTTGAAAGCATTTTCCGGCCAAAATGATCCTCAGATCAGCGCTGGCAAACTTTGCGGCAGATTTTGCAGGAATGCGACGGCTCGATCGAAACTGTCGAAAATTCCGGGCACGAAATAGATCGCACGCGCAATCACAATGGCGCCCGCAAGGCTCCAGAAAATGCCGGCGCCAAGCCGCATCAGCCATTTGGACGCGCGCCCATCGTTCTGGGCGCCCTCCTCAAAGGACACTCGCTCGCCAAACGGCTCAAAATCGCGGGAGTTCATAACAATTGCCTGTTTGCTGACATACACCCAATGTCGTCAACCGGCCGAAAACAGCAATAGCCGGGAAGTTCTTATTTGGGTCAAGACCGGAAACTTCCTTTCATGCCCGGGTTCCAGGCAAATGTTTTCGACTTTCCGCCGGCAATGATCTCTTCGGCCTCGAGATTGCGGCGCAAGAGCCAGCTGCTGGCAATGATTGCGGTGTCATCCGCACATGATGCACTGCACATTCAGGCAGGAACCTGCGAAGCGCTTTGTCACCCTCACCGCGCAATTAACGGCGGTGCATCGGCGCCTGATCTCGCCCTGTTTTGCCCGCGCCGGGCCGATCCATCATGGCCATACCGGCAAAGCTTGGAACCGGCCGATGTGCTCCGCTCTTCGAAGGACGAGAGCGAACAGGCGCATCCTTCTTCAGCTTTCCGTTGCGACGAAAAGCCGGTTTGCACAAAAGCACAGCGACAAGTGTCATGCTCGGCATCAGAGCCAACATAATGGCCTGAATTATTGTCATCGGCGTTTTCCCCACGATTTCGCCGTACACCCGCAACCCGTTAACAACTAATTAATTAGCTTATTGTTCACAATGTGGGGAAGCGATGTCCGAAAGACGATTACAACAGCCACATTCACTTACCGTCCGATCCCATAAGGCACGTCGGCAACTAATGTTTTAGGTTCGGCTGTAATGTCGCAACGATCGTGCGCGACATTTATTTAGCGACCGGCCGATCCGTTTCGACGATTTAGTCCGGCATCCACCGGCACGAAGATACGCTTGTTATCCGGTGTCAGTCCCTCGAACCGGACGAAGCCGCTCGCGGTCGACACCACGTCGCCCGGCCGAAGATCGTCATCATCGAGCGCACGCTTAGCTATTTCGCGTTCGATCTCTTGCGGCGATGGCTCATCCTGATCGACGAACTTGCCTTCGCGGCGAATTTGCTCGACCCGCTGCCGCGCGCGATCGACCTGCGCCTGCCATTGCTCCCTGGTGAGGTTGTCGCCATCCTCCTGAGCCGACGCGGGTGAGCACATCGACAATCGGGCGCACGTTGAGATGAGCAATATGGCGCGGAGTTTCATCGCTTCGAATTACTTCGACTGCTTTTCAGTCGTCCGTGGCGAAGGAAATAACTGCTCGCTCTTGCCCAATATCCAGTCAGCGATCAATCCCATCCATTCGCGACAAGCGATATCGGTACGGCGCAACGCCTCCAGCGGCCGATCGATCCATATCGGTCTGCCGGGCGTGAGCCAATCGACCGGATAGGCCTCGACGGCAAATCCTGCATCCCGGAACAGGCCGACCGAGCGAGGCATGTGGAATGCCGACGTCACAAGCAGCCAATGATCGGAGGGCTTGGGTTTCGCAATCGCTTTGGTGAAGCTGGCGTTCTCCATGGTGTTTCGCGACGCGCGCTCCAATATCACCCGATCCTTGGGAAGGCCCAGTCTCTCAAAATAGTCGTTCGCATAATCAGCTTCTTTGGCCTCGTGCGAAAACAGGCCGGCGCTGCCGCCGGTGAAGATAATCGGAATGTCGGGAAAGCGTCGAGCGAGTTCGGCAGCGGCGATCAATCGATCCGCCGCGACGGGTGCGATTGCAAATCCGCGTCCTGCCGAAAGGTCGGGATCGATGCTTCCGCCCAGAATCACCACGCCGGTCGGCCGACCTTCCGACGCGTTCCAGACCGGAAAACAATTCTCCAATGGCGCAAGCAGAAAATATCCGATCGGTGTAAGCGCGCCGATCACCAGCAGCACGACGGATGCGGTGACGAGCACGCGGCCCCAACGGCCCAATCGCAAACACAGCAACGCCAGGCCGGCCAATCCGAGGGCCGTGATGAATGTCGTGGGAGTAAGAAGCGCACCGAGGGTCTTGGACAGCAAGAAATACATTGTCTGCTCTTCAGTTGAATCCGACAGGAGCCGGCGCGCGGGGTCCACGCGATGCACGTATAGCATCGGGGGCGCGCATCATGGGCGACACCGCCGCCTGCAAGGCGTAATTTCAACTGGAATTTCGAAGTAGTCCCGCTTCATCGCGATGCGGCTTGCCGGGTCAGTTGCGGACCTTGCCTTCGCTGAGCAGCCAATCATGGATGACGCGCCATTTATCGCGGCCCCTCGACGAGAAGTTCAGCAACGGCGAAGCAACGTCCTGCAGCGCGATGAAGAATCTCAGCGTGTCCCTGCCGGTGGCTTCACTGGCGTCCACAAGATGGGAATTCGTCCACGCTTCCCATTCCTGCATCAGCAAATGTCTGGTTTCGCTGACTCGCATCCGCTCCTCCCGTGAGGGGGTAGCTTTCAAACAAATTGTTGAGGAAACGTTATTCGGCCGATATGCCGCACTTGGCGATTGAAGTTTCGCCATTTGCGCGCCTGAGTGGGCCGGACAACGGTCTGTGCCCACACGGCGACCGGTCTCGCGATAAATCGCTGGAGAATTACGCAGTCGACAGCCCTTTTTATCGGTGTGCCACCCCACGCCATATTGTGGAGTCGGCACATAAAAGGCTATTCTGGTGCTCGAACCAGGGAGGCGACGGATGTCAACAGCACGGGTAGTTTTCGCGGCGATGGCGCTCACGGCGAGCGGCCTGATGACCATGACTTCAGCGGAAGCGCGACACTATCGTCATGCTGCGGCTTACTCGGATTACGTCGTCGATGCCTCCGCTTGCGGCCCGATCCCACCGCCGGCCTCGCTGTACATCTACCCTGAAGCGAATTGGGAGCCGTTCTTCCGGCACCACGTTTACCGGTACGGACCGGTCGTCGCCTGCGCGCTGGCGCCGGCGAACACCAACGTCATTTCGGTTCGTTACTGAGCGTTGGCTCCCGACAACGGTCGGGAGATCCGCCAAGGTCGTCCGAGGACCCGCGATAATTCAGTCGCCAGATGCCCGAAACTCGATCTGGCACTGGCTCTGAATGGTGGCATCCTGGATCGCCGAGAGCTTCTGCTTCAAAATCGCAAGCTCGCCGGATGCCGGTTTCGGACTTGAGAGTATGCCCGGAATGATCACCGCGTCTTCGGCGCTGGCCGTGTCGCTGACGCGCGCATCCGCGAGACCGTGGGTAACGGCCATCGCACGCGCGGAGACCTGCTGACCCTCCTGGAGCAGCTGTGCGCAACTATATTTGCGGTAGTAGCCGGCGGAAATATCAGGCTGCGACGCGCCCGCCGGCACGGCCGAGGCAGTCAGCACACAGCCCGCAAATAATACCGCCAGCACTCGCATATGGCATCTCCGTCTGATCGGCCGAATGGATCAGCGGGAAGCTAAACCCAATCGGCCGCACGGCTGCCACTCACATTCCGGGGAGTAATGCCCTGGAAACCGCCTCAAGCTGTGACTTTTCAGCGCGCTCAGCGGGTCTTGCCGGGAATGCCGACACAAGTGGTAGAGCCGTCCGTCTCGTGCGCGGCGGTGGTGCACGGCCTCGGCGCTACGGTTCTGGTCGAAACGCCGTCCGCACCCGGTTCCGCCAGACCGACGGTCGATGCAGCCGGCTGATCGGCTACGCCTTGAACGGCCTTCGGCGCGCCCTGATCCTGCTGCGCTTGCCCCGTAGCAGGAGGCGCCGCCGCACCGGAGCCGGACGGAGGTGGAGCGCCGACCGTTCCGCCGATCACGCCACCTGTGGTGGGGGCGTTTTCCAAGCCTGACGCCGGATTATCGGCAGGCACCGCCGGCAAGCCGGCGGCATTCACAGCCGGATTGCCTGTACCGGCTGCGCCGTTGCCCTCGGCATTATTCACGCCCGGCGGGCCGCCACCCACCTGACCGGCTGGCGGGCCGCCGCCAACCCGTCCTGCAGGCGCACCGCCGCCCACCGCGACGCTGCCGGTACCCGTGGCGCCCACGCCGGCGCCCGTCGCTCCCGTGCCGCCCGCAGCGGCTCCGCTACCGGCGCCTCCAGACCCTGCCCCGCCGCCGGCAGCCGCGGCAAATCCCATCGGCAGCACGGTTAAAAACACAGCTAACGCCAAAGTTTTGCTTCTAGAACCTGTCATGGTGCGCTCCTTCGCTTTGGATGCAACGGCACAGCGCTTTTGTGGTTCCCCTGCCCTGTCGGTCCGCATCCAAAAGGTGGAAAACACTAGTAAGTTGTGCATCAAGAATTGCGCGAATTACGTGCATAGGAAGAGACCGGGTTCACCCTTCCCGTCGTTTCGACCGTGTATCGGTGTCACGTTCGCCGTTCGCCTGCCAATAACTCGGCCTGTCGCTGTCGGGCATGCCCGACAAAGCCATTCGCGCGGCGCGAAGCGAGAATTGGCTTTCTTTCGTATTCTCGAAGACATGTCGCGCGGTTGTAAACTTTTGAGGATAACTCAAACCGGTCAAGCCAATCCAAAACGAAGCTTGGCGAAATCAAATGGAAGCCTTATCAGCGGTTTCGCGCTCTGGCCAGCGCCCCAAGTTTGCTGATTTCGGTAACGCAAAACACTAGAAACAACACTGAAACATGTGAACCACAACCATGAGTTCATGCGAAGGGCACGTGTCGATAGCGCGATCTACCCCACGAAGGCAGAAAAATGAGATGCTTGACGCCAATAAGAGCAGCGACGAAACAGCGAGATCGCAGGCGCTTAGGATTAAAAAAGTGGGCAAGAAAAACTTCATTGTCCTAAACTTTTTCAAATCAACCGCGCGTCGAGCCAGGTCGATTGCGCTTGATTTCTGCGTCCCAGATCGTCGTCGGAATCAAAGGTGACTGTCTTGCGATATCCTTCGACAATTCATCACCTAGTTTCCTTCTTATTTTGATGCCAGAGGGCCAAATATTCGTCCGCGCGGACTTCCCAATTACCACACCGCACACGGCCTCTGCGACGATCATGGGTCATCGCAATGCAACCGACAAACTCTACGATTGGGTCCCTCGGTTGCGCCATATGCTGCAGTAATGGCCCACAGCTCGTCGCTAAACGGCGGCCCCGGTGACAAATCCGTCAACATTCGCTCGGGCAGCTGCAAAACCACGGTGCAACGGAAAGAGCGCATTTGTAAACGGAGACCAAAAAGTGGCCTAAGAGCAACACGCCCCGATGAGGCAGCCACTCCCCTCGGCCGCGGTACGAGACGGGGTTGTGTCTGGCGCCCGCCCCGCTTATTCAGATCCTGCCTACCTGTATCATTCGTTGTGGAGAAGTCGCAGCCTCATGGATCCGACCAAGCTTCGACTCCGATATTTGGTAGGCATCTTGCTCGCCGCAGCGTTAACCGCCGCGCTCTTACGCCACGTCATCCATACCTACGGCGGGGTCCCGCGCGAACAAATTGGCGTAGCGTCTTTTACGGTTGGGGTCGGAATTTTACTTATCGTGCTGCTTTTCATTCGGTATCGACCGCGGAGATAGGCGTCGCGGTGGTCTGCGATAAAGAAATTCTTCAACGTTGCGAGACGCGTCACATATTGGCCATGGCGTCGATTGCTCATCGCAACTTCTATAGGCCATAGCAGCCATCCAAGAATGCTGCCGACCGCGCTTTTTTACCAAACCTCATCTGTATTAGAACATCGCAACGGCGCTTTGTTTGGCCCATCGCAATCAGTCAACTATCAGAAATCTAGCGCTTCCTTGAGGCGTTATGCGTCAAGTCGGAGGACGCGAAAGTCCGGTCGACGAACTGTCAGGATATCATTCGCCGAGCGACGCCGGACCGCATCCCGCTCGCTGATTTGCTTCAGACCAGCTCGCAGCCCGACATTGGCTTCCTTCATGTAATTGCGAAGCTCGCGCCGCTCATAAGATGTCAGGGTTGGATCCGCGAGCGTGCGCCAGGCACGCCGCAACCATTCCTTGAGAGCCTGGACGTCTCGATCGACGGTGTCCGTCATACAAATCACCACAAGGAAAAATGATTGGGTTGCGCGTGGCGCGGGCTAACACCCGGCCACGGGGGCGCCACCCTTTAATCGTTAAATCATGGACTTAGATGGTTAACGAAAGATTGCCGGCAGTCGCTTCAGGACGCCGCTGCGCCTGCCATCAGGTGATCGCGCGTGAAACCGATTTTCCGGAGCAAAACTCATGCGCCCGGCCCAACGAAGCCGAGCCGAAACATCCCTGTCGCGGGATCGCTCTGTGGTCCCGGGGAATTCGCGCACGACCGTAGGAGCGATGCCAGCTTGCCGTCATCGCTTCTAATTCGCTGTTTCCCTAATGGGCGGCAACGACCGCTCAGGCCGGATCAAGCACCTTCCCGGCGTTGGATTGCGCCTTGTCAAAATGCGGCAGAATCTCGCGGGCAAATCTTCGAAGGCTCATGCGGCCGCGCTCTCCACCTCCCGATCCGCCGCCATTCAACAGCAGGTAGCCGGCGCCGATCGCCTTCAATCCTTCGAGCTTCTCTGCGATCTCGTCGGGGCTGCCGTAGATCGCGGTTTCCTCGTTGTTGGCGCGGGTGTCGTCATAGGATTGAAAGCGCCAATTGTTGTTGTCGCCACTCGGCGCTTTAGCAATCTCAAGTTGGCGCCAACGGGCGTCCAGCCGGTTCTGTAGAGATCGGTCCCGATCTTCTTTGCCGTCCGCCACATAAAATGCGCGCGCGATGCCAACCGACATTGGGTCGAATACCCTGCCCCTCGCCTCGACTTCGGTCCTGAACAGCGAGATGCGGTGCTTAAGCTCTTCGAGCGATGTAAATTGGTCCAGCAGCAGATTGTAGCCGCGCTCAGCCACGGACCGGATGGAACTATCGCTCGACGCTCCCATCCAGATCGGCGGATGGGGCCGCTGCGCAGCGGGTGGTTCGACGACGATATTGTGGAAGTTCCAATTTTTGCCCTGGTGCGAAAACCGCGTCTCGGACGTCCACGCTTTCAGCAACACCTCGACACATTCGTTGAACCGGTCATCCGCATCTTCCATCCGAATACCGAAGCCGGCGAACTCGTTGTGGCGATAGCCCTTGCCGATTCCGAAATCGAGCCGCCCCCCTGACAGCAGATCGATGGTGGCGGCCTGCTCTGCGAGCAGCACCGGATTGTGCCATGGAAGAACCGTTACGGCGGTTCCCAAACGCAGTGTTGTCGTTCTCGCGCCGAGCCACGCCAACATGGTCAGAGATGCCGAAACTTGCCCCAGACCCGTGAAGTGGTGCTCGACAAGAAAAGTGCTGCGAAAGCCAAGCGCCTCGGCTTCCACGTTGTATTCGAGGAAGTCGCGATAGCCTTCGCCGCTGTCGACATCAGGCCCACCCCGACGGGCCTGCGCACTTCCAAAAAGACCAAATTTCATCTCGCTCTCCAGGACCGGTTTCAGGCGCAATCAAGTTCACCCGGCCCAACGAGTTGAGAAATCGCAGCTGCCCTCCAGAGCGTCAATCCACATAGTAAGTATACAAATAATGCCTCCCAAGCATGAGACGGCCGGTCATGAACGCCCATGACGAGGGACGCGAATGGGCGTTTCGCGGATCATTCAAGATTTGATTGCCGCATCGCAGCAATCTTCACGATGATCGTCCGATGGCCTTGGCCAGACGACGTTGCTCGGCCGTGCATGACGTTGTACGAATTTCAGATGGAACTTCGACATCTCCGGTACTTCGTGGTGGCCGCCGCTGAGGAAAACTTCAATCGAGCGGCATCGCGCCTGAATATCGCCCAGCCGGCCCTATCTCGGCAGATTCGCGACCTGGAGGAGGATCTCGGCGTCGCTCTCTTCGATCGAACCGTTCACCGCGTAAAACTATCTCCGGTCGGCCGTGTATTTCTCGACGACGCGCTCAGGATATTGCGGGACGTCGAACAAGCCCGTGAACGGGCCCAGCGCGCGGCACGCGGTCAAAGCGGCCTTATCCGGATCGGTTTCAATCGTATTTCCGGGCGGCAAATGATGCTGCCGATCTCGCTGAGGGCTTACCGAACGGCGCATCCCGATGTTGAAATTGCCCTCTCTCCGCTTTTCGCTCAAAAGCAGATCGACGCTCTTCGCGCAGGGCAACTCGACGCCGGCTTTTTTTGCTTTCGTCCCCAGGATGACCCCGATTTCGGGCACGTACATTTCGGCAGGGAAGAAATCGTCCTCGCACTTCCACGGGACAACCCTCTCGCAGCCAAGCCCGACCTCAGCCTGCTCGACCTCGCGGACGAGCCGTTCGTCTATTTCCCCCGATCGTTCAATGCGCTCATGTACGATCACGTGATCGGCCAGTGCATGTCGGGTGGCTTGACCCCGCGCATCGCCCAGGAGGCGATCACGGAAGAGGCATTGCTAAGCTTGGTTTCCGTCGGGATGGGGGTTACCTTTGTCGGCCGATCGATACGGTCACCTTACGAAGACCTGGTGACGTATCGGCGGCTCAACGGGTTTTCCTGTTTCGTGGATCTGGAGCTTGTCTGGCGGCGTTCCGGCGAATCGAGCGTCCTCGTGAACTTCATCGATACGATACGATCGGCCCTGGAGAGCTCATCAACCAGCAATCCGGTTGCCGAGAGCGTCAGCTGATCGCCATTTGCGCTCGCTCCGGGCGACCAACGACAATGGCATCAGCGTTAAACTAAAAAAGCATTTGCTGCCGCCGAAGGCTGCCCCTCAAAATACCCTGGGATTAAGACGCAAGGCCGGAACACGGAGCGGGCGCGGTGCTCATCGTCGATTTACAGGTGCATATCTGGGAGAACGCCGCTCTGAACTCGCAGCATCGGCAGGTTTCCAGTTACTCGAAGGACGACCTTCTGCGGGAAATGGATGCTGCGGGCGTCAGTGCCGCGATTATCTGCCCTCCTGCTTCGATGTTCGACGTGAACGACCTTGCGGTCGAAGCTCATATTCAGCACCCGCATCGGTTGGGAGTGATGGGTTGGTTTCCGCTCGACGACGAGAAGGCACGCGATCGCGTCAGTGAGTGGATGGAACGCCCCGGTATGCTGGGGCTTCGCTGGGCGCTGAACCGGCCGGACCAGAAGAGCTGGTTCAAGAATCACACGCTCGACTGGCTATGGCCTGTCGCCGAGAAACAGCAGATACCGCTATCGTTCCTGGTGAACGAGAATATGCGGGAATTTGGTGAGATCGCCAGAAATCATCCCGGACTGAAGCTCATGATCGACCATATAGGTCGGATATCGCTGACCAAGGACGACGCTTCGTTTCGTTCGCTGTCCGAGATGATCGCACTAGCCCGATATGACAATGTCGCCGTCAAACTGTCTTCTGCCCCGAATTACTCCACGGATCGCTATCCCTGGAAAAACATTCACGGACACCTTCAGCACATCGTTGACGCGTTTGGGCCCGAAAGGTGCTTTTGGGGGACCGACATTACGCGACTGCAGGCGAGCTTGCCCCAAGCGATAACGATGTTCACCGAAGAGCTTCCCTGGCTCAAGGGACCGGACCTTGAACTCGTGATGGGCCGCGCAATATGCAACTGGCTTGGATGGGATTTGACGGCCAACGCCTAGCTTGCAGGCAGTCGCGCCCCGCTCGGACTACGGTTCAATCATTCTTCGCAGTTTCAAGGCCGTTGTGCGTAAGGGTGTCAGGATTGGCCTGCCCGGATGCGGCTTGGCGATCCGAAACGCCGTATCCATCGACGTTTGGCCAAGAAGCACAGCATCGAATTCAAGCATCCGTTCTGTCGCGGCCGCGATCAATCTGAAATGTTCGGCAATATCGCCTTTCTCGCGAAAGGCAATTCTCGCGTCGTCCAATACCGTGCTTGCCTGAGTGTATTTCAACCCGTGCCTGGTCGCGTATCGCTCGATGTCTTCCGTGAGATTTTTCATGGCGAAGGGGGACGTCGTCAGGACGCAAAAATGCCTGCCGGCTTCGAAGGCGGCCTCGATCATGGCCTCGTATGATGCAAGAACCGGAATGGCCATCGTCTTGCGAGTTTCCTCCACGACGGCTCCGAATACGGAGCCGGTGAAGACGGCCGCCTTCGCGCCGGACAACTCACTATGCCGCAACAGCGAATCGAGCCTTCTGACGAGTTTGGCGTCGATCACCCGAGTGGAGGAATAATCCGCATATAGCGAGTCGTCGATGATATTGACGGGATCGGCCTCAGGCCACACCTCTTCGAAAACCTCAGCCACCGGCCCAGACGACGCCACGGTCGATGGCGCTATGACGGCGATGCGAGTTCTGGTCATGGGATCAGCGGAGATCGCCCCGGCGGGCTTAACCGGGTCACTGCCCCGGCTCGACTTTTGCGGCTTTCAGTTCGTCGGCTATCTGAGCGGCGTTTTCCCTTAAGAGTGCTGCGAAATCGGCAGAACCTTTCGGGTATGGCTGGTAACCGGAAAGTCGCAGCGCTTCCACCACGCTTGGCGCTTCAAGGGTCTTGAGGAGTTCCGTCTCCAACTTACCGATAATCTCCGGAGGCGTATTTGCCGGTGCAAACCAGCCATGCCAGGAGACCGGAATCTTGAGCCCCGGCAATGCATTTTTCATCAGCGGGACATCTGGAAGTTCCTTCGGCGGCACGTCACCTGTAAACGCGATCGCCCGAAGTTTTTTTGCCTCAATGTTCGCCAGCACCGTTGCCGGCGGCATGAACATCACCTGAACGTCACCCGCGAGCAAAGCGGTCACGGCCGGAGCGGTGCCCCGAAAAGGAATCGCTTCCATATGGGTGCCCGCATGCTCGTTGAATAACGCTGCGGCAAGCTGAAGAGGATTGCCTAGACCAGGTGAGCCATAAAGGACCCGGTTCTTTTTCGCGTAATCGATGAAGTCCTTGACGTTGGTCACCGGCACGTCCGCGTTGACCACCATCAAATAGCCCTGCCCTATCGCTACGTTGGCGATCGGAATGAAATCCTTGAACGGATCGTATTGCGCGCTCTTGAACAGGAACGTGTTGATCAGGAACGACGACGAATTGTGCATCAGAGTATAGCCGTCGGGAGCCGCCTGAGCGACAGCCTGGGTCCCGATCACACCGTCTGCGCCGCCGCGATTGTCGACGATCACCGGCTGACCGATCTGTCGCTCCATCTGCTGTGCGAAGTTTCGCGCGACGATGTCGCTCGTCCCGGCTGCCGGAAACGGAACGATGAGACGAATCGGCCGGGTCGGATAGTCTTTCGAGAACGCCATCGAGACCAGCGACGTCCAAATGATCGCTGCCGCAACCGCGCGCGTTGCGCCGCCCCTCATTCGCTTCCTTCCCATATCAATTCGACAGTATTATTTTTGCCGCGAATGCCTTGCGGCACTGTGACTTAATGCCCTCGCGGTCGCACGTTAACAGGTATCGCGAAGTCATGATCATGAAATATTGAGGCGCGGTTCTGCTGACGTCTAATATCATTCGGATATAAGCCTGATACGATTGCGGCATGGTCGACGCACGATTCCCGACCGGCGTTATCGGTAATCAACTTGCCGAGCGCCAATATTTGTCAATCTTCCGTCTGAAGTCGTTTTTGGCGTTCGATGCGATCCAAACCGGAGTTGAAACTTCGGACGAGTTCAGCCACGGCATTTGGGTCGCGCTGGCCTCGAGGAAGAGCCACCGGATTATCCTGAACGATGCACGCAGGCTGGCCGCCGAGGAACAGGACACGGTCCGTCAGCTCGATCGCTTCCGCCAGGTCGTGCGTAACAAGCAGCGTCGTCGTTTTCCCGCCGGTGGCGAGCGCGCGTAGTTCACCTCGCAGCCGCGCAGCGATCGCCTGATCCAGCGAGGCCATCGGTTCGTCGAGCAGCAGCAGGTCCGGCTGGATCGCCATGGCCCGAACCATCGCGACCCGCCGCGCCTGGCCGAGCGAGAGTTCACCGGCATATTGGCGCCGGCACGGCGTCAGGTCGAAGCGCTCCAGCCAGTCGCCGATATCCGGGGTTACCGCGGCTGCCTCCAGCGCGATCCGAATGTTGTCATCAACGGTCCGCCACGGCAGCAATCTCGGCTCCTGGAACAGAACGCCAATGCGGACCGACGGAGCCATCCTTCGCTCGCCCCGGAAGTCGCGATCGAGTCCGGCCACAATGCGAAGAATGGTCGTCTTTCCGCTGCCAGAGGGCCCGGTCAGCGCCGTGGACGAACCGGACTTCAGTTCGAGCGCCACCCCGCCCAGCACGTCGATCGAAGCGCCCGCCGCCGAGCGATAGACCTTCGAGTCGATCCTCAGTTCAAGCAGGTTGGTGGCGCCAGCGGTTTGCATTGCGCTCCAAGGGTTGGACCAGCAGGCTCTCGACCGCCAGCATGACGGCGATAAAGGCTATCGAATAGACGAAAATGGTCGTGAGATCGAACAGCGAAAAAGCCGTACCAAGCACGAAGCCAACTCCATTGGGCCGGCCGATCAATTCGACCACCAGCACGACCTTCCAGATGATCGAGATTCCCGATCGAAATGCCGCGGCAAGATAAGGCGCGAGCTGCGGCAACACGATGTGGCGGATCCGCGCCGGCCACGACAGCTGGAATACGTCCGCCACATCTTCCAGATCCGGCCGCAGCGCGCGCGTCCCTTCGCGCACCAGCACGACCACGTTCGGGAACTTGTTGAGCGCCACCGCAGCGATCGCCGCCGGCTCGTTCAGCCCCAGCCAGATATACGCCAGAATGATCGTCACCAGGGCCGGGAGATTGAGCAAGATCACCAGCCACACGTCGCCAAAACGATCAAACACGCGGGACTTGCCCATCGCATAGCCTACGACAAGGCCAAGCAGGCCCGCGATCACGAACGCAGCCGTCACGCGCAGCAAGGTGCACGCCAGATGATAAGGAAGGGCAAGCGATCGGGTGTCGCGCAGCGCGGCTTCCGCAACGGCCAGTGGCTCTGGCAACAGGGGCGAACGCGCCACGGCGGCGACCGCGAACCAGAGCAGCAGAACGGAGACGATGGAGAGCGGTTTCGCCAAAGTCAGTTTCCGGATGGCGCAGGCCGGTAATACAGGCCTTCATCGAGTTGCTGTGACGGTCCGACCAGATCGCTGCCTCCGATCGAGGCAAGCGTCCTGAACAGCTTTTGCGCGTCGGCCATCTCGGAATCGATATCGCCGCGCGGAATGGTGCTGCGCACCGTCGCGCGATAGCTCTCGAACACAGCGTTGCTTTCGGCCGACATCAAAGGCCGCAGCGCCTCCCACTCGGCATCGGACTCGCGCAAGGTCCGGTCGGCTTGCTTCGCCACTGCGAGGAAGCGATCGATCACGCCCGGGTGCGCTGCAACGAAGGCCTCCGAGAATGTATAGCCGACCATCGCGATCGGTTCTGCAAGACCAAGTTCGGTCTCGGCCGCGCGAACGTCATACAGGCGCCGATAGCCCTGAGCTTCGAGCCTGGCGCAAAAATTCCAGTAATTGAGGCCGGCGTCGGCTTCGCCCTGCCGTAGCTTGGCAAAGAGCAGCGGCGGCGCGCCGAACATCAGCGTGACGTCCCGGGCGAGGTCGACGCCACGCCGCTGCGCGGCCGCCCGAACAATCAGCCAGCTTTTGTCGAGCGCGCCGCCCGCGACCGAAAGCGATCGTCCCTTGAGCTCGGAAACATCGTGGAACGGAGAGTCGGCCTTCACCATGATGGCGCCGATCGCCGTCGAATACGGATAGAATTTCAGCTTGCGGCCAAGCGCGCGCTCCCGCGCAACCCAGAGCCAGTCCGTCACCACAACATCGACGGTTCCGCCGTTGAGCGCGAGCTTGCCGGCATCGACCGATGCATATTGCCGGATGTCGAGCTCAAGCCCGGCCTGGGTTGCCAACCCGTGCCGGGCGATGACATCCAGCTGCCAGGCGAAGGTTCCGGTCGTTTGAACGCCGATCCGCAGCGTTTCGGCCGCGAAGGCCTGGCCGACGGTCAGTGCCAGAAGGATGATCGTGGTCCAAGTGAGCGAAGCGGCACCCGGGTCATACCGGAACGTCGCGCAGCGTATACGGCCGAGGATCCCCAGCTGGAGCTCGCCCGTCATTGCGTCCCGATCTCACCCGAGATCGGCTTGCCGAACAGTTCGCCGTGCTCGCCGTTGAAGCGCGACATCTGCATCTGCTCGATCGGGTAATAGTCGGCAGGGCCGGTGTTGATCCTGATGCCCGGCAGCAGCAGGCCGATGTCGAGATCCTTGAGATTGGCCGCCTGCTTCATGACGTTGTCGCGCGTCAATTCATCGCCGCATTGCTTGAGGATCTGCACCAGGGTCTGCGCGACGGCAAAGCCATAGGTGCTGAAGCTCGAACTCTTGTCGCCTTCCGGGAAATACTTGTCCATGAAGGCCGACCACTCCTTGATGGCGGGATCATCCTTCCAGGCCGGGTCGGTCGGGTCCTTGATATAGTTGCTGGAGAGCACGCCTTTCGAATTGTCCAGCCCTGCCGGCTTCAACACCGAGCCGACCGAATTCGACACGCTGGCGAGAAACACGGTCGGTTTCCAGCCGAGCTCGGCGACCTTGCGTATCGCCATCGCGGCAAATTTCGGCGATGCTTCGTCGAAGAAGATATCGGCCCCCGCCGCCTTGATCGCCACGATCTGGGAGTCGATGGTCGGATCGGTCGTGTCATAGGGCAGTTCGGCGACGATCATGCGTTTGGAGGCTTCCGCACCGAGGCCGTCCTTGAGGCCCTTGAGATAGTCGCGCCCGGAATCGTCGTTCTGATACAGAATGCCGATCTTGCCCTGCGGCAGCTTGTCGAGGATGTATCTGGCGTAAATTCGCCCCTCGGTCTGGTAGGTCGGCTGCCAGCCCATGGTCCATGGGAAGTTCTTGTAGTCGCCGAACTTGGTGGCGCCGGTCGCGACGAACAGTTGCGGCACTTTCTTGCCGTTCAGATATTTCTGGATCGCGTTGCTGGTCGGCGTGCCTAGGTTCTGGAAAATAAACAGCACCTCGTCGTCTTCCACGAGCTTGCGCGCCTGCTCCACCGTCTTGGGCGGGCTGAAGGCGTCGTCATAGGAAATGAAATTGATCCGGCGTCCGTTGACGCCGCCCTGGTCGTTGATCATCTTGAAAAACGCGGCCTCGGTCCGGCCGATCAACGCATAGGCCGACAACGGCCCGCTATACGGCATGATGTTGCCGACCTTGATCTCGGTGTCGCTGGCCCCCGGATCGTATTTCTTCTGCGCGAAAGCCGGGTTCAGAACCGGACTGGCGCCAACTCCAACAGCCAGCGCCATCGACGCCAGCCACAACATGCCTCGTCGCGTCATCGAACTCCTCCCAGGATGCAAGCCGGCTGTTGCCGATCTTGCGAGAAGTCTAAGTTGAAGCGAGGGCGTCGTCCAGCCAGCGATTGTCGCACGCCGGCCGGACCATTGTTGCTCTGCAAGCGAAGCATCGCGGCACTGAGCAGGCCTTTGCAACCGCGTCACGGATTGAGCATTGCGGTCTCGATCGAATTCGCCACGGAACCGACCTGACCCGGATCTTCAAACGTCCCTACCTCGCCGACGGCGATCGCTTGTCCGCGATCGCGGCCTTCCGAAGGACTGCGAACGCGTCCTTGATGAAAACCTCAAGCTTCGGGCCGCCCTTGGTCAACCACGCCTCGGTGGCCAGCTTGATGATGCCGATGGCGGTAGCGGCGATCACCCTGCAGGCCAGGTCATTTTCCGGAAGACCTTTATGTGAGGCAAGCGCCTTGGCCGACAGCCGCTCGACGTGTTCGTATTTGGCCTGATCGCCTGCCCTGAGCGCCGGCGTATCGCGGATCAGTCGGGCGTAGTTGCGGGTCTGAGCCGGAATGTGAAGCGTAGCCATCTCGAGCATCGCATTTTCGACCATGTCGATCAGTGGCTCTTCGGCGGGCCTGCGGCCGATGGCTTCGACAACCAGCCGCGGAAATTCCGCCTTGGTGGAGAAGACGATCTCCTCCTTGGACTCGAAATAATGGAACAAGCTGCGGCGCGACACGTCCGCGGCCGCGGCAATGTCGTCCAGCGTGACGGCATCAAAGCCACTTTCCAAAAACAAACGCATCGCTTCGGCCTGGATTCGGGCATGGATTTCCGCACGCTTGCGTTCGCGCAGGCCGGCCGGACTGGACATATTCTTCATTTGCACTCCTTGCATATATGCACTTGGTGCAACATATGGCAAGTTCGGGGGACGAGATTCCACGCAAGGATAGCAAACATGACGAGATGGACCATGCGCAACATTCCCGATCAGTCAGGCAAGTTGGCCGTCATCACGGGAGCCACAGGAGGTCTCGGATTGGAGACAGCACTCGGTCTGGCCGGCGCCGGGGCGGAGGTGATCCTGTCTGGACGCAACCCGGACAAGGGCCGCAGCGCGATGGCATTCATTCGCGAGCGACACGGAAGCGCCAAGGTGCGCTTCGAAGTCGCCGACCTGGCGAGCCTGGCGTCAGTGGCGGACTTTGCGCGCCGAATGATGGCCGCGGGGCGCCCGATCGACATTCTGGTCAATAACGCAGGGGTCATGGCGCTGCGCAAACGTGGAACTACGGTGGACGGTTTCGAGACGCAGTTCGGGACAAACTACCTTTCGCATTTCGCTTTGACGGGGCGATTGCTGCCGCTGTTGAGCGCCGCGCAAGCCCGCGTCGTACAACTATCCAGCATCGCCCACCGCGCCGGCCAAATCCGGCTCGACGATCTCAACTACGAGACGGATTACAAGCCGTTTCCCGTCTATCAGCAGTCCAAGCTCGCGATGCTGATGTTCGCGATCGAACTGCAGCGGCGCAGCGTGGCCAACGGCTGGTGTCTTACCAGTGTTGCCGCGCACCCCGGTATCGCGACGACCGACCTGGTTGCGAACGGTCCGTCCGTCGGCGCCAATGTGTTTGTTAGAACGGTTATCCCCATTGCCGAGAAAATTCTCGGACACTCGGCGACCGCAGGGGCCCTACCGACCCTGATGGCGGCGACGATGCCGGGTGTGGAGGGCGGCCAATATTTCGGTCCACAAGGCTGGCTTGAGTTGAAAGGTCCGCCCGGTCCCGGAAAAATCGATAAAAAGGCACTCGACGTCGCGGTCGGTGCGAAACTTTGGGAGGCATCCGAGCGGTTGACGGGCGTCGATTTCGCCAGCGCCAACAGCCGGAACGCGGTTGTCCCTGGTTGGGGAATTCTGAATCCCCACATGTTACATCCCAGACCGAAACTCTCGTCGCCGTTATGCCAAAGTAGCGGCGTTGACCGGTCCGCAACTGGCGTCGAAACTGTTACGCGACGTGCACAGAAGGTGGCCGCACGCGGCGTGGCGCCAACCATACTTCCTGAGTAGGAAGGCAGACTGCCATCTCTGGCAATCGTTCGGACAACGCGAGACGGCTGACGTTTGGCTCGCTGCAGATTTTATTTTATGCCGCTCCGTCAAGATGCCGGACAATGAATTTCTAAGGTGTGTTCGCCCGCTCGAGTTGTGTACCTACCTCTCCCCAGCCGACGGCGGCCTGAATTGGCCTGCGCTTCGGCATTGACATTGGCGCGTCCGACTTGTCGTTCACTTCCGCTCCTGATTTTTCGGGTGGACTAGCGTCGAGCTTGCGAGTAGCGGCCCTTGGCTGAATGATCACCAAGCAACTCAAAACCACAAAACTAACTGCTACGCCTGCGAGAAACGACCGGGACCGGTTGCGCGAGTTTGGCATTTTCGTCTCCCCTGAAAAGCTATTACGGCCTTCATCCAGCTTGGTTCGATCTTCAGAGATCATGAGCTTCGCGCCGACACCTGAAAACGGAGCACACGATTAAAGATGGCGGGCATGCGGATACATAGCCTGATGAGAAGAGGCAGCGCGAGTACGGGTATTACGCAGGCTGCCACATAACCCTCCGTCAGCGGCGGAAGACCGACACTCGCCGCGGCCCATGCAAGAGTGACGTTGCGATTTCCGCTGACGAGACCGATCGTTCCGGCGAGTCGGAATCCGAGTTTCCAGAACGTCAACAAGCCAAGCGCAAACAGGCCGAAGTTGATTGCGATTGCAGCAGTCAACATTTCAACAAATCGTGTCGGGTTGCCGTTCAACTGGGCTTGGATCCCCTGCGATGTCGCAAGGCCGACGATGATCAGTCCCATCACTGCAATGCCTGTTGCTGCCCGCTGATCCGGCAACACAGCCGAAATTCGATCGCGGAATCTCAGGCACAGATACGCAACGACCGCAGCGGCTCCGATGATCGAAAACAAACGGAACGCGATTGCTTCCATGTTGAACGCAACTCCAAGCCCGAGCACCGTCGCGAATGCCGGAATCGAAAGTGGCGTAACGAGTGTCAATGCGATCGACACCACCAACGCGAGCCGGGATTGAAGCCCGAGCATGGCCGCTATCGCAGCAGCGCTACCGACCGGCGGGGCCAGCAAAGACAGCAATACACCGGCGCGTAAGTTCACTTCGATCGGAGAAAACCAGAGCGCTGCTGATGCAGCAAGTGGCAAGACCAGACCGACCCATGCCAGGACGATCACAACGAGAGAAGGGCGTATACCGGCTTCGGCAGGCGCCATTCCCGCTGTTAAAAAGGAACCCAAAGTGAGCAGAAACGCGGACAATGGCAAAAGTTGGTATCCCAAATAAGCCAGAGGATGAACCAACAGTCCGCCGCACAGCGAGACCACCAATAAAACGGGTCCCTGTCTGCCACAAACCGAGAGAAAATTTCCAATCATAGAAATAACTCCTTCTTATGCTTTTTTGAGTGCAAGAGATCCCTGCCACGCCGTCAGCGACGGCGCGTTGCTCAATGATCATGTGTTGGTCGAAAGAAGTGGCCAGCGGGTCGGAAAATTAGGGTGGCTTGACGCTACTCACGCCTTCAAACGGCGTGATGACGCTTCTTGAAATAAAGTCTGGTCGGGCGACAGCGAATGGCGTCATCAACATGACGAACAAAATTTCACAGTCACTTTCCATTCTTGCCATATTTCTTCACCAGCGATTCTGTGAACTAATTCATAGCGGATCGGCAGTGGGGCAATTAAATAGAGCTTGAGCGGCTCGATCGGACGACGATGCTGCTACACAGCTAACTTGGGTTTCCAACGAAAAATTCCCGCCCTTTCGAAAATGTTTTAGCGCAACGATAAATGATCGCTTCCAGGGCCTGCCCGCTTTTTGAAGTTACAAGTTAGACGGCGTCCTTATTAGTTGCCCGCCTCGGTTGTGGGGCGCGGCGCAGATTTTGCTTCCCGACAGAATACGGACTTACGCGTCGCGATGGTGGCAAGAGCGAGTTTGCAACAAAATCGGATTTGATATCAGCGGCTTGCACGCTTGGCATAATTTCTTCCCGACACAGGGAATTTCTGGTTCCAAACTGAGTCAAATAGACAGGGGACATATTTGAGCCCGAATGACGACAGGAGGAAGTTCGAGATTGTTGTCGCGCCTCATTTAGCCGATGCCTACGGTTTTGCCCGTTGGCTGACCCGAAATCGAGCCGACGCCGAGGATGTTGTGCAAGAAGCCTGCATCAAGGCTTTTCGAGCGATCGATCGGTTTTCAGGCGACAACGGACGAGCATGGATGCTGACCATCGTCAGGAATACCGCTTTCACGCGACTCCGTGATAGGCGGACCGAGGCACTTGTCAGCATCGATGAACTCAGCAAAGCTGAACGTTTGGAAGTCGATCAAGGTGCCCAGTCGGGAAGCGTAGCCTCGCCGGAAGCGTTGATGATCGCAACTTCCGACACATATGAGCTGGAACGCCTTATTTCCGAATTGCCCACCGAGTTTCGAGAAGTGATCGTGTTGCGCGACATTCAGGGGCTTGATTACCGGGAGATCAGCAGAATTACGGGCGCACCGATAGGTACTGTCATGTCACGCATCGCACGTGCTCGCCAAAGGTTGATCGGACAAATGAAGCAAAAGGGCTTCTGATGACTGTGGCCGACGAACGCGACGAGCAATTGGTCCATGCTTATCTTGACGGTGAGTTGGATGTTGCAACGGCTTTATCTGTCGAACGGAAAATTGCGGACGATCCTCAGTTACAGAAGCTCGCCAGTGACGTTCAGCTACTCAAAACGGCCATTGCAGAAACATTTTTGTCGGAGCCCTTCCCCCCGAAACTGAGGAGACAGATTGAGTTCGGCCGTCTTGATGCCTCGGCCCCGCTGGGTCCAGCGAGGGCTCGCGTTGGCCGCGTGCGTCCTGATCGTTCTCTCGCTATCGAGCGCAATGACGATGATCCATTTGCGGAGCACTGGACCAACAAGCAAAAACCAAGAGCTTGTTGACGCACATTTGCGCGCTCTTATGGCGACCCAGCCTTTTGAGGTCGCCTCATCGGACCAGCACACTGTCAAGCCGTGGTTCAACGGCAAAATTGCGCAGGCGCCTCGCGTTGTCGATCTTCATGATCACGGGTTTGACCTTGTCGGCGGACGGATCGATGTCGTCGAAAATAATCCCGTGCCAACCTTGGTGTATCGCAGACGACAACACGTGATCAGCTTGACCGAAATGACAGCAGGCAACGGTTCAACAAAGCCCTACACTACCCAGGCCGAAAATGGTTTCAATATCATTGTGTGGTCGAATGGCGGAAGATCGTACGTTGCAGTTTCAGATTTGAATGCCGCCGAACTTGTTTCCTTCGCGCAGTTTTTCGAAGAAGTAAGCTAGGCTCGCGCGCGGTCGATTTCGGCGCACGTCCGATTTGCCCCCAGCAGAGACGAAAGGTTCCGGCCCACGCGTCCAAACCGGCCGTGAGAAGGCCAAAGGTGTCGTCGCAAATTCATGCTCCCTCCCTCTCATTCTGGTCATCGAGAATGCTAAAGGCATTACCGATGGCCAGATGCTCTTGATCACACGGTTCATATTGTCGGATCACGATCTCACTGCACCTCGGAAACCCCGGGCTCACTAATATCGTAAGCGCGCGCCTCTGCACGTTTAGGAGCTACCTTGAATTCCGGAGCGGCCGGCGGTGGATGGCCGGCACGACCATCCGCCCCCGGGGCTTCGCCGGCTCAAGTCGCGTAGCCCGGCGCCAGGTTGAACGCGCCGTCCTTGAGCGAATTTGCTTCGACCATCACGACCTCGTCGTCGGGGTAACCGTCGTGCTCGTCCGGCGAGTAGGTGATGTCGCCGTAGACCCCGGGATAGCCCTTGAGCTTGTTGAGATAGCCGACGATCTGCTCCGGCTCCGTTCCGGCATTCTTGATCGCTTCGGCGATCATCCGCGGCGTATCGTAGCCGAGCCCGATCCACCACAATAGCGTGTCATTCATCTCGATCCCGGCGCTCTTCAGTCGGTCGAGAAAGGCTCGGGTCCGATCCGGCAGCTTTCCGCCCGACGCATAGCAGACCGGCCGGAAATTGTTCGGATAAACCTTTGCCCAATATTCCGGCTTTTCGAGCAGATCGCGGGTTTGGCCGGAGCCGAGCGTGGTTTGACCGACGATCGGAACGTCCCATCCCAATCTGTGCGCGTGTATTGATGATGCGAGCCAAAAATCCGGCATTGACGCTCCACGGCATGATCGCTTCCGTGCCTGAAGACTGCATCCGCAGGAATTCGGCCTTGAGGTCGGGGTTGGCCGCGTCGATGCTGTTTTGATAGACGACTTCGGCGCCCTGCTCCTTGAGCATCGGCACGTAGGCGTTGAGCGATGCAACGCCATAGCCGGTCGAGTCGCTGATCACGGAAACTTTCTTGCGCTTCAGCACATCGATCACGTAGCGGTTGGCGGCAGCGCCGATCTGCCGATTGGTCGGCGCGTTGCGAAAGCACATCGGATATTTCTTCGGGTCGGTCAGCGTATCGACAAAGCAACCATGTACCTGCGGCACGTTGCTCCGCGCCAGCAGCGGCACCACGGCGAGTGACTCTCCGGAGTTGCCGGGACCGATCATGACGCTGACTTTTTCCGCCTTGGCAAGCTCGGCCGCCCCATTCACCGCTTTGGTCGGATCACTCTGGGTATCGCGAACGATCAGGTCGATCTGGCGCCCGTTGATTCCACCCGCCGCGTTGATCTCCTCGATGGCCAACTTGACGCCGCGGGTAACGCCCAGGCCGGTCGATGACGAGGGACCGGTCAGCGCCGGCAGATAGCCGATACGGATCGATTCCTTGGCAGCAATAGCAGGCCTTGGCAGATTGCTGGCGAGTGCCGCAACACCAGCGGACACCAAGACGTGACGACGCGTGAATGCCATACCAAATCCTTCCTGTGCGTTTAGTTTGCTCCCGGACGTTCCGGGATTTTTCCCGGTTTTTGGTCAGCCCTACTATAGTCGTCGAAAGACATTACGCACGGGATTTGTGGCGCGCCGATAACAACTGCTGCAACAGCGAAAAGATACAAGGAGGCTCACGTCCCGGAAGCCCGGAGGGGAAAATGTGCTATCGACATCGGGCCGCATCCCGCACATGATCTGCCGATTTGATCGCGACCAACAGCGACACTTGGGAGAGAAAATGCGCTTAACTGCTCAATTGACCTGTACGATGGCTTTCGCCGTCCTGATCGCCACGGCCGCCATTGCCGGCGACAAAAAGTATGACTCCGGGGCAAGCGATACCGAGATCAAGATCGGACAGACGATGCCCTATAGCGGTCCGGCGTCGGGCTACGGCACCCAAGGCAAGACCGAAACGGCCTATTGGAAGATGATCAATAGCAAGGGTGGCATCAACGGCAGGAAGGTCACTTTCCTCACCATGGACGACGGCTACAGTCCTCCGAAAACCGTCGAGCAGACCCGCAAGCTCGTCGAGCAGGACGAGATCCTGGCGGACATCGGATCGCTCGGCACGCCCACCAATTCCGCGATCCAGAAATACATGAACAGCAAGAAGATGCCGCATCTGCTGATCTCGACGGGCGCGGCGAAATGGAACGATCCAAACAACTTCCCCTGGACCACGCCATTTTATCCGCCCTACGCCCAGGAAGCGAAGATCTACGGCAAGTATGTCGTAAAAGAACTGCCGTCGGCCAAGATCGGCGTGATCTACCAGAACGACGATTTCGGCAAGGACTACCTCAGGGGCTTCAAGGAGGGTCTCGGGGAACGGGCCGACCTGATCGTGAAGGAGCTCACCTACGAGGTGACGGATCCGACCATCAATTCACAGATCGTCGCCTTGAAGTCGGCAGGCGCCAACGTGGTGCTGACGATCGCGACCCCGAAATTCGGCGCGCAGTCGATCCGCAAGATCGCGGATCTCGGCTGGAAGCCCACGCATTTCATCGTGGCGGTCGCCAGTTCGATCGGCGGGGTGCTTGAACCGGCAGGGCTCGAGGCATCCACAGGCCTCATCACGGCGTTGTCCAACAAGGTTGTTGGGGATCCCGCGTGGGATTCCGATCAGGGCGTGAAGGATTATCTCGCCTTCATGAAGGAATGGTACCCGGAAGGAAATCCGATCGATGGAAGCAATCAGACGGGCTACACCTCGGCCCAACTGACCGCGATCATTCTCAAGAATTGCGGCGACGAACTGACGCGAGAGAACGTGCTGAAGCAGGCGACCAACCTGACCGACATCTCCCTGCCCCTGTTACTGCCCGGCATCACGGTCTCAGTCACGCCAACCGATTATTCGACCTTCAAGACCTTCCGGCTGGCCAGGTTCGACGGCAAGACGTGGAAATTCTTCGGCGACAACATCAGTACAGCTTCCCGCTGATCCGGAAGGTCTACTGACGATCCCGTCGCCGTCCAGATGCCGGGGGTGTTCGCACACTGCCCGGCAAACGGACCATGTCGTCCTGACGCGTGGCTCGATGCGCCCTCACCAGAGACGCACGGTCCGTTGTGCGACGGATAGAGACAAGGCGTCGAACGTGATCTCGGCTGCGTCGAGCTCTCGATTGGTCGGCACCGGGCAGTCTGGCCGATGGTGAATGATCATTTTCGTCGTCGTCCAATTGAGCCTGGCCGCCTTGCACGCCACCATCAGCCCATCGAGTTCGGCGGCATTGATCAGCGACAGCACGACGTCGACCCCGGCTCCCGATAAAAACGCGAGCGCGGCCACAACGTTGGCGTACTCATGCTCTGCCGCGAACCGATTGACGCTTCGGTCATTAAGTCCGCCCTTGCGAGCGAGTTGGGCCATGATCGGCTGAGCCGCGGAACAGTCCGCCAGAGTCAGCGCCGACGCTTCCGGTCGCTCCGCCGTTTTGACGACGGCAGCCCTGATCTTTCCTTGCAGCGCGGGCGATGCGGCCTGGATGGAGCGTGCCCGGTCATCCACGACTTTGGCGGCAAGCTCCTTGCGCAGCGCTGACGGAATATCCGATCGCCGCGCCAACGCCTCCGCCAGTCCAGCGTCCTGCTTTGCTTTCGTCACAAGGGCGGCGCAGCCAGAATTCGGAAAACTTGGCTCACGAGATTGTCGGCGAGCCTGGCCAGCACGGCTCTCTCGCCACGCTCGACAAGTTTATCGCTCAATTGAGCCGCGATGGTTTGCCGACCGCAAATATCCAGGAGATGCTGCTGACTGCCGCTTTCGACAATTTTCAAAAGGTCGTCGTGGGCCAGATTAGTCGATCGCCTCAAGACGGTTCCTGCAACCGCGATATCGTCGTGAAACGCGAGATGGCGCATGGTCTTTTTCGGTTCAGCGCCCTGGCCGGCCAGATCGTTGCCGAGAGAAGCCAGGGCTTCTTTGTCCGCATCCGCTATCAAGTGAAGAAAGACTTCGTCGAAAACCGCGATCTGGCTTTCATTGCAGTGATGGGCCTGGGCGAGAAAGAGCCTGGCGACCTGCAACAGGATTTGGGTACGACGCTGGGGCGAACGGTTATGACCCGATCCTTCCAGCTCCGCAATCAAGGCCACCGATGCCGTCGGTTCCATTTTGAGCTCACTCTTCGTTTCAATTCGTCAAGCCAGAATATGGTTCGCTAGCAAGTCACGCCGAGAAACCCGCCAATCTCACACACGCCGTTCAACAGATGTGCCGTGGCGACGAAACGTGTCGTCGCCAAGGCGGCTATGCTACCCGTACCGATATCAGAAAATTGTCGAGCTCGGATTTCAGTCGCTCCGCCTGCGATGACAGGCCTGTGGCGGCCTCAACAAGCTTTGAGGCGGATTTGCCTATTTCCCCGGAGGCCAGTTCCACGCCGGCGATATTCTCGTCGACGATTCGGGTACCGCTGGCGGCTTGCTGCACGCTGCCGGAGATCTCGCGGGTCGCAACACCTTGCCGATCGACGGCTACTGCAATGGCGCCGGAAATCTCGTTGATCTCACCGATGGTGCCGCCGATCCCCTGGATCGCGCCGACAGCTTCGCTCGTCGACTGCTGTATGCTCTGGATCTGGATCGAAATTTCTTCCGTCGCTTGCGCGGTCTGGTTGGCAAGTGCCTTGACTTCGCTTGCCACGACGGCGAATTCCCGTCCGTGGTCGCCGGCGCGGGCTGCTTCGATGGTTGCATTAAGGGCCAGAAGATTGGTTTGGCTGGCAATGCTCTGGATCAACGTCAGTACTTCGCCGATTTTTTGGGTGCCACTCGCCAGTCCCTCGACGACAAGGTTGGTGCGTCGGGCTTCATCCGCTGCCTTGCCCGCGATGTCAGCCGATCGGACCGCTTGCTGCGCGATCTCGCTGATGGAGGCCGTCAGTTCCTCGGCGGACGCGGCCACGGTCTCGACGTTGGCCGACGCTTGCGTGGAAGCCGTCGCGGCGGCGGCCGTCCGGCGCGCAGCAAGCGAACTGCTGTCGCTCATCGTTGAGGACATGACATGCATTTCGCGCGCCGCGACCGCGACCGCCTGAACGATTCGACCGACCTTGTTCTCGAACTCGTTGGCGAGCCCGAGCATTGCAGCGTTGCGCTCCTGTTTGGAGCGTTGCTCGACTTCGGCCCGCTCCAGGTTGGAGCGTGCCTCGGCGGCGTGCGCCGCTTGCGACTCCGCCGTTTTCTGTGCCGTCGTCTCGAAGGACTGCGAGAGCCTGCGAGAGAGAACGATCAAGACGCTGGCCTGAAAGGCAACAATAACGCTGTGCAAAGCGACCCGCCCTAGATCGCTGCCGCCTGGATAGACGGCCGCGGGCAGCAAGAAGTTGAGCACAAGATGGTGAAATACGATCGCCGCGGTGCCCGCGACGATCGGCCGATAGTCGCAATACGCAACCAGACAGGCCAGCATCGCGAAGAAATACATGTGCAGATCGATCTGCCACGGATGGTCGGAAAGTTGATAGGTGAATACCGAAACGTCGCCCATCAGCGCCACGGCAACCATAAGACGGGTCGACAGAATATTTCCGGAAATTCGCCAGGAGAGCGTGGTCGCGCCCGCCATCAGGATCATCAACGCGGTCGAGGCGAACCAGCCTTCGCCGCGCATCAAAGCAATGAAAAGAGCGACGGGGACATGAAGCCACAAAAGCGCGATCAGTGCCCGACTGGTACTTTCGCGGAGCGAATCCAATTCTTTTGAATACGTTTCCATTCTGCAATTTCCTTGGCTGTCTAAAAATTCTGAAACACGCTGATCGCTACGGGCCGATCACCGACCAAGCCTCGCTTTTCGAAAAGGCTGCTTAAATTCTGGACCGTTGGGTTTGCTCGCGAGAAAATCGTACAGGCCGGTTGCGCCGAAAGAAGATGCGACGACCAACCATCCCGTCCGCCAAAACCGGTCTTGCGTTGTCCTCCAAGACGGCACGGCGGCACCGGGCTATGGCGGCCCTGGCCGGTCGACCGACGACTTGCTGGGCCATGGCAAATGAGGATATCAGGGCTTTGCTAAGCAGATATTAATATCCCGTTTACCATCGCCGGGCCGTGCTCGGCCTGGCCGGAGCCGATCGGTTGGTTGGTTATACGAACGGCAGCCGGTCGTTCTACGTGGGATCGGCCCGCTTCTTGTCACACCGCGCCGGACGCCGGTTGAGCGACCTTGATGTCGGCCTCGGCCATTCGCTCGATCCAATCGAGCAGTCGCGAGACATCGTTGTGGACCGTAAAATGATCCTCGCCGGACACTACGCCGAAGAAGCCGCGGCCATTGGGATCGCGCATTGCGCGTTTTAGGCGCCGAGCAAACATCGCCAAGTGGTCGTTCGATGGAATCTCCCCGGGAGACGCGAGCCGATAACGCCGCTCGATACCCGCACGTCGTTCGCCGATCAGTTGCTGCTCGATCTCAGACCGAAGATCCGAACCCGAGCGCCGCTCGATGAGTGCCATCTTGTCCTCGCCACTTGAGGCAGCAAGAAATATAATAAATCATTTAAAAGTTTCTCAATCGGAGTTATTGGCCTGAAGGTCCGGAAGATGCGGGGACGTCCGTACTCGTATGGCCGATGGTGCCCTCGAGTTATCTTTCCTTCATCGATCTCGACATGGCCCCACTGTCAATCCGAGCCTGGACTTCGCGGAGAATAGCGTAGTTACTGCGGCTACAAAACTAAATCAAAAAACGCAAACGCTGGGAGAGAAACTCAAATGTCCGGAGGCTTGACGAGGAGAGAATTGTTGTTGGCCGCAACCGCAAGCGTGGCCGCAACGGTCGAGATTCCGGCTGCTCGCGCGGAAGATCCATGGCCGACGAAGCCGATCCGCGTTCTGATGCCTTTCGGTGCTGGTGGATCCATGGATACTCTGTCGCGGCTCCTGGCCCCGATCGTGTCTGAAACGCTGGGGCAGTCCATCGTCGTGGAGAACCGTCCGGGCGCCACCGGCACAGTGACCATGGCGGCCGTGGCATCAGCGCCGGCCGACGGCTACACCTTGATGTTTACCGGCAGCAGCTACGCCACGATTGCGATGTTGATGCACCATCTCCCGTTCAAGATGGACGACTTCGCGCCGCTGACGCGGCTCACCGCCGGGCCGACCGTTCTGGCCGTACCAAGCCAGCTCGGTTGTAAAACCATGGCCGAATTCGTCGCCGCCGCGAAGGCCCAGCCAGGCAAATGGTCTTTCGGCAGCTCCGGCGTCGGCACATCGGTACATCTCGGCGGCGAGCTGTTTAAATTGGCTACCGGTGTCGACATGACCCACGTCCCCTACCGCGCAACACCGGCAATCATCACCGACCTGCTGGAAGCCCGCATCCAGATGTCCGTGCTGGGCGTGGCCGATTGTCGACAGTATATCCTTTCCGGCCAGCTCCGCGGCCTGGCGCTGAGCTATAGCGAGCGAATGGCGGAATTGCCCGACGTGCCGACCTTCGCCGAAGCGGGCTATCCTGATGTTCGCGCCAGCAACGATTTCGGCCTGGCGGTCAGGGCCGGCACGCCGGAGCCGATCCAGGCGCGGATCTCGGAGGTGTACCGGGCAGCGGTACGCAAGCCGGAAATCGTGAAGAGGCTAGCCGACATCGGCTTGATCGTCGTCGCATCGTCCTCCGAGGACTTCGCTCGTGACGTCGCCGCCGATACGACCCGCTACGCCGAGGTCATCCGCAGAGCCAACATCAAGCTCGATTGACGGGCGCGCCTCACGATCGCGGATGTCGCATCGAAGCCCGATCATGCCGGCCTGCATCCACTGCTGTTGATATCCCGATGCGCCTGCATCAGTGTAGGCGCAAACCATATCCCGGGGGAGAGACAAATTGGAACCGACTGTCGACTTGTTGGCAAGCCTGGCCGGAAAGACCTCTTTCCCTATTCCGATCGTCGATGCCCATCATCATCTCTGGGATTTGTCGGCCGGCAGCTACCCTTCGAAACAGGGGCAATATGATCAGTCGTTCTTCCTCGGCGATTATCGAAAGATCTGCAGGGATTATCTGCCGGAACACCTCGTCGCAGATTTCGCCGGCTTCAATATCATCGGAACGGTTCATATCCAGGCGGGTCGCGCACCGAACGAGCAACTGGCCGAGACGGCATGGCTCGAGAAGGTGAACCAAAGATGCGGGCTTCCTTCCGTGATCATCGGGCACGTCGTATTCACGCAGGGCGATTGCGCCGAGATCCTGGCCGGCCATGCGAAGTCGCCGCTGATGCGTGGCGTCAGAGCGAAGCCGGAAATCTCTGCGGGGCCCGGTCATTCGGTGCGTGGCGCGCCGGGATCGATGCAGGACGACCTGTGGCTACGCAACTTCGCCCTGCTCGAACAGCATCGCATGTCGTGGGATATGCGGGTGCCATATTGGCACCTGATCGAGGCGGCCGAAGTCGCGGCCGCGTTCCCCAATATCCAGATGATCGTCAATCACACCGGCCTCCCTCTCGACCGCTCCGACGATGGCCTGGCCATCTGGCGGGCGGGACTCGAAGCCTTGGCCGATCGTCCGAACGTCTCGATGAAGATTTCGGAGCTCGGATTGCCTCACGGCGTCTGGGATGTCGCCAGCAATATCAAAGTTGCGCGCGAGGCAGCCGCGATATTCGGCGCCGATCGCATCATGTTCGCGAGCAATCTGCCCGTGGCAAGCCTCAGCACGAACTTTGCGGGCATCATGGACGTCATGCAAACCGCACTCGAAGGCTACACCGAGGCCGATCTTCACAAGTTCTTTCACGCCAATGCGACGAGGTTTTACCGCATTCCGGCGTAGTCCATCATCAAGATCAACCGCATCACCCCTTAGCAAAGAAAAAACGCCATGGCTGTCGTCGAAACGGAACGTAACGGGCAAGTATTCATCGTTCGCATGAACAGGCCCGAGAGCCTCAATGCGCTCAACACCGAGCTGCGACAGAAGCTGGCGGAGACCTGGACCGAATTCCGCGCGTCGAAAGAACTCGAGGTTGCAATATTCACCGGTGCCGGCCGGGCGTTCTGCGCCGGGGAGGACATGAAGGAATCGCTGGCCAAAGGCACGCCGGGCGGTGTCAGGCCGAGGATCCCCGATCCCTTCATGGACGGCTCGCTGGAAAAGCCGGTCATTGCCGCCATCAACGGCTTTGCGATGGGCGGTGGCTTCATGCTGGTCGAACGCACAGATCTGCGCGTCGCGGTTCCGGAAGCGGTCTTCGAGGTGTCGGAAGCCAAACGCTGGCTGCTCGGCGGCTACAATCACGGTCATCTCGCCAACCTGCCCTATCCGATCGCGATGGAGATGGCGCTCGGCTTCCGCTTCACCGCCGAGCGCTTCCATCAGGTCGGCTTCCTCAACCGCCTGGTGCCGAAAGCGGACCTCATTCCCACCGCGATGGCGATGGCCGAACATCTGCTGTCGCTGCCGCCGGCCTCACGCGTCAACACGGTGCATATGATGCGTCAGATGCGACCCGAGCCTTCGGAGGCGCAAAGGACGCTGGCGGGCCAACTGCACGATCATGGCGACAAGGCAGACCTGATCGAGTTGCGTGCGGCCTTCGCCGAAAAACGCAAACCCAATTTCAAGGGCTGGCTGGATCCGCAGGATCGTTATCGATTGCCGAAGCTCGAGGGCAAGTGAATTAGAGCGTTTTCGAGCGAAGTGGCCACCGGTTCACGTGAAGAAAACGCGTCAAAACAAAAAGCTGGAGCCCGGTTCTGATTCTATCAGAACCGATTGGGCTCTAGATCACCTTGCGGGTTCTTAGATCGGCAATTTGCGCTGCGCTGTAACCGAGATCGCCGAGCACCTCGTCATTATGCTCGCCGAGATCAGGCGCGATGCCGATCTTCGCCGGGGTTTCCGAGAATTGCCACGGCGAGCCGTGCACCTTGAGGCGCTTGCCGTAATTGGGATAGTCGACCTCCGCGATATAGCCGTTGGCGACCACGTCCGGATCGACCGAGGCTTCCAATAGCGTATTGATCGGCGCCGAGACGATATCGCCGCCGCGCAGCCGGGCCACCCAGTCCTCCCGCGTCCCCGTCGCAAACAATTGGCCGAGCTTCGCCAGCAACTCCTCGCGCTTTTCGTCCAATTCCATCGCGACCCCGAGATGGGCGAAGCCCGCCGCTTCCATCGGCTCGCGGAAGCCGAGCGCATTCAAAGCTTCGGTCCACTGGTCGCGCGCCAGTTGAAATACGAACGGCCGGCCGTCGCGGTCATTGAAGCTCGCCGACATCGCCGGCTTCTCGCGGGTGCCGGCGACGCGGGCCTGGCCGATGACGGGGTCGCGATCGCGCCACATCGCGGTCGTCAATGTCCAGCCCATCAGGCGGATCTGGCCACCGAGCAGCGAACAGTCGATCTTCTGGCCGATCCCCGTGGTGCGCGCGTAGGTCAGCGCGGCCAGTGCGCCGCCGAAGGCCAGGATGGCGCAGGTTTCGTCGGCAACCGACACCACACCGGTCTTCAACGGCTGGCCCGGGGTCGCATAGGCCTGCGCGATGCCGCCGAGCGCCTGGGCCATCGAATCGGTCCCGGGCAAATTGGCGTGCGGTCCGTTGGGGCCGTAGCCCGACACCGACATGTAGACCAGCTTCGGATTGACCTTCTTCAGATCGTCCCATCCGAACCCGTTCTTTTCCGCGGCACCCGGACGAAAATTCTGTCCGAAGATGTCGGCGCTGGCGACCAGCCGATGCAGGATCTCGCGTGCCTCGGGCAGCTTCAGATTGAGCGTGACGCTCTTGACGCCGCGGTTGTTGGTTTCGAAAAACGTGCTGGGCATGCCCGGGAGCACCGAGGCGACGCGGGACGTATCGCCACCGTTGGGCGTTTCGATCTTGATCACGTCGGCACCCAGATCGGCCATCAGCATATAGGGCACCGTGCCGGCCTGCGCTGTCGAGCAACTGACGACCTTGACGCCCTGCAGCGGTCCGTGCGGTTCTTTCACGTCCAGTTCTCCTATCGAGGCCGGCGCGTCGAACGCGACCGTGCCGGTGATCGCGCCGCATTGCGCCGCGCTTTTTGCTGCGGAAGCTTTTCGCTTTCGCCATTTGCCAGCAGAAATCGTTTGCGCCCTGTCAGCCCGTGATCTTCGGCGCGGCGACGCGCGATGTCCGGCTGCTTCCGGATGATCGCATCGAAAATCGCCGCGTGCTCGTCGTTCGATGCCTGCATGTTCGCGACCGACCCGAAGGTGCGCCGGCGCAGCAGCCACAAACGCTTCGCCGCCGCGCCATAAATTCGCGATGCATGGCGGTTGCCGGCGAAATCAAAGATACGTTGATGAAAGCATAGATTGAGCTCGAAATAATCCGACTGATCGGCGTTGGTGATCGCCCGTATCATTCGCTCGATCAATCCCGCCAGTTCGAGAAGCTGATCGGATGTCGCCTTGCTCGCCAGCTGATAGGCGGCATAGCCGAACAGAACCGCGTTGGTATCGTAGATCTCCAGCGCGGCATCGAGATCGACGACGGACACATAGGCTCCGTGATTGAGCCGCGTGCTGACCAGGCCGTCATGCTCGAGCGCGCGGATGGTTTCCCGGACGTGACCACGGCCGACACCGAGACGGGACGCCAGCGCAAGCTCGGTCAGGCGCTGGCCGGGCTGCAACTCGCCGGCCACCAGCATCTGCTCGATCGCACGCCGAACCAATTCGACGCGGCTTTCGTTGGTCACCAAACCAGCCTCCAGCCTTTCGGTGTTGCCGCGCATCGATGGCTCCGGTTGGATCGATTTCACAGTTCAAGCCGCTTGATTGTCAACAATACATCAGAGGTCAAATGCTGCCAATTTTTCTTGTATTTTGCGCGACATCCGTTCGCGATTTCCCTAGCCGAAACAATCATTGTTTACAATCTGATTGCCCCCGGTTACAATTGTCCCGGTCGTCCCGTCGTTTTCGATCGGACGCCGGGAGACCGCGCCAGGCACGATCTCCCCAACAACAGGAATCCGCGATTCAGCGGATCCGATTCGGGAGAACGACATGCGGTTCGATCGCCGGAGTTTTCTGGCCGGCGCTGCGGCACTGGTTGCGGCCAGACCCGCATCGGCCGCCGCCGAAGCTTGGCCGACACGGCCAATCCGGCTGCTGACGCCCTGGCCGGCCGGCGGCCCGCTCGATGGCTTCTTTCGAATTTGCCAGCCTTATGCGTCGGCAAGACTGGGCCAACAGATCATCGTCGACAACAAGCCGGGCGCTGCCGGCATCACCGGAACCGTCGAAGGAAAGAACAGCCCTCCCGATGGCTATACCGTCATCGCCACAGGCGCGAGCTATGTGACGCAGCCGCTGGTGCAGAAGGCCAATTACGACGTCGAGAAGGATTTCGCACCGATCACGCGCCTGGTCGTGCTGCCGCAGGTACTGACGGTCCATTCCAGCCTGCCGGCCACCACATTGCGGGAATTCATCGACCTCGTCAGAAGCAAGCCGGCCGTCTACAACTATGCGTCCTACGGGATCGGGACCACCAATCATCTCGCGATGGAATTGCTGAAGTTGCGAGCCGGCATCGACATCGAGCACATCCCGTACAAGGGTGGCGCGCCTGCCATGCAGGACGTGCTCAGCGGCAGGGTGCCGGCGATGTTCATGGTGATCGGCGATGCCATGCCGCATCTCAAGACCGGCGTGTTGCGCGCGCTCGCCCTGGCGCACCCGGCGCGGTTTCCCGAATTGCCTGAGGTCCCGACTTTTGCCGAACTCGGATACAAGGAACTGGATGCAGCCGCTGCGGCCTTCGGCCTGGTTGTTCCGATCGCCACGCCGACCACCGTTCAGAACAGGATCGGCGATGCATTTCGCGACGCGCTGACCGATCCGGTCGTCGCCGCACGACTGAAGGAATTGAGCATGATTTCGATCGGAACCAGCGCCGAGGGCTATCGCGAGGTGCTGCGTCGCGAGACCGCCACCTTTGGCGAAGTCATCCGTGTCGCCGGTATCCGGATCGAGGATTGAACTCGTTACATTACGTGGGGATTTGAATGAAAACCGGTCATGACGTCCGCGTGGTTCATCAGGGGGCCGATTTAATTGGTGAATGCCCGACCTGGAATGTCGAGGAAAGCGCGTTGTACTGGATCGATACGCGGCGACCGTCAATTCACCGGCGCAATTCGGACGGTCACGTGAAAACATGGACCATGCCCACGGGCATGGGCGCGTTTGCATTCCGCAAATCCGGAGGCCTTGTCGCGGGCATGCAGAACGGCTTCTGCTTCATCGACCTCGAACGCAATCGGGTCGAGCCGATCTACGATCCCGAGCCCGACATGCCCGAGAACCGGATGAACGACGGCAAATGCGACGTCATGGGGCGATTCTGGATCGGCTCTCGCGATGCCGACGGCAAGAATCCCACGGCATCGCTATACAGGCTCGATCCCGATCTGAGCTGCCACAAGATGGACAGCGGCATCATCATTTCGAACGCGCTGGCGTTTTCTCCGAAGCAGCCGGTGCTGATCTATGGCAACTCGACCGGCGAGACCATCTTTCGCTACGATTACGATGCGGCCAGCGGCACGATCGCGAACAAGCGCATCTTCCTCAATACCAGCCACCTGCCCTGGCGGATCGACGGAGCCAATTTCGACGACGAAGGATATTATTGGGCAGCGCTCGTTCGCGATGGATCGATCGGACGGTTCGACCTCGAAGGTCGGCTCGATCGCCTGATACGCCTGCCGGTTGACTGGCCGACCATGTGCTGCTTTGGCGGACCTGATCTCGATATCATGTACGTGACGACAGCGAGCTACTTCCTCGACGAAACGCAGCGCCGCGAACAGCCGCTGGCCGGCAGCCTGTTTGCGATCCATGGTCTCGGCGTACGAGGGTTACCGTCTGAGCGCTTTGCAGGCTGAGCGTGGTTTAGGGACAGCGCCAATTGCACGTTATCACGCGAGGTAACGATCAACGTGTCGAGGCGGGCCTCCTCGGCCGGTCAAGGTTTTTGCATCGACCGGCAAGCGCTCCGTAAGGCCTGAATGACGACAAAATTTCTAGCAAAAGTTTTGTAAGGCAATCCGTTCATCGAGGCCATACCGAGGTGCTGTCAGTTCGGCCATCGAAAGAAACTGACTTCGTTTCGAAGACGCATCAAACCTTGGCTCGCCAGCGCCGCTGAGTGCCTTGCTTACAGATTAACTTGGAGCAATTCGCCCGTCGCGGACGTAGTATGGGCCGCAAAAAGTAGCCCCGCTCCATTGGTTGTCGATCCCGTATTCAGCTATCCCATTCAGCACGCCATTCACCTTCGGGAGAGTTTCCGCAAAGTGACTGCCTTACTCGAACCCAGCCGGTCGATCAATGGCGCCCTGGCGACAACGTTGAGCGCTTATAAGCAAGCCACTCCTGACCAGTGTAAAGTAACAGCTCGAGGGCGCCGCACGTAAATTCGAAGTTGAGGTCTCGCCCGCGGAGTGCCCGCTGTGAACGTTCAAAACAAGGCGCGGAAAACGTGTGAGCCACGGTTGCATGAAAATGGTACCGATCATCTTCAATCGGATTTGGATCAACTCCAAAATTTGTCGACAAATCCCGCAAGATCCGTTCGCGCAGTACCTTAAGAGCAGTGGTTTGCACAACGTCCATGTAAACGATGCCTTCGTCGAAGAAACCGAAGCCCTGTACCCGAACATCAAAAGGCTCAGTTGATGAAACCAGTTGATCAAAATGCTGCTCGAATGGGATCAAATCGCGGATCTCGAAATCCTTGCTTAAGTGTGATGTGGAGATTGGGCTCGATAGCTATATCAGCTCCATTTTCTCTTAGAAGATCCAGCTGGATACTTCTTATCGAGTTGTGCATTTCCTGGCTTATGGGTATCACGTAGCCAAGCTGATAACGTCGTTTCGAATTAAGAAGCCCGCGGGAAAAACGCTTACCGATGGCGTTCAAGATTTCTCATAAAACGACCTCAACCCGACGGTTCCAGCACTTCCGAGATCCAGTACTGTTTGCTTTGATCGAAAACGGACGCGGCTGTTATCGACGCCACATTTTTCCGCTGGCCTGCGAAAAGATCTTGCAATTCGGCACGCCGATAATTCGCGTCACTCCGCGACCCACTGTACTCGCAATCAATTCTCTCCGAGCGCAGTGAAGAGTGGCGTCAATGGATTCATCGCGTCGATTGGACTTCAGCCTCGCTCTCGCTGAGAGAGGATCTTGCACGGCGCTATGAAAGCAACCTTTTAATCGGCTCTTGCATCGCCTTGGGTACCAATCGGCGCAAACGCGCTGGCACGATAGCATTGCCAGCCCTACGGATGACGGATTTAATTCCTATCTGGGGTTGTCCATTTATTGGTTCATTTAGCGCATCGGGCCACATTTCCTCGATAAGAGCCCGAAACAGCAAGAATGAAGGGCCGCGTCTATACTTCTCATCAAGCCTAAGCGCGTTGGTGAGAAATTCCCTGCAGTTGAGCGGAGAAAAAAGTCGTGAACCAGATCAAATTCGGCCTCGAACATCGCCTCGAGTCGCCCCATCGACTGTTCCCAACAGAACAAATCCAGCAAATGGACGTTGCGGGGACGCGCATCCGCCAGCCATTCTTCGAACGCGTTGAGCACGAAGGGATGCGGATCCATCTCCGTCAATTTTGCCAACGCATTTGCGGTAACCTCCGATCCGTCTTCAAGTCTGTGGTAGCATTTGACGATCTCGGCCACGTCACCCTTGGTGCAGATGGTATCAAGAGGATACCCTTCAAGCATGGCCTGCGCAATCGCCGTATACTCACGATGCGCCTCGGAGACGCTACATTCGAATACGCGCTTGAACCCATCATCCACGTTTGAAGGGCAATAAATCAGGTTGTTCTTTAATCCTAAGCTCGCTAGCAATTTGGACGGCGCTGATGCGTCCATGTGCTCAGCGGTCATATCAGGGAAGATCCCGGTAAAATAGAAAGTATCAATCGCCTTATTCCGCGTGGCAGCGAGCATCAATCTGCTGTCCCAACCAGCTGTCATTGCGACCGACATTTTGAACCGTCGATGGGCGCCGTCCATAAGGCCTCTCAACAGCTTCAGAGAAGCCTCGAGGGCTTCATTAAAGGACATCGGTGTCAGATCTTCACGAGGCCAGTACCGGTGAACTCGTCCACTTCGAAGGTCGAGATAATGATTTGGCAACAACGCCTTGACTTCTCTGTAAGGCGTGGAATCACCAGGGAACCACCTCCACGGCTTATTCAAATAACCGTTAGTGCGCGCAAAAGCGGTCGCGTCGGCATCCATGGATAGATTCAACGCTTCGGCAAGGAGCCCGGGTTGTGATCCGCACCAGATCTGATCGGACGACAGACCGCGGGTGTAGAAGACTTGTCGCATGCCGACAGCGTCAGTGAAGGTGAAGACGCGACTGCCGTCATTAACCACGAGAACCCAGCGACCACCGAAACGATCCGTAGCTTGAAAGAGGCGCTCGCACGTCCCGGGTTGATCGAGCAAGGCGCGAATAACCTCGAGGTTATTTGCTTCGGGAGCGAGGGGGTCAATCACATAGCCGAGAAGCGTAATCGATTTATCACCCTCAACTGCGTGCTCAACTTCGAGGTCAGGATGAACAGTAAGACAGAGGCCGTCGCCAACGTCGATCGTTCGCCATGACGCAAGTCTCGTCACGGCAGTGGGTCCCAATATGAACTGACGTCGAAAAAGCAATCGCTCAAGTGCTTTTGGAGTGTATTTACCGACCATCCATCAAACCAATCATTTTTGAGCAGATCGGGATCCATCCCTCGACCGTGAAAGAACGCGACGCTTTTATGACGTTTTTAACAATTATTTGCAACCCGCGCGCGACGGAAACGCGCGGTACCGCATTCCAACTGAGTGCATGATAAATCGGATGCGGAGAGAAAGCCCGGAATGCGGGGTTAGGTTGAGCCGTCGACGATCCGGTCTTCGGATAAGTTGTGCTGGTTCCGCCCAGGAGCGCAAACCCGAATGGACACATCGAGGAATGGCATTTGCCGAAAACACGCGCGATCTCATCTGCGTGGGCGGGCGGCGCTCGATCAAATAGACCAAGAGTTGTGATGTTGCGCCTCACTGAACGAAGCCAGTGGGGCCGGCGCAATTCGAGGATCAGCGCCACTTGCAGCTCAATCAGCGAAACGCTCTCACACTCGATCGCTAGATATCGAACACGCCAGACAAAGGTTGGCAGAGCGTTGGTGGTATTAAATAACCTTCAGAACGATGGTTGACACGTTCACGTTAACGAGGTCCGCCGTCAATTAGTACGTGCTGGCGACCAGCTTTACGCGTACGGTTTGGTACGCTAGCGTATTATTTGCCTGGCTCCTCCAGCACTGCGCGGGACAAGCTTGGCGCTTGAGAATTTGGTGCCGCGTATGATTGAAGCACGATGTCCTGAGTGCAGTACCGTGATGCGCAACGGCAAACGACCGTTGAAGCGAATATTTGGTCCGATCCAGTCATTTGAGTGCCCAAAATGCGATTTCGCCGTCTACGTCGGCTCTCCAAACGATCCAAGCGTCGGACGGCGCGATGATCCCGTCCCGACGGGCCAGATCTACGCGCAGAACACCATCGATCTTGCCTCCCTTCAAAGGACCGGTGCGCATAACAAGTCAAAAAGCGTATCACTTCGCCAGATGATCCGAGAGTTGATCTTCGGCTGAATATTACTCTATAGGCCGGTCGAGATCGGTCTATCTCGGTTTTTTCGATAATTGATTGACGCCGCAGTCTCGCGGTTTTGTACTCTGATTTTCGCCCTACCTCGATTTAAAGGTCACGGACACGACGCGATGGGTGGCGCGCCGGCCACCATGCGCACATAGCTCTCAGTTGAGTCCGAGCGCGACTAGCGTCAACGCTCCTACTTGCGATGCCCGAACATCGCGGGATGATCCCGCAAGCGCGGTTTGAACCCTTTCATAGATCGATTTGTCCTGCCGCCGCGATTCCACCACGAAGACAAGACCGATGACGGCCGCTGCGACGTCAACGCATCGAGAGTGGACCATCGCTTCTTCACAATAGAAATTGAACCTGCACGATAGATTGAATTGCCGTTTTTGTAAATTTTTCACACCTCTCACCGCAATGATGAACTATTGCGATGAGGAGGTGCCGTACACCCGCATCACCGAAAACAAACATTTATCGCCTTGGGATAATTAGCCCGGCGGCGCGTCCGTGTTGTATCTGGAGTCCAGCCGGCTGTGCGGCGAAAGTGACATTGAATATTATCCAATCGACTTGTTGCAGAGCAGGCGCTGCTCAAGCAGTATGTCAAGCGAGCCCGAGCCGCCACCGGCGTCACGTTCGCGGGTCGGCTCGACACCTACCGTTACATAGACATGGACGCGCTATTCCCGCCTTTTCGGTCGACCCTCTGTCATAAGCCGGGAACTTGGCGCGAAGGGGCGCCATGACGTTGAAGTTCCCCCTGACTGTCTCGGATTCGTCCGAAAATGCGGAGGACGAAGTTGGCGGCCGCTAGCTTTGAACCTTTCCCGCCCTTGGACATACCTACGGTCATCAGCAGGTGCTATCTCTTCCAGAACGAAGCGTCTCAGGTTTTTTTGACTGTGACGCCGATATCCGTTTTCTCATGAGCAAGACGATGACCCCTCACCGACGTCCAGGTTATGAATTGAAGCAGCTTCCCAACGGTGACTGGTTGTGGACCTGTGAAGAGATCAACTGCGAGGGCCGTCACCCTGACCGGATGAGCGCGGAAAAGGACGCGGTCCGGACGATCGAATTGGTCGAAAGTCGCCAATAATAGTCGCGACATCGCTGCTGCGGTTCGGAGCGCGCCAGCGGAGCGGTGCTTGCCTGATCAATCGCTGAGGCGTCCAGCGATGTCGCGAGCAGCATTAAAACGTCGCTCACGCCACCGCAGCCATGACCATGAATAATAAGAACGTCTTCTATAACGCAGCCCGGCCGTTGATGTTTCAAGCGTGGAGCCCCCTTCATGCCAGGGCGTTCTAATATTGAAACGTGCGCCTCAAGAACGCATGAACTGCCTGGTATCGTGTCGCTAACGGCCGGCCTCCACACGTCGATCCAACTCGCCTATCATGCCGATCGCTGAAGCGCTTCAGCACGCGATCGCGGCCAGCATGGCTGGCTGCTGGAGATCGAATTCACAGTGCAGGCAGGGTCGCATTTCGTCGGCGCTTCCAGTGGCGAACGAACCGATCTGCGATCGGATATCGAGAATTTCGACCGTCTACACTGGTGGATCACACCTATAACTACACCAGGCCTCGGGATGCGCCGCGCGCCGTCAAATTCAACCACTGCCAGATCCGGAATAGCCAGAGCGAAAACCGCCATACATCGGATCGTGGTCAATGGCCGATCTTCCGGCGCCAGGTTGTCATGATCGAAATGCCCGGATCTTTCCACAGAAACAATCTTGCCGGCGAAGCTTGACCCTCAAATTCAACCTCATTTCGCGCAACGCATGCCCGCGCAACGGAGGAACAGCAGCTTCATTTCATGCGAGATTTAAGAAGGTGCATACCTTGCTTAGCGAAGACTTCAAGCGAGCAGAAATACAAGCCTATTAGCAACCTGTGAATCGCTTGTCCGGTCCCTCGTGCAATTCTTTCAAATAGGCCAGGGCATATATCGTCAGTTGATGGGCGTCGTTCTGCCCCGCTGATGCGAGCTTGTTAATGTATCCAGTCAGTCTCTTACGGGAATGCGCAATCACCTCGGGATCAAGGTTGCCAGAGATTTGGTAGGCTTCAAATACACGCTCGACAATGTCTAACATGCCGGACTCCCGTCGCACTGCGTTAGCTGCAATGCAGCACTGCTTTTCGAGGCGGTCAAGCCCATTGTGAACACCTCGATCGATCTGGATAATACATGAGGTAATATGATACGAATTCTTGCACGGCTGAAATGCTTGAACTCGGTGTTGTAGTCGTACGGCCCAGCGGTCGCGACTGGATTCGAGGAACGTCAATCAACGATCTCGAACTCAGCCTGCGCCTCTGCAATGCACCTGGAAATTTCCGCATCGCAAAGACCGCGCGGCGCCTTGCCGTATTTGATGCCCTTCAGGATCCAGTTCGGGCCGCCAGAACTGGTCGGCACAATACGTTCAACGATGATGGCGATCAGTCCTTTGCATTCGTCGATATCTCTGACGGTTTCAGCCAGCGCCAACTCCAAAGTCGCGCGCGCAATCGGCACGCGCTTCACGGCGATCGGTTCTTTGGTCGTCATCAAATTCATTGACTCTGCCCAAGCTTCGCAGCCAGTTCTTGGCTGCCATCAAATTCAGCTCCTAATGGCCTCAAATTTTGGCGGATGAACGACCAATCAGCGTCGTCTATCATTATTGAGCTAGTCATCGCGCCCGCTTCCGGTAGAACCTCAGAACTCGAAAGGCACGGACTTTGCCCGGTGGATGTCCGCCCTGACCATTTGCTCGATGATCGTCTCGAGCTTGGTCTGCGGGACCCATCCGAGTTTTTTCGCCGCCTTGCCGGCGTCGCCGATCAAGAGCTGCACTTCCGCCGGACGATAATAGGCCTCGTCGACCGCGACCAAGGTCTTACCCGTCTTACGACAGGTCGCCTTCTGGTCCTTCCCGGTACCCTTCCAGTCAAGCTCAATCCCCTGCGTACCGTATGCAAGGTTGACGAACGTCCGGATAGTCTCGGTTCGACCGGTCGCCAACACGAATGCCTCAGGCTCGGGAGCCTGCAGAATACGCCACATCCCGTCGACGGTCTCCACGGCGGATCCCCAGTCGCGCTTGGCCTCCAGATTGCCCAGCAACAACGGACCGCGACCATGGACGACATGCGCAGCCACACCCGATGTAATTTTACGGGTCACGAATTCGGTCGACCGCAACGGCAACTCATAATTGAAGAAAATCGCATTCGCGGCGAACAGTCCGTAGGCCTCGAAATAATTTACCGCGAGGCTGTAGGCGTAGAGTTTCGCTGCGCCGTAGGGGCTTCGCGGCTTGAAAGGCGTTTCTTCGTTTTGAGGAAAGATCGGCGTATTGCCGAACAGCTCGGACGAGGACGCCTGCAGAAAACGTGCTTTCGGCGCGAGCTTGCGCATCGCTTCCAGCATATTCAGCGCCCCGATGCCGGTCACCAATGCAGTCGCATGGGGCAGGTCGAACGACCTCCCAACGTGAGCCTGGGCCGCCAGATGATAGATCTCGTCCGGGCGGGACGCCTCGATCAGCCGCAACGACGATACCGGCTCGGTTGCATCATATTCGAGAAGCGTCAGATTCGGGTTGGTCAAAACGCCGAGTTCCTGCAACCGCCACAGGTCGGCCTCGCCCATTCGTCGACACCCGCCGAAAACCCGGTAGCCTTTATCCAGCAAATACCGCGACAGATGGGCGCCACCCTGGCCGGTCACGCCGGTAATCAAAGCGTTCTTCACCGCGACTTATCCCTTCTGCTGCTGAGACTGGCAGTGAGCGTCCCACTTCCTGGAAACGAAATCCCGGAACTCTGAAATGAATCGGCTGTTGCTGAACCGATCGGCGTGCTGGCGAATGCGATTGCGATCGAATTTATCCCGGCACCGTTCGAACTGGCCGACGGCCTTGGCGATCGCATCCGGCGTTTGCTCGTAGAAGTAAATTCCGGTTTCCCCGTCGACCACCGTTTCCAGGGCCCCGCCCCGCGCGAATGCGATGACGGGCGTTCCGCAAGCCTGGGCCTCCAGCGGCGCAATTCCAAAATCCTCGTCGGCCGCAAAAATGAAGGCACGCGCGCGCATCAGGTGATCGCGCAGGACCTCGTCGGGCTGATATCCCATAACCTGCACGTTTGATGGCGCCGTCGCAATACACTCGTCCAGCAACGGGCCCGAGCCAATCACGATCAATTTCTTGTCGGGCATCTGCTTGAATGCGTTGATGATGAGCGGAATTTTCTTGTACGGCACGATGCGCGAGGACGTGATGTAGAAATCGCCGTCCTGCTGCCCAAGCTGGAATTTCTCCACATCGACGTTCGGATAGATCACCTCGGAATCCCGCCGATAGATCTTTTTGATGCGACGCCCGATATATCCGGAGCAGGCGACAAAAGCGTCCACGGAAAATGGCGTACGCGTGTCCCAGATACGTATCTTGTGGAGCGTCCACCTGGCGATCAGAACTCCGCAGACCCCAGGTCAGATTCGACTCCGCCAGGTACTGAAATTGCAGATCCCACGCATAGCGTATCGGCGTATAGCAATAACAGATGTGAAGCTGCTCGGAGCCGGTGAGACATCCCTTGGCAACCGCATGACTGTTGGAAATCACGAGATCGTAACCCGATAGATCGTGCTGCTCCACGGCGATCGGCATCAAGGCCAGCAGAAATCGATGATAGTTTTTGGCAAAAGGAATCTTCTGAATGAAGCTCGTCGTGATTTTGCTATTCTTGAGCTTGCCGCGGAATTTTTCCGGCAGAAAATCCAACGCGCAAAAAATATCGGCGTCCGGAAAAACCTCGAGCATGGCCTCAAGGACTTTTTCTGATCCGGCGTAAGTAATCAGCCACTCATGGACAATCGCCACTCTCGGCGCGCGTGTCGGCACTAAAAGCCCTCCCGGCAATTCATTCTCAAATCTAATGAGGTCATAAAAACAAATTTCAAAATTGTATTTAAGCCATAACCTTACGATCAAACGGTCGGTAGCTACAAGTCGAGTATCTCATTAATGTAAATTGCAGCACTGCGTTTCCAAGAAAATAGCGCGACGCGCTTGCTGCCCTTGTCTACCATGGAAGACCGCAGTTCGACATTGGTGGACAAATCGACAATGGCGTTTATCCAGCCGTTAGCATCATCAGGATTAACGTAAATAGCGGAATCGCCTCCAACCTCAACTAGGACAGCGATGTTCGAGCAAATAACGGGGCACCCTTTAACCATTGCTTCCAGAGGCGGAATTCCAAATCCCTCGGTCTTGGAGGGAAACACAAGGCACAACGCCCCCTCATAAAATGCCGCTAGATCGTCGTCGTCTACGTACCCTGCGTAGTGAACATTGGACAGCGCCGCGCGAGGCTCATCCACCGAGAAGATGTTCGCTTCCCCGCCGACCACGACGATATCGATGCCGGCTGCGTCAAGTCGCCGCGCTTGACCGAGAACCACTTCAACGTTTTTGTGTTTTGCCCGGCTGCCCAGTAGCAGCACATAAGGACGCGTCAATGTACGAAGAAGCGTATTCTTTGACCTTCTCGCATCCCATCGCAGAACATGCTCGTGTCCGTTCGGGGCGATGAAGATCTTGTCGGGCGTACAAACTCCGTAGCGCACTAGCATGTCCGCCGAGAACTGCGACACGGTTGCAACCCTCGTCGCGCGCTTGCCCATCAATGGCAGCAGGTTGCAATAAGCCAGGCGAAACGCCCGCGAATAACTCTCCGGCTCGATGAAGGTATTCGCATCGTGAATGCACAGGATCTGCTTGCCGACAAGCAGTGGCCCGAAATTACCCAGGCTGAGCACGCCGGACCCCGAATAAAACGGAAAGATAGACTGGTCCCAGCGATGGCCGGAGCCGGATTTTGTTTGCTGAAATTGCACCCGGGAAAGTGTCAAGTCACGCTTGGCGCCGGGTGGGGCGATCAATCGAAACTCGACTTTTTGTGCGAGCTCCGTCTGGTCGGCTAAAATCTCATCGAGCGCACTGACGATTTCATAGGCATAACGCTGCACTCCGGTGACACGCTGCGTCAAAAACCGACCGTTGATAGCCCAATTCTGTCGTCCGCCTTCACCCATATTTCAAATTCGCATCCGTAAAATTTAACATGGCTCGGCGGACTTGTCGTCAAGCGCCAGCAAATCAGAAAATCCACATCTCAACCAACATCTCACGGTTGAGAGAAACGCAAGGATGCAAAGCCAGAAATTGCTCGAGCCCACCATTGTTGAAACCCCGCCCAGGTCCCGGAATTTCACAACACGGCTTCCGAATTTCGAAAAAACCAAACCGGCGGTACTTCGTCAGGAAAGCCTCCTGCCCGACCAGCCTCGCCTCCCGGATATCCGATCAGCGATCCGGCCTCCGATTGATATCGACGAAATCACCCACGATTCCTTGAAGCCACTGTGTCCCGCGTGCGACCTCCTGGGCCGAGAGTGTTTTCACCCACGCGACATGGTCGTCGGCTTTGCCGCCCTGATCGTTCCAACTGAACACGCCGGACCGGGCGGGGAACTGGACGGGAGCAAGCGAACCGCCCGTAGATTTGAGAAAGCGCTCAAGCTGCGTCAATCGCTCCTTGATAGCGCCATCGAGGAGCCCGATCGCTTCGTCGATTACCAAACCCGGATGAGATGCGGCCTGCTCTTTTGGCAGCCTCGCCTTGCGGACTTCCTCGTACCACGTGCGCAGAGCCAGAAGCTGGCCGATATATTCGAGGTTCTTTGCGACGCGTGGGCCGACTGAACTCGCACCTTGAAAATTCCACGGCGCATCGATACGGCGTGACGTCTCGGAGTGGATCCGCTGGTCCTCGATGTCGTTTCGTATGACCTGGCCGGCAACGGAAAACGATCCAAATCCCATCCGGCTTGGCCCGACCATTCCGCTGCTTCCACCGATAAAAATTCGTTCCTCCCTGAGGAACACGCCGCGAGGGACGTCACCGATCAGCGATGGCGTCGCCTTGTCGCCGTTTTCGCCCCAGGGCGTAAAGTTGAAATGAATAAATCCGCTGCCGATTTCGGTGTGATTCGACCGGGAGCGACCGCCTGACACAAGGCAGTCGCAGCAATTAATGAGCGAGCCCAGTGTGACAAAACTGGTCAGGATCGTCTGTTTGAGGCCGACCGCGTGAGCGGTCGACGCTTCCTCTTCCAGCAACGTGCCCGCTCGCACGTGGCCGTTCGAACCGATCCTCGCCTTGTTCAACAGCACGGATCCGGCGACATACCCGCTGGCAATATCGGCGTTCTCTCCAATCGCGAAATCGACGACGGTCGCCGGCCCCTCGCTTCCGATTTTTGCTCCTGGCGCAACGAGCGTGCGCGCGCCGGAAAGACGCGTGCCGGGGAATAGTATGGCGCCGGGAAATATGCGGTGGAGGGAAACGTCGCTATCGATGTAGATCTGTCGCGGATCGATCAATTCGACCCCTTTTCCGGCGAGCTGTTCCAGCTGATCGCCTAGGATCACATTCTTCATGGCGCCGCTGCCTTTCATGTCGAGTCCCAAGAAACGTGGTGTTCGGATAGCAGACGGCGGCCGCTAACCTTCTCGTCGATCCAGGGCCATCTGACGGACGAGTTCGGCCTCGACAGCGATCCGGGCTGCTGTCTCGAGGCGCCCGAAGGGCACGTCGGCGCGCATCGCCATGTCCAACAGCGAGTGGTTGCCATCTGCCAGGTTCAGAAACCACAACAGGTCCATTTGCGTCGCACCGCCGGCTTCACGCTGACCTGCGATGGCCCGGTAGAGCCCGCGCCTTCCAAGCTGCGGCTCGCCGCGGCCGTCCAGCCGCTGATAGGTGACATCGGCCTCCAGCACATCGAGAAGTGTCTCGCTAACCGCGTAGGATTGGTCGAGAGCCTCGGGCTTCACGAAATCCAGATTGTCCGCCGAGGTGTGATACTCGGGAAACGTGCCATGCACGCTGCGCATCAGGCATCCGACCGGCAGATTAAAGCCCGGCGAACAATACTGGCGCTCGTCATATCCATACGGATTGAACGGCAAGATTTCGTAACTCGCACCTGAGTGTTTCAACACATGCGCCGCGGCCCGATCGACGATCGAACCGGCGCGGCTCTGCTTGTAATGAAACGCCCCGGCATCGCCCAAACCCGACAGGACAATACCGTGCTTGATGGTGCCCAAGCTTGCTTCATTCGCCGCCAGCCACGTGATTGCGCCGATGGTCGCCGGAAGGAAGAGAAAGCGGAAACCGAGCCGTTGCCTCTTCTGCGCCTGTCGCATGGCCAGGGCCGTCGCGATTGAGATTCCGGATAGATTGTCATTGGCGAGGCTAGGATGGCAGATGTGGCAGCTGATCAAGACCTCGTCGGTCGTATCGCCGGGCACAAAAAACTCGCCATAGGTCATTGAACCTGCCGCGAGGTCGCTATCGATCTCGACGGCGTATTGATCGTCGGTCATGCTTTCCCAAAGCGTGTGGGAAAGACAAAAGCCCCAATCGTCTGCATAGTAGCCCGTACGATAGGGAATGAGGTCCGGCTGGTCAGGCAACGTGTGGACGTGCTTGGCAAGCTCATCCCGACTCAACACCGCCTTGACCGGCTTGCTGTATCCCACCACGTGCAAGTTATGATCGGCAAAATCGACGAGGCGGCGGCCAGACAGCGTCGAGATCGAACCGCCGCGGATATTCCATTCCTTTGGCACGTGCCAGTCGAGTACCGCGGTTCCGCTTTCGACATTCTTGATCTTCAAATCGATATGCCGCGCGAGGATCGCGAGGGTTTGACGTACCCCCTCACCCGTGAGGCTTCGATTGATCGGAAACAGCTCTCTGATCAACACATGAAGATCAATTGCCGGCTGTCGGCTTGAAACGGCTGCTTCAGGGTATTTCAACATGTCGCTTCCGAAAGCCTCACCAGAGTTTGCGATCCGAGAGCAAAGACCAGGCTGTATCCTTTTCGGACAAAACCGTAACCGGCTCCGGCCACTTGATGCCGATCATGGGGTCGTCGTAACGAAATCCGTCCGACAAATCCGCGACGTATTGCGTTCCCATCAAATATTCGACCACCAAATCATCCGCCAGTGTCTGAAAACCGTGCGCGAAGCCCGCGGGAATATAAACCATCCTATTGAGCGAGGGCGCCAACTCGACGGGAAATGCCTGTCCCCTGGTGGGCGAAGCCGGTCGCAGATCGACAATCACGTCGTAGATGTGCCCGGACGTACAACGAACGATTTTCGCGTCCGGTTTCGGCGCCCGCTGGAAGTGCATTCCCCGAACGGAGCCGCGAACGCGCGTCAGCGAGTTGTTACCCTGGACGGGAAAGAAATCGATGCCCTGCGCCGCAAAACTATCGGCGCACCAGGTCCTCATGAAGCTTCCGCGCTCGTCGACAAAAGGCGTCAGCTCGATCAGGCGGGCGTCGGATTCACCAAGGCTTGAGAACTTCACGGCTCGCTACCTCACCCCAAGGGATCGTATTTGCCCAACGGAGCGAGACACTCTGGCCTCGCTCAAGGAACCGTCGGCTGTCTTATGAAGCGCTTTTTAGCACGATTTGAGCGGCTGTGCCGCGGGCCGCCCTGTTTCGAGCTGCCCGCGGCGCTCAATCGCGTGCTCAGTCTTCGACCGTCGCCTTTGGAACCGGCACGATGAAACGACCGCCCCAGGCACGTATTCCCTCCATCTGGGTCTTGATCTCCTGTTTCAGATTCCAGGGCAGGATCAACACATAGTCCGGCTTGGCCTCGAAGATCGCTTCGGGCGCCATGATCGGAATTCGGACGCCTGGAAGGTATCGATCTTGTTTCGAGGGCGCCCGATCGACGGTGAAATCGATAAAATCGACGCCAACGCCGCAATAATTCAGCAACGTCACGGCCTTCGCGGGCGCGCCGTACCCGACGACCGTCTTTCCGCTCCGCTTGAGCGAGACCAGGAGATCGAGAAGATCGCGCTTGGTCGCTTTTACCAATTCATTCCAGGCGATGTAGACGTCGTCCTTGTCCAAACCGTAGGCGCGCTCCTTACCCAGCACTTCCGCGACCCGCGGGCTATCCTGATGCGTGGACTTGGCGTGGCAGACAAAGAACCGGATAGAGCCGCCATGGGTTTCGGGCAATTCGACATCGAACACCCGCAGGCCGGCCTTGGCGAAAATACGCTGCCCGGCAATCAAGGACAGGTAAGAGAAATGCTCGTGATAGATCGTGTCGAACTGGTGCCGCTGCATGAGCGTCAGCACATGCTGCACCTCGAAAGTCGCAACGCCGTTCGGAGCGAGCAATACCCTGACGCCGCCGACGAAATCGTTGATGTCGGGGACGTGCGCCAGCACGTTATTGGCCGTGATCAGGTCCGCTTCGATCCCCTCTTTGCGCAAGCCTTCGGCGTATTTCGTGCCGAAAAACTCGATGCGCGTCTCAATCCCCTTTTCTCTTGCCGCGAGCGCAACGCTTTCGCACGGCTCGATCCCCAGGCAATTCATACCTTTCGCGATTGAGTACTGCAGCAGATACCCGTCGTTGGACGCGATCTCCACATGCCTTGAATTCAGTCCAAGGCCAAAACGCGCGGACATGTTCTCAACATACGTCCTCGCGTGTTCCAGCCATGACGACGAGTGCGACGAGAAGTAAGCATAGTCCGCGCGGAAAATGTCGGAAGCCGCCAGCAAATCCCGGGTCTGCACCAGCCGACATTCGCGACAGACCAGAGCCTCCAGCGGATAGAACGGCTCGGCCTTCATGTAATTGGCGGGATCGACATAGTCATTCGCCACCGGCGAAAGGCCAAGATCGATCAGTTTCAACGTGAGATCGTGGCCGCAATGGCGACATTTCGGCACGATGCCGGGTGTGGTCGGAATGCTCAAATTCATCGGTAGTTCCTGGGTCTAATGAGAAATGTTCCTGCGAGATCAGATTTTCTTCCATTCCAGATCGTCGTTGAGCCGCTGGCCCTCGATATGGTCCTGCAGCACCTTGAGACGCATCAGGCCCGAAGAACGGAAATCACTGTCCTTGAAATTCATCTTCTTCAAACCTAAAATTAGATTTTGTATCGATTGATCGAGCGTGACCACTGGCTGATATTCGGGCGCCAGCTTACGAAACAATTCGAAATCCACTTTGTAGGATCGGCTATCGGCCGGCGCCGACGTATTGATCGAGACTTCGGTTCCAGGCACGGCTCTCGCAACCGCGTTGGCGAGATCCTTGACCTGGTAGTTGCGATCGTCCGACCCCGCGTTCACGGCAAGATACCTTCCGCCGGTGGCGGCCGTACGGCTGATCGCCCAATCGATCGCGCGAGCCATATCGGCGACATCGATCAAGGGACGCCACGGCGAGCCGTCGGACAATACGCTGATCCGACCTTGACTGAGCGCGCAAGCAACGAAATCGTTCAGCACCAGATCGAGCCGAAGCCGATCTGACATTCCGCACGCCGTCGCGAAACGAAGGCAGGTGATCACCATCTCGGTGTCGATCGCCGACAGCTCCCTTTCAGCTCCAATCTTGGACTTCGCGTAGGCCGTGATCGGATTGAGCGTATCGGTCTCCTTGCGCGGGTCTCCGTCGGCGATGCCGTACACGCTGCAACTGGATGCGAAAACGAACTTCTTGACACCCGCCGCAGCAGCCGCCTTTGCAAACGACACCGTCGTGTTTTGATTGATGTCCAGGGTGACGTCCTGGAACTTGCTTCCCATCGGATCATTGGAGATCGCGGCCAATTGGACCACCGCGTCGTATCCTCGCAAATCGAGCGGTTCCTCGCGAACGTCGCCATAGATTTGCTCGTCAAGAAAATGCTCTGGAACGACGGACGATCCGGTCAGGCAATGCGCGAAGTAAGCGTTGTCAAAACCGTGCAAAGTTGCGTCCGGGTGACGCGCGCGCAGGTATTTCGTGACCTCTGGCCCGACATATCCCATATTTCCCGTAATGAGTATTTTCAAAGCGTTTACCTCCTGCGGCGGTGACCGAGTTTCTACCGGTTCTCATACGCCAAAAACAGACCCAGTTACGCGGCTTTTTTGGCGTTCAGGTTAATGTCGAGATCCGGCGGCCGTCTCGACCTGCCGCAAACGGCAAGATCAAATGCAACCTGCACAAGTCCCGTGCAATGTGGCGTCTTAACGTTACATTTGTCGCGCTGGATTTCTACTTGGTATCCACCTCGATCTAGTTTAGCGTTTTAGCAACAGGCGATGCAGTGGGACGTGATCTTTATCTCGGCGCAAAATGCGCACCGATTTCAAATTTTCCCAACTCAACCTAGGGGTTATCACTTGAATTCGCAACACAAACTGCCTCACGCGAAGATCTTCAAAAGGTCGTCCGAATTGCAGGCGCGAAGCCACAGCGTTATCCCCGGCGGAGCCCATACCTACGCCAAGGGCGACGATCAATATCCGGTGATGGCTCCCGGCTTTCTGCAGCGTGGCAGCGGGTGTCACGTCTGGGATGTCGATGGCAACGAATTCATCGAATATGGAATGGGTTTGCGCGCCGTCACGCTCGGACACGCCTACGGTCCGGTCGTGGAGGCCGCCCAGAAGCAAATGCTTCTAGGAGAGAACTTTACGCGTCCGGCGTCGATCGAGCTGGAATGCGCCGAAGAGTTTCTCGGACTTATTGACGGCGCCGAGATGGTCAAGTTCGCGAAAAGTGGCTCGGACGCAACCACAGCTGCGGTCAAACTGGCGCGCGCCTATACTGGACGCGATCTCGTTGCGCGCTGCGCCGATCAGCCGTTCTTTTCGGTCGATGATTGGTTCATCGGCAGCACTCCGATGAACGCCGGCATACCAAAAGCCATACAAGATCTGACCGTCCAGTTTCGGTTCAACGACATTGAAAGCCTTCGTGCGCTCTTCGAGCAGCATCGTGGAAAAATCGCCTGCGTCATCCTTGAAGCCGCAACGGCTGTGGAGCCGCAAAAGGACTTCCTCCGTTCAGTGCAAAGTCTCTGTCACAGTCAGGGCGCCGTATTCATCCTCGACGAGATGATCACCGGCTTTCGCTGGAATGCCCGTGGAGCGCAAAAGGAATACGGAGTCGTCCCTGATCTGTCCACTTTTGGCAAAGGCATCGCCAATGGTTTCTCGGTTTCCGCTTTGGCGGGCAAGCGAGAGATCATGAAGCTTGGCGGATTGGATCACGATCGCGAGCGCGTCTTTCTGTTGTCGACGACGCATGGCGCCGAGGGACATTCGCTGGCCGCGGCAATCCAGACCATGCAAATCTATCGCAAGGAAAACGTCATCGAATTTCTTTACAAGCAAGGCGAACGGCTGACGGCCGGCGTAAATCGCGCAGTCCAATCGCTCGGTGTCAGTGAACATTTCCAGGTTTTGGGCCGTCCGTCCAACCTTGTCTTTGCGACGCGCGACCAGTCGAAGCAACCTTCACAGGCATTCAGGGCGCTTTTCATGCAAGAAATGATTCAGCGAGGAGTGATTGCACCCTCGCTCGTCATTAGCTATTCTCACAGCGACGCTGATATCGATCGAACGGTTGAGGCAATCGAAGGTTCACTTCGGGTATATCGCCAGGCGCTAGAGGACGGCGTCGAAAAATTCCTTGTGGGCCGCCCGGTCAAGCCTGTTTTCAGAAAATTCAACTAGTTGACGATCGAGGTCGCCGGTATTCTTTACTGGCATGCAATATCGAATGTCGAGTTGCGCTCAAGCCTGCGCCGTGAATGCTCGCCGCTATCCTCGGGCGAGTTGCTACGGTGGCCCGCCAGGCGCGATCAGGCCAGCACCCGCCGAATCGATAACCAGAACCCAATCGTCAGCGTCCGGCGAAGTGAAGCTTCGTAAACCGGCATTCGCGACGTTGCCGATGGATGTGACCGATCCCGTACCCGGATGGTACCAGTTGCAATTTGCGTGACCAGCCTCGTCGTTGATCTTGCTCATGTCTATCGTGACGCTGTCTCCACGCCCCATCAACTCGCGCCAATAGGTTGGAGCGGAGGGCAAGTAAGCGATAATGGTCTTACCATCGGCGGTCCGCGCACAGACCGAGCCGTCGTCGGCGCCAACGACCATCACCGCATTCGATGTATCCGGCATCAGCTGATGAAAACTTCTCGACCGGAATAGTTTTGCAAGTAATTGCTGCCCAACCGTGCCGGCCGAGCCTAACTGGCTCTGCCAGGTCGGTGGACCAGCGTTAACCTCATTGCTCGCGTTCGGCGAATTGAACGGCCAGATCGCACCGTTGCCGAACAAACGCCCGAGCCTGCAGCCTGAGAGCACCGAGCCATACCCCTCAGCACGCTGTTCTGCTGCAGTAGTCGAATGCTCGAGTTCATAAAAGTCTTCGCCCAGCAGGCACGGCAAGCCCTGGGCGTAGCCGCGCTTCGACCCGGAGACCACGTGCTCCAATGGTTGATAGATCCAGTTGATGTCCAGCCAGGACCTAACTAATCCGAACGCGATCATATGCGCGTCGACGCTGGAATATCCCTCGCCTGGCACCCGCGCGCCGGTTTCCAGAACATAGCTAGCCTCCAGAGTCATCAAATGGTCGGGGTCGGCGGCCTTGATTGCGACGGCCAGCCTGTCGAGCCTGGCATAGGCCTGGGCATCGTTTGGATCCGCGTCACCGCCGAGAAGCCATATGAGATTGGGATATTTCCTGTAACGGTTGCCGAGAAACTTCCCGAAAACCTCCATCACCTCAAGATCGCTGCGTTTCAGGCTTTCAAGATATCCTTGCGTATCCTTCAGTCCAACGAACAGCGGCATCAGAAGCGCGGTTATGCCATAAGCTTGGCAGCGCTGCATGACGTGGTCGAGATAGGCCCAATATGGCTCGTTAAAGTCTATGAAGTCGGCCGATCCGAAGGGCGCGTCGCCGGCCAGATTGTAAGGCGGCTTGGTCTGGTAGACTCGGTCGGCTGCGATCAGCCATATCAGATTGATGCCCCGTGCCGCGCGATCGGACAGATAAAGTTCGATGTCGGCCTTGGAGAGCTGCTCAAGCAAGTATTGCGGCGCATCGCCACAGGCAAAACAGGGTTGGCCGTGCTGGTCGATAAAGGCGGTACGCTCCCCGTTGAGCGCGACGGGAAACCGCAACTGAGGTCCACTCTGAGATCTCGCGCCCTGGACTCTCGCGGCACCGTCCGGGCCTTGAGCGAATTGCGAAAAATATCGCTGCGGCCCGGTCGTTGAAGTGGCAAGCCCGGCCAAAAATAATCGCCGATCCATATCGCCAAACCCCACGATACCGCCTCGCCAACGCAAACCCCTGCTTCAGGGGCAACTCAACCGAACACCTTCTGCGCACCCTGCGTAACGAGACGAAGCGCATGCGATTCCAGCCCGTCCGGACGGCCGGCCAAGTTCCACAGGAAGAACATCGAGCCCGCGTACACAAAGGCGCCGACTGCGACGATGACACCCAGTTCGACACCGAGCGGAACGAAACCCGGTCGCGCGACGAACCACGCCTTGGCCGCAAGAACCAGAACCATCATCATCGCCGCGCTCATCACCGGCCGCCATGGACCTGACAATTGATCTCGAATTCGCAGACCAATCAATCGTCGCACGGACACTACCGCAAAGCCGGCGACCATCCAAGCGGTAGCCAGACGCGCCGCGATAGCGCCCGGAATCCCGAAATAGATAATCCCAACTAGCATCAGCGGCAGCTTGATCAGAAGCTCGATGATGGCGAGCCGGGTCATGACCCGGGATCGCTCCAGGGAGACCGCTAAAGCAGCGATCGGACCTACGAGCAACGTCGGGATAATCGTCCAGCAGAGCCAGCCCAGAACGGGACCCGCTCCCAGCCACTTTTCTCCGAAAGCAAAACGAACAATCAGGTCCGCGTTGATGCTTATCCCGACCATGACCGGAAGCCCCAATGTCATAATACCGATCGCGCTCTTCTGATATGCCCTAATCAGCCGCAAATTATCCTCGCGCACCGAGGAGAAGGCCACCAGAAGCGGGTTCATCATCTGGTCGACTAGAACCTGCCCGGGGAGCGTCGCCAGATTAGAGCCCATCGAAAAACCACCGAGCTCTGCCCGGTCTACGAAGCGCCCCAACGTCAACGAATCCATTTGCCAAGCAAAAGCCCGGATCGTCTGGCCGAACATGGACCAGCGAACGTATCCCGAAAAATCGGGCCATCTCTGCAGCGAGAGAACCGGCACGTGAGGCGCGTAGCAATACGACACAACCATCATGGCGACCGGCGAGATGACCGTGCCTGCGGCCAAGGACCAATAGCTTTTTGTCGTCCACGCCAGACCGACCGATACTGCCAGCGCACATAATTTGCCGACAACGTCCATGACCAGATTAGGCCAGAAGTTAAAATTAATCGAAAATTCGATGATGCGCGGACTAATCAACCCACGAGAGGCCGGCGCGAAGGCAAGCGCGCAGATTAGCCCGATCAATCTAGGGTCATGATAAACCAAAGCCAGCGGCCATGACGAAATGATCAAGACAGCTGCAAGCACAGCTCCCCTGATCAACTGGAGCGTGAAAACCGTTTGGAAATGAGCTTTCGACCGGGTAGGCAACGCCACCAGCGCGAGGCCTAAAGGTAGCTCTGCGACTGCTTCGACGATCATGATGACCGACATTGCGATCGCGACCAGCCCAAAATCTCCCGGAGACAAGAGGCGAGCAAGAAGAACCAGCGTTCCAAAATCGATCAGACGGGTGACCACCCTCGAGGCAATCATCACCGTTGCACCCGCGGCTGTGCGGTTTTTGATATTGTGGGTTTGATGATTCAAAGGGTGCTTTTGTTCGTTAAGGTAAATTTCAGCGTGGCGTACCCCCAACTTGCATCGGCGCATCCGACAGGGCAATGCCCATTTACTCTGGAAGTCTCCATATAGCGAAATCGATCAATCAACGCTACGGATGATCATGGTTGGGCCTCTGGTGCAATCTGCATCGGTTAATATACTGACCGGTTAATTTTTTCAGCGTCCAATTATAGCCCGGACACGATTCGTTATTGCCGTTCACCCGAACATTGGCCTGCCACTGAACTTTTACCCAATTTCGATTGGCGTCTTGGCGAATGTTAAGCATTGCGACGCCGTACGATCGGCGGAGCGGCTCGAAGTTGCGGAGCAGATCACTCGTGGTGGTGAGCTTGACGGCACAGGCAGCAGGTGGTCGCCCAGCGAAGAATGCTTGGGCGTTGCGCGTGGTAATTGTCAACCCATCCCGTGAGCTTGGCGCGAGCATCGTCTAGACCGAAGAACGGCGCTTCGTTGAGCAACGCGTCCCGTATCCGGCCGTTAACGCTTTCATGTAAGTTATTCTGCATTGACCTGCCCGGGGCGCGACGAAGTGCCATCTTGTTCTGCTCACACCAGACGAGCATCACGTTGCAAGTGAATTCGGTGGCGCTATCGAAGACGATTATGCCTGGCTTGCTGCGCTGGTCTATCAGCGCCGTCAGCTCACGCGCGTCCCGCAATGCTGGGATCGAGGTGTCGGGGATCGTCGCCAGAGATTTCTGGGTTACCCCATCAAAGGCATTCAGGGTCTGGAAGTGGCGGGCTGGTTCATGGACAACATCCAGCAACCAGCGGCCATTCGGCATGGGATCGGCCAAGATTGGCTAGGCAACAAACCCGTCGATTTCTTTTCCGGTTTCACAAAACCGCAGCATCCGAACGGTAACGTCGTCGAGCTCCTTTTCAACTGGTGACGTGTGCACGATGAGTTAATTTGAAGAAATTCTCGCTCGCAACGACAGCTTTCTGGCAAGCAGGTCCTTGACCGCAAAGCCACTAAATGACGGTTTGGTGAATGAGCGCGCGCGACCGCAAAAGATATGCCTGTTCGGAATGTTCGGCGGCGGAAATTTTGGCAACGATGCGTCACTGGAATCGTTTTTATACTTTCTGCGCGAAGTAAGGCCCGATGCCGAAATCTCGTGCATTTGTGTAGATCCCGACTCTGTGGGTAAACTCCATCATATTCCAACGGCCGCCATCAGCGCTCCCGAATCTTCCAGCGCTTTCCTGAGACTTTGCAACAAGATCAGTCTTAAAACGATAAGCAGGCTGATGAATTGGCGGCGGGCGCTCCAGCAGATCAAGCAATATGACATCGTCATCGTGCCAGGAACATCAACGCTTAACGACTACGGTTCCGGACCATTTGGCACATCGTATGGCCTTTTTCGTTGGGTCGCAGCGGCGCGGTTGACCGGTGTCAAGTTTTGCTTTGTCGGTACCGGCGCGGGCCCGATTTTACACCCGCTCAGCCGTGCGATGTTAAAGTGCGCCGCCGCCTGGGCGTACTATCACTCTTTCCGCGACCAAGTTTCCAAAGACTTTCTGACATCCATCGGCATCGATACCAATAACGCCAAGGTCTATCCGGATCTGGTATTCAAACTACCGATACCTAGGCCATTCTCCCGTTCGGGAAACCAGCAGCCGTTCACGATCGGCGTCGGTCTTATGAACCACAATGGTTGGCTAGCGGGCTCCCGCCCCGGTTCAGACTCGACGGTTTACAAAACTTACGTCGGGAAAATAGGCCAATTCGTCAAGTCGCTGCTAGATCGCGGATTTCGGGTGCGGCTTCTCATCGGCGAAACCGTAGATCGACAGGCTGTCGATGATGTCGGTCTTATCGCGCAAGCCGCCGGCTATACGCTGAGCGACGTCGCTCCGCCTCATCCTGAGGCCACGCAACTGATCGCAGAGCCGATTAACTCCCTTCACGATGTCATGCGGCAAATCAACGACACGGATATCGTGGTGGCGACGCGCTATCACAATGTCGTCAGCGCTTTAAAACTAGGGCGGCCGACCATTTCGATCGGGTACGAAGCCAAGAACGATGCGGTGATGTCCGATTTTGGCCTCGACGAATTTTGCCAAACAATCGAGGATCTCGATCTCAACAAATTGCAGCTTCAATTTTCCCACATCCTGGAAAACAGAGAGCTTTACAAAGAGATCGTTCAAAAAAATCTCACAGCAACCCTGTTCCGCGTCAAACAACACGAAGAGGAACTGCTGTCTAAAATCATCTAGCGAATAAACTTGACGACAAACGCTTGCTGCACCCGCTCGCACATCTAGGAAAGCGTTCAGCCGGCCATTTTGCTAGATTGAATTGTCAGACAGGAATTTTTCTTCATTGATTTCCGGCCCGGTAGGAAGGCGCCAGAGACGCTTCCATTTGACGTATTCTCCCCATTGCTGGATCGAGCCGACCCAGTCCAAAAGTCTCGGCGCAGCATTGCGTTCCCTCAATCCAACCAGAAATTCACGGGCCACATCCCACCGCCCCTTCGCCGTCCACTTTAAAGCCAGACGCATCATCCTGGCACGAAACCAGTCACGTTTGAACTTGAAAGCCTGCGGGTCCCAGCAACGGTCGCCAAAGGCGCACAAGATATCATACTTCTCCAGCAACACTTTCAGTGCGTTCGGTCCGATCTGCTGGCTGGTCAGCGAATTTTCGTGCCATCTGGTATAAACGAGAGGCTCGTGTACGTACCCGAATTGACCTTCCAACGAGCGTCGCACCGCGGCCGCAAAATCAAAATGCAGCGGCGCATCGAGGAAGAAGCTCTCCTTATTTTCGCTCTGGAACCGGACAAATAGATGATGGTACGGGAGCCAATTGATGCTGTCGTCCAGCATGCCGCGCGCCACTTCAACACCGTCAAAGACACTTTGGTTTGAAGTTAAACTTGACCGATGCACTCGGTCCATAAAAATATCGTGGCAGAGAACGATGCCAATTTTTTCGTCCAACGAAGCAACCTCGACCAATCGCGAAATGCAGTCTGGCCTCATCAAGTCATCTGCGCACAAAAATTTCACAAAATCTACTTCATCCGGAACCAGGCACATCGCCTTGGTCCAGTTATCGCGCACCGAGACGACGCTGTCGTTCCGTCCGCAAACCAGCTTTACGCGTCGATCGCGATATCGATCAATGATTTTGGCGGTGTTGTCCGAGCTACAATTGTCGACGATGACATGTATCAGCCGGTCGTAGGTCTGCTTCTGGACACACTTCATCGTGGCTTCGAGATAAGGGTCTCCGTTGTAAACTGGAGTTACGACAGCAACCAATGGCTTGCGTGATTCCCGACCAGCGCTCATTCCACGACCTTTTGTCAGAGTTATTCTAGAACGGTCTCAACACGTTCTATTTTTCCGTTCCTCGCGCGGAATTGGCGGCGGCCGACATAAAATTTGGTCCAACGGCGCGATCTTGTCTGCGGTCTCTTGAGCATCCGAACCCAATACACCTGTTTGGAGGTGTCGAATAAAGTTAATTCTCTTCTCGCTCGTTCCGGACCGCCGTGAGATCGAAGCAAGCGACCATCATCGTCTTACCATGCGGTGAAGCACCGCGCATCGGCCGCCACTGTTTCCCTGTCGAATAGGGCTAATATGCGCTGCCTTTAACTATACTGGGCCGAGAACCGGTACCATTTAGGCTATTTTCGAATCTCAGTTGTAAGTCCTCAGCCAAAGATCTAGATTCCGTTCATTCATTGCAACAGTTAATCACTTGGTGGTCCGGAGGACGCGCGTATGAAGGTCGTTATTTTTTGCGGTGGCAGAGGCCTCAGGCTGCGCGATTTTTCTGAGAATATTCCGAAGCCCATGGTTCCGGTCGGGACGATGCCGATTGTCTGGCACACGATGCGCTACTTTGCGCATCACGGCCACAGAGAGTTTATTCTAGCGCTCGGCTACAAGTCCGAATTCATTAAGAATTTTTTCCTCAACTATAGTGAAGCCATGGGTAACGATTTCGTACTTACCCATGGTGGAAAAACCGTCAAGCTGCTCTCGTCAGACATCGACGACTGGAAGATCACATTCGTCGATACCGGGCTTGATTCCAACATCGGTCAGCGACTGGTCAAGGTTCGAGAGCACATCGGGTCCGATGAGCAATTTATGTGCAGCTATGCCGATTGTCTGACGGACGCGCCCCTGGACGACATGATCGATCGCTTCAAGCAATCGAAAAAGGTTATGAGCTTCATCGCGGTGAAGCCGAGTTCCAGCTTTCACGCCATCCAGTATGACCCCGATGGCGAAATGATCGGAATTAAGCCGGCTGACCAGCTTGGCCTCTACATCAACGGCGGCTACTGGATCCTGCGCCAGGAGATTTTTGATTACATCGAGCCGGGCGAAGAGATCGTCGAACAACCGATGCAGCGTTTGATCGCTGCTAAACAGCTGGCACCGTACCGATACGATGGTTTTTGGGCGTGTATGGACACGTTCAAGGAAAAGATGATGCTCGACGACATGGTGAACGCAGGCAAGGCGAAGTGGCAGATCTGGACTTAATCGACACCGCGTTGAGGGATGCTGTAGGTACCACTGGCGTTCTCGAAGATGCTTTCGGGATGTTGGCAGGCAACTTCACGATGGCGGCCCGCGAACACGGGCCGGATTGGGTCGACAAGCCTGGCTCCGGCCAAATTCCGGGTGAACTGCTTCGAGCCATAGTGGCCCGCATCTGAATAATGCTCTCAAAGCCCGCGCTGGCCAGCTTGTATCCACCACTGCCTGGAATTATCCGGCGTCGTAACAGTTGCGTCCTCCCCGCTCAACTCGGGTAATGCTCCGTACGACGAAAGCAATGCCGGACGTCCAACCGTCATAGCGTCCAGCGGCCGCAAGCCAAAGCCTTATGTTGTCGACGGCAACCCAACGCTGAGCCCGCTTCTCTTCGAAAGGCGCGTCATCGTTCACCTGCCCGCGAAGACAACCCGCCTCCTCCAGTTTCAATGAACAACATTTTGCAGATTGATCGGAGCCAAAATAACCGGCGGCTGCGGAAACAATGCCTGCAGCTCCCGGCGATTCAAAGCCATTTGCCGGCTCAGCTGTTGCGCGACAAGGAACACTTCGTTGGCGTCGCGCCGAAAACTTTGCCGTTGATGGCGGCCCGTCGAAAGTGCTGCTCCCTTGCGACCTGCTTTCGTCGCGTTCTCGATGAGCAATTAGACCATATGCATTGAAAGAAGCGCACGACAGACTGCTGAAACCTTTGCCAGCTGCGCTAGGCAACGACGAATTTCCTGGCAAAGAACGCTTCCGAATACCGAGTATTGCTCTCAAGCCCACGTATCCGCATCAATCCGCGGAACGTCTCCTCGTCAAACCAATGCTTGTTGCGTTGGCTCGAAAATACGTCGCGCAAGACTGCGACCTTGGCATCGACATCCTGCGGATCGACCGGCACATAGAGATTTGGTTGCATCAAATCGCCGTCCCATTTGGGAATCTCGTACTCCCAGATCTGGTGCGACCGATAGGTATTCCACGTCAATTCATTGACCAGGCGGTGATCTTGGTGCGCGTCGTCCCGACGATGAGTTAGGATTAGATCGGGATCCGTGGACTTCAAGTTCTGCTCGAAAAACTCCTTGATCTCCTCCCGCTGTGCGGGAAACCGCGAATCCACAAACCGGCTAAGCAAAATCTTCGGCTTGACGTCTTTTCCCAACACCTGCGCTGCCGCGCGGCGCGCTTCCTCGTGGCGGGTTTCGTTGCCGGACAGCACGCACCAGGTCACAGCGACATCGGGGTTCTCCCTCACGATACGCATGATCGTGGCGCCTGCACCGATTTCGATGTCGTCCGAATGGGCGCCAACACACAGGAGTTGCTTGACCTGCTTAAAACCGCCAAAGGCAATCATTATTACTCCCTGTCGTTGTTTAAGGGCTTTAAAATTTATCCAGGCCTGACGGTCCTCGCCTATTGTTGACCCGAACTGCCCTAACGCTATTGGACTTTTTTGACCTTGACTTCCTTCACAACAAATTCGTTCGGTGATGCAATCCCGTTTAATCGTAAGCTCCAGCCCCAGGCGCCGACAAAATTTGCATCGGTCAGGTTCCAGGAGATCTCGTGCCAGCCATTACTCTCCGGGATGTTGTAATATTCCGAACTAGCGTAGCCATGACTCGATTCATAATCGATGCTCATGCCTGCGGTCTTGTCAGGCGCGACGCGTCGCACCAGCGCCGTAACCTCAATCGTCTTTGGCCCGGAAGCGGCAAATTGCGGATCGACCCAAAAATAGACATAGTGACCTTCGCTGTTGGCATTCAAGAAATCAGTTCGCCGCCCGTTTTCCTCCGCAACCGTCGTCTCCGGCGCAACCTGTCTTATACCGCGCTCGGTATTCTCCTTACCTAGGATGATTGTAGCAGAAGACGTTGCCGAATAATCGACCGCCCAGGGATATGGTTTACTCCATTGGGCGCGCGCTTTGTCTATCAGTTGCGTTGACATGCCGGTAATGAGGACCGGATCAGACGTTAGCGTTAACGGCATTCCGGCCGACAATGATGTATCTTGTCCGGAGAGATTTAAGAGATGCACATCCGTCTCGAACTTAACCGTCTGTCCGGCATGCGACCACGCCGTCAGCACGAAGCCCTTCCCCGTGTCAAAGACGAACCCATAGCTGCCTTGACCGAGATCAAGCAGACCCACGGCAACGGGCTGAGCGCCTAGCGCTCCAGACAAGACTTTCAAAGCCTTATAAGACGGGCGAGGAGAAAAGTCCGCACGAATAAGGCCAAGATCGCTATCGGTGCCATACGAAGGCCCGCGCGCTTCGAACCAAAAAATCCGACTGAAGCCCGACGCAACCGACAACAGGTAGCCTTTCGCAAGCAAAGACGCCTGAGCTCGATCCTTGGTATCCTCTTGCTTTGACGGCGCCAGTGATCCGATTTCAGTGATCCAGAGCGGCGTCTCTTTTGGCTGGTGGTTTGACTGCAGCATGCGCTGCAGCGTCGCCGTCATGCCCATAAACGCCGGCTCGCCACCGCCTGCCAGACCATTCAAGATCTCATAGGGATGAACGCAAAGGTAATCGAAATGCCCCGCCGCACCGGCCTTGATGGCCGCGTCCAGGAAACCGACGTCAAAATTGGCGACGCTCATGCCGATCTTGGCTGTCGGATCAATGGCCTTTGCCGACTCCGACGCCTCGCGTACCAGCTCCGCATAGATTGCAGGCGAACCTCCTTCCGCGAAGCTCCCGTCAAACTCGTTCCAGACCTCCCAGTATTTTATGTCCGAGTGATACCTTCCAACCATGCCAGAAACATAGTCCCTCCAAAACTGGATATTCTTGATCGGAAACTTTCTCGTACCGCCATCGGCAGACGCCCAGGGAGCTAAATATCCCAGAACACCAGTCAGGTGCATGCCATTGCTTCGCGCGTTCGCGAGCAGCCGGTCGGACAGCGTGAAATTCCACGTGTCTTGCCGCGGCTGCAAGACCTGCCACTCATAGAAGCCGCGGAACCAGCGCACCCCGGCCTGGCTCAGCATTGGATTGAAAGTTTGATAGGCCGAAAGCCATTCAGCGCCGGATGCGACCCCCCATGGGCTCGAATCGTCCCTCGGGTCGCTGATTTGTGCGGAGATGTCTTTCGCCAGAGAAGCTGCATCCGATATGCCGAGCGTGCAAATCGACAGGAGCGCGATACCGCAAGCCAGACGGATTTGCTTCATCGAATGCCATCGGGCAGGAGATCGCTCACGCTTCGACATCAAAACACTCCTTCGACCTAAGTCACGCCGGCGTCTCGGCCCGCATGATAGGGTTGGCGGCTAGACTTCGCTGAACGCCGGTAACGAGTGTGCCTTTACTTCCAACGTCTGCGCTCGCGCTTCGGACGGCCGGACACAAGCCAACGCCGCGAACGCAAAGAATGGCAGGCCTAGATCAATAAAACTTCCGGAGACAGAGGCTGCGATCAGCCACGCCAGGCACGCAGCCCTTGCTGCTCGCTGCGTTGCCAATATGGCTGGAGGCGCGACTTTCGCGCGTTTTGTCCAGATCGTGATCAGAAATAGCCCGTACATCACGGCGCCCAAAATTCCAAGGCTGGCTAGGACGGCGATCGGGAAGCTGGATGCACGAACACTTCCGTTGCCAACACCAAATCCGAACGTATCCAGAAAATTCTGAAACGCCTGGCTGTTCCAGCTCGATCGCTCGATGCCCGATCCGGTCGACATTTTGTTCAGAACGATCGTATCGAGCAGATCCTTGACGTAAGCGTAGGTTACGTCATTGAGACAAATCATGATCACCACGAGAGCAAGCAGCATCGGCGCGCAAACCAAAAAGGCCAGCATTTGCGGCCTTACCGTCCCGGTCAAAAATCGCGCGCCGACGATGAGGAATTCGACCAGCAGAAAGCCGGTCAATCCGGCGTAGGCTGTCGTCGACGTCGAAAAAATCAGCGCAAAAAACGAAAGCACCATCAAGATGAACGTGAAACGCGCCGATATCCCGCTCAACCAAAGCGATGTTGCGAAGGCAAAATATCCAAGCGTCCAGTAGCCGAAACTGGAGGCTTCGACGAAAGAACCGACGACGCGCTTGAACCCTGCCATCTCCGTGTCGCTCATTAATCCATATGTTGAATTGCGGATAAACGAAAGCAATTCGCCCGTGTTTGTTGCGTAGGTCACCATATCGAGTACGGCAAATCCCAGGTTCAGGATAATGCACATCACGGCGGCGCGCGCTAAAGTGGCGCGCCCTGCTCCACTCGAGCCAAAGCCCGACATCACCAGGAAGCAGAAAAAATCCCCGACAAAATACACCGATTGGGTTAGGTTTGCAGTGGTCGGAGCCAGGCGCATCGCATAGTTTTCACCAACCGCGCGCACACTGAAGGCAGACGTCTGCCCCTCGAACAGCCGCGGCAGCAGATAGGCCGTGACAACGACATACGCCGCCGTCGCTAGCAACCAGAAGCCAGGCCTGCCAAAGGATACGGCCTGCAGCGCGCCGGCACGGACATCGCGGATGGCGAGCAGCTTTACCGCAAGAAAACCCAGCAGCAGATGCGCCGGCTGTATTGTCGCCCCGCCCAGGGCAACCAGGATGAAGGCCGCGGCCGCTCCCAGCAAGGTTGAGGCAAAGAAGGCGTACACGATGAAAGCTGGTTCCGCGAATAAACTGATCAATCCAATCAGCAGCGCGACCAGACCGATGGGTTCAATTGTCATTGTGCGTCGCCCGTTTTACGTACAGCATTGTCCGAAATACTACTTTGCCGCCTACGGCGCTCAAACAGAATTCAAGGAAGGAGCCATGCGGGAGGATTTGTTGTTCTGAGAGGCCATCTTCGAAAAGACCAACGGCACTAGTTCAATTCGAGAATCCGTTGCGGGGAAATCCTTCCCGTGACGAGATCACGAAGCGCTAGACAATTGCCGAGTAGGCGCCCCCTCCTGTCAATCCAGGGCTCAGGGCAAAAACTCTTGCTCAGATTGGCCAGGACGTTGCGCCCAACGAGGGCGCCGGCAAACCCAAAAGACACCGTCCCCTTTCGGATCAGATAGACCGGATTGGCGATCTGGGAATATCCAACTTTGACGCCCGAAGTTCGGCCACTTTTCGTACCGAGGTGTACTCCGCGCAAAGCTTTTGAATCGACGATACGTCCATGTCCGGAGAGTTGGCGAGAAAAATCGATGTCTTCCTGCCAGCCGTAAAGTGGCAATTTTTCGTCGAACTGTGCTCCAGACCGGCGGATTGCCTCCACCCTGAACGCCATGTTGCAACCATACGTTCCGTAGGTCGGAGCAAAGTCTCGGTCGGTAGCCATTTTCTCGTCCGCCTCGAGCAACGCCAGCGCAGCTTCGCTGTCCACTCCCGGACCATTGGCCCCATCGACGATCGGGCGACCAGTAACCGCAACAACAACGGCATTGCCGAGAAAAAACCTCTCGATCTCGGCGAGATAATCGATTTTCGGAAAGAAATCATCGTCAAAGAACACGATGACGTCGAAAGCATCCAACTCTCGCAGGATCTCATTACGCTGCGACGTGAGCCCGCGCTTTCCTTGCCGCACCTTTGCCTCGAACGGCAAGCGATCGAGCGACGCTGCGTCCACGTCTTCGGCAGATGCCGGGCTGACGAATAGAGCATCAGGCAGGCGAGTTTGCCTGGCGATCAGATCGAGCGTACGCGAGAGGATCTGCCTTCGGCCCGCCGTGGCAATGCCAACCGCAATCCTTAATTTTTCCGAGGGCACCGTAGCAGGTGTCGGATCCGCCAAATTACCCGATCTAATCAAATCGCACTCGTTCACTAAAAATTGGGGCTTCGGCCAAAAACACTTTGCACCCTGATTCTCATCGCTTCATTTCAGAGCAGTGTCAGCCACAATGCAACAGCAGAGGACGGTGCCCGCGCATTCGCCTTGAACTGAGTTAATTTCAAGGACGACCTGCCGGCCCCGCAACCGTCGCCAACAAGGTTAACTGCTAGTCAGAGCGCGCAACTTCGATATTGCTCGCTTGGCCGTCCCTTCGCGGATTCGCCCACATATATTTAACATAATAACTTTAAATCTGCACGCCTGTTGGTCCGTTGGAACGATATCGATAAGGATATTGTTCAACGGCCACGCTGATCCGATAGTTTTACCCAAGGCACCGTTCGCATGAGAGTAGCAATTATCCACTACTGGCTCGTTGGCATGCGTGGCGGAGAAAAGGTGCTTGAGACCATCGGCGACATGTACCCGCAGGCGGATATCTATACGCATGTCTACAGCCCGGACTCGATCTCGGAAAAAATTCGCCAGCATCGCGTCATCCCCACCTTCATCAACGCGTTGCCGCGGGCCGAAAAGCTTTACAAGACCTACTTACCGTTAATGCCGATGGCCCTGGAGCAGCTCGATCTGCGCGGCTACGACTTGATCATCAGCAGCGAATCCGGCCCGGCCAAAGGCATCATTCCTCCACCGGGCGCGCTCCACGTTTGCTACTGCCATACGCCGATGCGCTACATCTGGAACATGTACCACGAGTATCGCAGCAGCGCGGGCCGGATGACCCGGCTCCTGATGCCGCCTTTTGCGCACTACTTGCGGATGTGGGACATGGCGTCATCTGCACGCGTCGATAGCTTTGTTGCGAACTCCGCGACGGTCGCGGAGCGCATTGGTCGGTATTATCGCCGCGACGCCACCGTGATCCATCCGCCTGTCGATACCGATGCTTACCGGATTGCGCCGCCTTCGGAGCTTGGCGACTATTTTTTGATGGCGGGTGAGCTCGTTTCGTACAAGCGACCGGATCTAGCGGTCCGTGCGTTCAACGACATGAAGCTGAACCTGGTGGTGATCGGCGGCGGAGAAATGCTTGATGTGATCCGCAAACTTGCCGGCCCGACCATCACAGTCCTCGGACCACAGCCCTTCGACGTCCTGAAACAACACTACGCGAAGTGCCGCGCGCTCATCTTTCCGGGCGAGGAGGATTTCGGGATGGTCCCCGTTGAGGCGATGGCTAGTGGACGTCCTGTCGTGGCTTTTGGGCGGGGCGGCGCCACCGAAACGGTTTCGCAGGGCGTCTCGGGTGTTTTCTTCTCCGAGCAGACGGTCGGCGCGATCGCGGCGGCGGTGAAGAGCTTGAACAGCATTGATTTCGACTCCGCCGAAATCGCCAATCGCGCCAAGGCGTTCGGGCGGGATCAATTCGTCGAAAAAATGCGCGCGCATATCGACGGTTTGATCGCCGCCAGATCCAGCGCCCGTCGAGGCCCGTAACGAGACGCTACACCGCGGAAACGGCCTCGATCACGCACAAGTGTTCGCGGTCCACGGCCAAACACGTCAGGCGGCCGGTCGCGAACGCGCCGGTATCGATGTTGATTCGGTTCGGCTTGACCTCGATTTCCTTCACCGGAGTGTGCCCGTGAACGATGATCTTGCCGAAATCATAGGTTGAGGAAAGAAATTCATCCCTGATCCACAGCAGATCGCTTTCTTTTTGGCGAGACAGCTCGACGTGGGGTCGCGCACCGGCATGGGAAAAGAAGAAATCGCCGCACTGAAAAGAGTTCTGCAAGTCGCGAAAGAAGCGCAAGTGAGATTGGGGTAACGCGTGATGGAAGGCCGATTGCAGTTGAACGACCTTGGTCTCGCCAACAAAATTTTCCCGTCCCACCCCGTAGGACAGCAGCGTTTCTCGGCCTCCCAGCCGCATCCATTGATCGAACAGTGAACGATCGCTGAGACACCGGAGCGCGATCGCCTCATGATTGCCTTTTAGAAAAATGCATTCATGGGCTGTTTTGAATTCGATCAATCGGTCGATTGTTTCACGCGACTGGGCGCCACGATCGATGTAGTCGCCTAAAAACAGGAAGATCGGCCGCTCGACGGGACGCTCGACCAAGTCTGCGCCGACACGCGCGAACAACATCTCAAGGAGATCGAGCCGGCCATGAATATCGCCGACGGCGTAGATCCGCAGCTCTGAAGGCAGTGACGGCGGTCGTCCATCTATCTTGAGTTCCCTGAGGACAGGAAAAAGCGACACCATGGCTCCAGGTCAGTAAGCCACGAGGCCAATCCAAAAAAGAGTGACCTTTCAATAGCTTGAAGGGATGTTGATGGCCTGCGACAGAATCAACCCTAATGCTGGGCGATGGTTGATAAAGCCAAGCTTTGCATATAGTTTTGACCTCGGTTTTTCAATAATAAACAGATGGTTGGGTATTTGTATGCTTACCAGAATCGTTATGACGGGTCTGCTTGTCTCGGCATCCTTTTTGATCGTCGCAAGTCCGGGATTGGCCGGTTGCATGAACCCGCCGCTGGACGAAAAAGCGATCAGCGATTTCAAGGCGAATCCCAAGGCGCTGATTTCTTCCGACGCGGACACCCGCACCATCGAAGCAACCGTGCGAGACCTTGCGGGCACGGACGCTGCACTCGCCGCTCAATTGGTTCAGGTTGCCTCCGGCACCTCTCGCCGATTTCAGACGGCCATTGCTGCCGGCCTCGCGCAGGCGGCGATGGCTTGTTCGAGCGTCGACCAGAAATCGGCCGACCTCATCCAAGAAGCCGTCGCCAGCTACGACGACGGACAGTTTCAGGCTTCGTTTGCCGCGGTCGCGGGCGATCTTTCGACCGCCGCAACAGCCGCAGCCAGCGCCTCGGCCGATAGCTCGGTGGGCAGCGTCATCGTAACCAACCCCAGCAAGTCACCGGGCCCTACTCCGCAGTTCGGCGGAGGCGGCACGCTCACGCCGGTCCAGATCACCTCCTCGGCAATCGCCCTTAATCCCCTTCCGACGACCATACCGAGCTCCGCGACCACGCCATCCGCAGAAAAGACTGCGGCTCAGCCGGTGAGCCAGACCCGTGTCTTGAATTGTGCTTTATGAATGATAGCTGGACCGCCCGTGACAGCATCGGTAAGTGATCGCCGGCGGCAGATCATGGTGCGCCGGCCGTTTGGGTCTTAAGAATCCCGAGGAATTGCATAGATGAACATTGCACGGCAGTTTCCGCCTTACACGCCGTCGATGGAGAGCGAACCCAGTTCCGAATCGCTCTCGATGCTTCAGATTTCGGGATTTTTTTAAGCGCGAGTGGCGCCTGATCGGCCTGGTTACCGCCCTGACGATGATCGCGGAGCGGCCTACATCGCCGTGTCGCCGTCAATGATACACCGCCGCAAGCGGACATGGTCATCGATACCAAGAGGGTGTCACTGGATCGCAGTCCGAAATGGCGTCGGAAAACCGAACATCGAAGATGCGTCGGTCGAGAGCGAGATCGAAACGACCAAATCCGAACAGGTGGCGATGGCCGTTATCAAACGGTTGCATTTGACGGAGGATCCGGAATTCGTCGGCTCGGGCGCTAGGGCTTGATCCGCCGCATGCTGTCCGCGATCAGCTTTCGATCGGCACCGGAACAGCCGTCGAAACCAAGGATCAATCCTGACTTGGCGTGCGCTCGGCGTCTTGAAAGAAAACCTGCGCGTACGTTCGCCTGGGACGCAGCTATATCGAACAGATTTCCTACACGTCGCTGGATCGGGACAAGGCGGCGACGATCGCCAACGCGTTCGCGGACGCCTACATCGAAGATCAATTGCAGGCGAAATTCGAGGCGACCCGCCGTGCCAGCGAATGGCTGGAAAAACGCATCGAGCGATCTCAACAAGCAGGCCAGCGACGCCTACAAGGCGGTGCAGGACTATAAGTCTGAGAACGGCATCATCATCGGCGTCGACGGCAAATTGGCCAGTGAAGTCGAACTCGACCAGCTCGGAATTGCCTTGGCCAAAGCGCGCGCCGACACCAGCCAGGCCCGCGCCAAACTGGATCGAATTATCCCGCGTGCTGGAGCAGCGGTCGGACAATACGGAGACCTCAATATCCCGGATCCGGTCGTGACGGATGCGTTGAGCAATCCCGTGATCACCAAGCTTCGCCAGCAGTTCCTTGACGATCAGAACAAGGAATCCGAGTGGAGCGCCCGTTACGGCAGGATCACCAGGCGGCCAGAAATCTGCGGGCGGAAATGGCGGCGTTGCAGCGTTCGATCTGGGATGAAATCTCCCGGATCGCCGAAAGCTACAAGAGCGAACTGCAGATCGCGAAAAGCCAGGAAGAATCCATCGACAAGCGGATGAGCGAGGTTTTCCAGAACTCGGCCGCGACACGGCAGTCTCAGGTCCGTTTGCGCGAACTCGAAACCGCCGCGAACACCTATCGCGGCATCTACGAAACCTTCCTGTCGCGCTTCACCCAGTCCGTCCAGCAACAGTCGTTCCCTTCGACCGAGGCCCGCATTCGTAACCGTCGCCTCTGCGCCGACCGGCAAGAGTTCGCCGAAAATCGGACTTGACCCTGGCGCTGGCAGCGATGTGCGGACTTGGGCTCGGGCGTGATGTCGGCGCTTTGGCCCGTGAGCAACTCAACCGCCAGATCCATACCCGGGCCGAACTCGAGAGATTGCTCGGCGCCAGTTGCCTTGCGGTGTTCCCGGCATTCGCGCGAGCAAAAAATTGACCGGCGCTTCGCGCCAAGCGACCAGCGACACCAGGCGTTTCGGCAGATCAGCGGGGTCCGGACCGTTTTCCGCGACCGCCGAAGCGCTGCGATACATCAAGGTCGCGATCGATCTGCATCCCGTCGGCGGCAAGGTGATCGGCATCGTTTCAGCCCTTCCCGGCGAAGGAAAAACCACTGTTGCGGCGGGATTTGCGGCATTTCTGGCCAAGAGCGGCGCGCGTACGCTGCTGGTCGATGCCGACTTGCGGAACCCATCGATGACCCGGGCACTCGGCTACACCAATGCGCCCGGCCTTCTCAACATGGTTGCCGAGAAACTGATTTCGACGACCTGGTCATTACGGACTCGAAATTCAAATTCGATTTCCTGCCGTCCTCGACCCAGATCAAGCCTTCGAACAGCGCGGACATTCTGAATTCTCCGGCGATGAAGGACATGTTGAAGACCGCCAAAAGCGACTACGACTACGTGCTGGTGGATCTGCCTCCTATTTTGCCGGTAGTTGACGTCAAGGCTGCCGCGCATCTTTTCGACGCATTCGTTCTGATCGTTGAGTGGGGCAGCACCCCGACAGACGAAGTCCTCAAAGCGGTCGAGACGTCCTCGGTACTGTCCGAACGCCTTCTAGGCGCGGTCCTCAACAAGGCGGATGAGGCAGTCATGCGCCGCTTCGAGGGCTATTCCGAACGTCGATACAGCTACTACACGGACGATCCTGCGCCAAAACAGATCGCTTAAGCGCCGAAGCCGTCGTGCGAGTATTACGCCGATACAGCATTCGACAATCGCTTATTTTCGCGATCGGCTGCATGGCGCTGTTTTGGGGAATGTTTTCCATTCCGAGCGCTGACTCGGCGGATGCTTTGAGAGATCTCGAAAGTCGCCTGCTTCGTTTCGAAATATTCACCCCGGAGACTGAAGCGCAAGAACTGGAAGGCGGCGCGGACATCAGTGCCTGCGATACACACGCGCAAAGGGCGCTGTTACTCCTGGAAATGCCGTTGGTCGAAACAGCATTGCGCTCCGGTGCCAGCACGGCTTTTGATCAGCGCACCAGGTCGCTGGAAACGCGGACCAGGTCGATTCTGAGTTGCTCGCCGCGAGAGTCCTTTGTATGGCTGGTCGCGTTCGACCTGGAAATCCTGCACGGCCAGCTTGACGAGCACGCATTCAAACTGCTGGCTATGTCCTATGACACTTCGCCAAATGAAGCGTGGATTTCCGTTCGCCGCGCCAACGTCGCGGTTCCTCTCATGCTGCTTGTGTCCACGGCTCTGCGACAGAAAATTCTGAAGGAGTTTGAGCTGCTCATTCGCAATGGATTTTCCGACGCAGCTGCGCGTGCCTATTCGAAAAGCTCTCAGTCAGTCCGAACGCTGCTGCAGGCGGACATCGAAAAACTCGACGCCACCGCGCGGCGAGCTTTTTCCGACGCGCTAGAGCGATTAAATTCCTAGCAAATCCAGCCGGCCTGCAAGCCTGAGACCGCCGAGCGCGCACCCACGTTCAGCACACTTGAGCGATCCAGTGTTGCCAAGATCCTGCAAAAAACGAGGCGCGCCTCAACCTGCGGACAAAGCAAACCGGAACACAAATCTAGGTATTAAAATACCTTACTGAGTGTGACCTGTGACATACATTTAATGATCGCACCCGTTTACAATTTGTTAACGCGTCCGTAAAAATGAGACGAGAATAAGGAATTTGGGCACTCGGCGGCGCAGCAGCCGGTTTCCGCCGAATCCTTCGTGTCGAATTTGTGGTCAATTGCCACAATGAGATGCTCAAGTTTTGGAATGCCGCTTAAGAATGTACAGAATGATCAAATACTTGGATGATTTAGCTTAACAAGAGATTGCCTACCACTTGGGCTTGTCGAATTGTGCATCGCCCAATAATTTGCTAACAGACATTTAACGATTTGATGACGATGCGTTTAAAGTTTTTTATTGGTAGGGGTGTCTGATGGACGGTCTAGTCGGTACCGGCGATCCTGTTAGGCTGTCAGAAGCAGCTTTCAAGCAACCCGTCGGGTTGACGCCAAAGCGGCTAGTCGACATTTTTCTGGCCGCCTCGGCAATTCTGTTGCTAGCGCCACTATTAGTGATTTGTTTTGTTGCAACCGCGGCCTCATCGCCAGGCGCGGTGCTGTTCCGCCATAGTCGGGTGGGATTTGGAGGCCGCGCTTTCAACTGCCTGAAGTTCCGCACCATGGTTGCCGACGCACCCGAGCGGCTGCGCGAGCTTCTAGATTCGGATCCGTTGGTTGCCGAAGAATGGGCCACCAACCGGAAGCTTAAATACGACCCGCGTGTGACCGCAATTGGTTCGATCTTGCGAAAATCAAGCCTCGACGAACTCCCCCAACTCTTTAATGTACTCCGCGGCGAAATGAGCATCGTCGGTCCCCGTCCGGTCACCGAAGAGGAACTTGTTCGCTATTCCGCCGCTGCCGGCGACTACCTTGGATGCCGCCCCGGCATCACGGGCCTCTGGCAGGTCAGCGGGCGCAGCACGACGTCCTACACCAAGCGCGTGGCGTGCGATTCGTTTTACGCGCGAAAGTGGTCGATGGCCCTCGACGCGAAAATATTGATCGTCACCATCCCGTCGCTGTTACTCACCGAAGGCGCTTATTGAAATTTTGCCGGTTAGGGCATGGTCGTTCCAGGCTTCGCTCTGGGACCGGCCGTTGTTTTGGCGCGTCATTACGACCTCGTGTAAATTTTTTGCGACTACAACCTTAGATTTTAGAGCACTTCGTTTCGCTGGCTCTTTCCTTTACGTTAATTTGTGGTTCACGTTGCCGCGTTCACATTGTGAAGCTACTAATCCTGCGTGAAACAGCGGTCCAAAAAAATGAACGGTCTCCTCCGCGTCGAATTGCGAGATCTTCCGACCAAATCTCTGTCATCCCCTGCGCATGCAGGGAGAACGGCAGTGATCTTGTTGCTCGCCGGCGTGATCGTCACGGCTATGGTCGTTTGGGTAGGCTTTCTAGGTTGGGGCGTCATCACCATTCTGGAAACCGTGACGCATCGGCTAGCTGCATTTTTCTGACAAGTACGAAAAGACTGTAGACACGACGGCAAATCAACGCTTTCAGCTAGTTGCCGGCCAGTGGCGCTGACCTATCGAGATCGTCAAATGATCCATATTCTTGTCGCAGGCGGAGCCGGCTACATCGGAGCGCACACCTGCCTTGATCTCGCCAGTAAAGGCTTTACGCCGGTCGTTTACGACAATCTCTCCAACGGTCACGCTGAATTCGCCAAATGGGGGCCTCTAGAAGTCGGAGACATTCGAGACCGCGCCAAACTCGACAACGTCTTCAAAAAATACAAACCGGCCGCAATCGTTCATTTCGCTGCAGCGATCGAGGTTGGCGAATTGGTTCAGGACCCCGGCAAGTATTATGAAAATAATGTTGGAGGAACGATTACGTTGCTTCGCGCGGCGCAGGCCGCCGGCATCGACAAGATCGTATTCTCTTCGACGTGCGCCACTTATGGCATTCCGCAGTCCATGCCGTTGGGTGAAACCCACGCTCAATGCCCGATCAATCCATATGGCCGTAGCAAGCTCATTGTCGAGGAGATCCTAAAGGACCTCGATCGTCACCAGGGATTCCGGTCGGTTATTCTACGTTACTTTAATGCTGCCGGCGCCGATCCTGAGGGACGGATCGGGGAATGGCACACGCCAGAGACCCACGCGATACCGATCGCAATCGAGGCCGCTCTTGGCCGCCGGTCGCATTTTCAGGTCCTGGGTACGGATTACGACACCCGCGACGGCACCTGCGTACGCGACTTTATTCACGTTCTCGACCTGGCGGACGCGCATACGCGCGCAATACAGTATCTGCTCAACGATGGGCCGAGCACCGCCCTCAATCTGGGCACCGGGCGAGGAACGACCGTCAGCGAATTGCTCCAAACCGTCCAGCAAGAAACCGGGCGAAATTTCGAGATCAGATATGGAGCGCGCAGAGAGGGTGATTTACCAGCGTTGGTTGCAGACAACGCTCTGGCGAAATTGACGATTGGCTGGGCCCCGGCGCGCGATCTCGAGACCATCATTCGCACTGCGTGGAACTGGCATGCAGGTCGCAATGACGCCTAGGCTAGTCGCCACATTTTCGTGCCTGTATTGGCCAAAATTGCCCAATATCCTCCTTTAACTTGCCGCGATAGCGAAACTTTAACTTTGATACCGGACAATCCGCCTCTCTGAAGCGCGCCCGAAAGCGGCCGCATCTCGATTGGTGGCGATTCCCATGGCGCGATATTGTGCAATTCTCTCCGCGGTTGTTGCCGGTGCGCTTTCGATAGCCAGCGCAGACGCGCGCAGCCGCCCGTCCAGGGATTTGACCCTGTTAACGCCGATCGTCGATGGCTCGCCGACATTGGCGCCCTTCCAGCACGTGCGTTTTTGCCTGCACTATCCAACCGACTGCAAATCCAATCCGTCGGAAAACGACAGCATTGAGCTTAACGCAGAAGCTTTGGAGTTGCTCAATCGCGTCAATCGCGACGTCAACATGGCGATTGCTCCAACCGTCAAAGGCTACGGTTCAAACCTCGCCGAAGGCTGGGCAATATCCCCCACCCTGGGAGACTGTAACGACTATGCGGTCACCAAGCGGCACGGACTGATCGCAAGCGGCCTGCCCGCCAAAGCTTTGCGCCTCGCGGTGGTCAAGACAGCCTCGGGTATCGGGCATCTTGTCCTCATCGTCGTCACCGGTAAAGGCGCCGTCGTATTGGATAATCTGACCGACACAATACGTCCGTGGCAGGCGACCGACTATCAATGGCTTAAAATACAGTCGGCCGATGACGCTAAGTTCTGGCACGAGATCAAAGCCCCAGCGGTTGTTGCCGAAGCCGACCAAAGAGTGCGCCTGGCCCGGCAATAGGCCGGCTGAACGGCCCAAGTCTCAGGCCACGACGTTGTCGTCGCTCTGAGGGTGCCGAACCGACGTTTCGGACGTTTGCGAGTGCCAAGATTTTCGCCGGCGAGCGCCTATCTCGAGACGCGGATCCGACTCTTGAGAGCTTGCGCTTGCAAGACCGCATCCGATCAGTATGCCAAAAACAATGAGATAACCCGGGATCTGCAGCGAGAAGTCGATCACCGAGTGAAGAAACCCGAGGACGGCAATCCCGGCGATGGCCGCCAGCGCGCGCCGCTTTCGACCGGCCGACTTGATCGCGCCATCGATCAGGACGTATAGCGCTCCCAGCGCGGTAACGATGATCAGAACGGCAAGGGGAATTCCCATCTCGACTGCAATCTCCAGGATCGTCGAGTGCGCGTAGTCCCAAACGCCCCAACTCGCGAAATCATCGGAGCGCAGGGAAGGAAACAGATCGGCGAACGTCCCGATACCGGATCCCAGAAGCGGTCTTTGCCATAAGACATGCAGTGAAAGCGTGTAGGTCGACCAGCGTCCATCATCAACCAGGCCCTGGCTTCCAATACGGCCCAGCCGGCTGAGCAAGACGGCCGTAGCGGCCAGCGCAACGATGCCCCACAATGCGATCCAGCGCGCCTTTTGACGCTGTCCTTCTGCCGCCATCAAAATGATCGCAATCAGCAGTCCCGCGCAAGAACAGATCAGACCACCGCGCGAACGCGTCAAAAGCAGCGCGAAAAAACAGATCAGCGCCGCAACCGACCGCGTGATGACCTTGAACGCGCGGTCCTCGTTCGAAGGCGTCAGCAACAGGAGCCGCAAAGAAGAGAAGTCGAACGATTTGACCGTAGAAAACGCCATGCAAAACCAGAGGATAACACCTGAGCCCATGAAAGTTGCGGCGGTGTTGTGATTGACGAAAGTCGTCGTCAGGCTTCCGTGGTAGGCGACCTTAGGCGCCCATAGCACCAGGTTCGGAGTAATGACCAACGCGGCCAGGCCGTAGATCGCATAAACTAAAATCGAATATTGGGCGTACCAAAAGAGCTTGTCGCTATCGCGCCGCGAGGTCCCGATCGAAAAGCCGCTGATAAAAGAGGTTACGAGAAGAAGAAAATGTCCGGCGGCGACCTGCGGGACGTCGGCGCGACTGGAAATCCGCGGAAGGACGTCCAGTCCAAGAAGTTCACTCGCCCTTGCCCATATCGGATCGTTGAGCGGCGTTATGAGGTTCGGCGAAACCTGGATCAGGGCTGCCAAGCTGTAGATGACGCAAACGCTGATGAACGCATAAAGCACCCGCGTTTGCTTGACGCCCATCGATGCTGTCGCGCCGCATATCACGCTGACAGACAGCAAAACCAACCAGACCGAAACCCAGAAAAGGTCAACCGATCCAAAGAAGAGCGGGGCCCCCACCAGGGCAACAATCGTTGTCCAGAGCTGGATCGATCTGAACTTCACGGCGCAAGGCCTCGATTGCCGCCAAGCAAAGTAGCTTTTGGGCCGTCAGTTCACACCACCCCGGACGGATATGCGTGCAGCGTTGACACTGCTTACCGCGCCCGCGGTGTTCGATACCGTAGACGCCGTGTTGTTCATCAGCGTCAGGAACTTATAGTAATCGACAACCTTGGCGTTGGCCACGTACATGACGTCCTTGGTTCGCATCTGGAAACCAGCCGCGAGCAGCATTCCGGACGGATCACGCAGATTGATGTGATAGATCGTCGGCACGCGATCGAATGTAAAGCGCGAGGTATCGACACCGAGCTTGTTGAGGAAAGCGCGGTCTTCATAGCGATAGACGTACACTTCGGCGGGATCGGATTGCTGGTCGTTCAACCCGCCGGACTTGCCGATCGCCTGAGCCAAGGTCAGCGTCTCCACGTCGAATGTGATCTCCGAATTGAAGCCAAATACGTTCTGGTTCAGTGCGCCAAGCGCTGTGAACGTCGGGGATTCGTGGGTCAAGAAGATCACGTCGTTGGGCCGTATGAAGATGTTTTCGTTGGGATCGTGAACGATGCGGCTCAACAGCACTTTGACGCGCTTGCCGTCGCGTTGCAGCGTAACGTAGCTTTCGATCGCTTCGTATTTCGGACCGCCGGCGCGCGCGATCAGCGCCAACATTCTCTCGCCGACGCTGTTGACGGCCAACACACCAGGCGTGTTCACGTCACCCAGCACACTGACAACACTCGAGTGCTGCTGATTGAGGCTGACAACCACCTGCGGCTCGATTGCTCGGTTGCGCAATCGCGCCACGATCGCCTGCTGAATGTCCGGCAAGGTACGGGCCGCGGCCGGAATCTCGCCTGCATACGGAATATAGATGCTGCCCTTCTGGTCGACGGCCTGCGCCGGCAAGTCGACAAAGTTACCTGGGCGCGCGCCGGCGGCTTGGCCTGGCGTAAAGAGGCCGCCTGGCGCCGCCTCGAAGATCGATACGTTCAGGACGTCACCGACTCCCACGACTTGGGTTGGCTTGGGGCGCTTGTCCGGAAACGCGCCCTGGAATGTCACCACATTCGGCTGAGACAGAAATCCGATCGTATCGTTGCTGATGTCTACCAGCGCATACGGCAAAGCAGAGTTAGACCGCAGCCCGGCGGTTGCATAATTCTCGACAGCATCGCTTTTGGGTCCAGTTCCCGGTAACAGGGAGCATGCTGGCAACAAGGCCAGAAGCGCAATCGCGGCGAGTGGAGAACCAAGGCGCTTCATCATCTAAATCAACCCCGCCGATCGGCACAATTACGAAAAACTGACGCGGGCGCTAAATCCAGCTTCAACTGTCGGTCCGGCATACACCAGACGCCAGTCTTCTTGATGGAATAAACGCTCGCCCCCAACGCAGCCCCTCGGATACCCGTCAACATTCAAACGCTATCGATGCGCAAACCACGACATGCATGCTGCGATTGCGCAGCTCTCAATCCGCCAGAACCTACAGGCCCACTCGCCTCCGTCAAAGGGAGCACAGCTGTCCGCCACACGTTTTAGCCACGTTCGTGGCATATCAGCCACACTTCGCTACCCCCTCAGGATTGAAAAAATCCGTTAAAATCCAATTAAATAGCAGGATCGGAGGCGTCTGTTAGGCAATTTGGATCCGGGTGTTGCCGAGCGGCATCCAAGCCGGCGCTGTTGATAGGTCAGCAGATTGGGGCGGCCTACCCCAACGGAAGCGAAGCGATTCTCCGCCCTCTTCGCCCCGCGACTTAGCGGCAGATCTCTCAGAAATTGCCTCGGCTTGCGAACCAATCCCAACGCCCGTCGTTGATTGGAAGCGGTCGCGAGCCTTGTCGGCAACGCATCCCCCAAGAAACTTAGCTAAAATTGCTTCGATTTCCGATGTGGCGCTGCCCTCTCTGTCAGAGCGGGCGATTGGTTACCTATCAAGGAGGCTTTAACGGGATTTTCAGCAATAAACCGCATCCATAGATCGTTCGACACGATTCCGGCCCGGCAATGGCCCAAAATCGACGAGGATTTGGATGGGGACCGCCGCAATTGCAGTGGCAATATTGGGACTTATTGTTGGAGCGATGTTCCGGCTGAAAGTGCTGCTGGCGTTTGTCTGCCTGGTACTGATCTTCTCAGTTCTCTACTCAGTCTTTAATCGCTTCACATTTCTGGAAACCTCGATGACGGTCCTGATCGGACAGATCATCCTCCAGAGCAGCTACTTTCTCGGATTGGTGTTTGTCGCGACCCTGGCCGGAAACGACCGGGTAAGGCCTCATGCCGTACCGCGCCGCTAACAGCAGTGGTTCGACGGTCTATTTCTTCGGCTTCTGGCTCTCGCAGTCAGAGTAGAACACGCCGTTGGCGGCCTCCGTCTGCTCCAGACATTGCCCGGGCTCGGTGATCTTGCCGTCCACCGCGAAATCGAACGCCTGGCCCTTCAGATCAAGCACGTAGCGGCCGGCCGGCAGGTTGAAGTCTGCATTCTCTGACTGCACCAGCAACATTTCCGGGTTTTCAGGGATCGGCCGCACCCGGAATTCGTAGGACAGATTTCTGATATTCCAAGCGTCGGTAACGGGGGTGAACACCGGCTTGCCGTTGGCGTCGAACTTCAGGGCGCGCGTGACGCGAGCGACGACGCGGATATCCAGCCGATCGGGAGAGGCAGCGGCGAGGTCCCGGCGATACAGAATGAACTTGGCCTTGCCGTCGGGAATGACCGTGCGGCTCGGTTCGCTGATCGGCGACGACATCGCAATCCGCTTGTCCGGAACCTGTAGTCCGAGCAGATGAAGTTCGCTCAGCGCGCCGTTACTGATCGCATAGACCCCATAATCCTTCGGCACGGGGAACGGCAGCGCCGCAAGAGCCGCTGCCTTGGCCTGAGCCGCGGTCGGCTGTGGCGGCGCATTGACGACCACGTTAACCGGCCGGTTGGCGAAGGCTTCGGCTATCCGGTGGCGAAACAGCACGGCCCCGCCGACGATCGCGACCAGCAATAATGCCATCAGCCCCTGTGAAAGCGGTGACAACATAATGCGCGCCCGGGTGTCGAGCATCGGTGGCGGAAGGTCTGGGCCTGAATTGACCGCCCTCGCAAAGCCGTTCGGGTGCGGGCTGTAGGTCTCGCGCAACGTTTCGCGGATCGGCTCGGGAATCGGCATTGTGGATCGCGCCGGGGGTTGAGCCGGCACCAGCGACATCGAGGGCAGCGTCGCCGCCTTGGCGGGGCCTATCCGCGGCGGTTGCGCCGGCGCCTCTGGACCCTCCAGCAGCTCCTGGCGCGCTGTAAATGATTCAACCCCTTGGATCGCCGTCTCCAGCGCGGATGCGAGCCGCTTGCGCTCGGCATCGCCTGCCCGGGTGATATCGATCGAGCGCGCCATATCAATCTTGAGCTTGGCGCGCGCCAACTCGTAGACCATCGTGCGCATCTGCGAGGGGTCTTGCTGGACGACGGTGAGCATGCGCGAAAGGAGCAAGGCGTACTCCACAGCCTGTGCCTCAGGCTGGATCGCATTGTTCCGGTCAACCATCGGATATTCGACTTTTTCGCCCATCTCGGTTGACCGACAAACCCCTTGCCAACAATCAGCCACTGTTAACGTGTTGAAATCGCGATTTTTTCCGGGATCAAAAAATATCCCACCGAAACAGCCGTCTCGGGCAGCCTTCCGGGTGTGCCTGCGCAGACCCACCTCCCCGTTTTTTAGCGCAACCCCCGCGAAACGCTGTCATACGGCTTTGCGAACCGCCACTTTACAGTCTAATGTCAGTTGGACCAAGTATCACGGCCTAAGATTTGTACTCTCCGGGGATTTAGATATGTCGCACGTTGCCAGGGTCGCTATTGTTGCCGCGTTCGTTGCCGCGTTGGGCGGCATGTCCAGCGAGGCATCGGCTCGCGGGCGCCTTTATCCCCTGACCCGCTGCGGTCCAGGCTTGGCGTATCTTTGCCCGATCCATGGTTACTTCGATCAGGCGCCGTTCCACTATAGCGCCGCCATCTATCCTGGATGCATCAAGACTGTCACGATCGAGACGCCGAACGGTGTCGAGCGTCGCCGCGCCGTCGTCTGCGGCGCTCCAGAGCGCCCGATGATCTGGTGGTAATCGGTTTGCTGCGGTCGTCTTGACTGCCCGACTAGGCGGCCTGCGTGATCGCACCGCGCCCAATTTCGCGCTGATTGATCGGAGCATTTCCCGCGGACGAGAGCCTGACGCGGTCGCCAGCCGTACTTTTGACGTCGAAGGCTTCAACGACATCAGCGCGGCTGAACATGGAGTGGGCTGATGGAATGGGTTCTCATTGTCTCGTTACAGTGGATCGCGCTTGGCAGCCCCACGCAGCCGACCATGCAGCAGATCGATGGATTTAGCTCGCAGGACCTTTGTCTCAAAGCGGCAGCCGCGATCAAGGCCGAAATCGACGCGCCGATTACATCCCAACGCGTTCTGACGGTTGGGCGGGTGGTCTGCGTCGAGCGAAAAGACAAGTAAAGTCGCGCCCGCCTTCGCGGCTTGCCTGATTTGACCCGAAATTTAAGGCCGCACGGGCACCGTAGTCGTCCGGAGTGAATGGCCACTACATTCATGCAATCAAAGAGTGTGCTCGCTGCGCCACTGATTCGGACACCGATCTTGTTCCGAACTGAAGCTGCAATGATTGCAACACGTTGATCCGGCGTATCTAAGATCGCGGAACCCGAGTTCCACCACAACCCGACCGCGGCCGAGGAAATTTTGTTGGTGGAGACTCTCGTGCACGCAATTTGCCGGATTGCCGTCGGCCTGACCGCATTCAACGCGCTGGTTTTCGTTGCGCTGTATACGCGCAAAGCCCGGCCGGAACTGCTTGAACGCTACCGGGCCTGGGCGCTTCAATCCGAGTTCGACCTTGCGGAGGGACGCACGACAAATCGTGCCTGATCTCCTGACAAAGCGACTCAATCGCTGGACGTTATCGCCGTCTCCTCGACGGGGATTGATCAGGAACCCCGACACACGTCGTGAATCCATCTGTCTCGCGGGCCGATGTGCTGCAAGGGACGGCGCGAACCGTCTTGGTCGAGGCGCCGTCGGGCGCAATAACATTCAGGCCCGGACCGGCGCTTTGCGATGGCAGCGGCCCGGTCGAGTAAGGCGTGTTCGCCGAACCGGCCGGCGCGTAGGCCCCCAAATAGCCCTTGGTATTTGCGGCATCGCCCTTGGCCGTAGCGTCGCTCTTGGCCGGAGTATCGGCTGGCTTGGGCATCGCCGATGGTTCAGTTAGCGGAGGTGGGCCGGGAAGCGGTGGCGGACTGCCGATGGTTTCGCCGGCCGTTCCGCCCCCCGGTTGTTGAGCCAGGGTAGCCGTTGAAATCAGCGCCGCAAACACACAGATCAGAACAGGGATCGCTCGCATGACAGCCTCCGGCACAATGTCTTTTGCACAATTTCTTTCCTGCGGTTCCATCCTATCGTTGAGTTGGGCCTGCCGCAACATGAGCAAATACGCCGCAGCACGTAGCATCGACGTTCGAAGGATAACCCGGCGGGACCAACCATCGAACTTAACGGGCTCGGCCGTCAGCTTTGGTCATTGCCCCGGCGAAATCGCAATGACAACCGGATGATCGCTCAGGGTTAGATCAAGCGAATTGACCTTGGTCAGGATTTGCATCGGTTCCACTCCCAAAGTCGGATCGTAGAGTGCGACCGACGCAGCCGTCGTCCCGATGCGGACCATGACGCGATTCTCGCCGCGCAATCGCTCGCCCCATACGATCAGCTGGAATGTACCGTCGCCACGTTGCAGGAGAAGATCGTGAACGGTTTTGGGCTGGTCCGCGATCTCGACATCGAGTTGTCCCAGCTCGGCACGCGCTGTCCTGTCCGCGAGAATGGCCGTAAGATTGTGGAGATAGACCGCCGCTTTTCGCGGAGAATAATCTGGCCGGAAGAAGCCGAAGGTTTGATTGCCCGCTTCGTCGGTACGGTCGCGCAGCAGATAGACCGATGTGTAGGCGTAGCCGCGTGCAAACTGCGCGAGGTACATATTCATCAGGTTCAGGCCCTGTAGCTCCTCGGTGACCGGTTCCTGGATGTTGGCTCCGGTCTCGGTTGTTACCCGCGGCAACACATCGAGCTGCGGCTGATCGTATCCCTGAAACCATTTCGACCACGTCAGGCCGTAATTGCCGAACAACCCGTCTACCTTGGACGCGCGGGTCGGATCAGCCGCGTTCCAGACCTTGTTGTCAGCGGGATACGGCGAGTGCGGATGGTAGATGTAATTATGGACGTTGGCGTAATCGGCATACTTGGTGCCCTCGGGCATCAAGGTGCGAACGCCGGGAGGAATGGTCAGAAACTGCAAGCCGACATTATCTCGCTCTCCCCCGCTCTCCGAGATCGACCATACCGGATAGGTTGAAAGCACCGGATCGCTTTTGACGGCCCGATACAGGTCTCGCTGCAGCTTTGCGACCGCCATCCAGGACGGCGCGTTCCCGCCACCTTGTTCGCCTTGGTAGCTGACGCCCCAATTGTTGGGTTCGTTGTTGCCTTCGAACGCGAGCAGTGCGCCGTTCTCGGCCAGCACCCTGCCGGTTGCGATCAGCTTGGCGACGTCGTTGCCGCCGCTGACCAATCCCCAGCTGAGCTTCACGCCGGTTTCGGAATGAAGATCCAGAAAGGTCTGAAGCATGGTCGGACCCTCGTCGGTCAATCCTTCGATCCCCGCCCTCACCCATCTGAAGCCGCAATAGCGAACCATCTCGATCGTGCGGTTTAAAGGCTGGCCTCGATCAGGAAACGTCGACACGACGCCGATGCTCTGCAGAAAGCTGGCGGTTGAGACCGCTGCCCGGGGCGCCGCAACCGAACAACAAGACCATACGCTCGCGACCGCCACCACGAAACCAGTGACCAGATAAGAGAGAAATGTCTTGGTGGACGCCATGGCTTGGCGACGCTTCATGCTTAACTCCACTCATCCGAAAAGCTTGCGCTATGAGGCGGCCAAACAATTCTCGCGCGTTTTTATAGATACCTGCAAAACGGCGCATAAATCAAATCGGTGCCCCTGCTCGAGCTCATTGATGAAAAACAAAAGATCGTCAGATGCGAACAATTCCTCTCGAATCGCGGTATCTTGGCTCACCACATACGATCGCTCCTCACGTGCCTTAACAGCGTCTTACTGGTTATCATTGATCAGTACAGATTCATCATTTGGCTATCTAACGGATATTGAATTTCGCACCTAGAGCAATCGATGATGCTCTTGACCTACATTTCGGCCTGCATCTCACTCTTGGCCTCGCCAAGGCGCAGCCATCATGGGATTGTATGTCCTAACTTAAGTTGCCCTCGCCAGATATCCGGAAACGTTGCCTTGGTATTCAAGCAATCGATGCCACGATAGCGGAGCTAATATCGGCACACCGCGCTTTGTGTTTTTTCCTGTTGGGAGACAGATCTTGAGGACGATCGTGACGTCACTGGCGGAGAAATGAACGCGCTGCCATGCCTTCGACGTTGTGTTCTGCCGCTATCGATGACCCCTTGGCACCCGCGACGATGCATGCCGCGCGCCATCATCTCCTCGTCTTGGTACAGAGGCCGATGTAACACAGTCACAGTCGCAGTCTTGCGCTTCAGCTCATGCGTAGATGCGTCGATCCGATTTGACTTATCATTTGATAAGCTGTGACTGGAAACGCGCGACCAACGAACCGGCGACTGGAAGCGAGTTAGGCGTTAGTCACGGCGCTTGTTCGCGTGATTTCGGCGGGCTCACTTGAGTCGGAGTCAGTCAGGCAAACAATGACTTAGCTCCACCGCTATCCGAACCCTTGCAGGGTGCATTCAACGCCAAGCAACAGGAACGAAACGGCACGCTTCCGGATCTTGCAATGGCCGGCGTTACCACGATCGGCCTATTACTCAGGCATTCTGGTGCCGGCCGCCGTGCCGGATCAGTGCGGCGGTGAAGACACTTCGCGTCTCGCGCCGATCACGGTGCTGCGCGGCGATGGTAACGCCGGACGGTTGCGGCGCGGCGCGGCACTCGCTAGAATTGTTTCATTTCAACCATCTACGAGACTATGCGACCCAATACCCATTCTTTTCGACTCCGCCAGTTACGGCGATTACCAAGGTCTTTTTATTCGCGCAGAAGATCCGTCTGCAATTTCATTGCCAAGGGATGCACATTTACATGCGTAAGCTAAAGCGAAAGAGTTCGCCGCGAAGCACCGATGCCAGGATCGATGGTTATATCGGTGACCGAATGCGAGAGCGCAGGCTCGCCTTGCAAATGAGCCAGGGCGAACTCGGTTCAAGGCTCGGGGTTTCCTATCAGCAGGTGCAAAAATACGAAGCTGGTGCAAATCGAGTGAGTGCCGGCCGACTGTTTGATATCTGTGAAGTCTTGCAGATGCCGCTGGCATCCATGTGCGAGCGCACACTGAAAGCAGGCTGACCTGACCCGTGCACGACCGGCTCGCATTGGCGGGCTTGCACCGGCTGCGAACCGAGCTTACGCGGTTCGCTTGTCCAACGCGCGGGTGCACCTGCTTATCCAAGGTAAACTTGCTCTGGCTAGCGTACTGTTAACCTAATTAGCTGTCTTTGCCGTCGTTGCCCCTCTTCGGCCGCAAACTCTCGCGCACAACTCAGGGCCGGCTTCCCACGAGAATGCGCAGACATGCCCACAAAGAAGGCTTCTTCACGAAGCGCTACCGCTGTCGATGTTTACATCGGCTCTCGGATACAGCGTCTTCGAACCAAGTCGAGTTTAAGCGAGGCTGAACTGGCTGAGAAGATCGGAATGTCGATACAACAACTACAAAGATGCGAGCGTGGACTGAGTTGCGTGAGCGCCGCAACTCTGTTCGATCTGTGCGAATTTTTTGACGTCCCGCTTGCATCGATGTTCGAACGAAAGATCAGGGCGTAGTTCGCATCGGCCATTGCCTCCGAAATTTTGGGCCTGACCGCCGGCGCATCCCTTCCGGAGTCGGCCTTGCTTTACACCACACCACCCGACCAGCTATGAGGAGCAAAACAGCGCGCAGCGCACTCAACAAAAGTAGGGTGGAACATGGCCTATCGTGCGATCAACGCCAAAAACATCAGTCGGCGCACGGCCCTCTTTGGATTAGGACTGAGCGCGGGCGTTGCGATCACGCGGTCGTCCCGTGGTGCAGCGTTTCCCGATCCAATTGTTGAAACAAGTGGTGGCAAGGTTCGTGGCACCCAGCAACCTGGTGTTGCCATCTTCCGTGGCGTCCGCTACGGCGAAAGCACGGCTGGTCGCCGCTTCATGCCCCCAACCGCCGCCAAACCTCGAGCAGGCGTTCAAGACGCGAAGGCTGCCGGGAACTCGGCGCCGCAGATACCTGGCGCCGGCTACCCTATCGCCGCCTGGTACACGAAAATCGAGCCGGTTAGCGAAGATTGCCTGTTCCTTAACGTGTTTACGCCCGCAGCAACGTCACAGAGCAAGAGGCCTGTGATGGTCTGGCTTCATGGTGGCGCCTGGATGAACTGTGCCGGCTCCGCTCCCGGCTTTGACGGTACTAATCTTGCCCGAGACGGCGACGCCGTTGTCGTGACGATAAATCATCGCATCAATATCTTCGGTCACATCAAGTTGGAAAGTCGTGACGAGCGCTTCGCTGACTCCGGCAACACCGGCGTACTCGACATGGTCCTGGCCTTAAGATGGGTACGAGACAACATTGCCGCATTCGGCGGCGACCCCGACAATGTCACCATCTTTGGTCAATCCGGTGGCGCGGCGAAGGTCGCAACCTTGATGGCATTCCCACCCGCGCGCGGCTTGTTTCACAAGGCCATCATGCAAAGCTTCTCAGGTGGCGCACACATGCGCACCGCCGACGAAGCTGCACGTATCGCACGCGGTGTCGCGGTGGCCGCAGGCCTTCAGCAGGCCGACGCTGAAGCGCTGCAAGCGCTGCCCATGGACCAATTGATCGCCACCATGAAAATCATGACAGATGCGATCTACCCGATTATCGATGATAGGAATTTCTTTCATCACCCATACGATCCGGTGATGGCGGAGGATGCGTCAGCTATACCCTTGCTCATTGGCAACGCAGCTACCGAAGCTACCTGGTTTATGGGCGGCGAGATGAAAAATTTTGAGCTGCAAGATGCTGACGCTCGCCATCGGATTGGTCGCTATTTGAGCATCAACGCGACTGAGACCAACCGCATCATCGATGCCTATCGAGCTACGTTAAAGGATCCCACGCCGACCGACCTGCTGATCTCCATCATCACGGACTTCCAATTCCGCAAAAACACAACGAATTTTGCTGCGATGAAGGCGGCCCAAGGGTCCGCACTAGTGTATTACTACGTTTTCGACTGGCGTACGCCCGTTTTTGGCGGAGTCCTCAAAACTCCGCATACTCTCGACGTGCCATTTGTCTTCGGTTCCACCGAGGCCGCTACAGCTTCCGTTGGGAATGGTCCCGAACTGGCACTGCTCACCAACACAGTGCAATCAATTTGGACGAATTTTGCACGCAATGGCAGCCCTCGGACGACCGCGACAACGGACTGGCCGAGATACCAAACACAAAGCAGGCCGACGATGATGATCGGCCTGAAAACCGCGTTGGCAGAGGATCCTGGCGGCGTTGCTCGTCAGGCTATTGCCGAGCTTCCGACCTATGAATATTCAGTGCCGCTCAGCTACATTCGGCCTTGAGCTTACCGTCGCGGGTTTCGACAAACATACCGGCATCCTGATGACGGCCAAGAGGGCGAGTGATATCGCTGCGCGTGGCCTGTGACTACCGTCACGGCCGCGAAGGTGCGGACAGATGGTACTCGAAGGGAAGCGCTAACACAAAGCCGGCGATCGACGTTCAATCAGCATTGACATTGGTCATGAAAATGAAGGCAAAAAACAAGATCGTCGACGACTACTACTTAGTCCCCACTTCGTGGCTTTCTCTTTCGAAGGATCGGCATCTTCGTTTCATTCGCAGGGTGTTTTCCGAGGGGTTTCGACATTCTTCGATCCAGGAGCTTTGCCGGAATTTGACGGCCGCCGTCTGATCGAGAACGTGCCATCTGGTCCCCCATCGCACTTGGCTCCAAAGCCGCCGAAGTTACTGGCGCCGACCACCACGTCGTGTTAGCCGGACGAGGTAACGTATTTGTCAGGCGGGGATCTGGGATGATTGAGGCGGTGATCTGGGACTTTGGCGGCGTGATTACGACGTCGCCCTTTGAGGCGTTTTCACGGTTCGAAGCCGAGCGCGGCCTGCCCGCCGACATCATCCGGCGTACGAACGCGACGAACCATTGGGAGAATGCCTGGGCCAAATTTGAGCGCGCCGAGATCGACGTCGAAGCGTTCAATTCTACGTTCGCCGCCGAATCGCGTGTGCTCGGCGCCGAGGTGCGCGGCAAGGACGTACTGCCGCTGCTGTCGGGGGATCTACGGCCCGAGATGGTCGAGGCGCTCCGCCGGGTGAAGACCAATTTCAAGACCGGCTGCATCACCAACAACCTTCCCGCCAATAGTATCGGCAGCAAGAGCGGCCGGTCGCTTTACGTGGCCGAGGTGATGGCATTGTTCGATCACATCATCGAGTCGGCCAAGATTGGCCTGCGCAAGCCCGATCCGCGCATCTACGCGTTGATGGTCGAGGCGCTGAATGTCGATCCCAGGAATTGCGTCTATCTTGACGATCTTGGCGTCAACCTTAAGCCGGCGCGCGCCATGGGCATGACCACAATCAAGGTCGTGCATGCTGCGCAGGCCCTCATTGAGCTGGAGGCAGCCACGGGAATGGCCCTACACTGAAATCGAGGACGTTAAGCCGCGACGGCAACTGGCGATCAGCTTGATCAGAGGGTCAGCTGTCGGACTATCGGTCCCTAAAGACATCTTGGTGGTCGCCGTACGGAACGCTTCTTCTTAAATTAAGCACGGCCCGTTTTGGCTCGCATTGACCTCGATCTGGTGTCGGACGGCCAAGCTACACTCGACTTCATCGCTGCAAGCAGTCCTGTCCAAGCGCACCGCGACATGCCGACTATCCTTCAGAAACTGGTTCGTGGCGATCCGTCGTTTCTCCAAACGCATGACGCCCTGTGTAGCCGATTCAACCGAATTGGCTCCGGCAAATGCGCGCACGTGGCCGAAGCTATTACAGCGTTGTAGCAAGTCGCTGAAACTCGACGTTTGCCAATCAAAGGCTTGTTGGCAAAATGGCTTATTTTTTTCGAAGTCTCTCTGCTCGTTCGTGGCGAAAGTAAAATTGCAACAAGGACGCTGTTTCTATCCGTCTTGGCTGCGCTGCCCGCAGAAGCAGTTGGGTGCATGCCTTCCACCGCGATGACCGCAGACCGAACAGGCGCAAACCGTGGCGTGTCCTCCACCATGGTAACCGCACGTCGGGCATGTACAAGTCGATGCGTGAAAACCGCCCGGCAGATCGCACTCTGGGCACACACCGTAAGAAGCGTGTTTCCCACCCCACTTGTATGCAAGCATTGCGTTGTGCCGTCCGGCGTCTCATTCAGCGACCCATTATCACGATGAACCGTGATTTTAACGTGACCGCGCCCACGTAGATTTACTGAGAACGTAAGAAGAAGATTGGGCAAAAATACTGGGAACGTTGTGACCGTGCTCATTTCCTGATCATATATCTGCTTCAGCTTCCGCTTGTCTCAGCGACGCTGCCATCTTGGCGGTTGTACACGCCGTTGCAGCTTGAAGCGACTTCTCGCAGCCATGAGCGTGATCTCCAGGGTGGGCCGCCAGTCACGTTGGGTGAGGGCGCTCGGTCTTGAACAGCCTCTGCGTGCGCTTTGGCGGTGCCACGGAGCGCTAAGCAACTAACGGCCGGGTCTGTGGGCTCGACCGGACCAAAGTTTCACCCCAGCTCCATCACCGACGCCCGCAACTTTTTTGTGATCGTGGTGAGATCACCTGCATTCACTTTGATTCGCCGATCCAGCGCTTAACGTTAAGCTGGGATTAAACGCATCTGTTCGGTTGCTTCGCTTATGATCAGGTTCATTGTACCGATCCGCTATATTTACTTGCAGCGTTTTAAAGATGATGCGCCGACCCAATGCGCGACATTGGTCGGCGGCGACTTTTCTGGCTGTCGCCACTGCCATGCAGATACCAGTTCACGCTGAAGCCGCCGACCCATGCCTGTTGCGTCCTGCTGGCGCCGCGCCGAAAGGCCAGCATTGGTACTATCGCGTGGACAGCGTAACGGGACGAAAGTGTTGGCTTCTCCTGGCGCGGTCCGAGCAGGCTCATTCCGGCCGGCCATCATCGCCCAAGCACCCCAGCCGTTCGCTTCCCCCGGCCGTCGCCGACGCCAAAGCCAGAGACCAGAGATCGCCAAGTGAAGCTGTGCCAGAGCCTCCAGCGGAAGCCGCAATAAAACAGGCCGCCAAGGAAACGACATATGAAGAGCTCTTGAGATCCGCACTTGGATCAAAGTTGAACCGTCCGATCGATAGCGACGCACAAACACCCGGTGCATCCCGAGGCTCCAGAATCGGCGCAATTCCTGGAAACGCTGAAAAGAAGTGGGCCAAGCCGCACACTGGGATGCTTTTGCATATCGATTGGTGGGCGCTTGTGCTCGTCTCGTTTGGCAGCTTGGTAATTCTTCTGGCTCTGCCGGACTGGGCCGCACTGTTTCGTAAACCCGCCGCAGACGATCGGGCTCCGTTTCGCCTTCCCACATCTGAAAGAGATACCCCTCAATCTTCCCGTGAAGAGTTCGATTCCCAGGATACGTGGGAACGCGACAAATATGGATCCCGTTTGGATCGATGCGACCGCGGCCTCGACCGTGGTTGACAAAAGCCTATTTGCGCTCTCTGTTGCGGACCAACGATCGCTCGCAGTGAAATGGAGGCACGGGTACCAGCTTCAGCCCTCGATCGCCGGTGCGGCCTCATGTCATCGGGCATTGACCCGTCCGGCGTTGGATATTGCGAAGTAGCGCATAAAGGGCGACAGTGAACCAGCAGGGATTCGGCGGCTGTCAGGAAAGACCATGGGCGACCCAATTCCGAGCGCGCAGGAGCCATGAGCCGAGCCGAAATCATCCTCTTCGGATTGGCGATCGTCGTCGCCATTGCCACGCTCTTTATTGCTGTTCACCGGCCGCCGTTATTTTGATGTCCCGATTGTTGCTGCTCTCCTATTATCCGACGATGGCGGGCTTGGTGCTTTTGAACGCACGGGCCGAGGCGCGCTTTGGCGTCAGCCGCGGCACCAGGGTGGTCGAGGCATTGCTGGCGTGCGCAATCGTCGCGCCACTCACACTGCCGCTCCTGGTTGACATCATCATAGCATGCGACCTCTGGCACTAAGTCCACCACAACATCCGTGGTTTCTCAATAATCGACGTCGACTGCCGCGAGGTGATCGCTTGGTCTAACACCAATAGCTCGGCAACCTCGTGGAACGCAGTCTGCGCCAAGACGCCATCCCCAGAGCTATCCACGGATATCCGCCAATAGCCCCTTCAAGGTTGGTGGTCGTCGCAGACGCCCCCTGCTCGACGACCTATCCTGATGCGCGGTGCCAGCCAGGAAAATCGCCCAACGGGCGACCCGCTTGCGCACTATAACGCAGTGGTCCCTTTTACGGGTCCCAACCGTCAACGGCCCCCTTCCGTCGCCAGGTGCCATCAGGGTGCTGCCGGGTGACCAACTGGGTCCTCGCGGGGCGCACCGTCGATGCGGGCACCAACACGCCGGTACCGCTCACGTGTTTGACCAGAAATTCAACTCGCTCCGTAAGGTTTTGAATTTCCGACCGCGCCGCCCTGAGTTCTTGCGTCATGTTCTCAAGGTCCTCCTCGATCTCGCTAAGCGCACCTTCCAAGGGTGCAGCCCGCGGCACCAACTCGAATTTTTCGGCAATTCGCCCAACGTCATTCATCAGGTAGATCACACCAAGGGCGAGACAAACCAGCCCGACGGCAGCTGGCGGCATGCCTTCGCAAATCGAGATTGCGCCGGCCGCAGCCGCAAGAAAGCACCCCGCGACGGCTTTCATCCGCTCATTCTCCTGCACAAGAGCGTTGACCCCCTACGTACAGATTACGGATCAAATATTACTAATGGCCTCTCACCACGCTTTATTGCGACGAACTGGCCTATGTTCGATGGAAAACGTCTGGTGGGTAACGTCGTGCAGCTCGGAAAAATCGGCCGGCTCGGTACAGAGCGCGATCAGACAATAAAAGCCGTCGTTACTGTGGAAGTAACGACGGCAGTACGCACGCAACTCAGCCACCAAAAGGCCGAGCACCAAGATGAAGCAATTCGGTTAATGCCCGGTTGTTACGCCAGCACCTTCGTTGGGAGAGCTCATGTTGAGAGCGCTTTTTCCGATGCCGCGATTTATAGGCTCGCCTTTCTCATCAGACGGCGCCGAGACAATGGCTTGAGGCCGGCCGTCGCCTAGCGAAACCCAGACATTGGGATCAGTTTGCGATTGACGTTTGACGAAGCGATACCCGGTCTCAGTCCAGGCAAGGATGTTTTCGTTTTCATTGTCGAGGATGAACTCACCCTTGTCGGTTTTGACGGTCAACACAGCGTGGCCTTCGCCGTTGCGGTCACGAACCACCGTAATCAGCAGCGCCTCACGCGGCCATCCCGCGTCTACCAGAATTTTTCGCTTCATCAGCACATAGTCTTCGCAGTCGCCATATCCGTCCGTGGGCAGCGACCACTTCTCGATCACGCCCCAATGCTCCATGTCGGTCATCGGCTGGACGGTCCCGTTCACCCACAGATTGACCCTTAACAGGTCGCGCCATGCAGCCTGCGTCAGCACGACGTCGCGCGGCTGTGTTCGCCAGGATTGTCGTTGCAGAAATCGATCCAGCCGATCGGTGCTCGCGTCGTGTCGCCGACGCTCGCATATATATCGCGCCGCCGGCGTTCGTCGAGGAATCCGCTCCCAATAAAAGGGTCATTGCCAGAACGAAAACGCGCATCCAGAGCTCCTCCGTGCCATTCGGTTAAGGAGTTCTTGGAGCGGTTTGACTTCACCGGCAATTTGTCCCTGAATTTAAGCCTAACCGTTAAGGCGTTGGCGGTGACGTCCGATCCGTTCGGTTTCCATGGTCTGTCCGATCGTTCTTCTGCTAACGCCACCGCGACGACGACGAGCCCGAGTTCCGCAATCTGCCCGCAACGACTACATCAATGTTAATAAGGAAAATCTGTTGCGAACTAGACCAGTCGCGATAGACAAACATACCACCGGGCCAATTGTGGCTTGGGTCCAAGGACAAAGCCGCTGGTCGACGATACCCCGCCCGGCGGCTTTGTTTTAAAGGCTGCGAAATATGCCGCATAACACAATGCCGGTTTTCGAACGGCGTTCGATCGCACGCACGATGATCAACCGTGACGCGCTACTGTTTTTTTGCGGACAATCTGGCCCGTTTCCGTGCTGCGTCCGCAATGTCACGAACATTGGGGCGGGCATTGAGTTGAATGGGACGATTGCCGTGCCTTCCAGGTTCGACGTTTCGTTTGACCGCTTCCGTACGAAGCGAGTTTGCCGACTGGTTTGGTGCCACGATGATTTTATCGGCGTCGCGTTCGAAGACGAAGCGCCCCTAGCTGCGTGAACCCTCGCGGCCGTCTACGATCGGTTGACCTGTACTTTGAGGTTTTTTAAATCAACAAATGCATCTGCTTGCCGGCGCAATTCCGAGGCAGCCATCGGCGGATCGGTTGCCACGCTGGAAACAACACTAACCCGAACCCCGCGACGCTGAAGCGCCACGACTAGCGGACAAAACGAGCCGTCTCCCGAAAATAAAATAGCTTGATCGACGCTCGGGGCGAGTTCCATTGCGTCGACGGCAAGCTCGACATCCATGTTGCCCTTGATCGTTCGGTCGCCGCCGCGCGATACAAATTCCTTTGCCGGCTTGGTGACCACCGCGTAGCCGTTGTAGTCAAGCCAATCGAGCAATGGCCTGATGGAAACAAGATCGTCCGCCTCCGCGATCGTGGTGTAGTAGAAGGCCCGTAACGGCGGGCAAAGTCCACACATACCGATAGGGCTTAGGAAGCGGTAGCCCAACCCCAGTTGGTGGACAGTGATAATGAAGCGGATCGCGACGAATGAAAAAGGCCGCGAGACGCGTCCCGCGGCCTGCCCGGGTTAAAAATTGATTGTTTGCCCAATGCCGTCTGCCCCCGGTGGCGGAAATAAACAATGTCAATTGAAAAACGGAAACGGCAATTTCCGGTTCCAGCGTCGGAATATCGATGGCTGTTGTTTTATTACATCGCAAAAGTCACGGACCAGCAGGGGTTCCCCGACGTTGTGCTGTCGTAGCTGCGCGTGATCGGAGCGCGACGCCACCGAGCTAGTATGAGACCCGGGGCGCAGCACCCGTTGCTGGGGAAACGGCAATCGTCCAGCGAACTTAGGTACGGACTATCTGTTGTCACGGTTGTGCATGGCAAGCCGGCCAGACAATACGGAACTTTTTTGGATGATTGGTTTGGCCACGGGCGAATTGTTGTTCGCGATCCCGGATCGGAGCCAGGAACAGCGACACAGAATTAAGCGCTCGCAGTCGTCAGTGAAAGCCAAGCACACCTTGCGCCTGCGGCCTTATCCAGGCATGCGGCAGCAATCATATCCGCGGACACCTGTTCCCCAGGCTTAATCGCTGCCTTTTTCCCGAACGACCCGCAATCCGTTCGAAGGATACCGAACGTTATAGTCGTATTTGAACCGCGCTGCTGAACGCAAATATTTCGGGTCATTGTTGTAGGAGCCGCCACGAAGAACCCGTTCGCGGCATCCTGGCTTGACCAAGGCCGAACCGTCGCTCGGTGCTCCGCGGTAACCCTCGTTCCAACAATCCTCAACCCACTCCGCGGCATTGCCGGCCATGTCGTAAACCCCGAACCCGTTTGGCTTGAACGACCCAACGTTGATCGTCGTGGGATGAGGTTCACTGGTGCAGCCGGAGCAGTTCGCACGGTCCTTGTCTACCGATCGTCCCCAGGCATAGTCTGAAGTGGTCGCAGCTCTCGCGGCGTACTCCCATTCACTTTCCGTCGGCAATCGATAGTTCTTTCCAGTTCTCTGCGATAACCAGGCAACGTAGGTCTTGGCATCATTCCAGTCCACGTCCGAAACGGGTCGTCGGCCACGTCCCGCCCCGCCATCGTCTGGCCTGTACGTACAGCCTCTCTCGTTCACACATGCGTCCCATTCATCGAAAGTGACTTCATATCGACCAATATAGAACGGCTTGCCGATCGACACCGGATGGACCGGCCCCTCGAATCCAAATGCGTCGGTCGAGCCCATCTTGAAGCTGCCCGAGGGTATCAGGACCAGTTCCGGGCATTGCGGACAGTCGCGAATGATGGATGCTGGCGCGTCGGCAACCACAGCCGGCTTCGCCGGACTGCTTAGGGCTCCTATGCGTTCAAGATGTTCCCGCGCCGCCGCAGCGAACGGCCCGTTAGGATAGGCATCCAGATAGGCCTGAAAATTGGCCGCGTTATCACTGTTCTTGATCGTATCCCAAAACCCCTCCTGGACGGCATCCACCGGACCCACACTGCGCGATGCAATTTCCGTCGGCGCGGCGTGCGCCGTCACGACAAACTCCGCCGTGTTGAGCGACGCTTCCCAGGGCAGCACGGTGTTGCGGCTTGCCTTTGCTACCGCGGCCCGAGTTAAACGAAATACCTCCTTGAAGGATCGGTCCGGTACTTTTGCAGCCTTGATGAACTCGCTGGCAAACAAATCAACGGGGCCCTTGGCGTCCTCAACAATTTGTCCGGGTGCGGCAGGGTAAACCTGAGTGATACCCTCGATCGGACTTACATTCGCAAGTCCGCTGGCCCGTGCCGAGACCTTTTGTTGCCATGGATTCTTCCTGGCCGCGTCAAGAATAACAACCGCCCCCCTGGGCCGGGCCACAATCAACGGATCAAGAATGAGATCGGCATCGACAGCGTTGGAACGAACATCGGCGTCGGATGCAATCGTTGCATCCACCGGCATGAGAAAATTTCGATCTCGGGTTTGAATGGCATGGCCGGCGTAATAGACGATCGCAGTGGCCCCCTGCTCCAGCTTCTGACTGAATTGCTGGATTGCCGAAGTCAGATCGGCCGTGCGGGTATCCTGGGCGTAGACCACATCAAACCCGCCATCCTTCATTAGCTCGGCGATCGCCTTTGCATCCGCGACGGCCGTGCCGACCGGCGACATGGGATAAGAGCCATTGCCGATGACCAGCGCGATCCTTTTGTTTGAGGCAGGCGGTCCGGCAACGCTCTGGCCGCGCGCGACGGAAAACGCGGAGCAGAGGGTCATAGTCAATATTGCGCAGAAAAACAGCACGCCCTGGATGCGGCCTTTGCTCGGCGGTCTCATAACCTCATAGGCCCCATGGTTGGATTATCGCCGTTCTGGCGCAACGCAGAGGCCTTCGCATACCAGCTCCCCGGCGGGTTAACCTGAGCAGAGGCAAGCGAATGGTCGCCCAGCGAAATCATCAGAACGCTAACACGTTGAAAGCACCGAAAACAAGAAGTTGCGGCCACCACAGGTTTATCTTAATGTCAAATTTTGAGCGGTTTATGAGCGCCATTTTGCAACTGCTTGGAGGAATTAGATCTGCGAAGGTCTTTCGCAGAAGTTGTTTTGCTGTACATCTCATTTTTTCTTCCGTGATTTTTTTGCCGACAGCGCACGCTCAGGAGCGGGTCGCGCTGCTGATTGGAAGCGCGGTGTACGCCAAAGCTGTCCCGCTTCACGCCAGTCGCAAAGACTTCAGCCAGAGCATTGCGTTTGCGGATCCGTCAAACAAGCCAGAGCCGTCTACGCAACAGGATGAGAATATTTGGAACGATCCTTCGGAGTCGCCGATCGGCCTTGCGCGGACTCGGATCGATACCAGCGAGAATACGAATCGGCCGGTGCAACGCGTCACGCAATATACGGAGAACGAGACACAGCCTCAGCTTGATTGGGGGCAGACCGATACAGACTTTCGAAAAGCCGGCGAAGAACTGGGTCGAATGCGCCAGCGGAGCGAACGCAGGCGCCCGGACGGACAGAAGCGGCTGAGTTCGGCTGTGGCCACCCAGCCGGTCGAGACAGGCCGCTGGCCTCCGGTCGAACCCGAAGCGAAGTTTACGTCTGAAGCAAAGAGAGGCACGAAGCAAACGCGTCAGAAGTCGACATTCAATTGTCAGGAAATCAATGCGCGGGTACAAATTGGCGATATATCCGAGACAGACCGCGCCGCACTTCAACACTGTCACTAGCTTGGCTATGGCTGACAACAAATGACAAATCGTGATCTTCGAAAAAGTCTGTTCGCTATCGGCGCGCTGTTAGCATCGGTACAAATCTGTCATGCGCAGATAGCTTCGACTCCATCTCCGACTGCGCAGGCGCCGCAAGGTGCTTCGGCTCCGCCGCCAATTCCAGCCCCGATCCCCTTCGACGACGCCCTGCTGCGCGCCGCCAATGACCTGTTTTCCAAGGCCAGTGTCCCGCCTGGGTCAGACAAAATAGAACTCGTCATCGATCCCCTGATCGATGCGGCGACTGGCGCGCAATCCTCCGCAACCCGGCTGATGCAAGAGCGGATCAAGCAGCTGATCAACAAGTCCTATCCGCGTTTTGTCGTGCGGCCATTTTCCAGCGGGACCCTGGGACAGGCTCCTGTTGTTCTGATCGGCACTTTTACGGCGATCAACAATGCCGGTGCACCCGACGGTGCGCGGGATGCCTATCGCATCTGTCTTGCGTTGGCTGACCTGCGCACCAAGAGTATCATATCGAAGGGTGTTGCACGGGCAAAACCCGAGGCTATCAAAACCGATCCGACGCCAGTATTTGCCGATGCTCCGATCTGGACCAATGATCCGGCAACCAGCTCCTACATCAAGACATGCCAGGGCTCGAAACCCGGTGATCCAGTCGATCCCTTCTACGTCGAAAGATTCGCGACTTCAGCCCTTATCAGCGATGCCGTTCTTCAATACGATGACAAGCGCTACAGAGAAGCCCTGGCGTTCTACCGCACAGCGCTGCAGATGTCGGGGGGCGACCAACTTCGCGTCCGTTCGGGGATCTATCTTTCCAACTGGAAGCTGGATCGCCGGGCCGATGCCATAGAAGCATTCGGCAATCTGGTGAACCATAGCCTGGCCGCGAACAAATTATCCGTGCGGCTTTTGTTCAAGCCAGGAACGACGCAGTTCCTTGACGATGCCAGTATTACGGCTCCCTATCCGATGTGGCTAAGTCAGATTGCCGCACAGGCGCAGCAGCGCAACGCCTGCATCGATGTCGTCGGCCACACCTCCAACACCGGGCCCGTCCAGATCAATGAACGGCTGTCCGTGTTACGCGCGCAGTACGTCAAGGATCTCCTGCAAAGTGCGTCTCCTGGTCTGGCGGATCGGCTTACGGCAGTCGGCGTCGGCTCGCGCGAATTGATCGTTGGCACCGGCAGGGATGATGCAAGTGACGCAATCGACCGCCGGGTTGATTTCAATGTCCATCGTTGTTGAACGCGCGCCAATCTTGCTGCCAGCCTTGACGATCCGATCCTTGCCGAAGCGTCGACCCACCGTCATCGACTGAGGGAGCGCGAAACGTCGGCTTTTGTCTTGTTCGACGCCACTGGATTTGATTGAATGATTTTTGAAAGTGTCGTTGTGATGAATTTGCCCCGCGGAGGTGACGTGTGAGACCAATCGCTTTGATTGCCATGACAACGTCGCTTCTCATCGGGGCCGCTGGATTGGCTAACGCTCAGTCAAAACTCACGGGCGGTCCCACGCCTTCTCCCGCCGGAGCTGCCGTGTATTTTGTCGATATCAAGGACGGGCAAACCGTCCCGACGAAATTCACCGTGCATTTTGGTCTGAAGGGAATGGGGGTAGCGCCGGCAGGATCCGACAAGGAGAATTCCGGTCATCATCACCTGCTGATCGATACCGAACTTCCGCCACTGGACCAGGCGATTCCGAGTGACTTCAATCATCTGCATTTTGGCGCAGGTCAGACCGAAGCCGAAGTGACCCTGCCACCGGGCGATCATACCCTGCAATTGCTGTTGGGCGACAAGAACCACTTTCCCAATTCCACGCCGCTGTTCTCGGACCGGATTCATATTCACGCCGTCGACGCTGCTGCCACGCCTTCCGCTCAGGGGACACCGCATCCGGGACGTCATCCCTCCCCGCCGGGAGCCAAGGTGTATTTCGTGTACCCCGAGGACGGTTCGTACATCACGCCAACGACCATCGTCCGGTTCGGACTCATCGGAATGGGTGTCGCGCCCGCCGGCTTCGAAAAGCTCAATACCGGCCACCATCATTTGCTGATTGACACCAGCCTGCCACCATTCGACCAGCCCGTGCCAAATGACTTCAACCACCTGCATTTTGGCGCTGGACAAACCGAGGCCAAGGTCACGCTGCCGCTGGGTCATCATACGCTGCAGCTGATCCTGGCCGACGAAAACCACATCCCGCACGATCCCCCGATTTATTCAAAGCCCATCCACGTGACAGTCACGTCGACAGGGCACAAGCCTGTTCGAAAGCCTCACCGGACTTCACATCGAGAGAAATGACCGCAGGGACCCTGTCGCATCTCCGCTATTTCTAGCAGCAAACGGACCCGCGGCGGCCCGGCTGGAGACGATGCGATCCAGGCTGCGCACTGGCGCGAATTGGCCAGCATTGGTTTCCGATAACGCGGTCGAGGCATTTTCCATGAGGACGACCGAGGCGGCCAAAAAGAAACCCCTCAAAACGAGGGGTTTAAAGTTCCTGGTGCCGGGAGGATAGCACCAGGACAAAAGCACATGCGGCCATCAAGCCCTGACGTCGAAAGGCTTTGGCTCCAGGCGAGCGAGCGTCGTCGACGCTCAAATTCCTGGCGAACTGCTCGCCGATATTGAGTTCCAGAACGCAGCAAACACGAAATACAAACGACTTAGCCGCGAATACCGTTCTTGCTCGAATCGACAGGAGACAGTTCGGTCTCGAGCCGGAACTCGAGGTACCCCTCATTCTCAAGGGCGTATCGAGGTTGCCCGTCATGGGTTGTAAAAACAGCAACCACTTTTCCGAAATGGCTTTTATCTTTGGCGACGCTGTCACCGATCGCAAACCTGGCCATGATTAATTCTCCAAATCAGCACACTGCGTTTGCCCAACGGGCTCGTTGGGCATTGTGGTGAAACGGGGCGAGCAACTTGAGGCGACGGATTATGACTACCGTGTAGCTGATTTGCTTATTTCTGTCACAATTAAAGCGTGTCCCAATTCATTCGGGAAGCGAGCGTTGCTTCTGTGTCACGCATAAAATGCGTGCCCGCGCCAGAAGTTCGCGTTTCGATCTACATGCTTTCGAATGCATGACCGAAACAGCTGGATTGCGGAAGCGCGTCATCGTGAACGACACTTCGCCTTCCTCCTGAAACCGAACGGTTGTCGGCACAAGAGCTGGAGAAGGACCACAGATGATCCACAATCGACATTTGCGTCGATGGGCGTCTGGAGATGCCGTCGCTTGCCCGTACAGTTCGGGTTGCCGGATCAACCCACGGATACACCAGCCTTGGCCCGTCTCATGCCGAGCGCAACGATACGATGCAACAACTCCTGATAATCGAGACCGTCATGCTGGGCGGCCAAGGCGAACTCCTGGCTCTTTGCGATTTCCGGATTAGGATTTGCTTCGATGAAATACGGCGTCCCGTCGGAGGTCAGGCGAAAGTCAATGCGCGCATAGCCATCGAGTCCAAGGGTCCGGTAAATGCGTTTCGCCGTTCGTTGAATCTGGGCGGAGATCTCTGGCGTCAGATCGTCGGCCGGCCCATCGACGATTCCGACACGCTCCTGATAGCCGGTATCGTGCTTGACCTTCTCGGTGGCAATATGCCGCGAGTTGCGGCCTCCCATGTTGCCGAATTTTAGTTCCCAAACCGGTAGCGCGCGCAGCCGGTTGTTGCCAAGTACGCCGACATAGAGTTCGCGTCCTTCGATAAATTGCTCTGCGATAGCCGCGGTCTCGATCCGCTCATGAATGAACGCGATTCGCTCTGCCAGCTTCTCGTCCGTATCAACGATGGATGCTTGGGATATCCCTCGTGATCCGTCCTCATTCAGGCTCTTGACGATGAGGGGCAATGGCAGGCGCGCAGGCCTTTTGATTTTTCGTCGCATCGGAAACACCGCGAATGCCGGCACCGCGATCCGGCGGTGCTGCACCAATGTTTTGGACAAGTCCTTGCCGCGCGCCAGGACCAGACCGCGGGGACCGCATCCGGTATAGGGAATCTTCATCAACTCAAAATAGCTCGCGATGTGCTGGTCATACCCGGTCTGATAGTGAAATTCCTCCAGCAGCGTAAAGACCACATGCGGCTTGAATCCCTCGATCTCGTCGCGCACCGGCTTGATTTCCTCCTGCACGCCGAGCGGACGGACATCATGGCCGGCTGCGCGCAAGGTGCTGACGACATCGTATTCCGTTTTCCACGTATTGATTTGCCGGTCGGTGTATCCGTCCGTTGAGTCCGGCGGCACGAAGTCCGGATGCATGAGAACGAGGATGCGCAGGCGTCTCATAGCGCGATCCATCTGCGTTTCGAGGGGCCAAATAACGCGTGTGTCGTCTTGGCGGTCACCAAGACGGTGAACTCCATCACGAGCTTGCGCTCGGAGCCAACGGCGCGCAGATCAAGCTCGCGGCACCGGGAGATCATGTCGTCCAGCACGGCATCCAGCGTCAGCTGGTTTTCACCAGTCCAGCGAGCCACCAGTTGCCTGATCTGGGCGCGGTGCCGCCTGATAAAGGATGAGGCCGCTTCCGCCCGGTGCTGTCGTGGATCGTTCGAGAAAAGGCGAGACAGGTCCCGGTCGTAGGTCTTCGGTGGAGTGAAAGCGTAGAACGCCTGCTTTTTTCGGTAGTGCTCGCCAAGCGTTTCCTTGAGCTTGCGCAGCGGGTCGACGCGCTCACGTGTTGTGAGCAGCGGACGGTTTCCCGCAATCTCTTCCATCAGTTCGTCGACATATTCCAGCTTCTTCAGCGCCGGCCAGCCGGCGTAACGGGTTCGCCAGTTCGAGCGCGGCTTCAGCCATACTGCGAAGGTTTCCGCAAAGTCTTCGTCGGGATGGCTCTGCGCGTACCAGCGCCGGAGATGTTGAACATAACGCCGGCTGGCCGGATTGGGCCGATAATATCGCGGATAATGCTTTGAAGACGGACCGAACAGTTGATGCCAGCGCCGGCGGCGCTGCAGTTGGTAACCGTGCTGCAAGGCATGACCGGCTTCGTGACGGAGGATGGCCATGCATTCCGACCAGGTGCCGCCCTCGACCTCGAGCATCATCTTCTTCTCGAGTTTCATCAGCCGGGGATGGGCGAGATAGAACGGGATTGCAATGCCGGGCACGTCAGCCGGACTGAACCATTCGCTCGATATCCACGTGTGAGGCCGCAGCCGGATGCCGCGTTCGCCGAGCTCTTCGTGTAAGCGTGCGAACGCAATCCTCGAGCCAGGTCCCTTCGACCGTAACCCTCAGGCTACTGAGGGGCAGTTCGAGCAGTTGCTCGTCCGATAGCTTTTCCCAGTCGTGTTTACGGCTTGGCATTGAAGCATCTGAGGGTGGTGGAAATTGACGTTTTTGGATGGTGTCACAGGACGTTAGCTACAACAACGGCCGTTTTAGAGGTGTTCCCCCGTCCGCCCGCTACCTCAATTTCAGTAGCCGCCCCTCCTGGCCTGAGGCCTGGTCCGTCCCACGAGCATGCGGGCCGCCACCACCCGACCCGGCCCGCTGTTCCAGCACTTCGAACCGTAATTTTCAGGGTTACGGTCCATCCTGAAGCTTTCAAAACCAAGCCTGGACCGAACGATTTCTCCTATATTTGTAGCTCTTTGGTCGGGTGAACATCGCATTATCGAATTCGCAATGAATTTGACAAATAACAGGGGCAATTTCCAGCCGTAACAGCGGCGCGACTTCGAAAGATCAGGATCAGCGATGCCGTCAAAGCGAAAAGAGGTTTACTCCGACAACTATCGTAAGCCGCCGACTGAATTCCGGTTCGAGAAGGGCAAATCAGGTAATCCCAGAGGGCGCCCGAAGAAAAATGCAGAGCTGCCCGAGGCAGGATCGCTGGGCGAGGGAATCTACAAAATTGATTGACCGGGATGGTGCTCGGAAGAAGGAATGCGGCTAGTAATGGTGAAAGAAGGCAACAAGGTTTATCAGATGCCGGCGGTGCAGGCCGTACTGCGAACCTTGATTGGCGCGGGGCAAAGGGCGACGTCAAAGCCGCCCAAAAAGCGCTCGATTTCATGACGCGATCCGAAGAAGCTCGTATCAAGGAAGCCGTCGAGAGGGCGAAGCCGCGCTCCAGTACAAGGTAAAATGCCGAAGGAAGATCGAAGCCGCCGAACGAAGGGCCAAGTGGCTCCCGAACATTACCCTGACCCCCGACGATGTCATCATCAATGAAGAGCACACGCGAAGTAACTATTGATGGGCCGATGACCGCGGGAGAGGCCGGCGGCGCATCAGATATGCGCGACAGCAGGCCGTGACCACTTGGCAGCGGCACGACGAAGTCGGAGGATGCGCTTGCGCAAGACCCGAAAAATCGAGAACTGAAGGCGGAATATCTGGGAGTTACGAGGCTACCGGGTCGTATTTGAGGCAGAAGTCGAACGGGGTCTTCGGCGCAAGGCCCGACAAGCGTCCCGACATCTGGAACCAGAGGCCTGGCTCAAACGGCGTGGTGGTACAAGTGATGAGCAACCTCCTTCGCGGCGGTAGAAGGGCAACCGGAGTTCCAATCCCAGAGCCCGGCCACACGACAGCACAAGAACAGCGTGAACGCCAATAGCCAGATCACGCCGAATGATCTTGTTCCTACGCTTCAGGTTGAGGATTGCCCGATCGCGGCGCTCAACCGGCACGTGCGCAAGCTTCGCAAATCCGAACAGGCTCATATCAAGGCCCTTGCAACATCGATCCAACGGCTCGGTTTCACCGTCCCCGTGTTGATCGGCCACGACAACGTGGTCATCGATGGGGAATTAAGGCTGCAAGCCGCGCAGTCGCTTGGTCTGACTTCGGTTCCTTGTATTCGCATCGGTCATTTCGGACGCCGCCGAGCAGCGATTGCTCCGGCTGGCCGTCAATCGTTTGGGGGAAAAGGGGTGCTGGGATGTCGACGCCCTGAAAATCGAATTCGACGAACTCATCATCATGGGCGCCCCAATCGAAATCTCCGGTTTTGCTACCATCGAGATCGACGAGATCAGGGTGGGAGACACTGGCGACGGCGATACCAAAGAAGATCTATCACAGGCGGCCGATCTGGTTCCTCGGTTTGGGCAACCCGCAATCGCACGGATTGGCGATTTATTCCAGCTTGGTCCGCATCGGCTGATATGCGGCGATGGAAATACCTCTCAGGTGATCAATCGATTGATGGGGTCCGATGTCGCACGGCTGGTCTTGACGGACGTGAACTCCAAAAGCGTGATGCCCCACGGGGGAGCAGTGAGCAAGCAGGGATGCCGCCCAATGCGCCAGAGGCGATCGCCGCTTCCTGCCGGTTGGGACAGGCTTTCGATCCGCTCTGGGTAACGGCTGCCCTGCCCTATCTGGTCGACGGCGGTCTGGTTGGTGCTTTCATGGATTGGCGCAGCCTCTCCGACGCCCAACTCGCGGCAGCCAGCTTGGAGTTGGGCCTGCTCGATGTAGTCGTGCTGGCCGGATCCGACTGCGAAGGTGGCCTCTATCCTTCAGGTTATTCGCTGCTGCCGCTTTTCAAGAAAGGGGCCGCGCCGCATGTCACTAACATCGCACGGCACAAACGAGGAACCGCTCGGACAAACCTCTGGGCCGCGCCAATTCAAACCCGGGCAATAGGCAATCGAAAACGGAAGGGTAAACTTCAAACCGCAAGCGGACCGGTCGCGATGCTTGCGGACGCATTGCGCGATCTCAGCAATTCCGGCGAGATTGTTTTCGACCCGTTTCTGGGCGCAGGTGCGACCTTGATCGCCGCCGAGCACGCCGAACGGGTATGCTGCGGCGCTCGAACCTGATCCGCACTATGTTGACCTGATCATTCGTCGTTATTATGAGGCGACCGGCATCTCGGCTATCTTGTCAAGACCGGTTAAATATTCGAACGGCTCGCGATCAATCGGCATGATCGTCGCTGAACATCCGGAACAACTGGGTTCGTTCGGAAATATAGCGTGTGCGTCGCCAAAACTTGCGTCAACGAGCCAAAAACAGGATCGTCGACGACTATTACCTGATACCGACGTCCGGCCTTTCGCTGTCGAAGGACCGGCACCTTCGTTTCATCCGCCGGGTGTTTGCCGAGGAGTTTCGGCACGCTTCCATCGGGGCGCTTTGCCGGAGCCTGGCCGCCGCCGTCTGACCAGCAGCACATCCGTCCTCGCCGCGCGGGGTCCAAAAGGCCTCCTGAACCTGCTGACGTGGATCGCCACGCCGTGATAGCCGGGCAAGCTGGTGCATTGGCTCGGCGGGGATTTTGAATGATCGAGGCGGTGATCTGGGATTTTGGCGGCGTACTCACGACCTCGCCGTTCGAGGCGTTTGCGCGGTTTGAGACCGAGCGCGGCCTGCCCGCCGATATCATCCGGCGCACCAACGCCGCCAATCATTGGGAAAACGCCTGGGCGAAATTCGAGCGCGCCGAGATCGATATCGAAACGTTCGATCGGCTGTTCGCGGCGGAGTCGCTGGCGCTCGGCGCCGAGGTGCGCGGCAAGGACGTGCTGCCGCTGCTGTCGGGCGATCTGCGGCCCGAGATGGTCGAGGCGCTCCGGCGCGTCAAGGCGAAATTCAAGACCGGCTGCATCACCAACAATCTGCCGGCCAACAGCATCGGCAGCAAGAGCGGCCGGTCGCTCTATGTCGCCGAGGTGATGGCGCTGTTCGACCACATCATCGAGTCCGCCAAGATCGGCCTGCGCAAGCCCGATCCGCGCATCTATCGCGATGATGATCGAGGCGCTGGCGTCGATCCCAGGACATTGCGTCTATCTCGACGATCTCGGCGTCAACCTGAAGCCCGCGCGCGAGATGGGCATGACCACCATCAAGGTGCTCAATGCCGCGCAGGCGATCGCCGAGCTTGAGGCGGCGACCGGGCTGTCGCTTCGCTAGTCCGGGCCGGCAGACGTTCGCAAAAAGGCGCCCGGGGCACCTGCCATCACTACCAAAGGTTGCGTATCGCTTTGCCTCGAACCCGGAATATATCAATTTCCGCGGCATACCTTGCGTGTTGAAGTGTCTTGCCGCGGATCGCGACATGGCCTACTCGCGCGCGACGAAGCCATCCTTCAGCGCTGCGAAGCTTCGAATCTGCTCCCCGCACACGGCCGGGAGTAGCAGTCCGAGCATTTGATAGGGCGATCGCAGGTACGAGACACGGGCGTCAGCGATCGAATCCGTCAGAATGGCCGACTGCTCCTTGGTAGCAATATCTCCTCCATCCGGGTAAAGCCCCAGCACCGGCGCGGTGATCTTGGGCAGCAGCGGCCGGGCGTCGACCGACGCTGCAAAGTTCACCATGGCGCAGACGACTTCAATGTCCCCCTTGCCGACTTCTTTGGCGTACCATTCCAGAAATCCAGGACCGATCTCTTTCGGAAAGCGTGCCAGTGTATTCGACTTTCGGGTCCAGCCCTCCACGCCGAGATCACGGATCGCACCCTCCCAGGTCGGATAACCAACGGCGTACGCCGAACGTATCCATTCGTTCGCGAATATCGCCGGCGCGATGACCGAAAGCGTGCGCACTTTTTCGGGATGTCGTCCGGAGAAGCAGAGTGTGATCGCTCCGCCGATCGATTTGCCCACAAGATGGAAGGTCTCCGCGCCCGCATGACCCGCTACGGCCAACAGATCGTCCATATAGGAATCGATCGTCACCGTCTTCGGATCAGGCAACGGCGCGGATCGGCCGAGACCGCGCAGGTCCACGCAGATTACTCGGAAGAACCGGCTCAGATACGGAACCATATTGAACCAGAACTCGCCCGAGCGAGCAAAACCGTGCACCAGGATGATAGTGGAAGCTTCGCGCCATCGATCCGTGTGGTCGTGGACTGCGTAATAAAGAGGGCTTCCGTCCCGGGCTTGAATGTGGGGCATCTTTTCTCCAGATTGTTCTGCAAAAGCCGAAATTGAGGATCAGTTCTGCGACGACAGCTTGAGCGTATCCGCGAGTGTTCCCATCGTCGCATATTCGTCCTGAACGTACTTGTCGACGTTGGCGCTATCCAGCGTCCATGGTTGCTCGCCGCGCGCCAGCGCTATCTTTCTAAACTCCGGATCCTGCGCAGCCTTTGCAAAGACCTGCTTGAGCTTGGCGAGGCGGTCGGCGGGCAACCCGGCCGGTGCGATCACGGCGCGCCACAGCAGGGTCTGGGTTTCGGGCAACCCTACATCGCTTAAACTGTCCACGTCCGGCAGCACCGGATAGCGCGTCGCCGAAGTCACCAGCAGGCATTTTGCAGTACCTTGCTGAACATAGGGAAGTACCGAAGTTATCGCGCCGCCATAAATATCGATGGTGCCGGACAGGAACGCGGTCACCGTCTGGTCCGCTCCGGAGAACGGAATCATACGTGCTTTGGCGTGTGCGGCTGCGAATACGCGCTCGGTCGCGAACTGGACAAATCCTCCGATGCCATCGGCGCCATAGGTGTATTTGTCCGCATTTCGGCGCAATTCGTCGAGCAGCTCGCGACCGCTGTTCGCCGGGAATTTGGCCGAAACGCAGAGCACGCCGGGGGCTTCGCTGACCATGGCGACGATCGTGTAATCGCCTGGCTTGTAGTCCGGCATGTTGACGTGCGGCGCCATCGTTAGAGGGCCGCTCCAGGTGCCGCCAATCGTGTAGCCATCGGGTTTCGCCTGCTTCGTCTGCGCGACGCCGATCATGCCACTGGCGCCGGGGCGGTTCATGATAACAATCGGCTGACCCAGCAGCGGTGCGGCGTACTGCACCAAGGCCCGCATGATGGTGTCCGTGCTGCCTCCGGCGCCCACCGAAACGATCATCTGGACGGGACGGTTCGGAAAATCCTCCGCCTGAGCCCGACCGCCAGAGAAATCGAGGAAAAACATTAGCAGCACGGCCAACCCGAAAAGGCGAACTGGACCGATCGGCGCCATCGCCCTTGAGCCGCCCCTAGTCACGGGTCGCCCAGTCATCGCCACCTCCCTAAATTGCGACCATGCGGGCTGGTCCGGATCAGGCCCGATTGGGCCGCCTTTTCCGGCGCAGCCAACCGGTTACATCGGTTGAAATCCCAAGGCCGCCCGGAAGCGGTTCTTGACGTGAACGCCGTCGCGCGGCGGCAGTGCCTTGACGGTTTCGGCAGCGCTGACCCGAACTTGCGCGAAAGTGCTGCCGGAACGCGCGTTGACGCGCTCGGCCAGCCTAGGCAAGCCACTCATCTCCGTAACCTCGGTCACCTCGTCGAAGTTGCAGCCTCTCGCAATATCCGTCAGTCGCGTTCCGAGACCCGAATGGCTCTGTTGCATTCCAGTTTCGCCAAAATGTCCGTTGTCGATTACGACCAGCGAAAGATTATGCGGACGCTGCACGCCGATGGTTGCCATCGCGCCCAGGCCCATCAACTGTTCTCCGTCGCCAGTGACGATCAGGACCGACTTTTTGGGCTGCGCGATCGCCAATCCCAGACCGAGCGCCGCGGCGCCACCCATGGCGCCCCACAGATAGAAATTGCGGGCATCATCTCCGGCGGCGAACACGTCGTACGAGGTCGACCCTAGGCCGGTGATGATCAGCGCCTCGCGACATGCCTTGACCAGGCCGGCGACGAAGACCCGCCGGTCGATCGTCCCTTGCTTCGCTGCCTGATCCATCACTTCGCTCCCCAGTTCTTGCGTCCGATCAGGCTCTGCGAAAGCAGGACAGCGACGGGCTGTTCGCTCCCGAAGGCAAGGTCGAAACCGGCTTGAACCGTGCCGCGGACCTCGTGTGGTTCGTCCGCACGTAAAACGGTAATCCCCATCAACGCCAGCGACGCCGCCGTGGCCTTGCCCATGGGAACCTGCCACGGATTAAATTCGGCCCATTCGCCCCGCATCGTCACGATCGTGAGGAAGGGAAAACGACAGTTTTGGACGAGCGACAGCATATTGATGCAATTACCGACGCCGCTGCTCTGCATCAGCAGGACCGCGCGTTCGCCGCCCAACCAGGCGCCGCACACCGTGGCAATTCCCTCTTCTTCGGTCGTCAGCACAACGGCGCGCATCTCGGGCTCAGCGATCGCGCTTCGGATCACGTGCGAATGGCCCGCATCCGGCACGTAGGCGACCTGTTTCACGCCACCGGCCTTGAGGATCGAAAAAATCTCCTGCTGCCACGCGATCTGTTCGGCTTCGCCATCCATGAGTGCACTCCTGATTAACGCGACCATCATAAAACGTGATGCCGAGCCTTCCAAAATAGCAATTTTTGATCTAACCATCGCGTTTCGGCATGGGAGCCTGGGCTCCGTGCGGAGGCACGATGGATATCAAACAGCTGAGGGCGTTTCTGACGATCGCGGAAACCGGCAGTGTGACGCGCGCTTCCGAGGTCCTTCATATCGTTCAGCCGGCGGTTTCGCGCCAGTTGCGACTGCTAGAAGAGGACCTCGGCACACCGCTGTTTTATCGCGGCCGCCACGGGATGGAACCGACCGAAGCGGGCACCATCCTCATCGACCGCGCGCGGCGCGTGCTGCGCGAACTCGATCAGGCTCGCGACGAAATCCGTCCCGAACCTGGCGCGCTATCCGGCCTGGTGTCGGTCGGATTGTTGCCGAGCACGAGCGATCTGCTGGCAGCTCCTTTGGTCTGTCGCCTGCAGGAACTGCATCCGGAGCTGAAGGTCAACGTCACCGTGGGATACGCCGGCCACCTGCGGCAATGGCTCGAGGGCGGCGAAGTCGACGTCGCCCTACTCTACGACATCCGGCCCTCGACTGCGTTGGCGATCCAGATGCTTCTGGAAGAGCGCCTCTATCTGGTGGGGCCGAGCGAGGCAGGTCTGCGCGCTGACGTTCCAGTCTCGCTTCAGGAAGTCGCCGACAGCCGCCTTATTCTGCCTACTCCGCCGCATGGGCTTCGCATCCTCTTCGAACATGCATGTGCCGCGGCGGGCATCACATTCGCGGTCGCAGCGCAAACCAATGCGATGAGCGTGCAGAAGGATCTGGTGATCCGAGGCCAGGGCTTCACCCTACTGCCGAGCGCTGCGATCCATCGGGATCTAGCCCAGGGAAGATTAAGCGCATCGCCGATCACCGATCCGGTCCTCTGCCGCAAGATCGTGCTGGCGCGCCGTGCCGGTCGCTACACCTCAGCACAGATCCATGCATTGAGCGGGAGCCTGTTCGAACTCGTCCGATCCACGGTGACCGAAGGTCTGTGGCCGGATGCCGACTGGCTCGCCGACCAGAGTTCCCCTCCGTCGTGACCCGGATGACCGGTCCGAGCCATACCGAAAACTGATAACCAGAAAGAATATATCTATTGGATCAGGGTGGTTGGATCATGGAAGTTGAGCCCAACGGATAACGTCGCCGCAAAAACGGTGACCGACGGGAGGCTCCATGATCTCAATCGACCGAAGGCGCCTGCTGGCGAACTGCGCCGCCGGCATATGTGCGCTGACCGCCTCCCGAGCCTTGGCCGACGATTACCCGAACCGATTGATCCGGTTCGTGGTTCCCTTCAATCCGGGAGCAGGCACTGACCGCACCGCCCGTATTCTGGCGCAGAAATTCGGACCAATGTTCGGTCAGCCAATTGTCGTTGAGAACCGCGGCGGAGCTTCGGGCTCGATCGGCACCGATTTCGCAGCCAAGGCGCCCGCTGATGGATACACCTGGGTTCTGGGGCACGATCCGGCTTTTACCATCAACCAGCATCTCCGCAAGCTGCCATACGATCCCGTCAAGGATTTTGTTCCGGTCAGCCTGATCGTCAACGTGCCGCTGGTCCTCGTTGCCGATCCCAAACTTGGGGTCCATTCAGTCCAGGATCTTGTCGCGATGGCAAAGGCCAAACCGGGCAAGCTCACCTATTCATCCTCAGGTTACGGATCCTCCGGCCATCTTGCCGCCGAGATGTTCACGTTTGCCACCGGCGTCAATTTGTTGCATGTCCCGTTCAAAGGGCAGGCTGAAGCGATCACCGACGTGTTGGCCGGCCGCATCGATGTCAACTTCACTGCGATTGCGGACATCGAAAGCCTCGCCAAAAGCGGACAGCTGATTGTATTGGCGATAGGTGCGCCACAGCGTTTCCAGGGCATGCCGGATGTCCCGACCATCGCCGAGTGCGGTTATCCGGGTTTCGACGTGTCCGCCTTCCACGGCCTGCTGATGCCGGCACGCACGCCGCAGCCGATCGTCGAGAAGATCAACGGCGCCGTAAATACCGTGCTTGCCATGCCTGACGTCAGGAACACGTTCGAAACGGTCGGCTTATTCCCAGTCGGCGGTAGTCCCGACGTACTTGCAGAGCGTCTGAAGAACAATTCTGCGCGTTGGGCGCAGATCATCCGCGAGGCGCACATTACGGCGGAATAGCGGTCGCCCACACTTCGAGAACAGGATTCACGCAGATGCCGACATTCACCCTCTCGCCTGGAGCGGAGCTTTTCTACGAAGTAGACGACTTCACGGATCCATGGTCGTCGCCGGAAACGATCGTGTTTCTGCACGGACTGGCAGAAACCTTCGTCGCGTGGCGGCCGTGGGTGCCTCATTTTGCGCGACATTATCGTACGATCCGGATCGATCAGCGAGGATTCGGCAATTCGACTCCGATGCCCGAAGAATTCAAGTGGTCAATCGACGTTCCGGCGGACGACCTGGCCAGGCTGGCGGATGATCTGAGACTATCGAGCTTTCATCTGGTCTCGGCTAAATTCGGAGGCACGGTCGCAATGCGTTTCGCCGCGAAATATCCCGAGCGGGTCAAGTCGCTGTCGGTCGTTAGCTCCCCGACTTCCCTGCGCAAATCGCTGGGCAAGCAGATCCCAGGTTGGCAAAAACTGATCAAAGAAGAAGGGATCCGAAGTTGGGCCGCCTCAACGATGGGCGGACGCCTTGGAAGTGACGCCCCACCGGAAGCCACCGAATGGTGGACCGATTTGATGGGTTCCGCCCACCCGACAACCGTAGTCGGCATCATGCGTAATCTAATCGAAATTGACGTGACATCCGACCTGCCGCACATCAAATGCCCTACTATCGTCGTGACCACGAAAGGCAGTGGTCTGGGATCTGTCGAGGCGGTCAAGGATTGGCAGAGTTCAATTCCCCGCTCCGAACTCATCGTCATCGACGACAACTCGTATCATGTGGCCGCAGCGAAGCCGGACAAATGTGCTTCAATCGTAGAAGCATTTATTCGTCGTGTTGATCTCAAGGAGATTTAGCAAGAAAAGGCATTCGCCGATATTGCACGAGCACTGTCCAGAGTCGGATCGCTGACCGCTGCGATAAGGAAATTGCTACGCATGGCGAAGAGCGGCCAAACCAGGAATATCGGTCGTGGACCTGTTGAGCCCGAAACCCCCGCCGCAGCAGTGAGCTGTTGCAGGATGTTTAGATCCCTCTAAACGGGTCAGCGATCAACTTAGAATCGGTAGAGCGTGGCAGGATTGTCGACCAAAGCCATATTCCGGAACTTTTCGTCCGGAATCCAATCTTGTACGATATCGAGCATCAACTGATCGTCCGGCAACTCCTTTACCCACACGTGCGGCCAGTTACACGCCCAGATCACGCGATCGGGTTTGTGAGCGGCAGCAGCCTTTGCAAGGGCGCTCGTGTCAGCGTAGTGAGGTCCGCCCGATTTTGACACTTCATAGGGTCCGCAAAGCTTGAGCCAGGTCCGTTTATTGCTCAGGAGACGCAACAGCGCCTTGAAGCCATCGTGCTCCACCGTGACCGGTTCGAGAAATTTGCCGATGTGGTCAATCAGCAGCGCACAAGGCAGATTTTGCAGCATCTCCTCGCGCTCGTGAAGGAAACGTCCGTCCATCTGCAGTACGATGTGCCAGTCATATTTTGCTATTTTTGCCGCAATCAACTTCAGCTTGTCGAAGGTCAAAAATCCGCCACTCAATAGATGAACTCGTGCACCGCGAATGCCAGCTTCGTTTAGCCGCTGCAGTTCGGCGTCCGTTACGTCGACATCGACGGTAGCGACCCCACGCGCTCTATCCAGACCGAGTTCGGCAATAGCATTGACGGTGCAGGTGTTATCAGTGCCATAGGCGTTAGCCTGCACCACTACAGCTCGGGTGAGGCCGAGCTTCCTTTGCACCTCGCGATAGGCAGAAACGGTCGCCCAGGCCGGACCTGGCGTCGTAGTCCAAGGCACCAGCGGCGTCGTCGTATCATAGATATGGACGTGGCTGTCGCAGGTATTCGGCGGAGCCATCAGGTGCGGCATGTCCGTCAGTTCTTTCAAAAATCCATTTGAGGATACGCGAACACGAACAGTCCCGACCGCATCGCGTCAAGCGTGTTAAAATCATTTGCGAAGTATCCGAACCAGAATTTCCTTGCGGGGAGCGGAGCGGAAGTGCTTTCCACGGCTCAGATATTCTGATTAGCTAATCATAATGCCACGCCTAAAAGGCGAGCAAGAAGAAAAATATTCGGGGGAACACTCATGAAGTCCAGTTTCAGCCGACGTAGGTTTTTGCAGAGCACCGCCGCCGCGTTTGTCTTATCGCCCGCCATTATCGGTCGCGCACAAGCTGCAGTAATAAAACTCAAGATGTCGTCGTCGGGGACTAACGATCCGAAATACGCCAACGGCCGCGTCTACTACGACAATCTGGTCAAGCACCTGAAGGCCAACGGGCTCGACGGGCAGATCGAGGTCGCGTTCTTCCCCGACAACCAGCTCGGCCAGGAAATCGACGTCATCAACTCGGTCAAGCTCGGCGTCATCGACATGATGGTGTCGGGCACGTCGATCTCGGCCAACCTGGTGCCGCTGGTCGGCACGCTCGACCTCGGCTATCTGTTCACCAGCTTTCCGCAGCAGACCAAGGCGTTCGACGCCGGCGCGGCCAAGCCGGTCGAGGACGCGCTGCTGAAGGGCGCCAATATCCGCATCATCGCCTGGGCCTATAATTTCGGCGCGCGCAGCGTGCTGGCCAAGAAGCCGGTGCAACGACCCGGAGGATCTGGCGGGCCTGAAGATCCGCACCCTGCCGAACCCGATCATCACCGAATGCCTGCGCCTGATGGGCGCCGCCGCGACGCCGCTCGCGTTCGGCGAGATCTACACCGCGCTGCAGGCCGGCGTGCTCGACGGGCTGGAGCACGATCCGCCGACCATCCTCGCCAGCAAGTTCTACGAGACCGCGAAGTTCTATTCGCTGACCCAGCACAATTTCTCGCCGCTCGCGACCTACTTCAGCGACGCCACCTTCAAGCGCATGGACCCGAAGCTGCGCGACGGCTTCCTCGACGCCGCGCAAGAAGGCCGCCGTCGATACCCGCGCCCACGGCCTCGCGGTCGAGAAGGAGGCGCTCGACGTGCTGAAGACCAAGGGCGTCACGGTCGTCGAGTGCGACAAGGAAGCCGTTCCGCAAGCGCGTGCTGCCGCAGACCGACAAGTTCGTCAAGGCGCATCCCGAGGCCAAGCCGATCGTCGACACTGATCCGCGCGACGCACGGCCTGAGGCCGCGCGCCGATGCCGGCGCACGCCGCACGGCTGCGGGCTGGCAGCGATCGCCTGGTCGCGCCCGCTGCTTGCGGTCACCGACGCGGATCGCCGCGCTGCTGCTGGCCGCCGACCTGCTGGTGGTCTGCGCGCTCGGTGCTGCTGCGCTCGCTGTTCAACGCGCCGGTGGAATGGGCCGACGACGTCGCGCGCGGGCTGATGGTGGGGTCGAGCTTCTTCGGCGCGGCCAGCGCCCTGGCGCGCGGCGAAAATCCGGGCGTGGCGTTCTTCGTCGACAAGCTGCCGCCGGCGCCCGCGGCGCTTGATCGACGCGGTCGGCGCGGTGCTGGTGCTCGTCGTCTCCGGCTACGTCGCGTTCAACGCGCTCAAGCTCGGCTGGCTCACGACCGGGCAGACCACCGGCTCCGGCCTGCCGCTGGAATGGACCTTCTATCCCGATGGGCGTCGGCGCGGTGTGCATGACGCTGTTCGCGCCGAACTGCTTCTGCGCCGCCCAGCCGCGGCGGACATCGATCGCCGGCGCTGATCGCGACGCGCGGTCGATCGTGGGCATCTATCGTCGTGGGACGCGCTGGCGCCCCGATACCGTGCCGTCGTCGGGCACGCTGATGCTGGTCGGCTTCGTCGTCACGCTGGTCGGCGGCCTGCCGATCGGCTTCGCGCTGGCGCTCGCGGCGCTGATCTTCATCTGGGTCGAGGGCACGCTGCCCGGCGTGATCTTCGCCCAGCAGATGGCGCGCGGCATCGACAATTTCGTGCTGCTCGCCATCCCGTTCTTCATCCTGGTCGGCTACCTGATGGAGGCGAACGGCATGTCCGTGCGCCTGATCGAGCTGCTGCAGCGCGCGGTCGGGCAGCATGCGCGGCGGCCTGAACGTCGTGATGGTGCATGTCGATGGTGCTGTTCTCCGGCATCTCCGGCTCGAAGATGGCCGATGTCGCCGCGGTCGGCTCGGTGCTGATCCCGGCGGCGCGGCGATCGGGCCAGAAGCCGGGCAGCGCGGTGGCGTTGCTGGCGGCCTCGGCCGTGATGGCGGAGACCATCCCGCCCTGCATCAACCTCATCATCCTGGGCTTCGTCGCCAACCTGTCGATCGGCGGGCTGTTCATGGCGGGCACTGCTGCCGGCCGGCCTGATGGCGCTGGCGCTGATCGCCGTCTCGATCATCTTCGGCAAGCCGCCGACCGCGGCCGAGGCTCGAACCGCACATGCCGCTGTCGCGGCCTGTGGGGCGGCGCGGTCGCCTCGCTCGGCCTGATCGTCATGATCTTCGTCGGCTTCAAGAGCGGCTTTGCCACCGCGACCGAGATTTCAGCCTTCGCCGCGGTCTATGCCATCGTCGTCGGCGGCGTGGTGTTCCGCGAGCTGGGCCTGCGTCAGCCGCGCGAGCTTCGTCCATGCCGCGACCCGTTCGGGGCTGGTGCTGTTCATCGTCGCCGCGGCGCAATCGCTGGCCTTCGTGCTGACCCTGCAGCAGGTGCCGCACATGCGTCGGCGAGATGATGATGTCGCTGTCGAGGCAGCACGGCACCTGGCTGTTCATGCTGCTGTCGATCGCGCATCCTGATGGTGATGGGCTCGGTGCTGGAGGGCGCGGCGGCGCTGATCATCTTCGGGCCGCTGCTGGTGCCGGTCGCGGTCAAGCTCGGCGTCGATCCGCTGCATTTCGGCGTCGTGCTGGTGATCGCGATGGGCATCGGCCTGTTCGCGCCGCCGCTCGGGCTCGGCCTCTACGGCGCCTGCCTGATCGGCAACGTGCCGATCGAGCAGACGGTGAAGCCGATCGTGGGCTATCTCGGACTGCTGTTCCTGGCCTGCTGGTCATCGCCTTCGTGCCTGCGATCAGCATCTATCTGCCCCATGCGTTCGGTTATTGACGCTGAGGAGCGTAACGCCTTGAATATTCTACTGACCCACACGCCGCACATGCGCCGGCATTATTACGGCGAGCGCAGCCTCGAGGGCCTGCAGGCGCTCGGCGATGTGCTTCTGCACGAAGGCGACGAGGCGCTGGATGCGGCAGCCCTCGTGGCTGCGGCGAAGGATGCCGACATCATCGTGGCCGACCGAAAGACCGAAGGCCCCGGCGAGATTTTCGGCAAATTGCCGAAGCTGCGAGCCTTCGTCCGCTGCGCCGTCGACATCCGAAACATCGATGTCGAGGCGGCATCGAAAGCAGGGCGTGCTGGTGACGCGGGCGAGTCCCGGCTTCCGACGTCGGTCTCGGAGCTGGCGATCGGCTATATGGTCGATCTGTCGCGCGGCATTTCGCGCGCGACGGCGGAGTATCATGCCGGCCAGATGCCCGACATCGTGATGGGCCGACAGCTTGCCGGCAGCACCGCCGGCATCATCGGCTATGGCAGCATCGGCCGCCATCTCGCGCCGATTCTCAAGGCCCTCGGCATGAAGGTGCTGGTCGCCGATCCCTATGCCAAGGTCGACGATCCAGATATCAAGCATGTCTCGCTCGAGGAGTTGCTGACGCAATCCGACTATGTCGTGTGTCTCGTCGTCGCGACGGAAGAGACGGAAAACCTGATGAATGCCGCGGCCTTCGCGCGCATGCAGCCGCACGCGGTCTTCATCAATCTGTCGCGCGGCAATCTGGTCGACGAAGCGGCGCTGCTCGCGGCCCTAAAGGCACGCGCATCGCCGGCGCCGCGCTGGATGTCGGCCGCGCGCCGGACCAGATGCCCTCAAGGAGCATTGCGAAGCTCCCAAATGTCATCGCCACGCCGCATATCGGTGCATTGACGCCGCCGTCGATCGAGCACCAGTCGCTGGAGACGGTTCAGCAAGTAGCGACGATTATCAAGGGCGAAGCTCCCGTTGGGGCCGTCAATGCGCCTGACCTGGATCCGCAATCGCTGAAAACGCAGAAGCTGGCGTCTGACGCCCCGAATTGCGATGGGTCCCTTTCCCGAAATGCAGACGCAATGACCGTTTGCGAACAACTACATTGCAAGAAAAGTCGCTCCGTTCCTTTTTCTGCGTGATCTCTAGAACGACCCCAAATCACAAGCCGAGGCATGTCCGAAAACGGTCACAAGCCGACATCATCGGCGAACTGCGCCATGTCGACTATGAGTTACGAGCCGACGTCTCGCGCAGCGCGCCGGAACTTTCGCTTTGGGCCAACAGCGGTCGCTCACGACGACGCCCGAGTTTTTGAAACGAAACTTCATCAGATTGGTTGGAACAAAACGTTGTCGGTACACTTGTCAGCCTAGTTTCACGCGAGACCACCGCTTTGAGTATGAGGACTGGATTTCTGGCTTTAACTGCGGCGTTGGCTTTAGTCGTGGCACCGGCGGCGATGCTCAGAAGCGAAACCGGGCCCTCCCGCCACCAATCGCTCAAAACGCCGTCCGAATTCCAGTCAATTGCTGATCAAACTGAACGATCACGGGCAATATTCACGGAAATTGGCAAACTGATTGCCAGCCCTCGCTGCATGAACTGCCATCCCGCTGGCGACCAGCCGCTGCAGGGGAACGATTATCATGAACACCGGCCCCGTGTGTTTCGTAGTGATGGCCAGCACCTTGCGACCAACTGTGCGCAATGCCACACCGATCAGAACGTCACGTTGCACGAGGCTGCCAGCTATCAGAGCATCCCTGGAAACCCGCGCTGGGGTGTGGCGCCACTGTCCATGGCCTGGCAAAACAGGTCGCTCGGCGATATCTGCCATCAACTGAAGGATGTCGAACGCAACGGCGGCCGCAGCCTAGCATTGTTGCAGGAGCACGTCGCAAAGGACGACTTGGTGGGCTGGGCATGGAATCCGGGCGCCGGTCGCGAACCTGCTCCAGGGACCCAGGAAGAGGCTGGAAAACTGGTACAGGCCGGATAGATACTGGCGCCGAATGCCCGCGGTAATGATCGCTGCTCGCATCATTTCATCTCAAAAGCTCATCAGACAATTTCCGCGCATATTATTGATTTGAATTGTTCCGATATTCGGGCCACAACTCGCCTCGAAGTTCGATCGATGGATTGAACCAATCAGGGGAACGCGATGGCAAACCTCACTATTAACGGCAAAACAATCAACGTCGACGTCGAAGCGGATACGCCGCTGCTTTGGGCGATCCGGGAAAACGTCGGCCTGACCGGCACCAAATACGGTTGCGGCATTGCACAATGCGGCGCCTGCACGGTCCATGTCGACGGCGTCGCGATGCGCTCCTGCGGCGTCACGGTCGGCGAAGCCGTCGGCAAGCAGATCACCACCATCGAGGGGCTGGCGGCCAACGGCGTCCTGCACAAGGTGCAGCAGGCCTGGATCAACAACGACGTTCCGCAATGCGGCTATTGCCAGAGCGGCATGATCATGGCGGTGGCGGCGCTTGCTGAAGGACAAGCCGAAGCCGACCGACCAGGACATCGACGACGCCATCACCAATATCTGCCGTTGCGGCACCTTCCAGCAGGTGCGCGAGGCGATCCACGCCGCCGCGAACGCGTGAGGAGGACAGCCATGAATCATATGCCTCGCACTCAATCGCCGCGCCTTCGTCATCGGCACCGCCGCGATCGGCGGCGGCCTTGCGCTCGGCCTCGATATTCCCTTCGGCGGCCCGACGGTCGTCCGCGCCGCCGACGGCTCGCCGGAAGTCAACGCCTGGGTGGTGATCCGGCCCGACGACACCGTCGTGATCCGCATCGCGCGTTCGGAAATGGGCCAGGGTACGCTCACCGGCCTCGCCCAGCTCGTCGCCGAAGAACTCGAATGCGACTGGTCGAAGGTCACCACCGAATATCCGACGCCCGGCCAGAACGTCGCCCGCAAGCGCGTCTGGGGCGATTACTCGACCGGCGGCAGCCGCGGCATCCGCACCTCGCCAGGACTATGTCCGCAAGGGCGGCGCCGCCGCGCGCGATCATGCTGATCCAGGCCGCGGCCAATGAATGGAAGGTGCCGGCGTCGGAATGCACCGCCGCCAACAGCGTCATCACCCATACGCCGTCCGGCACGCACCACGACCTACGGCAAGGTGGCGGAAGCCGCCGCCAAGATCGAGCCGCCGGCCGACGTCAAGCTGAAGGATCCGAAGGACTGGAAGATCGCCGGCAAGGGCCTCAAGCGGCTCGACACCGCCGACAAGACCACCGGCAAGATGATCTACGGCATCGACGTCAAGTTGCCGGGCATGCTCAACGCCGCGATCAAGGCCTGTCCGGTGTTCGGCGGCAAGCTGAAGAGCTACGACGAAGCCAAGGTCGCTGGCATGAAGGGCGTCAAGAAGGTCGTGCAAGGTCGACGACTAGCGCCGTCGCCGTCGTCGCCGACACCTGGTGGCACGCCAAGACCGCGCTCGATGCGCTGCCGATCGTCTGGGACGAAGGCGAGAACGCCAAGGTCACCAGCGCGACGATCGCCAAATGGCTCGACGAAGGTCTCGACGACGCCCAGCCGGCCTATGTCGGCAACCAGAACGGCGACGCCAAAGCGGCGCTCGCCGGCGCCGCCAAGAAGGTCGAGGCGGTCTACAACTATCCCTACCAGAACCACGCCACGATGGAGCCGATGAACGCCACCGCGCTCTATACCGGCGGACAAGTGCGAGGTCTGGTGCGGCACGCAGAACGGCGAAGCCGCCTTCGCCGCGGTGCTCGAAGTCTCCGGCCTGCCGGCCGACAAATGCGACGTCCACAAGCTGATGCTCGGCGGCGGCTTCGGCCGGCGCGGCCAGACCGACTATGTCCGGCAGGCGGTGCCGATCGCCAAGCAGATGCCGGGCACGCCGATCAAGCTGCTGTGGTCGCGCGAAGAGGACATGCAGCACGGCGCCTATCATCCGATCACCCAGTGCAAGATGACCGGCGGCTTCGACGCCGACAACAATCTGACGGCGCTGCATATGCGGATTTCCGGCCAGTCGATCCTGTTCAGCCTGCGCCCGGAAGCGCTGGTCAACGGCAAGGATCCCGGCGACGTTCCAGGGTCTCAGCGCCCAAGGGCGAAGCCGCGTTCGGATATTCGGTCCCCAACCTCCTGATCGACCATTCGATGCGCAACCCGCACGTCCCGCCGGGCTTCTGGCGCGGCGTCAACGTCAACCACAACGCGATCTATGTCGAATGCTTCATGGACGAACTGGCGCATTCGGTCGGCCAGGACCCGCTCGAGTTCCGCCGCAAGCTGATGGCCAAGACATCCGAAGCATCTGGCCGTGCTCAACGCCGTCGCCGAGAAGATCGGCTGGGGCAAGCCGGCGCCGCAAGGCGTCTATCGCGGCCTCGCCCAGTTCATGGGCTTTGGCAGCTACGTCGCCGCCGCCGCCGAAATCTCGGTGACCGACGGCAACAAGATCAAGGTGCACCGCATCGTCGCCGCCACCGATCCCGGCTATGCCGTCAATCCGGCGCAGATCGAGCGGCAGGTCGCCGGCTCGTTCGTCTACGGCCTGTCCGGCCTGTTCTATGGCGGCTGCACCGTCAAGGACGGCCGCATCGAGCAGACCAATTTCGACACCTACAACTCGATGCGGATCAGCGAGATGCCGAAGGTGGAAGTCGATCGTGATGCCGAGCGGCGGCTTCTGGGGCGGCGTCGGCGAGCCGACCATCTGCGTCGCGGCGCCGGCGGTGCTCAACGCCTATTTCGCGGCGACCGGCAAACGGATCCGTTCGGTGCCGCTGCGGGACCAGAACATCACCTTTGCCTGACAATCCGAGCGGCGGCCTTCGCGGCCGCCGCTCGTTCTCTCACCGGATCGTGCTGATGGACGCGCTGCGCCCGAAGACGCGGAGAACTGTCGTTCGGCGGCATCGCGGCGGCCGCGGCGTCGCTTGGCGTTCGCCCTCGCCCGTCGCTGGCGCAATCCGCGGCGCGCATCGTCGTGATCGGCGGCGGCTTTGGCGGCGCCAGCTGCGCGCGGGCGTTGAGGCGGCTCGATCCGAAACTGCAGGTGACGCTGATCGAGCCGAACCGCGATCTTCACCGCCTGCCCGTTCAGCAACGAGGTGATCGCGGGCTTGCGCGAAATCGAAGCGCAGCAATTCAGCTATGACAGGATCGCCGCCGAAGGCGTGACCGTGATCGCGCAGGCCGCGACGAAGGTCGATCCGCAAGCGCGCACCGTCGGCCTCGCCGACGGCACCATCGCTCGCCTACGACCGGCTGGTGCTGGCGCCCGGCATCGACCTGCGCTTCGACGCCCTGCCCGGCTATGACGAAGCGGCATCCGCCAAAATGCCGCATGCCTGGAAGGCCGGCGAGCAGACCGCGCTGCTGCGCCGGCAGCTCGAAGCCATGGACGATGGCGGCACGGTCGTGCTCGCGGTGCCCGCCAGCCCCGTCGCGCTGTCCGCCGGCGCCTTATGAGCGCGCCAGCCTGATCGCGCATTACCTGAAGACCAAAAAGCCGCGCTCCAAGGTGCTTGATCCTCGACGCCAAGGATGCGTTTCTCGCAGCAGCGGCTGTTCGAGAACGCCTGGAAGGAACTCTATCCCGGCATGATCGAGCGGATATCGCTGTCGCAAGGCGGCCGGGTCGTCTCGGTCGATCCCGCGACCAAGACGCATCGTCACCGATTTCGGCAACTACACCGCGCGAGGTCGCCAACGTCATTCCGCCGCAGAAGGCCGGCCGCATCGCCGAGATCGCGGGCGCCGCCGACCACACCGGCTGGTGCCCGATCGATCCGGTCGACCTTTGCCTCGAAGCTGGTGCCCAATATCCACGTCATCGGCGACGCCTGCATCGCCGGCGGCATTCCGAAATCCGCATCCGCCGCGAACGCGGAAGGCAAGGCCTGCGCCGCCGTCGATCGTCGAGCCTGCTTGCCGGCAAAACCGCCGGAAGCGCCGACGACTGACTGGCGCCTGCTACAACACGGTCGCGCCCGGCTACGCGTTCTCGCTAGTCCGGCATCTATCAGCCGAAGGACGGCCAGTTCGCCGAGGTCGACGGCAGCGTCACCAGCCCGGTCGATGCGCCGCGCGAGGTCCGCCAGCGCGAGGCGGACGAGCGCGCAGGCCTGGTTCAAGACGATCACGGTGGACGCCTTTGGCTAGGTCGGCAATCGACCTGCATGCGTCTGGCTCGCGAGCGGCGCTGCTGGCGCTGCCGCGCCGGCGCGCGCGCAAGACGTTGCGGCCCTATACGGTCGTCGGCGACGCCATTCCGGAATCGCTGACCGGCACGCCGGGCGACGCCACCCGCGGCCGCGCGCTGGTGGTCGAGCGCACCAGCACCTGCATCCTGTGCCACAGCGGCCCGTTTCCCGAAGCAGAAGTTCCAGGGCGATCTGGCGCCCAATCTTGCCGGCGCCGGCAGCCGCTGGTCGGCGGGCCAGTTGCGGCTGCGGCTGGTCGATGCCTCGCGCTTCAATCCCGCGACGATCATGCCGTCTTATTACCGCGTCGACGGGCTCGATCGCGTCGGCGCCGGCCTGGCGCGGCAAGCCGATCCTGTCGGCGGAACAGATCGAGGATATCGTGGCCTATCTTGTGACGCTGCGTGACTAGGAAAGCAAGGCAAGCGATGCGACGAACCGTACATTCCACACGCCGCCAGTTTCTCGGCCTCGCCGGCGGCGCGGCCGTGCTTGGCGCGATTCCCGTGCGTCACGCTGCGGCCGCGCCGAAGCGACGCCGGCGATGCTCGCGACCGCGATCCGCAACGTGGTCGGCGACGCCGTGGTGCGACCGGCAAGGTCAAGCTCGACATTCCGCCGCTGGTCGAGAACGGCAACACCGTGCCGATGACCGTCAGCGTCGACAAGCCCGATGACGCCGGACGACTACGTCAAGAGCATCCACGTCTTCAACGAGAAGAACCCGCAGCCCAATGTCGGCAATTTCTATCTCGGCCCGCGCGCCGGCCGGGCCCAGATCTCGACCCGCATCCGGCTCGCCGACAGCCAGAAGATCATCGCCATCGCGCAGCTGTCCGACGGCTCGTTCTGGTCGGCCAGCGTCGACGTCGTCGTGACGCTCGGCCGCCTGCACCGAGGAGGTGATCTGATGGCATCGGCCCTGATCAACGTTCCGGCCAAGGCCAAACGCGGCGACATCATCGAGATCAAGACGCTGATGTCGCACATCATGGAGACCGGCTATCGCCGCACCGCGACCGGCGAAATCGTTCCGCGCGACATCATCACCAGCTTCACCTGCCGCTACAACGGCGAGGAGATTTTCCGCGCCGATCTGTTTCCGGCGATCGCGGCCAACCCGTTCATCACCTTCTTCACGGTCGCGACCGAGAGCGGCAAATTCGAGTTCGAATGGATCGGCGACAACGGATTTACCGAGACCGCTTCGGCCTCCATCACCGTCGAATGAGATCTGGTCGCCGCGATAGCTCGGCGGCGCTGCTGGCTGGCAGCGGCATCGCTCGTCCCGCTGCTCGCGGCCGAAATTCCGCCAGGCCGAACGCCGCTCCGGCTACAGCTTCATGACGCCGGACACCAAGGCGATGCAGGACGACGACACCGCCAATCCCGGCATGCTCTGGGTGCTCGACGGCGAAGCGCTGTGGAAGCACAAGGCGGGCGCGCCGAACAAGGCCTGCGCCGATTGCCACGACGACGCCCGCGCCAGCATGAAGGGCGTCGCGGCGCGCTATCCGGCTTTCGACCAAGACGCTCGGCCGTCCGGTCAATCTGGAGCAGCGCATCAATCTGTGCCGCGCCGAGCATCAGCAGGCGACGCCGCTTGCTTATGAAAGCCGCGACCTGCTGGCGCTGACCGCCTTTGTCGCCCAGCAGTCGCGCGGCGTGCCGATCGACGCCGGCAGCGACCCGCAGCTCGCAGCCGTTCGTCGCCAAAGGACGCGAGCTGTTCATGCAGCGGCAGGGCCAGCTCAATCTCGGCTGCACCAATTGCCACGACGACAATTGGGACAAGCATCTGGCGGGATCGGCGATCACGCAGGCGCAGCCGACCGGCTATCCGATGTACCGGCTGGAATGGCAATCGCTCGGTTCGCTGCAGCGGCGCCTGCGCAACTGCATCACCGGCATCCGCGCCGCAGGCCTACGACTATGGCGCGCCGGAACTGGTCGAGCTCGAGCTTTATCTGATGTCGCGCGCGCACGGCATGCCGATGGAAACGCCGGCGATACGGCCCTAGGAAATAGCGGCCCAATTCACTCTTTATGCCTTATTCGTCGTCATTCATGTTCGTTGCGATTAAATCACGACCGGGCGTCACAGGTGTTTTTGCTTCCTGCCGGCAGGGTGGCTTGAATCCGGAAGTTGTTCGCTCCGGCAGCCTGCGAGCCGGTCGCGGTAGCGGCCAAAAAAAATCCAATGAGTAAAAATGCGGGTCGGTTCTAAAGCGTCTTCGACGTTGCAAACGATCGCGTCGATGTCCCCTTTTGGTCAGAAGCGGACCTTATCAGCCGGTCTTCGCGTCGTCCGCTATGGGCCCAAAAGCGGACGTCAAAGCTATGCCTACCTAAAACACAGAGAGGCTCCAACGTGGTGATCGCGCAACGTGGCATCGAAAGACGACGATCCGCCTCCCTGTGTATTATGAACTGATGGATCGCTTGCGGCATTATTACCGTCGTGTAGTTAGTCGGCACCCATTGAAGATGACCGTCGAAGGAACGGATACCCAAACAAAAGGAGCGTCACAATTGGCCGTCACCGCGGTCCAGCCCTTGTTGAAACTGTCAGGATCTTACCCTCCCGGACGAAGTTGGCGCACACTTCCTTTAAAGTCGCGATCACCTCCCGCGTCGCCCGGCTAACCGGTCTTCCGCGCGGCAAGGCGAGGATACGTCCGGCACGCATCCACGGCATCAGTGCGGCCGACAAGGTGCCTGCAGCGACTTCTTCATGGATTCCGGAAAATGGAAGGAGACCATACCCAAGTCCTGCGGCTACCATTCGCTTGAGAGGAACGCTGCTTTCGACACGTACCGAGACCGGAACATTTGAGGGGAACGGGTTTCGGCTGAGCGGCATCACCGCCGCGCGCAGGTTGTCGAATTCTTTACGCGTCAATTTGCCCTTTAGAAGCAGCGCATCTCGTGGCGGACCAATTAGAAAGACCCGTTCAACAACAAGCGTCTCATAGGCCAGATGGTCGTTATCTCGTGGATCGGTAACGATCGCAAGATCGACTTCGGCACGAAGCAGACGGTCGGTCATCACCTCCGTAAGGCCTTCGCTCAATTCCAGCTTGACGCGCGGAAACCGTCTCACAAGCAAGGTTGCCAGTGGCGCATAAAAGATGTCAGCCAAACTCGATGGAGCGCCAAGCCTCACCGTGCCACTTGGCTCGCGATTTTCCGTTCGTACCTCGGCCTTGATGTCATCGATCGCACCAAGCAGCCAGCGGCCTCGGGCCAGCAACACCTTTCCCGACTCAGTCACGGCTACGCCGCGGGATCCGCGCTCCAGCAGGGCGCCTCCCAATTCATGTTCGAGTTCCTTGACATGACGACTGAGCGCCGATTGCGCCACGTTGAGCGCGCTGGCCGCTGAACCAAAGCCGCCGCGTTCTGCGACGGCCACGAAATACCGGATCTGCCGAAGGTCCATCACACCCTCATCTCAAAACGAGATCGAGATCATATCAAACATATTCTTGTGAGATACAAAAAAGAGAGCAGTCTCGGGAGTACAAAAAACGGCGGAGGAAATCAGCATGGACGTCGCTCCGGACACTCGGCGCACATCGGTTTTCATTGTAGGCGGAGGACCGGTCGGTCTCGCCATGGGCTTGTTGCTCGACCGGTTCGGGATCGATGCCGTTATCGTCGAGAAGGCTTCGACGACGACGGATCACCCCAAGTCACGCGGCTGCTGGGTCCGCACCATGGAGCTGTTCCGGCAGTGGGGCATCGAACAGGCGATCCGGGACCGCGGACTGCAGGACGATTCCGACATGTTCGTCCAGGTCGAGAGCATCGCAGGGCGCGAGATCAGCCGTTCCCGGCCCGAGCCCAATCTCGGTCAGACGCCGGCCTGGAAATGCCTCGTGGCGCAGGACGCGGTCGAAGAGGAGATCTACAAGGTCATCGAACATTCGAATCTGGTTCAGGTCCATTTTTCGACGGAATTCGTCGGGTTCGAGGAAGTCGATGACGGCGTGATCTGCGAAATCCGTTCCGTCGAGACCGGCAAGACCGAACAATGGCACGCTAAATATCTGCTCGCCTGCGACGGCGCCGGCAGCCAGACGCGGCGAAGTGCCGGCATCGATATGCTGGGGCCCTCGTGCCTTGCCGTGCTGCTCAACGAATACTGGCGTGCCGATCTCTCGCGATTCCCGCTGGCGCGGGAGGCCGCTGGCTATCAGGTCTATTCCAACGTGCCGGGGATGCCACCGCGGGCGGGTATCCTCAACACCAATGGAAAGGATCGCTGGCTTTCGATCATCCAGATCGGTGACCAGAAGGACGATCGTCCGCGGCCCTGGACCGATGCGGAGATGATCGAGATCATTCGCGCCCATGTCGGGGTGCCGGACCTCGATGTCACACTGCTCAATCGTTCGGTCTGGCGCATGAGCAAACAGGTCGCGGCAAATTTTCGCAAGCGAAGGGTCTTCCTGGTCGGCGACGCCGCGCATCGCTTTCCGCCCACCGGCGGCTTCGGTCTGAACTCGGGCGTTCAGGACGCGCATAACCTGGCCTGGAAGCTCGTCTACGTACTCCGCGGCCTGGCGTCGGACAAGCTTCTCGACAGTTACGATCTGGAGCGACGTCCGGTCGGCCAGTCGAACGCCGATTTCAGCTACGGCAACATGATCCGTTTCCGGCGTATCGACGAGGCCGTCCGTTCGGGTAACGAGGATCGCATCCGCTTCTGGATCGACGATCTCGACAACCATTTGCACAGCATCGGCCAGGCGCTGGGATTCACCTACGAAGAGGGCGCGGTCATCCCCGACGGCACGCCGAACGGCGGGCACCTGACACGGGTATACCGGCCGTCCGATCGGCCCGGCAGCAGGTTCCCGCATCTGTGGCTCGACATGGCTCGCAAGCACTCGACGCTCGACTGGTTCGACAAGGATTTTACGGTCGTCGCCGGTCCCCAGGGCGAGGCCTGGCTCGAAGCCGGCCGTGATGTATCGGCAAAGACGGGATTTCAGCTCAATCTGCAGCAACTGCCACACGCGCATCCGGCCGACGGCATCCAGATCGGCCCGCGCGGCGCAGTGCTGGTGCGTCCCGACGGGCACGTGGCCTGGCGGATGCCCTACATCCCCTCCGATCCCGCGCGCGAACTGGCCGGTGCACTCGAAACCGTGTTGCACTAGCCATGGACAACATTGTCGCCAACAACACGACGATCGCCTTCAGGCGCACCGGCAGCGGGCCGCCGCTTCTGCTGCTGCACGGCGCGGAAGCCGATCACTCCATGTTCGATGCGTTCGGCGCGCTGCTCGCGCCCCATTTCACCGTGATCGCCTACGACCAGCGCGATTCCGGCGAAACCCGCAATCCACCGACCCCGTATGGCCTCGCCGAATTGGGCGACGATGCAGGCGCACTGATCGCCGCGCTCGGCTATCCGCGCGTTCATGTATTCGGGACATCGCTCGGCGGCGCCATCGCGCAATTACTGGCGGCGCGTCATCCCGCGCAGATTGACCGGCTGGTTCTTTCCAGTACCTTTCGGCCCGGGCTCGGATTGCCGGAAATCAATCCGCAAGAAGCCCCGAAAATTGCCGCGCTGCGTGCCCGCCTTCCGGCCTCGGCCGCGGAGTTCGCCCGGTATTTTTACACGCCCAATTATCTCGCCAGCCATCCGGAGGTCGTCAATCGCTTCGGTGGCAACAAGCGCACCGAGGAGCAACGGCAGCGGCGCGGGGCAATCCTGACCCGGCCGGTCGAGTTCGATTATCACGCGATCACCGCCCCGACGCTCGTCCTGGCAGGTAATGAGGATCGTCTGATTCCGAAGGAACACACGCTGGGCCTCGCGCGTGAGATCGCAGGCGCCAAGACTGCTGTTATCCCGGGCATCGGACATGTCGGGACCATTCAGAACCCTGGCGCGGTTGCATCGGAGGTACGCGCCTTTCTGCAGAAATAACCAAAACACACAAAAATTAAAAAAACCGAGGAGGACGACCATGGCGATCCAGAGGGAGGATCTCGTCACGCTCTATGACCAGGCGCCACTCGACGCGCGATACTGGATCAGCGTGGCGCTGACAATCACGACCAGCGTCTTTGATTATTTCGACTACTTCCTCGTCGGCTTCCTGGTCGCGGTGCTGGCGCCGTTGTGGCACCTGACCTTCGGACAGACTTCGGTCATCCTGCTCAGCGCCGGCGTCGGCGCGATCGTGGGCTCATTGGTCTGGGGCGCGCTGGCCGACCGCTTTGGCCGCAAGCCGTTGCTGGTTGCCGGAATAACCCTGTGTGCGCTCGGCGCAGGATCGGTCTCGCTGATTCCGGAAGGTGCGTGGGCAACGTTCGCGGCGCTACGTTTCGTCGTCGGCTTCGGTGTCGGCGCCGCCGCTACCATCGCGGTGCCCCTGATCGTCGAATACACTCCGACCCGCCACCGCACCCTTTTGACCAGCGCGACGGTTATTCCCGTCTCGCTTGGCATTCTCACCGCATCGTTGACGGCAGCGACGCTGCTGCACCAGATCGGTTGGCGGGGCCTCGCGGCGCTCGGCTTCATTCCCCTGCTGCCCGCCGTCCTGATCGCGATCATCCTGCCAGAGTCGGTGCGCTGGTTGGTGACGCGCGGGCGTTACGGCGAAGCCAGCCGCATTGTTGGCCGGATGTTGAAGGTGCCGCCGGACAGCTTGCCCCGACCGGCCAACGACGCGGTTCGGACCGGTGATCCCGTCAGGCCAGCTTCGAGCTTTGCCGAAATGCTGGCGCAGCCGCGCCTGTTCTGGCTGACCGTCATCATCTGGTTCGGCGCCAGCACCGCGAACTATGGTGTGTTCCTGTGGGGGCCAACCATCGTCGCGCTGTTGATGGGTGTTTCGCCTCCCGAGGCCGCCCATCTGTTCGTGTTCGTCAGCCTGACCGGTATGCTTGGCCGGGTCGCGTTTTCATTCGCGGCGCCACGGTTCGGGCGGCGCCGCTGCGGCGAGATCATGGGATACGGCAGCGCGCTGTTTTTGGGGGCGGCCGGGCTATTCTATGATCAGACCGTGCTGGGCTATCCGGCGTTTGTCGTTCTTCTGATCCCCGCCGCACTGTTTTTCGATGGCGGCTTTTCCAACATCGCGCCCTACTCGGCCGAGATCTTTCCGGTGCGGACCAGTGCGCGGGGCGTCGGCCTGGCGCAGGCGGCCAACGGGGTCGGCAAGATCGCCGGACCGCTCTGCCTGGCGCTGATCGCGGGTGCCTCGAACCTGATTACGCCAAAAGCCACCATGGACGCGGTGACACCGGCATTTTTGTTTCTGGCCGGCTGCGGTCTGGCAATCGGATTGGCGTTCAGCCTGCTTGGCGTCGAAACCCACGGCAGGCAGTTGGCGCTCGAAAACAATCGTGCGCCCGCAGCAATGCCCGACAACGTCGAGATGAGGGAACAGCCCGGCGTGCGAGCAGGTTAAATGGGCGAACCTCGCGGACCGATCGGGTGATGATCGTACCAACGACAGATGCATGAAGGGCACAAGCACATGAATGTAACCGTTCAGGACGTCGCAGGGCGCTCGCCGATCGATACCAAAAAACTGGACCGGTTGATGGAGGAGGCCGACCTTGATGCATTGATCGTTACCTCTCGTCACAACGTGCAATATCTGCTCGGGGGATACCGCTTCTTCTTCTTCGACGCCATGGAGGCGATCGGCGTCAGCCGATATCTGCCGGTGTATGTCTATCGGCGGGGCCGGCCAGGCGATACCCTGTACATCGGCAACCGGATGGAGGGGTTCGAGAAGGAACTGGGCAGCATTCCCGCGGCATCGATCAAGGCTGCATCCTGGGGAACCACCGATGCCATGGGCCTGGCCGTCGATCATATCAGGACGCTGGGCCAGGGTTTGAAACGCATCGGCATCGAACCGAGTTTCCTGCCGTCGGATGCCAGGCAATATCTGGATAGCAATTTGGAAAACACTTCGCTGGTTGACGCACAGTTTGTGCTCGAGCGGTTGCGTGCCATCAAAACTCCGGCCGAACTCGATCTGGTGCGCGAAGCGTCGGAGCGTGTGGTGCAAGCCATGACCGCGACCTTTAGGGCGTGTGAGCCGGGAATGACCAAGTATGATGTTGTTGACCGGCTGCGCCGCGAGGAACATGCACGGGACCTGGTGTTCGAATATTGCCTGATCGCGGCGGGCAACAGCCACAATCGCGCACCGTCAAACCAGCGCATGCAAGAAGGTGACGTCATCTCGCTCGATTCCGGCGGAAACTACAAAGGCTATATCGGCGATCTCAGCCGCATGGGTGTACTGGGCCGGCCGGACACCGAACTGACCGAATTGTTGCAGGAAATCGAGGACATCCAGCAGAGAGCGCGACACGCCATCAAACCCGGCGCGCTGGGCGGCGATATCATCGCGGCCGGTGAAGACGCGGTCCGGCGCGCGCCGCACGGCAACGTACTGGATTACACCGCGCACGGCATCGGCCTGGTCAGCCACGAGGCGCCGCGGCTGACCGATCATGGGCCGGTGCCGTACCCGCCGTATGACGCAGACAAGCCATTGCAGCCCGGCATGGTGATCTCGATCGAAACCGCGCTGCTTCATCCTACGCGCGGTTACATCAAGCTTGAAGATACCCTGCTTGTCACCGCCGAGGGCTGGGAAGCCCCGGGCGATAGTGCGCGCGGGTGGAATATCGCTGCGGCATCATCACTTAGCTGAAGTGGCCTTTGACATTTACGGGTTCGATCCCCAGGTGCTTGACTTCGCGTCGTCTGAATAGCCGCTTTCGGCTCTGTTCAACCAGATTAGTTCGACAGCTACCAGCACGGCGCGGAGTGACCTTTTGGGCGCATCGGTGGCGCAGCAGTTGCCGTGCCATGGTGGAGTTTCACGGCGCGCACGTCCGTACGGAAGCTTCTCCTTGTGAGGTTTTCGCCGGATGCGGTTCTCAGCGCTGGTCATGCCGACGATGAAACGTTGTCGGCATTGAGAAGCACACCCTGTTCAGCAGCATCTGTCGTGCGCTGAAGCATCTGTCGTGCGCTGACTTGGCGAGTTTTGCCGGAACAGCCATGCCCGACCTTGGCGTTGATCATGCAATCCCGCGCTTCGACGTCATCGGCGAGATCGTTCAGGCGTCTTAAATCTCCGGCGGAAAATTGCCCGAATTCAGCCATGCTTCGAAATTGCTGAATTTGCACCTGCCAGTTGGTCGGACCTTTTTGACGGTTGATGGGCCATGGGCAAACCGTACAGGCACTCATCGCATGACCGGTGGGATAACTCTCTAGGTTGAGACAAGTGGAGGCAGGCGGGCTTAACGCAGATGACTGGTGACGGTTTTACTGCATAAGCCCCTGATGCGAATGGTGCTCGACCGAACAGTCCGCAAATGTTACCTCCGTTCCTGACTGTTCAAACCCGCGACCACGCCTCTTGAGCAGTTTCTCACGATGCGCTTACGGCCGGAAGGCCACGGCACCAGGTCAATCGAAACACAGGTTGCACAAAAATCTCGCCGTGAGTGCGTCCTGCGTAGATTTACCGAGAACGCAAGAAGAAGATCCGCCAGAACTACTGAGAACATCTTCGAACATACTCGTCGGTGATCATTTTATGATCACTCTCCCCGCTTCAATCTACGCTTTCTCCCGCTGGCGGGACAACTGCCCCGTCTTTGTCCATTTCACGAGATGGCGCTAAATCTTTCGAGATGACATGTTGAACTGCGGTCACTGCGGCCGACATCAATACCCGAGGAGAGCCAAACCCACCCAGCTTACAAGCAGCAACGAACACGCAATGGCTAGAAAGGAAAATATTTTACCTGCAATCTTGACTTGTGGCATCGCATCGGACCCCATGAGCTCTAATGGAATCACCTTGGCGATCTAGCCACGCGCTATAAAGCAAAAACCCTGGCGCACGGACAAATCACGCATGTTGTGACTGCGGCGCAACATGAATTATTGCCTGTTTGATTTTTGACTGCGTCCTAAACTGGCAATTGCCTGCGTTTGGACCAATTTCACAGGAATGATGGCGACGTTGCGGATGAATGATGATTTGGTTTGCCAGATTTCATGTGAGTATTGAGTGAGACCAAAGCCCACAATCGGTGCAGTAGTGACCTTGTCGGCTTGCGGCGCCCTTGTCCTTGCATCATGGTTCACAGGTCCCTGGTGGCCAACCAATGAACCACAAGATTTCGAAGACTGTTCCGCGCGAACGTCGGCGTTATCGCCAGATGAGCGCAAGGCACTTGTCGCCGATTGCGACAAGCGGTTCATGGGTCGTCGCAAGATGGGCGGGGGCTACACTTATTACGACTTTCTACAGGATCGTCATTTTGACATTGCCGGGCCAAATCCGACACCCAACGAGTTAAAATTTTTCGACGAGCAGTACACTTCGTATCTTGGAGCCCAGCGGCGAGACGCCATTGCTGTTGACCTGGCAAAACGAGATAGTCAACTGACCCCAATGGCCGGGATGCCAATCGATGAAGTGCCTTCGCAGAACAAGGCGTCTCGCCCGGGGCCGCCGTTGCAGATTGCTCCTCTGACAAACGTTCCGCTGCCGATCGCTCGCAGCTCAGTCATCAGATCGAAAGACAACTGCGAGGACAAATCGGTATCTTGTGGCTGGTCGAAATTTTCCGCCGGCGTAAGAGAGTTTTTTCAATCCAACGCCAGGATGGGACATCAATGACGACGCTTGCAGCCCGATCCATGCTCCCCTGCGCGCTGGCGCTTTTGTCCAGCTTACGGCTGCCCTTCCGATTTTCCTTTGACGGTTGACGTCGCCGGTCAAACTGATCGGCCGGTGGAGGCACAAGCATCGGCACACCCTTGCAGGCGTTATGGCATCCACTGCTCCTGAGCAGCTATTTATCGGCCGCAGCTTGCCGGAATGCCAGCTCGCTCCTGGCCGATCGGGAAATTAGTTGGCTGATCGGGACATTGAGTTAACTGACGGTAGATCTGTGCTTCCATCGGAAGCCACCTCTTGGAAGTTGAACCTAGCTGCTTTGAAAACGACCAAGTCTTTACGGATCCAAAACTTGCGAGAGGTTGCCATTTCGCGCGATTTGTCTGGTCTCGGTTCGGAAGGACGCTATTTGTGGAATGGACTCCAAAGGACATGGCAGAACTTCTGAAGGTCCTTTCGGATTGGTCAGATGCCACCGCAGTTGAATCCGAAGCCGATACGGGAATTGCCGCAAAGACCGTTAAAGACCTCCGCGATCTGCCGTTTTGGCGGGGTGGTCTCGTGATCGTTACGCCGGAGGAGGGATATCCAGAGCAAGCCATCAAGATCCGAAAAACTGACTGAACTGGTCTGCCATGCACATGATCAAAAAAGCGGTATCGTTCGCGGCCCTGGTGGCGATACTTGCGGGAGGCGGCCTTTGGTTCTGGGATTTTCTGGGCGACGCTCCCGCCAGCATAGATGCCGTGATCGGCGAATTAAGAGGCAGCGCCAAGGTTAACGCGATTGCTGGTGTTTCGGTGCTTGTCGCCATGTTGGTCCTGGTGGTCATTCGAGCGGGAAAACTCTAGATCATTCGTCAAGGTCAAACCTGTCCGCCGCGGCTAACACCTCAAAGGCGCCATGCGCTGATTTCAAGAGCCAGAGCAAGGCACGACGAATTTTAGCTGATGGTTTTGGCTTCAAATCCACAGACCAGACGTAACCCCGCGTGAACGAACACGACGCTACCTCGTTTCCAGGAGCGGCCTGTCATAACCGATCTCATCGTGCGCGTATTTGACCTGCCTGAAGTCGGCCTGGTGAGCCACTGCACGGTCTCGCGTTCGATAGTAATTGACCCGCGCATCCAGCATGTTGGTCCGGGATCCAACTTGCAACCAAAAGCCCTGCACCGCGAATGTAAGAACTGGCACCAGCAGTGTTTGGGCACCGACAACCAAAATGAACCTTAAAGCACTTTTTGCTAACGGCCAGACATAAAACATCATTGTTCCGGTCCCTCCGGATGCCATTGATGCCATGTCACAGCCGTAGTCATCCAGTGCGTGGGGGGTAGCCATTTACGTTATCTTCGGGCGTTTACATTTTCGACTGTTATGGCTGTATCAGAACTGCCTAGCCCACCGTTTGGGGACCGGAATTTTGTGTATGTGCCGGAGGAAGACGTCGTGCGCGTCATACGTCGATCAGGCTCGGCGGCGAGAAACCCTTTAGACGCGATCTGTCCTTCGGCCAGCCCTCTCGGACGGCCCTGCGGCAAAGTTTGATTCACGAAGTTGGACGACACAGGATCTTCGAGCAGCGCGGCACTACCCTTTTTCCAGAAGCGTAGGACCCATCGAGTGGCTCAAAGCAAGCAGCGGCAAGTTTTCTCATTCCGGTTGGTAAGCTGTGCGCTCATCTACGCGGAGCCTGACTAGCTCGCGAGGACGACCGGAGCGCCTTCCATCTCGGGAACAACAGCCTCGATGACCGCCGCTGCCGGCGTTTCAGCGGGCACAGACTTTCGTTGCAAAGCATCGAGCAGCTCAAAGCAAGCAGCGGCGAGTTTTCTCATTCCGGTTGACAATGCTGGCCGAAGCGCAGCGCAACACTAAGCCCGAGGACTACCCTCCCGCCGTGAAGGTGCCAGACAAGAAGCGCACGCTCCCGACGCGGCCGAGGCAAAAGAACTGATCAGACGTTTATCGCTATCTTGCATCTTCCGCGACAAGCGACGATTCGCGCTGGTCCAGATGGTGCAACTCCCGTGGTGGGAGTGTGTTCGTGATGTGCTGCTGGCCTGTTCCGAGTGAGAGAGATCGTTTCATTTTCGCGGAGCCTGCTCAATCTGCCCCATGTCGTTGTGCATGATCGTCTGGAGGCCGCGATTATCCCATTTTACCGTGACGCCCGACCACGTGTTCTCGAACACTGTTCCCCTGTCTCCGTCATCTTTATTCCACCAGACGCGATCGCCGGATTTCAAACACCTAGACTTTTCACCCGTCATGTCAGCCCCACCCACGCGACCCGTTTCATATCGTTATGCGCGGCAAGGCTGCGATAACAATCGTCCCAATTGATCCTCAGGTACATTGAGTTTGTCGTTTGAACCGTGCCGGTGTCGTCGACATCGCCGTCAAAACAGCACGGTCGCCGAGCTTTAAAGTCCGGGATTGCTCAGGGGTCATTCTTCGCCCTCTCTCCGATATGGAAGGCTGGCCGCGTAAAGCTCGACCGCGTGAACGTCTGGAACGCGACAAAACGCGCGGTAACTTTTTGGATAGCTTCGTCTTCTTAGTCACCTGTACCGGCAGTCCCGCCGCCTCTCTCGCTGGCCGGTCTGATCTAAGCCGCTCGCAGTTATTGGAGAAAGCTTTCTCTTCAGTTGCGCGCTCGATCATGGCTTCGTCGGCCTCGACTTGCCGCGAAAGCTTCCACGCCAGCCGCACCTCTCTTGTGATCGGCGTGGGTGGCACGTATTCTCCAGGCCAGTAGGGCGGTTCACCCTGAGGCATCGGGCGGATTAGGGCTTTTGCGCGCAGGTCCTGACTGCATTTGTTATTTTAACGGTAAGCTCCTTCGCACTCCAGCCGGCTCTTGTCGGATCAATTTCATTTCGCATAACCTTGGGATCGAAGCCAACTCACCTTGCGCTCGCCGTTCATCCAATCATCCGCGTCGCCTTTACTGGTAAGTCCATCAATGATCCTGATGTCAGATCCGGGAATGCTGGCTTCGATCAGCCAGTCAGTCTCAGTGATGCGCTTTGTTTGAAATACGATACGAGGTGCTTTTTTCACAGGCACTGAGCTCCGAACATGACCGCTTACCAATTCAGTCGAGTTACCCACTTGTCGCGTCCGCTGAGTGCCATCGAATTAGATCCCGCCGCCTGATCATCTTCCAACTTGCGAGGATCCGTCACTTCGTTGCCAGTCAAACCCCGACGATCTTTCAAGCCCGTTTCCTGGCCTTATGCGCCGCCACAGCCTGCTTGGCCCGCATCTTCATCCGCCGTTTATGACGTCTCGACATCGTTATTCTCCTGTTTAAGAACCACCGCCATGATCATTTATCCAGGGCGTCCTTGATAGTTCGACCAGCGAGTACATAGAAACGAAACGCCCTAACGACCCGCGACGAGCACTTCGAAGAATTGGAGCACCCTGTTTTGGACAAAGTCGGGCGTAATGTCGTCCAGCCTGTAGTTTTGCTGATCGGTCCCGATTCTCATTAAGTCGCCTGCACAATTGTAATCTTGTTATTTCGATCGGCAGTGAGCTTGAGATGGGGCCTGTCGGAGCTACCAGCGCTTGTCATATTGTCTCGGTAAATCAGAACCGATACACTTTGCCCCTCGGATTTGGTTGAACAGATCCAGCTTTTTCCGCAAGCATTGCCGCGATCGGCAACAGGGCACGCTCCAGTTCCGTCGAAACAAAATCGGTCCACGCAGCTGCGGCCGCATTTGTCAGATCGAGCCGATCCTGAGCCGCCCTCTCCAATTCGCGCCGCGTCTTTTGATCGGCGGCGAGCACCTTCTCGAACTTCGCCCTGACTTCGTCCTTCATGCTTGATACCGCAAAGTCTATGTTTGAGCAGTTCGAGTAGGCTTCGGGCCAGTCCATGCTGGAAGCGCATCCCATTCCGCCCATCGCATGCGGCGTTCTTCGTCGCCAACCTTGATGAAAACGAACGGCGCATCATCGTGCCCGGTCTTTGATCCAGCGAACGTCGCCGGGAGGCCGTTAGAATCACGAATGGTCGCTGTATTTGCCATGTTAATGTCCGCTCGCTCGAGGAAGGTCATCGGTTCCATTTTAGTTGAAGATCGCGTCCCAATGCAGAACCATTGAGATGCCGACCAGAACGATGATGAAAATTGGCAGTAGCACTGGCGGTACTAACCACTCGCGAATATCAAATTTCGGGATATCGACCATCTGACCGCCTGTTTGAGTAAGGCGGGAGCGCTTCGCTCTCAGTCACCGATAACAGCCAAGGGCGGGCGGTGATTTCGGATATATAGGTGGTTGCTGACGGAATAGCGAGAGAAAGGATCGGAAATACCGATCTTTTAGCTCTGGCTTCTCTTTGGCTTGTCTCTAATGTCTGAGCAAGACGCTGAAGCGACGCGGGTGGCCTCGCTGTACTCCTTGGCCGCCACGATCTTTGTGTAAGCGTTGACAGGCTTTTGGAGGTCCCGTGGTTTCGACGGATTATTTCCGGAAAGAGATTCTATCACGGTTCGAATTAGCGAGCGCGCAAGGTCAGCAGCGGCTTATTCTCGGCAGCGACGAGCTCTACCGGGCGGTCAGCAAGCTTCCGGTGTTTGATCCATGGATGATTTTCTGCTGCAACGCGATGCGCGCCGAAATGGGCACTAGCGACACTGTTATTTTTGACGACAGTAAACTAACTCTGCTTACGGTCAGGTACGCACTGCCACGCTAGAACAACGCATAACCGAAAGTAGTCGTTCCGGAAAAAAGCAATTGACGTTGCTGTTGCAAATGTGACGCGCTATGGATCAAGTGATCGCTACATTGGACGGAACCATTCGGTATGACGTCATCATGACCAGCTCCCGCTTTCCGGTAAGACCTTGGACGCCAGTAGACGAGCAGCAACTTAGGGCCCTGATCGTGTCAGGCATGAGCGTTGCAGAAATATCAATATCGTCTCAGCGTTCGGTAGCCGCTATCCGGTCAAGATCTGAGCGGCTCGGGATCACACTCAAACGGGTCTTGGTCAAGTGCAGGCAATGATGAGTGAGCAACCTAGGGCGCAAGCGAATTTGACGGCAAACCATATCTGTTAGCTGCCATAAATAGTTCGGACAAAACAATCCTTACCAAAGCGGACACGCGACAACGTAAGAAGTGCGCGGGAAATCGGCGCGTCTCTGGAGGCCGTTCAACGTCTACATTCTGTTGGTGACCGCAGCGGCGGTTGGCTGCGGCGCCGTGCTCGGTCACTGCATCGCGCCCTAAAGGGAACGCAAGCCGCCACAGTCAAGCCCGACGCGAAGATCCCCCACCGAACGAAAACGGGATCCCGCGGACATCGCTCTCGATCAAAAGATCAAAGGTATTTGTCTTGGGTGCTAAATGACGATGTTCGTTGACGATCAGAACTCCTACCCAAGCTCATTGTCGACTAGCGGCGGGGTTCTAAGGATAGCGAGAATTGTGAGGAGAGTTCAAGTGGCTACGCTTAGGACCGAGCAACGTCCTGTCGAGTTGCTAGGCGATCTGCCAGGCAAGCATCTTCCGCGCTAGCTCGACGAACTCGTACCCATTTTAATCGATCAGCCGTCGATTTCGGCCTCTACGGGCTGGGCGTCGCTGCCGTGCGCCCCAGATCGGTTGCAACGTACTCGATATCGCCCGAATTGACGTTAAACGGCGTTAGCCAACCGAGATCTACGAGACGCTTATACTTGTCCCGATCAATGTTGCCAGCAGTGTATTTTCGGCCACCGTGCGAGACGATCTTGCGGATCAAATTTAGGTTTTCGGCGGTCATACCTTTGCCTTGCGTCTATCCCGACTTCGCGACAAGCAATTGATCGTTTGATCTCCGATCGTCGCAAGATGATTTTGCTGAGATGCTGTTAGAATTGCGTTGGATACCACGATCCGAATCAGACCTACGGCATACCAAACAGCCAGACTGCCTTCTTAAATTCGGCTACTCAAAGAGCCCGGATAAATTTCTCCGCCGCGATTGTTGCTGCAGACTCGGATATAAAATCCTCTGGCGTCACAATACTAGAAGTCGTTCTGCCCAAAATGAAATTTCCCGGTCGCCTAAAGGGCGTTATGGCTGCCCGCCAGTGCCCCGGCGTGCGCTCGTATGTGACAACGGTAAACTGAGAAAGATCGGCCATGTTGCCTCATGTGTTGCCAGGGCAACGAGGATAAATCACTAGGTCACTGACCTAATTCGAGGCGGCGAATACCAGCATCCGTCAACCCGAGAACTCCAAGTCGCCTTAGTGCGTAGTTCAATACGACCAGGCGCTCCCAATGAAGCTGCGGAATATCCCGCTGCAAATCGCCCTTGCTGAGTTCGCGCAGCGAAACGAGTTCTTCAGAGCTCAGCGCAGGAGGCGGCACATCAGTCATGCAATACAGGTGGCGATTACGTTTGGCCTTTACAAGGCGCGCCGACTGTTACCCATGGCGCACATATGGATTTGAGGGAGCGGGGCAGCCTTTCCGGATCTGAAAGGATCGAAATAAATCGCTTTCCACACACGAGAGGCCTACTTTGCCAACATCACCGCGCGCCCATGGCTGTTATCGGTGACTGAGAGTGTTGTGCTCCCGCCGCACCGTACGGGGCATTCTTGCATTGCAGCAAATCTGCAGGCGATCGTCAATCTTTGAGTACAAACCCGAAAACGAGGCGCTCAACTTGCGTAAGCAGGCCAAAGGCATGCCCCTCGGAGTTCGACGTGACGAACTGGTGTGGCGGGCCGAACGGATAGATAATACCGCAGCGATTAAAGAACGCGGTGTGTCTCCTCGCCAGCAGTCTGCAAGATAGGCGTCGCTTAGTCCAGGCTGAGCAAGCGCGAACGCTGCAATCGCGCCGTGGCCGACTTTACGCTTTTTGAGGAGAGATGCTGAATGTCAAATCGCATGAAATATCAGGTTGCCCTCCTAAAAGATGGCCCGTTTACGAACTATGAGACAGGCGAGTTGTTTGCTGACACTCACGACGAAGTCGTCGAAAAGGCCAAAGAATGGGCTCACTCCTTTCTAACCGCACTAGAAGATGCGTGGCTTCAGGTCGCTATGAGCAGACGCGGCATATGCAGCTTAAGGCCGGGGGAATTATGAGACGCGATTTTTGTACCGTTGAAGGTCCGATTTACACTAATGAGATCAGAAGGGGCCAACCGGAAGGCATCGGACGTCGAGCGGCTGCTCCACACGTCGAAAATGGTTATTCAGTCGATCTGACGCGCTCTGACAAATAGCATCTGCTATTTTCCACATACGCGTGCGCGTATTGAGACTATACTAAAAGTCATACACTACCCTACACCTTTGCTCATGGCGAGCGGGATGGAATGTCGGAGCATTTTCCGTTGTGATTGTCCTGATAAAGGCTCAAAGCGTTCGCGGGGTCGCGGCTCGGGGGGCAGTGTCGCGACTTGCGGCTCCGGTTTCGGCGGAACCTTGATCGGAGCCGCGCGCCTGGCCTGCACATTTACGTTGTCGCTGCCACGTAAAGCATCCACGGTCGAATCAAGTTGCGGCATTGCTTCCGCACTTGTCGTAGCCTGCGCCGTCGATCGCGAGGTCGATCATTGTCGGCGGCGCATTGCTTAAGTACAGCCAGGATATCATGACCAAGACACGCATCCTCTTCGTCTTGACGTCAATTGCCATTGCGACCGCAGTTGCGAGCTTCGTCGCATTTTCGAGTCGAGGCCAAGAGCTACTGGACCATTTCGGATTGGCTTATTCCTGACGGATACAGGACCGCGACGTTCATGCGGGACGGATTTGACCCAAAAAGCCGCACCATGGGGTCGCTGAACGACGCGGCAGTTTGATCGGCACAGCCGCGGGATGCCGACGTGCCGGCAGGGTGTTCGCCGACCCTCTGATAGGCTTGGAGCCGGACATAACAGATCAGAACGACCAGATCCGCCAGTTGATTGATCGCGACCTTGTGTCCGCCTTGGCCTTACTTTGCGACCGCGATTTCGATGGCGCCGCTTTTCAGATCAAACAATTCCGCGCGTGCTGCGCAGGCTTCTCGACGGTGACGATGCCGACAAGCCCTAGCCACAGGATAGCGGCCATTCGATGCAGGGAACGACACGCGACTGAACATTCATGCTGCTTCTTCAACGAGCGGCAGCCATGTGTTTGCGGTGCGTCAGACAGCCTCACTTTGCGATACCGGCGCGAGTGGAAGAACATCGGCGACAAGTTTACATTCGACAGGGCCGGTGAAGAGATCGTGAAGCTTGGGCAAAAGACTGTCTTGCATCCAGACCCGGGCGGAACATCATAATCAAGTGGTTTGGGTAGCGCCCGGTCAAAAACTTCTTGGGAGCAATTGCACGACTATCGCGTTTTACACTTTAAGCGCTGCGTTACTATCTTAATCGTCTCCGTCATTCTTCTTTTAGATGTAGTACGCGCGACGACAATCATTTGCGACCTTTAAGCGTCTTGATAAGTTCGGTCGGTCGTGTGTTGAGCCGAGTAGTTCAAGCGGAGCCGGGTGACTCCAGTGCATTGGAACCTGATGCGATGGCTTGGGGCGAAGTTGCTGGCGCGAACTTCGGCGGCGTTGAAAAATCCCAAACGTGGATCAAGGGTGGCTCGCTCGCTAAGCGCTTGTGAGTTGGGTCGAGCACACTACGAACCTTCGACGTCTCGCTTGCCCCCTGCCCTGAAGCAACAGCAGATGTTTGACACCCGCGGCGGCCAGACTGGTTTCGTTACGGACACCCTGTTTCGAGAGTACAACGAGCAGCCTTGCCAGCTCGGTACGTGCGACGTCCTTGCACACAGTCAATCTTCCTGCCTGATAATACCGCTCCCAAGCGCGATCGAACGCTCTTGCCAGCGATAGCCTAATGTCTTTCGATCCTCGTCCGTCATTTAATTACAGTGACGAGTTACTTCGGCCTTTCCAAGCCGATACGCGGCTCTTCGCCTGTAGATTGCGCGGAAAACTTCCGTTTAGTGCTTTGCTCCCCGATATAATCCCGTTTTCGCTGTGATGGTGGTGAAAGTTCGTCTTAGCCAGATCAGCAAGGCAGACGACAAACAAAAAGGGACCGGCAACGGCCGGTCCCAAGTTGTCTGAAAGATTTGCAAAATCAATAACGAGCGAGGAGCGGAGCGCCGTAGCCGAACTTGTAGTTCAGGCGACCGAGAACCATGTCGGTGTCGCCACCCGCGCGGTCGCCAGTGATGACAACGCCGCCCGGGGTGGTGAAGGTCGCGCCATGGCGATCTTCGAAGATGTGGTTGTATTCGACGCCGATCGACCAGTTGGGGGCGAAGCCGAATTCGAGGCCAGCACCCACGGTCGGGCTCCACCGGGTGTCGTAACCGCTCGACGAACCGAGAGCGCCGGCGGCAGCGATGAATTCGTAGTTACGATCGGTAACCGCAGCACCGCCCTTGGCGTAGAGCAGGACGTTGTTCCAGGCATAACCGACCTGGCCGGTGAACAGACCGAACGCATCCATCTTCGAACGGATCTGGCGCCCGGGAGCCCAGCAGGTTGGTGGCGCTGCCGCTGATGTCGGCCCAGTTGCCCTGAGCTTCGAGGCCGAACACCAACGGGCCGGTCTGCCAGCGGTAGCCGAGCTGGCCACCGACGGTGCCGCCGTCGACGTCATGGTCGCCGAACACGAGACCGGCCGGGTCCGTGCGACGATCGTTGCTCTGGGCCCAACCACCGTTGATACCAATGTAGAAACCGCTCCAGTCATAGATCGCCTGCACCATCGGGGGAGCCTTGGTGTAGGGACGGGCGGCCAGATCGGCGGCCGAAGCAGGCGCCGAGGCCATACCCAATGCGACCAAACCAACGGTACCCAGCAAAAACTTCTTCATCTCAACCTCCGGTCAATCGTCGCTCTTTTGAAGCGAGCTATGGTTGGCGAGCCGCCGCCGCGGGCCGTCTTTCGTCGAGCGACCATAGGCGATTTAAAAGAAAATGCCGTCACGCGAAAGCCACACCGCCCGCTAAACGAACTAAAACTTGCCTCTAAGGCACTCAGATGGTTACTCATTTTTTTCTCAATCAGCGGAACCTTCCTTAACTCGTTCCGTCGTCAGGTCTGCTCGGGCCGCGCACATCGGCCCATCGGACGCTGTGCCCGAGACCGCTACTCCGGCTCGCAACCGGCAATGTTGTGAAAGTTGCCAGGATTTTATGGTCATCAAGTGCGGCATCGCACTCACCATGGCGCGACAAAAGATGCGTAGATTGCTGATCTGCCCGAATTGCACACACTACGGGTAATTGTCCGCTTCAATTTTCAACAAGCTTTCTTTCCGTCACTGAGTAGGTGAGATATCGCACTTTACCATCGTCGGCAGCATCGATCCTTTTGACGTGCAGCCCAAAGCCAAAAAGTGTAATGATGACTTCATGCATCACGCAGCCTCGTTCTCGATGACACGAAAAATTACCTCTCCGCGATCGATAGATCCGTGCGCCTGCGTTTGCGAAAAGCTACGATTATAGGAGGCACGCCAACCGAGATTTGGCGGGTCTTCGTGTCCATCAACGAATTGTTGTTGTTTCTCTTTTAAGCTAGGCTGCGATATCGCTTAAAATCCGGCATTATACTCCTCTCTTTGTCAGTGACGAGGCAGCTCGTAGGGTGGAGACAGGCAAAACTTAATGCGTCGTTTAATATTAGCCGCAACCTACCTCGGACTATTTTGGTCTTTCGCGAGCGTGTTTCCGGCAAGTGCCGGGGTTATCTTAATCACCGCGGAGGAGGCCAGGCTTCCCGCTTCCAAACAAGTCGCGGATGCCAGGGCTATCACGCGAGGGCCTCGGATTGAGATCGCCGAGATCGATGACGGCAAGCTGCACTCGCCGCTGCACTTCAAACTGAAATTCCACACGTACGGCGGCTCATCCATCGACATCAACAGCGTCGCCGTCACCTATCTGCGCGGTACCAACATCGATTTGACGCAGCGCGTGAAACCTTATTTGCGTGCTTCCGGCATTGATATTCCCGACGCAGAAGTGCCACCTGGCGAACACGCAATTCGGATCGAGTTGAAAGATTCCGAAGGCCGATCGGTGACGACTAGTTTTCTGCTGGCGGTCGGTCCCAATTGAATGGACGCGCTTTGACTTGCCCGTTTTGCAATTCGGCGATCGATGATGCGGTTCTGGTGTGTCCGGCCTGTCAGCGCGACGTCGGCGTACCAGCTGCACTGTTGAAGGAACGCGACGCGTTGTTGGACCGCCGCACGCGGCTGGAATCAGACCTGGCCGAGGCTAAAGTACAGACTGGCATCGCGAAGAGCGTCCAGTTTGCGTTAGCACAATTCGAACTTCGTGAATTGGACGACGCCGAGGTGGCGTGAGGATTTTGAATGGAATGTCCCTTCTGCGCCGAAACGGTTAAGGATGAAGCGATCGTCTGCCGCCATTGCAGCCGGGACTTGCGTGTCGTGCGACCGGTGGATCGCGGAGATCCAATCTACCGCCGTCGAACTGGAACAGCTGCAGCGAGCGCTCGACACGATTAACCTAAAGCTGGCGTTCTTTTCCAGCCCAACGGGGTTCGGTCGCGCTTTACGCCGCCCGCTATGTTCTGTTGCCGACGGGGTTGCTGCTGATATCGCACTACGTGTTGTTTTTTCAGCTGGACACACCCGCTCTATACCTTCGCATCTTTTCCTTGCTAATCCCGGTTCCGTTTGGCTTGGCACTGTTCGTGCTGCATCGTACCGGCTTCGCTGGCGCGCTTGGCGCAGGAATTCTCACAGCGCTCCTAAGTGTCACGGGAATGCTCGCTGTCGTAAGCTATCTCGACCAAGTTCAGCTCCTGCCGCAAACCCCTCGAGACTGGCGCGAGACCCTCGAATTCGTGCTCAGCATCGCCCTGGCGTACGGCGCGGGCGATATGCTTGGCCTCGTGATCTTCCAGCTACTGCCGACACGCATGGCAACGACCGGGCGGCCCAACCCGGCTGCGCTACGGCTCGCCCGCTTTCTGGACCGTCAGGCCACCAAGGACAGCCTGCGGCGCCGGGCGAGGTATATCCAAGAATTGTCGGCTGCCGGCATGTCCCTTATCGGCCTTCTAATGTCAGCCAGCGCGTCGGTTTACACCGGCCTCAAAGGCTTGTTGGGCAATTAACATGAATCCAAAAGCTTCAGTTCCGGCTGGTTGCAAGCCAACTACAGCTTTGATAATAATCGCGATTATTTAGAGTCCGGAGCCTTTGGTGCGATCCGCGCTGCTTGTTATTTTCGGGGTACTACTTCTCCTGTCGATCGGCCAGGCCCACGCCGAGAAGCGCGTCGCGCTGGTGATTGGCATGTCGAAATACCAACAGGTGCCGCGGCTAACTAATCCGGCGCGCGATGCCGATGCCATGACGAAGTTGTTCAAGAGCGCGGGTTTTGATGTGGTCGACAGCGAACGCGATCTCGGCATTTCCGATTTACGGCGTGTCGTGCGAGAATTTTCCGAGACCTCCCGAGATGCCGACATCGCCGTAGTGTACTACGCCGGGCACGGTATCGAGGTTGATGGCAGCAATTATCTGATCCCCGCAGACGCCAAGCTGGTCAGCGATTTCGACATCGAGGATGAGACGGTATCGCTTGACCGGGTTCTTAAAGCCCTCGATCCCGCGAAGCGATTGAAGCTCGTTATCCTCGACGCCTGCCGCGATAATCCGTTCTCGACGACGATGAAACGCAGCGTCTCCAGCCGATCGATCGGACGCGGACTTGGCAAGATCGAACCGGCCATGTCGGACACCCTGATTGCGTTTGCGGCCAAGGCCGGCGCGGTTGCCAGCGACGGCGACGGCCAGAACAGCCCGTTTGCGACAGCATTGATCAAATACATTGCCGAACCTGGGTTGGACCTTCGACTGGCGTTCGGCCGCGTTCGCGATGACGTGCTCAAAAGCACGTCGAACCGGCAGGAACCGTTTGTTTACGGGTCGCTTGGTGGGCAGACCACGGCCTTGGTTCCCGCTGTTGCCGAGCCGGTTGATCCGGAGGCCCAGGCCCGGATCGACTATGAGCTGGCCGCGCAGATCGGGACCAAGCAGGCATGGGATCGTTTTTGGCAGGCCATGCTGCCGGCTATTATGCGAATCTCGCACACGCGCAGAACGACAAGCTTGCCGCGGCCCAGCTAGGCCGCACCAAGGCCGACGACGCCCGGCGCGACGCTGAAGAACAGGCTGTGCTCAAGGCCGCCGATCTGCGGAGACAACTCGAAGAGCAAAGTTCGCGACAAACCGCCGAGGTCAAGCAGAAGCTGTCTGAGCAAGCCAAGAAGGATCTGGAAGACGCGCGCCGCCAACTTGCGGAGCAGGCTAAGAAGGATCTAGATGAGGCTAGGCACCAGGTTGAGATCGCCCAGATGCAGGCCGACGCCGCGCGGCAGCAGGTCGAGGAGACCAAGCGCCAGGCGATCGTGGACGCCCAACGCCAGGTCGACCAATCCAAGCTCGCCGCCAAGGCAGACGCCGAGAAGGTCGCGGCGCTGACACCGGGCCAGACCGTTCAACCAGCGCCACCGCCGGCAGCGCCCAAAATGGACCAGGCCGACATCACGCGACTGTTGCAGGCTCATCTCAAACGCGTCGGCTGCGGTGGCGGCGAAGCGACCGGCACATGGGATGACGGATCTCGCAAAGCGCTCGGTTTGTTCAACAAAAGTGCCCAAACCTCGTTCGATATCAAACTTGCCAGCCTCGACGCACTCGATGCGGTGCGTAGCAGGCCAGACCGAGTTTGCCCGTTGATCTGCGCCAAGGGACAGCGCGTCGACGGCGATCATTGCGTTCAGATCGGGTGCAACAGCGGCTTTTTCCTAAATTCGAGCGGCGCCTGCGAGAAGCGGCCGGAGCCGGCGCCGAAGCCACGTGCCGCGACTACCCAGCGCGAACCGGCTCCGAGCCGCCGGGTCGCTCCGTCTGGCGGCGGTAGCAAGTGCTTTTCGTTCAACGGCAAGAGTTATTGCGAATAGTCCTGCACGGATCCCACAGAAAGAAAGGCCGACGGCTCCACTGCATGTGCCACAAAGATCGCTTTTGAATTGATTTTGATTTTCACGGCTGACAGAAGGAATTTTGGCCTGATGAAAGTAACGTCACTTATAATGTTCGCATTAATCGCCTCGACGTCGGCTTCGCGTGCTGCCCCGCAAAGCTTCTATGGCAAGACGTTTCGAGCCACATGGAATGAAACCAGGGTGCAGCGCGTGCACGGCGAAGGAGAATTCAGGGAGCAGTCGATCCCGATCTCTTTCACAGTGTATGTCAGCAGCAAGGGACAATTGTTCAAGCGGTTCACCTCGACAAATGCGTCAGGCCGCCGCACCGGCGTCAAGGATCGGGTCGGCGAATCAGGATCCGGAGCCGAAGGTGCGGGAAACGTCTCGTTTCAAGGCAATACCTTGATCGCCGCCGGAAACAATAACGGGCTTGGTCGGCGAATTCGAATCACGTTCGACGGCAGCTCGTCATGCAGCGCGGAGGTTTTGACAGGCAAAGCGGGCAGCGGCATCACGAGCTTTCGCAGCAACGTCTCAGGCAAGATGATGGATTTGCAATCAGTTTCGGCGGGCTCCGCGTCATGCTCCGTGCAGGACGGCAACGCTTTCGCCAGCTAAATCAGGCCAGGTTTGACCGTAAACAATTCACCGGAGCAAAAATGATCTTTGGACTGGCCCGCATTGCGGTCACTACGACAATGGCTGCCCTCACGTTCAACGCGGCTAAGGCTGCGCCGCAGGAGCTACTGAACAAAACCGTCTTGGTGCAGTGGGGAGAGTTTTTGCTTGAACAAGCACCGGACGGCCACACCATCGCGCCGAATTTGCGCCACGGGCGAACGATTTACATCAGTTCCGCGGGGCGGACCTTCGTAAAGTCGCAGGCGATGTCGCGCGGCGTTGGTCGTGAAGGTACCAGCGGACCTGCCAGCAACAGCGCCGGCTCCTGGACCTTCCACGGCAACACCCTGCTGGGAACATTCGAAAACGGTGCCGTCGCCCGCCGAGTTACGGTTTCTTTTGACGGAGCTGGATCAAGCTGCAACGCCACCGTGATTGTCGGCAAACGAGGCACCCATCCGAAATTGACGGGGGTCGACGGCGTGACTTACGAGCTGATGCAGGACAACGTTGGTTCCGTCAGCTGCTCGATCACAAATGGCAACGCGTTTGCCAGCCAATGACCGCAGGAATGACACAGCCTTCTGTCCACTCACGTCTCAGTCGTTACCTAGCTGTGAGCTTTCCATAGTTGTCCATCCGATCCCAGTCGTGGAAGCTCAATTTGTCGAGACGTCGCCGATCAGGAAAGCGTCCCCGAGGGCCGTCAACGGCGCATGACGTACGGCGCTGCTGGCGACGTCCAACGGCAATCCGGGTTTCTGACGGTCTTAATAGCATCGCCGACCGCAGCACAGCGACCTTAGTACCGTTGGCCATCTCGGTGGCCACGCTTAGCCTTTGGTCTGTCGCGAAGTCGACGATCATGATTGTTTACTCCAAGCTCCAAATCCAACCGGCACTAACAGCGATCGCTCGTCGATCATTCGACGAAGTTAGGTGGGCTATAGCCACACCGCAGGAACCTTACAGCATTGCATCGATTGGCCTCAGTCCTCAATGGAGCTCACCATGACCACTAGCGATTAATGAAAAAATTCTCGGTGAAAAGCCTGAAGGCACGCCACATTTCAATCCGGGCAACATGTCCGGTAAAACGATTGGTGAAGCTCAACCGAAATCTGAAAGTGCGCCTGAAAAAAAGCTGTCCTAGAAGATAGGTGTTATCAGTCACCACACCGGATATAAGCGGCTGTTTGGTTCATCAGATCATTGGGTGGAAGTTTTGCGGAGTGGTGCCGCATTTATGGAGCACAGTTGGGTCAATCTGGCCGATTCTCAGCAACATATGCCTGCCAGTTTCGTCGGAAACCTCGCCGATCGCTGAGCATTTGTTCACTGTTTTTATTCGATGCAAACCTTTAGACGGCAGAGTTTACGCAGCCAAGTCAGGCCGCAGACCAACAAATCGACGCTCTTTGTGCAAACGGGATGAGCTGCGATCTGGAAAGATTTTCTGAACTGGACGTCGGCGCCAGAAATCATCCTCTTCAGTATGATCTTCCGCCTTTAAGTTTACCTGCGGTCGGGCCGAGAGAGCTTTCTTCACCGAGGCCGTGCAGATCTGTATTGAGCTTGTAAGCGCCCCGTTCCTGCTGGCCAGCCCCGAGGACTGCGGCGCCGGCCTCAGATGCGCTTTCCGTCAGGAACGCTCATGCGACGATGCTTTGGCGGGCTTCGAGCCTTGCTTGACGAAGCTTGCCCCTAACTGATCGCCATTGACCCACGACAGTTCACAGCGCCGGTAAGCCAGGCCGGTCGATGATAAGCAGAAGAAAGAACTCCTTCAGAACAAGCCCTTCGATCGACCCGTCAACGTTTAATCTGCACCCGTTTCAGACACATCCTGCATTTTGCAATCCCGGCGCCACGTGCCGTCGATCGCCATCATGCAGCAATCAATTGCGCGCTCGAACTCTACCCGCTGACCCTTTCGACGCTCGGTCGAATTACTCATGCCAAGCTCTCTTTGAGTGTTCGAACCTGCATCGGAACACTGTCGCAATGTGGCAACGTACCAACTAAGCTGCCCGGACGGTTGCGAGAAAGCAGTCCACCTCGTGCTTCAACTGTTCGGATTGACTTGCAAGTTCGGCAGCGGATCCCAGGACCATGTCTGCGGCCGCGCCAACCTGGCCTGACGCATTCGTCACACCAGCAATATTCTGGAGTACTCCCTGAGTGCCGTCGGCAGCTTGTTGAACACTGCGGGCAATTTCGTTGGTTGATCCGCTCTGTTGCTCAACCGCCGCAGCGATCGTGGTCGCAACCTGGTCAATTTGGCCGATAGTAGTCCCGATCTCGCGAATTGCCTCGGCCGTCGTTCCGGTCGCACTACGAATTGCCTGGATCTGATCAGTGATTTCCTCAGTCGCCTTTGCCGTCTGGGTTGCGAGGGCCTTGACCTCTCCTGCGACCACCGCAAACCCTCGGCCCGCCTCGCCTGCTCGCGCAGCTTCGATCGTCGCGTTCAATGCGAGGAGATTGGTTTGCGCCGCAATGCTTTTGAATAAGCCCCATGACCTCGCCGATCTTCTGTGAAGCAGCAAGCAGGCCCTCGACCATCGCGTTGGTGCGGTTAGCCTGAGACACCGCACTTTGCGCCATCGAAGCAGATTGGGCGATCTGATGGGAGATCTCCTGGCCGGACGCCGAGAGTTCGTCCGCTGCAGACGCTACATTCTGGACGTTGGCTGCGGTTCGCCCGGCCGCGTCCGCGACGGTGGCGCTCTGGCGGCCTGTCTCCTTGGCGATGCTGGAGAGCGACTGTGCCGATTGCTGCATTTTGGCGGCTGCCGAAGCCGCGCCGGCAACGATCCCCCCTACACTTTTTCTCGAACTCCTGCGCGATCGGTTCATAGCTCGACTTGCGTTCGGCTACCGCGCGGGAAGTCGTTTCCTCCCGCTCCGTTCGCAGACGCTCCGCATCGATCAACCGATCCTTGAATACTGCCAGACTGCGGGCAATACGGCCGATTTCGTTGCCGCGGTCGGCAAAGGGAACGTCACGTGCTATATGCACCTTTGGCAAGGCCATCCATGACCTCGCAAATCTTGCTCAGCGGACGAACCAGGCCGCGACCGAGCAGAAGTGCGGTCAAACCGGCGACGAGCAATCCTGCCAAACCACCAAGCGCGATCCAGATGGCTCGATCGAAACACCACCGCGTCGATATCGTCGGTATAGACGCCAGCTTGGATCGCGAGCAGATCTTCGCCCTCGCCATAGCCACCGGCATAGCGTCAGTTTCGGCAGTTCGGGGCCGCCCGTCGCCTTTCGGCACCTGATATTCAAGGTAGCCACCGCCGGTACGGGCTTTGCCGACGATATTCTGGATGACAAGCTGGCCCTGGCTATCTTTGAATCCCAGCGATTGACGTTGATGTATTTCGGGTTGGCGTGAACGTAGGTGACGCCGGCATTGTTGGACCCGGCACCATATACACCGAGATAGTCGATCGAGGCGCCCCAGCGCATGGCGCCGATTGCATCAAAGGCGAGCTGCCGGGCTTGTTCTGCGGAAATTTTGCCGGCTTTGGCTTTTTCATCATACGTCGCCAGGATTTTCTTTGCTGCATCGACAAGGTCAAACACCTTGGTCTTACGCTCCTCGATGACCGTACTATGAAGGACCATCACTTGCGCCGTGAGCGCTGCAGCGAACACCACGGTTAAAACTGCGATGATCATCGCAAAGCGATTATAGACCGTGAGATTTTGCACCAGGGGACCTCGTCAGAGCCGGAGATGCAAAAAATACCAGCGTTCAGTTAAGCCATTATTGAAGGAGGTATGGAACTCGTTTAGCTGGCCTCTCTCGAATTAAGCGCATTTGGCTGGCCGTCACGTCCCGCGCTGTGAGGACGTCAATAGTCACCGTTCCCGCTGTCCGCAGATACGATTTGTCGCGCAACAACCACCCGTCGCGGCGGCGACCAGGTCCCGCCCCCTTTTCTCCGCCCCCTTTTCTTGGCGGCTTTTACCGACCTGGAGGGATGACGCACACGGCCGTGTCTTTTCGAACGTTACTTTCGCCCACGCGGGCCAAGAGCCATAACAGCACCGCTTTGACCGACCGCAATTAAGCGATCAATGCCCGAGTTCCACTCAGGGAACCTTGCCTGCAAATTTGTAAAGAACGCTTAGCGACACAGGAACCATTGTGTGCTGCACAAATTAGCCTTGTGCACTGCACGCTGCTGGCTGGAGTGACGCGTATGAACGACACCGAGTTCTTCAAGGAAGAAGCCGAGCGTTTTCTAAGCCATGCCTGTGTCACCGCCAACCCGGTATTGCAGGAAACGCTGCTGTCATTTTCGAGTGGGTTCGCAAACTACGCCGCTGAGCTGGAAACGAAGCGCTACGTCGAGAACGTTTTTGCCGACCAGGATGTGACGACAGCAAAGGCGGATGCCGGTCTGGAGGCGTTCCCTGTGCCGAACGATCACTCCAAGGAGCCTGACGCGCTCGTACTCGAAGCATGTAGCGCTCTGATTGCTGCGGCTCGGGTTGATGGGGACGAAATACCAATGGCTCCGTCCTTCAAGGACGAAGTGACCGATCAAGAATGGTTGCCCGACGATCACGTGGAGGCTGAGTTCAGCCATGGTGCGAGGATTAAATGTTTGTTTTTCGCGGCTATCTTGGCGCCAAGCGCGGGCCTGTTGTTCTGGACGGTCGCAAATTCAGGAAGATAGTAACCGGCAGCAATCTCCTTTTGGTCACGTATGGTGTCGCGGTGACCGTGGCTATGGGTGGCTGGGTCTATTTTCTGAGCAAGTCTATCGCATGGCTTATGCCAGAATTGGTTTACTTCATTGCCGGGCACTTGTTTTGACCGACGGCTCAGATCGAGCGATGATAGTTGCTGAAATCACTGCAAGGACGGCATACGGTTGCAGTGAAGTTTGAGATCGGTCACTCTAATGGTGGTGATGAATTGACATACTCACTCGGTTTGATGGGAAGAGATTTGAGGGGCGCGCGCAGTGCGGTGGCCACATTGCCAAGTCACTAATCCGCCTGCCTTCGGTCGTGAGCCGGTTACGATCGAGGTGGCCGGTTTCTTCCGTCAAAATGACGCTGAACTTTGATGGGATGTCAAACCGCCTTGTGTGACATTCATCGGCAACTTCTCGGATCGTTTGATTTTTGATTAGGACACACAAAGGCACTTTGCCAGAAGCGCGACACCCTCCGTTCCGTGACTGGGACTTTGTCGCTCTCTCTCTTGCTCAGTCGATCTTGAGCGAACCGAAAAAGAGAATGAGAAAAACCGCCGCAAACGCTGCAGTCAACAGAAAATAAATCAGCACCGCTTCCATTAAACTATTCCGTTCCTCACCGCTCGGATGATTTAACTCTGACCAAGGCGTTGCCCAGTTAACGTTGAACCACCGGGAACGCCCGCTGGCGAAGCAGGCGACGTCGGCTGCGGTGATCCATAGCCTTTTCTGGCAGTCGCCGCGACGGCCCGTGCCCTAAAACTGTGTTAGACCCTGTCGACTCCTGGCGTCGACAGCGTTTCGATGGCGGCATCGACTAAGTCGCGCTATTATCTTTCGATCCAGGCCTCGGCCGAAGCTGAGCGTGATTTACGCAAATAAGCCGACAAACCGACATACTATGTTCGAAATCGTCGGATGCTCAAGATTAGCAGGGACTAGCCAAGACCACGATTGGCGATGCTGAGCGGGCATTGGTTACCTCGAGGTCTGGCGTCCAGCCTGCGACATCGGCCGGACAGTCACCAAGCCTAATTCGCCCGGCAGAATTAGGTTGCTATCGATGGCTAACCGGCGGCCACATCTGGCTCATGACAATTCGTATATTGATAAACTTATGTGAATGCGTGGGCCCGAGTTGCTGTGCATGATACGACCCGCCAACGCTACCAGAACCGGAGACGCTTGGGTCACTTTGATGGGGTCGCACGCGTTTACGCCGTAAACCGACTTCAGTTACTATTTGTAAGCCCAGCTTTGCCGACATACCAATGCGCAGTGAAGGGATTACAATGCCCAACCTGGGTTTTCGCATCCCAAAGCTTGTTCCGACGTCGCACTTCTTCGAGCCGTTCATAAAAAAAGTGTCCGGCATGCTGCTTGAACACCCAGAGACCGTGATAACGGTTCCAGCGGCAAAACAGATTGACGATTGCCTGAGCGAGGTCCGCGAAGAAAATTTCGGCGCTGATGACAGGCAAATCAACATGCGGCAACGAACGCATGCGCCCGGTTTGTGTTTCGACAACGAACAGCCTAGAAAGCTGAATGAAGAAAATCGCTTTTGGCCTGTTTTGTTGCATCGCAGCCATCGTCTTTGCGTTCGCTGACGGTTACCCATTGTCGATTGTCCGGCATCGGTGGCAAGAGATCATCATCGAAAGCAATGGGGCCGCTCTCAGGCCAGGTTCCGTCTACGATATTGTTACGCAGTTTGAACAAAACTCGGGTCGAAAACGCCCGCAATTCAAGTATCTCTTCTTCGATACCGGTTTGGGTGCGGCCGACCCAATATATCCCGTGTTCCAGGAAGGCTATCAGGAGAGTTGGCCGCAGTTGATCACCGCTGGGTTCTCAGAACAGAACCGGCATATCGACCATTTTTCAACCGACGACACGCCTGAGGGGTGCCGCAACCTGTCTGTCTACTGGGTTCGACACATCGACGAGTTCCCGGATATGTACCAGGATCTACGCGCTGATGGGTACACGCTGATTGATATCAGCTTCGACTATTATGTGAAGCTGCGCCCCGATGCGCAATGCGGCAAGCACAAAGCTCACGAGTTAAGTGAAAACTTTGATCCGTTTAAAGCAATCTACGGTTATGCCGAAACTTTCAAGACGTTCGCCGACATTCCGCCTGATCTGCTAACAAAATACGAAGCCAAGGTTGGCGTCCTCAAGCTCATCTCCGAGCGATTCAAGAAGCGGAAAGACGCATGGGCAAGCTTTGACCAGAGCTACAGCGATCGCGATAATTCCCTGTGGTTTTATCCCGATGGTTACGCGCCTGATCACGGCATCGATACGCCCCGCACCCGAAGCGGCCTTCGGTTCCTGACACAGCCGAGAGACCTTTTTTTCGAAGCTGAACCAGTTCTGGAAAATCGATTTCTGTTGGCAAACACGTTAGGCGAAGAGGGTTTTTCAAAAGTGCTGGATTGCCTTAAAGGCAAACCCACATCCGACTATGATCCAAAGACGGAGCCAGGCGGTGACACTCTCGATATCACCAGCCAGGTCACTCCAAAACATTTCTACACCTCCGGTACGATTATCGAGCCGATCAGCGATGTCATGGGAGACGTTGCCGATCCAGGTCACTTTAAGCTGGTCTCCGTGATCCTCCGGCCTGGCGAACCAGAAAGTGACGTTCATTTCCAGGGCCTGCAGGATATCCCGCAAGTCCGAATGGTTTACCAATTGATGAGCCCACGATTTCCCGGGCGCGCTTACGAACAGCTTTTTGTGCATCTTGATTTCGACGCGGTAGACCGACTGCTTCCCGTGGCCGAGCGCCGCAGGGCTACCGCGGATTTCTTGAAGAAGGCCGATGCTCTAACCGAGTTGCGAGAAAGCGCGGGAAAGGATGTCAGCATAGCCACGGCGGACTTCATCCAGGATTCGATCCAGTCTCGTCCAGTTCAGACCGTCAGTTGGAGTTCGTCTCTTACGGGGCTTTGGGTATTCGGGATCTTAAGCCGATCGTACAACGTCGAGCGCATTTTGCAGGCGGCGCCAATTGTTCGAGATGGAGTGGACGTTGGCTATTACTCCAGCGCGTACGACAATCCACTATTTCGCGTGGCCATGGCAAACGCGAGTGGAAACCGGAAGGAAAGGCTCGAAAGCGTCCTCGACGACCTTACGCCCACTATCTATCGGGATCCGCGGCGTCATGATCCGGAGTTCTTGACTTTCAACCGTATGACGTGTGCCCAATGCCATCAAATGGCGGGACGCGATGGCGTGCACGTCTCTCTGAACGACGGCTTGGACCGCCGGATCACAACGCCTTATAAAGCGACGGAGTATGTTTTTCGAGAGCTGGACAGGCAGCTCCGCAACTTGCCTCAAATTGAGCCGGTCGAGGAAGGTCCGGTTTCGGTTTCGAACAGATCTGCGAGATAATGGTCCTCTAGGGATCTGCGTTTTCGCAGCTATGGGTGACACATAAGTGATGCCATCCAATGCAACATGAACAACCACAGAAGCCCGTGAGGATAGTACTTTTCTCCCTAAGTGGTTGAACGGGTTTCGCACGACCGTTTTTTATGAGCGCCACCGGAAGCTTGAGGTGACGTCCAATGCGGAAATGTTTTCAGCTGTTACTTACACACCTGTTACCCGTTGGCCCTCCGGTTTTCCTGGCCGGCGTCATCGGGTTTTTGTTGGCTGCTATCGGGACGATGATTCTCAGACTTTTTTGAATGCTCCGCTCGTTTTAAGATTCAGCAGGTACTTCGACATCACTTCCTCGGTTGAAAGAGAGTGAGCGTGGCAACAATCGCACGTACAATGCCACCTGCGTCACTCGTACTTGGTGAGTTCCGCTATCTGCCTGACAAACATCGTATCACCAGATCTCCATGTCGATGGCCTCCTGACGCTCGGCTTCAGTCTGCGGCCGATATTCCCAGCGTTGATCGATATAGCGACGCATCTGGTCGTTGTCGTGAAAGCACCATCGATGATCGCGGGGCCACCGACGGAGGGCAATGACCACAGCCAGCAAAGCCACTACGAAGCTTAAAGGCAAAACAAGAACTCATTACACCCATGGTCACGCCTGAGGTTCCGCCACCAAGACTATATCATTTTCAACGATAATGGTCTTGTTTGGCAAAATCATTGCTGCATGGGATGTTGCATGTCCTCTTTCAACCGGCCAAGCGAGCGCTGGTTGTGGCCTTCGTTTATGGATAAAGCGATTGGATGACGAACATTTCCAGAGCTTACAGGCCCGACGTTGATGGACTCCGCGCGTTAGCCGTATTAGCCGTTGTCGCTTTTCACGCATTCCCAGAGTACTATAACCGGTGGTTTCGTTGGGGTAGACGTCTTTTTCGTCATATCGGGATTCCTGATCGCAGGGATTACCCTGGATGAGGCCTGCACATCGACATTCAGCCTGAAACGATTTTACGCAAGACGCGTCCGCCGCATATTTCCAGCGCTGCTGCTGGTCTTGTTTGCCTCCGTTTTCGCTGGCTGGTTCCTTCTTTTGCCGACGGAATTTGAGCGCTTGGGCAGGCAACTGTTCGCCAGCGCAACATTCGTATCAAATATTTATTTTTGGTTTCAATCAGGATATTTCAGTCCTGACGCACGCACATTCCCGCTCCTGCATCTTTGGTCGCTGGGCGTCGAGGAACAGTTCTATATTGTGTGGCCCCTGATCGTTGTTGGCGTCGGTCGTCGCGCCAGCTGGACTTTCTGTACGATTCTGCTCATCGGGTTCGCATCATTTTTGCTGAACGTTGCACTTATTTCCAATCACGAAGCAGACTTTTATTTGCCGCTCACAAGAGCCTGGGAACTGATGCTCGGTGCGGCGTTGGCGTGGCTACAGCGTTCCGATACGAGGCTTCCAGCCAGGTGGGTGGCCGGAGCCGCGGCACTGATTGGGCTAATCCTGATCCTGGGCAGCATCATGTTTTTTAATCCGCAGGAAGCGTATCCCGGATGGCTCGCGACTGTTCCAACGATCGGTGCGTCGCTGATACTTTGGGGCGGGACGCGACCTAACTTTTTTACCGCACTGCTGTCATTGCGCACACTCGTGCGCAATAGGCCTGATCAGCTATCCGCTATATCTTTGGCATTGGCCCTTATTGGTTTATTCAGAAGCCTTTAAATTTGCGCCACTGACGTTGCTGGAGCGCGCTTTGATCGTCGCGGCCAGCTTTGTTCTCGCCTGGCTTACTTTCAGGTACGTGGAAAGTCCGCTTAGAGCTGGCAAGATAAATTGGATGACGACACTTACGTCTGGTCGCGGGCAGTTGCTTGGTCGCAGCGACCGGTCTTACTCTGATTTATGGACAAGGATTTTATTTTCGATTTCCGGATAGAATTCGAGAATTTACGCAAGCCACTCCATACCCCGCATCTTGGCGCATTCATGAATGCTTGATCGATCCAAAGTACGACGCAACGTTTGGTAAAAGCTGCCTGGAAACTGCGCGGCCACTTCTATTCGTATGGGGGGATTCGACGGCAACCGCATTAATGCCCGGGCTCCGCAAACTCCAACTCAAGGAGAACTTCGGGCTGGCCGAGTTCACAGCCAACAGCTGCGGGCCATGGCTAAATGTCGACATCCCGGATAATGCCAACTGTCGACAGGTAAATGATTCAAGTATTCAAGGTGGTGAGCAGCGTCCGGCCTGACGTGGTATTATTGCATGAAAGAGGTTATACTGACCCTGAAAATATTGACGGCCTGAAGAATACCGTACGGGCGTTACGCACCTTATCGATTCGTACCGTTGTGCTCGGTCCGGATCCCGTTTGGAAACGCGGTCTTCCCAACGAGGTGGTGCGCTATCTTGTGATTCATCACAAACTAATTCCGATGAGATCTTCCGAACGGGTTTATGACGTTTGGGATGACGTTAAAATGCGTTCTGATCTAAACCAGCTTGGAGCTGAGTACATCTCGTCTTGGGAGGCGATGTGCAACTCGGATGGATGCTTAACGCGTTTAGGCGATAAATCCGAAGATATTGTTGCCCTCGACCAAAGCCACCTGACCGCGAACGGCTCGGAGTTTCTCATTCAGGCGATCAAGGATCAAATCGTTCCAGCACGCGCGCCGAACTGATCTTTCAATCGCGAATGCCAGGCTGGATTGGTCGATGCTCACCATTTATATCATCATGCCTTAGGTCATGCTTTCCGATTGTCGCGAAGGTGATGGCCGTCAAGGCGTAGCTGGATTTGCTGCATGCCGCCCGGCCATCGGGTCATTGCTTTTTGCGAGCATAAGTGTACTGGCGAGAAACGCGCTTATTGGTCCATCAGCGCGCTGGACCATATACTGCGATCCAGCAACCGTAAAATGATTACCATCACGATAGAGCCACACACCGTCTTTCACAGTTGGGCATTCGGTGTCGCAAAAATAATCCACCGGGCGGAGCAATTGTACTTGGTCGGGCCATTTGGCCTGAATACGGCCCAGCATCTGATTGGTATTAAAGCCTGACCGCTCGACGTCCTTCCGGTTGGTGTTCGGGCATGGAGGCAACGGGGCGTGTGGTAATGGACCCTGGAGCAGTCGGGGAAGATTGATCGAACAGGACGCATCCACCTGTCGACCGATAATCAATATGTGTCGTCCCCGACCGACGAATATTCCCACTGTCTGTTCGAGCGCCTTCTCCAGTTTCGTGTACGATTGCTTTTGCGAAGGCACTTTATCCCACTGCATCCGAATCGATGGTTGCGTCGTCGTAATAATCCCATCGCTGGACGAATATCATCGGAAAATTCGTACTGCCAAGGGTCGCGAGCGCGCCATCCTGATCTTTCAAGCAGTGTGCATAATCTCGCAATTCTCTCTTCAAATGCACCCCGTACAGAATGAGGCAGCCAGGAAACGCCACGGGCTCCATTTTTATCCCTAAGCGCTTCATGACCGGGCTTAATCCCGCAAGGTACTGCACGGCGTGCGAATCTCCCACGAGCTGCATGGCAAACGGTCCATTCACCGGTTCAATATCAACTCCTGACGGAAACTCCTGCAGGTGGGCTATTCTTGTCTGCTCCGGCGGAAGGCGCCAGGCAAACCCTTTCGAAAGAAAGGTCGCGTGCGTCATGGCGACCAGCGGAAGCAACATCGACCAGAAACGAACGGAATATTTCCAAAACACCGCCGGTGGGGCTCCTGGCGGCTGAATAAACCGGCGCTCAACGGATCGATGTAGAAGTGAAGCAACGATGGTCATCGACACCAGCACCAGTACGATTCCTTCAGGCGAAGAAGCGTCAGGACCGAAGATGAACCGCGCGAAAAAAATGAGCGGCCAATGACATAGGTACAAGGAGTAGGAAATGGCCCCGGTCGCCAGTGCGAGCCGATGCGTAAACAATCGCGCCGCCAGAGTTTTACCACCGCCCAGAATGATGGCAGCCGCTCCCAGGCACGGCACCAAGCTCGCGAATTCCAGATAAGCTAAGTCCGATCTCATCAGGATAGCACTGCCGACCACTGCAGCCAGACCCGCTACCGAGAGGGTTTCTCGGATTGGTCTGCCTGTGGGCATCGCCTCCACGAACAACACGATCGCGCCGCAGCCAAATTCGAAAATCCGAAAGGGCATCAAAAAGAAGGTTGCGGATGGATCAACACGAGCAAAAACCACTGATGCCACAAACGACGCCACAGTTATGATCAGGACGGCTTCGCGGATACACCCTGCTTTCCTGGACCAAATGAGGAATAACGGCCAGACGAGATAAAATTGCTCTTCGAGGGAGAGCGACCAGCAATGCAGCAAGGCGAGCTCGTCCGAATTTGGAGCGAAGTATTTATGCTGCTCTCGCCAATACTGAATGTTGGCAATCGATAGCAGCGCGTGGGTGCATTCCTTTGCAATGTCCAGGAACATTAATGGCGAGCACCATAACGCTCCCGCAATATAGGTAGCGACGACTGTTACAATCAGGGCCGGATAGATTCGCCTTGTTCGGCGAACATAAAATTGTCCGAGGGAGAACTGATCAGAAATCAAATCACGTAAAATATTTCGACTGATCAGATAGCCCGAAATCACGAAGAATATGTCGACCCCGACAAAGCCTCCGCCTGCTCCGCTTACCTTCAAATGAAATAGAACAACGCTAACGACCGCGATCGCGCGAAGGCCAGCAATTTCGGGACGAAACGCGGCTGGCATTCCTTGAATCCCATTGTTTCGTGTCTTTTGCCTGTCTTTGCTGATTTGTTACAGTGCATTGCAGATTGCTGCAATTAATGAAGTTGTGAAGCATCTCTGTGCTCCCGGGACCGGGCACCAGCGCTGGGCACACCGCGAGTCGAAGGCGCCGAAGCCTTAAGTGAGCTTGCGAGCGATCAGCTCGACAGGATCTATCTGACCTCTTTAATCAGCAAATCGCTGCGTGGCTAAAACGCCTGCGTCGGCTCGGCATGGAATAAACAAAGTAGCAGAAGAAATTGACGCATCTAAAGCGCGCCAATGATGTCGTCACTTTATCGTCTAGGCCCATGGAGGCGCAAATTTTTATCCCACGGCGTGCAACCGGCGAGATCCACGCCTCGTCTCCTGAGAGAGATGTTCTGATTCGACCTGCGGGACACTTACCGCCGCCTCGAACTGTCGTACTTTTCAAACCCGACGGCAGCCCATCAGCAAGCTCACGCCGGGCTCCAATCTAACAGTGCGCGCGTTGCTCGGCAGCGCTCCGGTTTGATCATCACCCGAAGAAGCACCATGCGCTAATTCACCACTGATTTCATTGATATAAATTGGGTTCGTTCTGCACATCTGGCACTATTCAACATAAAATTGAATCTTCATCCTTCACAACCCTAAAGCTTACTCGTTGCGATGGCTTTCCAGTGCCGCCACCCACTTTAGTTGAGCATTATTTTGATGCAACTTTATGATAACGTTCTTTGTTCAACTTATGCCGACGCCGCCTTAAATGCGGGTTTGTTGACAGACGACCACCCCGGCAGGAAACTGGTACGGAACCTCAAGCTCGACCAACCGGGGTCAATGCAGGGCACCTCCTATCTGAACGGACGCGTCTTCCGCTTTATCAGGCTACATCGACCGAGGTCACCGAGGATAACCTAATTTGAGTAGAATCCTTTCATTCCATTTGTTCCATCGTGTGGATTGGGATCAACGCCAAAATCCGTTCCGGATGGCTTGGGTAAGCCTTGCCAATGCAATGCGGGTCAACGCTAAACGGGTTTGGCTGGTGATGTGCCCCCGGCTCCATCTCAACCGTCCGGGCAACTTGCCCGTTCCGTGATTTATGCAAGGCGGTCAGATGGCATCGAATAGGAACGCCCAAGCAGCGCTTTCTTGCGGCGGGACCTGGCACGCCGCTCATATCTTTCCAGTGCGTTGAACTGATCCTCCCATTCGTCAATGAAGAAAAACTGGTCATCCCTGTCGAACCGGATCCGCCATAGTCTCGTCCTTACGTGATGGATTTGCACTAAATCCAGCTGAGCTTCGGCGGCCATCCGAGCCGATTCGGAAATCGATCCTGCAGCATCACGTTCAATGCAGGCCGCAAGCTGATCGATATCGGCCTGGAATTCCTGCAGCAATGCAATGCTAACGGCCAGGCCGTGGCGGAGTGCATTGTGGCTGGACTTCATACGGCCGGCTGCCGAGCGTGGTCGGTGTTTTCGTTGCGTTCCTTTTGTTGGCTGACACCTGCGATTCGGTGGCCACGGCCCTACTCCGCAGCTTCGGTGAACTCGCCGTCAATGACTGGAGGCCGAGATCCTCCAGTATTGGCAGCCGACCGCTTCGCTTCCCAACTCTCCCACTCGCGCAGCGTCGCCGCCCGGCGCATTTCGTTGTTTGCAATCCGACGATCAAAGCCGTCAATAGATTTACGGTCATTGAGATAGACCATCGGAAGATTTTCGTTCAACGGTTTCTCGTCTACCAGACCCAGCTCGTTTTTTTTACGAAGCTGGTACGCCGCAGCCATCTGTCTATTGAGGTTTTTTAACTGGTCAAAATTTCTTTTCTGGATGGTGCTCGCTTTAATTGGCTCCCGCTGCAATTTCCCACGACTGATCCACGACGTCCTTCAGATAAAGCCACGACATCGTGTCCTGCGGCTTGCGTTCATTCGCCATCAGACAGAAAAACGCTGAATAATCCTCAATTTTCTCGTCGCCGACCAAGGGCGGAGACCCGAACGCCTTGGCAACCGCTGCCGGTACCTCAGGGTAGATTTCAGAAAGTTCACTCATGACAATGCACCCGATTGATTGACGTCACATCACAAAACAAGTGGCTCGCGCCCCTACCCGCCGTTCCCAGGGAAGCGGAGTAAAACGCCAAGGTCGCCACGGCGACATTTTGTTGCAGGGTCGCCACGGACACCTTACTTGATATCGATTCGCCATGTTGATCAGTCAGTTATACAGGTTATTCGTCCGCAACAATAAAAAACACGACCTGTGTAAGTGGCCCCGCGTTAGCCAATAATTGGTTCCAACCAATCCGGCACCATTAGACCACGCGCTCGCTTTGGTAACGCCAAGTTTGGCTTATGACTTCGGAAGGAACGCCTTAGTTTCAGATTTCCACTCACATCCGGGGGTTGGTCCTGATTCTGTTTTGGCCAACATCAGCATGTTGTCCCGACTGAGTGATTTATACGGGGTCAAGCGATGGTTTCCCATGAAAACAACCAGCCGTACGGCACACTCGCATTTTGTAAAATGGGAATTGTTCGCGAGGGTAGGCTTGCCGAAATGCTGATAGGCGCTAGTCAATATCGTCCTGCTCCGATCCCGATTATACTGCCGTTCGAGAGACTCAATTCCACGTATACGCCAATGCCAGCCGCCCGGCGCGTGTAGAAGACTGGTTTTGGAAAAGCACGCGCCTCGCGGATTTGTCGTCACTTCCAAAGTTGTGACGGTAAGCGGAGCCAGCAATTGCTTACCGGGCATTCGAATTCGTGGTAATTTTTAATAATCTAAATCGTATGAAACCTGCCTAAGCGAACGCAATAAAGACAAATCGCCTGGGAGGATCAACGCATGGTCAGCGCCGATGCAGAGCCCATCCACCTGGCATGATCGACAACTGATAACTTTCAATCATCTCAGACATGTCGCTCCTACGCGACAATGATCAACGTAATGACCCGTTGCGAATTTTTGGTTCGCTGGCGGCGCGCACGCGGGTGCTGCTCCTGATGAACGTCGCTCAGGCATTCTTTTTCATTGCTTACTCTGATGCTTTCGAAGGCGTGCGCTACAATTTCGCCGCGTTCGTCGATGAATACGACGTGCTAGCGTGTTGCAAGGCTTTTTATGTGACCAAGCCGTTTCGCTTCGCCTCAACGGGGGCGTCACCGGCTTTGTCCATTGGCTGGTACATTTACGTCACTAGCAGAGTAACACCAGTCACGATGGGACTGGTGGCGAGGCGTCACGCAAAATTCCTCCGCGCTGCTCGTATGTCTTATGCGGAGGTCGCGACCAATCAGTTGCTGTACCTTTCGTACAGCGGCCGAACGGGAATCGGCAAATACCTCGCCTTTTTTAATCCGATAATGATCGCGGATCCATAGGCCCATACGCCCGTTCGCAATTCGCGGATTTCGAACCCCACCTGCTTATGCATCATTTTTACGCACCCCACCAATCTGCCGAAAGCGCATTTTGCGATTCGGAATTGGTGGTTCGGTGGCTAGAGAAACAGGAAAAGTCGCAGGTGATGAACCGGCCGCTGTAAGCAAGTATGGCGTCAGAATGGCGCGGGAACGCGCTTTTAGTATCCGGGTCGACCATCTGGACCAGCACTGATCAGCGCCTGCTCCGCCTCGCCGTCAACCCCCTCGGCGAAAGGTACGTGGGCCATGGACGATATCGGGCACTTATTATATGAGCTCAACTCCCGAACTACGCCCTTATCGAGATTTCCGGCTTTGGCACCGACGAGATCGACGAATCGTGATCGGCGTGACCAGCTCTTCCGCCATCGGGCGCCCGCCCCCGGGCTCGATCGATACCTCCTCGCGCAGATGCCTCGGTTGCGCGGGTCGGGCGCCTGTTCCGGCTCGGTCCACATCGGCTGATCTCCGGCGATGCCCGCGATCCCGCGGTCCTGCAGCGTCTGATGCAGAGAGGCTGCCTGGCGCAACCCGCGTTCACCGACCTTGTCCCGGCCGCAGCGACCAACCGGATCCGGCAAGTTAGGATCGCGGAGCGCACCCATCGCCCTCGCCGCCCAACGCTTCCCCGGGGTTCGATGCGGCCTGGATCGCAGCCGGCCGTTCGCCATCTTGCCAGCGCCGGACTACTCGGTGCCATCACGTCACCGGCGAATCCTGGCCAACTTTCACATTGCTTGCATGGGCTTCGAACTCAGCGCGGCCAATGGATCGTTCTGGCTACGGCCCACGTCACCGACCACAGCCTCTATCCACCGGCCACGAGCTGCTGCTGTTGTTTCAGAAAAGCGCCGCGCTCGCGCTTGGCCAACCACGCAATGTCCCGGGCGCAGGCGCCTACGCTCAAACCTCGGGCTACCGTCCGCAACACCGCATCGAAGTTCGAACCGAGCGACAGCGGACCAGGCCCCCTCGCTCGCGCGTTCCATTGGTGCTCACGGACGTCATCTCCGACACCTGACCCGACGCGGCGAAATTATTCTCCATGGGCCTGCTTGACCCTGATCGCTGCCGAGACCAGCGGGCGCGTCCGCCACGGCGCCGAAACCGACCCCGGCCACGTCGATGTCCGCATTCAGCGCAATCGGGCATTCACAGGCAGAGCAGCCATCCTTGCCGATACAGGCGAAAGAGTTTGGGTTCGTTTCGGTTAATGCGTCTTCGGCCGACATCATTTCATTGCGAACTGGTCCATTGGATTTGGGTTTAGGGCCGGCACGGTTGCTAGGCGGCGATAGTGAGCAGCGCGTCTTCATCGTCATTCCTTCGCGGCACGCATCAATAACGCCAGCCTCAAAGGTGGGACGTAAGTGCAATGGCCGCCAGCGTGAACCCCGGCAGCCGCAGCGACAGCACATTTCCTCACCGAGGACTGCTTCAGAAAGAAGCGATCACATAGCTGATAATATTGTTGATATTGAGCTCTTCGGCAGTATTCGTACGAAGGTGAATTTCGGCTTACAACTATGGCGATATTCAGGGCAATAAATTGATCATCCTCATCGATGATCGACCTTTTTGCCTCGAACGTTACAG